>JAHZDZ010000004.1:0-104970 GCA_019422105.1 Bacillota bacterium | reverse complement strand
CATCCGTAAAAACAGCCACCCTGCGGCTTCTTATTGCTTCGCAATAATATTTATTTTTCGGAAACGGATGGACTTAACTTTCCATCCGTAAAAACAGCCACCCTGCGGCTGTTTTTCATTATAAAGAATATTCTGCTGCTTTACCATCTTTAAAAACAGATTGGAAAGAAATATCTCACTTTCGGATTCCGCCTGAAACAGTTTTTAATAATTCGGAAATTTATAATACAAGTGTAACCCTTTTAAGCGGCTTGTCATAGTATGTATTATCAGGTGTGAACAACCCTGATAGAAAAAAGAAAAGCTTCTGCCGGCAGAAAATAAAAATAAAAAAAAATCATTTCTTGAGGAGGAAATTAATATGTGTTGTTGTGGAAATAATAATGTGGTAGCAGATACTTGTGCTAGTAACGCTTTTATCAGTCCTTGCTGTAATCAGGCGGTGCAGGCTGAAACAACCTCAAACTGCGGCTGCGGCACAGCAGGCGCAAATACAGGCTGCGGATGCAACAGATGCAATTGCGGATGTGGCTGCGGATGCAACAATAATTGCAACAACTGTATCGTCAACAGGCTCAGACAGTTTATCAACCAGAGAGTAACCATTTACACAGGCGGCTGCGGAACACAGGCAAAAAGCTATACCGGCACGCTTCTTTCCGTTGACAGCAATACAGTAAGGCTTCGTGTTACAGACCAGTCCGGCAACTGCGGCGGATGTGGATGCAATAACAACTGGGGCTGCGGATGCAACAGATGTAACTGTGGATGCGGATGCGGATGTAACAGATGTAACTGCGGCGGCTGCGGATGCAACAGCGGGTGTGGCTGCAACAACGGCTGCGGCGGCTCCTGCTCTACTGTAAAAGTCATCGCTACAAATACAATCGTAGACTTTACGCCGCTGCCTACACCACGTGCGGCAGAAGAGTCCTGCGGCTGTTCAAACTAAAGCGCTTCGATTTTACTGATAATACAAAATGAAAGCTTCACCTGTAAATAATCCCTTATGAAAAATTCACCTTCCAAAGTGCCGGTTCTTCCGGCACTTTTTCCATAAAAAAAGTGCGGAACCCTGTTCCGCGCTTTTTTACTCCGTAAACTCACCAAACCGTCTGAAGCGGTGATACCTCTCTTCCAGCAACATATCCATTGGCTTTTTTTTCAGCATTTTCAACTCCCTGTGAAGGGCTTTTTTCATATACTCAGTGGTATAATTCAAGTCATTTTGAATATTGGCCGTTTCCGGTATTATTTTTTCAATGACATGGTTTTTTAGCAAATCGTCCGCCGTCAGCTTCATCAGCTCTGCCGCCTCATCAGCCCTGGCAGGATCCCGCCATAAAATGCTGGCAAAACCCTCAGGAGACAGTACCGCGTACATGCCATTTTGAAGCATCCACACCCTGTCAGCAAGAGCAAGAGCCAATGCGCCGCCGCTTCCGCCTTCGCCTATAAAGATACTGATTACAGGTGTTCTAAGCGCCGCCATCTCAATGAGATTTCTGGCAATGGCTTCTCCCTGCCCCCTCTCCTCCGCTCCTACACCGCAGTAGGCGCCGGAAGTATTGACAAGGGTAATCACAGGGCGGTTGAATTTTTCTGCCTGCTTCATAAGCCTTAAGGCTTTTCTGTAGCCCTCCGGGTTTGGAGAGCCGAAATTCCGCTTAATATTTTCCTCTATGGAATGGCCTTTCTGTACACCGATAACCGTCACAGGCATACCACTTAATGTGGCAATTCCTCCTACAATGGATCTGTCGTCACCGAAATACCTGTCTCCGTGAAATTCCATAAAATCATCGAATATCTCTTTGATAAACTCAAGGGACGTGGGCCTTGTCACAAGACGAGCCTTCTTTACAATTTTTCCCGCTCTACTCATTGACTGTTTCCCTCCCTGAAGCGTGTATTTTTAAAATTGTGCTCAGAACTGCTTTTAAATCCGTTCTCTTCACTATTTTATCTACAAATCCATGTTCCTTCTGGAATTCCGCCGTCTGAAAGCCCTCCGGCAGTTTTTCGTTGATGGTACCCTCAATTACCCTTTTCCCCGCAAAGCCGATTAACGCCTTGGGCTCCGCCAGAATGATATCCCCCAGCATGGCAAAGCTTGCAGAAACTCCGCCCGTTGTGGGATCGGTCAAAACAGAAATATACAATAGTCCCTTTTCGTTGTGCCTGGCAAGAGCAGCACTGGTTTTGGCCATTTGCATCAGGGAAATAATCCCCTCCTGCATTCTTGCTCCGCCCGAGGTGGTAAAAATAATAAGAGGAAGTTTAAGCTCTGTCGCTTTCTCTATGGCTCTTGTCACCTTTTCCCCTACAACAGAGCCCATTGAGCCCATCATGAAATTGCTGTCCATGACAGCCATTACCGCAGGGTAACCGCCGATTTTGCAAAGGCCGCTGACAACGCCCTCCTTTAAACCGCTTTTTTCCTGGGCCTTTTGAATCACCTTTTCATAGGAAGGATACTCCATAGGGTTCTTAGGCGCCAGAGACCTATCTATTTCCTCAAAGGAACCGTTATCACATACAAGGGCGATTCTCTCCCAGGCGGACATTCTCAGATGTCCACCGCATTTAGGACAAATTTTATACTCATCAATTTCCTTTTTATATATAATTTTTTTGCAGTAGCTGCATTTGATCCACATGCCGTCAGGTATGCTGGGGGCCTTTGAATCCTCTGCCTCAACGCTCTCGGAAGGGACAATGGTAATGTATTTTTTTTTCTTAAATAAATTCATTTATTTCCCTCCGCCTTAAGATTTCATAATAATTTCATTTTCGATAAAAGAAGTGTCAAAATCCCCCGCCAGATATTGGGGATTCCTCAAAATCCCTTCCTGAAAATCAATATTAGTCTCCACACCCTCGATAACAAATTCATGAAGACAACGTCTCATTTTTTCAATTGCCTCCTGACGGTTTTCACCGCAGCAGATAACCTTTGCGATCATAGAATCATAGTAGGGCAGTATGGTATAGCTGGCATAGACGGCGCTGTCCACCCTCACACCGAGTCCTCCGCCCGGAATCAGCAGAAAATCAATTTTGCCGGGGGAAGGCGCAAAATTTCTTTCGGGACATTCCGCATTGATACGGCATTCTATGGCGTGGCCTGATATTTTCACATCCTCCTGCCGTATATCAAGCGCTTTCCCGTAAGCAATTTTAAGCTGCTCCTTTACAATGTCGATGCCGGTAATCATTTCCGTGACGGGATGCTCTACCTGTATTCTGGTATTCATCTCCATAAAATAGAAATTACCGCTTCTGTCATACAAAAACTCAATGGTTCCTGCACTTTCATAGCCAACGGTTTTTGCCGCGCGGATAGCCGCCTCCCCCATTCTTTGTCTGGTTTCACCGCTGAGGGCAATGGAAGGAGCCTCCTCCAATACCTTCTGGTTTTTCCGCTGAAGAGAGCAGTCACGCTCACCCAGATGAATGATATTGCCAAACTGGTCACCTAATATCTGCACTTCGATATGCCTTGCGTGCTCAATTACCTTTTCCATATACAGCTTATCATCCCCGAAAGCGGCTATGGTCTCGCTTTTGGCAGCCTCATAGGCTTTCTCCAGCTCCTCCGGATTTCTGACAATGCGGATTCCCTTGCCGCCGCCGCCGGCTGATGCCTTAATCATAACAGGATAGCCAAGCCTTTCCGCCAAGGCCATAGCCTCCGGCACGCTCTTTAAAACGCCGTCGCTTCCCGGAATAACGGGAACCTTCGCCTTTATCATTAATTCTCTGGCATTTGATTTATTGCCCATAGCGTCAATCACTCTGGCGCTTGGGCCTATAAATTTGATATTGCATTCTTCACACATAGCGGCAAAGGTTGCGTTTTCCGCCAAAAAACCAAAACCGGGGTGAATAGCCTGAGCCTTCGTCATAACAGCAGCACTGATAATATTCTGCATGTTCAGATAGCTCTCTGAAGCTTTTGCAGGGCCGATACAGACTGCCTCATCGGCTAACTGTGTGTGAAGCGCCTCCCTGTCGGGCTCTGAAAAAACAGCTACTGTCTGTATTCCCATTTCACGGCATGCCCGTATGATTCTAACGGCGATTTCGCCGCGGTTTGCAATCAAAATTTTCGTAAACACAAATACACCACCTTGTGACAGACTGCATATTCCTTATACAATCATAAATATTATTTCCGCTTCACATGCCTTTTTATCACCCACATAGGCAATTCCTTTGCCGATACCCGCATTTTTTTTCAGCTTTGTAATTTCCACTTCAAAGCGCAGGGTATCTCCCGGAACTACCATTCTCCTGAATTTCGCGTTATTGATACCGCCGAAAAGCGGTTTCTTTCCCTTGAAGTCCTCCATGGAAAGAATTGCCACAGCACCCGCCTGGGCCATAGCCTCCACAATAAGAACGCCCGGCATAACAGGCATGGAAGGATAGTGCCCCACAAAGTAGGGCTCGTTCATGGAAACGTTTTTAATGGCAACAATTTTTTCTCCGGGAATAATCTCCTCCACCCTGTCTATGAGAAGAAAGGGCGGCCTGTGAGGAATAATTGACATAATTTCATTAATATCCATCATTTACAGAACCTCTTTTCTACACGATGCGGAACAAAGGCTGGCCATATTCCACCAGCTCCTCATCCTTCACACAAATCTCGGCCACTTCCCCGGCATAAGGGCTTACAATCTCATTCATAATCTTCATAGCTTCGACAATGCACAAAACGTCGCCTTCCTTTACCTTGTCACCGACCTTAAAAAGGGCGGGCTTCCCGGGGCCGGAGGATGCGTAAAAGGTACCGACGATAGGAGATTTCACAACGTTTCCTGAAACAATCTCCTTCTTCGGCGCTTCCTCTATTATACTCTTCTCGGCGGAATTTACAATAATTTCCTTTTTATCAGCCGCAGACACAACTGTACTCTCCGACACAGGAGAGATAAAGTCATTTTTGTTTTTGCTCATTTTTACTGCGGCGTTATCCATGTTAAGCTCAAAACAGGTCAGCTCCGAATTGTTTACAATAGAAATCAGTTCCTTAACTTCCTCAAAATTCATTTATTTGCCCTCCCACTTTTTCAAGCATAATACGGCGTTATGTCCGCCAAAGCCCAGTGAATTGGTCAAAGCATATTTGATATCCGCATGTCTTCCCACATTGGGCACATAGTCCAAATCGCATTCCTCATCCTTTTCATTATAATTGATGGTAGGCGGCAAAAAGCCCTCCTCCAAAGCTTTTACACAGGCGATAGCCTCAATGGCGCCGGCAGCGCCCAATAGATGTCCTGTCATGGATTTTGTGGAGCTGATTGGAATTTTATAGGCATCTTCCCCAAATGCAAGCTTGACAGAGGCTGTTTCCGCCGCATCATTGAGATGGGTACTGGTACCGTGGGCGTTAATATAGCCTATATCCTGGGGCCTGACGCCGGCTTCCTCCATGGCAAGTGCCATAGCCCGGGCTGCACCCTCGCCGTCTGGAGAAGGCGCCGTCATGTGATAAGCGTCACCTGTTGCACCGTAACCCACAACCTCGCCGTAAATTGCCGCACCTCTTTTTAAAGCGTGTTCCAGCTCCTCTAAAATGACAACGCCGCTTCCTTCCCCGATAATAAAACCATCCCTGTTTTTGTCAAAGGGCCTGCAAGCCTCCTTCGGGTCAGGATTTGTACTTAAAGCGGTAATTCCTGTAAAACCTGCAACGCTTACTTTTGTAATAGGCGCCTCTGCGCCTCCTGCAAAGCATACGTCAAGATAGCCGTGTTTAATGTTTCTGAACGCATCGCCAATGGTGTTGGTTCCTGTTGCACAGGCGGTCACAGCCGTCGAACAGATACCCTTTGCGCCGAATTTAATGGCAATATTTCCGGCTGCCATATTGCTGATAGCCATGGGGATAAACAAAGGAGAAACCTTTCCCGGCCCCTTCTCGTTTAACCTTGTCACCTGCTCCTCAATGGTGCCCAGTCCTCCGATACCGCTTCCAACCAGAACGCCGACACGGTTCATGTCCGTTTCCTCCGCATTCAGTCCGCTCATTTCAAAAGCCTGGGAAGCTGCGCCCAGAGCGTAAAGAGAAAATAAATCGTTCCGCTTTACTTCCTTTTTTGCAACATAAAGCTCAGGGTTAAAATCCTTTACCTCCGCCGCTATTTTTACTTTAAATTCCTCTGTATCAAATCTGGTAATAAAATCCACGCCGCTGACGCCGTTTTTGACAGACTCCCAGAATTTTTCCACTGTACTTCCAACGGGTGTTACGGCTCCCATTCCTGTGATAACACATCTTCTTTCCATAATACCCCTCCTTAGCTCATAACCATGCCGCCGTCCACATTGAGAACCTGGCCGGTGATATATGTGTTTTCCGCCAAAAATACGGCTGCGGAGGCAACATCCTCCACTGTGCCGAATCTTTTTACAGCGGTCATTTCAACCATTGTCTTTTTCGCCTCATCCTTTAAGGCAGCGGTCATATCTGTCTCTATAAAGCCCGGGGCAATAGCGTTACAGGTAACGCCGCGGCTTCCAAGCTCCTTTGCCGTTGCTTTTGTAAGGCCGATAATGCCGGCTTTTGAGGCAACATAGTTTGCCTGGCCGATATTGCCGATTAACGCCACAACAGATGCCATGTTGATAATAGCGCCTGATTTTTGCTTCAGCATGATACCCGAAACGTGACGGATTACATTGAACGTACCCTTGAGATTTGTGTCAATGACGGAATCAAAATCATTTTCAGACATGCGCAGCAAAAGCATATCCTTGGTAATTCCGGCATTATTCACCACAACGTCAATGGTGCCAAAAGCGTCCTTTGCCTCCTTAATCAGTCTCTGCGCATCCTCAAAGCTGCTGACATCCGCTTTTACAGCCAGACACTGCACACCGCAGCCCTTAATTTCTTCAATCAGTGAATCCTCAACGCTGCTTCTATAATTTAACACAATATTGGCGCCCTTTTTGGCAAAAGCAAGGGCAATTGCCCTTCCGATTCCCTTCGCTGCGCCTGTAACCAACACAGTTTTATCCTTCAACATAGCTTTCCTCCCAAATTAATTTAAGCTTTCAGCTTTTCCAAGGCTTTCTCCAGTGATTTCATATCCTCTACATTCAATATGGTAACACCCTTCACAGTCCTTTTCACAAAACCGCTCAAAGCCTTTCCGGGACCTACCTCTACAAAGGTATCCACACCCAAATCAAAAAGGTTTTTTACAATATTTTCCCATCTGACCGGACTCATTACCTGTTTTATAAGAAGGGGAACGATTTCCCCGCTGTTTTCAACTTTATTACCGGTCACATTGGTGAACACCGGTATCTGCATATCGCTGATATGGAGCTTTTCAAGTTCCGGCGCCAACTTTTGAGACGCCTCCTCTAAAAGCGCTGTATGGAACGGGCCGGATACGTTCAGCTTTACTGTCAGCTTTGCGCCTTTTTCCTTCGCCATAGCCGCTGCCTTGTCACAGGCTTCTGCAACACCCGCTACAACAATCTGACCGGGTGCATTATAGTTTGCAGGGGCTACAAAACCATGCCGGGATGCCTCTTTGCATATCTCTTCCACTTCCTCGGCGGAAAGGCCCATAATGGCATACATACTCCCCACTCCCAGAGGAACTGCCTCTGTCATAAATCTTCCCCTTTTTTTCACAAGGGATACTGTCTCATCAAAACGAAAGGCGCCGCTTGCCACATAAGCGGAATACTCGCCGAGACTTAAGCCCGCCGCATAGTCTGCCCTTATCCCGTGCTCCTCCAAAACCCGTAAAGCAGCGATACTCATGGTAAGAATTGCTGGCTGCGTATTTTCCGTTATATTGAGCTCTTCCTCTTTGGAAAAGCACATATCACTCATGGAAAAGCCAAGAGCTTCATCCGCCTGCTCAAATACTTCCCTGGCACAGGCAAAATTGTCATAGAATTCTTTTCCCATGCCCTTGTACTGTGCACCCTGTCCGCTGAACATAAAAACCGTTTTCATACCTTTATCACCCATATCCCGATAGAATTCAACTTATCCCAGTAAGGGACGGACTGAAAGCGTGCCTGTCTTAGAAATAATCCCTCCGCCCTGCGGTATATCCTATTTCCTCTAAACGGCACGCCTGAATCCGCCCCTTGCCAATTTTATTTTCCTGCAACCATTCCGGGTGCATTTTTCATGATAGCGCAATACTCTGCGTACATTTCTTCCATTATTTCCTTCGCAGTCTGTTCTTTTTTTACCATGCCGGCTATCTGGCCCGACATAACGGAGCCTGTGTCCATATCTCCCTCTAAAACTGCTCTTCTAAGGCCTCCGCGGCCCAATGCGTCCATTTCCTCGGCAGTGCCGTTTCTCTTCTCCAAATCTTCATAAGCCCTTGCAAGCTTATTTCTGATTACCCTGACAGGGTGTCCCGTTGTCTGCCCCGTCACGGTGGTATCAATGTCTTTAGCCTTTATAATCCTGTTCTTGTAATTTTGATGTACCGTACATTCATTGGCCACAAGGAAGCGTGTTCCAATCTGACAGCCGGATGCGCCCAGCATAAATGCCGCCGCCATACCGCGTCCGTCAGCAATGCCGCCCGCCGCAACTACAGGAACATCAACAGCATCCACAACCTGTGGCACCAGAGCCATCGTCGTGGTTTTACCCACATGGCCGCCGGATTCACAGCCCTCCGCAATGACAGCGTCAGCGCCGTCCTTTACCATCCTCTTTGCAATGGCAACGGAAGGTGTGACAGGAAGCACCTTTATGCCCGCCTCTTTAAACTGCTTCATGTACTTCGCAGGACTTCCGGCGCCGGTTGTGACAACAGGTACCTTTTCCTCGCACAGCAAAGCGGCGATTTCATCTGCATATGCAGATAAAAGCATAATATTGACAGCAAAAGGCTTATCCGTCATTTCCTTTAACTTTCTGATTTCTTTCCTGCACCCGTCCACATCAAGATGCCCTGTTGCCAAAACGCCAAGGCCGCCGCCGTTTGAAACGGCAGACACCAGGCTGGCGTCTGATATCCAGGCCATAGCACCCTGTATGATGGGATACTTAATATTTAGTAATTTGCAAATATCTGCATACATTGTCTGATTCCACCTTAACTTATCTGTCTTATTTCTGATTTTCCTCTACAAATTTCACAGCGTCGCCAACAGTAACAATAGCCTCAGCATCTTCAATTTTCACATCAAATTCATCTTCAATGTCGTTGATAATCTGGAATAAGTCAAGGGAATCCGCTTCAAGGTCTTCCTTAACCCTTGTTTCCATTGTGATTTCATCCGCTTCCTTACCTGTCTGATCTGCAATAATTTCTCTGATTTTTTCAAATACCATTTTTGTAATCCTCCTGAAATATCATTTTTTTATTATTTAAGTTCATATTTAAAGCTCTATGAGCATGGAACCCCAAGTCAACCCGCCGCCAAAGCCAATGAGTATAATTTTATCTCCCTTTGACAGCAGTCCTTTTTCATTCATTTCATTTAACGCAATGGGAATACTTGCAGAGGAAGTATTCCCGTACTGCAATATATTCAAATAGAATTTTTCCATTGGAATTTTTGTTTTTCTCGCAATTACCTCTACAATACGACTGTTTGCCTGATGCGGTATTACATATTTAATATCGTCAATGGATACACCTGTTTTTTCAATCAAAGCATTGATACATTTTGGTGTGCGGCGGGTAGCAAAATCAAAAATTGTTTTCCCATCCATATGGATATACAAATCATTTTCCTCTGTGGCAGCCTCCGCATTGCCCAGAACCTTTGCAATTTCTCCTGAAGGAAAGGTGCCGCCGCTTGTGAGAGACAATCCCTTGGCGCCGTCGCTTCCCATTTCCTCGGCCAGTATGCCCTTTTCTTCGCTTCTCTCCAAAAGAACCCCGGCAGAGCCGTCGCCAAAAAGGACACAGGTCGTGCGGTCCGTAAAATCCAAATGCTTGGACAAAACCTCAGCCCCCAAAACAAGGGCATTTTTATATACTCCTGTTTGGATAAATTTGTCTGCTACACTCAGACCATATACAAAGCCTGAACAGGCGGCGCTGATATCAAAACACAGGGCGTTTACAGCACCGATTTTTGCCTGCACCAGACAGGCTGTAGAGGGCGTGCAGTAATCCCCCGAAACAGTGGCCAGTACCAAAAGCTCTATTTCCGCCGGATCCTTTCCCGCTTTTTCCAGTATATTCATGGCAGCCTTTGCAGCCAAATCGGAAGTGTTGTCCGTGGCGGTAAATCTTCTTTGACCAATACCGCACCTGGAACGTATCCACTCATCACTGGTATCCACAAATTTTGCCATATCATCATTGGTTACAATTGTTTCAGGTACATAGGCCCCTGTACTTATAATTTTAGAAGAATACATCACTTTTCTCCTTTTCTGCTAAGATATTTTTCATTCAGAAACAGGTTCAGCTTATCAAGGGCCCCAAATAATATTACTTCTTCCTCTTCGCTTAAACCCACAACACAGGCTTTTACCAAATCCATGTGGAATTTGTCATGGACGCGGAACAAAAGTCTTCCTTTTTTGGTAAGCCCGACTTTTACCACCCGCCTGTCATTTTCACAGCGATAACGCTCCACGTATTCCTTTTTGACCAGATTATTGACAGCCACCGTGAGCGTGCCCACCGTAATCCCCAATGCCTTTGCAACCTCGCTCATGCTCTTGGGCTCATACATGCCAATGGCCTCCATGGTATGCACCTCTGTCACAGAGACATCATTGAAATGGCCTTCTTTCAGGGCGTTTTCTTCAATTTTTAAAATATCGTTGAATATATCAACCAATATTTTATTGATTTCAATTAATCGCTGCTTCATCGGTGTCCTCCACAATAATTTGGTTAATCAAATATTTTGATATTCAAAGTATATTCTTATTTCTCTTTTCAGTCAACATAAAATTTACATATAAAATCTTTCATGCAGCGGAAATATTTATTATAAATTAACAAGAAAGCCCTTTCGTGTTGACAGAAACAGCCTTTTGAGCTATATTTAAAAAAAATACTTTGATACTCAAACTTTTCTCCAGGAGATGAAATTATGAAACTAAAACCTTTAGTGATTGGCGGCCTGACAGCCGAAATCCCTATTATACAAGGCGGAATGGGTGTTGGCGTCAGCTTGTCCTCCCTGGCCGGCGCAGTTGCCAAAGAAGGCGGCATCGGTATCATATCGGCGGCACAGCCTGGATATCAGGAAAAAGACTTTTTTACAAATACCATTGAGGCCAATAAAAGAGCGCTCCGCTACCATATTAAAAAAGCGAAGGAAATCTCGGGGGGCGGCATAATCGGTGTCAACGTAATGAAGGCAACCCAGAATTACGCAGAGTATGTCACCTGCTGCGTGGAGGCAGGAGCGGATATGATTATCTCGGGCGCAGGTCTTCCCGTCGACCTGCCTGAAATTTTAGGAGACGCCTCCGCCAAATACGCGCCAATCGTTTCCTCTGTAAAGGCCGCTAAGGTACTTCTTCAGCGGTGGGAAAAGCGCAAGCTGCGCATGCCCGATTTTATTGTCATTGAGGGACCAAAGGCAGGCGGACATCTGGGCTTTCAGCCTGAGGCCATACAAAAATATGAAACGGAAAGCTATGATGATGAAGTCAGGTCTATTGTGGAATATATCAAAACCTGGGAAGAAAAACTGAATCGTCCTATGCCTGTTATATTTGCCGGCGGCGTATATGACAGAGGGGATATTGACCATTACATAGCCCTTGGCTGTGCCGGCGTCCAAATGGCTACCCGCTTTGTGGCAACAGTGGAGTGCGATGCCTCCGAAGCTTTTAAGGAGGCCTATATCAAGGCGAAAAAAGAGGACATCACGATTGTAAAAAGTCCTGTCGGTATGCCCGGCCGCGCTATCCGCAACTCCTACATGGCACGCAGGGAAAAGGAAAGGGAGGAAGTAAAAAAATGCTTTCGCTGTTTGGAGCACTGCAATCCCGCCACAACGCCCTACTGTATTTCCATGGCGCTGATACGCGCTGTTGAGGGCGATATTGACAATTCTCTCGTTTTCTGCGGAGAAAACGCTTATAAAGTAAATAAGATGTCTACCGTCCATGCTATCATGGAGGAATTAAACGCATAATTAGAACGATAAAATAAAAAAGTGATAGTAGCTCTGCCACAGCACTCCTATCACTTTTTTTATTATAGCTTGTAACATTTCAAATCACAAATCCACGTTTTCGTCCGCCGCATAAAATACGGGCAGAATACTTCTCCCACATTACACCCTTCCCATAATAAAAAAGAGAACAAGTACGGCATAGCATATGTTGATAATTCCTGAAATCAATCCAATCCATGCGAATGTTTTACCCTTTTTATTGTCCCTTTTTATTTGGCTCATTGCCATAGCAGAAAAAATAACCGCCAGCAGCCCTATAAGACCCATTAAGTTCAAAAACCAGGATATGATACCGAGCACAAAGCCTGCAATGGCATAGCCGCTTGTTATTTTCTTTTCTTCCCCGCTCACCGCATCTGTCACATTGTATCCGGCCTGATTGGATAAATTTGCACCGCAGTCCTGACAGAAAAGAGCATCCTTTTCGGTTTCCTTGCCGCAGTTTGGGCAAAACATAGCATAACCTCCCTCATTGCCATTTTTTCCATAATATAATAATGAACATAAAAAAGCAATGAAAACAGATTAATATCTTACCCTGTAAGGTTTTATTATGCAAAAAGGCGTAACCAGCAAAGGAAGAAAATAAACCAGCCACCCTGCGGCTGGTTTTCATTGCGGTACAATCATAGAATCCCTGCCTGTCAGACCTCCGCTTCCCATATTGCCAAATTCCAGATAGCTTTCAGGCACCTGTCCGTTAATCACTGTATCTACAAGCATGAGCTTTCTGCTGAGCGTAACCTTTTCCTCTATCAGTGGATTTACAATTTGTACGCCCATATTTACATTGATCCATATTTTAAAATTTGTCTGATTAATGCCGACAGCAGTAAAGCTTGTTTCATAATCGACAACCGACTCCCCCATGGGCATCAGGGTAAAAGAAATTTTAGGCCCTAAGTTTGCAAACATATAAACGCCCGATACGGCTCCGAGAGGAATTTCTATCATTTCATCGGAAAGAGCCTCCAGGTTTTTTCCTATATTTTGGGAAACATTCGTACAAAAACGGTTAATTAATATCGTATCCGCCGAAAAGGAATCAATATTGCCTGTCTCGTTTCCGATAAAAAAATCTGATGATTTTATCTCCATATTCTCAAGGGTCTCGTTGATAGAATTGTCAATCACGCTGTTTGCCTTGCTCTTTGCCTGCAAATGAGAGATGGCCAGGGCCTGAGGCAATATCTTACGGTCAAACTGAATCATTGCGATAACGCAGACTAAAACGAGAAAAACAGGCAGGAGCAGTATAAAAGGAACCTTTTTCCTATATCTTCTTTTTTTGTGCATAGGATCACCTGTCTTCAAAAATACTCTGACTATATTCTATGCACAGGCCACTGCCTTCGTGCTGTTTCAGAAAATATTCCACTGAAATTTTGACAAGGCTCTGAAACGGCAATACAATTCATACACCAAGGTATGCTGACATCTATATTCTTAAAGGCGGGTTACACGCCGTAGAAATCAGAAAAGCACCGCATTTTTGCCAGCCAAAGCGCCCTCGGAGCACGCCGCTTTTCCTGCAAATTGCTTTAAAAAAGGCCCACAAAAAGGGCCCCTGACTTTTAAAAAACTTTATATCTTGATACCCGCTCTTGCTCACACTCATTCGTTTTTAAAAACGAGTCAAAGAAATAACTGAAAACGGGTAAATACACAATTTTTAACGATGCAATCGTTAAACCAATCAAAGATTCAGAGGACGAAGCCCTAAAAATTAATTTCAACAGGCTGAAAGCCTCAAACGATAATATTTTCTCTGCGCGCCAGGGCTTCTTTGTCCCTTCTAAGACCCTTATAAACCGGCTGCCGCAATCCGCCTCCGGCGGTCTTTTCCGTATATTTGACCGTACAAACAAGCTCAGGCTTGATCCAAACCGCCTCCTCATTACGGCTTCTATTGGCCGGATATTCCAAAAACGACGCCTTCTCTATTTTCTGGTATCCCGATATTATTTTAAAGTCCTCTCTGGATATACCCATTGTCACATGCCCTTTATAGACTAATGTGTCATTATGGTATTGCCCAAGTACAAGACTTGTAATAGAGGGACTTTTGACAATATAGCCGCAGACAATAAAATCCTCGTCCTTCAGATATTTTATTTTAATCCAATCCTTCGTACGCCTGTCAAAATAATACCTGCTGTCCTTTCTTTTGGCCACAATGCCCTCCAAATCCTTTTGCTTTGCTGTCTCATACAGCGCTTTGCCCTGCCCTTCAATCACCCTGGATACGGCAAAGCGCCCGCTTTCGCCCTTCACAGCCTTTTGAAGCAGCTTCTTCCGCTCAGTCAATGGTAAATCCGTCACCTGACTATTGTCAAAGAAAAGAATGTCATAGGCCACAAAGGTAGCAGGGCTTTTTTGGGAGGCCAATTCAATTTTAAATTTATTGGACATCAGACTTCTGGCCTGAATCTCTGAGAAGGAAGGAACGCCGTTTTTTATAACAATAAGCTCTCCGTCCAGAATACACCTTTTTCTCACATTCCGATGAATTTCCGAAAGCTCGGGAACCTTGGGCAGCATCGCTATATTCCGCTTGTTTCTAAGCTCAGTGCTTTCCTTGTCCAGATAGGCGATACATCTTTCTCCGTCCAGCTTCAATTCATAAATATAATCATTGCTGTCAAAGGCGTCCCCCTCCCTCCCGATAAGCATAGGCTTTATGTTCTTCTCCTCAAACAAATCACCCATTTAGGACACATCCTTTTTCTTTCTTACCACCTTCTTTTTAGGTCCGGGCTTGGGACTGTTCTGCTCAATAGATTTTTGCAGCGCCTCCATAAGGTCAATAACATTGCCGCTGTCCTCCGTTTTAGCTGCTACAATCTCTTTTCCGTTTATTTTGTCCTGTATAAGCTGCTTAAGCCTTTCTTGGTATTCGTCATGGTAAAGCGCCGGTTCAAAGGGCTTAACAAGGCTTTCTATCAGCGTTTTTGCCATTTTAAGCTCTGCTTCGGCAACCTCCGGTTTCACAAAGCTTTTTGGTATATCCTTGATTTCATCCAGATAAAACATTTTTTCAATGAGGAGCCCTTCTGTTGTGGGGATGATACAAAGTAGGGTTTCACTGTTGCCCATAACGGTTTTTGCGACTGCCACCTTATTTTCCTCAAGCATTGCCGTCCTCAAAAGCTCAAAGGCTTTCTCTCCGCCCTTTTGGGGTATGGTATGATAGGTTTTGTCATAGTAAATAGGACGGATATTATGCAAGTCGTCAAAATGTATAATCTGTATGGTTTTGTCTTTTTCCGACTTTATCTTCTCAAATTCCTCGTCGGAAACCACAACATATTTGTCCTTATCATACTCAAAGCCTTTGATAATTTCCTCTCCCTTTACCTCCTTACCGCAGGAGGCGCATACCTTTTTATACCGCACCCTGCTCATATCCTCTCTGCACAGCTGGTTAAAGTGTACATCATTATCCTGCGTGGCTGTGTGAAGCTCCACAGGGATATGCACCAGCCCAAAGCTGATGGCCCCTTTATGTGACGCTGCCATTGAATCACTCCATTCCTAATTTTACTTTAGTGTTTCCTAAAACCCCAATATTATTTCCTCTTATTTCTTCTCATCACGGCGTAGGCGGTTTCTTTTGGGCGCTAACGGCAGCGCCTGCCCTCTTCAAAACCCCATAGATTCTCTTCACCGCTTTCATACTGTGAAAGCTTGTTTTTTCCTGTGCCATCCCGCTCAATCCCATCACAGAGACGACACGACTTTTCCCAGTTTTTTATAAACACAGACTTATGAAATGAGAATGGAACATATTTCCCAGAACCTTGAAACCTTTCGCCCTTCCATAGCACGCTATCGCTGCTGCTATATTCCAATAACCTGTATTTGATTTAAAATGGTAATATTTTCCACTTTAAAAGAATATATATTCGTATTATTATAAGAATATATAGAACATATATTCTAGAAAAGAAGGTGAATTGCATGTCAGAAAGACACTGCAAAAAGATAATTGTCGAGGTGGAAGTGAGGTTTCAGACAGATGGGAAAATGCTGCCCCGGCAGATAACATGGGAGGACGGACGGCATTTTGCCATTGATAAAATAGTAGATATAAGACGGGCGGCAAGCCTGAAAGCAGGCGGTCATGGCGTGCGTTACACCTGCCGGATAGAGGGGAAGGAAAAATTTTTATTTTTTGAGGATCCGATATGGTTTGTAGAAGGAAAATAAAAATGGGTGGATATTTTACTGCACTCCCACCTCATTTTTTTCCTGCTCCAACTGTTTTTCTATTTCCATGTGCTTTTTCAAAACGCCAAAGATCCAAAACACATAAGTCATTGCCAAAAGTAAAAAAAGAATTACAACCCATTTCCTATCAGGAAATAGCATAACAGAAATAGCCGAAAGGCACAGCAACACAATCGGACTATACGGTGCTATTAACGCAACCGGCCAAAAAGCTTCCTGTAGACACACTTTTTCCATGCTTCCAATTGCCTTGCCTCCTGATATCTCTTTTGGGACAGGGACATAGAAAAGCCTCTCAAAATGATAATAAAACAAAGATACAATAGGCGGCTTCGCCATGAACGGCTTTCGTAAAAGAATAGGCCAGCAGCATATTTCGCCACAAAAAAAAGGCCGTAATCAGCTCAAACCTGCTATGTACCCTCTTAATTCCGCCCCCTTATAACAAAAATATGAACTATGTTTATAATTTCATATTTCCGTAAACTATAGTAATAAATTACTGTAATGTATTTTTTCAATATAGGAAAGCAGTTCATACAGCCTCGCTCAATAAATTGGCTGAAAAGGGTGTTTTGTTTTGCAGACGGGATTCGAAACATTCTAATCCCGGCAAGCCTGGGTTAATTTTGTTTAAAATCCACATCTTTCCGCTTTTTAAGAAAATATTAATAAAAAATTATAAATATGCTCCGGCCTTTTTGACAAATTCTCTTTATAAGTATCTTTTTATCTGCTATAATAGCTTATGACAAAGGAGGTTTAACAATGGATGAATCGAATGAAGCAATCACACGAAAACGTCCTCCTGCGAAAAAGAAAAAACGCAGAAGACGCAAAAAGAGTGGTCGCTCGAGAGTATTTAAGTTTATTTTTATCGCTGTTATCGTATGCGGATTTGCGGCTCTGGGAGCTATGCTGGGCATATATATGGGTATTATCGGAAGCGCCCCCGCTATCAACGTAGAGGATGTTGTTCCGGAATCCTATACCTCAATTATCTATAATAGCAACGGCGAGGAAATAGATAAACTCCATGGAAAAGAAAACCGTGAATATGTAAAGTTGGAGGATATCCCCAAATATCTTCAGGAGGCTGTTGTCGCCATAGAGGATCAACGCTTTTATGAGCATAACGGCATCGACCCGAAAGGTATGGTGAGGGCTCTTTGGATTAACATAAAAGAATTTAATTTCAGCCAGGGCGCCAGTACAATCACCCAGCAGCTTATCAAAAATGAGATATTGGACAGTGAAAAGAAGCTGAAAAGAAAGCTTCAGGAGCAGTATCTTGCCGTCAAGTTTGAAAAAGAACTGACCAAAAAGCTCGGATCAAAGGAAAAGGCAAAGGATTATATTTTAGAGCTTTATCTGAATACCATAAGCCTCAACCACGGCTTAAACGGCGTGGAGGCGGCCGCAAAATTCTATTACGGCAAGGAGGTCGGAGAATTGGATTTGGCGGAATGCGCAAGCATTGCCGGCATTACCAAGAACCCTTCCGCGTATTCACCTCTTAGTAAACCCGAAAAAAATAAAGAGCGGCAAACACTGGTTCTGGACAAAATGCTGGAGCTTGGATACATCACACAGGCAGAATATGATGAGGCCATAGCGGAGGATATTTACTCCAGGATTGTAGGCACAACATCAGAAAACGGCTCCACCATATCCACCCACAATTACTTTATTGACGCCTTGATAGTATCTATCGCAGACGATCTTCAGGAACAGAAAAAAATGACAAGGCAGCAGGCTACGAACCTTATTTACAGCGGCGGCCTGCAAATTTATGCGACAGTGGACGACTCTATGCAAAGCATCATGGAGGAATCCTATAAAAATGATGAGCTCTTCCCTCCCCGCACCAGCACCATTGAGGCGGTATATACCATTTCTATTATGGATAATGCCACAGAAGAGCAGACTCATATTGAGCGGAAAACAACAGTCAATACCGCCAATGCTCAGGAGGAAGCGGAGGCCTTCGCAAAATCCGTGCGGGACGAGCTGTTAAACAACAGCAACACCATGGTAGCGGATCATTTACAGCTTTCCGATCTTCAGTCCGCCATGGTTATTATGGATTATCATAACGGCGAAGTGAAGGCTTTAGTCGGAGGCCGCGGAGAAAAAACGGGCGATTTAGTATTTAACCGCGCAACCCAGGCTTTGCGCCAGCCGGGAAGCTGTTTCAAGGTTTTGGCGGCTTATGCCCCCGCTATTGATTTGGGCGTTGTACAGCCTGGCACTACCATAATGGATGAGCCCTTCACCTATAACGGCTGGACGCCGAAAAACTGGTACAGCGGCTACCGCGGTGCCAGCACTGTGCGGGATGGTATCAGAGACTCCATGAATATTCTCGCCGCAAAAACCATTGTTGAGGTTGGTGTGGATAAGGCATTTGATTATCTGCTGAACTTCGGCTTTACCTCTTTGGTGGACAATGAGGTGAGAAATGGCAAAGTCGTAACAGACAGGGTTCCCTCTGCTTCACTGGGAGGCATTACAGACGGTGTAAGCGTTTTGGAGCTGACAGCGGCCTATGGCACAATTGCAAACGGCGGCGAATATAACAAACCAATTTTCTATACAAAAATTTTGGATCATGACGGCAATGTATTGCTTGAAAATACAACACAGCCAAAGCGTGTATTAAAGGAGACAACCGCCTTTATGCTGACAGACATGATGGAGGATGTTATCACAGGCGGCGGTACAGGCGGCCTTGCCCGCTTTAACTCCGTCAAAATGCCAATCGCAGGCAAAACCGGTACGACAACCGATGATAAAGATTTAACCTTTGCCGGATACACGCCTTATTATGTCGCCGGCATATGGCTTGGCTACGACCAGCCCAAGACTATCTCCTATAAAAAGAGCTACCACCTTCTTTTATGGAGTGATGTTATGGAAAAGGTCCATCAGAATTTAGAGTACAAAAAATTCTCCATGCCGGAAGGCATTGTAACCAGAAGCTACTGTAATGTCTCAGGTGATATTCCCATCTCGGGATTATGCGAAAATGATTATTACGGCGGCGGCACCCACTCTGATTACTGTGCTGTTGACAGCGTTCCGACGCAAAGCTGTCAGGTGCATAAGACATTTAAAATTGACAAGGATACGGGCCTTTTAGCAACAGACGTATGCCCGCCGGATTCCGTCATTGAGGTTGTGTTAGCCATTGACCCCGAAAGCGGAGAAATTATGAATATGCCCGATGAAATACCGGAGGGCAAAGTAAAGATAAACATTCACGAAAACTGTGTTGATCATGAGGAACCGCCGGTTATCGGTGAGGATGATCCGATTATTGCGCCGCCGGGACAAAATACAGATCCACTTGCTCCCCTCTTCCCGGGTGAAAACGGGTCAGGAAGCAATCATGGGAGCAGCGGACAGCCAGGCGACAACTCTACTCAAAACGGAGACAGCGGAAACAACAACACGTTACCTCCGGCGGATAATCAAATGCCGGAGACCGAACCGACTGATAATTCTGTCATAGGCGGAAGCGAAGACGATTTATATATTCCCGATTGACAACAAAATGAGCAGAGCACGCAATACTCAGTGACAAATTTAATAAAAAAGAAAGCCTGATAAGGCGGCTTGACTTAAGAAAACAAAATGCAAATTATGATTGGATTCTTAAGTCAAGCGCCAAGGACGTACGGCATAAGAAAACAGAGCAATATGAACAATAAGTAAAAAAAGCTTGATAAATCAAGCTTTTTTTACTTTAAAAGTTTTCTTATGGCGCCGACCATTAAATCAGGCTTTCTTTTTTTATTCAATAGACCTCGTTATTTTTTATCAGGCCGCCTTATATAAGGCTTATTTCATGCAGTAAATTATGATGTTCCGTCTGTATTTGCTTTCCATGAAAAAAAGGTTTAAACTTACAGCCCTTCCCTTTTTAAAAAGAAGGAGCCCATTAAAAAGGTCAGACCCTCACATACAGGTATGACATACCACAATGCTCCCGTTCCAAATACAGCCGGAAACAAAAACGCCAGAGAGGTGCTCAGCACCAGTCCTCTCATTAGAGCCAAAACCAAAGCGTAATATGGTTTTACCACAGCCTGAAAATAATTGCTTCTCAGCACGTTGAGTCCTGTAAACAAAAATGCCGCAAAATAAATACGTATGGCCACTGTTCCCAGCGCATAGATTGTCTCATCCGCATTTACAAAAATATCAATGATTGTTCCGGGAAAAAGAAGTCCGCAGGAAAAAAGCAGTACCCCAAGCAGAAGAGAAAACCTGGAACTCATATGCCGTATTTCCTTCACTCTCTCTAACTGAGTGGCGCCGAAATTTGTTGCCACAATAGGCTGTGCCGCCTGTGCAACGCCGTTAAACAAAGAGATAGCAATAATAGAGCTGTTTGAAATAATGCTGTAGACAACTACTCCCACCTCACCGATATATCTTAATAGCTGCAAATTGAATACAAATATAACTACACCATTGGCACTGTCAATTAAAAAGCTTGGTACACCGCATTTTGCGATATTCCCCATTATATCCGCCGACAGTCCCTTCCAGCATAAGCGCATGGAATTGCTTTTTGACAGGAAATGGGTCAGCAGTATTATGACCGTAATAGAGGAGCCCATTACAGTAGCGATAGCACCGCCAGCCATTCCCATTTTGAATTTATAGATAAACAGCAGGTCCAACACTACATTGCTGACACCCCCTGTGATAACTGCCGCCATTGCCCTTTTCGGATCCCTGTCATTCCGCACAAAAACCTGTAAAAAAGATGAAAAAACAAAAACAGGCGCAAAGTAAAAAATCCATTTTCCATAATCCTCAACAAGCTGATAGCTCTTGCTGTCCGCGCCGAGAAAATAAGCAATCTGCCTGAAAAACATCGTTCCGAAAATCGCTATCAGACAGGAAACCACTGCAGCCGCCAGCACCGCCAGTGAAAAATACCTGTTGGCGGCGTCTCTGTTCCCCCCGCCGTTTGCAATCGACATGTGTACCGCGCCGCCGACGCCAAATAGCATTCCCAAGCCAAAAATAACCGAAAAACATGGTAATATCAGATTCAGCGCCGCTATGCCGCTGGCTCCGATTCCCTTTCCTATTATAATGGAATCGGCTAAAACGTAGATAGAGGTTACAAGTGTAGCACTGACAGAGGGTACTAAATATTTCAGCAGCAGCTTCTTTGTAGAATCATGTAATAAGTCAATTTTCTGTGCCATTTTTTTACACTCCAAAATTTTATTTTCTTTGGAAACAGGCAGCCTGTTTCCAATATATAAGCGGCATAATGAAATTACCGCCATAGTTTTCCTATCATATCACAACACATTACCATAATACAAGTGCTTGTTTAAACTTTTGTGGTATCGCCCGTTTCCGCAGCAAAATACTGACATTCCGCTATTTTCAAAAAGCCGATATTAAATTGCCGCCGAAACAGGGCAGCGCCACAGCCGCTTTTCCCAAAGAGAAAGTGATGAAAAATCTCTTTATTTCTTCGACAAACTCAAAAAAGTCCCAAGGGGACTTTTTTGACAGTCTGAAAATAACTGTAAACCTGCACCGCCGGCAGCCGCTGTTATTAATCAGCGGCTGTATTTATAATCTGACTCAGGTTATCAGGCAAACTGGCTGTAATAAAGATCGGCATAAGCCCCCTTCTTGCGCAGCAGTTCGTGATGGGTACCCTGTTCTATAATATTGCCGTCCCGCATCAATAGAATTAAATCGGCGTCAACAATGGTGGACAGGCGGTGTGCAATAACAAAGCTGGTTCGATTTTTCATCAGAGACTTCATTGCCTTTCCTATTTCCATTTCCGTGCGGGTATCAACGCTTGAGGTAGCCTCATCCAGTATCAGCACCGCTGGATTGCTCAGAAAAACTCTGGCAATTGTCAGAAGCTGCCTTTGTCCGACAGAGATGTTTTCCGCATCATTACTCAAAACCGTATCATAGCCGTGGGGCATAGTGCGGACAAAATAGTCTACTCTGGCAGCTTTTGCCGCCGCAATGATTTCCTCCCGTGTTGCCTCAGGCTTGCTGTAGGCAATATTCTCAGCAATCGTGCCCGAAAAAAGCCACGTATCCTGTAAAACCATTCCAAAGCAGTTTCTCAAAGCCGCACGGGATAAGTTCATTGTATCCTTACCGTCAAGCAGTATTTTGCCGCCGTTAATCTCATAAAACCGCATGAGCAAATTGATAAGCGTTGTTTTCCCTGCCCCCGTGCTTCCTACAATAGCTATTTTCTGTCCCGGAGCGGCTGAAAAACTTATATTGTGCATCAATATGCGATCATCCGAATAGCCGAAACGTACATTTTGAAATTCTATTTCTCCCTTTACCTCCGCCTTTATTGTGTAACCGGCATTGTCAGGGGAAATCTCCTCCTCATCCAGCATATCATAGATACGCTCCACTGAGGCCAATGCTGACTGCATGGAGTTTACCATATAGGAAACCTCGGTAAGCGGTTCGGACGCCTGATTGACATACTGGAAAAAAGCCTGAAATACGCCTACTGTCAGCGCCCCCTCCAGAAGCATTTTGCCTGCAAAAACCGCAATCAGCACTTGACCGAATCGGTTTATCATACGGACAGCAGGATTGATGGCGTTTATCATAAAATCAGCGTCTTTTGTCGCCTCCGCCAGCTGTTCCGTTGCCTGGTGCAATCGTTTTGAACTGTTCTCCTCCTGACAAAAAGCCTTGACGATGACGCGCCCGCTGTAGGATTCCTCTACATGGGCAGTCACATCGCTGACACACTGCTGACGCTTCATTGCATATTTCAGCGTCTTAGCTGCAAACAGCTTTGTGGAAAATATGGATACGCCCATAAAAAAGAGAAAAATAAATGTCAGAAGAACATGAAAACGAAACATCATAATTAAGGATCCTGCTACCATTCCGGCAGCAGTAAATAGCTTTAACAGCCCTGTTTGCAGAGCCTCTGCCATTTTATCAAGATCATTCGTCGTACGGCTTAAAATGGCTCCGGTTTTATTCTTGTCGAAAAAGGACAGCGGAAGGCGGTTTAGCTTGACACTGATATCGGACCTTAGACGCAGACTCAGCTTTTCCGCAAAGCTTGCCATCAAATAGGACTGCAAAGTATAAAAAAGTGCTGTCAGCAGATAGAGCAGCAGAAGGAAAAAAATATCCCTTCCTCCATATTCCCAGGTTATCCGAAAGATGGTTCCGTTTGCCGCTGTCTGCTTAATGCTGTTCCACAGCAAATCAACTATGTAGGCGCTGTACAGGGGCGCCAGCACAGATAATAAGGTATAAAGCACAACACAGATTAACACGACGGCCAATCTTCTGTGCTGATCGTTAACGGAAATCCAAAGGCGTTTGAGTGTTCTTCCCATATGGTTTGGCGCGGCAAAATCAAAATCATCCGTGTAAATTTCCGTCTGGCTGTTCTCACTCATTGGAATCCCCTCCTTTCATCTGGGATTTTGCAATATCACGGTAAACAGGGCAGTCCTCCATCAGTGAAGCATGGGTTCCAATTCCTGCAATATTTCCATCCTCCAAAACAATAATTTGCTCTGCACTGCGAATGGTACTGACGCGCTGGGCAATAATGAGAACGGCGGCATCCTTCGTTTCATTTACAAGGGCCCGGCGCAGGGCTGCGTCTGTTTTAAAATCAAGAGCAGAAAAACTGTCGTCAAAAATGTACAAATCTGCTTTTTTCATCAACGCCCTCGCAATGGCAATACGCTGCTTCTGCCCGCCGGAAAAATTCGTTCCTCCCTGCGCTACACGTGTTTGCAGTCCATCCGGCAGACTGTTTACAAAGTCAGCCTGTGAAACACGCAGCGCATGCTTCATTTCATCCTCTGATGCCCCGTCCTTCCCGTGGCGAAGATTATCGGCGATAGTGCCGGAAAAAAGCCATGCCTTTTGCGGAACATAAGATATACGCTCTCTAAGCTCCTTTTGCGGTATGCTGCGTATATCCTCTCCCCCCAGAAGCACAGCGCCGCATGTCACATCATGAAACCGCAAAATAAGCTTTGCAACCGTAGATTTACCGCTTCCCGTACTGCCAATAATTGCCGTAACCTGGCCCCGCCTACAGATAAAGCTTAAATTTTTCAACGTATCCTCATCCGCATCAGAAAAACGGAAAGCAGCATTATGAAAACGGACAACCTCCTCAGATTTACTCACTTCCGGGGCTTTCAAACCGTCTTCTATTTCAGGCGTATGGGAAAGTACCTCCTGAATACGGCGGATGCAGATAAAAGCCCTCGGAAGCATTATAAATACCATTTGTGCCATAATTATATAAAATAAAATCAAAATAGCATACTGAGTCAGAGCAGTAATGTCGCCAATTTCCATAAAGCCGGCTCCAATCCTGTTGCCTCCCGCCCATAAAATTGCAACAATAGCCAGATTAATGGCCAGCAACGCCGTGCTCTCAAGACCCACAAACAGACGGTTTGCCCTGATGGAGGATTCGGCATAATCCTCAAAGGACTTTCTCATACGCCCCTCCTCATACCGCTCTTTATTAAAGGCGCGAATAACCCGTACGCCTGTTATATTTTCTCTGAGTATGACATTCATGCGGTCAAGAAACCTCTGAAGCTTCTCGAAAATGGCGGACGCCTTTCTGGTTACCAATACCGCGAACACAATAATCAAAACCGTTACGAATATTAAAAGGCCGCCCATTTTCTCATCAATGGAAAAAGCCATCACAATACCCATAATACAGACCACGGGAACAGGCAGTATCATCTGAATAGACCATACAATAGCCTGCTGAACGATATTGACGTCGCTCAATGTCCGTGTAATCATAGAACCCGTACCAAACTGCTCAAAATCATAGGCGGAAAAGGTCAGTGATTTATCATATAAGGCGTTGCGCATATCCCTGCCGATTTTTGCCGATAAGCTGGCGCATAAATAACTTCCCGCCAATGCGCCGAAGCTTGTCGCCAGCGTGACGCCAACCATTAAAAGCCCGCTGTGTATAATGCCGTCCAGACTGCCCCCGTTTATGCCATGGTTTATCATATTCGCCGTAATTGTAGGAATCAATAATCCACCCGCGGCTTCCAACGCCGCAGCAAACAGCGTAACCAGGCAAAGCCATTTGTATGGCTTTAAAAACCATAAAACTGTTTTCATACTATCATTACCCCTTCTGTCTCTCCCCATTACCTCAAAGCGTCTGTCTGAATTCTTTTTCCCTGTCCTTAAAATTCTTTACATATTTTTGAGACAGGCGCAGAAATTCAGCACGCTCACTCATCTCCAAAGATAAAAACGCTTCATCCTCCATTTGAATAACGGGAAGTATTTTATTTTTAACAAAATCCTCTCCCTTATTGGTAAGCTTAATATGCTTATCTCTACCGCTTCCCTGTTCCAAATAGAGATACCCCTCCCTCTCCAGCTTTCTGATTGAGGAATTTATGGTTTGTTTATTCGCATAGGCCTGATAACAAATATCCTTTTGCAGGCAGCCGTCCCCAAGCTCTGCTATAATGCAGAAAATAGTAAATGCACTGTCGGATATGCCAAGCCGAAAGGCAATATCATGGTACATATCATCCAATTCCTTGTACAGACGGTTGAATTCCCGAACATCCTGTTCGCCCTGATTTGACATAAAATAAGCCCCCTAAGTATGATTTCGTACTTAATAACTGATTATAGTCCGAAATCATACTTGTGTCAAGTATTTTATTGTATCAAATAAACATAATAGGAGGGATACGATTCGACTGGGCAAAATATAAATCACAGCTTCCTGTAAGCATGGCGTCCAATCAGTAAACCGCAAGCGCTCTCCGAAAGGGAAGGATATAAAAAAGACGGCTTTCCGCCGTCTGCATATTAAAACAAACCCTTCCCGTTCTGAATTTCGTTACATACCTCTCTTTTCAAATGGCGAAAAGCAGATAATTATTGCTCTTCCTTTCTCCAAAAAGAGGAGCACTCTTTCTTATCCTCTATATTATATTGTATCATTCGTCCCAGCAGTAAATAATCCACCGAATCCCCCCATTTAATGCGAAAAATATTTTTTCCCCGACTGTAGCCCGCCCGCGCTATCTCATCTGAAAATTTATCAATGCCTTTCGCTTCCGGTGAAACTGCAAAATGTTTTTGTGAAACACTGAACCCAATAATAAATGTTTTATGGTCGGTAAACATCGGCTGATTCCACGCAAGCTTGGGCTCAAGGTTCGGAAAGTTCCTCTCAACCCACTGCAAGACCTCTCTGAAACGCATACGATGGCTTTCTGTTTCCATGTTAGACAGATATTCCTCAAATATTTTCACAACACCACACCATTTCAAAATCAATTAGAAAACATATTTATTTTAACCCGCTCAAAACGGAATATGCGGATACAAAATTTTCTCCTCCGTTTCACGTGCTAAAAAGCAATTGAAGGAAAGACATAAAAATATTTTTGTTTTTATAATTAGAAGGCATCCCTTTTATACGTGCTAATTATTATATTTAAAACATTACATATTTTTTTGATTTCAAGGCAAAATAGAAGTGCAATCTCAATTTAAAGGAGGAAATCAATATGAATTCTTGTAAAGCTAACGAAAGCATTAAATGTACAGTTCAGCAGTGTGCTTATCACTGTCAGACAAAGGACAACTGTTCTCTTGACTGTATCACTGTAGGTACACACGAATTAAATCCTACAATGGACCAGTGTACAGACTGTAAATCATTCAAATTAAAATAATGATGTACAGACTCGGCTTATCATCGGTTTCTCCGCTGATACAGTCCTACTCAAATGTTTTTTATGAAAAGCCTATGCTTTCATTATGAAAAACCAAAAAAGCTGTGGTAAAACAAAATGTTTTACCACAGCTTTCTTTTTTGAAATAAACTCCTTATTTTACCTCATATCCACGTTTTTGAAATTTTTCCTATTAATTTCACTTTCTATGGAATCACATTGAATGTTATCTTTTTCCTTGTTATTATTATACTGTCATCAATTTACAACAATTGGAAAAGAGGTTCTTTCATGCTCTCAAAAATAACCAGCTGTGCTCTTTTAGGTATAGATGCGTTTTCTGTAGAAGTAGAATTAGATGTCAGCAACGGGCTTCCCTCCTTCGATATCGTGGGACTGCCGGATTCCGCCATCAAGGAATCCAGGGAGAGAGTCCGCACTGCCATTAAAAACGCGGGGTATTCCTTTCCCGTAAAGCATATCACCGTCAATTTAGCGCCGGCTGATATGAGAAAAGAGGGGCCATCCTTCGACCTTCCCATCGCCGCAGGTATATTGTCCTGTATGGAAGTTATCCGACAGGATGCGCTTGGTGATACACTTGTCCTTGGAGAATTGTCCCTTGACGGCTCTGTGCGCCCTGTCAACGGTGTTCTGCCTATGGTGTACAGTGCCTGTCAAAACGGCATACATAAATGTATTGTTCCCTACGATAACGCCGATGAAGCCGCACTTGTAGAAAACATGGAGGTCTATCCCGTCAAAAGCCTTTCCTCCCTTATTCGTCATTTAAACAAAAAGGATATAATACCGATATATAAAGTGAATCTGAATGAAATTTTTTCACGGCGTGATGCGGATGAAATTTTGGACTTCTCAGATGTCAAGGGACAGGAAAATGTAAAAAGAGCCATGGAAATAGCTGCCGCCGGATATCACAATCTTATTATGGTAGGGCCGCCCGGAAGCGGTAAAACAATGCTCGCCAAACGGCTACCCACCATACTTCCTGATCTTACCTTTGAGGAGAGCATTGAAATTACAAAAATATACAGTGTTGCGGGGCTGTTAAAAAATAAGGGTGCTCTGGTCAATATCCGTCCCTTTCGTGCGCCGCACCATACAATATCAGCGGCTGCTCTGACCGGAGGCGGCAGAATTCCCAAGCCGGGCGAGGTTTCCCTGGCTTCCAAGGGCATATTGTTTTTGGATGAGCTGCCGGAATTTCAGAGAAATGCCCTTGAGGTCATGCGCCAGCCATTGGAGGACGGCAGAGTGACCATATCAAGAGTACATGGCACTTTGACCTATCCGGCAGATTTTATGCTTTTGGCAGCCATGAATCCCTGTCCATGCGGATATCTCGGTGACTCCAAACGATGCCACTGCAGCGAAAATGAAATTATGAAATACCGCAGCAAAATTTCGGGTCCCCTTTTAGACAGAATTGATATTCAGATAGAGGCCCCTGCCATACGCTATGAGGATTTGGACAATGCATCGTCCCAAGAGACATCGGCGCAAATAAAAAAACGGGTTGTAAAGGCACATCAAATACAGCTGGAACGGTACAAAAGGGAATCTATATTTTTTAATTCTCAGCTTTCCGTACCGCAAATAGAAAAATACTGTCCTCTGGGAAGAGAGGAAAAGGAACTTTTAAAAACGGCCTTTGCACGGCTCAATTTAAGTGCCAGGGGATACCACAAAATATTAAAGGTAGCGCGTACTGTAGCCGATTTGGACGGAAGCGACGCCATAACAGTCCGACATATCGCCGAGGTAATACAATATAGAAGCCTGGACAGAGTTTATAAAATATAAATGCATAAAAGACAATAGCAAAATTTGTCTCAAAAGTCCCATAGGGACTTTTTTGTTATCTACAGAATTAATTTGCCGCCGAAAGGCAGCAGAAAAATAGCCACTCTGCGGCTTCTTTTACTGCTCACGCAATAAAAACAGTATTTCGGTTACGGATTTGGCCTAACATCGTTCTACGTTTAAATAGCCACTCTGCTTTTTTTACTGTTCACACAATAAAAAATAGCGGCGTTTGAGTTTGTATAGTCGGCTTCCTATAAGGACAACGAGGCTGGAAAGGCTGATAAATAGGGAATTTAACGGTTTTTTCCAGCTTGTACTAATTTACTGTTTACACAATAAAAAATAGCGGCGTTTGAGTTTGTACAGTCGGCTTCCTATAAGAACAGCGAGGCTGGAAAGGCTGATGAATAAGGATTTTAACGGTTCTTTCCAGCTTGTACTAAAAATGTTTGCAGGTCAATCGCCCAAAATCCCGCCCTGATTTCTTAAAGACTTGAGGTACAAATGATGCGACTTGACAGATTTGACATTAAAATTTAGAGTATAAGGAACAAGAATATTCGCCTTAGGCGAAAAAGGCGCAGAACGACAAATCGGAATTTGTGGGGGAAAGTTTAAGATGACAAAATCATACATAGTTATTCAAATTATAGGCTTCATTGGGGCCATATTGTTCTTTGTATCGTTCCAGTGTCGAAACAATAAAACATTATTCCGATTTCAATTTCTATCTTACTTGTTATATACAATTCATTTACTTCTTTTAGGAGCTACAACCGGGGGAGTAAGTTATATTATAAACGCCATTCGTGCATTTTGCTTAAGCAGCAGTTGGAACTTTGGCAGAAGCAAAAAAATGTGCATAATTATCTGCTTTATGCAGGTTGCTGCATTGATGCTTACCTGGGTCGGATGGATTAGTATATTACCTGTTGCAGCAAATGTAGCATTTACCATTGGGGCATATACCTATAATGCGAGAACAATACGATTGGTGACTATGCTAATTAATTCACCGCTTTGGATTATTTATAATATTATTGTTGGAACGTGGGTGGGAATAATTGATGAAGCGGTAAGCGAAATTTCCATCGGAATTTCTATTGCCAGATATGGCTGGAAAAATCTAGGAAGTGAACAGGAATAAATTCCCGTTTATTGTGCCCATTCTGTCAGGGATTGAGCGGCCCTGTTTTTCCGCTTTCGCAGTCGGTTCTTTATGCCACGTCGTCCTTCCCGCAGCTAGACAGCGGCTTATTACATTCAAACCGTCGGCGCAGGGTTTTCCCGTTTTGTAGGCGGGAAAAACCCGCCCAACTTTACAAAAGTATGTTGCAAGGACTTTAACACAGTACGGAGATGATATGCGCAAACCCGCATAAAATCAAGGTTTCCCCGTGATGGTATAAAGTCCTATGCGGCCTTTTGAGCCTCTTTTTTGCTGTTCACGCAATTAAAGTATTTTGGTAACGGATTTGACCCGAAAACCGTTCTATCCGTTAAAATAGCCATCCTGTGACTTTTTTTTACTGCTCACGCAATAAAAAATATTATTTCGGTAGCGGATTTGACCTGAAAACCGTTCTATCCGTTAAAATAGCCATCCTGCGACTTTTTTTTTACTGCTCACGCAATAAAAATATTATTTCGGTAGCGGATTTGGCCTAAAACCGTTCTACGTTAAAATAGCCACTCTGTTTCTTTTACTGTTCTCACAATAAAAACAGTATTTTGGTAACGGATTTGACCTGAAAACCGTTCTACGTTAAAATAGCCATCCTGCTTCTTTTACTGTTCTCACAATAAAAACAGTATTTCGGTTACGGATTTGACCCGAAAACCATTTTATCCGTTAAAATAGCCACTCTGCTTCTTTTACTGCTCACGTAATAAAAAAATTATTCCGGTTACGGATTTAGCCTAACACCGTTCTACGTTAAATAGCCACTCTGCGACTTTTTTTCATTATGATTGGTCAAGTTCTTTAAGAAACTACAGGTATACACCGATTCTGTTTTCATTTTTCTGACAGACGAAAAGCGGCAGTTTTGCCTGCCGCCTTTCTACTCTTCGATTATTTTATCAGACTGTTCCTCAATCATCCCATTCATGATGGCCGCCGTGATGTCCATGCCCGTTGTTCCAGGAGCCGCCGCAGAGCTTACAGTCATCCCAATCCTCTCCGTGCCTGCACTCGTCATCGTCCCTGTCACAGATGGAGCAGTCGTCCTCATCCAATCCATGCATACAAATATCGTCATTGCATATCCTGCAATAATCCTCGTCTACACCGTGAATACAAATATCGTCATTGCATATCCTGCAATGATCCTCGTCTACACCGTGGATGCAAATATCGTCATTGCATATCCTGCAATAATCTTCGTCTATCCCGTGGATGCAAATATCATCATTGCAAATATTACAGTAACGCCTGTCAGCGCCATGTCTGCATGTATAGGATCCTGCACTGCCATTGCAGACAGGGCATACATCCGCTTCAAAACCATGTATGCAAAATTCCCCTGCGTTTTCATTCAATATCATAACCATTTGAGGTGTTGTCTGTGCTGGTATGCTTCTTGTGGTTTTATCATAAAAAACCAGACATTGGCTTCCCCTGATATCATCCTTTGTATAAACCTTTTTATTGCCATCCCTGTCCGTAATAACAGTATCCTTGCCGATAATAAGCTTGAGGGTGTTACTGCTGTTTACAAGATTACTGTCATATACTGACAGATCCATAAAAGCTCCATCTTCATTCAGTACTATAAAGTCAGTTTTAAATTCTACCGGCTGGTAACCGGTCAGACGCATTGCCAATGTTATGGCGTCCCCTTTTTTGATGGTGCTCAGCCCGCTGTTAAAGGTCAGGTTTTTCTGATTAAAAACCGGTGTTCCTTTTTCTGCCTTGAAACTGCTGCTGCCAAAGGATGTCTTTAAGTTAAAATAATAATCTCCGTCCTTTTTCGTGACACTGTCAACATCACCCTCTACTGTAAAATATTCCTCATAAAACTGCTGCTGTGCCTTTTGTCCCTGATTCGCTGCCGTTTTCGTGTTTGCTGAAGCGAACGCCGCCGTGCTCAGCATGGAAACTGCCGCAACTGTACACACAATAAGCTTTTTCAAATAACCCTTTTTCATATCAATTCCTCCTGTATTCATTCTGTATTTTCTCTATCTACAAGGTTAATGCAAGAGCCTATTATTTTATTGCAGTTAAATAAAAATATTTTTTATCTTTTTAATCCTCATCCTCATCATTTTCCTCATGACCATATCCGTGGCCCTTGCCGTTATGCTCCTCTTCGTCGTCATCGTCATCATCATGGTCGTCATCGTCGTCACTATCCTCATTTTCCCTGTCATCATCCTCCTCCAGCTTGTCATCATCATTATCTTCATCGTTGTCATTATTATCGTCGTCATCATTATCGTCGTCATCATTATCGTCATCATCATTATCGTCATCATCATTATCGTCATCATCGCGGACTGTTCCAAATGCTGCAACATCCTCTTTTCCCTTTTGGGTTACGCTGTCCCCGCCGCTGTTCAATATCCCTCCGTCAGACATGCCGCTATTGTGATGTCCCTTCTCTGTTTCCCGGCTCTCCTCCTGATCCTCCTCTATCTCCTCTATTCCATCCTTTATGCTTTCAGAAAGAGAATCTTCCTCGTCGACCTCTATCATGTCGGAAATGTCAATATTCCTCTCCTTCACAAGCTTGGCAATATCGTTTATGGACATACCGGCAAGCATCTCTACGGATAAGGATGCATCCTTCTGCACCAGCTTCTCAATAAAAAGCAGTTTCCCTGCCGATATACCATGCTTGCCGCATTTTTCCTGTAATGTACCATATTCCTTTTTACTCTCCGCAATATTCTGGCTGTACACTACAGCATCTATATTGCTTGAGGCCAGTGTGCGGTTCAAATCATCCAACAGATTCGCTTTAATTTCCTGGGATTTTGTCTCATCCTCATTGACAACCGTGATCAATATAGAGTTTTTTAATTCCGAGACATAGCCGTTTTTTACCATGGAGCCTATGAGGGCATTCACTGCCACATCCAAATCCACCTTCTTTAAGTTCATTGTGCCAAGCACAACCCTCGCGTCCTCATTCAGCGCTTTGACATCCAAAACCTTGTCCGCTTTGTTTGCCGTCAGCTCAAAGCTTGGATTCACATCTATGGATACAATTGTTGCTGTTTGATGAAAGCTGACGGCCCTTCCAATGCCAAAAGTCACAAGCAGAAGGATACATGCCGCCATCAGCTGCATAGATCGGTAAATATTCCGCTTCTTCTCCGGCCTTGCACCGATAATTGCATCCGTATCCTCTAACCGTACAATCTCAGCATTTTTTACATATTCCAGAACATGAGGGGTACTTTTTTCAAAAGCGTCCGCTATCTTTTTTTCCAGTTCCTGATTTGTCATGACAGATACCCCTCCTTTTCCATAAAGTTTTTTAATTTTTTCAACGCCCGGTTATATTTTGATAGCACAGAGGACAGTCCAAGCCCCATAAAGGAGGCAATTTCCCTGTGCTTCATACCGGAAACAGCCTTTAATATTACAATTTGTCTCTCTTCCTCGCTCAAAACCATCATCAGGGATTGCATTACCATACGATCCTCTGTATCCTCCAAATAGGAAAAGTCTCTATCATTTTCCATATCCTGCCAGCTGCAATCCGCCCTTTTTTTGTTCTCCCTGAATTTCATATAACACAGGTTTTTCGCAATGGTTAATATCCATGCCAGAGGCTTACCCTTTGGCTGATACAAATGTGCGCCCGCTCTTATTTTCAGGTAGGTTTCCTGCATAATATCCTTAGCGTCCTCCTGATTTTTTACAATAGAAAAAATATAGGAATAGACCTGTTTTTCTGTCTGCCAATAAAGACTTTCAAAAGCCTCCATGCTTCCCTCAGCTATTTTTTCAAGCAATCCCTCATCCAATTCGGCTGTATTATTCTCTTTTGCGTATATTGTAAGAAAAAGCAGCATACCCCTCTGTCCCCTTTAATACATTAATGCGGATTCCGCTTCCTTTATTGCACACAAATAAAATTTCTTGCTTACCACTTTATTATAAAAGAAAATAAGAAAAAAAGATATGCCCGTAAGCATATCTTCTGTGTATCAAAATTGCATTCCATCCTAGGTGCGCAATCACTTTTCGTTCTCTATCAAAAAACAGGCATCCTCATAGTCCTTTTTATGCACATAAATATAGTATGTAATCGTATTGCCGCCATTCAAAAAGGGCGTTGCCCCTCTCCCGTTTTGCAGTCGGTTTGAAAGCTTATATTTATAATCAATCATATTTCTGATTAAAATCGAGCGGATACAGTTAAAATCAGTTTCCGAAATTCCGCAGTAAACCTCCTTGCGGTTCAATGCCGTAATCATCCACACCGCCGCCCTACAGTGAAAACAGCCTGTTTATCAAATAAACCGCCTGTCCGCTGGAAAAAACAGAGATAGCTGCCGCCAGAAGCATGGTGCCCGTCACGTAAAGCCATATCCCCGCCCTTTTACGGCAGCTGAACCTCTCCACCATCAAAAAGGGATCTCCCAGGCGCCGTATGGTGCGCTTTACCGCTGTTTCCTCGTCTACGCCATAATACAGATAGGTTTTTTTCATTTTATAGAATTCCTTTTTTATTTCAATAATCGCCTGCTTTTTTTGCTTCCGGCTTCTGATTTGATTGATAACAATAGCAATATATTCATCTATACTCTTACACTCTTCCAATTGAATAACCCCCCTTAAATTGTGCTGTATAGGAATTTGTTTTTTTGTATATTTATTAGACTGTTTTCAAGGCGGATAAGTTTCAAAAAAGCAAAGATTTTTAAATTTTTTTGAAAAAATACATACAAGCTCCTTAAAATTATATATAATAATTAAAAACATATTGCCGAAAGGAGTTTAAAAATGGACGTAACCAGCTTTGGAATTAATCATGACCTTTTGTTAAGGGGAGTATATGTATCAAGAAAGGACAGTGTAGGAGGAGATATCGTCACAAGCTTTGATATCCGCATGAAGGAGCCAAACAGGGAGATGGTTTTGGATACCTCAGTCATGCATACTCTGGAACATCTGATGGCAATTTTTTTCAGAGGACATGAGGTTTGGAAGGATAAAATACTTTACGCGGGCCCAATGGGATGCCGTACCGGGTTATATATTTTGTTTAAAGGAGATATGGAGCCAAAGGACATTATCGGCATACTGAAGGAATGCTTCCAATATATCATTGACTATAAGGGTGAAATACCCGCTGCCAAATCTTACATGTGCGGCAACTATCTGGATCACAACCTCACGATTACCCAGATAGAGAGCAAAATATTTCTGGAGGAGGTATTGGAAAATATAAAGGAAGAAAACATGGTGTACCCCGTTCAAAACTATTGAGCAAAGAGAATTGCTCTTTCATAAGAGAGCACGGCACTGTTATATATTTCAAGTAAATCAAAAAACGGCATTGGAAAATGCCAATGATGCATAAAAATCAAAGACTGCAAAACAGTGAAAATACAGGATTCATGTCAAATATAAGCTGACCGGCATGGCATTAAAACCCAGACCCGCCACACATTACTGCCAATTCAGACTAAAAAGCAGGCTGCCAGGCAAACCGCCTCTTTTTACTGACAGTAATCAGGTACGGAATGCTTTTAAAGCTATATTTGACAATGATTCCTGTTTTTTTATCCGAATCCGCAGCAGGGGCTTTCCAGGATAGGTCATGCCTTCTCACTCTTGTTAATCAATATTTCTATTTCAAAAAGACCTATACTATATTCGGACAAATTATTTTCATACTCGCTGGCTATTGCCAGAGGCTCTTTCTGTCCCGACAAACCGGATAAGGATGACAAAAATTGGCTTGTCAAACGCTTTGTATCAAAAAAGCAGAGATATTCCCCTTCCGGAAAATGATGGATATACTTTTTAATTTCTTCGTTTATATTAGGAGGAATATCCCTGACAAACATAAAATGATTTAATGCTTGAAAGGATCCCTGTATCAGTTCGGAAAAGTCAATGATATACCCATATTGGCGCATATAGTGAAATTTGCGGCCTTCCCTGCTGTGACGAAGCTCGGCTAGCCGTGTTTCTATCTGAGCAACGGATTCACCGTTTAAATAATTCATTCCCAGGGCATATCTATGCGGCAAGTGAACAATATAGGGCGCTCTCAAATGCTTGTATTTGTTGGGGTATTCAAAATAGTTGATGTACCAGTCCAGGTTGTCTGCGGAAGCCTGGGTCTGCCGGATAACCGCCTGCAAATATTTTTTCTGTTCTTTTAAAATATGAACCAGATTATCGGAATTTTTCAGACTAATTGCCTTCTTTATTTCCGAAAGAGGTATCCCCAGCTTTCTAAAATAAATAATTTTATCAATAAAATGAAATTGATTGAATGAAAAATACCTGTAGCCTGTGTTTTCGTCCACATATTCAGGAGTAATCAAACCCATATTAGAGTATTTTCTGAGCACTTGAACGGATATCCCCATTATTTTCGCTGTCTCTCCAATTGTATATAAATTTTTCATTGGTCCGCCTCCTATTTTATTTTAATTCTAGGCATTCTTTGAATGTATGTCAATTCAAAAAACAACCGAATCACAATTTAAAAAGTCTATATCTGGAATAGAGTATGTTTGGAATAGAAAAGCGGGTATTTGTACTATTTCCCTATACAAGTCTTATTTTATTGCCAAAAAGTGTACAAAAAACCTTGAGATATCTAGAAATATATTTTACCATTTATACTGATTGACTCAACATGATATGGAGAGTGTAATCTTTTGTTATAAGGGATGCGCACCTTTTATGAAACCTTTTATTAGAAATATGGAAAGCAAAAGAAAAAAGGAGGGAAATCTATTGTCTGTTATTGAATTAGTCAGAACAATGAACAGTTATCTTTGGGGCGACGTTTTTGTTTTTGGCACAATCGCAATTGGTCTTTATTTTACAATAAGGTCTAAGTTTTTTACTTTTTTTCATTTTGGCCATATCTGGAAAAATACAGTATTCAAAAAAACAGATTCATCACATATCAGGGAAGGTCAGCTGTCACCCTATGAGGCACTGTGCGTAGCAGTCGGCGGCACCGTAGGAACGGGAAATATCAGCGGCGTTGCCGCAGCAATAGCAGTTGGTGGGCCGGGCGCTATATTTTGGCTGTGGCTTTACTCCATTCTTGGTATGACCATTAAAATTGTGGAGGTTACTCTGGGATGCTACTACCGCTCCAAAACACCAAACGGGGAATATTTTGGCGGCCCCTCCTACTACATGGAAAAAGGACTTGGGCGGCAGAAGGGCTTGAAAATAGGATTTTTGTTCGCATGGATGTTTGGTTTATTCTTTTCTCTGCAATGGATTGTCAGCGGTCAGCTCTATGCCGTTGCGGAATCCGTAAACACATCCTTTGGCGTTCCGCCGCTTCTGTTTATTGCTTTTTATTCCATACTTTTGTTTTATGTGGTTAACAAAGGCGTTTCCAAGCTTGGCAGACTTGCTTCAAAAGCAGTCCCCTTTATGACCCTTGCGTATCTTTTGGGCGGTATTATATTGATTGTTTTAAACATAGGAGAACTGCCCGGTATCATTGCCCTTATCTTTAAGTCCGCATTTACAGGGACAGCTGCTCTCGGCGGCTTTGCGGGAAGCACAGTACGCTTGGCAATACAAAAGGGATTATCCCGTGCGGTAAATTCCAATGAAGCGGGACAGGGATCCTCTCCAATGGTTCATGCCACAGCCGATACGGTTCACCCCGTCGCACAGGGCTTGTGGGGCGCTATAGAAGTCTTTATTGACACTATCATTGTCTGTAGCATTACCGCTCTTGCCATACTCTGTACAGGGACATGGACCTCAGGGGCAACCTCCGTATCACTGACAACGTCGGCTTTTGAAAGTGCCTTCGGCACTGCGGGCGTTGCGTTTATTGGCATCATGATGTTTTTGTTTGCCGTCACCACAAGCGGAGGCTGGTATTCTTATTATAACACACTGCTTAACCACGCTTTTTCCGGAAACGAGGAGCGGCGCAAAAAGGTGTCGAAAATATTCAGAAAAATCTATCCTCTGCCGCTTATTCTATTTACATCCATGCTTTTTTATACGGATGCCGGTGCAAATACATTCTGGGAGTTTATTGACGCATGTGTAGCGCTGCCAATCTATGTAAATCTTGTCACAATAGTGCTTTTAAGCAACACATTTTTTAAACTGCTTAAGGATTATCGGGCCAGATATTTACATATAGGGACAATTGAACCAGGCTTTCAATATTTTTATGACACTGAACCCAATGAAGAGGCGAAGGCCCACGACAGAAAACTGATGGAAGAAATGAAAAAAGAAAAGTAAACTACTTTGAGGAGGTAAAATTATGTCAAATGTAAACAGAGAAACAGAGCTTTTGTATGCCGGGGATAAAATTGACGGTATTGACCTGTCATCAGAAGCATTACCTATTTACACTACCACAGCCTTCACATGGCACTCCCTGACAGATGTTATGAAAGGCTACGAGGGAATGGCACAGGGAAGCGATTATACCTACATCAGAACCTGCAACCCAAACAGAACTGCACTGGCTTCGGCAATATCTTTTTTGGAAAAAGGAGAAGCCTCTTTGATTTGTTCCTCCGGTATGGGCGCTATCACCAGTACCCTTTTAACTGTACTCAAGGCGGGTGACCATATTATATACAGCAATTGCTGCTACGGAGAAACCCTTGATGTCATGCAGAATATGTTCAGCAAATTTGGCGTGGAAACCAGCGCAGTAAACATAGACTGCATGGATGAAGTAACAGCGGCAATGAAGGCGAATACAAAAGTAATCTACTCAGAGGTTGTGGCAAACCCACTGATGAAGGTCGCTGACGTTCCCGCGTTAGCAAAGCTTATCCATGAAAACGGAGGTATGTTAATTATCGACAACACCTTCACAACACCGTTTGCATACTGTCCTTTAGAGCATGGAGCGGATATTGTCATCAACAGCTTAACTAAATTCCTGAATGGTCACAGCGACGCAATGGCAGGCTCCGTAACATCAAGTGCCGCGCAAATAGGAAAAATAAAGCCGGTCAGTATGTACTGCGGAACGCCGGCCGACCCCTTCCCTACCTGGTTAGTGTACCGCAGCCTTCGCACCGCACCGCTTCGCATACCAAAACAAATGGAAAACGCCTCTATTCTGGCAAAGGCTCTTGAAAATGACCCCCATGTGGAAGCCGTTTACCACCCAAGCCTGAAAGGGTTTTCAGGGCATGAAACAGCCAAAAGGCTTTTTGAAGATGAAACCAAAATGTGTGCAATGCTAAGCTTTATATTACCGGAGGATTTTGAGAAAAGAGACGCATTTATGAGAAAACTCCGTTTCGCACACTATGCCCCTACGCTGGGCGGTGTAAGAACAACGTACCAGCAGCCAATTTATTCTTCACACGCTCATGTCCCGGATGAGGAAAGGCGGAAAGCGGGAATCACCCCCGGTATGGTGCGAGTTTCCGTCGGCATTGAAAACATAAATGATATTATTGCTGATTTCACAGAGGCATTAAAAGCTTTTGACTGAAAAAGAAAGCTGCAATAATTGAAGGAGATTCGGGAGGAAAACTGCCGGAAAGTCAGAAGCGCAGAAATTTCCCTATGACTTTGGCACAATTACATATTTGGTATATTCAGATAATACGCTTCTATCAAAAAGGCTTTCCATGATATATAAATATATCATGGAAAGCCTTTTCTTCCAGCAGAGATAGACACGCAATATCTCCGGCAAAGAAAACAGATTCATTCCCCTGCCGCAAGTGCATATCTCGAGCAGTTCAATTTGTTGAAAGCAATATTTCATACTGTATTACCTGAATCGAATCGGAGCTTGAAAAAATGAAAAACCGTTATATCTCGAAACAGTCAGTCTCACCGCTTGCCCTCAAGCTTTCTCTTGATCCATTCACTGCGCACATTCGTTATCGAATTATTCATTCCTGCTTCCTTCATAATTTTCGCCATATGAATAATATGGTAACACCATTCCCTGTTGTTCAACAGTCTCTCCGCCACATACCAATTATTCAGATTGTCGCTGTTTCCCGTACTCAAATAAATGGCAAAAGCAATTTTCCGCACAAAATTAACATAGCCATAATCGTATTTTGGCTTGGTTAAAACCGCGTTGAGCTTATCCATCGTCAATATGTCATTGCTTTCCATGAAATAAGCTATATTTTCCGCACAATACCATAAATCAAGGGCATTGCCGAAATTTGTTTCCTCCCATAACAGATAGGAAGCTACCTTTGTGGATTCTGACAAAGTACACATGTCAAATTCCCTCCCCCCATATAGATTACTGCAATGCGTTCAAAGAGTTCTCCGCATTTTTAAACTGGTTGGAATCGGGATACTCCGTGATGACCTTTTGATAATACTCTTTTGCCTTATCCTTATCCTCTTTGTTCTCATAAATCTTTCCCATATAATAATATATGTCGTCTACAAAGACTTCATTAGACGCAAATTTCAGCGAATTTTCAAAGTTGACCATGGCATCGTCATATTTAGAGTTCAGGTATTGGCTCTTTCCAAGATTATAAAAGCCCTCTGCCGCCTTGGAATAGCCGTTTTCCTTTACCGTGTTGTATTTCGCCGTATAGTCCTCAGAAAGTCCGTTTATGTCAATGTCAGCGATAAGCAAAACAGAATCCTCAAAATTCCCCTCGTTAAATAACGCCAGGGCCTGATCTATTTTGGTCTGCTTCTCCTGCAAAATCTCTGCCTGTTTATATTGATCAATCTCTTCATTGAGCCTTTTATTCTCGTTTAAAAGCTCCTCATAGGATACGCCTGTGGAGAGTACGTTTTCCCCGCCAACCTTCGCCAGCTTTCCCTCCAGGTCGCTTATTTTTTTATCCTTCTCATCGACCCATGCGGGAATAATCAGCGTCATTAAAACCGCGGCTGTACAGACAATGCCGACGATAAAAGCAATAACCTCCGTTTTTCCAATGACGGACGCCTTTTTCTCCGGATATCTGAATGGCGCCGCATTTTTATTGGGCGTACGCAAAACATCGTTATCCGTTTCCTCCTTCTTTTGCTTTCCCGCGTTTTTCGGCTTTTTCGCGTTGAGCTCGTAGGAATAATTGAGGGCCTTGCTGTTATTGATGTCAATAGCCAGCACCTTATTGATGCAATCGTTGGCCTTACCGATATCCTGATTAATGATATAGCAAAAAGCCAGAAGATTCCATGCCTCCACCAGCTTCGGACTGAAATCCACTGCCTTTTTCAGCTGTATAATGGCTAAATCCTCACTCTTCTGCTCCAGATAGATGATGGCCTGATTGTACATGCGAATAGCGTCGTTGTATTTATCAAGGGCCCTGGTAGAGTTTTGCAGGGAATCGATATAGCTTTTGGCGGGATTATTATCCTTGCGCAGGGAAGAACTGATAATCCAGTGCATCAGCGCGTCGGCAACCCTTCCGGTTTCATAATAGCAGATACCCAGAAGATTTCTGGCCCTGTAATTTCTCTTATGAAAAATAACACTTTGACTCAGGGCTTCGACAGCGCCTGAAAAATCACTCATTTTCGCCAGCTCCAGGCCCTTATTATAAAGCTTGTTGGAGGCGTCTATTGTCTTTTTATATAAAACGACATCCACTCTGCAGTTGGGGCAGTATGAATCGTTTACAAGCGTTCCTTTACATATGGGGCATTTCACGGCGCTCTACTCCTTATCTCTCAACATAGTTTCCTCAAGATAGCTTTTATTCTGCTCTGAGATATGCTGCAGCATATCATACATATCCTGAAGCTCATTTTGGTGTATCGCCTCTTCAATATTATCTATCTCTAGTATCGGTTCATATTTCAATATTTCTTCCTTAAAATTAATCATGCTTCAAACCTCCGAATGAACGATTCAATACGATATTCCTGATTTCACCAATTAAATACAAAGACCCGGCACAGCACAAAATGCCGTCCGCCGCTGTCTGTCCCACAGCAATCTCCAAAGCCTTCTCTATGTTTTTTTCTTTCGTCACCGGCTTTTGAAATTTGCAGATAACCTCCGCAAAGCTGTCCACACTCAAGGCTCGGGTATTATTAGGCTCAGTGATGACAACTCTGGATACCAGCGGAAGTAAAAGTTCCGCCATCTTTGTGTATTCCTTGTCCCCCAATACTCCCATCAGGAGTGTAATGTCCTTTCCTGCAAAGTACTGCACAAATGCCCTTGAGAGCATTTCAATTCCATCTATATTGTGGGCTCCGTCAATAAGTATGAAAGGATCTCTGCTGACAATTTCCATCCTTCCGCCCCAGCTGGCTTTTTGAATTCCTTTTAATATACTGTCCTCCGCAAGCATGACCCCTTCGTCCTGTAATGCCTTGCAGGCTAAAAGAACTGTGGCGCAGTTATTTATCTGATAAGGGCCAATCAATCTTAAATCCACGCTGTTATAAGCTATATACTCATTTTGAATGGAAAAGTTTGTTTTATCAAGTTCCCGGCCAGATATAGTTATCCTGTTTTCCCATGCGTAATAAAGAGGCGCTTTCTTCTCTTTGCACAATTCCTCTATCACATGGTGTACTTCCTCTTTTTGAGTATACAAAACAACCGGCCGCCCTGTTTTTATTATACCCCCTTTTTCAAAGGCAATACTTGCCAAATCATTTCCAAGGTAATCCATATGGTCCATGCCAATTGACGTAATCACGCATAACAATGGCTCTTTCACAACATTTGTGGCATCAAAGCGCCCGCCAAGTCCTACCTCCAGACACAGGTAATCTATCTTCTCATTATAAAAATAGCAGAAAGCCAACGCAGTCAGTATCTCAAAAACCGTAGGCTGTCCCTGGCCCTCTTCCACCATTTCCATACATTTTTCCCGTATACAGTTCATGTAAAAGGCAAAATCAGTATCTGATATGTCCTCCCCGCCGATACAGTACCTTTCATTATATTTTACCAGATGGGGGGATGTATAAACGCCTACCCTATAACCTGCCTCCGTGAGAATACTGGAGAGCATAGCGCAGGTTGAACCCTTGCCGTTTGTTCCTGCTACATGAATAATTTTCATCTTGTCCTGGGGATTGCCCAGCTTATCTAAAAGAGCCTCTATACGGGTAAGACCCAGCTTAATGGACGTACCGCATACAGAGTCAATATAACCTACCGCTTCTTCGTATGTCAAAATAAGTGCCTCCGTTCAATTTGAAACAGATATAGAAACCATATGCAAATGATACTTGCATAAATTTCCTAATTAATAGTTTAACATAATAAAGGATAAAATCAATATGTTACTATTTTTAATTAAGAAAAAATTATGTTTTTCTGCATAGCATGGGATTCCACGCAAAAATAAAAGTGATAAAAATGTGCCGAGACATTTTTATCACTTTACTGTATTGCATACGAAACACCGATTAAAATACTGCGTCTGTAAAACCTGGCATTTATTTATTTTTGAGGAAATCCTTTACATTTTTCTGCCATGTTTCTATATCTAAATTATCTTCATTTAGGTTGCCAATCTGGCATACGCCAACCTCTTTCACCATCTCCTCATATTCCTTCACATTCTTAGGCGCAGGAGGAAGTGTTTCAAATAAAGGCGCTTTGGATACATTCTGTGCATAAGGCATTGGGAAGCTGTACTCTCTCAGATGCTGCATGTAATGATCCATAAAAATAGTGCCATGCTGCCTGCATCTGCTTACCAAATCAAGGTCAAGGGTAACGGTACATACAGTGTCCACAGGCCCCGCCTCCCAAAGAAGCTGTCCTTCAGGATTGATAATCAGGGAATTTCCGTAAAGCTGTGTGCCATGGAAGAAGCCTACACCGTTGGTGGATACCAGATAAGCCTGGTTTTCAAGGGCTCTCGCATAATGTACATGCTTATTGAGGCTATATAACTCCTCAGGATCCATAGTAAGCTTTACCAGCACCTCAGCTCCCATAAGGGCTTCGTTTCTGGAAATCTCAGGAAAATTTAAATCGTAGCAAATCTGAACGCCGACCTTCGTCTGTTTTTCAGGAATATCAAACACAACATACCTGTTGCCGGGAGCCGCCATATCCTCCGCAGGACGCCATGGTGCCATTTTGCGGTAAACGTCAATAAGTTCACCCTTTGGATTGAAAATAGGTGCGGAGTTATAGCAGAAGCCATCTGTAAGCTCGTCGCTGAATTCATACATACTGCCCGGAATAAAATAAATACCGTGCTTCTTAGCAATTGAACCGAAAAATTCAGTCATAGGCCCCGGTATGTACTCCGGTGTAAAAGCGGAAATACATTCTACACCCACCACCAGCTCAGGCTTGTGGTAGCCTGCCATGATTTCATCCACCTTTTTTTCGATGTATGCCAGGTTTTCTGCCGTATCCATACTAACAGTCATCTGTATAATACCAACATTCAAATAACGTCCCATTTTATAATCCTCCTATTCGGCTGATACAGCCTGATTATTTTTAATTTGTTTCGTTTCTGATTTCGCAATTCCAATCAATATGAAGCATGCGAGTACACCAATCAGTGCTAAAGCGGCACAGACGCCCCAGCCCATTGTCCAGAAGCCCTTCACGCCGAAGAGTACGCCTACTACCAAAGGAGCAATTGGCATCATCATGTCGCCAAAGCCTCCAATAAAGCCTGTGGCTACCGGCAGGGTATCACCGTCAAAAACATCCGGCAGTATGGAATAGAATACGCCAAGCCCCCAGGAGCCGCCAAAGGAAAACAGCAGTACCGCAATATAGAGAAGCGTATAGCTTTTTGAAGCTGCTGTCAGCAAAAATGCGACAGATAAAACAACCAGTACACAGCCGGCAAGCATAACGCCTACACGGGCAGCACCCTTGCTCTCACTTCTAGCCGCAAACAAATCCGCACATTTGCCGGAAACAAGACAGGAGATAACCATGCCGATTGTAACGGCCGTACCAATGCTTCCCACCTGTATTTCATTGTAGCCAAGGAAGCTGCCGTAAAGCGGAAGGTCAATAGAAATGGCCTGTACTGCAAAGGTTGTGGGAATAAAGCCTAAAATAAGGCAGTAAACCTTTGGCAGCTTTAAAAGCTGAGGAATGGAAAGGCCCTTTCCTCCCTCGGAAACCTGATCCTCTTGAATGCTTTCCGCCGCTGTATGGGGCCTCTCCTTTACAGTCAAAACCCAAACCAGTGTCAATACCGCTAAAGCGATACCTACCGCATAGTAGGATGCAACCCAGCCCATTTTATTTATTATGTATCCGGAAGCCGTGGCGCCAATGCCGGCACCGCCGTAGAAAATACCGTTGAATGCGGCAGTTACAAAACCAGTTTGCGTCTCCTCCACCCAATCCATCATTGTAAGCATCATGACAGGGAAAATAATAGAAGTGAAGCCCTGAACAAACTTTAAGATAAAAAATACTGTCAATGAGTTCGTGTAAGGATAGATAAACTGCGGAATAATTGTAACGCCCGTACCTACTATAATTGTTTTATATAACCCAAGCTTTTTGTAACAGATACCACTCATCCACATAGCCAGTACAACAGCAATGGACTTTACGGTATCCCCTGTCAAAAGTATTTCCTGGGAAACCTGCATTTTCTCCGCTAAATACCCAACTGTCATCGAAAACTGCGGAAATCCTGCCGAGAGAACACAACCGACAAGCGCACTCAAAATTGCAACATACCAGCCATATTTATTGCTTTTATTAGAGCATGTTTGTTCCATATTTTTGTCTCCTTTATTTTTTATTCGTAATTAATTACAAATTAATTGTAACAATAATATGAAAAATTGTAAATTATACCAAACAACCATTTTTGTACTGCAAAATATACATTTGCCGCCGGTTTTACTTATTTGGTAGCAAATGTAAAAGTAAAAATACTCCCTCAGTATCCATAAAAACCGAAAAAAAGGATTGCAGGAATAAAAACAGCTCTCAAATTCAATACTATCCTATATCGCAAAGTAAATCAGGAGGTAAATTATGGATTATAAAAGTATCATTAAAAACAAACACTCCGTCAGAAATTTTAACGGTAAAGAGATTTCCCATGCCTCATTACAGGAGCTGAAAACAAAAATTGCTGCACTTCATGGCCTTTCGGACAACATAGAAACAGAAATTGTATTTAAAAACAATAACGCACTTTATCAGGAGCTTTCAGGCTATGCAGGATATAACGGCGTTATGGTAAATGCCCCTCATTATATTGTTTTGCTGTCAGAAAAAAAAGAGTTCTATCTGGAAAACAGCGGTTATTTGGGGGAAGCAATCTGTTTAACAGCCTTTGACATGGGAATTGACTCCTGTTGGATTACGTTTAAAAGCAGTGATACTGTTAAAGAACGTTTAAATCTGAGAACATCAAAGGAAGTGTCCGGCCTGCTTGCCCTGGGCTATCATAAAAAGGTGCTTCCCGGCTTCAGCGGAAAGGTAAAGACGGGCGGCAATTATTCCAACGCCGACATTCGTTTGAAAAGAGAAATATCCGATTCCGATGTCGCCATTGAGGATATTGTGTATATTGACACCTGGGGCAATACCACAACCACCGGGGATTTAAAGGCTCGGGGAATCTATGACGCTGTGCTCAGCGCAGCTCTCTCCCCCTCCACACTGAACCGCCAGCCCTGGCGGTTTATCATTGACAGGGAAAAAATTATATTAACCGTGAGACAGGAAAAAACTGTCAACCCATATGAGGAAGCAATAGACGCCGGTATTGTTATGCTCTATTTTCAATCGGTGATAAGCCAGACTCTTTTTTCCCTACAGTGGAATTTAGAGCCTGTGGAAAACAGGTACCGGATTCCCGAAGACTACAAAATCATTGCTTCCTGCCGTATCTGACGCGCTGTCCTGAAAATATTTCACTGCACAGACGCCGCGAAATTCTGACATCATCTTTTCTGCAATACGGGAAATGCCCCTCATGGCCCCTGCTCTTCCGAAAAAACAGGGCTGTACTGTCAAAACAATAAAATGCTTTGACAATACAGCCCTTTCTGAAACTCGGCAGATTTCAATTACAAAAAATTATCTGCGGGAATTGAAAACACAACCCCTCTTCTCATTTGCATTACAAACATGCTCAAAAGCCCATGTCCTCGCCAATGATAACCACATGGAAATCTGCCTCCTCCGGCTTCCTGTGAATAATACTTGTTATGTTGCAGTTTCTGCCGGGCATCCTGCAATCCACACATTTTCCGGCCAGATTACACGCAAGCTCATTGTGATATTTAATATTATTCATCTGCGCCGCAGTAAATCGAATTCTATCCAGCCCGGCATTCAAATCCTTTACAATTTTATTGGCGCCTGCAATGACAATGATGCGGTCAGAGCCGTAAATACTCCCCGCAACCCTGTTTCCCGTACCGTCTATATTGATGATCTGTCCATCCAGTGTAATCGCGTTGGCCCCCAGCATAAATACGTCCGCCACCAGGTAATTCATCAAAATTTCCCTGGTTTCCTGCCGATTGCCCAGTATTTTGTAGCCTGGCATTTTTTTGTCATAAGCATTGCCGTTTACAGCACAGGTATGGGGAATCACCACACACCCCTTATTTTCTAAATCTTTATCCATATGCATGGCAAACATTGTGTGAGAATCTCCACAGCCAATAACGCTGCCATCCTTAATAAGGCCGAACACCTTATCTCTGGCCTCCTCCAGCGTATCGCAGTAACAGGCCTCAAAACCATTCTTTTTCAGATTATTGACGGTTATCTTTCCGTTCTGCCTCAAATATGCTCTGCGTATTGCGTCCCTGTCATTGTCCTCCTCTTTCAGCTTTGGAAAATTTACCTTTCGCAAATCAATCATACCTTTTCTCCCCCCGCATTTTCACAGTTTGAACAATTTTCAGTCCAATCCGTTTCCGTAAATTTTTTATTGCAACAGCAATAAATATACAATTTGATAGAAAAATTATACAAATAATCGCCTTTCATGTCAATATTCGCTATACTTTCGGCATATAATTAAAAACAATTTCGATAGCCGTCTCGTGATATGTATCCTATCAAATTCTATAGTCAATTCCTTGAAACCGTGATATAATAATAATAATTTTTGCGGGATACCTTGAAATCTGCGGTTTCTCGGTAAATTTGCCGTGCAGACGGCGGCTTATAAAGCACACCTTACAGTATTGTATGGATGCTTCCTAAGTGCCTTTTTCTCCGCCTTTATGTGTCGTATCCGTAACAACGGAGAAACGGAGCGTAATGGCCGCTTGCAGTCAGAGGTGCTATCTTAGTAAGCCCTGAGGAGCGAACCGACCGGGGAAAACTCTGGTTTCGCGAGGTACTGAGCTGGAAAACACGCAAAAGAAATATTGAGACTATTTATTTAAAGGAGATAAAAATGGGAAAAGTTATTTTAACAGGCGACAGGCCGACAGGACGCCTCCATGTAGGCCATTATGTAGGTTCACTGAAGCAAAGAGTGGCTTTGCAAAATTCAGGGGAATACGAAGAGATTTTTATTATGATTGCGGACGCACAAGCGTTGACCGATAATGCTGATAACCCTGAAAAGGTAAGGCAGAATATCATTGAGGTAGCCCTGGACTATTTATCCTGTGGTCTGGATCCTCAGAAGGCAACGCTTTTTATACAGTCACAGGTGCCTCAGCTGTGCGAGATGTCATTTTATTATATGAATCTTGTCACCGTCTCAAGACTTCAGAGAAACCCCACGGTAAAAAGTGAAATTCAGATGAGAAATTTTGAGACCAGTATTCCTGTTGGCTTCTTCACCTATCCAATCAGTCAGGCTGCCGATATTACCGCCTTTCAGGCGACAACCGTTCCTGTCGGCGAGGATCAGGAACCAATGATCGAGCAGACAAGGGAAATTGTTCATAAATTTAATACCGTCTACGGTGAAACCTTAACCGTTCCTGAGATACTGCTGCCCGATAACAAAGCGTGCCTTCGTCTTCCCGGTACAGACGGCAAAGCAAAAATGAGCAAGTCTCTTGGCAACTGCATCTATCTGTCCGATACGGAGGAGGAGGTCCGCAAAAAGATTATGTCCATGTTTACTGACCCGAATCATGTCCGCGTGGAGGATCCCGGTCAGGTGGAGGGCAATCCAGTATTTATTTATCTGGACGCATTTTGCAGTGACGTACATTTTGAAAAATATCTGCCGGATTATAAAAATTTGGATGAATTGAAAGCGCACTATATGCGGGGCGGCCTTGGCGATGTAAAGGTGAAAAAATTCCTCAATTCCGTTTTGCAGGATGAATTAGAGCCTATCCGCAAAAGAAGAAAAGAATTTGAAAAGGATATTCCCGCCGTATTTAAAATATTAGAGGAGGGCAGCAAAAAGGCGGAAGCCGTTGCAGCCCGAACCCTTGCTGATATGAAGCGTGCTATGAAAATAAATTATTTTGAGGATACTGCGTTAATTGCGGAACAGTCAAAAAAATTCCAGTAAAAAAAGAAAAGCCCATAAGGGGGCTTTTCTTTTTTGGAGCACAATTGACTGCATACATATGGATGCATACGATGATAAATTGACTAAATAATAAATCCGCTAAACCGTCTGCTTTTTTAATGCTGACGCAGTAAACAGCTATGGAAACATTCTCATGCATTTCACATTTGCGTAGCATCAGACAGCCTCTCTATAACCCGGCTTTTTTTATTTCCCGTCGCAATAAAAACGACGGAAGCCTTCTCAAACGCTTCTTTTTGAGAAATAGCAGATGCTTCACTGATGCTCACATATTTTTATGGCAATCGCAATTACAATATTACGAAAACGGATGGAACAATTTTTATCCATCCGTTTTTGCAGCCACATTTCGGCTGTTTTTCATTACGACCATTTATAAACCTTGATAAGCTCATTATATTTTTCCTGAGCACTGCTCTTCTGATTTGATAATTGTTTATAAAAAAAACGAATAACCATTTCAATTTTTATCCGTCTGTATAAGTGAAGGCCTTTTAGATTTATAATATGTAGCAATAAGGAGGTATGGATTTGACTGATGACGAAATTATAGACTTATATTGGAAACGGGAAGAAACAGCTATTACAGAATCCGAAATACAATATGGCAGATATTGTTATTCTATATCATATCGGATATTAAACAGTCATGAAGATTCAAAGGAATGTGTCAATGAAACATGGCTCAATGCATGGAACGTGATTCCGCCTCAGCGGCCAGATAAGCTGTCTTTATTTTTGGGGAGGATTACAAGAAATTTATCCTTTGACAAATTTAGAGCAGACAGAGCCGCAAAACGTGGAGGCGGAGAAATCGCATTCGTTTTGGAAGAACTGGAAGAATGCCTGCCAGCTGTTAACAAAACAGAGAAGGCGGCGTTAGACAAGGAACTCATCGAAGTGATAAACCGTTTTCTTTATTCGCTGCCAAATCGGGAATGCAATATTTTCCTGTTGAGATATTGGTACAGCAATCCGTTGAAAGAAATTGCCTTAAAATTATCTATGACAGAAAATAATGTAAAAGCCAGCTTGTTCAGAAGCCGGACAAAATTAAAAGCTTATCTTGAGAAGGAGGATATTATAGTATGAAAAATGACAGGCTGTTTAAAGCAATAGGAGATGTAGATAATGCATTATTGGAACGCGCCGAAAGCTTATCAGAGGATAAAAAGAAAAAGACATTTTGGGCAAAGTGGGGCTCAGTGGCCGCCTGCATTTGCCTCGTTGCATTGGGTGCTTCCGTTGCCGATTTTCATAATCGGACAGAAAACGGAATTGTCGGCAGTTTCCCATCGTCACAAATAAGTGGCATATATGCTTCGCCTGAAAATGGGGATGTTCTCTTGTTTGATGAAGTAAAAGCGGCCCTAAAGGAAAATGAAGGAAAGGATACTGTTTACTTTGTTGAAATAGTTATCTACTCAAATGAAACACCATTGGAAACAGACAGTGAAGATGTAAAAAATGAATTGAAGCGATTAACTAAGGAAGGATATAAGGTTTGTTATGCAACCCAGTGGACTTATCAGGGAGATATGGAGAAAACGGATATTGTCTACACGGCAGGTTATTTTACAGCGGAACAACTGAATAACTTTGCTGTGAATGAAAAATATGGGTATGCATTCTCTTTTGCGACCAATGGAGACGGCTCTGCTGTTGATGTGAATCAGGAAGAATTTTCTTCTGTTAATTAAAGAAATTTCTCAATTTCAGGTTGGGACTTAAGAAATGTTTATAGAACAAAATTATAATTGATAAAGCCAGAGGCAACTCTTTTATATACTGCCTCTGGCTCCAGCTTATCTTAAAGCTCATGATAAAATCTCAGAAAAGTGTCTGAAATAGACAAATTGTATAATGATGAGAACTCCACTGGGATACCTATCTTGTTTCTGTTAGTCCTGTTCTGCTATATTTAAAAATATCCAGAGCGTCTCCCTGCTTTGTTCCGTATAGGTTTTAAACTTCAAAATTCTCAGCTTCAGCCAGGAACCATCCTTCTTTTGATAAACCAATTCCGGCATATCATCACTTTTCAAATGCATCTCCACAAAATCATAATTACAAAAGTCCAAAAATTGCTGCCGGTATTCCGCAATGACTGACCTTTCCGCATAAAGTGACAGCGCCTTACTAAATACGTCTCCCGCCTCGTTGAGCATTTGTTCAAAATAAGTCGGTATAAACAGATGCCTGGTTGAGTCATTCCCCAGGTTAACAAAATAAACTCCCATAAACTCAGGCGCCAATATAGACAGAAATGTATCCGCGTCCTGTTTTTCAAGCACCATCTTTTCCACTTTTGCATCCAGATCACGTATCTGGCGCTCCCTGCCGTTTTCCTGATAATACCGCTGTTTATCAAGCTTCATGGATTCTTCCGCCATATTCACCATTGTTTTTGTATTAATATCGCTGTTCCGCCACTCAATACCAATGGAAACTTCATAGCCCTGTCTGCTCAAATCTTTGCGGGCAAGCTCAGTTTTTCCGTATATCACCTGTTCATCCTGATTTTTGCAGAAAACCACAAACTCATCGCCGCCAATGCGATAAACATCCTCAGGCGCAAATGTACGCCGAAAAACCTCCACTACCGTTTTCAGCATTTTATCTCCTGCCTGATGTCCCAGATGGTTATTAATTTCGTGCAGTCCGTTGGCATCTATGTAGATACAGGCAAGACAATTGTATTCACAGTCAGTGAGACAATCCAGTGCTCTATGAAAGCTGTTTCTGTTTAAAGTGCCCGTAAGCGGATCATAATTGGCAATGATATTCAATTTTTGGTTTATTGCAGCAGATTTTTTGAAGCTGGATACAATCCAATAAGTAATGACAGCGGTTAGCAGAAGGAATATAGCAATACAGGCACTAAACACAGGACTTTCTGCAACAGAGGCGTACAGAGCAGATTGTGTCATATTGGCCAGTTCTTCCTCCCGCATGCCTCCAAGCAGCACCCAATTCACAGAAGGAATCGGAGCATAAACCACATATACAAGGCCATCATTCCAATAATAGGTACCCATACCTGATTCGCCGTTAAGACCCTTCTGCTCCAACTCCATAATGGCACGGGTGACAGAATCCTCCTGTTCCTCCAATATCTTTTTCGCATTATACCCATTGTTCACCCAATCCATGTGATTTGGGTCGCTTACGGCAATATCAGTTCCCGCTGCATTTATAATGTATGACTCACCTGAATCAATAAAACGTATATTTTTAATCAACTCGGAAAAATAATATCCATCCTTCTCAATACTCAAGACGCCTATAATCTCCTCGTCTCTAATCACAGGCGTGCTGTAGCAGACAACAAATTCCTTCTCTTCGTTAAAATATGGTCCATAGAGCGTTGTTTCCCCTGAGAAAGCCTTAATAATGTCCTCCCTGCTGCGCAGATCTCTTTGGCGGCCATCAGATGCGACTGTGCCCTCCTCCGTCACATATACCATTCTCCGTATATTCGATTCGGCCGGCGCTGCCGGAAATATAACTTTCGTCTCCCCCCTGTCAGCGGCTGAAAAGGAATCAGCCAGCTTTTCTGCTTCCTCCCTGCTTACACGCAGCTCGTACTCTACTGTTGTCACACCCTGTGTCACCATGGACTCCACAAGCTTGAGCGTATAATCGGTCAGCATTGTCTGAACATTTTTAGACACCACCACATAGGCCGCAAATATTAAAATGCCGAGAGCAATAAAAAATACAACTCCAATGCGGACTCCCATACTTGACGGTTTTATTTTCTCCTCCTCTTCCAACAGGAACCCTCCTCAATTAGAAACAGCAGAACCAAAATTCCAGTATTCCCTTAAGTGCTTTGGCTCACCATAAATATCAAATCATAAACATTATAGTTCCATTATAGAAAATTAATCAAATTAATTCAACAGCTTAAAATTTTATTTGGCCGAAAAATGAGGTGTAAATTTCTGTTTCTAAATATGGATAATTTCAATACCTAAATTCAAGCTGGCTATTTAACAACATAAAAAGGATTGTTTCATCATTGCAACCCTCTCACGTTTTTACCATCCTTTACTGAAACCTTTCGTAATAAATGCAGCCATTCCAGGCTGCAATAAATCTGCTTTTTCTTCTGCTTTGTGCAAAACATCCCTTGTCTTTCTTCACATCTGTTCCTGTATGCCAATACACTATCATACGGCCATGATGCAAAAGTCATAGACTTTATTGTCTCCCGCCTCTAATTCTCCGGTGCTATCACAACAAGACATTTCGCATACTTTACAACATGCGCCGTCACGGAACCAATCATTCTTGACCAGCCGGATCGTGTAGATTTTGTCATAATGATAATGTCCGTGTCCATCTCCTGTGCATAATTCAAAATTTCCTCGCCTGCACGTCCAAACAGTACCTTTCTTTCAACCTTATAGCCATCCAAACCGTATAGCATAGAATCCATAGCCCTCTCTGTTTCCGCTCTGGCCGCCTCCAACTCATACGCCGAACGGTAGGTATCCAAATCCTCCCGTACCGTAACCACAGATATCTCCGCTGAATCCGCAGGATACAGAGCCTTTACCACCTCAATTGTTTTTTTGCTCCGCTCAGAACCGTCAATGGGCAGCATTATTTTTTTCATATGATTCCCTCTCCCTCCCCTATTCCTTTGTCAAAAACTTTTTGTAGGTCATATCGATTCCAAAAGCGCCCAGAGGAGCAGTGATTAAAATAGCCAAAACTGCTACAGTCAGCACAATTTTACCGCAGGGAAGTCCCATGGAAAGCGGTATTGATCCGATTGCAGCCTGAACAGTCGCCTTCGGCATATAAGCTATCATACAAAAAACTCGCTCCTTCATGGGAAGTTCTGTTTTTAAAAGGCAGCAAAATACGCCGCACATTCTGAAAACCAACGCACCAATAATAACAATTACTGCTGCAATACCTGCTGATACGGCATATTTGATGTCCACTGTTGCCCCCACCAAAACAAATAACAGTACCTCCGCCGCTACCCACAGCTTTGAAAATTTTGCGGAAAGGCGTTCGGCCACCTCTGTTTTCTTCTTTTGAAGTGCTGCACCCATGCTCATAACAGCTAACAATCCCGAAAAAGGCAGCGTTGCTTTCAATGCGTTTTCCAAAGCCACAAAAAGAAAAGAGACACTGAGCAAAATAATAACCTTTATGGAATCCCGCATATGAGCTTTTTTAAAATACATGGCCAGTAAAAAGCCAGCTGCCAGTCCCCCCGCCAATCCAAGCAAAATGGATACCGGTATTTGCACAAAGCTCGCCGGTGATATCTCTTTTCCCTGTGCCAGACCTGTAAAGGCTGTAAACATGACAATGACAAAAACATCGTCGACAGAAGCTCCGGCCATAATCAGCTGCGGAATGCTGTGATTTGTTCCGTATTTCGTTTCCATTAAATGAAGCATTTTGGGAACTATGACTGCCGGCGATACAGCACCGACAACTGCACCCATAATAGCTGCGTCGAGAACAGAAATACCTAATAATGCCGGTGCTATGAGTGCCATGCCAATCATTTCAAAGCAGGCCGGCACAAAGCACATCAGTACCGCCGGACGCCCCACCCGCATCAAATCCTTTACATCCAGCGCCAAACCTGCCCGCATTAATATAATTATCAATGCCAGCTGTCTCAAATCCGCCGATATGCCAAGTATGGAACCGTCAAGCAAATCTAAGGCATACGGGCCAAGTATTATGCCTGTCATGAGCATGCCCAACAGACTCGGCAGTCTCAGTTTTTTAAAAATCCAACCGAATGACATGCCCAATAAAAAAATAAACGCTAAACTGGTTAACACAAAAATACCTCCATAAATTTTACTTATCCTTTTCTTCAAACCCATCATAGCCTGCCCTCTTTCGCAAGCCGCATTGTTCCAAAAATTATTGAAACAATATTCTCCTCATAAACAAAGCGGTGCATTCAATGCCTCCACAGGTGTTTTGTCAGCATTAGAAGCAAAAATCCTGCTTTGCACTAAAACCTCCGGCAAAATTTTATTGTCTCCTTCTCCCCCCTTTTATCGCCCAGGCTCATGATTAAACACTTTATTCGCGGATAGAAGCATTCCTGTTTTTTCAATTAAACTTAACATTCCGCTTTAACAAAAAAAGCTGATGATTCTGCAAAATGCAGAAGTCATCAGCTTTAAAAGCGGTTTTGGCAATGCCGAGGGAGACATTCATTCCCCTTTACGCTTTATCAGTATAAATGAAATTAATTCATTTGTCAATTCACAAATACATCAGACTGTTTTAACCGTATGGATGAATGTACAAGACAGTCCTATCTATTTTCCGTTGACAAAATAATGGAGGATTTGTCTTCTCCAATTGTCACTGCATGCTATTCACAGACCCAAAAGAAATATCGTATATGTGAAAAACCCTTAACTAACACTCATTGTATCACAGCATGAAAATGAATATAAAATTCCTCCTGGCTGGGCTGATACCCTTTTTCCAGCCTTTCCTCAAAGTCCTCATCAAAGCGCTGGGCTTCCGCCTCATCAATCTGCATCACCGGACTGTCATGATATGTCCATTTTCTTCCGTCAAGAGCCTCCTGCTTCAGCTCCTTCACCATCATTGCCGCAGGATAAACACCATTATCAAGGCTGACATTATATTTTTTACAGCTCTTAAAGCCACGGCCCACATAGTTATTAGGATTTCCAAATATGATAACCAAATCATAGCCAAGCGCGCTTGCACGCGCAAAGGAATATTCTATCAGCATCTTCCCATAGCCCATTCTCTGGTATTCAGGCAATATACTGACAGGCCCGAAAGTCAATATTTCCTTTTCCTCTCCGGCCTCGTCAATAAGTCTTGCTTTTGTATACATGATATTCCCAATTACTTTGCCGTCAAGCTCAATTACGAAATCCAGCTCCGGCAAAAAATCCTCATGGGAACGCATGACATGAACCAAATAATGCTCACAGCATCCCGGAATATACAGATTATAAAAAGCCTTCCTTGTAATTTCCTCAACCCTTCTATAATCCGCTTCCCTTTCATTTCTGATACTAATTCTTTCGTTCATTTGGTATCCTTCTGTATTTGTTCGCTTCATTTTCGTTTCCTCCGCAATAAAAATCTACTTTTAGAAAAACCTGCACATGAGAATGTATTAACACAATTCTCCATTTCAGCGAACAATGCTCGAAATATAATTTTTTGTCATCCAGCGGCTCCTTCTTATGAATTATAATTGATTGCCCAGCCTGACAGCCGTATTTCACAATAATTTTATCATAAAAGCGGAGAAAAAGGCGCTTAAGAAGTACACTGTGCAAGCTTGCTTGTGCAGGTGTACAGCATAAGCGACCATTTGCGAAGCAAATGTACCGAGAAACCACAGGTTTCGAGGTTCTCCGCTGTAATTTATCGTTATTTTACCATAAAAGCGGAGAAAAAGATATAAAAGGTGCATACCATTCCATTTGCGTAGCAAATGTACCGAGAAACCAAGGGCTGCCAGGTTCTTTGCTGATATTTACCATCATTTTACCATAAGGCAATAAACAAGTCCGTCTGATAAGAAACCGAAACAAACCGAAGATTTTCGGAATATTTTCTGCCGTAAAGGCAGCTATTTTAATCCTGTATCTGTATGTGTATTTTCATAAGCCTGCCTGATTTCCTCAGGCATATCCTCCGGCATCATGGATGCCAAACGCTCCTCATTTCCGTCTTTGATTGCCTGATCATAATACCAGCATTTAAACTTTATCATATCAAGGACACGGTTCATGTGCTCTATGTCAGCCTCTACTGTTTTCTTTTGCTTTAAAAACAATGCCCTTCGCTGAGGATAGGTTTCACTTCCCTGTCCGCACCATTCCATAAACTGTTTAATGTCCTTTATTTCCATACCGGATTTTTTCAAACATTCAATGACCCTTATAGCCTCTATCTCTTTTTCATCAAACTTGCGAATACCGGAAGCCCGCTTTATTTCCGGAAACAATCCCTCTTTGTCGTAATAGCGCAAAGTCGAGATAGGCAATCCAAACATTTCAGATACCTGTCCAATCGTATACATTTTTTCCCTCCCGTTTTAAAAAAATAAAAAAACATATTGACCTAAAGTCAGGTTTAGGGTTTAGAATGATTTTATCAAAGACAAAATAAAATGTCAAATATACTTTATGGAGGTTCCAAAATGTCAAAAAATGTTCTTGTTATCAGTACCAGCTTAAGAAATCAAAGCAATTCCGAAGCACTCGCTGATTCCTTTCTGGAAGGAGCGAAATCCGGCAATAACCGCGTAGAAAAAATCACATTGAAAGAAAAGACAATTGCTTTTTGCAGAGGATGCCTGGCTTGTCAGAAAACGAAAAAATGCACGATACATGATGATGCTGTCACAATCGCAGAAAAGATGTGTCATGCTGATGTCATCGCTTTTGCTACTCCTATTTATTACTATGAAATGAGCGGTCAGATGAAAACGCTGCTTGACAGGGCAAATTCTCTGTTTTCCTCTGATTATTCTTTCCGTGATATTTATATGCTTACAACAGCGGCAGAAGACGGCGCGGATGTACCGGAAAAAGCAATCAGCGGCTTAAACGGCTGGATTGATTGTTTTGATAAAGCCTCATTGGCCGGCACCGTATTTGCTGGTGGTGTAAACGACACAGGAGAAATAGATGGTCATCCGTCTCTTAAAAAAGCTTACGCCATGGGAGCTGCAATCAGATAAAGGAGGAGTTTATAATGAGTGAAATATTAAAATTGGCCGAAGAATGGGATAAAACATTCCCAAAAAGCGATAAAGTCAACCATAGAAAAATCACATTCCATAACCGTTATGGCATCACTCTGGCCGCCGACTTATATGAGCCAAAAGGAACAATCGGAAAATTGTCTGCTGTCGCTGTCAGCGGTCCCTTCGGCGCAGTAAAAGAACAGTCCTCAGGCTTATACGCACAGATAATAGCAGAAATGGGCTTCTTAACCATTGCCTTTGACCCCTCCTTCACAGGGGAAAGCGGCGGTTATCCCCGCTATGTGGCTTCTCCTGACATCAATACAGAGGATTTTCAGGCTGCTGTTGATTTTCTGTCCGTACAGGACAATGTTGACACAGAAAAAATCGGAATACTTGGCATATGCGGTTGGGGCGGGATGGCATTAAACGCCGCCGCTGTTGATACCCGAATTAAGGCCACCGTTGCTGTCACCATGTATGACATGACACGTGTTAATGCAAAAGGATATTTTGATTCTGAGGACAGCGCCGATGTACGGTATGAAAAGCGCAATGCCTTGAATAAACAGAGAATTGAGGATTATAAAAACGGCGGGTACGCAAGAGCCGGAGGCGTTATCGATCCATTGCCTGAAGACGCTCCATTTTTTGTAAAGGATTATTATGATTACTATAAAACAAGCCGCGGTTATCACAAAAGGTCTTTAAACTCCAATGACGGCTGGAATATAACATCTTCTCTGTCTTTTATGAATATGCCTATTCTGTATTACAGTGATGAAATTCGCAGTGCTGTATTGCTCATTCACGGAGAAAAAGCGCATTCCTGCTATTTCAGCAAAGATGTTTTTCAAAAGCTGTCAGGCAGTAACAAAGAGTTAATGATTATTCCAGGGGCAGTCCATACTGATTTATATGATAAAACTGACATCATTCCATTTGATAGAATAGTGGATTTCTTTAAAAAGGAACTGTAACGAGAAAAATATCACTAATCCTGTAAATACCGGCAAAATCTATAACATTCTGGACGGTCCATCCTATTAAAGATTGTGCTACAGCCACAAGCTACAGAATAATTTTTATACTCAAAAAAAAGGAAAGAACGGTTTCCCATCGAGTATTGTTAAAACCTACGTTTTTTCTGGTCCGCAAGCTCTTTGCAGATTCAGTAAAAAAGACCCTGTATGGAAATTCTCTGTCCATCCAAGGTCTTTTTATTTTCTATAATAATATTTTAGGGTTTATTTATTCTATACTTCATAATCTAACAATCATTGAAGATTTTTTATACCTGACCTTATTATCTATCTTTCTAAAGTTTTTCTTATTTTTTGCAATGTAAGTTTATCTAACGCCATGACTTTACCTATACTCGCGCCTTAACTGATATACAGGCTCATACTTTATTACCTCTTTCTATTCTGGTGCTCCCAAAACAAAGAACAGTATCTGAAAGATTCCAATACCTGATTTTTAAATGAAGAAACGCAAAATTATCTCAAACATTCGGCTCTCGTAATCAGCTCAAATAACAGAATATTTTATTGTCAAAGAGCGACCTTATCAAAAGATCTGGACACTATGGAGCAAAAGGCTGGTGTCACAAAAATTCGGAGGTATGACCTGTGGCACCATTATGTCAAGACCACACAAACAAATATTTTATCATAATAGGCCATTGGATATATTGTCCACATAACTACATAAAATCATAAAAATGACATATTATTCCATCTCTAATGACGAGAGCAGAGCCAGCAAATGAGCATCTCTGTTGGAATTCTTAACCTCAAGGCGGCTGAGAACGGATTGTTCTGTCTCAGGGCTCCAGTATATTTTCAATTTATTCTTTGCTCGAGTAATTGCTGTATAGAAAATATTATGTGTAATTCGCTCCTCAGTTTCATTTGTTATGACAATTTTCACAGAATTATATTCTAATCCTTGTGCCTTATGAATAGAAACAGCATAGGCGACCTGAAAAGGCACTACTGTCGAATCATTAACGTCATCATCTTCATCAGTACTCCGATATTTATTGACACTAAACGAAATTATGGAGTTCCCCGCATTGGATTCGCCAATGAGCTCAAAATCATATCCCCATGCATCTATTCCATTAATAGACTCCTCTAATTCAATATCGAACCATATTTGCTGCTCCTCAGGCCTAATTCCAACAATCTTACCTTTTGAATTGTTATGAATAAGTGGAGAGAAAATATTTGATTCGTTGAACAGAATAGGATCGCCGACTTTATAGGTATTAATTCCCCAGACAACATTCTCATTTGGATTACTGTTTTGAAGGAAACGGTTTATATTATTAATTCCGTATAATTAAGCTTATCCATTCCCAAAAATGGCAGCAGCCGAATAATGCTTTCATCCTCAGTATCGCTTTCGGAAATCAGATGGCGAACTACATATTCTATCTCAATTCTTGGGGCATCATTAAGGTTTATTTAATGTTTCTGTGCTGGTCATAGTATCACCTTACTTTCGTGCTCTTATTATAATTCGTTTGGGCGTAAAAGTAAAAAATGCTTTTGAAGTTACACCCGAATGCTCCAAAAGTGCTACACTATCAAAAAAAAACCACCAGAAAACCTTATAAATTCAAGGTTTTCTGGTGGCATTCTACTATTCCCACTCTGTTCCGGGTTTGCTTTCACAGCTATTTTCCATGCTTTTTGGTGTCCTTATCTGCAGTATTCACGCTCAATTTCAGTGGTATTGTGATTTGCGGAAGATCCGTGTACTTTTCGTGTATCACGGTTTCGCATGTCTCACAGGTACATTGCTTCGTTAACAATGCTTCTGATCAATACTATAGCTCGTTATTTCCAGTTACAATATTAATGCTACCACACCAAGGCATGGGTTTTTATAATAAAGGCCCATGCCTTAATCTATAGAGTGTATTGTCATAGTGTTTGCAAATTAACGTTTTTAAGTTGCAATGAGGGCTCATTCAACCTAAATTACTTTCTAATTAAATTCGTTATGCATGAAGCAACCTTCTCTTAAATAGCCTGTATTTCTTCTGGACGAAACCATCCGCATGTCAGTATTTTTTCAAATGCTTGATCAATACTGTCCACATAAATAACAATTGCCAAACTATCAATTGCACGGCTACAAGTTACATAGAGCAATCTTCTTGTACGATCAATTGTAGTTTCTTTTCCCTGTTGCAGGTTCCTTTGATCCGCATCAGACATTTCTGCAATACCCAGAAGTTTTTCGTAATTAAAAGTTGTGCCTTGGGCCTCGTTATCGTCAATGATCGTCATCACACGTTCAAATTGCAACCCCTTAACTCCTTGATGTGTATCAAAACCTTCCTTCCCTGAAATATAGCTATAATACTTTACGAAATGGGAAAAAGGAACTTGCATTGCTTCTTCCAGTGCATCTATTCTTTCAGACTGATCTTCCGGGTTTTCCTGCTGCCCCTGCATGTCATCTTTTCGTGCGAGTAAAACATTAATATCACTAGGCAAATCAAAAAGGCTTTCTGCTCTAATAATTCTCAGTATTTCTATACATTTGGGATCATTTCCGTCATTCCATAAATTCAAAAGTTTCTTTGTACTCTCGTTAATGCCTTTAAGCGTTGTTGCAGTGAAACTGTGCTGTTTTACACTGTCACGCATCAAAGGAGAATACTGTTTGATAAGTTGCATAACAGCAAAGTGATTATCTTCTTGGTGCACCTTGAATAATGGAATAACAATTTTTGACAGCACCGAAATAGCGGACAATGAACCATCACCTATGCCTTGCTTATATGAAGAAACTTTATATAGAGGATTAAAAAAGTCCTGAAAACCCAAACGCTTTGCTGCCATGTGGTGTTCAAGTGTTAAATACTTATTATTGCTTGAAGTCAGCCATTTAGGATCTCCTGTATATAAACTCATTTTTTCTTGAATAGCGGATTCTGTGGCTATACGATCCGCATTTCGCTCCGCTAGAAATAGTCGAACGATTCCTCCCGGCTTATCTTGGCGGGTGATTTGCTCAATTCCGTCAATTGGCCGCCTAATATCATTACACAGTGTCACAATTCTTTCTCGACTTCTGTGGTTCATCTTTTTACAAGGTTTAGCCCACTCCGACGGGACAAAATCTTGTATTCTTTCTTTCCCATCAAGATATATGCGCTGCATAATATCTCCCAACAATCCCAGACAGAATTTTCCTCTATGAGTTTCTTCCAGGATTAGGAAGGCGTCCAACAATACTTTCTTAGTATCTTGGCTCTCGTCAATAAGCAGAACCGGAAACCGATCCACTACAATGTCTTGAAAAGTTTGTTTAGCGCTCAAAAAAACAGCACATATACGGAGTACTTCGTCATGATCCAAAGAATTCTTTTCGGTATTAACTCCATCTGGATTATAAATAAATTTTTTGATGCCACTAAGCTTTTCTATCCGTTCACGATATACTGTAATTTTCTTTTCTCTGTCACAGTAGGCTTTGCTATTTTTATGCCCTGTTATCTGCTTTTGCTCATTTTCCTCAATTCGGTGAGACAAATCAGAATATAAAAACTCTTTTATATCTTGCGTATATGGTTGGATAAGCGTCCATGCAAAACTATGCAGGGTTGATATTTGAAATAAAGGGTTGTACTGTACTCTTCTTTTGATCTCATCACAAGCCGCATTTGTATATGTAATAACAGCAATATTTCTCCTTAGTTCCATAAATTGCTGCCCATATTTACATAGCAAAAAGTCCAATGCATCGACGAGGCTTTTTGTCTTACCACTACCTGCTCCGGCGAAAAGGAAAAAACTTTGGGGATTATCTTGGTCTAAACAAGTTCTGATTGTTTGATCAACTACATCATCTCGCTGATCATCGTTTACAATATTATTGTCTGGCATCCCTTATGCCTCCTCTTCTGATGCAAAATCCCCGTCTTCTCTCTGAATCAGAGAATCTTCTAACCACCGCAAGGCCTCTGCAATGTATGAGGGAGGTGTAATACTTTGGGGATCCTTGTTATACAGCAATTGAAGCGCAAACTCTGCTTTATCAATGCCTTTCTGTCGTTTGTCATTTTCATCTTTTGCTCCATAAATCAATTTATATACACCTGTGGATATTTTATCAGCATTTTCATCCTTGAAAATAGCTCTCAATTTCTTTATTGTTCCCAAACCTTTCAAGGTTTTGAACATATTAAAATTTTCATAGGCCAATGCATCTTCAAACGTATTAGGAATTAATTCATACTCTGAGCCATCAGAAAATTTAATTTTGACAGGAATTTGGTATGCTACTCCGATAAACGCATCTGGATTGTTCTCATATCTGACTTGCTTTTCCTCAAAAGAAGCGGCCCATAGTGTGTCGGCAGAGTTTTGCTTGGGAAGCCAATTAATAATTGTTTCATTCGTGGAAATCTGTCCTTTATTTCGTTGCGGCATAACGCTCTTTTTGCTTTTGGGATCTACAGTATCGATATCCGTTATAATGAGGCAGAAAATTCCCAATGTTTCAATCAACCCCCGTAACCTATGTGCATGTCGCCCGTTAATTTCCAATATTGAGATATATGTTTGATTTAGCTGGTTATAGTGGTGCTCGATAAAGTGAGGCAACAACATTCGCTCAGCAGCACCTTCAACCATTATGACCGCATCTGCAAAAAATAGGTCGCAGTGGGTAGTTTTCAAATATCGTGTAACAAATTTTGCAGTATCAGTTTTTACTCCAAAAACAGTGTTTAAGTTTACAACTACGGTTATTGGGAGTTTTGAGGAATTTCTTGTCCTTCTAAAATATCGCAGATTCTCGAACTTGCTTTCAAGAGCAATATAACTTGAATGCGTTGTTACCAGCAATTGTGTGTTATATATCTTTTTGTTTTTCAGCTTAGGATGATTCCGTAAGATTTTATATGCATTTTTAATGAACACTTGCTGTACTTGGGTATGTAAGTGAGCTTCTGGTTCTTCAATCAAAACCAAATGGATGGGCGGAATCACTTTAACTTCTCTATCCTCGTCATCTGGATTATTCCTATTTCTATTCATCCAAGAGTCACGGAAGCTCATTAGCCTAAAGGACATAGAAATTAGATTTTGGTACCCTAATCCATTATATTTTTCTGGTAATGTATATGGAATTTCTTCGTCAGAAAAAAGAGGATATCGAATGGTTGTATTATGCGAAAGCACATCACCTGCTTTGGTTTTCGCTTCAACAATGATATTCGGGTTATATTTCCCAGGATAGCCAAATTGTGCAAGCTCTCTCATAGCTTTATGAAACTTTTTGGATATCTGTTGGTTGAAAACTTCACTTGCTCCTTGCAATTCTTTCAGTGCCTTCAAATCTGATGCAGATGGTTCGTGTTCTGGATCTAATTGTTTATCATAGTACGCTCTTAACTGATCAGAAAGTAAACTACTCTCTGCAGACTGTGCATCTTTATCGTCTTTGTCATCGCTATCATCAAGGCCGCGCTGCGCAGATATGATATCTACTCTAATTAATTTTTTAAAAGGATCAAAGTCCAACGGGGCTATATCTACCAGCATTGCTTGTGGCCGTGCAGTATCATCAGCACCGATATCTTGAATGTTTTCAGGATTTAAAATGTAGGCATTCATTGTAAACAACGACTGCATTTTCACACCCAAGAAATCGCAAAAATCGTTGGGCCATAATTTTAGACCATCTTTTCCACCATGTGCTTTCTGAAATGCTTCTGCAAAGTCGCCATGAAGTTTCTCATAATCCTTTGGTTCATATATGAGTCGAATTCCAATTTTCCCCTCTGTCCAGTCTAAAGTAGGAATAATTTCAGCAACATATCTAAGTTCATCTGCCTTAACATCTAGCCAAACATCCATCGCTGGCAATAACGGTAGCCATTCATTCCGCAAAATTGGATTGTCTTCCTGAGGTTCGAGAATATGATGACCAATCTTATTAATGTCTATAAAATTGGTCATCGTAAAATCATTTAACACTAATTTCCGTTTCTTTAGAAACTTTTTAAGTGCTGTCATCGCACTTGTTTTGCCACTATTGTTTGCTCCAACAAAAACAGTTGACTCAGGACCGAATTCAATTCTACAAGATTGTAGTTTCCTGAAATTCTGAATTTCAACAAATGCGATTTTCACCTAATCAGCTCCTCTTTCGAACAAATTAAATTGTTTTCCTCGTCCCAATTTTCTTTTCTGTATCTTTTTCCAAATGGTTCGGCACTGAGTACAGATGCTCTGGTCAATGCCTAACAAATTAGTAAACACTTCTTGATTCAACATGTTAAATGCATTTTCAATATTATCATCTTCACACGTAATCTGCTCAATATTTCTAAACAACCAAGCATCACTCTTACTTCAAAAGGCAAAGAGGCTTCCTTTTAAGTTACATGAAACAACCCGATACGAATACTGTTATACTGTTTGAGGCATCTTCTAATTGCTATACTCTACTTAAATCTGTTCCAATATTTTACGGATTTTTACTTCCTCCCCGCTACCGTTTGTTGATAGGCGGAGCAGTGGAAGTCCATGCACTTTGAAAATGTGATCTTTCATCAAATCCCGTTCTTGCTGCCTAGGGTTATTTTCGTGAGATGCAAAGCCATCTACTTCTATGACAAAAGCTGGCTTCCGCGTAGCTTCATTATACACGACAAAATCAACGGAGGCCCTATGGTTGATATACTCTATTTCATTCCTTGTCAGTAGCTGCAAATCATGAAATAAATTCTTCAGCAAAACTTGAAATGCAAAAGAATAGTCCTTGTAATTCGGTTCTTTTAAGATGTCGAACAGTAGTTGGAACATAATATTTTCAGACTGATATCGTGAAATGGAGGGAAGCCGTTTTCCAAATTCGAGCAGGGTATGAGAATACTCCTGATAAAGCAAGTCAAAGACAGATACAACCTTTGACTCTACAATAGCTGCATCCAACAACTGATACTCCATATACCCAATGAGTGCTTTGAGTTCTTTGGCTGAGCATTCAAAAAGGGCTTTATCTGTCACCAAAATAAACTGTCGCTGCGCGCGTGAAACAGCAACGTTGATCTTGTGCGGATCGTCCACAAATCGAAGGCCGATATGACCATACCGTGTATTGCTCAACACAGTTGATAAAATCATAATTTCTTTTTGGCGCCCTTGGTATTTATGTATTGTGTCACATTCCAGTTCCTTTGGGAATATGCTGTTCGCCTTTTGTGCCTGCTTTACATAGGGGGTAGTAAACCCAATCTTCGAAGTATCTAACTGATCGGGATTCGTCAGTATCTCTTCCATGATTGTATCTAATTCTCGCTGATTGAATTTTCCCTTCCCTTCACCTTTTGTCACCATTCTCATGTGATTTCCGGGAGCCGTTTGGCATAGGACAAGCGGGGTCTGCTCAGAACCTTTCTTTAGAACAACGAGTTCTCCGCCATAATAGCGTTGATTGCAAAATTGAATGATCGCCGGCTCACAGCGATAATGCTCACGCAGCAGTTTCCGCGGCGCCTTTTCTCCAAGCACCTCTATCACCGAAGATAACAAGCTGTGGCAAAAGTAGTCATAAGAAGGGACTGGGCATTGAGTGACAAGCTTGTCCTTTATCTTTTCATCTACAATTTGCGGAAGCTGCTTGGTATCTCCGACAATCACCGCACGCTTGCAACAGGACAGCGCAAGAACGCCGCTTAAAATATCCACCTGCGAAGATTCATCAATGATCAAATAATCAAACAGGAACCCTTTGGGGATGCTGTTGATAATCGAAAATGTTGTGCTGAGGATTACCGGATAGTGGGTCAGAAAACGATCAAAATCTTTTTTGAACGACTCTTTCGTGAATGTCGCATCATCCAGTTCGGCATAACGCTTTACGAGGTTGTGGTTCAATATTTCTTGAGAAGCCTTCTGATACGCCTTTTGCCGTTCTTCAAAATTAGAGCGCAGTAATTGCGATTTGAGCTCCTCAATTTGTCTGCTAATTTCAAATATTTTAGCTTCATAATAACAACTCTGGATTTCTAACACCAGTTCAATTTCATTTTGGCTCAACAGAGAAAACTCTTTAAAGCGATATTTTAAAAAAAGTTTTAGTCTATAAAAGAACGAGGTCTTCTTATTCTGAAGAACATTCAACTGCGTTTCCGCCAAAAACTGTACGATTTTTTCTGATGGTAATTTTGAAACGCTTAGTGTCTTCATGTCATTATAATCTTGCGATTGGCGATAACGTCTGAAATGCTCGTACTCCAATCGATAATTTGCAAGCTGCTGCTCAAGTTGGGCCCGTTCTCGTTCTATTAGAAACAGCTTGCTCAAATCGCTTATTTCATCCGGAGATAGATGAACGATATGGCCTGTCAATGCATCTAAATCTGGATGAGGTGGATTTGCAAAAAAAGCCTCTTGCTTGTCCTTCCTCCCTAAATCTGCAAGCAAAAAGTGATAGCCCTCTTGACTCAATTTCTCTTGCACATTCCGTACCGCCTCATTCGTACCGGAAACCATAGCTACATTTAAGTTCCTTTGTCCAACAAGATTGGAAATGAGATTAATAGCGGTCTGCGTTTTCCCGGTTCCAGGAGGCCCTTCGATGACAGAAATGGAGTTGCAAAGGGCTTGAACAATGGCATCCTGTTGACTTTGATTAAAGTCGAACGGAAAAATCAAAGGGATCTCATCCAAATCTATTTGCTCATAGGTACCGTTCATATACTGAGCTAAAGCACTCTCGGGATGAATGCAAGGAATTGACGCAAATGCTCTGGCTACAAAAGTGGCTCCTTTTTCTCCATCCGACTCCCCAATCTTTACATGCTGTGCGATATCGCACCAGTACTCCCAAAGCTCTCGATGCTTTTTTTGCAAATCCTCCTCTATTCTAATCGATTGACGAGGATATATTTTAGATTTTCCATCTTTAAAAATCACACGATACAGCTTTCCAAAATCTAAAAGATGTGTCACATTCAAAAGCGGGGTAGAATTATAAAGCACAATTTTTTTGCTTAGATCCATACTTCCGCTTAAATCTGAAATATATGTATTTTCACATTTCGGCGTGTATTCCCGCCCATTAGAAAGAGTGATTTTGACATAAGGATACTGAGGTTCTATGTCTATAACTTCATCGGTATAATCTTTTCCCTTCATCACAACCAGCTTGGAAAAAATATTCATATGTTCAAAACTCCTATACCAATATATCTAGTCACTACGCCGAGGGCATCCTTCTGTAGAATGGCGTTATATCACAGGATTCTCGGAGAAAAACATTAATTTTTATAAGTTTAAGTATAGCTGTTTTTCCAAATAAGAGCAACCGCTGTTTCGACTTATTATACTATATCTTGCGCTTACTTTAAATGACTTCGACTTTGATGCGAACACGGTGTCGATCAGCAAAAACTACGCTCGGCTCGACAACGAGGATTTGATCCTTGAGCCGAAAACACCAAAAAGCAAACGGAAAGTTACCTTGCCGCCCTTTGTCTGCGACTTTATAAAGTCTTATGTTGAAAAACTTGTAGACTATGAACCAAACGACCGGTTATTCACGTGACAAAGCATTATCTTAAGCACGAGATGGAGAGAGGTTGTAAGAAGAGCAGTGTCAAGGTTATCAGAATTCATGACCTCCGCCATATCTATGCGACAAATTTCGACGGTATTTTCCTACTTTTGATAAACAATCCAGTCGAATTTCAAGGTCTAATGTCAGCCCGAATAAATTAAGCCAAATCACAAACTCCTTTGATTTACAAGGAATTTCTGCTATGTCTTTATTATAAATAAGGGCATTCCCACGCCAGTATTATTCATTCATTTTAAAGATGCTTTATGTTATTTTGGCCGTTTATTAGACCTAAATTTGAAACATTTTTATAATTTTTTCAAAATAGCTAAAAATACTGTCAAATATCATTTTGTCGTCAGCTTTATGTAAGCGGGTAAACTTTTGCTAAATCATAAAATCGTTTTTCTCCAAATTTAATATTTTGTTACATACAAAAGAGGGTTATACAATTGTCAATTTGTACAACCCTCCACGCTTTACTTTTTGTTATTGCTAGACATTTCAACCTCAATTTCATTATTTTCAATTGCCAATTCGATCTCTGTTCTTATTGGTTCGTAAATAGGAATATCTTGATTAATTGCCTCAAAACTAACCGCAAGCGTATATTTTGCTTTAAATAAGCCACCCCAGCCCTTATGCCCTATAACCGCAATGCAAAAAGCATCACTCAATTGATTGGATTTTATTATACACCAATCCTTTTGCAAAGTACCATTTTTGCGTGAATACTTATCAGCCATCCCACGATTCGTAGCTTCTCCAATTACCCAATTGAAATCTCCATCATCTTCAATGACCGAACCAGTTTCATAAATGCGCCGTGCAAATACTTCTGCTTTCTCACCAATTCTGCTGCACTGCCAATTTAACCATGTTGATAAATAACCCTTTATGTATCGGCGTGTACGTCTAGGATTCGCCGCATAAGAAAGTGTTACTTCAACTAAAATATCATAATCTTCACCGACTCTGGATAGTTCTTCTGGAATCGGAATGCGAAAAATATGTGCATCATCATCCCCTAACTCTAAGAGAGATGGCGTTATCAAAGTTACTCGATAATCATCATTATGGGTTGCTCGATCAACATCTGGAATACCATATCCTATTTGACGTATGGTGGAAATGCATTCCTCTTTGCTAAGTTCACTGATTTGCTTAGGCCATCGTGCTGATTGTGCGATAAGAGCCCTATATAGCAACGCAGGAGAGTCAGGCAAAATTTTTTCAATTTGTGATGCAATATAAGTAACCTTTGGCGTTGCAAAGGACGTACCAATTTCATCAGATGAAAAAGCCGGACCTTCTGGTGATTTCCGAATTAATTCAGGACATACCTCTGGTGGTGTTGTAAGTTGTGGTGGAATGCTCCCTTTATTATACACATGCGTACCACCATATTCTACCACTTCTGGTTTTAAAACATCCCAAATACCTGGTCCAGAACGAGAAAAGGATGACGATTCCATCTTTTTCCCCAATGCAATAAGATCATCAGTTTCAAAATCAGTTGCTGACACGGAACCAACCGTAAGCGCTTGTAAACTTTGGGCAGGGTTAGATATTCTACATAATTCCCTATCAAGATACATTGGATAAGGATAACCTGCTTGCCAATAAGCGGATATTATATCCGGCGAAATATTTCCTGCAGCTTGAATAAACAAAACATCATTTTCATAAGATTCGCTATCAATTGCAGCGGCCCAAGAAGTCATATGTTTCATTTCACAAGATTTATTGCTACCTATAGAATGATTAAATATTTTTGATGGAACAGTATTTTCATTATGATATTTTTGAACTGCCATTGATATTGTCTTAGGCGGATATACACTTTCAGGCATACTATTATTTTCATCTAAGACTCGCATATTGCGAATCCAACAAGGTAGATGGTAAGTACCTTCTGTTGGAATTGCTTGAGGATATAAAACTGCACCAGCTACTCTTGTTCCATGTCCGCCTCCGCTGACTTCATCATTTGTACTTACATTTTTAGGAATAACACTTATTGATTCATTATTAACAATGGCAGGAGCTAAATATTTATGCGCTTCTTGTATTCCACTATCCAATACACATATTACAGGTGCGGATGTAGCAGGAGATTCAATATGTAGATTTTCTGTAAAATCCTCATAGTCAGCACAACTTTCTCCCATATTTATTTCTTCGCTTTCTGAAACTTCAAAAATGTATGCAAAATTCAAGACTAAATCATATAAGCATTTACCGGAGATTTTTAAACGTGCGGAAAAACTATCTGGCAAATTCGACACACCCTGAGAACCATCAGCAAGTTCTATAATCTCGCCATAATAATCAGTGACAAAATTTTCCAAAACTTCTTCACGCTCCATTTTAAGTTCATCCCATGCCATATAAGCATCATTAAACTTTTTTATCCAACGATGTTCACGAATTGCATAGTGTTCATTATTTTCATTTTCCTCACGGGTAGGACGCTTAGGAAGCTCAGTATTGCCACAACAACTAATACCAACATCAATTGTATAAATATTATCTGGCACAATGGTAGACCACTTTTCATAAAGTTCTGGCGATAATACTCTTTTTAATCTATCATTATCTTCGCAAAGAGCATAAATTTTAGCTGGTGAATTACAATTTGCCGTTATATTCGCAATAAAAGCATCAACTTTCTTATTTAGAATAGAGAAGTCTACATCTTCGCTTGCAACAATAATAAAACCATCTTCTATTTCACATACAATTTCAAATCCTAAACCTCGTAAAAAATCTATATTTGTAGATGAATCAATTTCTAATAAAATAGGAACTCCCATTTCTATTTCGGGTAGCTCTCGGTCTATACGGTCTAAGCGACGTTCTTTCCAAAAACGAGATAATTCGGTTGAGCGACGTTTCATGTAATCACCATGTACAATGCGATTTTCCTTATTCCGCAATGTTTTATCCGAAGTTGGACCTCTACCGCGTAATTTGGGTTTCCCAGAAAATAAAAGTGGTAGAGGAAGATGAGTAAACATATTATTTTCAGCCATTCATAACCCTCCTTATGCTCTAAAATTTAGAGCTTTCTTCAATTGCTTTAGCAAAATGATCTTTATCCACCTTTTTACATCCAGCCAAAACACCAATTTTAGCAGCTCGCTGTGCTGTTAGAACGATATTAGCAGCAGAGTACCCTTCTAGTTGCTCAGAAATACTCGTCAAATCTACTTCTGGAGAAACTGGTATGGCAGATAGTGTCATTTCCAATAATCGTTTTCGTTCTTCGTTACCCGGAATAGGCATTTCAATAACGTCGTCAAAGCGTCGAAAAAGTGCTTCATCAAGCGATACTTTTAGATTTGTTGTAGCTAAAACCAAACCTGGGGCATCATATTCATCAAGCAAAGTCAAAAGCATATTAACAATTCGTGGTACTTCTCCAACATCTTGTGTTGTGACGCGAGACTTTGCTATAAAATCACATTCATCAAGCAACAAAACAAAGGATTCATTTTTGCAATACTCAAATATCATTCTTAAGTTTGAGGCTGATTCTCCAAAATATGATGAAAGCAATGAATCAAAACGAACTTTCAACAATGGCAATCCCAGATTCCAAGCAATTCTCTCTGCACTTAATGTTTTTCCACATCCTGGCGGTCCATAAAGAAGAATTTTTTTCTTTGGCACAAGATTATATTTTTTTAGTCTTTCACGGGCAACATACTCTTGCTCAATTGATAATAGCCTATCTTCAACATCTTCAGGTAAAACCATATGGTGTTTCAAGTTCTCTCTTGATATATAGGAAACCAATTGTGAATTTGTTCGTTTACTTTTAGGTAAAGAAGATAAGCCGCTTTCTGTTTTCTTACTATCGAATAGCGTGTATTTGGGTTTTTCAGTAACAGAGATTTTTTCTAAAGCATCTGCAAGTACATTGTGTCCTAGTTTTCGTTCTTCTTGTATGATTGTACTGGCAATTTTCTTTAAAGATATTATGTCTTCTGTAAAGATAGCCTTAAATAATCTTTTAAATAATTCTGCTTTCATTATAAATACCTTCCTCCCAGCGGGTTTTCACTGATTTTCTATTTGGCAACTTATAAAAATCATTGATTATTACATACTCTATACTTTTGCTGCTTAGAAGAAGTTTTCTCAATTGGGTGTAAGTAGGTTCCTGATGAGTTTACGTAATTTAGAAACAATGTACCTAGTAGCAACCTGTCGCCACGTGATATTCTGTTCCATTCATACCCTTTAAAAAGATCTTTTAGCAAAAAAACCTCATTATTATTTAAATTCAGTGTTTCACTTATGGCTTGTTCCAAAAGGTCATTTACAGTCATCATTTTATCCTCCTTGTTGTCGACAACAAAATATACAACATTGTTTATAGTATAGCAGATTTTCAACAGTATTCAAGAGGCTACATACAAAACTCATCTGATATATCCATAAAAAGGGCGTCCACCTATAAAAGTGAAATGCCCACGGCAATCAGCGGTCAGGCAATACGCCGGACCGCTGGCACTATTAAATTTTGTCGCTAATGAAACAGTTTCCTTTATTTGATAATTTTCTCGTCACATTTCAACTTGGAAAAAGAATTGAATAAATGACGGCAAACGCTCAAACCCTTTGAAAATAAAGATTTTTTCCGTTTGTCGTTATTATACTGTATGGGCACTCTCACACCTCCCTTTTAATTGATATGGGATATTCCTTCGCCGCTGTGGCCAAAAGGCTTGGTGATACAAAAGAGGTCGTTGTCTCTACCTATATCCATTTGTATCCTGATATAGAAGGTGATATTGCAAAAAACTAGACTCTCAACATAAAAACGAAATATTGCAACGCAACTGCAACGTAAACGAAAATAAAAAAGGAGAAAACCTTTAAATATCAAGGTTTTCTCCAAAAATTCTACTATTCCCACTCAATAGTTGCCGGCGGCTTGGAAGTAATATCATAACAGATCCTGTTAATATGCTTTACCTCATTTACAATTCTGACACTCACCTTATCCAGCACATCATAAGGTATTCTTGCCCAGTCAGCGGTCATAAAATCCGTCGTCGTTACGCCTCTGAGCGCAAGGGTATAATCATAAGTCCTGCCATCTCCCATAACGCCAACGCTTCTCATATCCGTAATAACGGCAAAATATTGATTGATGCTCCTGTCAAGGCCAGCATTTGCAATTTCTTCCCTGAATATGGCGTCTGCCTCCCGAAGAATCGCAAGCTTATCCTCCGTAACCTCTCCTATTACGCGAATGCCAAGGCCCGGGCCGGGGAAAGGCTGTCTCCATACAAGATTTTCAGGCAAGCCCAATTCAAGGCCCATCTGCCTTACCTCATCCTTAAAAAGCATGCGCAAAGGCTCTATCAATTCTTCAAAATCAACTACTGACGGAAGTCCTCCTACGTTGTGGTGGGATTTGATAACCGCACTGTCTCCAAGCCCACTTTCAATGACGTCAGGATAGATTGTTCCTTGTACCAGGAAATTAACCTTACCAATTTTTTTCGCCTCATCCTCAAAAACACGAATAAACTCTTCGCCGATGATTTTCCGTTTTCTCTCAGGCTCTGTGATGCCTTTTAATTTATCCAAAAACCTTTGTTGTGCGTTCGCACGTACAAAATTAGCTTCAAAAGCATCCTTGAACGCGGCTTCCACCTCGTCGCCCTCATTTTTTCTCATTAATCCATTGTCCACGAACACACAGGTAAGCTGTCTGCCAACTGCCTTAGACATCAGTGCTGCGACAACACTTGAATCAACACCGCCTGACAGGGCACATAGCACCTTGCCGTCTCCGACCTGTTTCCGGATAGCTGTTATCTGATCATCAATATACCGTGTCATAGTCCAATCGCCCTTACATCCGCACACTTGGTATAAAAAACTGCGGATCATATCTTTGCCCTTAGGCGTATGATTTACCTCGGGATGGAACTGAACACCATAAAATTTCTTTTCCGTATTTTCAATTGCTGCCGTCGGGCAGGTAGCGGTAGTACCTGTCACATGAAAGCCCTCTGGAATTGCCTCAATAAAATCGCCATGGCTCATCCAGCAGATTTCCTTATCTGTAACGTTTTGAAACAAATCACTGGTATTATCAAGCGATACCTCTGATTTTCCATATTCACTCTTTCCTGACGCATTTGTCACCTTACCGCCCAGAGTATAGGCCATAAGCTGACAGCCATAGCAGATACCCAAAATAGGAATACCAAGCTCAAATACCTCTTTCGAACAGTGAGGTGCTTTTTCATCATAGACGCTGTTGGGACCGCCGGTAAAAATAATTCCCTTAGGGCTCATTTCCTTAATTTCCTCGACCGTCATTGTATATGGCTTTACTTCACAGTAAACATTATTTTCCCTTACCCGCCTGGCAATCAGCTGATTGTATTGTCCGCCGAAGTCAAGAACGATTATCATTTCCCGATCCATACAAATCCTCCCGGTATATTAGTATTCTACACTGTAGTTAGGAGCTTCCTTGGTAATCTGAATATCATGAGGATGACTTTCACGAAGACCCGCGCTTGTGATTCTGATAAACCTTCCATTTTCCTTCAAATCATCTATAGTTGCAGTTCCACAGTAACCCATGCCTGCCCGCAGGCCGCCCATAAGCTGGAAAATGGAATCCTCAACGCTTCCTTTATACGCAATACGCCCTTCTACGCCCTCAGGCACAAGCTTCTTCGCATCGTCCTGGAAATAGCGGTCCTTACTTCCCTGCTCCATAGCGGCCACAGAACCCATGCCGCGGTAAACCTTAAATTTCCTTCCCTGATAAAGCTCAGTGCTTCCCGGGCTTTCCTCACATCCGGCAAAAAAGCTTCCCATCATACATACGCTGGCGCCCGCCGCAATGGCCTTAACAATATCGCCCGAATATTTGATGCCGCCGTCAGCGATAATGGGAATGCCGTAAGGCTTTGCTGCCTCCGCACAGTCAAAAATAGCTGTGATCTGAGGCACGCCAATCCCTGCAACAACACGGGTTGTGCAGATAGATCCCGGCCCTATGCCAACCTTAATACAGTCAGCCCCTGCCTCTATTAAAGAAACAGTTGCCTCAGCAGTCGCCACATTTCCGGCAATTAACTGCAAATCAGGGAAAGTGCTTTTAATTTTCTTCACTGTCTCAACAACGCCCATGGAATGTCCGTGCGCCGTATCAATAACAACAACGTCAACCTTTGCGTCCATAAGAGCCTGTATTCTGTCAAGCACGTCGCTTGTAGCGCCGACAGCGGCACCGACAATCAGCCTGCCGTGATCATCTTTTGCGGAGTTTGGATATTTGATGGCCTTTTCAATGTCCTTTATGGTGATAAGGCCCTTTAAGTTGTAATCCTTGTCTACAATAGGAAGCTTCTCAATTTTGTGCTTTGTTAAAATATCCTTTGCCTCGTCAAGGGTTGTCCCCTCTGCGGCGGTAATCAGGTTCTCACTGGTCATTACCTCGCTTATTTTTTTGTTGTGATTTTTTTCAAAACGAATATCACGGTTTGTAATAATACCGACAAGCTTTCCGTTCACTGTAATCGGCACGCCCGAAATATGGAATTTGCCCATGAGCTCATTTGCCTCATAGACAAAATGATCCGGCGTCAGCCAGAATGGATCTGTGATAACACCATGCTCGGAACGCTTTACCTTATCTACTTCCTCAGCCTGCTTTGCGATAGACATATTTTTATGTATGATACCGATTCCGCCCTGTCTGGCAACAGCAATAGCCATTTTCGCCTCCGTAACCGTATCCATACCAGCACTCATAATGGGAGCATTTAATTTGATTTTCTTTGTCAGGTAGGTTGTAATATCTACCTCCTTTGGCAATATATCAGACTTTGCCGGAATCAAAAGAACATCATCAAATGTCAATCCTTCTTTCACAAGTTTATACATTTTTTATCCACTCTCCTTTTAATTTCTCGAAAGTTTAACAAAAAAAACTTCCAATGTCAACACAATTGTACAAAAAACGAAGACGCAAAACAATATTTGTGAAACACGTCCTTCCTTTTTGGCTTCAGCACCTTTATACTGTGCAAAATTAAAATAAAAATGAGCCGTATCAAAAAAGAAACCGCCTGTCAAATATTGTTATTCTGATTTTTATATATTGAATATATGGTATCATAGAAAGTTTTTGAATACAAGAAAGAAACGGAAAGCGGCGCAAAAAAATCAAAAAAAGTACAAAAAAACGCAGCTTCTCTTTACTTTTCCCGATAAAATACAGGTGAATACAGCCCCTCAGGCCAATTCAAAAAGCGCCGGTATGTACCGGCGCTTTTGTTTACAGTTTTTCTGTTATTTTTTCCATCATGCTCTCCAAATCCTCTTTCTTCGGGATATAGAGAAATTTAAACGGCTCATAAGGCATATCAAAGCCGCATTCCTTCAATACATTTTCAACCTGTCCAATGCTTTGTCCGCCCCAGCCGTAGGAACCAAAGGCTATGCCTACCTTCTCCTTTGTGGTAAGCCCCTTCAAATAGGTCAAAAAGCTGGCCACTGTGGGCATCATATTGTTGTTGAGAGTTGGGGATCCTACCGCTATATATTTCGCCGAAAGAGTGTCTACCACAATATCTGAAATATGCGTCTCCTTCAAGTCAAAGAGCTTTACATTTTTACCCGCCTTTGCAAAGGCTTCCACAATGCACTTGGCAACCGTTTCTGTGGAATGCCACATGGAATCGTATACCACAACTGCATTCCTGTCACTTGCAGGTGAGCTCCACTCGTCATATTTTTCAATAATTTTCTCAACATTTTTTCTCCAGATAACCCCGTGGCTTGGGGCAATCATTTCAATATCAAGACCTCTGATAATTTCCAGCGCCTTCTTAATCTGTGCGCCGTAGGGCATCAGTATATTGGCATAATATTTTTTTGCCTCCTGGAATACCTCATCAATATCAGCCTCGTCATCAAAACGTACACTGGAGGCATAATGCTGTCCCAAAGCGTCATTGGAAAACAGCAGTTTTTCCTCCGGGCAATAGGTGACCATATTATCCGGCCAGTGAAGCATTGGAGTCGGAACAAAGGTAAGATTCCTTTTTCCGATATTGAGGCTTTCTCCCATCTTCACTCCCTCGTAATGATATTTTTCTCCGTAGTGCGCTTTCAGGCCCTTCAGTCCGTTGGGGCTTGAAGTAACAATCGTGGCATTTGGCATATATTCCATCACATAAGGAATTGCGCCGGAGTGATCCATTTCCACATGATTTGATACCAGATAGTCAATTTTAGAGGGGTCAATAATTTCAGATACCCTGTCTATCAGTTCTTTTGAAAAAGGCGCCTTTACGGTATCTATCAGCGTAATCTTTTCATCTAAAATCAAATAGGCATTGTAAGTGGAGCCTCTGTTTGTGGAATATCCATGAAAATTCCTTAAATTCCAGTCTACAGCGCCAACCCAGTAAATATCCTTTTTTACTTCTACAATATTCATCATCGTAACCGTATCCTTTCCATATTATATAGTTTCCGGACAGTACCGTCCGGTCTAACAGCCTGACAGCAATCTATATTATTATGAACACAAGCTAATAATAGCTATTATTAAATAAAAAGTCAATCCTATGACACCTGCCAATTTTTATTACCGCAGCCAAATTTAGCATACACAAAATGAATGCGCCTTATACAATATTGATAAAAAAGAATCATAATTTTTCCCGATGTCCTGACTCACGCTTCATTAAGCAACAAAAGCGGCAATTCCTTCAGCTTCTTTTTTTAATAATTTGAAAAAAATATAACCGATAAAAATTATCATCAAAAAAAGCGGCAGCCCTTTGGGCTGCCGCTTTACATTCCTTCATACTGTTTAGTTACATCATTCCGCCTGGCATACCTGCTGGCATTGGAGGCTCCTTGGAAGGAAGCTCCGCAACAACTGCTTCTGTTGTCAAGAATGTAGATGCCACAGAGGTTGCATTTTGCAGTGCACTTCTTGTAACCTTCGTCGGGTCAACAATACCTGCTTCAACCATATCTACATATTCCTCAGTCAAAGCGTTAAAGCCGATTCCAACTTTCATTTCTTTTACCTTATTTACAATGACAGAGCCTTCCAGTCCTGCATTGACAACTATCTGCTTCATAGGTGCTTCCAAAGCCTTCAATACGATTTCGGCGCCCGTCTTTTCATCTCCGCTCAGGGAAGCAACAATATCTTTGACCTTACCTAAAGCGTGGATATAAGCGGTACCGCCGCCTGCTACAAGACCTTCCTCCACAGCTGCTCTGGTAGCGGCAAGAGCATCCTCCATACGAAGCTTCTTCTCCTTCATTTCTGTCTCAGTCGCAGCGCCAACCTTGATAACGGCAACACCACCGGAAAGCTTCGCAAGTCTTTCTTTCAATTTCTCTTTGTCAAATTCAGATTCTGTCTCCTCGATATTTGCTTTGATCTGTCTTACTCTTGCGTCAATGTCTTCTTTTCTGCCGGCGCCGTCAGCAATGATGGTGAGTTCCTTCTCAACCCTTACTGTCTTAGCGCGTCCAAGCATATCCATTGTCGCATCCTTCAATTCAATGCCAAGCTCCTCCGAAATTACCTGAGCGCCTGTGAGAGCTGCCAAATCCTGAAGCTGCGCTTTTCTTCTCTCACCATAGCCTGGCGCCTTAACAGCAACACAGGTGAAGGTGCCTCTTAATTTATTGACAACCAATGTCGCAAGGGCCTCTCCCTCAATATCCTCAGCGATAATGAGAAGCTTTGCGCCTGTCTGTACAATCTGCTCCAAAACAGGAAGAATATCCTGAATATTGGAAATCTTCTTGTCTGTAATCAAAATATAAGGATCTTCCAAAATTGCAACCATCTTATCCATATCTGTTGCCATGTAGGAGGAAAGGTATCCTTTGTCAAACTGCATACCCTCTACTAAGTCCAGCTCCGTGCTCATTGTTTTGGATTCTTCCACTGTGATAACGCCATTGTTTGTTACTTTCTCCATAGCGTCTGCAATCATGTTTCCTACTTCATCATCACCTGCGGAAATAGCAGCAACACGCGCAATGTGATTCTTGGTAGACACAGCCTGGCTCATGGATTTGATTTCCTCTACCGCCGCATCTGTTGCTTTTTGCATGCCTTTTCTCAAAATAATAGCGTTTGCGCCTGCCGCAATATTCTTCAAGCCTTCCTGAATCATTGCCTGTGCCAAAACAGTAGCTGTTGTTGTACCGTCTCCTGCAACATCATTTGTCTGAGTTGCAACCTCCTTCACAAGCTGAGCGCCCATGTTTTCATATGGATCCTCCAGCTCAATGTCCTTTGCGATAGTAACACCATCGTTTGTAATAAGAGGAGAAGTAAATTTTCTGTCAAGAACAACGTTTCTTCCCTTTGGTCCCAGAGTAACCTTTACTGTATCTGCAAGCTTATTTACACCAATTTCCAGACCTTTTCTGGCCTCTGTGCTGAATTTAATTTCCTTTGCCATAACATATACCTCCTAAGCATCTAAAGTTTCGTATCCGTCTGTCAGTCTTCAACCTTTGCCAAAATATCATTCTGTTTGATAACAATATAGGTTTCGCCCTCAAATTTAATTTCTGTTCCCGCATATTTGGAATAAATAACTCTATCGCCTTCCGCAAGAACCATTTTTACCTCAACATCATTTACAAGTCCGCCGGGTCCGACAGCGATAACAATAGCCTCCTGTGGTTTTTCCTTGGACTGTGTTGGAAGGACAATGCCGGATTTGGTTTTTTCTTCCGCTTCTAATTGTTTAATTACGACTTTGTCTGCTAATGGTACAAGTTTCATATTCAAAAACCTCCTTAAAAGTAAAATAACAGCTTTTAGTTTATTAGCACTCACTCTAATCGAGTGCTAATCATTGATATTATAATATCCATTGTTTCCTTTTTATGCAAACATTATTTTAGGTTAAATTTAATCATTTTAAATATTTTTAATGAAATTATGCGTTCATATCTCTTAAATACTTTTATTTTCTTTTAATATCTCGTTATTTCTATTTATACAGCCGATGAACCCCAAAAACGGCGGTATCTCTGATAAAAGGCCAACGTCTGAAAATAAAAACAGACGGGTTTTCCTTACCTGTCTGTATGTTATAGGCTTAATCGTAAATTTGTTTACAATGTATTTTTGACATTCTTCATTTGACAAGATAGGAACACATGCATGGCGAAGCTTTCGCAATTGTACCAATGCCGGCAGTATGAAAAACAGGCGATACAGGCAAGGTAAGTTTGAAACAAAGACAAGGCCAGTATCAGCCAGACAGTCTCAGACCGATATTGATACCACAAATTTCAAGTCCAATCGCCTGGCTGAAGATTATTTACCCTTACCGCAATTATTTCTTCTCATCCTCCTGTTTGCTCGCGCAGGAGGAACTGTAGGGGCAGCCCTGGCAGCCGCCGCAGGAACCCTTCCCCTTCTTCTTTCTCTCAATCATGGTAAACACAGATGCTATCACCAAAAAAGCTACGACCGCTATTATAATATAATCAATCATACCTTCACCCCTATAAGTTTAAAATAAAATCCGCATCTATTTCATGGAAATTTTGAATGATAACTGTTGCTGTACTCAAATCCTGCTGTCCGCTGTTAGGATTCAAAAAGCCGATAACTTTCATCTCCGCCCTGTTCGCCGCCAACACGCCGTTGCCGGAATCCTCTATCACCACACAGTTTTCCGCATCTGTCCCAAGACGCCTTGCGGACTCCAAAAACACATCCGGCGCAGGCTTGCATCTTCTGACACTCTCTCCGCTTAAAATGTCATCAAAATACTCCAGCAGTCCAATTTTTTTCAGTATAATCATTATCATGTCCTTGCCGGTTGCGGAAGCGACAGATACCTTTAAGCCCTTTTTTTTGATACCCTCAATAAGCTCTCTGACACCCGGTATACTCTCTGCCGTCTGGCTTTGCATATACTCCTTCATAAGCGTCTCTCTTCTTTGTGCCAGACTGTCAGCGTCCTCCTTTATACCGTATCTTTCCTTCAATAAACGGAATCTGTCTTTTGTCGTTGTTCCGGCGTACTCCTCCAGCTCCTTAATTTCCACCAGAACACCCTGCTCCTCAAGAGCCATTCTGTCAATCTCATAGTGGATAGGCTGGCTGTCAATAAGTACGCCGTCCATATCAAATATAACTGCCTGTATCATAAAACTCTTCCTCCAAAAAAACCGTAGGTAACTATTTGCACTTGTAATTATATCATAAAAGCGGAGGAAAAAGCGCTTAAGTGGCACACATTCAAGCTTTGCTTGACTGCCAGAAGATAAGTTTACTTTTTTCTCAGCTTTACTCCGCTTCTTCGCGGACATTATATCATAAATTTACGCGGAGAACCTCGCAAAACTTTGTTTTGCTCGGTCGCGTTGCTCCTCTAACGCTTCAAAATAAGCAATCTTGGCTGCAAGCAGTCCGCTTGCTTACTTTTCGCGCTGCCTCCGCTTCTTCGCGGACATTATATCATATTATTCATAAAATACAATGAAAAGTATGTTAAATTCTCCTTTTGAGTTTTCAACTCTCTATTTTGAAAAAGCAAAAAACCGGCAGTCTGAAAGGCTGCCGGTACATAGTTGGTTTATGTATGGTTAATCTACCTTCTGCTTGGTTTCCGCCGGTGCGGCTTCTTTTTCCGTGCCGTTATTTTCCGCAGTATCCTTATTATCCCTTATCTGCCTGCCCTCATGATCCATATGGTAGTCATCTCGTATAATCAATTGAGACAGAGGCACGATTTCATACCCCTTTTCCTTCAGCCCTTTGAGTATGGTATCCAAAGCCTGAGGCGTATATTTGGCGTCATTGTGGAACAATATAATGGATCCATTTCCCAAATGCTTATGATTCAATACCTGATTAATCTCACTTTCCACGCCAAATTCCTTCCAATCCAGACTATCACCGTGCGCAACAAAGTAAAACCCCTCTAAACTGCCTCATTGGTCCTTTTTTTTCCTTGCTCCAGTTTGGTTTCGCTGCCTGTAATCCTTGTGGCAAACGTTGATTCGTATTATAATAACTGCATTGGTAGTCAAAAATCATAAAAAGCAGATACGGAGAAGAATTATGGACATTGCATTGTCATATGAAGCAGTCAGCGAGCTGCAAAAAATAGAAGAAATCAGAAAAAGGAACTTTAAAGCGCTTCAGCTTTTCAGCTCCTATTTAGTCAACTGCCCCAGATTTATCACCTCTGAACTGATTGAAAGCATCACATGTGACTGCGGTGTATCGGAGGAATACGCCTTTCGCGCTGTCATGAAGGAGGCTTGCGGTCTTGACGAGGAAAAAAACAGGGACGACATCATACTCTCCAAAAAGTACTTTGACAGGGCAATCCAAAAGCTGGATACCGCAAAATACAAAAAAAATCCCTATCTCTCAAATATAAAAATACCGGAAATGACCAGTGGCAGCTGGTGTTTTCAAACTGAAAAGTATAGGCCCTATGAGGCATTTGTCTTCAATGACATTATTTTAGAGGAGGATTTCAGTGAGATTCCCCAAATTGGTTTTTTCAATGAGCAATACCGCTTCCCGGCCATATTGGAAAACGGCAATGAATGGATGCTGATAACCCCTAATGAGATAGAGACTATGCAGCCGGTTATTGACGAGGTAAGGGGTAATATAGTAACCTTCGGCCTGGGGCTTGGATATTTTGCCTATATGGCGGCACAAAAGGAGTCTGTGGAGAATATCACCATAATAGAGCGGGACGAAAACGCCATCCGTCTTTTCCAGAAGTACATACTGCCCCAGTTTCAAAACAGTCAAAAAATCACTGTTATCAGAGAGGACGCCTTTTCCTATGTCAAAAGCAGTATGTCGGCAACCAAAAAGATATTTGACTACGCTTTTGTGGATATCTGGAACGACCCCTCTAACGGCGTTCCCCTCTACCTGAAAATGAACAAGCTGGAAGCTCTGCATCCAAAAACAAAGTTCCTGTATTGGATTGAAAGGTCTCTGCTGTCCCATATCAGATGGATTGTGTTCAACCAGTTACTACAGACGGCAGGCAATGGAAACAGCACTCATACCGGCGGCAATCTCCTGACAGTCAAGGATATAAAGGCCATGCTCTCTGATGAGGGCATAAAAAAACTCGCCCTGCATATCTCTATGCCGAAATAGAGTGCTTTCTGTGGCAGTACCTTCCTTTCAGAAAAATAAAAGTAAATATGCCAAGAACACACATAACCGTCAGCACCCGATCATAAAAAGTCATTTTCAATCTATCCTATATCGGCCTTCCTGAAAAGGGGCTGCCGCAAAAAGGGTTTTTAAGCGCATAAGCGGCTGCTTTTCTTTTTCAGAGCAAGCTTTTCATACGCAGTAAACTGCCGCGTTTTTATGGCCGTGTCAAATCGCACAAACGGGCGCCTCTGTTCTTCTGCTTTTCTAGCATTTACCCGTACACAAAAGCCATGGACTGTTCAGAGAACCATGGCTTTATATTTTCCATATAAATTCAACACTGTCGGAGTAAACATTAACCCTGCTGAGCATTTCCCCTGCCGCCATTTTATGAAAGTCAAAATCCATTTGCTTCCACTTCAGTGACTGCGGAAACACAAATTCCGCCTTTTCCTCTCTTTCCCTTTTTAGACAGAGCTCCCTCTTCTTTTCCTCCAGCCTCTCCAGTTCCCTGTTTATATAGGAAACAGTGATGCTGCTGCTTTCTGACAACGCTCCAATCAGCCTCTCCGTTTTCAGATCTATATCCATAAGCTCCTTTAAAAAACCGGGCGGTCTCCTCTCCTGCCTGACTGGACTTAAATCGGCCTCTTCATACATACTCTCCAGCTCTGTCTCCGCAGCCCGCTCAATTTCATCCAGGCTGATATGAAATACCTCATCACAGATATGATAGTTTGTCTTCCCGCTGCATACCAAATATCTTTTTCCTCTGGAGCATACTACCTTAAGGCTGTAGCCGCATTTTCCGCATTTCAGCAATCCTGTCAGCCATGTATATTTCCCTTTGCCTGTATTTTTCAGCTGCTTATTCTTCTCCAACTTATACTGGCATTGCAGCCATATATCCGCCTCTATCACACCTCTGTGAGCAGCAAGAGAAAAGCACCTCTTTCCCGAAGTCTGACGCCCGGAACCCGATTTATCTCTTTTTCCGACTATCATGCCCGCCGCTGCACCGTCGAACTCCTCAGGGGAATTGCTGATTTTCACGCCTTGGGAAAGATAATATGCAAAAATATCCCCATTGCACTTCACATAGACAGGATTGTGGAGCATGCGGGAAACCGCAACGCTGTCCCAGTTTCTGCTGCACTCCTTCCCTTCCATGTCTCTCAGCATCCTTGCAACTGTACTAAGGCTTGCGTTTTCCTTCCTGTATTCGTCAAACACCGTCTTTACCAGATCTATCGCGTCATTCGGCACTAAAACGGGAATACTTCTGCTTTCGGAAATTTCCTTTCCAACTGAAAATCCAAAGGGCGCCGGACCGCCTACCCAGGATCCCGTCCTCGCCCTAGTGTAGTAATTGTCCCGCACTCTCTCTGCAATTGTTTCCCTCTCTAACTGGGCGAACACCATAATAATATACAGCATGGCTTTTCCCATCGGCGTTGACGTATCAAATTTTTCGTTCATAGAGACAAACTCCACATTTTTTTTCTCCAGCTTGCTCCATATCTGGCTGAAATCCGCAATCGATCTGCTGATTCTGTCCAAACGGTAGACCACTACCTTTGTCACACTGCCGCTCTCCACATCAGCCATCAGCTTCCGGAAGGATGGTCTGTTGATATTCCTGCCCGAAAAGCCTTTGTCCCTGTATATTTTGTATTCTTTTCCCGCCTCCGGCAGACACAGCTGTATTTGCCCCTCAATGGATAAGCTGTCCTTTTTGTCAATAGATTGACGTACATAAATGCCTGTCATAGCGCTGCCTCCTTAAACGCTATTCATTGGACTGCCCTGCGGCTTTCCTTTTTCCGCAGCTGAAGCCGTCTGATACAGCTTTAAAAAGGACTGGCGGTACGTTTCCTGTTTCTCCTGTTTGTTCCCATATGCAGGATGATTATGCTTTATCTTCATTTTTATCGGCCCCCCTAAATGAAGTCTATTCCCCTGCACAGGGATATATCCCATCTGATTTCCGCAAAGCCTTCGTGTTTTTATGAAATTGTATTCCATCAATGGCCTGACTGCTTTTTTTGTACTTTTCTTTAAAAAGTCGAATCAGTGAGAATCCAGAATAAGAACCGCTTTCAAACCAACAAAAAAAGGCGTGCAGAGTCACCTAGTCTAAAGAAACCAAACATTTTGCAGTTTCTTTTGAGCAAACGCCGACAATGGCAGCACGTCTTTTTATCTTATATCAATTGAGATATTTGCGTATTTCTCTCTTAAAAGTCGCCATATCCAGCGGCTTTGCCAGATGTCCGTTCATGCCGACATCCTTTGCCATACTGATGTCCTCCGCAAAAGCGTCCGCTGTCATGGCTAAAATCGGAATCCGGCAGGCATCCTCCCTTGGAAGCGCCCGTATCTTTTTCGTCGCCGTATAGCCATCCATTACCGGCATCTGTACATCCATCAATATCATATCATAATACCCCTCCCTCGAGGCGGCAAAACGATCTACACCCTCAGCGCCGTCACAGGCAGCGTCTATTTCCGCCCCCGCGTCGGCAATCAATTCAATCGCCACCTCCCGGTTCAGCTCATTATCCTCCACCAAAAGAATATGCCGCCCTACCAGATCCAGCTGGGATGCCCTTTCCCCCACATACAGATCAGGTTGCCTGCCCAGCACATATTTCTGAAGTCCACGGCAAAGGGTTGATATGAATACCGGCTTTGACAAAAAGCCGTTTACGCCTGCCTCCCGCGCTTCCTTTTCAATATCGCCCCAGTCATAGGCTGAAATAATCAGTATTGGAATACCTGCACCGCAGATATTGCGGATATGCCGTGTGGCCTCCACACCGTCCTCCACAGGCATTCTCCAATCCAGTATAACGGCGTCATAGTCCTCGCCCGCATTATGGGCCTGCACTACTTTCTCCACTACCTGAGCGCCGTCCTCCACCCATTCCGTATAAATGCCCAACCCCTGAAGTACATTCACTGTATGCTCGCACATAATGACGTCATCATCCGCCACAATAATCTTAAGTCCCGGAAAATGATCCTCCGTAACAGGGCGCTCCTCAATCTGCAATGGAATTGTGACACAAAACGTCGTACCCTCTCCTATTTGGCTGTCAACCTCTATCTCACCGCCAAGCATCTGTACAATTTTTTGTGTGATAGCCATCCCCAGGCCGGTACCCTCTGTTTTATCCACTCTGCTGTCCTGCTCCCGGCTGAAGGCATCGAAAATATGCTCCATAAATTCCGGCCTCATGCCGATTCCCGTATCCGAAAAGGTGAAAGTAAAAAGAGCGGTATCCGAATTTTCCAGGCTTTTTTCATTGACATCCAAGGTAATTTTGCCACCCTTTGGCGTAAATTTACATGCATTGGACAAAATATTTATGAATATCTGCCTAAGCCTTAAGGCGTCACTGTTAAACTGCTCATGAATCACATACTGGAGCCTGACGGAAAACTGCTGCTGCTTTTCCTTGAACTGCGGCTGCATAATTGCCACAACATTTTCAAGTACCTCCGGCAGTGACATGGAATCCTTATGTAACGACATTTTTCCGCTTTCTATTTTGGACATATCAAGTACGTCATTGATTAGCCCCAATAAATGCTGGCTTGACAGAGAAATTTTTTTAAGACAGTCCGCAATTTTTTCCCTGTCGTCAATATGTGACGACGCAATCTCCGTCATGCCAATAATGGCGTTCATGGGCGTTCTGATATCATGACTCATACGGGATAAAAAATCTGATTTCGCCCTGTTTGCCTTTTCTGCCTGCTGCAAAGCCTCAGCCAGTTCTTTTGTCTGAATCTCCAGCTTTTTTTGCAGCTCCTTTTGCTCCACGGCCTCAGTGACGTCAGTAAAGGTGGAATATATCACGGGAATGCCGTTCATGCGCTCCTCTGAAAATGTGCCTGATATTTTAATCCAGATATAGCTTCCGCCCTTTTGCGGCATCTTGCATATACTCTCATATCCCGGCTTTCCCTGCTCAATGGCCTCCATTATCGCCTTTGTAAACTTTTCGTACTCCTCCATATCCTGCTTAAAATAGGTACTGCATTCATTATGGTAAATTGCCTCATATTCTTCCTTTGTATAGAGTGTGCTCTCATAAAAATAATCATTCGCCCATATCACCGTAAAATATTCATCCATCAAATGCTTGCTGACACAAACATGCAGGGAAGACATCAATAAGTTATATTCATAGTCCAGGCCTTTGCTAATATTCAGATTTTCCATGTCCCTTTATCTCCCTCAATTACTGCCTCTGAAATAATATTCCTTCCCCAACGCAATCTTTCTCACCTTAGCTTTAGGTCTATTTTAACGTATTTACAATTAGAAATCAAGTTGAACTGCTCACTCAGTACTGTTATAATGAAAAATAGCCGCAGCGTGGCTATTTTTACGAACAGTAAAATTACGCCCTGTAAGCACACATTTTTACTATGGAGGTTATAATGGATACAATAAAACCTGAAATTACTATGCAGGATTTAGAAAAAATTGATATCAGAGTAGGCACAATATTGCTTGTCGAGGATATTCCAAAATCGGACAGGCTTATAAAACTGCTTGTTGACTTTGGCACATTTAAGCGCACTATTTTAGTCGGTATGAAAAAGGAAAGAGAAAATCCAAAAGAAATAGAGGGGTTACAGGCCCTGTTTGTTGTCAATATGGCGCCGAAGCAAATGTTTGGTCTCCTCTCCCATGGTATGCTGTACGATATTGGTTACGCAGACGGCATACTTCCTGTTTTGGCAACACCGGAAAAGCCCGTGCCAAATGGGACAAGAGTTGGCTGAGACTGTAATTAAGGGCGGAAAGAATTATACTGTTACATTTCTTTCCTCAATTTTCATCCATCAGAGCCCCCTTCAGCTCTTGATTTTGCAGCCTGTCATTTGCCGATTTATTTTTTAGAGGCATTCTACCCCCTCTGCCGGAAAGGAGGCATATATGCTGGAAAATAACTATCTCTACGAATTTTTATACCAATCCCTTGTCACTCAAATTGAATGCGGCTGTCTGCTTGCCGGTCAAAAGCTCCCCTCTCAGGCAAGCATGTGCCGTCAATACAACGTCGGAATCACGACTGTACGAAAAGTGACCCAAATGCTTGCCGACGCCGGCTACATCCGCTCAGTCAGCGGTCAGCCTGCCGAGGTCATCTACCGGGGAAACACCGTTTCCTATACGGCAGCGCTTCTCAGACGAAGAGGCGGTATCGAGGACGCTTATCATGGATTAAATCTGCTGCTTCCGGTTCTCTACGGAGAGGGTGCAAAGCTTCTGAAGCACAAGGATATTATGTATTTGAAAGCCATTACCGCGGAGATTTCTGAAAATATGACACAATCGGAGCTGTATATGCAGTCCAGTGAATTTTTTTCCGCTCTTTTGCGGCCTTTTCATAATTTGCTGATGCAGGATTTACAGGTAGATTCGGAAAATTATTTCAGAGTTCCCCATATAGGGCTGCCAGACCTTCGGACACTTCCCCTGCTGACGCCTGATTCCGTTAAAAGCTGGCTTGGAAAAGCCTGTATAATGATTGAGGAGGGCTCATTTTCTCTTTTTTCACAGGCGACAGCACAAATGTATAATTCCTATTGTGAAAACGTTTGCCGTTTTCTGGATGCCCTCAATTCTTCTGTGCCTGTCGAAAGTATCGGAAATAACTTCAGTTGGTTTTCCTCAAAGGGACGGACGGAGCTCTATCTTCATTTGACAATGTCATTGCTTAGGCGCATATCAACCGGAGAATTTGCGGATCAAAAATATCTGCCCTCTATTCCGGCTCTTATGGAGCAGTACGGCGTTATGAAAAACACCGCCTGCCGTGCCGTGTCCATGCTTGAAACAGCTGGTATCGCAAGGACAATCGATAAAAAGGGAACCATCATTTTACCTAATCAGAACATGGCTGAAAAAAAGAAAATTAATCCGAAGGACAGAATTATTCAAAATAAATTAATACTCTGCCTGGATGCCCTTCAAATGATGGCACTGACAGTAAGAGAAAGTGCCAGACTCCTGTTTCCCTATATTGATATATCTGCCATACCTGCCATGCGCAGAAAGCTGGAAGGAGCGGGCAGCCTGCATTTGAATTCCATTGCGGTTCAGTCTGTTATGGATTTGCTTATTCATGCCTCACCATACCATTCTGTCAAAAACATTTATCAGCAGCTTTATGAGCTTATGATATGGGGATATTATCTGAGATTTCTTGAGGACGTACATTATACCGATTCCAGCGTCATTGAAAACAATATTAATTGCCTCCTGTCCTCGGCAGAGCAGGGCGACTGTCCTGTTTTTTGTGATACAGCGGAAGCAATATTTAAGGAAATATACAGGCAGGTTCACTTCAATCTTGAAAAACTTCATTACAGCAGCCTTCCCGTTCAAATCAGTATATAACAGCAGTATTTGGAAGGAATAATCAGAATGATAAAAAACAAAAAGGATTGCGGTTTATATCGCAATCCTTTTTACTGTACACTCTCATAACGCCTTTTCAGGCCCCTGAGCGGTTATTATTTGCCAGCGCCATGCCTCTAATTCATCTAACACCTTATTCGCTTCCCCGCAAAGAGTGTCAAAGCCGCTATTCCCTCTTCATAACCGATGGCAGTCCTTTTTTGTTTCACTCCGTTCACTATATGTATACGGCAATGAAAGTATGCCTGCAAAGCAGTAAAATAAAAAATAGTTGAAGGATAGCTGTTTTTACGAACAGGTATGTGAAGCTGTCTGATTCGTTTCCTTTATCTCTTTTTCCGCAGCGTGTCTATTTGTAGGGATTGTAAAATTCTCAGGTCAATCCGTTTCCAAATTAATTTTTTACTGCATCGGCGATAGAATGATATTCCTTCCTTCTCTATAAAAAGATAAAAAGGTGCGTGCGCATTTTAGCGCACGCACCTGTACCCTATAAAACCACAAGAAACGGAAACTGCCCTAGGGAGGGGTAATGACATGATTATCTATCAGCGAAGCAGAATGTTTAGGGACATTCCTGCTGTCATTCCGCATTTGTGGCTATAAGCTGACCAATGATGCATTTTTTATTGCCTTCAGTGTTTTCATAACGTCATTGGCCCCTCTGCCGAAATAGTCATGAAGCTTCAAATATTCCCGGTAAAGGGTTTCATAGACAGCCGCACTTTCCTTTTTAGGCGTATATACCGTCTCGTCCAGCTTGCCAAGCTTTAAGACAGCCTCCCCCACGCTTTCAAAACCGGATTTTTCTTTACCGGCTGCGACAGCGCCAAGAATAGCGCTTCCCAAAGCGCCTGACTGGCTGCTTCCCGAAATTCTGATTTCCTTATTGCACACATCTGCATATATCTGCATGGCCATAGGATTTTTGGAGGCAATCCCTCCGGCCGCGTAAAGCTCGCGGACAGGAACACCGCCCTCCTCAAAAGCCTCAATTATCTTTCGTGTTCCATAGGCGGTAGCCTCAATCAGCGCCCTGTAAATTTCCTCCGGCTTGGTGCGGAGGGTCAGTCCAACAATAAGACCGCTCAAATCAAAATCCATGAGAACGCTTCTCACGCCGTTCCACCAATCAAGAGCCACAAGACCGCTCTCTCCAACCCTAAGCTTTTCAGCTTTTTGGGTCAGATAGACATGGATATCAATTCCCTTCTCCTTCGCGTCTAAATAATAGCGGTGAGGAACACAGTTCTCCACAAACCAGCTAAAATGATCTCCTACACAGGATTGCCCCGCCTCATAGCCATAAAAGCCCGGCAGTATCCCATCCTTTACAATCCCACAGGTACCCTCCACACCTTTTTCCTCATCTGAGAGAAGCATATGGCAAGTAGAGGTGCCCATAATCATAAGCATCTTTCCCGCCTTGTCAATTTTACATGCGGGAACGGAGGCATGTGCGTCAATAATTCCAACCGCTACCGGCGTTCCCTCCATTAGTCCGGTTTTTTGTGCCATTTCCCTTGTCAAATAACCGGCGCAGGAGCCAAGAGGCCTGATATCTGCGGAAAGCTTTTCCTCCACAATATTTTCTAGTCTTGGATCAAGAGCCTTAAAAAATTCTTTAGACGGGTATCCCAACTCATGGTGCCAAAGAGCCTTATAACCGGCATTGCAGGCGCTTCTGGCCTCCTGCCCGCACAGTCTCCATACAATCCAGTCTCCGCCCTCTATGATGCGATCGCACTCGTCATAGATTTCAGGCGCTTCCTTTGCTATCTGCATGGCCTTAGGCACCAGCCATTCACTGGAAATTTTTCCGCCGTAAAGTCTGAGCCAGTCCTCGCCCATACGCTCCGCCGTCTCATTGAGAATATCTGCGCAGTATTGGGCTGCATGGTGCTTCCAGAGCTTCACATAGGCATGAGGCTCTTCCTTGTATTTTTCTATATTACACATAGGCGTGCCGTCTTTTTTCACCGGCAGTATGGTACAGGAGGTAAAGTCAATGCCGATACCGATAATGTTTTCCGGTGAAACGCCGCTGTTTTCCAATATTTCCTGAATAGTCGCACAGGCGGCGTCCACATATTCATTGGGATTTTGCAGTGCCCAGTCAATACCAAGCTTTCTTCCGCAGGGAAGGCTTTCCTCCATTACGCCGCTTGGATAGGCGTATTCGCTTACCGCCGTTTCCTCTCCCGTGCGGAGGTTTAAAAGCAGCGTCCTCGCGGAAAGGGTTCCGTAGTCTATTCCAACCGCGTATTTATCATTCATGGCTTTTCCCACCTTATATTTTGCATTTTACAACGATTTTCCTGTAAGAGGTTTTTTTATCCGTATGACAACATGCCTTGTGAGCGTCGTAGGGAAACATGACATAAAACATTCCTTCCCTCACCTTAATGGCCGTGCCCTTTCCCGTAAAGAAAGCGGCATCCTTTTCGCAGTCATAGGGCGTTTTTTCCTCCAGCTCCTTCACATCCGCCCATTCTAATATCTCACAGCCCTTTGCCATATACTGCAAATCTATGTATTTGTGATGTGTTTCAAATACGCCATCGTCAATCGGACAGGTTTGCCCCTCCTGTATCAAGGCAAACCCCCCGTCAAACTCATAGCGTCCCGGCGCCAGTCCATCCGCGTTTTTAATAAACTCTACGCCGTTTCTCATTCCCTTCACAAGGCATTCATATTGCATGCTGTTTTCCAGCTTATCCAATATCATATTCATTCCTCCTTAAGCACTGTGCTCTTTTATAAACAGCCTCTTCAGTCTCGGCCCAAATATAGGAAGAAGGAGAGATGCCAGGGAAATCAGCAGGAATATGAGGCACAAGGGCCTTGTCACAAAGATAGACAGGTTTCCGTCACTCATAATAAGAGAGCCTCTGAAATTGGCCTCCGCCATGGAACCCAAAATGATTCCAATGACAATAGCCGACATGGAAAACTCCATTTTATTCATGAAATAGCCTAAAAATCCAAAGAACACCATGACAAAAACATCATTGATAGAATTATTATAGGCAAAAGCGCCCACAAAGGTCAGCGTAAAAATAATGGGGAGCAGTATGGTTCTTGGCACATTGATGACCTTTGTAAACACGCGGATCAGAGAGAATCCAAACAATCCCATGATCACATTTGCAAGCAAAAGGCCGATAAAAATAGAATAAACCTTAGGCGCCTGCTGTACAAACAATAACGGCCCCGGCTGCATGCCCTGCACCATAAGAGCGCCAAGCATAATGGCTGTTGCGCCGTCCCCCGGAATACCCAGTGTCAGCATTGGTATCATGGCGCCGCCCGATACGGCGTTATTGCCCGCCTCCGGCGCACAGATTCCCTCCGGCTCGCCGTTGCCGAAATTGTCCTTATGCTTTGACCACTTCTTTGCCTGGTCATAGGAGATAAAGGACGAAATGTCTCCGCCCGTACCTGGTATACAGCCAATAAAAGTACCGATTACAGAGGATCTGATTACTGTTATGATAACCCGCTTTATATCCTCCATGGTGGGAAGCACACGGGTAATTTTCACATTTTTCTTTTCATGCACCTCTCCATAGCTTTCCTCAACAGACAAAAGCACCTGTGAAAAGGCAAACAAACCAATCAAAATAGGCACAAAGGAAATACCGCCCATCAAATAAATGGAATCAAAGGTAAACCGCAGCTTGCCGCTCATGGCGTCTATGCCGATAGTCGCAATAAAAAGTCCGATAATGCCGCCCATAACGCCCTTGACAACAGAGCCGGACGATACACTTGTGATAATACTGATGCCGAATATTGCAAGAGCAAAATATTCCGGTTTTGAAAACTGTAGTGCAACCTTCGCCAGCTGCGGTGAGAAAATAATCAGGCAGACAGCGCTGAAAATACCGCCAAAGGTAGAGGCAAAGGTGGACAGGCCAAGGGCGCGCCCGGGCTGGCCCATTTTGACAGCCATAGGATAGCCGTCTATTGTTGTAGCCGCTGAAGCCGGCGTTCCCGGCGTATTTAACAGGATTGCGGATATTGAACCGCCGTAAATCGTTCCGCAGTAGATCCCAAGAAGCATCAGGATACCGCCGACACCCTGAAAAGCAAAGGTCAGAGGGAACAAGAGGGCAATACCCATATTGGTAGAAAGGCCCGGCAGTGCACCGATAATAATGCCGATACCCGTTCCGAAAATCAGACCCAGGAGGTTTTGTAAATGGAACACGGAGGCCAACGCTTCCATCAATGCTGCTACATCCATATCCTTCTCCCCCTTATCTCATAAATATGGGCTCCGGCAAAGGCGTTTTCAGGCATATGCTGAACACAACATGAATCGCCACAACCGTAAGCACCGTCGTCAATACTATCGTTTTTTTACTTTTAACCTGCATCAGAGTCATGAATACAGGGATGAAACACAATACTGCAATGTGAAAACCAAGGAAGTAAAGCAGAGCACAGAAGCCCACAATCAACAGCATAGTGACATATACCCTCTTATTGGCGGGAAGATGCAAAAGCACCTTTTTTTCTTCTTCCTTTTTACTGTTTTTTGCTGTCATAATAACAAGTATAACTGCGAGCAGTATTAGAATGCCTCCAAGAATTGTCGGCCAAAACCCCGCCCCCGGGTCCCCTGAACCAAGCTTGATCGGGAACTTTGATGCCAGAAAAATAATAACCGCACCTATGATTCCTGCTACACCTGATATGACATAATTCCATTTTTTCATATTATCCATACCGGTTCTTCCTTTCAGTGAAAAAATTATTTTGAGCACGGCTGTGCCAAAAGCACAGCCGCAAAAAATAAATTGATTATGCTATTTCTTTCCGGTTGTGCAAACCTGAACAGAAATTACTCCAAATCAAGATTCGCAAGAGCGTCCGCAAACATGGCGTCGTCCTCTTCCATCATGGTATAGCAGTCATCGCCTACAATATTAACCGGGTCAATACCCTGTTTTACAAAATAATCAATATACTCCGGATCTTCCATTGTTTTCGCCGCGCCGTCACGTAAAATCTGAAGAACGTCAGCAGGTGTATCCTTTGGCGCTACCAGTACAGCCCACGCACGGATTGTCATATCATGTCCCAGCTCCTTGAAGGTTGGAACGTCAGGGTAAAGGTTTGAGCGGTCGTCAGCCATAATCGCCAGTATCTTTAATGTGCCTGCGTCAACCTGGCTTTTGAAGTTACTTGGGTCGGCGATAGTCGCGTCAATATGTCCGCCCGCAAGAGCTGCTGCTATATCCGCAGAGCCGTTTGGATAAGGAATATGTTTAAATTTAACGCCATACTCATTTTCAAACTGTACGGCAGCGATATGCCAGATAGCGCCCATGCCGGAGTTGCCGACCTGTATTTCGCCCTCATGCTCTTTTGCATATGCGACAAAATCATCAACAGATTCATAAGGCGCGTCCGCAGGAACAACCAAAGCGGCAGGAGCCGCAATCGGCGCGCAGATTGGTGCAAAGTCCGCATAGGTAACAGGGCATTTATCCTGATGAGGGAACATAGCCAATTCCACTGTAACCATACCTAAGGTGTAACCGTCAGCCTTTGCGTTCGCCGTCTCCACCATACCGGTCACGCCGCCGCCGTCAGGCTTATTGGTAGGTACAAAGTTCGCGCCCTCCACATTGTTTTTCAGATACTGTAAAAGTCCTCGGGTGGAAACGTCTGTGCCGCCGCCCGGCGCCTTTGGAATGATAACTGTGATGTCTTTTTCGGGATAGTTTGTTTTTGTTTCTCCTTCCTCCTTCTTCTCTTCGCCGCTGTTGTCAGCAGGCGCGGAAGCCTCCTCCTTTTTGGAGCAGCCGGCCATAACACCGGCGAACATCGTGAATGTTAATCCCATTGCCAATAGTTTTTTTAATTTCATTTCAATACCTCCCTAATATGATTGAAATAATTTTATATTGCAAGAGCCCTTTGCCCTTGTAACGACACCTTAAATCACCCTAAATATTTTTTATCATAACCGATGGAAAGCCTGTCAAGCATCCGCACTTCCTCCCGGAAGGTTTCAGTCAGACCGCTTTGATCCTTTGTCCTGCAGACGGTTTCCATAGGAAGCCCCTTTCTGTTGGACAGATGGTATTTCGCATTTACCGGATAGTATTGCCTTTCTATCAAAGACGCGACAGACAGGAAATCAGACAGTTCCTCCGCCTCCGCCTTTTCATAGTTATCACAAAGCCAGGCGTAAAGCTCGGGATGAAAATTTGCCATAACGCCGCTGTAGCCTGCTGCTCCATGTCGCAAAGAGGCAAGAAGGGTTGATGTGTTGGCATTATAAAGCTTCAGATTGCTGCCCTTTGCCGCCTCAAGCTTTTCATCAATCTGTGCAATATCACAGCAGGTGTCCTTGAGGAAGTAAAATCTTCCGTTTTGCGCGCACCATTTGATTGTCTCAGGTGTCAGCACTCTCTTATAAGGGTAGGGGCATTCGTAAAAGCCAAGAGGGATACTGCCGTCTATTTTTTCCAGCAGCTTCTGCAGGTTTTCAAGCCAGATTTCATCGCTCTCCTCTTCCTTTGCCAGACGGTTTGTTATCAGTATGCAGGCGTCCACGCCTGTCTTAGCCACGGCATTTATTTCCTCCGCCTGCTTTTCCAGACTATCCGATACATGGCCGGAGGAAATAACAGGCACACGCCCAGCCGCAAATTTTACTACAGCCTCCGAAATTTTTACCCTCTCCTCCAAGGAAAGAAAAAACATTTCACTTGACTGGCATACCGCAAATAAACCTGAAACGCCATTGTCAATATACCAGTTTACCAAAGCCTCCAATGCCTTGTAATCCACTTCATTTTCCTTTGTAAACGGCGTCAGCATAACCGGCCAAACGCCGCCCGGGAATGTATTCTCCATGATTCCCTTACCTCCTAAACTGTAATTTTAATCTGCCAAAAAGCAATGCTTTTTCTCTTATAAGTGTAGGATACTAAAACCTCGTCACCCTTCGAGATAACCGCAGGATAAGCAAATTCCCCTTCCCCGCCGTCAAGATCCAGTACCCTCTCAAAGCTTATTCCGTTGTCTTTTGATACCGCCAATGAAATCGGCGTTCTTTTCCCCCAGTTTTCTCCTACGGGGTTATAGATTAATATCAAAATACCGCTGTCCATCCGCACAATGTCTATGCCGCTGTTGTTATTTGGCATTTCCGTCTGATAGGCGGCGCACCATGTTCTTCCAAAGTCGGAGGAATCGCTGCGGTATATGCGTCCCTCCGTAGAGCGCAGGAGCATATGTACCTTTTTTTCACTGTCCTCCCAAAGTGTGGGCTGTATCACCCCTCTGCCGTAAAAAGACTGCTCGCTGACAGGAATATTGCTTTCCTGTGCCTGGACGGTGCGTTTTCCCACCGTGTACTGCAAATTCTCAATACGGATACCACCATACTTTTCCCAACTAACGCCGTCATCCCTGCTGATATCTGCAAAAGACTCCCAAACGCCCTCCTCAGTAGATCCGGGCGCCGCAATTGATCCATTTGACAGGCGTATGGGTTTATTTCTCACAGGCCCCCTTCCGCCCTCGTCCCCCGCAACCAGCTCTCTGGAGGATGACCAGCTTATACCGTTGTCAAAGGATTCCTTTACAAAAGTACGCCACCGGCTGATTTTTCTCCCCACCTTATAAAAAAGCATAATCCTGTTAGGCGAGCTTTGGAAAAGGACAGGATTCCAATGCGGCTCGCATCCGCCGGCCAAAACCGCCGGCGCACTCCAGCCCCCCTTTGTCCTTCTGCTGTACCATATGGAGACATCGTCGTTTCCCTCCCTTGTACCGCCGAACCAGGCACAGAGCACATCTCCGTTATCAAGACACAAAAGGGTGGAGGCATGACACATATCCGTTGGACAGCTTGTAAAAACAAGCTCCTGATTTTTGATCTCTATCATACCGTAAGCCTCCTGACTTTACTTAAACATGGGCCCTAAGGCTTGACAGGCCCTGAAATCTGCACTTTCCATGTCTTCCGTGCCAAAAGCGCTCCATGTAGACGGGCGGAAAATTCTCTCCTTTGACACGTTATGCATACATACAGGAATGCGAAGCATTGCACAGAGGGTAATCAGCCTGTCTCCTACATGTCCGTAGGATAAGGCCGCATGGTTTGCGCCCCAGTTTGCCATGACGCTGTAAACATCTGTGAAAGCGCCCTTTCCTGTCAGTATGGGAGCGAACCAGGTTGTCGGCCAGGTAATGTCCGTTCTCTTTTCCAGTATCTTATGTACCTCAGTGTCAAGCTCACAGGAATAGCCCTCCGCCAGCTGTAAAACCGGCCCTAAGCCCTTTATCAGGTTTATTCTCACCATTGTCATAGGGATGCCGCCCTCGGTGCCCCCCTGAAACCGTGAGGAGAAGCCGCCGCCTCTGAAATAGTCCACATCCGCCGGGCACCATTCTGTTTTACTGAGACACGCCTTCATGTCCTCGGCTGTAATCTCCCAGAAGGGCTTCATCGTCCCCTCGCCCTTATCATTCCTCATTGCACCGGTTGCGTCAAGAGCAGCCGCACCGGAATTAATCATATGTATGATGCCGTTTTCCGCATATCCTGCCAGCTTTTTCCCCGTCACCCGCTCCACTGCCTCCGGTGACCAGTAGGTTCTCACATCCGCAAACAACTGTGCCCTGTCTGTGAGAAGGTGACCGAAAAGCATCGTTGCACCGTTCAAAGTATCGTTCTCCGTGGCAAAGGGAACAGGCTCTCTCACACCGTTCCAGTCAAAACTGGTATTGAGAATTGCCTCCGGGAAATCGCCGTTTGGAAGAAAATCAGTCCACTGTCTCTGTCCCTGGAAGCCGCCCGCAATAGCCTGATGGCCGCAGGCCTCCTCCAGATAACCCATCTTTGCAAGCTTGTCGTTGCCAAACATCAAGTCCCGCATGATCATGGTCATCTTTACCGCCATTTTCCACTGTTCCTCTTTTTTCTCGCGGCTGTAGGCTTTTCCCTCCGGATTTTTGTCAAAGCCCTCGGGGCAGTTTTCCTTTACCCATGTAACCGCTCTGTCATATTCCTCTTTGTCATAAATTTCTTTTTCTACTCTCCTCAAAATTTCCGCTGTGTCTACCTGCTCATTTCTCATACCCAGATACTCCTGGAAAAAATCAGGATTCGGAATAGATCCGGCAATCCCCATAGCCACAGAACCGATTGAGAGATAGGATTTTCCCCTCATTGTAACAGCCGCCAGCGCCGCCTTTGCAAAAAGAAGTATTTTATCCGCCACATCCTTCGGAATGGAATTATCCTCCAAATTCTGCACGTCATGGCCGTAAATGGCAAAGGCGGGAAGTCCCTTCTGATTATGGGCCGCCAGCACAGCCGCCAGGTAAACGGCCCCCGGCCTTTCCGTGCCGTTAAAGCCCCATACCGCTTTTATGGTATCCCTTGCCATGTCCATTGTTTCCGTGCCATAGCACCAGCAGGGAGTGACTGACAGTGTAATTTTCACATTTTCCCTCTGGAACTTTTCTTCACATGCGGCTGCCTCTGCCACTCCGCCGATAGTGGAATCCGCCAGCACAACCTGAATTTTCTCACCGTTTGCATGCCGCAGGTTTTTTGTTATCAGCGCCGCCGCGGCCTTGGCCATACCCATTGTTTTCTCTTCCAAAGACTCCCTGATGCCGCCTCTTCTGCCGTCAATAATTGGTCTGATTCCTATTTTGGGAAGGTTGTTGGTTTGAAGCATTTCTATTCCTCCTTCAATTTTTTGTTCTTTATTATAGAACATCGTTCTTATAATTAGATAATTTTTTAGGAACTTTTTGAATAAAGTTCCCTGGTTTTTCTATTTTGTCAAAAGCGGCTTCCAATAATGTCCGCTTTCTCCTTTAGCATTTTTGCAAATATTTTGGACTGCTCCTCGCTGAAGCGCAATGACGGTCCTGTGGTGCTCAATCCTCCAATGAGCTCTCCCGCCTGATTAAAAATCGGAACCCCAACGCATTTGATGCCGTATTCATGCTCCATATTATCCAGACTGTAGCCTCTGTGCCGTATTTCCAGAAGCTGACTTTTCATTTCCGCCGGGTCTGTTATGGTATAGTCCGTGAATTTTTCCAAAGGCTTTTTCAATACCTCATCAATAAATCCATCATCCATATTGGCCAGCATAGCCTTTCCGATTCCCGTACACACAAGAGGCGCTGTCATACCCTGTACCCATCTGACATTGTAATACTTTTCAGGAAAAGCCCCCTCCATATACATGACGTTTTCTCCGTCGGGAATACCAAAATAAACAATCTCCTCTATTTCCTCTGAAAGCTCATTGATACAGCTGTGCACCACATTATGAAAGCCCATATCCGTTGAAATGATGTGGGAAAGTCTCATGATATTGCGCCCCAGCTTGTATTTTCCCGTCTGCCTGTTCTGCTCCAGAAAACCATAGGCCTCAAAGGTTGAAACGATATTAAACACATTGCTCTTGTAAAGGCCCAGCTTGTGACTGATTTCTGTGATACCCAGCTCAGGCTCCTCCACAGAAAAGCATTGAAGAACATGAATCGCCTTTTCCAGTGATTTTATTTTTATTTTGTCCTCTTCCATCAGCACATTCACATCCGTTCTGTATTATATAACGTCGTTCTTTTTTCTTCTGATACTTGGATTATATCACCTGAAACAGCATATTTCAAGAAGTTTTATTATTTAAATTGTTTCTCAATGTAGAAAACGGCGCTGGTTTTTTGGCTAATCTGCACATATCATGTTAAAATAACGTCATCTTCTCTGTTCTGACATACGGTATTACTGAAGCTGCTAAAAACATTTCTTAAATGTACAGATTCGCCTAAAAGCGGGACTGCTGTAAGACCAATTGGCTGTCCCTGCCCTCCAATCGCCCCTTGGCAATTTACAGGATAAAAACAAAGAACTGCCGCACAAACTGTTTCTTTATTATTTCCTCCCTGTAAACCTTGTCCCAATCCTCTCTCCCCTCACAATATCATATAGAACGGAGGGATTTTTACCGTTTGCGATTATCGTATCAATTCCTTGGGACGTCGCAAGATCCGCTGCCTGCAGTTTTGTCCGCATTCCGCCGGTGCCTCTTCTGGAGCCGGCTCCTCCCGCAAGCTCATATACGCTGTCGTCTATTTTCATAATCTCCTCAATCAGTCTGGCATCCTTCCATAAGCGGGGGTCTTTATCATAAAAGCCGTCAATGTCCGACAGTATGATAAGCTCGTCCGCCTGACACAGTATGGCAACTACGGCCGAAAGCATATCATTGTCTCCAAACAGCTTTTCCTCAGATTCAATTTCCGTATAGCTAACGGAATCGTTTTCATTTACAACGGGAATTATTCCATGTTCCAGCAGTGTGTTAAAGGTATTGGCCAGATTTTCTTTTTTCTCCTCCTGCTTAATATCCTCCGCATTCAGAAGTATCTGGGCAACTGTTTTATCGTAGTATCCGAAAAATTTATCATACAAAAACATATTGGCGCACTGCCCAACTGCCGCAGCGGCCTGCTTCATCCGCAGATCCTGCGGCTTTTCCTTCAGCCGCATTTTGTTGGCGCCTACCGCAATGGCCCCTGACGACACAAGAACTACCTCATTACCCATGTTCTGAATATCAGACAGCGCCAGAGCAAGCGCCTCTATGGTGTGAAGCCTGCTGTTTCCCAGCTCATTGGTCAGCGTAGAGGTGCCGACCTTCACAACAATACGGTTTTGTTTCATACCCATTTTATGTATCTCCCCTTCTCATTCATTGCCGACGGCCCAATCCATATTGAGGCTTTCCGTAGAATAGGCAGTATGCCTTTTCTTCCCCCGCCAGGCCGCGCCCGCAGTTTACATGAGGCGCATCGGTAATTTGATTCTAAGCATTTCCCCTCTATCTGTCAAATATCATTTTTACCTGTCCGGCGTTACGGCAGCTAACAGGATGAAAAAGCATACACAATATTCTATAACAAGCAATCCTTATACGATTTCTGAGGGAATTCTTGCAGATTCGCGGGAATCCTTTTATAATAAAGGCATCAGCCAACAAAAATTCTGAGGGGAAAGAAAGTGAATCATATGGAACGTTTTAAATTGACTTTGACAGAAGAGGACAGGCTTGTTTTGCAGTCCTACTGTAAATTTGCGGAGGGCCTGTCCCATTATCTGGGGGACGGATTTGAAATTGTTGTACACAGCCTGGAGAACTTTGACCAATCCGTCATTAAAATCATCAACGGTTACCATACCGGAAGAAAAATCGGATCTCCCATCACCGATTTGGCGCTGAGTATGCTCTCAAAAATAAAAAATCAGGGTAAAACCTACGGAGATATTGCTTATTTCAGCAAAAATAAAAAAGGGGAACCCCTCCGCTCCACAACGATTACCATAACCGGCAAGGATGAACAGATTATCGGCCTGATGTGCATTAATTTATATCTGAACACGCCCATGTTTACAATTTTAAACAGCTTTATGCCAAAAGCGCCGGAAAGCTCCTTTGAAGGTGCGGGCGATCCGGAAAATTTTGTGGAAGATGTTGACCAGTTAATAGAGGATGCCGTCAATCAAATTCAAAATGAAGTTTTTAAGGATCCTGATATTCCAACAAACTGCAAGAATAAAGAAATTGTAGAGCGGCTTTGCCAGAAAGGCATCTTTAATTTGAAGGATTCTGTCGTCAAGGTAGCGTCAATGCTGAATATCAGCAAAAATACGGTTTATATGCATGTCCGAAACAGTAACCGCACACAAACAAAAAAGAGCCTGCCAATTATATGACAGGCTCAGCACATAGTCTCTGAAGTTTTATGACCTTATAAAATGGAGAGCATATTGCTCAGGCAGTCTTTCTCTTCTTCGAACCGGCCATTTCCTTCAAAAGCTCTATTTCCTTTTTATGTCCTTCCAAATCCACAGGCGTTTCCAGATAAAAGGGCAGATGGCTTAAATAGGGATGATGAATCATTTTTTCAACAGCCTTCATTCCTATGTAACCCTGTCCGATTCTCTCATGCCTGTCCTTTCGGCTTCCCAATTCATTTTTGCTGTCATTGAGATGAATCGCTTTTAGTCTGGATAAGCCAATCGTATCCTCAAACCTCTCCAGCACCTGTTCAAGCCCTCCGGCTATATCATAGCCGCCGTCAAAGACATGACATATATCCATGGTGACGCCGATTTTTTCCTTTAAGTCCACCTTTTTCATAATGGCAGCCAGCTCCTGAAAGTTTCCGCCAATCTCGGTTCCCTTGCCGGTCATCGTTTCCAACAAAACCGTTGTTCTTTGTTCGGGCACAAGCAATTCGTTTATCTGATGCGCTATCAGCTCAATTCCCGCTTCCACTCCCTGCCCAACATGGCACCCTGGATGAAAATTATAATATCCTTCCGTAAAATACTCCATTCGCTCTATGTCCTCCCGCATGACCTTGGCGGCAAAGCGTCTCACATTTTCCTGAGCGCTGCAAGGATTCAAAGTATAGGGCGCATGCCCCATAATATGACGAAAATCATTTTCCCTAATAATAGTCAGAAGGCCCTCCAAATCCTCATAATTCAACTTCTTTGCCTTACTTCCTCTTGGATTTCTCAAAAAAAACTGAAATGTATTGGCCCCGATACGGACAGCTTCCCTGCCCATAGCTTCAAGCCCTTTTGCACAAGACATATGGCACCCTAGCAGCATTTATTTCCCCCCGCAATGTTTTAATTGCAACAGATACTGATTTCACGCGAATAAAATACAATTTTCGACAGCTATATCATTATACCTGAATATAATCATAAAAAAAAGAACAGAAATCTGTCCTTTTTCTTCCTCTGAAAGATTTCATACTTTTCCCGGAGAGGATAATTTGATATGTAAAATTAAATTATAGAAATATCTATATAAAAACTATATTAAAGTTCTTTTCTTAAGAAGAAAAGAACCAAAAGACCTGCGAAGGAGCTGGTCGTTCGCTGCGTCTAAACCTTACGGTGTTACGTCTGCTCACCTATGCAGCCTAGTTTCCGATTCCCCTGACTGGGCAGCGGAAAAAAATCCGCCCGCCGCAGGCGGCTCCGAATGATAGGAGGATGTGCTGACAATGCACCCCGAAGAAAGACGGGGACGCCGCAAGCGGCTTTTGAGCAAAGTGAAAAAGTACTGAAAGAAACGATTCAGGGGGAGATTCCCCCTGAAAACCATCTCTTTCATGCCCTAAAGGGCAAAATAAAAACAGCACATTGGAAATAAAAGGAAAATCAAAATATCTGAAAAATCAGACCGACTCACCGAGCTGTATTTTTCACGTGGGATCCAAGGATGATTTATCTTTGGTACCGCCAGCGGTTAGTACAACCGCGAGAGGTTTGGTACCGCCAGCGGTTAGTACAACCGCGAGAGGTTTGGTACCGCCAGCGGTTAGTATAACCGCGAGAGGTTTGGTA
>JAHZDZ010000033.1 GCA_019422105.1 Bacillota bacterium | reverse complement strand
CTTTATTCTTTCGGGCTTCCCGCATTTTTTGCCCTAAAGCAGTTAAATCATCAATCGGCATAATCGTTCACCTCAATAATATTGTATCGTTCCGGTTTATGTGATGGAATGACCTTATTATGCCTGACAAGCTGTACGATTATGCCGATTATATAAAGCTGCGATTGGTGATAAACTTGTATTGTTCGAGACAAAGAACTATAATGTACTCTGTGGAGGTGCATAATGGATTATATGACACTAAAAGAGGCCGCCGAAAAATGGGGCGTGACACCTCGTAGAGTAAATTACTATTGCGCTGCTGGGCGTATATCTGGAGCTGTAAAGATGGCAACTATCTGGCTAATTCCAAAGGATGCGGAAAAGCCGATTGATGGTCGAACAAAACAAGGAAAGGTAAAAAAGTATGAGTAATATATTACTTCTTGAAGATGATCTAAGCCTGATTAACGGGCTTTCTTTTGCTTTCAAAAAGCAAGGATTTGAATTAAATATCGCCAGAACGCTCAAAGAAGCGGAGGAATTGTGGACAGACGGAAAATATGATTTGTTGGTGTTGGACGTATCTCTGCCAGATGGGTCTGGCTTTGAATTTTGCAAAAGAGTTCGACTTACATCAAAGGTGCCAATTATTTTTCTGACGGCTTCGGATGAGGAAACAAGTATTATTATGGGGCTGGATATTGGAGGTGATGACTATATCACAAAACCGTTCAAACTGGGGGTTCTCGTTTCAAGGATTAACGCCTTACTTCGACGTGCAAATTCTTTTCAAGCAGCAGACACAGAATTGCAGTCGAATGGCATCAAGGTTCTTTTGCTGCAAGGACAGGTTTTCAAAAATGGGGAGCTGTTGGATTTGACTGCCGCGGAATACAAGCTACTGTGCTTGTTTATGAGAAACCCAAGCATGGTGCTGACAAAGGGACAAATTTTAGATAAGCTATGGGATTGCGACGGGAATTATATCGACAGTAGTACCCTTACGGTCTATATGCGTCGGCTTCGTATGAAGATCGAGGATAATCCAAGCGAACCACAAATGCTCCTGACTGTTCGAGGTATGGGATATAAATGGAATATTATCGGGTGAGGTGCAGAATGAAGATACTGGCAAATAAAGAAATCAAAAATCTATTTCTTTCGCTTTCACTGGTTTTGGGGGTTACATTTCTCTTAGCCGAGGTTTTTCTATGGCTGTCATATCGCCGGCTTTCTCTGTTATTGCTAATCCTTTTTCTATTGGCTGGCGGTGCTGTATGGGCAGTCTGCTTTGTATATTTTAATCGGCAAAATCAGATCATGGAGCAGGCGATATTACAAATCAATGCGTATCTTGATGGTGATCGCAATGCCCGTATTGAATGTGACAATGAGGGCGAATTGTACCGACTGTTTCATTCCATCAATTCTTTAGCGGCAGTGTTAAATGCCCATGCAGATAATGAGTTACGAGAGAAAGAGTTTTTGAAAAATACAATCTCCGACATTTCACACCAACTGAAAACACCGCTGGCAGCACTCAATATTTATAACGGACTCCTTCAAGACGAGGATATAGAAGTGTCCTCCGTGAAAGAATTTGC
>JAHZDZ010000032.1 GCA_019422105.1 Bacillota bacterium | reverse complement strand
TATTCATATGTTGGCGTATAGCTTTTTGGTTTTGTAGAGGCAGAAGATGAATCATTCTCTCCAATAATACCTATCATAAAGAAAAATAGTATTATCGCTGCAACGCCTATCAATATACATCCCGTCTTAGTTTTTTCTCCTTCATCCCCCAATTTAGGAATTTCTTTTTCTTTGCTTTCAACATTTGGTGCCTCTGTCTCTTGTATACCCGAATTTTTGTTCAGCGGATAGCCACAATGAATACATGCCGCACTTGCATCTGATATTTCTTTTCCGCATTCAGGACACTTAATAAGTGCCATTTTCCTTCCTCCTTGAAATCAATAGGGACGTGCCACAAATAGTAAAAACATGCCACGAGCCCATAAAGATATTAGATACCATCTCTATTATAGTAAATATGTTTATTATGCTACGCTAATTTCGATAGGTGGTGGTATACATGGATTATATCCGCATTATTCGCAATTTGCGAGAGGACGCAGACAAAACACAAACAGAAATCGCGGAAATATTGGGAACGTCTCAAACCATGTATGCCCGATATGAACGCGGTGCCAGTGAAATGCCCATCCGGCATTTAATAACTTTATGCAACTACTATCATGTTTCCTCTGATTATATTCTCGGATTAAAAGAAGATAAAAAATAAGGCGTGTCGCATCTGCGACACGTTTTTTTATGCTATCACTTGATGCAGCTGCCGCCCTGCCAGCTTTCCCCACCACATTCCCTCTTGGTGCTGGTAGGCCAACGGCCTACCAGCTTACACAAAACTTACTTTTTGATGCTTGTTATTACTCTGTTATTGCTTCGTTCTTACTTTTTCATACTTACTTTTTACTTTTTCAAGCAAGTTCAATAGTAGCTTTTAATTTTGCTTAACGGACTGAATTCTTGATATTTCTTTCTCAAATCGTTTTCGCTCAAATCCAAATATGCTTGCTCGGTGACAATCACTGACGAATGCCCTAATATTCGCGACAAAGTATAAATATCGCCGCCGTTCATTAGAAACCGCTTTGCGAAATTATTTCTTAACACATGGGGATGAATGTTTTCAAGTCCGGCTCTCTTGCTATATTTTCTTACATTGGCTTCAAAGTTGCTCACCTGTAAGGGTTTTCCCTCATTCGTACAGAAAAGGAAATCGGTGGTTTTGTATCTGTCCCTAAATTGTAGCCACTGCCGCAACTGACGTGCCATTTTGTTTCCAAAAAACACATATCTGTCCTTTTTTCCTTTTGTATTTTCAGCCGGGAGAAAAATAGCGTTTGTCTCTAAGCTCAAATCCTTGTCCTTTACATTCAAACATTCTCCTATTCTCATTCCGCTATCCAAAAGAAGTTGAATAATCACCCTGTCCCACACCTCGCTAAAGGCACAAGTATCCATGCTGTTAATCAGCTTGTTAAAATCACTATCTTCCAAATATTCCAGCGGCCTGCGGGGATTTTTCCGAAAATCGGTCCTGCGGACAGGGCATTCCTTGATGATTCTTTCTTCTACCAGCCAATTAAAGAAAACCCTTAAATTTCTCAAATAGTTGTTTATCGTAGTCGCAGAAAGCAAATCCCCCAAATCCTTACGGTTTTGCGGATGATTGCTTCTGCGGCTTCTTTCATCCCGCACCACTGTATATTTACCACGCTCACGCAAATAAGCGATATACTCTTGAATATGAATATTTTTGATTTGTTTTTCTTGGACAATCCCTTTTTCTTCCCTTAGATACCGTTCAAAAATTCTCAAGCCCTGTTCATAGCTGCCAACTGTTTTTCGTGATAAGCCCTTGTTTGTACAAACAATCAAAAATTCACTGATACGGTTTTCCAACATAAAAAAACTCCTCTCATTACAGGGCGGTCCACACCCAATAAATCAAGGAGTTTATA
>JAHZDZ010000031.1 GCA_019422105.1 Bacillota bacterium | reverse complement strand
AGGCCATGAAAACCAATGCCGGGCTAAAGGCCGCAACGGTTCAGTATGCCAAAACACGCCCGGCCTTTGAGCAGTACAAGGCTGCCAAGTACAGCCGGAAATTCCTTGCGGAGCATGAGGCCGATATTGAACTGTACCGGGCGGCACAGGCGGAAATGCGCCGTCTGCTAGGCGGGGCGAAGCTCCCGAAAATGGATGCGCTGAAGGAGGAAGGCCGTAAGCTCACGGCAAAGAAAAAGCGCCTTTATGGAGAGTATCAGAAAGCCCGCCGGGATATGCAGGAGATCGTCACCATCAAGGCAAATATTGATACTCTGCTGGGCTACACCGAGCCGGGCAGAAAGCAGGAAAAGGAGCGTTGAGGTTATGAAAACAAGGAGCAAAGCGACGCAAATACTTCGGGCCATGTTGGCCCGAAGATACGGGTTTGGGGCGAGCCCCAACAAGCAGCGTCCGGGCCTTTGTGGCCACGGAGGCATTGCTTGCCACTTAGCGGCACCCCAGAAAATTGATTGAAAACAAGTTGTGGTTTTCTTTGTATCACTTCATTATGGAGGGTAAATAATCCATAACAGCAGCGGTGCTTTTTATATGAATTTGTCTACCCTCATAAGAAATCAACCCCATTTTTACACATTCTGCAATCGCTCGATTAACGCTTCTAATAGGCGTATTGGCTTCGATTGAAAGTTGCTTTTTCGTTAGTTTGTGTAGTTGTCCTTTTTGATTGTAAATAGCTATACATCGTAAAACTCTTTTGCGGACCGATAGCAGGGACATTTCCTCTATAAGTTGACCATTGCGTATCAACTTTTCTGATATTATTCGAATAAGTAGTTTTGTGGCTTCAAAATCACTTTTTAGCCATTCTAAAAAATCACTCTGATGAAGTGCTTCTACAACACACTTTTTAGTCGCGGTTATGCTTACAGGCTTGAAGTCATTGTAAAATGGCTCGACTTCACCAAATATGCTATTCGATTTATATAAATAGACAGTGGCGACAGTTCCATCATTATTTTGGATAAAGGCTTCCGCTTCTCCCTCAATTAAGAAAAACACATATTGGTTTTCATAGCCTGCCATAATGATAGGATTTCCGGGAGCATAAATTTTTTCCATTAACTTTTTGCGAATTGCAATCGGCATACGGCTGTGGAGCATTTCAACATCCATAAGCATTTCCTCCAAAACGGGTCACTTGACCTAACTTTAATATACGAATTGGAGTATAATTTTGTCAAGATAGAGGGGTAATATTATGATAAAACCAAAAGCATTAAAAAGAGGAGATACTGTTGCTATTGTGTCACTATCATCTGGTATGGGGGGCGAAAAGCCTCTTATCCACAGATATTATACAGGCATTAAAAGATTAGAAAGTGTATTCGGACTCCATGTCATCACAATGCCTAATGCGCTTAAAGGAAGTGAATACTTATATAATCATCCAGAATTGAGGGCACAGGATTTGATGCAAGCGTTCAAAGACACGAATATCAGAGCAATAATATGCATGATTGGCGGAGACGATACTATTCGACTGCTCCCTTATATTGACTATCAAGTTATTAGAGATAATCCCAAAATATTCATGGGATATTCCGACACGACTGCTAATCACTTAATGCTTTATAAAGCAGGAGTGGTCTCTTTCCACGGGCCTTGTCTCATGGTCGAATTTGCAGAAAACAAACAAATGCATCCATATACGATTGACTATATTAGAAAAACACTATTCTCTTGTGATTCAAAAATAGAAATAAGTTCATGTAGTATGTGGACTTCTGAATTTTTAGACTGGGCAGATCCTCAAAACCAAATGATTGCCAGAAAAATGAGACCGGAAAAACATGGCTATGAAATATTACAAGGGACAGGTCGAGTTAAAGGAAACCTTCTCGGCGGATGCTTGGGCGTACTGAAGATGGTTATAGGCACAGAAATATGGCCGCCTCTTAACGAATGGGAAAATAAGCTCCTGTTTCTTGAAACAGGAGAGGATTATCCTAGACCAGAAGAAGTTTGCTACTTCTTAAGAAATCTTGTGGCTCAAGGCGTTGTAGATAAAATAAACGGCATAATCGTCGGAAAACCAATGGATGAAAGATACTATGATGAATACAAAAATATTTATACTCAAGTTGTAGGAATTGAGGCTAAACGGCCAGACTTGCCCATTTTATATAATGTAAATTGCAGTCATACATCACCTGTTTGTATTTTACCTTACGGGGTAATGGCAGAGATAGATTGTGAGCAAAAAAAACTTACTATACTTGAAAATGCTGTCTGCTAATATGATTTTGCACATTCTCCGAAAGTAGAAAGAAACGGAGATTCCTATTATTGATATGTACCCAGAATTCTGGACACATAAAAAATTGAATTAGGTGCACATGG
>JAHZDZ010000030.1 GCA_019422105.1 Bacillota bacterium | reverse complement strand
ATTTCTAAATAATCCCATTCTAATCCTATTTATATTATATAAGGTTTATTTTTTGTACATTGAAAATAGCATAGGTTCAGTTGTCCTATAACAAAAACTGAAATCGAGCATACGAGAGATACGCCATAGCAGAAATGCTGCGAAATATATCAAATCAAAATAAGCCCGGGCAGGGGTTTGATGGCTTGTGACGGCCGCATAAGCTGTGCGAGGATGATATCAGTTGGAAACTTGTGGGGACTGCCGCTCACCTAATGAGGGGAGGCTGCGTTAGTATGGAAACATCTGGCGTGGTTTAAGCTGTTTTGCAAACAGATAGGACAACTCCAGATGCCGGGGGACGAGTAAATACGGCATGAAAATTTGCTTTGGAGAAAGCACAACCACCTTAATGAAATGTTATAAGAAGTAAAAAAATTGTGAAATGCTCTTGAGGAAACAAAAGCCAATTTTTTACAATGATTGTAGAGAAACAGACTGTTTTAAAAACTGAGCGGTTTTGTGAAATCAATATAGTATTAGCGATTAGTCTAAGATTGAACCACGTTAGGTGGCATCAATCATGCTCATGGCTAGTTGCCTTTGTAAAGGGGGTGACAGCGATAGAAGTTTTACAGAAAGATAAAAAAGTATATAACGCAGAGGAAATCCAGGAGATTTTAGGGATTGGGAGGAGCAAAACATATACCTTTTTGGACGAGGCGTATAGGAATCAAAAGCCGTTCCGGGTCCTTAAAGTTGGAAAGCTTTTCAGGGTTCCCAAACAATCTTTTGATGACTGGCTAGACGGAATTAGTTAAGGCGGGTGAGATAGTTGAAAAGAAAACCACAGAATAGTGCAGCTTTTTTTGAAAATAATTCATGGTATCACCGTACCAAGATACTTCAGGACGATGGTTCGATAAAGTACAGCAAAAAGGGCGGGTTTGCTACCAGTGAAGAGGCTGATAAGAGCTATAGGCGACACGAAGATGAGTTTAAAAAGGCGTATCGGGCCTATCATCTGGCACATCAAATCAATACAGAAGTCACGCTTAAGGATTATTTGATTTATTGGTTTGAGGAGATATTCTCTCAAAGAATTGAAACAACAACCAGAATGGTAGGCGCATATGCGGTTTATGACTTAATCCTGCCGAATATTGAGTACGACATCAAGGTCCGGTTTGCCAATGCAGAGTATCTTGATGCATTGTTGGAGCGGGTAGCAAAGGTCAGTGCCTCTGCAGGAAATAAAGGGCGGGAGATTCTAAATATGGCAATGAAAGAGGCAGTAATCGGTGGGTATATTAAAACCAATCCGGTTACTGGCACAAAGCCGTATAAGAGACAAAAGCCAAAGATAACAATTCTGAGTAAAGAAAAAATCAAGGTCCTGCTGAAAGCGTCTTCCGAAAATAACTGGTATTTGGAAATATTGTTAGGGCTATTCTGTGGCTTACGAAAAGGCGAGATTCTTGGACTTAAATTCAGTGATTTGGATATGGAGAAAAGGACTGTAACTATCAGAAGGCAGATTGCTTCAGATCCACTTATAAAAAAAGGGAGTGGAAGTAAAATAGACAATTATGGGCTGATTGAACGAGATCCAAAAACACCAAACAGTTTCCGGGTTTTGCGGGTTCCAGCCATAATCATAGAAGAACTGGAAAAACGGAGACGACTTGTGGAGTCCAATAAGGTAGTGTATGCCGGTCAATATGATGACAATGATTATATCAGCTGTCAGAGAAATGGAAAACTACATAGTTTGTCAGCTTTAAATAGCGCTTTAACTGGAATTTGTAGCAAGAATGGCCTTCCGCATATCACGGTACATGGATTAAGGCATATGTATGCAACAATTCTGATTGAGATGGGGGTTCCACTGATTAAGATATCTGCATTACTTGGGCACGGCTCTGTCCACACAACGTTTGAATATTATTGTGATGTAATGGATGAAAACGAGAATATATTGGCATTTATGAATCAAGCATTCGTTCCTGTGGAAAGGAGGGCAGTATGATAATTGATTTGAGCCTTCAGCAGTATGTGGATTGGGAAGTAAAGCCAGTGATTCCTATAAAGGGAAAATTCGGATACCGTGTTGTTTTAAAATACATAGATGGTACTGAAAGAACTCAGCAAAAGTCGGGATTTAAGACAGATAAAGAGGCTAATGCTGCCAGGGATAACACAATAGGTAAATTACATGCTGGAACTTATATTGTATATGAGAATGTTAAAGTAAGTGACTTTTTAGAGTTTTGGCTAAAGGAGGATATATGCAAGAGGGTAAGAAGCGAAGAAACTTATGCTGCTTATTCCAATATCGTGTATAACCACATTATTCCAATCCTTGGAAAGAAAAAGATGTCAGCCGTTAACCGTGGAGATGTTCAAAAGCTGTATAACGACCGTGCAGAATATTCTGTATCGGTCTCAAGGCTGGTTAAAACGGTGATGAATGTCTCTATGAACTATGCTGTAG
>JAHZDZ010000003.1:226329-301093 GCA_019422105.1 Bacillota bacterium | reverse complement strand
CTTTTCCTTTCTGGAAAAGCGGTCTATGACCGTCCCGTCTATCTTCGGGATTCATGGTCAGAACTTTTCCTTTCTGGAAAAGCGGCCATTGCCCGTCCCGTCTATCTTCGGGATTCATGGTCAGAACTTTTGCTCCTATCAGTCGCAAAGCTCGCTTTGCTCCGCGGATTTCTTTCCTTTCGGAGGACTAGAGAGATTGCGCCAATCCCCAGCTCTTTTGGTACTTTTCTTGAATAAAAGCATATAGAAATATTTATTTTTTATATTAAACTAGAAATATTTTATAAAAAATCCATATCTTTATAAACCAATAACTTTTATTTTTCCAATTCTGGTTTTTTATTTCATGCCCGTACCTCTAAAAGCTTTGAGGCATATGCATTTTCCCTCACAAAATAGGTAACGGCTGAAGCACAGGCTATTTTCAATAAATCCAGTGGTATGAACGGTATAACTGCTGCCATAAGCGCTTCCGAAAGACTCATATCAGTCAAAAACATCAGCTGTACCGTGCCTACGGCATAAATGACAAACAAGCCTGCCAGCATTGACAAAACAATAGCACACAATTTATATGCCGTACTATCTTTCAAATCATATCTTGAAAGTAAAAAACCGATTATCATGGCCGCCGGTATAAAGCCGATAATATACCCCCCTGTAGCCCCAAATAAAACATTAGGCCCTCCTTTCATTCCGGAAAAAACCGGAATACCCGTAAATCCAATCAATATGTATACTAATACGGAAATCCCGCCTCTTTTTGCACCAAGAAGCGCCCCCGACACGCAGACAGCCATCACCTGCAAGGTAATAGGCACCGGCGTAAAAGGCAGCGGTATTGTAAAAACCGTACTGATACATATCATAGCAGCAAACAGCCCGCATAATATCATTTCCTTTGTCCTCATGTATAAAAACCTCCTGTCTTTTAAAAAAGATTATACAGATAAGCCCACCGATTGTCAACTATTTTTTTAAATACGGGTCGACAATCAAAGAATAATAAATGAATAATCAAAAATTTACAATAATCCCATCCTTTTTACCGATAATAAAAAAGCAGCCTCCAAAAACACCTGGAACCGCTTTTTTATCATAAAACATTTATTTCAGCTGAATTTGTATGGAGGCATAAGCCACTGAATTATCAATTTCCTCCAATTTATTCTGATTCAGCGCGATGTTTTCCCGGGAAATATTCAACTCATTTTCAAGCCTTTCTTTTTCCTCGGAAGACGCCGCTTTGCTCAATTCATTTGTCAGGCTTTTTACATTTAATGTTTCATTCGTAATAACGCTTTCCGCATTTTTATATTCATCAGTTTCATCCTCATTTTTCTCTTCCTGCGAAACTATCACAATATTCTTCATAATTTCGGTCTTTGCCGTTTCATACTGCTGGCTGGGGACGCGAAATTCTCCTGTGCTCTTTTCCAGTATAAGCTCCGCCGTATTTTCAACCGCTGAGTCATTTCCTGCCGCTGTCACAAAGTAACCGCCGTTTGAAACAATTACCGCCTCAATTTTATCAATAGCCTCCAATGCGTCTGTCTTTTCGATGATAACTTCCCAGGTCTTGGCTTCCTTTATTTCCTCCGCTTCAGCAGCATAGGGAACCGCAGAGCGAAGCATTGGCCCTGTCTGCCCTGCATCTTCACCACTGTCAACAGGCTCGCCGTTTTCTACAGAGGCAGTTTCAGGAATAGCCGCTGCCTGCGCCGCCGCTTTTTCCATCTGTACACTTCCTTCTGTTACGCTTTCCTTCTTTTTCGCATCCCCGGCAAAAGAACTCATGTTACCGTTTTCAGCAGCAACATTCCCGTCTGCTTTGGGCAGTTCTGCTTCATCCTCTTCGCTTATCCTATTTTCACCTTTTCCCTTATTCGCCGTCTGGCTTTCATCCGCTGACACCCCATCCGTCTTCAAATTTTCAGGTGCCATCCCCTCTTCCAAAGAGAAAGCTGTACCGTCACTGCTATTTTGCTCCGCAGATTCCATGCTTCTGGCATTGTTCATCATTTGATCCTTCTGCTCGTTCGCCTTTTTGATATTTCCAAACTGGCTGCCCACTGCCAGAAGGAGGATAAGAGCCGCCGCCGCTGTGGAATATTTTCTCCAGCGGTGAGTTTTCATTTCTTTCTTATCCGAGGGAAAAGAAACCACGTTTGCAGATGCAATTTTTTTCATAAGTTCCTCATGATACCCCGGCGGCAATTCTATTTCATCTAAATCCCGCAGACTGTCTACCAAACTCTTTATTTCTTCATATTCCCTTTTGCATGCTTTACAGCCTTCCAAATGCGCCAAAAGCGCTTCCGCTTCCGCCTCATTCAGTTCTCCGTCGATGTACAGGGATATTTTCTCCATCGCATCACTGCATCTCATGGCTTTTCCCTCCTTTCTTATCTTTATGACGTTCTCCGTCGTCTAAAAGTTCCATCTGCTTTATTAAAATGTTTTTCAGCTGGAGACGCGCTCTTGCCAGCCTGGATTTGACTGTGCCAAGGGTCATGCCGGTTATCTCTGTGATTTCCGTATAGCTGAACCCCTCAATGTCCCGCAAAACGATAACCGTTTTATGCTCCTGCGATAAGCGGCTGATTCCGTCCATTATCATCTTTTTCTTTTCATCCGCAATAAGCGCTTCCTCAGGGGTCGGCCCTTCATCCTCATATTGTCTGGACATGGAATTTTCATCGCCCTCAAATTCCTCATCCATGGAATAGGTTTCCTTTCCCTTTCTTTTTCTGATTTCATCAATACAGGTATTCACCGTTATCCTGTAAATCCATGTGGAAAAGGCAGATTTTCCATCAAATTTCGGAAGGTTTTTATAAACCTTCACAAACACGTCCTGTGATATATCCTTTACATCCTCCGCGTTGGAAAGCATTTTATAGGCAATGTTAAAAACAATTTTTTCATGTCTCTGTATCAGCTTTTCAAAGGCAGAAGTGTCCCCGCCCTGTGCCTGCTTTATAAGATTATTTATGGCTTCATCCTGCAACTTTTTCCCCTCCTGTCATACTTGAGCCCATTTTAACATATTTCCATCATATAATATAATGCAATCCTTGGCAACGAAAAATAGCAGTTACGCACAAATCAGGTGTACTTCCACAGGTTTGGGAAACATATTTGCTTTTTTATCCCAGCACACCGTCTTTATACAATTCAGATAAAAAATTGCCCGAAACATTTTATGATGTCTGTGTTAAAATTCCCGTCACTATATGGCAAAAAAAGCAGAGCCTTCGCCCTGCTTTTCAGTCTGCATATTCCCCTCTTCGCTAAATTTCTTTCCTTTTCACCAGGAGTATAAAGCAAAGGGCACTTACAACGCTTATACCAAACCAAAGCACACCTTGCCTTTCGTCCCCTGTCCTGGGCAAGTCACCTGTCAGCTCTGGCTTAAGCTCAATTGTACCCAGAGGAATTTCATTGTCCTCAATTTCAATCCACTCCTCTGTCTCCATATCAAAGTATGCAAGAGGTACATCATTGTCGTCTATAATATAATACACGCCGTCATCACTTTTTACAACATGGCCCTTATAGACAGGTTCTTCCGGCATTTCCGGCATAAATTTCTCTTCCTCTTCCATTTCCACGGAGGGATCCTTTTCTGACGGCTTCTCCAATTCTGACGGCCTATCCTGCTCTGTGTTTTCCGGCATATTGGGTTCAGAGGGTTTGTCCTTTTCTGTATCTTCCGGCTTATTGAGATCGGAGGGTTTATCCGGCTTCACAGGGGTTCCGGAATTTCCAGGATGGGAGCCGCCGCCGGTATCCGGTTTTTTGGTATTCTCCCAATGAATTACTGTTTCCTCTTCCGAATTCAGCGTTACGGTTTTGTCGGCAGAGTCATAGTAACCTCTTGGCGTCGTTTCCTGAATAGTATAAGTTTCACCAACCATCAAAGGCTCAAATATCAAAATACCCGCATCATCTGTTGCGCCTTTGCCGCACTCATTTCCTCTGCTGTCAAAAATGGTAAATACAACATCTCTCATGGGACGGCCGCCGGAGGAATCCACCTTGACAATTTTGACAGAGGCTTTTTGACAAATGTTTACAAGCTGTGTCACCTCTTCCCCCTTACTGTTTACAATGCTTACCAGATTTCCTGATTTATCAATAGTAGCCGTTAACACATCTGTATTCAGCAAATGATACTTCGGCGCCTCTGTCTCCTTGATATTGTAAGTGCCATAGGGAAAATATCCGAAGTTTGCCTCGCCCGCCACACTGACAGCCACTGCCACCTTCTGTAAACTTTCCGCGTCAGTCACCTCAAATACCGCGCCGTCAACAGGATATCCCAAATCATTTACCTTCGACAGTGTAATTTCTCCCGTATTGCGCTCATTTTTAATCTCTTTAATGACCGCTTTCTTCGATGCATCTACTGTAACCGTTTGAGGCGGTATGGCCTTGTAGCCCTCCAGCGGCTGCGTTTCTGTTATGATATAATTTCCAAACTTTAACGCGTCAAATTTTAGTTTTCCTGCTGCATCTGTGATACCGCTTCCTGCCAGCTGTCCCTTCGCCGTTTTGATTTCAAAGGTCACGCCTGCAAGAGGTTTTTTCGTATATTCGTCAGTCTTTTGAATCTCAATGCTTCCTCTGTCATCCCATTCAAAGGATCCGCCGCCGCTGCCGCTTCCCTGGAATATAAGAGACTGATCGCCGCTTTGGGAATCCTGTATGAAGCCCAGAAATTCCACGTGATTATCCAGTTTCTTAATTCCCGTATCAATCACATACAGCCTGTACTTCAAAACAAAGGACTTCACAGCAGTATCCTTTGGCAATGTTATGACAAAATAGGGATCCGCTTCCTGGGAAGGGTGATTTTCCATTCTGCCGTCCAGATTTACGTCATTGCCCTCCACAAAGGTACCATCAGCTGCAACAGACGCCTCACAGAGTGTTACGCTGTCAATATCCAGCAATAATCCCCTTGAGAAGGTATCCTTTAATTCCGCCTTGTCAATGGTTCCCCCCAGCGTGTAGTCCAGCCCGCTCTTATTTATTTTCACCGTATAGTCAACAAAACCCTTTGACTGTAAATTCTGTTTGTCGGCAGTTTTATCAAGCAGCAAATTATCTGTTATTATTTCTTCTGCCGTAACAGATTGTATATCATAATCTTTTCTGCTGAGTGAAATACTGTTTTTCATGCTTATCGTTTTGTCACCGGCAAATTTATTCCCAGCGTAATCCACATCAACCTTTGTCCTGTACTCCAACACAACCGTATTGTTATTCGCTCTGTTTTCCAGGTTAAACACAACGGTTGTCTCTTCAGCACTTTCATTGTTTGCTATTAAATTTTCGGAAATACCTGTTCCGTTTAACGTTGCAGAACCTGTTACATAGCTCTGGCCCAATGGAACAATATCTGTCAATACAGCGTCAGGCATGGGCATCTTATTTTGATTCACTGTCACCCTCCACTCAATTTCATGGGTAGTCCAGTTATAGGAAACCGCTTCCTTCTTCAGTATCTCACTGATAACATTTTCAAAAGCGGAAGCAGAATCCGTCACTTCTGTCGCTGTCAACGCTCCCGTAAAAAGTACATTTGCGGAAATATGAACCACATTGCTGTAGGAGATTATCTTTCCTCCGTTTTTATCCTTGGTGCTGTTATAGGCATAGTCATCTTTATTATCGACCGCTGTGCGGAAGGCAAAGGAAACTGTTTCCTTCCCAATCTCTCCTGCGGTAAAAGTGAGCTCCCGCTTTTCGGAATCCCAGCCGCCAAAAGTTATTTTCCCCTCCTGCGCACATTCAAAGCTTCCGTCCACATAGGTCTGGCCCAAAGGAACTATATCAGTGAAAATTCCGTCTTTTATATCTACATTCCAGGGATTCACCGTGACAGTCCATGTTATCTCATGGGTTTGCCTGTTATATTCCCCGCCTTTTCGTATCAGATGGACATCCGCACTGATACCTTTTTCCACTGTAGGCGGAATATATTGTATTATTTCTCCTGTTCCATTTCCATACCACTGAAAGCCAAGCCAGGCTTTATTTTTAAATTCGTGATTCGTGTCTGCGCCCTCGTAAATATCGGTATTGACAATATCCGTTGTATAAGTAATAACGTACTCTGATTCCGTTAAGTCATCCGGAAATTTAACAGCGAAACTTGCCTTGTCTCCCGCCCTTTCCGCATCGGAATCATTTTTGAGAGACTCTTCCTCTGTAATCAACTGGTATCCCGCAAGCTCGGATAAGGGTTTATTATTTATTCTCAATGATTCGGCATTTAATTCCAGTCCTTCCGGCAGCATATCATAAACTGTCAGATTTTTCAGATTCCTGTCATAAGTCTTGACTGTGACAGTCCAATTAAGCTCCTTTGTATCGGTGTAAGCCTTTTTTCCGTCCTTTACCAGAAACTCAAAATTGGCTCCCGGAAATTCCGCAAAAGCCTCAGCATTTCCCAGCGATATTTCTTCGTCATTTTTCACTCCTGCATGGTTGTATATCTTTGTGACGCCTGAAACCTGCCCTGAAAGATATTTTTGCAAAAGCTCATCCGCAGCCGTCGTATCATATTCAATTTTGATACCCGATTCAGGTATATTATTGGGAAGATTATAAGTGATAACCCAACTTTCACCGTCATTCTCCGGTACAATATCAGGGGTTACGGCCTTACCACCGATTTTAAAGGAATTCGCTATGTAGACCTGCTCCGCTTTTGAGAAAGTATCCACTAATTTTCTGCTCGACTGCTCCTGGTTACCCGGCTTGTAGATAACTATCCAGTGAAAGCGCATTGTATTTTTATCATAAGAGCCCTTTTTTTCTAATTCAATACAGGTTTTTATATTATCCTTTACAGTTATGCTCAAAGAGCTCTCCTCGAAAAGCACGAGTGTATACCTTTCAGCTCCGCCGATTGCTTCCCTATCCAGCTTGCACTTTATCTCTACATATCCTCCGTTGATGCCGCCGCATTCTTGGTAAAAATTATCTATAAACACAACATATGCCCTTCCGTCCCTGACAAAGCAGATTCCGAACTGTTTGACAACGCCCTGAAAGTTACCACTGAGAGGTATTTCTAAATTTAAGTTTCTGCACTGCAAACCTTGAGGAAGTGAAATATCATATTCCTGCTTGTCCTTAATTTGCGCACCCTGTTCTGCAGTAATTGAAAAGGTGATATAGAGCTGCAAATTATCCGAAAAGGATATTTCGGCATCATCCTCAATCTGCTCACAGGTGCCGTCTCCAAAGAGCCTTCTAAGCTGTGCCGATTCAATAAAATCATTCATCTCATTCCCAGAAGTCAAATTGCTCTTTAAATTTACCTGTATATTTCTGCCGCCGCTTACCAAAGTAAATGTTTCAGCCTTGGCAATGGCCGTCCTATCAAGAGTACAATTAACAACAATAGTTCCCTTCGCCGTCACTGGCAGGGAAGCAAATCGTACCGGGGAAGCTGCGCTGAGGATTACAGAAGAATCCCCTTCTGCATCAACCTCCTCCGCGTCTGTACTATTTCCAAATTCACCCTCGCCTCCGAGTATTGTGCCGCTTTTATCATCACTGCCCTCACTTGTATTGCTATTTTCTTCACTATTCTCTTCAGGAATGACAGTTTCTTCCTCATTGCCTCCGGATGTTATACCGTTCTCTTCCTTATTCTCTTCGGAAGGCATACTGTTCTGTCCTTCGCCACCTATGGGATTAGGCCCGTTTTCACCTTCATTCCCGTCAATATTATCATTGTTGTCCTTGGGATTCTGTTTCCCATCCTCCTGAATCATACTGGAAAAAACATTTGTAATTGCATTATCTGTATTTAGAACCGTCTTAAATGTGATAACACCATTTTCAGCCCGAACCGTTCCCACTTTATAAGGCGCACCCATATTTTCTATTATGACATCCGTTTCCCCCATATCGGCCACTTCCAAATACCGGGGAACAGGAAGCACATACTCCGCTTCCTCATTTGGCACACTGAATTCATACCGTACCTGAAAATTCACATCCGGGGAAACCTCCATTCCCTCCTGTATTTCATTGCCGTCATAAAAAATTTTTGTACTCGTAACGCAGGAGCTGCCTGCGCCTTCTGCCTGCACTACATTCAGCTGAAAACCCTGCAGAATCAATACAAATAGTGTAAATACGGCCAGAAGCCGCTTCCAGACTATATTTTTAACTGATTTCACCATAACCTATTTCTCCCCTCATTGTATTAAAAAAGCTATACCCCTTTTATGCTCATATAAAAATTGAATCCTGACACAAAAATAACCCCTTTAAACCAAAAACAGATAATTCCAAAAATGGCTGACCGTAATCTAAGTTTCCCCCAAGCTTAGATCCTGCTGCCACAATAAAAAACAGGACAAAAATTCATCCTGCTCGTAAAACAGCCCCATACGCTGTTTTTAATCCATATTTCTTTCCCTTCTTCCTGCGCCTCTTTTCCCGGGAAATAAAAACAAGCGACTCCATTTTTTTCCATATCTTCATATATTGTTATGATTATATCATTATTTTTAAAAATTTGGTATCACATTTTGTATTCTTTTGTCGAAATATTATATAAGCTTTCCAAAAGATGTCCAGGCCACTGCCGAAAAAATAAAAAAAGCCTGATAAATCAGGCTTTCTTCTCTCAACAGACAAATTTTAGCTGCCTTTGTATTTTCATACCGCTTACTTTTCCTCTTCACGGGCCGGTGTCAAGTATTGCCACAAAAGCTTGGACAGCGTTTCCATATCAATTGGCTTTGCAAAGTGTGCATTCATGCCGGCACGCAGGGCCGCCCTCACATCCTCCTCAAAAGCATTGGCCGTCATCGCGATAATCGGAATTTTTGCGGCATCAACCCTCTTCATAGCACGGATAGCCCTTGTGGCTTCATATCCGTCCATTTTAGGCATCTGAATATCCATTAAAATCAAATCATAATAGTTCTCCGGAGATTCGGCCATTTTCCGCACCGCCTCTTCTCCGTTCCACGCCTCCTCTATCTGCATTCCTGTCTCACCGATTAATGCCTGTGCAATCTCTCTGTTTATCTCATTGTCCTCCACCAGCAAAAGCCGCTTACCGCTGTAATCCGGCTTTTGCTCAGGATACTTAAGCTCAGTTTGTTCTTTTTCTCCACTCAGTTCGCGCAGCAGATAGCATATTTTAGAACGGTAAAACGGTTTCGACAAAAACGCCGTCACACCTGCATTCCGTGCTTCTCCTTCAATTTCCGACCAGTCATAGGCTGTCAGCACAATAACCGGAATTTCATTTCCAACCTCACGCCGTATATGTCTGGTAACCTCTATGCCGTCCATATCGGGCATCTTCCAGTCCAAAATAACCATCTGAAACGGATCCGGCGTATTTTTTGCCTGCACAACACAATCAACCGCCACTTTTCCTTCTGTTACAAACTGCACCCGCAGCCCCATATCCTCCAAAAGCTCTGCGGCATTCTCGCATGTTTTAATATCATCATCAACTATCAGGCTGTGTATCCCAAGCCATTCCCCAGGCATCTCCTCCTGACCGGCATCCTGAAGAAGAAGCGGAAGTGTCACAGTAAATACAGAGCCCTTATTCGGCTCACTTTCTACCAGAATATCACCGTTCATCAAATCAACCAAATTTTTGGTAATTGCCATTCCAAGACCCGTACCTGTCACTTTGCTGCTTGTGGAGTCCTGCCCTCTTTCAAAGGGCTGGAATAGCTTATTGATAAATTCTCTGCTCATGCCAACGCCTGTGTCACTGCATCTGAATATATAACTTTGGCGGCCTCTGAGAATACTGTTCTCCTGCCTTACCACAACATTTATTTTTCCCTCCTCAGGCGTATATTTGACGGCATTGCTTAAAATATTGATAAATACCTGCCTGATACGAAGTGGATCTCCTATGACATTTTCATTTTTAAGCACAGACAGATGAATATTCAGCTCAAGAGTCTTTTCTGCCGCCTGAGGGCGCACCAGCTCAACAGCATCCGCTGCAAGCTCCGCAAGATTAAATGGTTCCTCCCGAAGAGACAGCTTTCCGCTCTCAATTTTTGACATATCCAGCACATCATTAATCAGACTTAGAAGATGCTTGCTGGACAGGCTTATTTTTTTCAGGCATTCCATAGTCCTCTCCCTGTCGTCCAGATGCGCCGCCGCAATAGCCGTCATTCCGATAATTGCATTCATCGGTGTGCGGATATCATGGCTCATATTTGACAGAAACTGACTTTTTGCCCTATTTGCCGCCCTGGCGCTGTCTAAAGCAAATTGAAGAGCCTGGCGCTGCTGCTGCTCTTCATGACGCTGCTCATCTATACGTCTTGAAATAAGAATTGCAAGCTTATCCGAAGAATAGGGATTGTCCACATAGATTATCTGCGTGGATGTCCAGTGGTAGCTGCCATCTGACAACATCTGTCTCATCTCCAGAAATACTTCCTTTTTACTTGTTCCGAATGCCGCACGCAAGGCCTCCGGCGCAAAGCGGCGTTCAAAATCGCCCGCGTTCTCCGGGTGCACTGTAGAGCGCATGCCATGAAACAGTTCACTGTAGGTGCGCTGTTTCCCAAGTCCCAGCATCAGACCCGGCTGTACATATATGAACTTTAGTGTATCCTTTGTCAGGTTAATATTGATTATTACCGGATAGGCGTTGGAGATTGCCCCCACCAGTGTCAGACGTTCCTGTTTTTTCTCCTTATCCGCGGCATCCTTGGCCAGCTTCTCTTCCGTAATATCATGAAAAGCCGCAATCAAAACAGGGATTCCATTTTCATCCAGTGATCTTTCTACAATGCCCGCTGCCCAAAACAGGCTGCCGTCATCCCGCCTTATGCGGTTTTCAAGAATACTCTTTTGTGAATTTTCGGATGCTGTCTGAAACAGCCGGGCCATATTTTCATAATCCTCCTCATAAACAACATCCTTCAAAAGCCTTCCCTCAGGCGCAGTATTGGGAGAGCCTTCAGGGTATCCAAGCAGACGAAGCCCCTCCCTGTTCAGCTGAAGGAAGCGGTAAGGTTTTTCAACCGTTATCAGCGCGACCGCCTCCGGTATCGTGTTATATAAATGCTCTGTATAATCTGCCTGAATTCTGATTCTTCTGTTTGCGTTTGCCGCATACCAAATGTATAGCAAGACCAGAAAAGCAATGCCAAGAATTACACTTGCTATCAGTGTCAGAGAGCGCTTTAAAATCTGATTGGTCTGCGCACTGACTACAGCCTTGGGAATAATAGAAATCAGGTACCAATCCGATTCCAGCCTAAGAGGCGTATAGCAGAAGACCGTTTCCTCCCCTTGATAGGTAAAAACCGCCCAGCCTGTGCGGTACTGCGCAAGCGAATCCGCAAACAGCTTCAGATCCGCCGGGTTATTTTGGGATTCCGGAAGCATATCAAATAGATTCTGAACTGTTTTATTGCTGTTTGGGTGAGGCGGCCTTATCAAAACATCGCCGTCCGTATTTACCACATAGGAAAAACCCGCGTCACGGTAAAAGGAGAGGCTGAAGCTGTCCACAATGCTGCTGATTTCATGCTCCTTCACCAGGTATCCCTCCGTTCCGTCTCGGAGGGATACCTTTACATACAAATCGAAAACGTTTACCCCGGTAACGCTGCTGATATGAGGGTCAATGATGCCTCTTTCCCGATCCGCCGCGTCAAGCTTTCTTTTCACCTCATCATCCACCTGCACGCCGGAGGGATAGAAACTTTCGTCAGATAAGTAGAGATAGGCTCCGTTTTCAAGGTTCTCATAATAGTATGTTACTGTTTGAAGTTCTTCCCTCTGCTCTTGGAAGATGCTTCTCAGCCGTTTGGAAAAGACCTCCATGGAATCATAATCTTCCTTCAGCTGTATTTTCAGCGTATTGCACCCCTGACGGGTAGTCTCCATAATCGTATTGACAGACTGCTCCCAAAGCTCCTGTCTGACATCCTGTATAAACAGCAATGTCAGCATGCAGAGGGCAGCGCCTACTACTACAGTTGCAAATGCTATTTTTTTTCTGGCGCTTCCTGTTCCTTCCTTTTGAATCACAGTGCGCCTCCTTCCTCATCTGCCTGTACGTCCATCCATTCCATTGTGTTCTCAAGGGATTCCCCCGAAAGAAGCTTTTTAGATACCTGTGCCGTCAAATCCCATATGGGCAGGTTCAACATCCCGTCGGAACCGATAACCACATTTCCTGACTGGTAACAGGAAACCAAAGGCTGTATTTCTTCCAGAGAAGAAGGGCTTCCGCTTTTTAACGGGCTGAAGGAGCACTGCTGATCTGCGAATTTATTTATGTTTTCCTGTCTAGTAAAAAACTCGACAAATTTTAAAGCGGATTCCTGATTTTTGCTGTCCGCATTGATGCTGAGCCTTGTATCCGCATTGATTACGACAAACCTGTCCTCCTCAAGAACAGGGTAAGGATGCACCTGGAATTCAAAATCCGGCTGCATACTTTTAACACGTACGGCGGCCCACGCTCCTGTAAGCATAAAGGGAGATTCTCCTTTTGCAAATTCCTGCAAATCATCAGAGGTTTTTTTAGTCACCAAAGCTTTCTCTCTATTGATATAGCCCTTTTCAATAAATTCCTCCGACAGAGAAAATCCGGAAAGCAAATAAGTGCTCAGCCTTTCTTCACCGCTATTTAACCTGTCAAAAACTTCCCTCTGCCGTCCCTCCTGATAGCAGGGATAAAATCCAAGGCCAATGGCCAGCGTCTTTAAGGAAATATCATTGTTGGCGATTATCGGCGTTATTCCCTGCTTAACAAAATAGTCACATACATTCTCCCATTGAGTTAAATTTTCAGGAACCTTCTGTCCATGCTCTTCAAGCAAATCCATATTGCAGTAAAGTCCAAAAGCGGATACTGTAGTCGGCACCCAGTATATTTTACCCTCTTCTTCCATCTGGCCAAGCATTTGGTCCGTAAATCCGGAAATGGAGGAAATATCTGATAAATCAGCAAGAAGTCCCGCCTCTCCCATTGCAAGAACCGTATCATGGTTTACCATAAATACGTCGTCGCCTCTGCCTGCGGCAATCCGTTTTTCAAGGGCCTCAAAGTAATCCGTCCCCTTCAGGCTTTCATAGGACACTCTGATATCAGGATTTTCCTCCATAAATGCAGATATAATCTCTTCGATGACAACAACATTCTCCGGCTCGTATTTATTGCCGAAAAAGGTGATAGATGTAATATCTTCCTCCGCCATATCCTCATAATTTACCACCGCATTTTTACTGCCGCAACCAACAAGCATTGCCACTGTCAGTAAAAATAGGCAAAAAAACTTTTTTATTCCCCTCAATCTCATTACGAAACCTCTCCTCAGTGAAACTGTACTTACTGTAAAACTCCCTTTTATGTATAACCATGGGGCCCGCATCTCATAAAGGATGGCATATCCGTCTGAGAAGCAATGCGTTTCGCTCGGCTAACTGGCGCTGGGCCGACATTGTTTCCGAAATATCAGTACAGGCACTGACAATAGCCAATCTGCCATCCTCTGCCTGAATCACCCTGCCCTTATCCAGCGTCCAAAACCAGCTGCCGTCCTTTTTGGGCATACGGTACGTTGTCGTATATTCCAAACCGGGATAATACGAAGGCCCTATGTCTCTCGCTACCGACGCTCTGTCCTCAGGATGTATGGTATTGATCACCATTCCGCCAATAGCCTGCGATAATTCCTCAAAGGAATCATATCCCATCAGCTTAATGATCGCATTGTTGGCAAAATAAAGAGGGAATCCCTCTTCACAGTAGCCTCCTATCATACCGCCCGGGCTCATCTGAGCGAATATGGAGGCTGCTACTCGCCTGTTCTCCTCTGTCAGCTTCATAAAGGAGGTATCATTCTCTGAAATATGTACAACTGCCGACAATGCCCTCTGTGAGTTTTCAAGCTGCTGCTCTCTGTGCCTTTGTCCGGTATTATCACTCAAAGCGGCATAAAATAAACTTCGCCCATCCACATCCCGCAGAAAAAATGCCCTGATCGAAAGCCAGATTGTATTGCCGTCCTCCCTGAGATACCGTACCTCCCCCGCAGCCCCGTCTGGCCTATTCTCACGGGCCTGCTGAAAAATGCGAAAAACAATCGCCCTGTCCTCAGAATAAATATTCTCCATATCCTGCTTTCGCTCACCGGCATCTCCCGAAAAGCTGCTTCCTATTATCCGAAAATACTGCTCATTTGCCCGAATAAGCCGTACCTCTGTTTCAGATACATCATAAAAAGCAATTCCGCCCAAAATATTGTTAATCAGGGACTCTGTTATCATATCCTCATTCAGAAGCTCCTTCAGGCTGAGACGATCATACCTTTGCGCTATAATCCCCCGGTAATCAAAATTGCTTTCCTTTGCCAGAAGCGGCTCAAAGACTTTAAAGGGCATAGGCTTGTAGTAGTAATAGCCCTGTCCGTAGGAGCACCCCAGGCGAAGAAGAAATTCCGTCTGTCTTTTTGTCTCAACACCCTCCGCAATGATTCGCAGCCCAATTAGGCGTGCCATACTGATAACGGACTCCAATATATCAAGTCCCTTATCTGCACTTTGGCCGCTGATTTCCAAAAACTTCATATCTATTTTCAAAATATCCACATTAATATCCTTCAGCATATTAAGAGAAGAATAACCGCTTCCAAAATCATCCATGGAAACAGTAAAACCAAGTATCCTGAGTTTTTCCGCTGCATCCTTTACAATTCGGTAGTCCTCTGAATAAGCGCTTTCCGTAATTTCAATTTCAAGCAAAGAAGGTTCAAGTTCATATTTCTTCACAAGCTCCTGAAAATATTCAGCTACATCCATCGTATAGATATCCACCCTGGAAACATTTACCGATATGGGTACGGGCCTATACCCCTTGTCTATCCAATTCCTCAGACATTTACAGACCTCTTCCCAAATATAGCGGTCCAGCATGGAAATAAAGCCATACTTTTCCAGAGCCGGTATAAATTTTATCGGCGGCACCAGTCCCCGCACCGGATGCTTCCATCTCACAAGGGATTCCATACCCACAATTTTGCCGCTATCCATATTGCATTTGGGCTGAACATAAAATGTAAATTCATGCCTTTCCAACCCCTGCTGCACATCCGTGAGCAGTACATGATCGTTTTCCATTGTCTGCATCATACTGTCATCATACCACGAAACACGCTGGGCGTAGTTTCCCTTTACCTTTGACACGGCAAGGGAAGCACGGTCATACATCGTGCTGATTGGCATCGTACAGCTTTCCACGGCATACAACCCAAAGGCGGGCAAAAATCCGGCGTTGTTTCCGTATTGCCTGACACATTGCGTTATGCGCTCCTGAAGCTTTTTTGGCATTTCAGTACAATTTGGCAAAAGAACACCAAAATCATCCTCTCCCAGATAGCCGCAAAGTGCGCCCTCCTCCTGAAACTGTTTTAACTCTGCCGCAATTCCATTTAAAAACTCATCTCCTGCTTGCAGGCCATACCACTCGTTAAACAGCTTAAAATGCTCAATGTCTATCGCCATCAGACACCAACGTGCCTCTGTTTTTTCTATCAAAGCAACATGTGCCGCGCGAAAAAAGGCGTCCTTTTTGTAAATACCCATCACTGTGTCCTGCATTGGATTTTGACAAAGAGATTTTTCCATACCGAGCTTTTCTCTATGAATATCCTGGATAAAACACATAAGAATCTGATCATCTCTTGTTCCCTGGCACAATGGCACTACTGTCTGCATCACCCAGCACCAGGTGCCGTCTACACGTTTTTTTCGGAACTGGCCTGTCAGCGCACTGTCAGAGGCGCCACACTCCATACGGGGCAAAATATTGTTGAAATCCCAGAAAGTCAAAAAAGCCGTCCTGTCATCGGGATGAATCATCCCGTCAGCCACCTCCGACACCAGAGATGACAGACGCCCCTCCGGCGAAGGGACAACATATTTTCCGTCCATATGATAAAGAATCTTGTAGCTGTCAGCAGTTAAATTCAGTTCAAAAAGCTCGTCATAAGCTGAAAGCTTCGTCAAATTATAAAACAGGTTCCGATTGTCGTCCTTGATTTCCCTGACCATTATAATGGAATATTTTTTGCCGTCAGGGGTATCAAAAACGGCTCCGTCCACTTCTACCCATATATTCAGCAGTTTATTAAAAAGCATCTTGCTTTCTGTCCTGCTGGTATTTAAGGGACACTCCCCGCAAGGCTGCTCCTCACCGCAAAGAAAACGGTAGCAGTATGATCCTGTGCTGAGTCCCGGAAAATTCTGCCTCAGTGCCTGATTAAAATAAACAATCCGATAATCAGAATCAATTATGTACACCACTGCCTCGCTTTTATCCTTATCCATAGAATCACATCCTTAACACATTATGTCCCAAAAAAGCCGATAATGTCAATACTTACCTGAGATTGATCATCGTTTGGAAAGGCAGCGGGCTTTTGCTGCCAAGAATAAATCCAATGCGGAAATTTCAGAATCCTTCTGTTTCCCACCGCGAAACACCCGTATACCGATATATTGCCTGTATCAATTAATTTCTATATGCACAGGGCAGGGCTTTATCCACAGCATCCGTCACATTCGGAAAACGATTATTTGGGAATAATATAAAAGCCCTATCTTAAAATAGAAAGGTGGAATCCATGGGAAACCGTATTTCTGAATCCTGGCTGTCACACTTTTTAGGATCAGTTTCCAAAGTTTATAAAATCCCTATCTCCACAGAGCGTCCCCGTCATACACCTGCATCGCCGCATCCCAATAATGAAGTTTTTTGCACTCTTCTATGACAAGGCTTTGGATAAACTGGAATACAACAGCTACTCTTTCCGCAAAAAGACTTGCATTTCCTTCCTCCAACGCCGCAGCGGCATCCATACACTGTTGGTGTATTTCAAAATTGGCCTGGTTTTTCACTCTGTTGACGAGATTCGGAATGCTTCTGCCTATACGGTAATTTTTCTGTGCAATCTGATAAACGCACTTCAATGCCCTATATTGTATATGATCCACAATAAAATGAAGCAGGGCGTGCGGAGAAAGCTGATACAAAAAATGTTCATTCCACATTCTATCCAAATCCTCCTTCAGTTTTAGGGCCTCATCAGGCTTCACCTCTCCCGCCGCATGCACCGCCACACTCTCGATTGTCAATGATAACAGCTCCAGACTGTCCAAAAACCGCCTGACATAACAGGCGATTAAATCACGGTCTAAGTATATTTTCTTCAAATCCTCCAAATCCATTGCTACATAGATACCGTTTCCGCGCTTTGCCGTCACCACACCCCACTGCTGAAGCTTCTGAATGGCTCTTATGGTAGTATCAATGCTGACACCATAGATTTCTCTCAGCTTTACGTGAGAGGGAAGACGTTCTCCCTTCCTGTAATAGCCAACGGCAATTAAACCCAGCAAGTCCATATATACGCCGGAGTATCTCTCCTGCGCACCGCTTATTTTCTTTTCAAGCCCCTCCGTTCCGATTCGGAAAGGAGAGTCATAAGAAACATGGTAAGCCGGCATACCGTTTTCCTCATAAAGCGACGTCAGGTCATCAAAAAAAGCACTGTTTGAATCTCCCCCCGCCTTCATCGTCTGCACAAATTCTGTCAGCTGCCTTCGATAATTTTTTCTAATCTCATAGGTCCCCGGCAATGGATCTATTTCAGAAAAGCCCAGGCTGTCAACCATTCGCAGTATCAAATCATTGCCTATTCTGCAAACAAAAAACCGCCAGAATCTGTTTGACAGACGCCAGAACTCATTGGGCTTATTCGGATCCATACTGTCAAGAATTGCTTCCGGTATCTTCCATTCATCTCCGCTGCAAAGCATCAGCCCTCTGGCATTTAACGGATAGCATAATAAAATGCCGGTTTTCAGAATATCATTTGACTGCACGGCGTCTGCCTTATTAAGGGTTCTCGGCACATTTTTATGCCCCGCGCCATAGCTGTAGACCACTGTGGGCCGCTTTCTCTGCACCGTTTCTATGAACCCGTCTCTACTAAGCAATTCTACCGCCCTGCGCACTGTTTTTTCTGATGTGTGAAACTCCTCACACATCCTGGCCCGTGAAGGAAGCTTGGTACCGGCAGGAAGCAGGCCGCTTTCTATTTTATTTTTAAGAATTGAATAAACCTTATCATACATAATTACATCACTTTTCATTGAAAAACACCCGCCTGTTAATGATGTTATAGTAATGTCAGCGAAAATCATACGCTTCAAAAAAACAAAAGTATAAGCTAACCTGTTCTTTTCTCTGTTTTCTGTACTTATGATAACAGTATACTACATCCCGGTGAAAAATTCACGTCCTGAAAAACAAGCTCTCAACTTCATCACCGGCAAACACAAACCGTAAAAAGCCGCCGGTTTACAAACCGGCGGCTGACAATATTTTATTTGGACGCTTCTTTTTCCTTCTTCCTGTTCTCGATTACCTTCTGCTGAATTTCCATAGGCGCTTCCTCGTACCGCTCGAAATGGTAAGTATAGCTTCCGCGGCTTTGCGTCATGGAACGAAGATCCGTGCAGTATTTAAACAGTTCCGCCAAAGGCACCTCCGCAACAATCAGTTTATCCTTTCCCTCCGGATTCATGCTGAGGATACGTCCTCTTCTCTTGTTAATATCGCCCATAATATCGCCCATATACCGTTCGGGAACCAAAACCTCTACATGAGCAATTGGCTCCAATATAGTAGGCTTTGCCTGTGCCAAACCGTCCTTAAACGCCATGGAGGTTGCCATTTTAAAGGCCATTTCAGAAGAGTCAACCGGATGGTAGGAACCGTCAACCAAGGTTGCTTTCAGTCCGACAACAGGATAATCCGCCAAAACACCATGGTTAATGCAGTCCTGTATTCCCTTTTCAACAGCGGGGAAATACTGTCTCGGTACAGATCCTCCAAATACCTTTTCCTCAAACACATACTGCTGTGTCAAATCGCCTGACGGCTCAAACTCAATCCATACGTCACCGAACTGTCCGTGTCCGCCGGACTGCTTCTTATATTTACCCTGAATTTTAATCTTCGCCTTAATCATTTCACGGTAAGGGATAATCGGCGGAACCAAATCCACTTCTATTTTATATTTCGTTTTCAGTTTATTGACAAGAACATCCAGATGCATTTCCCCAACGCCATAGATAAGCGTCTGTTTTGTCTCTGTGTTTACCTCCATCTTGATGGTTGGGTCTTCCTCTTTCAATTTTGAAAGCGCGTTTGAAATCTTATCCTCGTCGCCCTTCCCCTTTGGCATAATTGCCATGGAATGAACGGATTCGGGGAATGATATTTTGTTGACCTGCACAGGGAATTCCTTGGAGCAAAGAGTATCCTGGGTTGAGGTATTGGTAAGCTTTGCAAGAGCGCCAATATCACCTGACTGAAGCTCATCTACCTCTATCTGCTCCTTGCCGCGGACAACATAAATATGGGAAACCTTCTCATAGGTGTCCTTTTCCGGATTATAGATGGTTTTGTCTTTCCTTAAGGTACCGGAAAGCACCTTGAAAATATTTAGCCTTCCAATATAGGGGTCGGAGATTGTTTTAAATACAAAGGCAGAGAAATGATCCTTTGGATTGTTATATCTGGTAACGGATTCATTTGTAAGCAAATCAATACAGCCAAAGGCAGGTCTTGAAATATTTGACGGAGGCAGGAATTTTACTATGGTATTTAAAAGAAGCTTAATACCATATCCTATAGTCGCAGCACCGCACATAACAGGGGCAATGCTCTTATTCATGATACCCTGCTTAAGCCCCGCATAAATTTCCTCATAGGTAAGCTCTTCGTCATTAAAATACTTTTCGAGGAGGGCGTCATCGCTTTCAGCGGCAACCTCTACGACAGCCGCACGAAGCTCCTCCACCTGGTCGGCCATATCGGCGGGCATATCGCATTTTTGAAGCTTGCCGTCCACCTTGACTCTGGCATCCCGTTTGATTACATTGATAAAGCCGTCTGTATTTCCGTTTTCATCTGTAAAAGGAATTTGAAGAGGAACAACGGATTTGCCGAATTTTTCACGCATTTCGTCCACCGCTTTTTTGAAATCGGCATTTTCATCGTCCATTTGATTGATGAAGATCATTTTCGGCAGGTCAGCCTCCTCGGCATAATCCCAAGCCTTTTCCGTTCCTACCTCCACACCTGATTTGGCAGATACAACTATGAGGGCAGCGTCCGCTACGCTGATAGCAGCTTTCACTTCACCCGTAAAATCAAAATATCCCGGTGTATCCAGAAAATTGATTTTTGTGTCCATCCACTCAATAGGAATAATAGATGTGTTTATAGAAACTTTTCTCTTTATCTCTTCCGCGTCATAATCGCTGGTAGTATTTCCGTCTTCTACCTTGCCAAAGCGTTTTGTTGCGCCGGAATAAAAAAGATCCGCTTCTGTCATTGTCGTTTTTCCGCACCCGCTGTGCCCCAAAATTACAATATTCCTAATTTCATTAGCAGAATAACTTTTCATAAATGTACCTCCCTATAGTATATTGACAAATGAATTATGTAATAATTGATGTCATTTATTATTATTCTCCGCTTGTCACACATATCCTTCTTTTACGAAAAAAATAAAATGATTTTAGTAAAAAAGTATAAATAAAGTTCAAAATTTTGTATAAAAATAAAGTTTTCTATCATTTTCAAACAAAATAAGAACTTTTTTTGTTGAATAAGTCAAGTACCCTCCCATTCCGCAGGACAGCAGAGAACCCATAATTTTTTTCTTTACTACAATAAAATGCCTACAGTCTCCTTCAGAAAAGAAAAGAAAATAGAATTCGTATGTAAAAAAAGAAAGCCTGATAATAGTCGGTGCCTAAAGAAATTCACTCATCGTTTGAATTTTGATTTCTTCAGTCCAGCCGCCCTGCTACAGACTTTCTTTTCTATTTATATCATATTGCAGTATCTGCATAAAAGCCGTTTTAATTACAAAAGATTCTGCATTTATAACCGCTGTAAGATTGCGGAAATGCCAACCTGCATCGCGGCACACTCCAATAGATTATTCAGCTTATATCATATTAATCCTCATATCCTATATAATCCTCTTCGTCATAATCCCCGCACAGGTCTTCGTATTTTTTGTCATGAACAAAAAAGCACCTGTAAACCATGTAGAGATAACCGCCAATAAAGGTACACCAGACAAGCGGAGCCGCTTTTTTCCACGATTTATGTCCGGTCATGCCCAATATAATACCAAAAGATATAAGGCAGAACTTAAACACAGCAATATCAAAAATGCTGAAGCTTTTAAATTTCTCCATCAGCTTTTCCATTGTATCACATACCTTGCACATTTCAATCAGCTCCTTTGTTCTATTGTCCTATAATGTCTATTTACAGCTTACTCTTAAAAATATAAACAGCCGTCCTGCGCTTTATTTTTTTACCGGCACAATAAATACCTGCTGTGCAAAAACAGACTGTCCTCGACCTTCTTCAATCCGCCAAAACAGTCATTCTGCGGCTGTTTTTTATAGTATACCATAGGCTCTGTATTTATACCAGAACAAAAATCCCCTGCCTCATTCATGATATTTTTCTGCAAGGCATAAAAGCAGTTAGCGGCATAACATAACCGCCGCTCACTGTTTATTATACATTCCATGTCAAAACCATTTTTTATTCCTTCACACTCTCATAAAACCGCATGAGTATTGCAGCAGCTTCAGCACGTGTCGCCAAGCCTCCTGCGTCAAGTGTGCCATTGTCTCGTCCGCTTATGAGTCCTTTTGTCACGGCCCACTGCATCTGCTTTCTTGCCCATCCCGATACAAGTGCAGCATCTTTGAAATCTGACAGACTGCCTGCGGCCGACATATCATATTTTCTATATGCCGCATAACGATACAGTATAGATGCCAGCTGTTCTCTTGTAACAGAGTCATCCGGCCCGAAAAAGCCATCTCCATAGCCCATCACAATTCCGTTCTCAACCGCCCATTTCACAGCCTGCCCATAATAAGCATTCTCGCTGACGTCTGCAAAATGCGAATTTCCGCTCGCCCGGGGACTGCCCTCCAGACGCCACAGAATTGTCACTATCATACCGCGGTCGGTATTCATCTGCGGCGAAAACATACGGGTGGAAATGCCGCTCATAAGGCCCTTTTCAAATACAAACCTCACGCTGTCATAAAACCAGTCCGAGACTCCTACATCATCAAAAGCATTCCACTGTGTTTCTTCGCTTTGTTCCGTTTCCCGAAACAACACTTCAATTGTATGGTTCTCTTTCACCTTGCTGAAGGTATAAGTGTCCGTCTTTCCCACACTTTCCCCATCTGCAAATACCTCCGCCACCTCATAGCCCTCTAAAGGCGTAAAGATAAAGGTCTTGTTGCTGCCGCCGGTTACCCGCACCTTTCCATCTGGGCTGATTTTGCCGCCCTCGCCTGCTTTTGCCGTTACCGTATAGGACGTTGATGAACCCCCGCTTGCGCTTCCGGCACTGCTGCCCTTTTCCGTATCCCTGTAAATCAAAGTATAAACAGAAAACAGACTGCTTGATACAGTGACAGTTTTATTGTCGTTGTCTTCATCCTTCAAAATATAGACCTGCGGCTTATCTGCGTCACCATGAAGATTGACAGCCCACCACTCACGTTGATAGCCCGTTGGCGGCTGTTGGTCAGCTACGTCAAACACCAGCGATACCGGATAGTTTAGCCTGGGCAGTGTCTCAGTCCGTTCTCCTTTGCCATCCGTTATATTTTTTCTGACCAAAACATCAAATTTTTTTCCCTCCTCAGCGCCGTTCAACTCATTTTTCAGCGCTTCCTCCTGTTCACTGGATAAACTGCCGGCCTCTGAAACTATCATAGAAAGCTTAAATTCGGTAATATCGCCTCCCGGCTTCAAACCTTCCGCCTCCTCTGAGGTCATCGACTGAAGCAGCATATGCGCGTCAGGAACATCACAAGCCTTGTCATTGCCCCCAATCACTTCCACCTTTACCTCCACTGCAACATTTGGTAGCTGTACCAAAGCCTCATTCAAATCAGACAAAACCTTATCGGGTAGTGTATTCTTTGTCTCCTCCGGTAAATTCTCATAGTGAAGCTTTGCATCCAGTATTGTCTCCTGCTCCCTCTCTGGCAGGCTTTCCCCTGGCAAAGGCTTCTCCGGCAGTTTCTCAACAATATTCTCCATGTCATTTTTTTCCATGGGCATAAATGCCACAACAAGCTCACACGCCTCAGAGGGATATGTCATTGTAAAGGTATCGCCCGCCACTTCCTCAATCACATTAATCGTTTCTGTTCCCTTTCTTATCTCCAAAGCCGCCAGCTTATAACCATAATCAGGCGTAAAAGTGAAAACCTGACTTCCCCCCGGCGCAATCGCCGCCTCATGGGAAGGTTCTACCGTTCCGTGACCGCCATCATTTACGACCGTTACGGTTACGCCCTGCGGCTTATCCGATATACTCCACTGTGCATATGCATCCAGCACAGCCTTTGTAAAGGAAAGCGTGTCCGATTTCAGCGTAAAGTCTCCGGTGCTTCCTTTCGCTGCCTGTATATATACTTTCCCGATAACAGGCTCACCACTCAACTCAACATCCGTTGCACCTGATACTTCTCCTCCAACGGTAAAAGTCTTGTCTGCATTCATGGCAATGGTACCGCCGCCTGTATAATTTCCCGCAATAGACTCGTCAAAGGAGGCCAGCGCAAGCCTTCCTCCCTCGTCCACCTGCAAATCCGTCAAATCCCAAAACAACCTATTGCCATTGGCTTCATGGATAAGGGTCGCATTGTTATAAATATGGCCCAAACTCCTCTTGCCTGTATATATGTATCCTATTTTAGTCTCAGAAGCAGTTGTGCCGTCGCCGACATTCACTGTGAACTTATCTGCAAGGGATGAATTAGTCCCCACTGTAATGCTTCCTGTCTTTACTGTCCCTTTTGTATTGACAGTAACCTCCCCTATATTTGCATTTTTGTACCCCGCGGCATAAATCTGGTTGGCCACTGTCGTGTCGAAAAGATTTATCTCCGCCTCATTGACATGCCGGTAGTCTGTTTTTGTATCATAATTTCCCCCTGCCGACAAAAATGCAATGGACGATCTGTCCGATGAAAGAACCGCTTTTTCTGCAATCTCCACATGTCCGCTTCCTGCCGTTGCTCCTCCCAAAAGCAGGAAATAAAGATTGCTGTCTGACACCTTTACCGAAACGCCTTCCTTTACTCTGGCGCTGGCCTGGGCATTATCCGCTGCATAGCCGCCGCCATAAATCCATCCGGCCATATTTGTTATATTCTCAAAAACTAAAGAAGTATTTTCAACATCCGCTATCCCTTTGTCACTGCCGGAGTATCCGCCGCCAAAAACGGCAGAACTGAATGCAGAGGTTATATTTTTCACTGTCATAGCCGCTGTGCCTGTTACCGACGCATCTGCCGCCGCTCCGGCATATCCTCCCGCATATGCGTTTTTATCCGTCACCACACCGTCAAAGGTCAGACTGGTATCTCCGAAAACGGTTGCATCCGATCCGTCAATATACGTCCGTCCTCCGCCAATCAAAAATCCTGAAAAGGAAGCGGTGCCGCTGCCGGAACCGGCAAACTCAGTAGAAACACTGGCCGGAGCGCTCACGCTTCCCACTGTTGCCTTGGAATTGCTTCCCGTTACAGCCCTGCCGGCCGCTGTAAAATAACCACATTGAAAGCCTTCCCCTATTTGGGTTGTTATACTGCCTGTCACAGAGGCATCACTATCATTTGCCTCCACAGCGCCGCCTCCAATAAACTGCTGTCCGGTCAGATTGCAATTTTTCCCTATCGTTGTAGAGATGCTGCCGGCCTTTGCAACTCCGTTGGCGTTCCATATCATACCGCCGCTGTAAAACCAGTGGGTTGTATTTGTATAGCCATCGCCTATCACAGTCTTGATACTTCCCGCTACAGACGCGTCTCCGCCTTCTGCCTCCACAACACCGCCGCCTGTAAACGGCTTCGTTTTCAACGTACACTTATTGCCAAGAGTTGTGGATACACTGCCGCTTGTGGCCTTGCCATCCTTTGCTGATACCCAGCCGCCGCCGTAGATGCCCCCGCTGTTGTTATTAAAATTATCACCGATTACAGTGGTAACGCTGCCTGACACGGAGGCGTCTCCGCCCTCTGCCAATACTGCTCCGCCTCCGGCATATGTGCCCCACAGGGTACAGTTATTGCCCATTGTGGTGGATACGGCACCTGCTGTGGCGCTGCTCATTCCTGTTCCGTTTTTGTTGACCAGTCCGCCGCCGTAAAACGACGTATAACCGAAAATATTGAAACCGTCCCCAAGCTTTGTTGTGATGGTGCCGCCTACGTTCGCCGTGCTGTTAGAGCCTTTTACATAGCCCCCGCCGATAAACTTATTGAGAAGCCTGACGCCCCCGTCTATCTCAATGGTAACATTCCCCCCCACGTTTGCGTTGCCGTTACCAACACTGGCCCAGCCGCCGCCTGTGATACTGGCCTCGGCGTCGCTTTCAAATTTCGTGCCGCTGTGAATAATAATCTTTGTGTTGCCGCTGACTGTGGCCGTTCCGTTAAAGGCTGCCTCTCCGCCGCCGATAACGCCCTTGGCGCTTTCATAATCGTTTATCTGACCCGGCGCAGGCGAAACCTCAACGGTCGTATTGCCATAGACGTTCGCCGTTCCGAATTTGGCATAGCCGCCTCCGAAAAGACCACCGTTACTCTCTATACATCGGCGAACTGTGTTTATATAAATGTTTCCCGTCACGTTAGCTGTTCCCGCCGGGCTGTTATTTCCTTCACAGCCTCCTCCTCCGTAAAACCTCATAAAGGTGGATTCCTGGCTGTAGCCGCCCGCGTAGGCATTTTTCAGCGCATTTATGGTAATATTGCCCTCAACATTTGCCTCGCCCTCCACATCATCTCCTGCAAAATTTAACTTGGCATAGCCGCCTCCATACAGATACCAGGAGGAACCGTCAGTTTTCGCGTTTTCGCCTATGTTGATTTCTACATCACCCTTTATATTTGCTGTAACTCTGCCGCCGGCAGGAAATGCGGTAATCTTTCCGCCGCCTGTAAAGGGGTTGCTGCTGGTTATATTCTCACTGTCTACGAATACCGAAACTTTCCCTGTCACATTTGCCTCTGCAAAACCGCCGTTTGCCGCAGTTTCCAGATAGGCATTTCCACCTCCCGAGACAAAACCTACAGAGGTTTCTTTAGAAACATTAATGTCGATATTGCCCCTGACGTTTGCTGTTACATTTGGATAAGCACCATAGGCAAAGGCATAGCCTCCCCCGTAAATACCTCCCGTTCCGCTTGTTTTCCCATGAAATTCAATGGAAACATCTCCTGACACGTTTCCATTGTAGCCCCCGCCGTAGACAATGCTGACTACTGCATCTTTTTCTATGGTAACGCTTGTTCCTCCGCTTTCCACATCTGTCATATTGCCCCCGCCGTAAACAGTCGATGCTGCGGCATTCAATGAAAAGGGAACACCGTTGGCGTAGATAGTATCAAATACCTTATCTGTCAGCGCAGACGTTATGGTCAGAGATGTTATTCCTTTGTCCGATGGCACTGTTACTTTTTCACTGCCGGCTTTTTCCACTGTAATTGTCACATCACCGCCGACATCCCCAAGGCTGTCCAGCGCCTTTTGGATAGAAGCAAATTCAACAACACTTCCTGACGCGGGGGAAGAGGTAACTGTTAAATTTATGCCTCCCTCTGACACCGGCATAATCAGCGTATTTTTCTGCTCCAGTTCCTTTAAGGCTTCTCCCTCATAATAGGGACATTCTTCATTGGTATGTAATTCGTCCTCTCCTGCCTCGGGACTGCACAGACATTTCTCAACCGTTTCATCCTTCTTTTTTGTACTGCATTCCCCAAAGTGCCCATCCTCCAGAGTGCAGCCATCGGTTAAAGCACACGCCTTAAATTTATTATCATCCTCTTCCTGCCCGCCGTCTGCCGGCTGCGGCAGACAGTCACTGTCATGCTGGTGTGTGCAGTCTACGGCCTGGGTCTCCTCTTTGTAAGCGCAGTCCGCATCATGAATCAAAACGCCGTTTTCATCAGTTTCCGCACAGCCCATATTGCAGGGTATTTCATCCGTACCCTCCATGTACCCGCAGCTTTTGTCATGTACATGCGTACATACTATATTTTCAGGGTATTTGTCCTCTCCAAATGCTTCTGCTGTTCCTGAGGACAGCATAAAGGGCAGCATCAATACAAAAGCAATGCCTCTTTTTCGTTTAAACATAGAATCTCCCCACCTTGATTGTTTTTTAATACAACATCGATTACTGTTTTCACACCTGAATCAGATGTAAATCACAAACAGTCCCCCCAACTATTTTTAATTGCCCGTATTGATTCTTTGTATATCGCCCTGAAATGAAAGATAAGCCCTATTTCTTGGTACCTTATCATAATACCATTTTGATTATAGCATGTTTTCTGGCGTCACTTCAACTATTCGACAGCATTCTTACAACTTTTTTCGACCTTTCCATTGATTTCCAATTCAGCCTTCCCATCACAATAAATTGGTTTTCTCTATAACAAATAAAAGATGCCCTCACACATAGATACTGTTCAAAAATCAGCTGTCCTTTTGTGCCTGCTGCCATAGCGCTGCTGACAGCAAAATCTACGCCTTATTTAGTTTGTACTCCTGTGCACGTTGATTCTATTCGGTTATGAAGCTATAATTATACCAATACAGCTCATGGAGAACAGACAGAATGACGGAACAGGCCGCCTGCACCACAGGCAGCGGAAATCATAGGGCTTTTGGAAAATACCGCATACCGGGCGTTTTAATACTTGATTAGAAAAACAAAAAAGGGAAGGAAAGGGACAACAAATGAAACGACTTTTTTTACTGGAGGATGATTTGAGTTTAATCAGCGGACTTTCCTTTGCTGTAAAGAAACAGGGGTACGATATAGATGTTGCCCGTACCACACTGGAAGCCGATAAATTATGGCCGAATAAAAAATATGATCTCGTTATTTTGGACGTATCGCTTCCCGATGGTTCCGGCTTTGATTTTTGCAGGAAGATACGCCAAATTTCAAAAGTACCTGTTATGTTTCTTACGGCGGCTGATGAGGAAACAGACATCATTATGGGGCTTGATATAGGCGGCGACGATTATATGACAAAGCCGTTCAAGCTGGCGGTTTTTCTCTCGAGAATCAATGCTCTGCTCCGCAGAAGCGGCGATTTCAGTCAGCCGGACGCCGAATTAAGCTCTAATGGTATAAAACTCCATCTTTTGAAGGGCGAAGTCTGTAAAAATGGAGAGCCTCTTTCCTTGACCGTAGGCGAATATAAGCTGCTTCGTCTGTTTATGGAAAATCCCGGCATTATTCTTTCGCCGGAGAAGATATTAAGCAAGCTGTGGGATTGCAATGAAAACTATATAGACGGCAGTACCCTTACTGTTTATATCCGCAGACTGCGCACAAAAATTGAAGATAATCCGGGTAAACCGCAAAAAATCGTAACAGTACGGCGTATGGGATATAAATGGAGCAGTATGGATGGAGGCGTATGATGAAAATACTAACAAACAGAAAAATAAAAACACTTTTCATCTCACTCCAGTTAATCTTATTGGTCTTTACCCTTCTTTCAGCCGCTTTTCTAGCCTTAAGACTTGAAAATGCCGCCGCCTGTATCTTTGTGTGCTCCCTGTTGATGGGCATATCCATACTGGCTGTTTGTTATAGGTACTTTCTGGAACAAAATAAGACGATGGAAAATGCCATAGCACAGATAACAGCATATATTTCCGGAAACCGGACTGCATCTATTGAATGCAATGATGAGGGCGAGCTGTACAGGCTGTTTCACGAAGTAAATTCCCTGGTTTCCATTTTAAACGCTCACGCCGAAAACGAGAAAAAGGCAAAAAGGTTTTTGAAGGATACCATATCCGATATTTCCCACCAGCTGAAAACGCCTCTGGCCGCCCTGAACATCTATAACGGTATTATACAGGAGGAGGCCGGGACTTTCCCAACCATAAAGGAATTTACGGCACTCTCAGAGCGAGAGCTTGACCGAATAGAAAATCTTGTACAGAATCTTTTGAAAATTACAAAGCTTGACGCCGGAACAATTGTAATGGAAAAAAGGTTAGAAAACTTGTCGGAACTCCTGGGCTGTATAGAAGAACAATTTTCTTACCGTATCAAGCAAGAGGGAAAAGGGCTATATCTATCCGGCAATCATGAAGTTACGTTACTGTGCGACCGAAATTGGCTCATGGAAGCGGTCAGCAATATTGTAAAAAACGCTCTTGATCATACGAAAAGCGGCGACTATGTCCGTATTGAATGGAAGCAATCCGCTTCCGTCGTTCAGTTAATCCTGAAAGACAGCGGAAGCGGAATCCACCCAGAGGATTTATATCATATTTTCAAACGGTTTTATCGCAGCCGCTATTCCAAGGATACACAGGGAATCGGCCTTGGTCTGCCGCTTGCAAAAGCAATTATTGAAGCTCACGACGGAACAATTACGGTTGACAGCGAGCTGGGGGCCGGCACAACCTTTACCATTCATTTTTTAATTCCTACAAAATTGTAGGCGTACTGTCATATGGCAGTAGGATTGGCGTGGTAACATTTCCATAATCTATACAGAAAGAGGTGTTAATATATGGATTTATTGGAAGTGAAATCAGTTTCTAAAACCTATGGTGCCGGCGAGGCCGCCGTACATGCATTAAAAAATGCCAGTTTTACCGTTCCCAAAGGGGAATTTGTCGCTGTTGTCGGGGAGTCCGGCTCCGGCAAGAGTACGCTTCTGAATATGATAGGTGCACTTGATACGCCTACTTCCGGCAGAATATTCATAGGCGGCAAAGATATTTTTGCAATGAAGGACGATAAAATGACAATCTTTCGCCGCAGAAACATCGGCTTTATTTTTCAGAGCTTTAATCTTATTCCGGAACTGACTGTCGAGCAGAATATCATATTTCCCGTGCTGCTTGATTATCAAAAACCGGACAAAAAATATTTGGAAGAATTGCTTGCCGTCCTGAATTTGAAAGAACGCCGCCACCATTTGCCCAGTCAGTTGTCCGGGGGACAGCAGCAGCGCGTGGCAATCGGACGGGCTTTGTTCACACGCCCGTCACTTGTTCTCGCCGATGAACCCACCGGAAACCTTGATACGCAAAATTCCGGTGAAGTAATCTCCTTGCTGAAAGAGACATCAAAAAAATATGAGCAGACAATTTTGATGATTACCCACAGCCGAAGCATTGCACAGGCCGCAGACCGTATACTGCAAGTATCGGACGGTATATTGACCGACTTTGGGAGGTGCGGTGAATGAAAAGCTATCTTGACCTAATCCCTGTTTCCGCAAAGGTTAATAAGCGGCATAACCGCATGACACATCTGTGTATTATATTTGCCGTATTCTTGGTAACGGCCGTTTTCAGTATGGCCGATATGGGCGTCAAAATGGAGCAGGCCAGATTATTAAACAAGCACAGCGGCTTTTCCCCCGAAGACCTTATAACCAGCCCAATGGCCCAGACACTATTTCTGACGGCCGGTATACTATTCGTATTGATATTGGCAGCAGGTGTATTAATGATTTCAAGCAGTATAAACAGCAATGTTGCCCAGCGGACAAGATTTTTCGGGATGATGCGCTGTATCGGAATGAGTAAAACACAAATTATACGTTTTGTCAGGCTGGAGGCACTAAACTGGTGTAAAACTGCCATTCCCACAGGCATTGTGCTCGGAATTACAGCTACCTGGGGCCTGTGCGCCGCTTTACGCTTCACTGTCGGAGAAGAATTTTCGGACATTCCCCTTTTTGGTATCAGCGCCATCGGTATTCTCAGCGGAATTGTTGTTGGAATTGTCACAGTTCTGCTTGCGGCGGGCTCTCCTGCAAAACGGGCGGCAAAGGTATCCCCTGTAACAGCGGTTTCCGGAAATTCGGAAACCGACGGTAATATGCGGCATCCGGTCACTACACGCTTTTTCAAAATTGAAACGGCCCTTGGCATTCATCATGCAGTTTCCGCAAAGAAAAATCTCATGCTCATGACAGGCTCCTTTGCCCTTAGTATTATTCTATTTTTAAGTTTTCTGACGATGGTGGATTTTGTCGGTTATCTGATGCCGCAGTCGTCAAGCACTTCCGATATTGATATTACAAGCAGCCATGGTACAAATTCCATAGACAGCGAGCTGCTTCATACCACCAGCGGCATGGAGGGGGTAAAGCGCGTTTTTGGACGCAGAAGCTATCTAAACGTCCCCGCAGAATTAGACAGAAATACAAGTACAATAGATATTATTTCTTATGATAAATTTGAATTGGACAGTCTTTTAAAGGACAATGTTCTGAAAAAAGGCAGCGACATTTCAAAGGTGTATGGCGACAGCAGCTATGTGCTTGCGACCTGGGACAAGGACAGTTCTTTAGAGATTGGCGATAAGATACGGGCAGGTAATGAAGAGATGGAGATAGCCGGCTTGTTAAAATATGACCCTTTCAGTAATAACGGTCTCACAAACGGCAAAATTACACTTATCACATCCAATGATACTTTTATCCGCCTTACCGGTATAACTGAATATGCCCTCCTGATGGTGCAGACAAAGAACAATATAACAGATGCGGAAATAGCCGCAATCAAGAGCCTTTTAAATGACAGCTGTACGCTTCGCGATAAACGTGAACAGCGCACGGACGGCACATATACAGCTTTTATATTGTGCGTATATGGTTTTTTAACGATTATCGCATTGGTTACCGCATTAAATATCATTAACAGCATTTCTATGAGCGTATCTGCAAGAATAAAGGAGTATGGAGCAATGCGGGCAGTTGGAATGGACGGGGGCCAAATTACAAAAATGATTGTAGCAGAAGCCTTTACCTATGCCGCCTTCGGCTGCATCATTGGCTGTACAGTCGGTATTTTTATCAGTAAACTGATTTATGACCTTCTGATTGCATCTCATTTCAGCTATGCCGTTTGGTGTGTGCCCACCGCTCGTCTCATTGAAATACTTTTATTTGTTTTGGCTTCGGTAACCGCCGCAGTTTATGCTCCAGCAAAACGAATTCGAAATACCTCTGTAACAGAAACGATAAATGCACTATAAAGCTGGGATTTCAATAGAAAATGCTCTGCGTCTGCCGGATAACCGCAAAAAAACAGAGACAAGGCATTTTCACGCACACTGGAATAATTGCATAAAAAGTTAAAAAAGCCGTCAGGGATCTCTTGCAGACTTCGTATCCCCGACGGCTTCTTTTGATTTTACCTCATTTTTTTAATTGGAATATCATTCTCATTTTTATAAGCCGCCCTTGGTGTCTGCCTGAAAAGCCATTACATTCAGTATAAGTCAAATCTCCCCGGCCGCTGTATTTTCAAATAATTTATACCTTCAGCCTCGTAACAACGATACAGACAGCGGTGTCCATCTTCCTTATCTTAACCAGTATTATAAAATACAGAAACGGCCCATAATTCGGCTTTTCTATATTATTTATTCAGCAAAGACAAAACATTCTCCACCTGAAGCCTTACCCCGACGGCAAGACATTTTTCGTCTATATCAAAACGGCAGTTATGAATATCATTCACAATTCCCTGTTTAATGTCCGCACAGCCCAGGTGAAAAAAACACGCTTTGGTATTCAAAGCAAAATAGGAAAAATCCTCAGTTCCCATATCCGGATATTGCTCTACTGTCACATGTCCTTCTCCCAATACCGATTCGCCGTTTTTCTTTACCAAATCAACAACCTCATCTGTATTGATAAGCGGACCATAGCTTTCCCTGATTTGCAGAAAACCCTTTCCGCCGAAAGCCTCTGCCGTATTCTCCACAATGCTCTTTACCCTTTCGTGGAGAAAAATACGGGTATCAGGGTCAAGAGACCGCATAATTCCCTTCATGGTAACCCTATCCGCCACAATATTGCCTGCGCTTCCCCCCTGTATCATGCCGATATGGCAGACAGCGGAATTCACAGGCGCAATGCCGCGGCTGACAACAGACTGAAGAGAATTTACAATCTGACTGGCCATCAGTATGGCATCCACTCCCAAGTCAGGATGTGCTCCATGACAGGATTTTCCCTCCAGCGTTATAAAAAACTCATCTGAGGCCGCCATCATTTTGCCATACTTTACACCAATTGTCCCCGTTTCATACTGGGGCGCCATATGCAGTCCCAAAACATAATCCACATGAGGGTTTTCCAGGCACCCCGCCTGTATCATTCTGTCAGCGCCACCGGTTGTTTCCTCCGCCGGCTGGAAAAAAAACTTTACATTGCCGCAAAGCTCCCTCTCCATATCCTTCAGAATTTTTGCCGCTCCAAGTACAATCGTTGTATGGGCATCATGTCCGCATGCATGCATAACGCCGTTTACCACAGATTTATAGGGTACGTCATTCATTTCCTCAATTGCAAGAGCGTCTATATCGCATCTTAAGCCTACGGTTTTGCCAGCCTTCGCACCCCGCACGATGGCAACAATGCCTGTATCGGCAACGCCCCTTTCATATTCTATACCCCATTTATCAAGCTTTTCACAGACAGCCTCTACTGTCTGAAATTCCGTCCCCGACAATTCGGGATGCATATGTAAGTGACGCCTGAACGCGACTAATTCCTCATATAAGCTGTCAACAGCAGCCTTTATCTCCATATCCAAGTCCTCCCAAAGCTTTACATGCCAAAGGCAACCGCGCCAAACAAGAACATCATCTGTACCACATACAAAATACCAAATAGCGGAAGGAAGAATTTCCACCATTTTGTGATGGGAACGCCGGTAATACCACAGCCGATAGCAATATTAGCAGTTGGCCACAAAAGGTTTGAAAAACCGTCTCCCATCTGGAAGGCAAGGACAGTAACCTCACGGCTGATTCCCATCAAATCGCCCAAAGGCGCCATAATCGGAATAATCGTTGCCGCCTGTCCGGATCCTGATGGAATTATAAAGTTAATAATGGTCTGTATAAAAAGCATACCCTGGGCAGCAATAGCGGTTGGCATTCCCTCCAGCTGGCTTGCCATAAAATTAATGATGGTGTCAATAATCATACCGTCCTGCATAACAATCAGTGTTGCCTTGGCGATACCTACAATCAGGGCGCCGAACACAATATCTGCACAGCCGTTGACAAACTCCACAGCAATTTTGTCTGCGCTCCATCCATAAATCAACGCCGCAATAATGCCCATCATCAAAAACACGCCCGTAAGCTGTATAGAGCCCCAGCCAAGCTTTAAAAAGCCGTAAAGAATAATGCCGAGACAAGCCAAAATATCGACAAATATCAGCTTTTCCTTGGGACCCATAGATAATTTAACCAAATCCTCTTTTTTAAAAGTGAACTTGGATTTTTCACCAACCATAAGGCTTTTGGATGGATCGTCCTTTATTTTTTTGCCATAGCGGAAAATCCACCAAAGAGTGATGGCTGAGAAGACAACCAGCATCAAAATTCGTATCTCGGAGTTAGAGTAGATTGGTATGCCCGCCAGGGACTGGGCAATTACAATCGTATAGGGATTCATCAATGCAGAAGCAAACCCAATACCAATACCAAGTTCAATAATGGAAAAGCCAAAAAGCGCATCATAGCCAAGTGCGATGCCAAGCCCTGCCATTACAGGCATTAAGCCGTTAAAATCGTTCCACATGCCAAACATGGTAGCGCCTAAAGCAAAAATTGCGAAAAAGATAGGGATTAATATCTTTTCCTTTCCGTCAAATTTTCTTAAAAGAGCGCCCATCATACAGTCAAAGGCTCCTGTTTTAATGACCATGCCAAAGGCTGCATTTACAATGAAAATAAGCATCATGATTTCAGCGCCGCTGATCATGCCCCTGTGGAAGGAGCTGAAGAAGCCTATTACCCCCGTCCTTGTTGCCTCCGATGGGTCAATGTAGTGGAACGAACCCGGAACAACCAAATTTCTCATGGTGCCGTTGACGTCAACCATTTCATAATCAAATTGTCCCGGGGGGATAATCCAGGTACAGATACTGGCAATCAGTACCAGGAAAAACAGAATAACAAAAACATGGGGCATTTTAAATTTTTTCTTTGCCGCTGTTTCTGTTTTTGTTTCATTGCTCATATTACTTCCTCCTTTTATTCATATCTATTCTATTATAGGTAGGTCAAAAATCATTTGTCCAGACTTTTTTCCAGATTATATAAAAAAGTTTTCTATATTCTAAGCATATGTTTGAAATACGGGATTTACACTTTTACTTTTATATTAAAATTCATTTGTTTTAAGGTATAGGTTTTTAATCAATTGGAGCGAAAGCAACTCTAACGTATTTTCCAAATAAAAATTAAAATTCTGCTTTTTATTCCTGTTAGTCTCATAAAAAATATTGAATATCCATTCCTTTGTTCCACATAGAACATGTATTCGCATATTTCGACCTTTTTCACGTAAAAAAAAGGGATCCTGACAACACAAGATCCCTCGGCATTCTTTCATTATTTAATTCATTACCCTGCTCAGCTGATTATCCGTTACCTCAAAAAGGGCGCATATTTTGTCAGCAAAGGTTAACACATAGGACTCCTTATAACGCGGAGGTCTTAAAGTACACGGCCACATATGGGTCAGAATTGCGTCCTCCTCCACTCTGTTCAAATCCGTCACCTTTTTCGCATTGTCCAGAGCAACTCTTGGGTGCCATGCCGCATGATTGGTTCCCTTGATTTTAGTAGTTCTCCAATCATAATAATATAAGTCGTGCATCAGCCCCGCTCTGGCTGCGGAACGGTAATCCCAGCCAAAAAAACGGCAAATCAGAAAGCTGTAATAAGAAACGTTCAGGCTGTGCTGCAGTCTGCTGGTATGGCAATGCTGTTCGTAGTCATCCAATTTTTTTATTTTTTCATGGTCAATAATATCACTAACACAATCCATATATTCCACTGCAAGCATATTTTCAATGTTAAACAAATTCACCCTTGAACCGATTGCTTTTTCCATTCCATATCTCCTTTGAACAACCGCATTGTTTGTAACTCAAATGCAGTATAACACAAAACATAGAAAAAAGCATTAAAATAATCTGAAAATTAATGTAAAATTTATCCAAATCAGGTATATACTTTTTAGTTAAAATTGTTAAGTGCTGTTTTCTATTTTTCTTTCGGATTGAATACCAAAGCGGCCAGAAATCCAAAGACAACCGCTGCCGTAATACCGCCCGCGGCAGCTTTTAAGCCTCCTGTGAAAATGCCGAAAAAACCTACCGCATCCACTTCCTCCATAACGCCCTTTGCAAGGCTATAGCCAAAGCCCGTTAGGGGCACAGTGGCGCCTGCACCTCCAAAATCTACTACGTACTGATAAAGTCCAAGTCCACCCAAAAGGCAGCCCGCACAGACATACATCACCAGTATCCTGCCGCTGGTCAGTTTTGTTTTATCTATCAGTATCTGCCCGATGAGGCATATAATTCCGCCTACAATAAATGCTCTGAACAAATCCAAATTAAACACCTCATTTTTTATTTTTTGGCGCTTCAATGACAACGGCATGGGCAATTCCCGGAATACTTTCTCCCTGCTGTGTTGAGGTTGTACTCAATAAGGCTCCCGTTGGTATGAGCATCATCTTTTTGATGTCCCCTCTTTTTACCTTTTCATAGAAATATCCGCAGAAGGTGACCGCAGAGCAGGCACAGCCGCTGCCGCCGGAATGTGTGTCCTGTTTCTCCTTGTCAAATATCTCAATACCGCAGTCCGTATAATTGTCTCCCATATCAAAGCCCTCTTTTTTCATGAGCTCCTTCACAAGCTGGCTTCCGATATAGCCCAAATCCCCTGTAGCAATAACGTCATAGTCCTGAGGCTTTGTGCCCGTATCATTGAAATGAGCCACCAGGGTGTCTACCGCCGCCGGCGCCATTGCCGCGCCCATATTGTTGGCATCGGTGATACCCATATCCACAATTTTTCCCGTTGTCACCTGAGTAATGACGGGGCCGTATCCACTGCCGGATATGACGACTGCCCCATCTCCCGTTACCGTCCAGGTGGAGGAAGGGGGTCTTTGGGTACCCATGTCAAGGGGAAACCGAAACTGCTTTTCTGCCGCGCAGAAATGACTGCTGGCCGCGGAAAGCACATGCTTTGCATAGCCGCCGTCCACAAGCATTGCTCCAAGGCTCATAGCCTCGCCCATTGTGGAGCATGCGCCGAAAAGTCCAAAAAAAGGCCTTTTCAGGCTTCTGACGCCAAAGGTTGTTCCAGTCACCTGATTCAAGAGGTCTCCGCTTAATATATATTGTATATCGTCCATTTTCAATTCTGCCTTTTGTACTGCCAGCTTCAAAGCATCCTCCACATACTTGCTCTCCGCTTTTTCCCAGCTGTCCTCACCATGGAGAATATCCTCCAGTATAACATCAAAACAGTCCTTGAGAGGCCCCTCCCCCTCTTTCGGGCCAACCACGGACGCTGCCGAGAGTATCACCGGAGGATTCTCAAATTTGACTGTCTGAGATCCGATACGTTTACTTTTCATATTTACCACCTACCTTATAAAATAATATATAATGCCTACAACCATTGATGTCAGCGTCCCATATACGATAACCGGCCCCGCAATCAGAAACATTTTAGCGCCCAGGCCGAATATCAGGCCTTCCTTCTTGAATTCAATAGCAGGAGAGACAACGGAGTTTGCAAAGCCCGTAATAGGCACAATAGTACCCGCCCCGCTAAACTTGCCGATTTTGCTGAACAGTCCCAGACCGGTTAAAACCGCTGTTATAAAAATCAATATGATAGAGTTAATCATGGCGCTTTCGTCCTTTGTAAAGCCCTTGGATACAAAATAGTTGATGATTAACTGCCCCAGGACGCAGATAAGCCCGCCCACAACAAAGGCCTTTGCACAGTCAAGAACAATGTTGCTGTTCGGGGTCGTCTGATCCACCAGCTTTTGATACTGCTGCTGTCCCTTTTTTGATTCGTCCAAATAAAACACTCCAATCTGAAAATTAATCAGGCTGTAAAGCCTGCCATGAAGAAATAAACAAGGCTTCCGCAGCACTTGCCCAAAGCCAAAGCCAGTATAAAAAAGACAATACCTGTCGTTAGCCTGGCCCGGCGCATAAATATTGGTATTACATTTAATACCTCCGCCAGCGATACCGCAAGTGAGCCAACAAAAATCCCTGTGGCAAACATGAAAATAACAGCCAGTACAGGGCCTATGGGAATATACAGGTTCAGATACATCGTCAATACGCCGAAAATACCGCCCAGTGTTATAGCGTCCTCATACATGGGGATATAGGGAACGGTGGCGGTCCTCTGCGCCATTCTGGGCACAATACCGATAACGGCAATAAAAGCAAATATACCTCCGGCCACTACCATGCCGGAGGATAGCCCTATGACCGCTAAAGCTATATTTTTGAATAAATCCATTTATTTTTTACCTCCGCTTTTCTGCTGCTTTTCCTTTTCCAGAGTATCTACCATATTTGCCACCGTTTCCTTCTCATAGGTAGTCATCTGCACTTCTATTGGCGTAGGGTCTTTTGTGACATAAAGCTTTGAAAAATGATTGAAGAAGACAATGATACCCACAGCCAGACCGATAGAATAGGGAACCACTAAAATGACGGGGTTGTCCACATATTCCCTGAAGAAAATATAGTAATAGTTTCTCAGTATGCTCGGCATCTCCGCGTCAGAGTGAAAGCTCATAATCGCTGTGGACGCGCCTGCAAAAAGGATGACGAAAATAACAGCAACCTTCAGGTAAACCAGCCATTTCCTGTCTCTTTTTCTTTCGGGACTGTACTCCACTATCACATCCATCTCGCCTACATTCGTGATGGTAAATTCAGGGAATCCGTTTGTAATGGCTTTTATCACATCTATAACGGAAAGCAGATAGGACTTTTCGCTGTCCTCCTTGATTTTCAGGACAATGGTATTTTTGATGCTCTCCACATTGCCCTCCACAGAAAAGACCTCGGCAATATCCTTTAAATAAACAATTTTTCTCTCCGCAATTGATATTTTTTTTATGGGCTTAATATAAATATCCATTTCCCGTCTCCTCATCTGAAAAATTCAATGATACAAAAGTTCCCTTTGGCCGGTACTCTTCGTATAACTTTTCGGAAGCGGCATACACTAAACAGGAAATACACAGTATAGAAACCATAATCGCAGCAATCAAAAGCAGTGCTCTGTTTTTTATAGTCATAACACCATATCCTTTCCAGTGAATTGAACTTTTTTTTTGATTCACTGTTCTTATTATTGCTAAATTTGCGATATTCATTCCTAAAATAAAAAAATAAGCCGTTCTAAAAAAGAACGGCTTACTGTACTGGCTTTTCATAAAAAAACATTGTTGATTTTATACTATCGATTTTCTCCAAAAAATGAATAAAAAATTATCCTCTGTCATGCTCTCCCTTGAGCCCTTATAATGACTGCTTCATATACTGATTTACAATGCGCTCTTCCTTCAATGTTGAAGACGGCCCATGTCCCGGATATACGGCATAATCACCTTCCAAATCGTGAAGACGCTTCAAAGACTGCTTCATCTCCTCCCAGTCTCCGCCGTATAAATCCGTCCTGCCACAGTCCCCTGCAAAAAGAGTATCTCCGGAGAAGACAGCACCCTCTGTAATATAGCAGACGCCGCCTTTTGTGTGTCCCGGTGTTTCCATGACAGAGAAAGTCATATTGCCGCTTTTTACAATATCTCCCTCCTTCAGGTAACAGTCCGCCAATACAGCCTCAAATTTTCCATCATAATAATTTTTGCTGGCAGAGCCAAGAAGCTCCTCATCCCTCTTATTAATACAGACAGTACAATTATATTTTTCCCGAAGCAAATTCACAGAGCCGATATGATCATGATGCCCGTGAGTCAGGAGTATATGAGTCAGCGTCAATCCGTTATTCGTAATATAGCGGGCAATAGAGCCTATATTTCCATCACAGTCAATCACAACACAGTTTTTCGTCTCATCTGATACAACATAACAGTTGGTTTCAATCTCGCCCTGCACAAAACATTTTACTTCCATAGCAAAACCTCCTTTTTCTTCCGATTATATTTCATAATCCCCACCTTGTCTATTCTAATAGAATACAAAAATGAATTATATAGTCTTTCCAGTGGACATACTTCGCTGTTATAGTGTATAATTTAACAAGGTTTGCTGCTTTTAGGCAGCTGTTTTATGCTCTTATTTATAAAATTAGTATCGGAGGATTAAAAAATGAAAACAAAAGATAAGACAACACTGATTTTCATCAGCCTGCTGCTTGGTATTGCGTTTGGCTTTTTTTTAAAACTGTTTCAAGGCAACAGCTTTGTAGACGGCTTTTTAATAAACGGATTGCTGACCTTCTTCGGCACAGGCTTTATTAACCTTATTAAAATGATTGTCGTCCCTCTGGTTCTCGCTTCCCTCATTTGCGGCATGACCTCCTTCGGGGACATCAAAACCCTGGGGCGGGTAGGCTCCAAGACAATTATTTTCTATCTGACAACAACTGCCATCGCCATCACCATATCCCTGCTTTTGGCTGTTGTTCTGAAACCCGGTCAGGGCCTTGATATGTCCTACCTTATCAAGGGAGAATATACCATACCGGAATCCAAGCCAATTGTAGACATTTTTCTTGATATGATACCCACAAATCCGGTTAAGGCTATGGCGGACGGCAACCTGCTTCAGGTTATTGTAATCGCCGTGCTTTTTGGTCTTGCCCTGAATTTGATTGGTGAAAAAGGAAAAACACTGGTAACCCTTTTTGAGGCCTTTAACGAATGCATGATGAAGGTCGTTACCATGATTATGGTTTTAGCGCCAATCGGTATTTTTTCACTGATTGCCAAAACTGTATATAATGTCGGCTTTGAATCCCTTATCAGTGTAGCGAAGTTTATTTTAATCGTTTTTCTGGCGTCGGCAATTCACGCCTTTGTCATTTATGGCTCACTGCTCAAAGCATTCACCCATCTGCCTTTAACACAGTTTTTCAAGGCTTACCTTTCCGTGGCCTCTGTTACTTTTTCTACCTCCTCCAGCAATGCGGCCCTGCCGGTCAGCATGGAGGCTATGGAATCCCTTGGCGTGCCGAAATCGGTTTACTCCTTTAACCTGCCCTTGGGCGCAACCATCAATATGGACGGAACCGCTATCATGCAGGGTGTAGCCGCCATTTTTATCGCCCAGGTATACGGCATCAATCTCGGCATCGGTCAAATGCTTACTATTATATTGACCGCTGTATTGTCCTCCGTCGGTACAGCAGGCGTACCCGGCGTTGGCATGCTCATGCTCGCCATGGTTTTGGAATCCGTCAGCCTTCCTGTGGAGGGAATCGCGCTGATTATTGGTTTTGACAGAATACTGGACATGGTCCGCACAACAGTAAACGTGATGGGCGATTGTGTATGCTCTGTTATTGTTGCCAAAAGCGAGAATGTACTGGACGAAGTAAAATACCGTGAGAGTGCAAAAAGCTAATGCTGAAACGACTGCTGATAAATAATAAAGCTGATATCTTTTTAGATACCAGCTTTTTTTATTTGCTCTTCGGCTCCGGGAAAAAATTGTCCAATATTTTCTCTGCAAGCCTTTTTTCTGTATTTGCCTGGATAGAAAGCAATAAAATTGTCAAAATAAATTTTAAATCCTGTCTGTTATCCACATGCGCCTCCTCAAGCTTGCAGTCAATCTGCTCATACTTTTCCGCCAGATCGTGAAGGACATTGGTTGCGGCATTTTTTTGAAGATAGATAAAGGAGGTATAAACAATTTCAAGGCTTCTGGAATCGCCGCCCTCCCGCAGCTCTTCCGTAATCGGACTCAGAAGCTTATGAATGTCGTTGATGGACAGTATTGTTTTCAAATGATAAATAATAACCAGAAGCATAATATGGTTCCGGCTGTATTTCTTTTTCACCGGCGCCGGAAACAGCCTGGCCTTTGCATAATTATTAATCATGGTTTTCGTCAGCACCTTATCGGAGGGATACCTCTTGAAGCATTGGAGGTTGTTTTCCATAAAGGTAGTAACCTGATCCATATAGAGCTCAATATTTGGTATATCATTTATTTCAATGGTATCAACACTGGTGACTTCCTTAATCAATTTTTCAATGGTCTGTTCAAATTCGTTCATAGGCTACCTCTGTTTTCTTTACATAGTAATAGTAACTACATATCGTGTTTTAATTATTATAACAATTTTCAGATAAGATAGCAAGCAGGTTTCCTTCTTTTTGTCCTACACTGAACCGAACTGAACAAAAGCAGAAAAAGACATCGGGCAGACAAACAGCATGACAGACATACCATCCGTTTTTAACTGCTCTTTTTACAGGGAGAAAAAAGGCATTTTTACGCTTTACACTTTTTCTGCCCATCGGTTTATTTGAATTTATTTACAGCAGCTTTATTAAAACCACTTGCAATTATGGAATAAAGATGTTATTATATGAATACAATGATATATAGTTTTAAAAACTATATATCGAATCTGGAGGTAATCATATGACAAAGTTAAGAGAACCTATAAGCGCATTAACCCACTTTATCGCTTTTTTACTGGGCATACCGGTTTTAATTACTTTATTGGTAAAAGCAAACGAACAGTCCACCCCCTATCATGTCTTCGCAATCGGTGTTTTCGGTGTTTCCCTGCTTCTATTGTACGGCGCCAGTACAATTTATCATGCCGTAACGCTGCCGGATAAATATATTAAAATACTCAGGCGAATTGACCACATGATGATTTTCATTTTGATAGCGGGAACCTACACCCCCATTTGCCTGATACCCCTCAGCGGGAAAGTTGGATGGACCCTTTTGGCTCTTGTATGGGGCTTTGCCATAGCGGGCATTATATTGAAGGCAGTCTGGTTTAATGCACCGAGATGGCTCTCCACCGCCCTCTATGTTATCATGGGCTGGCTGGTTTTAATTGCCTTTGTTCCCCTTGAAAAAGCCATTCCTATCGGAGGCATTGCCCTTTTGGTCGCAGGAGGTGTCACCTACACCATTGGCGCAGTTATTTACGCACTGAAATGGCCAAAGTTCAATTTTAAATATTTCGGCTTTCATGAAATATTCCATCTGTTTGTTATGGGCGGCAGCTTTTTCCATATCATGTTTATGTTTAATTATGTTTTATAAACCGACAGTTCAACAGGCAGGCGGCCAAGACGCCTATCAATCTTCTGTGAGCCAATTCTAAAAGTATAAATAAAAACTGTTCTAACTGTACATTTAAAAATGTACTCACCACCGGTAAATCTGTAAAAAGCCGTTTACAAGAAAGAGAAAAATAACGTCAAAGGCTTCCCCGAAAAAAGCCTTTGACGTTGTTTTTTTATGTCTTCTCAATAACAATGCAGCATATAGACATGAAACGAAGAAAGTTCAATTTTATTAAACTTTATTTATCCGAACTATAACTGGTTCCTCTCTTCAAATACACTTCTCAGACGCTCACGATAAGCTTTATTTTCCCGAGTCAGTTTTCGCTTACCTGCCGGCGCTTTCAGTATCTGCCGGGAAAGAAAACTGTGCCAGCCTGATTCCCTCTTTTTTAAAGTTAATTATTATCTCTTTTCTCAGCTCACTGAGAACCTCAAAGCTGGTATCCACATTTTCCGACCAGATGTTAGATCTCAGTTCAACACCATACAGCGATATATTCCGCACAAAAACATAAGAAATAGGTTTCTCCCTTTCTCTCTCCTCCTTTGTGCGCAGATCAAGTACAGAGGGATTTTCCTCTATGGTTTTTTCCATAATGCGGATTGCCTTTTCCACATCCGCATCCATCTCCACGGTGACATCCAGATACATACCGCTCCGCTCATCGATGAGGGAGGAATTTTCTATAATCTCAGAGTTCATTTTGGAATTGGGAATGACATATCTGCTGTTAAAATAAGTACGCACAATAGTATGCCGAAGAGTTATGCCCTCGATATAGCCTGTAATATTGCTGCCCTTGAGAATTACCCTGTCGCCTATGACAAAGGGCTTAAAGAGCATAATAAAAAAGCCGCTTATAATATTGCCCAGCGATTCCTGCGCCGCAAGGCCGATAATGACAGTGATGACGCCGCTTCCCGCCAGTATCGTCGTAATGCTTCTGGCAGTCCCTGAGAGAACATATACACTGTAAAAAAACAACAGCAAAACCAAAACAAAAATAGATACCTTCGATAAAAACCGAAATAAAAGGGTATTTTCATTTTTTCTGTTCCAGCGGGATTTCTCCAGACGGTTAAAGCAAAATAATACAAACCTGCACAGAAGAAATGTCAGCGCAATACCGACAAGTATCCTTAAAGCCGTCTCATTCTCAGATAAGAAAACGTTCATTTGAAAGCCTCCGAATTAAAAACCTGAATACTATGATGCTCGTAGCGCGCATTGAAACAAAAAAGCAATCAGCTGCAAAATTCATTTGTTTTCTTTGCTTTTTATTGTTTCTGCTTTGCTTTTCGCGGACATGATACCATAAAAGCGGAGAAAGCAGGCTGCACAGAAGCAATACTGCAAGCTTGCTTGCAAGAGATTGTTTCGGGTGCAGACTATTTGCGCAGCAAATGTACGAATAAACCGCAGGTTTATGAGTATCTCCGCTGAAATTTATCGTTATTATACCACAATTATTCAGCCAAAAACAGCTCTGATTTTCCCCATATTTTCTTTGGCGCAGCGGTAGCCAGCCTCCATGCATTCCTCCATAGCGTCAAAGGTGAGAAGCTCAATATCCTCCGGCAGTTCGGGACTTAAAGTATATTTTTCACACAGGCTGGTCATCTCCCTGAGGCTGCCGCTCATAATATTGAAAGAACTTGTGGCTACCGTAAAAATATTATCTCTTTTCGGCTTTTTATACTGATTTGAGATGTCAACCGCCAATACATTTTTTACCCCTGCCGCTGCAAGCAGATCAACAGGCAGAACATTGGTCACCCCACCGTCTACCAGACAGTATTCCCCCATTTTCTTAGGCTGAAACACAGCAGGAAAGGAGGAGCTGGCGCGCATAGCCTCATAAAGGGGTATATTGGATTTCCATACCATTTTTTCTATTGTCTTAAGCCGTGTCAATGAATTTGTATAGGCTACCGTCAGTCCGCTGTTGATATCCACCGCCGGAATTACCACCTTCATTACGGTTTCATTAATATTTTTTCCCTCTGTCACCGCCCAAAGATATTTTTCAAGCCTGTTGCCCTTTAAAATTCCCGTCAGACTGAGCTCCTGTAAAAACAACAATTCGGGAACAGCCCTCATGATACCCTTAATATCCGCATCCATGAAATACCGTCCTCTCTCAGCCATGTCCATTACAATTTCCTTTAGCTCCTCCGCACTTTTCCCAAGGGCGTACAGCCCTGCGACAATACTTCCCGAACTGCACCCGGAAACAGCCTGGGGCTTCAAATGCGCCTCCTCCAAGGCCAACAGAACTCCCACATGGGCCGCACCCCTTACACCACCGCCCGCCAACGCAATGCCAAATGACATAAAACCACCCGATATGAATTTATTCACTACTATCCTATGAATGCAAATAAAATTTTATTTATCCTGCACCCTTTTGTACATGCTGCATATGATGTACTATAAACAAAAGAAAGGAAGTGAAAAAAACACAAAGGAAAAGGCCATGTTCTGTTATAAAACCTCCTAAAACAATGGCGGAACGAGTGGTAAAGCTGTAGTTCATAGATTCCAAATCCTTTTGTAAATCCACCTAAAAATGTTACCTCTTTGAACGGCTAAATAATGAAAAAGGCCCCCATTTTGGCGAAAATGGGGGCTTAGGCTGTTTTATAGAAAAAATAGACTACATAAAACGTTCTGTATTATGGTTTTACCCATCTATGGAAACAAAATTGAAAAAAATCTGTAAAAAATTTTGGTATCAGACAAAAAAGCGGTTACGACTTCTTCATGAAAGGAGAAAGATTTTCAATGCGTGGTGTATACATTGTCACAAAGCCGCCTGCTCATGGGGCAAAAATTTTTCCTTACGGCTTAAGCAGCGTTTTCATAACGGAATAATAACTTTGAACCGCACCTGTCAGCTGTTCTATCTCTATATACTCATCCACCGTATGGGCCAGATGTTCATAGGACGGGCCAAGGCCGATGGTTTTAATTCCCCTTTCCCCCGCATAATGGCTGCCGTTTGTACAGAAATTATACTGTGTAATTTCAGGCGCAAGGCCATCCGCCCGCAGGCCCTTTACAATATCCTGTATAAAATCTTCCTCCCTGTCAAAAAGCCAGGCAGGGAAAAAACGCTCTCCTTCAATGGACTCTCCCGTATAGCACTGCTCCTTGCCCTTTGAATAATAAGCCCTTGCCTTTAAATCAGCATCCTTATCCGCCATTTCACGCAAAAGCCTCTCTATGGGTTCCAGCACGCTTTCCTTCGTCTCTCCGCATAAAAGCCGCCTGTCATAGGTTGCACTGCAAAATTCCGGCACAACAGAGGCACCCGGATAGGGAGAGGAAAGAATGTCCGTCAATTCCAATATACCGTCTCCCAAAACCGCATTGTGCTCCGGCTCCAGTTCTCTTATTTTTTGTATAATATCGCAGAGCTTATAGACGGCATTGATGCCCTTCTCCGGGTTTGCGGAATGGGCAGGCTTTCCTGTCACCTCAACCTTAATTTCCGCCCTGCCCCTCTGACCGATTTTTACGTTCAGCTGGGACGCCTCTCCGATAACAACATAATCTGGATCTGTTCTTTTGCTGACTTCCCTTGACGCCACGCCCTCAAAGCATTCCTCGTGTACCACTCCCGCCACATATATATCTCCGGCAAACTCCCGTTTGGTATCCTCCGCAAAATATCCTGCCGCACAGACCATAGCGGCTACAGCGCCTTTCATATCACTTGCGCCACGTCCGTAAATTCTGCCATGATGAATTTCCGCACCAAAGGGAGGATACGCCCATGCGCTTTCCTCTGTCACAGGAACGGTATCCATATGGCCGTCAAACAAAACCTTTTTCCCAGGTCTGGCACCCTTCACATGCCCGATAATATTACCATACCTGTCAACGTAAATATCGTCAAAGTGAAACGTTTTGAAAGCTTTTTCAAGCTCCTTTGCCGCAGGCTCCTCCCCGCCGGAATACCCCTTGGCCTTAATCAGCCTCTGACACAATGAAACAACCTCTTCTTTCCTTTTGTCCGTCAGCATTTTTTATCCCCCTTACTCAAAGCTTGGAAATTTTCCATTCCATACAATATCCCTGTAGCTTTTTTTGTCTGTATCTCCCTCTGTACTGATGCACAAAATACGGGAGGATTTGTCAAGCCCTATTGCGTCTCTCAAATCGCGCAGGCTTTCCTTTTCCAGCACCTCCGCCGCAAAGCCAAGCCCCGCCGCGCCGCTTTCTCCTGCTGTAACCTTCTCGTCACCGCCTGTGGGATTGCCGAGGATACGCATTCCCTTTGCCGTTACAAAATCGGGAAAGGCAGCGAAATGATCGGCATAGTCGTGGAGTACCCTCCAGCCGATATAGTTTGGCTCGCCGCAGTTAAGCCCCGCCATAACGGAATCCATTTTCTCTGCGGCGAAATAAAGCCTGCCGTCATTGTGGCTTGCCGTCTGATACAGGCAATCCGCCTTCTCCGGTTCTACTATGGTAACAACAGGTCTCTCTGCCCCATACACGGAGGCAAAGAACCCGCCTATCGCACCCGCAAAAGAACCAACGCCCGCCTGCAAAAAGATATGGGTTGGCTTCTCCATTTTTCTCTCCTGCATCTGCTCATATATCTCACAGGCAATGGTGGTATAGCCCTGCATAATCCATACAGGAATATCCTCATAGCCCTCCCATGCCGTATCCTGCACCATAATATAGCCTTTTTCCTCCGCTTCCCTGTTGGCAAGCCGTACTGCTTCGTCATAGTTCAGATCTGTGATAGAAGCCTCTGCACCCTCCCTGCGGATATTGCGAAGTCTCTCCTCCGAGCTTCCCTTTGGCATATAGACAATGGATTTCTGCCCAAGCCTTTTTGCCGTCCAGGCAATGCCACGGCCATGATTGCCGTCGGTTGCTGTGATAAAAGTCAGGTCGCCCAGCCTTTTTCTGACGTCCTCCGAAATAAGCCTTTCATAGGGAAGGTTATCAATATCCTCATGAAGCATATCTGCAATGTATCTTCCTATTGCATAGCTTCCGCCAAGCACCTTAAAGGCGTTCAGTCCAAAACGATACGATTCATCCTTCAAAAGCACCGTTTCAACCCCCAAAGCCTCCGCCAGCCCCTTCAGCTCTCTCAGTGGTGTCTTTTTGTAGGCATCAAAACTCTCATGGAACCTTTTTGCCTTTTTCGCCTCTTCCAGTCCCAAAAAATCAAGAGGATACTTTTCTCCCTCTGCCTTCGGCAGAGATGTAAATTTTATTTTTCCATTCATTTTTTCCACTCTCCTGTTCTCAAAATTCATTGTTTGCTTTCATAAATTGATTTTATCAGATTGTGAAAAAAAGGAAATACTGTTTATTATATCGATAGTGAATTATCAAAATGATAAAATTCAAAGTCAAGTTTTCTTGGGGACCCAGTTTCTAAAAACTTGCAAGGGTTTCACTCTTAACCCGATTAAGACATCATATTGATGCAGTCCTTCAGAAAATTTTTCTTGCTTTTTTCAAAAAGCGATTAAGTTTCGCTTAAGCCTTTTCAAAGGCTAGCAGGCGTAGACAGTGTCCACGGTTTTTATTTTTCATAAAGAGGGCCCCTGTCTTGAGACAGGGGCCCTCTTCCTTGCATATTATCGAATTCTGCGGTATTTTACTCGTCTACTTCCTCTCCAAAAACAACGGGAGGCGGATTCTTTCCTGCCTTCACCTCAGGGTTGTACCTGTCAAAGAAGTCGTTGCCAAGAGAAAATACTTCCTTGTGAGTCATTATAATCAGTGTCACTGTGACCAGAATATTCATAATACCGGAGGTATCCGCCACCGCCCACAGAAAATCAGCGTCCAGGAAGCCCAAAAACTGCGGCCCGATAAAATAAATCATCCAGGCATATATAAGCCATTTCAGATGCTTTCTGTCGCCAATCAGATAGTTGACGGATTTTTCATTCTGGTAATAGGTACCCATAAGTGTTGTAAATGCCAGAAGCGCTGTTGCTACGGCCACCATGATTCCGCCAATGGATCCAAAAGTTTTGTTGAAAGCCGCTGTAGTCAAAGCAGCGGAGGAAATTTCAGGATTGGTTTCATAAATATTGGTACAGAGAATTGCAAGAGCAGTGAGCGTACAAACTATGATGGTATCCACAAAGTTTTCGCCCCAGCCCCAGGCTGCCTGGCGTCCCGGGTGGTCTGTAGTTGCAGGTGCGTGAGAACAAAGGGCTGCGCCGATACCTGAGTCATTGGAGTAAAGTCCCCTGGCCATACCAAAGCGAACCGCCTGCTGTACGCTGAAGCCTACCGCACCGCCGGCTGCCGCCTTAGGTGTAAAAGCATACTGGAATATCTGTCCGAAAACAGCAGGTACGCTTTTAATGTTTAAAATAACCAGTATCAGGCAGGCTGCGATATAAAACACGCACATACCGGGCACGATTCTTTCCGCCACCTCTGATATACGTCGCACACCGCCGATTATAACAATGCCGAGAATAATACATACAACAGCCACCGTCGCAACGGTTGGCACGCCAAATGCCTCTCCGATTGCCTCTGAAATGGCATTTGTCTGGGCGATTGCATTCCATGGCTGTGTCAAAACCGCAATAGCCGCAAATATCAAGGCTGGTATTTTCCATCCCAGGGCTCTCGCCATGGCAAAGTCACGGTTACACATGTACTCATCCTGTGTCTTTGTGTATTTTACACGCCATCTCTGTCCGATAATAATTTCCGCTGCCTTTGTCGACATGCCGATAACACCGGAAACCCACATCCAAAATACAGCGCCCGGGCCTCCCGTCACAATGGCGGAGGCAACACCGCTGATATTGCCCACTCCCACGGTGTTGCCAAGAGATGTCATGGCAGAGGCAAAGGAGGTAATGGTTCCTTTTCCCTTCGTGCTCTTTTTAAAAGCCGTCCCCAAAGAATTCTCATACAATGTTTTAATAGAAAAAGTCATTTTTCCTCTGAAACCAATCATGGTATAAACACCAATGGCTATCAGAAGAATCGGTAATGGATAGTCCCAAAAAATGCCGTTAATCGTTTCTATAATATGTACTGCCGCTTCCATATGTGGACCCCCTTTATACTACTTTTCCCTCTCCCGGTTATAAAACATTCTCTCTCATACCTTTTCCAAAGCCTGATACAAATCATCAATCAAATCCTGTGCATTTTCCATGCCAACCGACATTCGGATAAGGCCGTCATGGATGCCCATCTCAAGACGCACGCTCTCCTCCACATCCTTGTGGGAGGTGGAAGCCGGATGGGTCAATGTTGTTTTATAGCCGCCCAGTGTCGGAACAAACTGTATCAGCTTCAAATCATTGATAAACCGGTTCGCCTTCTCTCTGGAATTACTGAGAGCAAAGCTCATCATAGCGCCGTAGCCGCCCTTTAGAATTTGTCCCGCCAAACTGTGCTGCGGATGGTTCTCAAGACTTGGATGGTAGACCGCCTGCACCTTTGGATGCTTTGAGAGGGCTTCAGCAATTTTAGCCGCATTCTCATACTGTTTTCCCACCCTCATATCCATTGTGCGGGCGCCACGAAGCGCCAGCCACGCTTCCATCGGGCCAAGGGATGAGCCAAAAAGTGTCATAAAATATTTCACCCTCGGCAGAAGCTCTTTTCTGGTGACAACGGCCCCTCCCGTCACATCAAAATGCCCGTTGATGTATTTCGTCAGGCTGTGCACCACCATGTCAGCACCATGCTCCATAGGCGCGATAAGACCCGGCGTAAAGGTATTGTCCACCATCACCTTAATCCCATGATCATGGGCAATCCTCACCACACTGTCAATATCAACGACAACCGTCAGCGGATTTGTGATAATCTCTGTATAGACTAATTTTGTATTAGGCCGTATTGCTTTCTCCAAAGCCGCCGCATCATTGATATCGACAAAGGAAGTTTCAATGCCGTAATCTACCAGAACGTTTGCCATCAGATCCCATGTCTCCCCGTAGACAGCCGCGTTTGAAATAATATGGTCACCGCCCTTTAACAGGGAGAGAAGGCCGCAGAAAATTGCTGCCATGCCTGACGAGGTGCATACACAGCCCTCCCCCTTTTCCAGATAATTAATTAAATCCTGAATTAAAATATGATTGGGGCTGTAATCCCTGGTGTACATGTATCCGCCGTTTTCCTGCGCATAGGTAAGTGCATCCAAATCCTTGAGTACAAAAGCTGTCGACATGTAGATTGGTGGAGATTCCGGATAGGAGCCCTCCACCTCCACACTGCTGCCGCTGTAGAGCATTCCCGTGTCACGGTTCAGTTTCCTTAAATCATCCATTTCCATATTAATCCCTCCTCACCATTACAAAACACTATGTGATACACAGTTTAATCAGCACCTCCTCCTTTTTTACGGATTGAACAGTTTTCTTGTCCTCAGCCATTTTTCATACTGTACCTCCAAATTTCTGCCCTTATCCGGCTTAACTGTATAGGCAATTTCCCTGTAATTGGATTCCAATCCGAAATACGTATTCGCCATCCGTACCGCTCCGTTCATGGAACCGTAAGCATAGCCTTTCACAACCTGTATGGGTCTTTGGCATATATCCGCCAAAAGCTTGGGAAGGATATGTCCCAAAAAACCGCCTCCGCAGCCATATATCTCCTTTTCCTCCCGTCCGGTAATATCCCGGAGATTATCAAAATTACTTCGGAAGGAGCAGACATAATCCATCAATACCGCCCACACAAAATCGGCTCTTGTCAAATTTTCCTCCAGGGGTGTGTTCACCAGAAAGCCTCCCCCCGGTGTAATTCTGCCCTCACTGAAAATCATGGAACCGACAGATGCAGTACACCGTCCGCCTCCGCAGCCTAAAAGCTCCTTTTCCATACCGTCATAGTCCATATCAGGGTAAAAGATTTCTTTCGCCCGCTGATAGTTAAGTCCTGATACACCCACATTGGTTTCTACGATAAAAGCGTCCTGCCTTACATGCCTATTCACCCAGCAGCGTTCCGCTCCATCCACTAAATAGGCGCTTTGCAGGCTTACAATAGGTGTTGTGGTGCCCGCCACAATGACCGCATCACCCTCCTGGGGCATACAGCTCTCAATGGCCATCTGGGTATCGGCGCCGCCGACTAAAAACGGTGTGTTTTCTTTAAGTCCAAGCTCTCCAGCCAGCATACCGTCTATGACACCCAAAAGGGTGCCGCTGTGTATAACGGGAGGAAGCCATTTATACGGAATGGAAAATATACCGCAAAGCTCCTTTGACCACTCTCCCCTCGCCACATCAAAGAGAAGGGTTTCACATGCCTGCGTTGTCTCATAGGCCAATCTGCCGGTAAAACAAAAACCAATCCAATCACTGATACTGGTAAAGGCATCAATTTTATGCCATATCTCCTGCCGCCGCGCCTGCACTCCCTTTAGCTTGAGCGCGGAAAAAAGGGTACTGACCCACCTGCCGCCGATACTGTAAGGATAATGGGGATTCTGAATCGTTTTCTCCCATTCTGCACCCCTGTTGTCAATATTGGGATACCCGCCGAGAGCCCTTCTTTCTCCGTCAAGCAATACTATGCCTTCTCTTTGGCTGACAGCCGTAACTGCCATCACATTTACAGACGATACCTCCAAAAGAACCTCACTGCAAATTTCCTTGATTTCCTGCCAAAGTATCTCAGGCTCGAAATACAGTGCGTCAGGATACAGGGCATCCTTTTTATTCTGTATATTCCGGCTTTTGGTGGCAAGCAAGTCCCCTTGGGGAGTCAGCACACCCGCCCTTACAGAACCTGAGCTGGAGTCAATTACCAGATAAACGTCTTTCATAAGCCGCCGCCCCCTTATATCAGACACGCTCCACAAGACTCTTTGGAATAACAGGCGTATCCTGCCCGTAATATTTAAAAACCTCAACGCATTGGCGAATCTGTGCTTCCGTCATAACCTTCGGCTCGCCTACCGCTTTTGCTGCCAGATAGCATTTCGCCGCTTCCTCCATATACACAGCCGCATAAAGTGCCTGCTTGAGAGAACTGCCCACTGTGATTACGCCATGGTGCGCCAAAATAACCGCCAAACTGTCTCCTATATATTTTACGGTATCAATGCCCATATCCACACTCCCCGGGGAACTGTAGGGCGCCACTCTGACATTTCCCGCCGCACAGTTGGCGAGGGTCGTCAGATTTACCTTAAATTCATCCTCCACCAGTCCTATGGCTGTGGCATAGGGCTGATGGGTATGTATAACCGCTCGGACATCAGGTTTTTCACGGAATATGTAGAGTATGGCCTCCACGTCTGAGGTAGGCTTCCTCTTTCCCTCCATAACATGCCCCTCCAAATCCATGACTACCATATCCTCCGGCTCCATATCCTCATATATCATACCCGTTGGGGTGACAATAACCTCTCCGCTTTCTGTGCGAACGCTGACATTCCCGCCTGACAGGGCGATAAGACCATACCTGTCAAGCTTCATTCCCGCCTTTATCATATCCCTTTTACAGTCCTCAAACATCTTCTTGTCCTCCTTCCGCATTTTCAAATCCCATCAGACAGCGGAATAATCCTCAAACCGCATCTTTTCCAGCTCTTCCTCCCCTATATGGAAATCTCTGCCGCAAAGCTCTTCCACCGCTTTTATCAAAGCCATAGCGTCCAATCCATATTTCTTCATGAGATACATTTTGGAAGCGCCATGGGTAAATGTGTCCTGTATTCCTACCTTTTTCAACTTCACCGCCAGACCGTTTTCCGCAATCATGTCCGCTACCGCCGTTCCAAGGCCGCCAATGGTGACATGATTTTCCATGGTAACAGCACCGAATTTTACTTTTTTCAGGGATTCCAAAACCAAAGGGTCAGAAAAGGGCTTCAGCGTTGAAATATGCATATGCTGTACGGAAAGTCCCCTTTTCTTTAAAACCCGTATGGCCCTCAGAGCCTCCTCCGTGCAGATGCTTGAGGAAAAAATAGCAACATCATTTCCCCGGCTCAGTACACGGCCTCTGTTGAGCTCCATTGGCTCTTCCGCCGGAAAAAGTCTCGGCACCTCTTTTCTGAGCATCCTTATGTAGACAGGACCGTTCACCTTGTGGGCAACATCCAAAACCGACTCAATATCCGTGGCGTCTCCCGTGTCCAATATGGTCATATTGGGAATACCCCGCAGCACTGCCACATCATCCACTGCCTGATGTGTAACGCCGCCCGGCGTCATAATGCCAGGAAGAAATCCCACAAAGGTCACAGGAAGATTGGGATAGGCCACTGACATTTCCAGCTGATCCAAAACCCTGCGGTATAAGAATACGCCGAAGGTATGCAGATAAGGGCGAAAACCTTCCCTTGCAAGGCCCGCCGCCCAGCTCACCATATTCTGCTCTGCGATACCCATAGAAAAATATCTGTCAGGATAAGCAAACATAAACTCTTTTATCTCACAGGAAGTACCCAAATCAGCGGACAATACAACCGCCTCAGGATGACTCTCAGCCCATCTCAGCATATTTTTCTGGTGCACATTTATTTCCAGCTTCATATTTCCCGCTCCCTTCACATGGTTTCATAAAATCTTTTTGCCTCTTCCACCTCATCCCCTGCAAACCGGACAAAATGGAGAAACGGCTCCCGTCTCTCAAGCATGGGTACACCATGTGTGGGAGAGGTACGGCAGATGACAACCAGAGGCTTACCGACGTGCTCTGTTGCTGCCGCCTTCTCCATTGCCTTCAGGTCATACCCGTCTATATCCACAACTGCCGCACCAAATGCTTTGAATCTGTCTGCAAGGGGTTCCATTGCCATAACCGTATCCGTCCTTCCCTCCACCTGATGTCCGTTGGCGTCTATATAGACAATCAGGTTATCAAGTCCATAGAAGGATGCCGCCTGAAAGGTTTCCCATGTCTGCCCCTCCTGCAGCTCTCCGTCTCCAAGAAGAACAAAAACCCGTCCCTTCTCCTTCTTCAGCTTTCTGGCGTGGGCCGTACCGGCTGCAATGCTTAACGTCTGACCCAGTGTTCCCGCCGAGTTCTCAAAGCCCGGCGAGTGCTCCGCTCCAATCATCTCCATATTCCAGCCGTCCACATTAAATTTCTCAATAGCAGAATGGGAGATTCGGCCGCATTGCTCTAAGGTACAGTATAAGACACAGGCATAGTGAGCCGGAGAAAGAAAAAATCTGTCCGTATCCGGCGCAAAATCGCCGTTATAGAGAGAGCCTTTCGGATAATCCATGTTATCAGGTCCCGGTACACCCGGAAAAGGAGCGGCATTTTTTGCGCCCATACTCTCTCCCAGATTCATTATTCTCATATAAAGGCACGCAAGTATTTCAGCACTGGAGCAGGCCTGACCCAAATAGCAACCGCCCCGCTCTATCGTAAATTTCATAACCTGTTTCCTGACTTTTTGTGCAGCCTGCTGAATTTCTTTATCACTGTATTGCTGATTTGACATAAACAACCTCTCCTTTTTTATGCCACATTATATTTTTTACATTTGTTCATTATTTTGAACATTTTTTACACCTTCATTCTTGCATATTATTGTAAAAATGTCAATATTTTTTAAGAAAAAGCAAATATATTTTTTCATTTGTATCATTATAATTGACAAATGTTCAAATCAACCGTATAGTGAAGGTAACAACATCATTTCATTTCTGTGAACAAAATTTCAAAGGAGGTATCTTTTTTATGAAAGCGCTTGTGTTAAAGGATTTTGGAGATATGGAATTACTGGAAATAGAAGAGCCTCACCCCATAAAGGATCAGATTAAAATAAAAATATGCTATGCCGGCATCTGCGGAACGGACTTGCACGCTTTCAGCGGGCACTACTCCAAGACCAAGCTCCCCGTCGTTTTAGGACATGAATTGGCAGGTATTGTGACGGCAACAGGGGAAATGGTCAAAAATATAAAAACAGGCGACAGAGTCACCACCGAAACCGCTTTTGCCACCTGCGGTCACTGTATTTACTGTGCCACAAAGGATTATAATTTGTGCTCAAGCCGTATTGGACTTGGCACAAACCAAAATGGTGCTTTTGCGCAGTATACCTTAACCCGTGAGGAAAGCGTTCATATACTTCCCGAGCGTATTGATTTTTTAAGCGGCGCATTGACAGAGCCAGTAGCCTGCGCTGTTCACGCCTGTATGGAAAAGGCCTGCATTAAAGCAGGCCAGACCGTCTGTGTCTTCGGCGTTGGCGCCATTGGCATGCTGGTTTCCCAGATTGCAAAGGCATTGGGTGCCCGCGTTATACTGGCAGGGCTTGCCGCCGACAAAGACAGACTCGCCCTGAGCAAAACCTGGGGCGTTGATAAAACCGTTGAGCAGACAAATGAAAATTTAGAAGAAATAATAAAAGACATGACAGACGGTTACGGCGTTGACGTTGCCATAGAGTGTGCCGGCGCAATCGCCGCTTTAAACAAAGCTCTTGAAATCGTAAGAAAAAAAGGGAAGGTTATACAGATGGGCGTGTACAGTAAACCCAGTAATGAGATTGAGACAGATTTGATACTTCATAAGGAGATTGAATATATCGGTTCCCGCAGCCAGAAACCAAGCTCCTGGCACACTGCTCTTCACTTCATGGACAGCGGGCTGATTTACCCCAAAAAGGTAATTGGGGGAATATTCCCACTGGAAAACTGGCGGGAGGCCTTTGAGCATAATCTGAAAAATCCGGGACAGAAAAACATCTTAAAATGCAATGAGCTGTAAAAAGCCTACGTCTTCATTTGACGGCTGCTTCCATCATCATATATAATAGCTGTAAAAATAATCCAATACCGAAAAAGGAAAGAAAGAGATACCTATGAAAACCAACAAAGAACTTTTGATGCAAATTGTCACTCTCTACTATGAACAGAATCTGACACAGTCGGAAATCGCCAAAATATACGGCATTTCCCGTCCGACAGTTTCCAGAATGCTTGTGGAGGCGAAGGAAAACGGGATTGTTGAGATTAAAATTAACAGTCCCATACGGCTTCATCCCGCCCTCTCAAAAGAACTCCGCGCTGCCCTTCCTCTGAAAAACGCCCTTGTCGTAGCAGGCAAATTTGATGAGGATACCGCTCTGCGCCAGTGTGCAAAAGCAGGCGCCAACTTTTTGCACAGCATACTGCAAAATAATATGATACTTGGCACCTCCTGGGGCACAGCCTTAAACTATCTGTCAGATGCCTTGGAGCCAAAGCCCTATTACAATGTCCACGTTGCCCAGATGGCAGGCTGTCTTGGAACAGGCAACCCCCACGAGGACGGTATGGAGCTGGCCATGAAGCTCTCTGAAAAGCTGGGCGGAAGCTATTCCAACATTCATGCGCCTCTTTTTATCGACAACGAATTGGTATACAGGCACCTGATAGAGGAACCCTCCATTGATTCCTCCATTAAAACGGCGGCAAGAGCTGATATTATACTGAGCGGCATCGGTTCCGTCAACAGCAGCAGCACCATGCTTGAGAAAAACGGCTATATAACGGAAAAAGAAAGAGTATCCCTTCTGGAGGGCGGCTGTGCCGGACATATCAATGCCCGTTTTTATGACAAGAGCGGCAATGAAATGTCGCTGAAAAACAGATTTGTCGTTTCCGTTTCTTTAGAGGCAATCAAAACCGCTGCATGGAGAATCGGCATCTGTTCCGCCAAAAATAAGGCAGACGCCGCCTACTGTGCCGTCAAATCGGGATATATCAATACCTTGATTATCGGTGAGGATTTGGCCAGGGATATATTGGAATTAGCCTTGGAAAAAGCATAATTATTGTTTCTCTTCATTGAATTTAAAACCGTAAAAGCTCCTTGTTTCTCATCCGAAAACGCAAGAAAACGGAACTTCCCGCACCGTTAAGAAAGTATTGGTTGGTAAATAAATAATAATTTTAATTTCTCATTTAAAGACTTTTCAATGTACTTTTCTTTAAAGAAAAGTACCAAAAGAACGCGATAGTCGGCACATTTCCACCTACGGCGGGGCTTCCCCGCTACTCGCTTATCGCGATGTCTCCGCACCAGGCAGCGGAAAGTATAAATCGGCAGAAAAGAGCCGAACGCCGCAGGCGGCTTTGCGTTAGCAAAGTTCTGACCATTCCGCCGAGCAGAGCGAGCTTTTGAGAAAAGCGAAAAATGTGCTGACTGTGCAACCGGGCCTCTCGCAGTTATATTAACCGCTGGCGGTATCCGAATTCAAAAAAATAATTCATTTGTATTGTTGCGGGACACAATGCTCTCACAGTTATTTGCGCCCCCTGACCTTCACCAAAGGCAAACAAAAACCTCCCTGCTCTTTTTTCTCTGGGATTCCAAATTAAAAAACCTCTCTGCCGTTTATAAATATCTTATAAACGGCAGAGAGGCGATAAAAGTTTAATTGGCCTTCTACTAGTTTAATCCTGCTTTTTCTTCTCCTGTTCTTCTTTCTTCTTTTCTAAGAATTCATTTTCTGCATTTTTTTCCAGTCCATTGAGAATGCCCAAAATGTTGCTTTCCTCTCCCTTCAGTATCTCCGCCAGCTTGTCTTTTTCCTCAAAGAATTTTTTACTGAGTTTTTTAACCTTCATCTCCTCCAAAACCTCTGCCTTTTTCTTCATTACCTTCTTCGCTCTTTTAATATCCCGCTTCATGGCTTTTCTTCTCTTTTTGGAGGTTTTTTTGTTCATCATTATCTTTTCGTAATTTTCGCTGTACACCCTGTCATAAAACTGCTCCCACAGGTGCAGGACATTTTCCTTGGAATAAAATTCGTGGCCCTCAAAGGACTTTTCACTCCACTTCTTATAAAAAGCCCCGTCCTGAGACAGCTTTTGCAGTACCTCCTCAAAGTCTTCATTGGTATTGCCCCGCAGATAGTAATCAAACAGTATATCATGGTAAATATCCAAATCACGCAGTAATATTGGTTTTTTGACGCACATGCTCTCCAATATGGTCATAGGAAACAGCTCATTATAGGAGGGCAGAAACATAACATCCGCCATATTATAAATGTCATTCATCTGCTCCCGCTCCACAATTCCTGTGAAAATTACATTTTCCGGCGGATTGAGCATAACTTCTTTTAGCTCCTTATAGCCGTCTGTCATGGGTCCAAAGGAAAAGCCTCCCGCCCATATAAAATATAAATCGGGCATTTTCTCTGCCACTTCCACAAAGTCCATAACGCCTTTCCTGTTCTGCACCTGTCCCACGCCAAGCACTACAAATTTATCCTCCGGCACGCCCCATTTTCGTTTGAGGCTTTGTACCTTCTCTTTGGAATAGGGATAGAACATATCGCTGGAAACATAGTTGGGTATATAGGTCACTTTTTCCTTTGGTATGCCGTACTTTTCCAGTTCCTTTATAAAATAAGGGTTTACCGTCACCAGATAGTCCATGCTTTTGTAAAACCCGATAATATATTTATAAAAAAGTTTTTTTCCTTCTCTGGGCAAATCCAGACTCTCATCCACTGTTTCCGGCAGGAAATGAACATAGCCTACCAGGGCGCTCCTTTTTCTTTCCAGATTCAGCTTTACAAAATACTCCGGATTGATGGTATGAAAATGGATAATATCACATTTTTTTGAGGAATTGACATATATCCGGTATTTCTCCCCAAGGCCCTCGGAAACCAGATTTACCTGCTCATAATAAGCGGAGCCTACCCCCTGTCCCTTTACCATATCCGCACTGGAGAGCATATTAATTGTAGCCATAGAAATGACCTCCCTTTTTACCACTTTATTTACCTTCACATACGTAAATAAATTTCTATTGTTTAAAGTCATACTCTCCTTTTTTACAAATAAATAAACATAAACAAAAAAGCCTGTACATCTGTACAGGCCCCAGTGTGTTAAAAAATCCTAAAAAGACTTCTTAAAATAAATCTAAAATATAATGATATTTATTCCATCAGCTTTTCAAAAATAATTAAAAAGCCGTGAAACTCTCTTTTTTCCTCAAACAAGCAATGTCCGTCCTGCGGATTCCACTCAGGGCACTGCATCCCGAGTTCCAGTTTTTTGGGGCTAAAACCGGTTTATCGACAGCCTGAAGCCTTTACATCTGTGCAGGCGACGGAATATTGATAAAGTCTGCTTCTCAGAGAACTCTCTTCCCAAACCTCCTTCAAGGTTTACTCTTAACCCATAGAAACCGCGTAAATTTATGGTTTCCTAAAAAAGCTTTACGCCCGCTTTTTTAAAACGCGGACGGTTTCTGGCAGTGCCCAAGGTTGAGGTTTCACAGGACTCATTATTCATTCGCCGTTATTCCCGAATCAAATAGCCCCTCTCCTCCGCCCTGCGGATAATATCCAGAAAATAATCTCTCATTTCCTCGGGACCCTCACTCATAATCAGGCTGTTTCTCCCCATCACCTGACTTGTATGAACACTGTGCTCTCTCCACGCCGCGCCGTCAGAGGCAAAATTGAGCATGATAGGCTGCAGTCGGTCAAGCATATTTGCAAATCTGGCTTCCTCCGTTTTTCTGTCCTCAAACTCCTGCCAGATTTCCCTGTATTCCTTTTCCATGTCCTGCGGCAACAGACCGTATATCTTTTCTGCCGCTGCCGTTTCCCGCTCTGCCTTATCCATATTGGCTGCTGTATCATAACAATAGGTATCCCCCGCGTAAATCTCCACTAAATCGTGCATGAGAACCATCTTCATAACCCTGCATACATCAGCCTTTGGAAAATATTCACTCAGTACAAAGGCCATCATTGCCAGGTGCCAGGAATGCTCTGCGTCGTTTTCCTTCCGCTTACCGTCTGCCAGGTAGGTTTGGCGAAAAATATTTTTTGCCTTGTCTATTTCCAGTATAAAATCCATTTGCTTTTGAAACCGTTCCAAGCTCATCCGTATCCCCCTCATATACATAGACATTTTTGTCCCAAATTTTTCGGTAAAATCCTTTCATTCGTCATTATTCAGCTTTTGGTAATTACGCACATACATAAATTATCGTCTTATCCCTTTGCCTACGGAAAAAGCCTCAGGGCTGCCCCGAGACTTTTCCTGAAACTATATTTCCCTCTTAGAGAGCATATTTTTTGATGCCAATATCATGTCTGAAATGCTTTTTCTCAAAATTCACTATCTCCACGCCCTCGTAGGCGATTTTGATTGCCTCGTCAATATTTTTTCCAATGCCTGTAATACCCAGCACTCTTCCGCCGTTTGTCACAAACTTTCCGTCTTTATAGTCTGTTCCTGCATGGAACACCACAATATCGTCCCTCTTTTTGATTTCCTCAAGACCTGTTATCTCATAGCCCTTTTCATAGCTTTCCGGATAACCGCCGCTGGCGAGCACAACGCATACCGCTGCGTTGTCGTACCATTCAATATTTATTTTATCCAGTCTTCCCTCCACACAGGCTTTCATAATATCAAGCAAATCTGTCTTGAGCCTTGGCAGTATAACCTGTGTTTCCGGATCGCCGAAACGGGCGTTGTACTCTATAACTTTCATACCATCTTTTGTGAGCATAAGTCCAAAATACAAAATACCCGCAAAAGGCCTGCCCTCCCTGGCCATGGCGGCAACCGTCGGCTGAAAGATGGTCTCCATACATTCCCTGTTCATTTCCTCTGTATAGAATTTGCTTGGAGAGAACGTTCCCATTCCCCCGGTGTTTAAACCCATGTCATTATCCAGGGCTCTCTTGTGATCCTGAGCCGGAACCATGGGCACTACTGTCTTACCATCACAAAAAGACAGCACAGACACCTCGGGTCCCGACAAAAATTCCTCGATAACAACTGTGTTTCCGGAAGCGCCGAACTTTTTATCCAGCATAATTTCCTTTAAGGCGTCAACAGCCTCCTCCAATGTGTTGCAAATCAAAACGCCCTTTCCCAGAGCAAGTCCATCCGCCTTGACAACCAAAGGCAGGGACTGGCTTTCCACATAGGTCTTTGCGCTCTCATAGTCGTCAAAAACCTCATATTTCGCTGTGGGGATGCCGTATTTCTTCATCAAGTCCTTAGAAAAAGCCTTGCTTCCCTCAATGATGGCTGCATTTTTTCTCGGACCGAAGACCGTCAGACCTTCCGCCTCAAATGCATCAACAATGCCCGCCACAAGAGGGTCGTCCATGCCTACCATTGTAAAATCAATGTTTTCCCTCTTTGCAAACTCCACCAGCTTTTCAATCTCCATAGGCTTGATGGGAACAAGCTCCGCGTCCTGCCCGATTCCCGCATTTCCCGCCGCGCAGTATATTTTGTCAATGGATTTGTTTTGCTTAAGCTTCCAAATAATAGCATGCTCTCTGCCGCCGTTGCCGACTACTAAAACCTTCATGCGCCGTCCTCCCAAGAATTATTATCTCTCTATTTTTACCCTGTTATTTTCAACATGCAGCCGTCCCTGTGCAAAAAGCTTTATAGCCTCCGGAAATATCTTCCATTCCGCTTCCTCCATAACCCTTCTTTGCAGCGTTTGGGGCGTATCATCCTCCTTAACGTAGACAGCCCTTTGCAGTATAATAGGACCCGCGTCTGTCTCCTCCGTCACAAAATGCACCGTCGCCCCCGTGACCTTTACCCCTTTTTCAAGAGCCTTTTCATGAACCTTTATGCCATAATAGCCGTCCCCGCAAAAGGAAGGGATCAATGCCGGATGGATATTCATAATACGGTTTCTGAAAGCAGAGATAAAGGTCGCGCCTATGACAACCATAAAGCCGGCCATAATAATCAAATCGACTTCAAAGCTTTGGAAATGGGCAATCAGTGCCCTCTCATACTCCTCAGGCGTCTCAAAATCCTTCTTCCGTATACAGACACCGTTAATGCCGTTTTGCTCTGCCCTTGTCAGGGCGTAAGCCTTTGTATTGGAGCTGACAACAGTCACAACACGACAGTCCTCCATCTCCCCCCTATGGATGCTGTCTAAAACCGCCTGGAGGTTCGTGCCTCCTCCTGACACCAAAGCGCCTATTTTAAGCATACCTCTACCTCTTTTTCTTTGGATGTGATTTCACCGATAATATAAGCCTCTTCCTTGATAGAATGGATAAAGTCAATGGCCTTCTGTGCATCCTCCTTTGCCACAACCATCACCATACCGATACCCATATTGAAGGTATTGTACATGTGAGCCCTTTCTACCTTTCCCTTCTCCTGCATCAATTCAAAAACAGGAAGAACCGGCCATGTGCCCTCCTTAATTGTGGCACAAAGCTTCTTGCCCTTCGGGATACATCTTGGAATATTTTCTATAAACCCGCCGCCTGTAATATTGCTGATTCCCTTTACATGGATGTTTTTGATAATTTCCAATACTTCCTTTACGTATATTTTCGTTGGCGTCAAAAGGGCCTCTCCAACGGTAGAACCCAGGGAGTCCACATATTCCCCTAAACTTTCCTCCAAGGGCTCAAATATTTTTCTGACAAGGGAATAACCGTTTGAATGAATGCCGCTTGAGGGCAGGCCGATGATAACGTCACCCTCCGCAATGTCATGTCCGTCAATGATTTTCGCCCTGTCCACAATACCAACGGTAAAACCGGCCATATCATATTCGCTCTCAGGATAGAACCCCGGCATCTCCGCCGTCTCGCCGCCTACCAATGAACAGCCCGCCTGACGGCAGCCCTCCGCAACGCCGCTCACGATTTCCGCAATCCGCTCCGGCACATTTTTGCCGCAGGCAATATAGTCAAGGAAAAACAAAGGTTCCGCACCATTGCAGATAACATCGTTCACACACATAGCCACACAGTCGATACCAACCGTATCATGCTTATCCTGCAAAAAAGCGATTTTCAGCTTTGTGCCGACGCCGTCCGTCCCTGAAATCAGCACCGGCTCCTCCATGTCCTGAAAACCTTTCAGTGAAAAAAGGCCGCCAAAACCGCCAATATCGGACAGAACTTCTTTACGGAAGGTACTTTTCACATGCTGTCCCATTAATTTAACCGCCTTGTAGCCCGCCTCCACGTCAACGCCTGCATCCTTGTAATCAAGACCCATTCTTATTTCCTCCTCCGCCTTGCGGCTATACAAATAAATTCAGTGCCTAAAATAGCAAAACAGATTCCTTGGAATCTGTTATAAAATTACATTTTTCAACACTTTATTTTTAACATATTGCATAGTAAAAGTCAATACCACGGCAAAAAGCCACCGCCGTCCTTTCCTCGTAATTACTACTTTTGACAGAAAAAGAACACCTCCGTACAGCGATAATATCATTTCTTATTTACACATCAGAGAGCTTATCTGATTTTATGGACAAAATAGATAGTTTATCCTTTATTGCCAACCTTCTTTTTCTCCTTTTTCATTGCAAAAAAAGAAAACCCTATCTGTAATGAAAAAAGCAGTTGTAAAAACCCCCACGCCAACAGATACCCCCCTTTTATTTTCTGCCAATCATTATAAAAAAATTTGTACGTCTGAAAGCGATTTTTACGTAATGAAAAAACCGTCTGTATCTTTCAATACAGACGGGTTACATGAAAACATAGCGTTTTTTCTTTGCATTGCATCCAAGGGTGTTTATCACATTAAGAAGCTAAAAGCATCATATAGCTGGCATCTGCATCTTACAGCATTCAATCAGGACCATTCATTACCGGCAGCACCATACGATGCCTTGTTACTCAGGCACTTACGTCCCCCACTGAGCAGCGTCAGTAACTATCCTCCGCATAGCGGTGCGAAATTCCGAACATCGGTTAAATAAAAGGGGAAGTTCTCTGAAACAGTCCTTTGTTCTTCCTCACAGTCTCTTCATTTCCAACAACACAAATATTTCCTTCCTCGGCCGCCCTGTCAAAAAGTTCTGCGTAGGCCCTCACCCCATCCAATGTGACGTTGAGCAGGGCGTCCCTTTCTTCCTGAAGGAACTTTGGATCCGTACCGCAAAGATAACGAAGAACCGCTTCATCCGCCTTTTCCCCATTGGTCCTCGGCCGATCCATTGTATTAATGGCTCCTATAATATATTTATCCATTTCCCTCTCAGACAGAGAAAGACTACGAAGAAAATCTCCAATTTTTCTGTAGGCGTCCAATGTTTTTTCCAGATTGGGATCCCTGTAAGAATGCAGTATGAGATTACCGTTTCTTTGCATATTCAAACTGCATCCATATGCTCCCAGCTCCACCCGCACCTTATTCCAAAGATACTCCAGATTCACAATGGTCTTCAGCACCTGCATACTCCCGCTGTACTCATATCCCAGCTTTTTAAAGCTGGCAGCAGCTACATTGTACTGCACCTTGGAGGCAGAGGTAAAGCCCTCCTGATGGATGGAAAAATCAAAGCTGTAGCGCTGCGGCAAAGCCTTTGGGCCATTCGGCAGCATGGATGCCAAAGTCTCTCCTTCTCTCACTGCCGCACCCAGAGAGGATTCCTCTCCCGCCACTGCCATGAAAAAATTTTCCCTTTTGAATACCGCATCCACAGTTCTTTGCAGATTTGCGGCGATAACCTCTATTTTTTCTTCCAGATTCTCATTGAGCTTTTTCAAAAAACGGTAGAAGGTGATGCCTGAAGTAATTTCTTTTATTCTGGGGCCATCCGACAAATAGGACATACACCGCTTCATACCCGCGGCACGGGGATTGTAGGTCATATTTCCCTCCATGCGGGATTTCGTTTCTCTGACAATTTTCATCAGACTTTCCTTTTTACGAAGGTCACTCTCTAAAATAATTTCACGCAGCAGGCAGAAGGCTTCTGTCACATTTTTATCCATTGTTTTGGTGCTGACAATGAAATCAGCCCGATAGTTGCCCTGCCGATGATGGGCAATGCTTACGTCCGTATCAATTCCGCCTGTTATCCTATTGATGCGGTTTGCAAGACTCTCATAGGTATCATATTTTGTGTCAATGCGGCCCAGAACCTCTTCCAAAAGACCCAGGTAGCATAACAGCTCCTGCGGCACTCCTGACGTATCAAAAAGCAGGTGCAGGTAAGTAATCTGATTCGACTTAAGCGGTGTATAAAGAAGCTTTGCGCCCTTCACATCTATAAGCCTTCCTGCATCAAATCCGGGCTTTGCATCTATTTCCTCTGTTTTTAAAAGAGGAATCTGCTCCAGTATTTCCGGCGGGTCAATGCGAGATTGGTATTCTTTTAGATTTTTTGTCTGTTCGATTATTCTCTCTATTTCCTCCCTGTTCATTTCCCGCTTTCGGTCTTCCAGACGCTGTATAAATTCGTCCTCCTCCCTCCTTTGCCTGCTCTCATCCGGTATGATTACTGTCAGGCTGGCATGGGGATTTTCCAGAATACATTTCCTTATTAGCTCTTCAAAGTATCCCTTCTTTGACAATTCTCTTATCTTGCGGAAATGCTCAAAATGCCGGAAGGATGGGAATGGATCAGCGCCATGAAGCCAGCTTTTCATCATACGCATACCATAGACAAGGCCCTTGGGACGGTATCCGTAATCCTCCTCCCGCAGCAAAAACTCCCAAATATTCAGACTTGAATCCACAAGCTCAGCGTCCAGCCCATTTTCCGCTATTCTTTCCAGCGTATCAAAAACAACCTTTTTAAATCTGTCCTTATTGGCATAATCGCATCGCTTGGCTACGATACTGAAAGCTGTCTGAAGGGTAGAGGAGTCAAACCACCCCTCTGCTTCATCCGAAATACCGCTGTCCACCAACGCTTTTTTCAAAGGAGAAGCATTAGATTCCAAAAGCATATAGCTCAGCAGGTCAAAGGAAAGATTTAACAGGGTATCCGTAGATCTTCCCACCACAGTATTATAGGCAAAATAGCAGTCTTCCTCTTTGCTGTCGCCTTGTACAGCAGGATAGGTTTCCTCTGCATATACCGGCGCCGAAAAAGGCTTTTCCTCATCAATTAAAGTTTTGTCCCCCATCATAACAACGTCGCTGGCAGATAGATATTCATCATCCAAATGCTTTAAATGTCCTTCAATATCCATATTTCCGTAATAATATAAATAGCAGTTGGATGGATGGTACAGCTGTCTGTGAAAATCCAGAAATGCCTCATAGCTTAAAGTTGGGATTGTCCGGGGATCTCCTCCCGATTCATAGCGGTAAACAGAATTGGGAAAAAGACTTTTTTCAATACAGCTGTTCAGCAGCCTCTCAGGATCTGACAATGCGCCCTTCATCTCATTGTATACAACGCCGTTTATTCTCAGCGGGCTGTCCTTATCCTCCAGCTCCAGATGCCAGCCTTCCTGCATAAATATTTCTTTCCTATCATAGATAAGGGGATGAAAAACCGCATCCAGATACACATCCTCCAGGTTTTCAAAATCCCTGTCATTGAGACTTGCCACAGGATACATGGTTTTATCGCTGTAGGTCAGCGCATTCAGATAAGTATTCAGCGATCCCTTTGCCAGCTCGTTAAAAGGATCCTTAGCCTGGTACTTTCTTGAACCGCACAAAACAGAATGCTCCAAAATATGAGCTGTACCGCAGTCATCATGAGGCGGTGTCTTAAAGGCGGCAAAAAACACTTTATTGGGATCTTCATTTTTAATATAACAAAGCTTTGCGCCGCTTTTGATATGGCTAAACAAATAGCCCACAGAGGAAATATCCTGAATTTCCTCTATCCGTTCCAGCCGAAAACCGTGATATTGCTTTCCCTTTTTTAAATTTAACATAGCCTTCCTGCTTTCTTTATCGATTTGTGTAGTACCATTATAGCCAAAGGATCCCTTAAATTCAATCTCTATTCCATCAAAAACAGAATTGTGACAGGTAAATTGAGTATTATCCTGTTTCGGACAAATTTTATGCAAATATAAAAGAACCTGGCAGGCAGGGTAAGGTCTTAAAATAATTAAATCCGTTTTATCTCGTGTTTTATTGCTTCAAAAATAAAAAATGCAGTTCATTACAATAAATGAACTGCATTTTTATAATTTTATGGATTTGTCATACTACGGCACCGTTTTATCCGAGATATGTAATTCATGCTTTAATAACGGTGTTATTATTTTGCGAAATATCTGTTGTAAAGACCCTGGAAGCCTTTTCCGTGACGGGCCTCGTCCTTGCACATTTCATGTACGGTATCATGGATAGCGTCAAGGTTTTGCTGTTTCGCCATAACTGCCAGATCCTTCTTGCCCTGTGTAGCGCCGTGCTCAGCTACAATACGTTTCTCAAGATTTGTTTTGGTATCCCATACACAGTCGCCCAGAAGCTCTGCAAATTTAGCAGCATGTTCAGCCTCCTCAAAAGCATATCTCTTAAATGCTTCCGCAATTTCAGGATATCCTTCCCTGTCAGCCTGACGGCTCATTGCAAGATACATGCCAACCTCTGTACATTCTCCGTTAAAGTTAGCCTCAAGTCCCTCAATAATTGCAGGATCGCATCCCTTTGCAACGCCGAGCCTGTGCTCGTCAGCGTATACCAGTTCCTCATCCTGTTTCATTTCAACAAACTTGCTGGCAGGAACACCACATTGTGGACATTTTTCAGGAGCGGAATCGCCCTCATGTACATAACCGCAAACAGAACAAACAAATTTTTTCATAGTATATTTCCTCCTTAAAATTGAATTAGTATGTAATATTTAATATTTATTAACTAATAATGATTATAATTTAGAGCGCAGTAAAAGTCAATACTTTTTTCAAAAAAAATTTAATATTTTTACTTTATTTGCTTTCACAAACTCATCAATATAATTTCTGTGTGTCCTTCCTCTTTCCGTACATCGCCCTGCTCTATTTAACTTTTCTTTTGTATCCTGTAATTTTACGCATCAATGTGGCGTTTCTTTCCTTTTCACACAGAATAACGGCCCTAAAATGCTATAGATAGATAATTCTCAACACCTTTTTTAAATTACCGCAGTTACTGTTCCTGTTATTTTATTCTTATATTTTGGAAAAATACATGAAAGGATGTGACTGATATTTGTTGAAATGAATGGAATGAAATTGTATAATAGGTAATAATGTATATTTTTATAAAAGCATATAAATAACGGATACTGACAAAACTTTTTTATACACATTATACTGTTTTCTCTTTTGGAGGCTAAATATGAAACCGTCAAAATCGCAAAAGGGATTTACCCTCGCAGAGCTTCTTATCGTTGTAGCAATCGTTGCAGTGTTAGTAGCCATAAGCATTCCTATATTTGTAAATCATCTTCAAAAAGCAAGAGAGGCTACCTGCGCCGCCAACAGGCGCTCCGCAAAGCTTTTACTGGCAACGGCAATACTGTCTGATGACAATGTATCCTCTGATATTACAGACGGAAAAAGCTGGAAGGATTTACAGCCTCTTATGAAGGACAGCGGTTACCATCTGGATGAAGATCTCTGCCCTTCAGAGGGTTTAATTACCGTCGTAAGAGAAGGTGACTCTGTGCGCCTTACCTGCAGTATACATAACGGCTCGGGAAGCGGAGGCGGCGGAACCGGCGGCCGCCAGGACTGGATGTCAAAGGAGGAGGAGGCTACAGATATTCTCTCCCAGGTTATTGACAGCTTTATTTCACCGCCAAACAATAATCAAGAAGAGAAAAAGTTCATGGAAGCCTATATCAATAAGGCAAACGAAAACGGAGGTCTTTTGGAAATTGGGGCTGATGAGATACTCGGTAAATTTGAAAACCCTGATAACGGGCTCTATAAAATAAATAAGGATGATCCTCTGGTATGGGTGGGAGCGCGCGTTTTTTTTGACGGCAAAGCCCAGGATCTGCTTGTGGCCACTTCCAGACAAACAGTAGACAGCACCAATCAGTTAAAAGGATTCCTGTTTTATTATAATGGCAATTATTACCGCTCCACCAATGTCAACAGCTGGAGCGGAGCCTATGACTATGCAGGATTGACACAGGGATATAAAAATAAAGATGATTCCTTTGATAAATTTTTACAGGATCATAACTGGGAACTCGCCCAATAATATTTATTATATCCTGAGAAAACAAACAATATTGTTTAACTTTTATCGCCGCTGTAAGACAGCATAAATTTAATGATTTCCCCGCTGTTATTCAGGAGAAAGCATTTGCCAAAACGTAACCTGTATGTCATTAATAAATTGAGGCATACTGTTAATGAGGTGATAATATGAACAACAATTTTGACGAGCTTCCGACAAAAGAGAGAGAAGCATTGAATGTGATAAGCTCATCAATGGATAAGTTTTATACACTGCCCCCTGAGAAACGGCAGGTTGCGCTGGACAATATAACTCTTTTAAACAATCATAAGCCATTAAGTCATCTCAAAGGATAATTCCTATGTAACAGCTTTTTGTACAAAAAGAAAGCCTGAATTTTCAGGCTTTCTTTTCATATTATTATCAGTCACCGTTCCATTATCCAAAGTTTATAAGGTTCAAGTTCTACTCTGTAATTTTTGCCCTGTTCAATCTGAGCAGACGCACATATTCCACTGAGCTCAAAAATCTCACTTTCGCTTTTGCCATGCGGAACATTTTTTTCTTTAAAGTATGATCCAAAAATATCATAACGCCAATCATGCGGCGCCCAATCATAATTCATTCCCATTATTGGAAGCTGCAAATAGGCTTCCCCTATCATCACTTCACCGTCATAAATCAAAGCTTTTATTACACCATCCAGCACGCCTTCTATTCCGCCCGCAACCTCAAGTCTGCGTTTTAAGCGGGCACATGTAAGAATATTCAGCGAATTACCCCATGAATATGCTGCCTTTACGGCCCTTTTATTATCGAAGGTTCCGCTGCGCAAATCATCACCGTTTCCAAATTCAATTGCTTCAAATAATTCTTCTTTTGAAATATCGGTATTGGAAACTTTGATTTTTGCATCCTCAATAAGCTTCTTCAATTTGGATTTTCTGGTGACAAAATCCAAATGATCATACATTAATTCCTTATCAAACATTGTGTTTCTCGCCGCGTTGCGTTGGCGAATTCCGGCATTTTTATCAATTGCATCAGCCGTAAGGGCTATTCCGACAGACAAGCCGCCGATTGCACTTCCTATGATGGATGCCATGCCTACATTGCGTTCTTTCTCTCTCAGCGAATTTTGCATTGCAACGTTATTATTAAGAACAGCCATACGGTAATCATCCACTAATTGAAGTGAATCCAAAATACCTGTCAGAGCGTCAACGCGTTTATCCTTTTCTGTCAGTTCAGCTACTCTCCTCTGTTCACCTTCAAGCTTTATTTCTCTTTCTTTCTCTTGTCGTTTTGCTTCGGCCTCTGCCGCTTCAAACATATTCAGATATAAATCGTCTTGTACTGAGAATGCAAACTTCGGATTATTTTCTGCAATTAATTTTACTTTCTTACGAAAGAGGTCAGAGTTAATATCATTGATACCTGCATCGATACAGGCATTGCGAAATTCCAGCGCCAATGGCAACGTAAATCCTTCCTTGTTCTCCTCTTTCTCCTGCTTATCAGGGGATTCTGATTTTTTGAAAATTGAAAATAAACCTTTCATGCTGCAACTCCTCCCCTTGGTTCATCGACATTATTTTCAACAACACCACAAAATATAGTAATAATAGCAATTATTATAACACATAAGTGTTCATTTGACAACATATGTATTCAATAAGCTGCTTGATTTTGGATACACTCTTTATATGAGGTGGACAAAATGGGTGATATGCAGTTAAATCCAGTAATTGTTGGGAAAGTAATAGCAAGATTTCGAGAAAACAAGGGCTTAACGCAAGAGGTGCTAAGCGGCCTCTCGGATATAGGCAGAACACATCTAAGCGCAATAGAGCGCGGCGAACGCAAGCCGACACTTGAAACGCTTTACAGGATAAGCCGCGCCCTTGATGTAAATATGAGTGATATTGTAACAGCGATTGAAACAGAAATAAAAGCCTCTCCATAATTGCTCTGCTTTTATAAGGAAGGGAACAGACGAGCAAGGCAACCGGCATATGCAAGGCTCAACATACCAGTGAAATCCTGACGGCAACAATAACGGAGCCTTTCAGCATTACGCGCATAATATTATATAAACTGCCGAAAACGATTTAACCTCATATAGTATTAACGCATATGCACCGCCTTTGACGGAATATATGCATTATTGTGATGCCAGCGGCATAGTCCTTCCCTCTTTCTCTCCATTTTTTCTTCCGCCTTACTTCCTTCACCTTCACCTTATAAAATAATGCTTTAATAAATCATCCAACTCCTTCCCCTCCTCCTGAAAGCTAATCCTGACAGGGGTATCTCCGCATAAAAAGCAGTAGGGATTTTTAATCTGTTCCAAATATTGAAGCATTCGAATGTCTGAAGGCAATTGTGTATCAATTTTGATATTCTGAATATCTACCAGCTCAGACCTGTCTATCTCCTCGATGCTTCTATATTTCATTTTCTCCAGCTGTTCCCTTGTAATCATCTGCCGCACCTCTTTACCGGCTTTTTTATCACTTTATGCAGCCAAGCATGTACCGTATGCTGCAAAAGGATCTCCGGGTAAATCAGAACGCACAGCGGCAGCATTGTCCGAACAGGAAAGTATCAATTCTCTTTACATCAGCCTTTCCGCTTAGTTTAAGCCGCAACTCCTGACTCAGTCAGTATCCTCCAGTCATAAAAACAATCCTTCCCTGAAAAATATACTTAACCGTGCCAATTACATTTCACACATGCGAAACAAAAAACAACATGATCCATCTGTCTGCGGCAGATTCCTATATCTGCACGTCGAAACAGTTTTCTCCTCTTTTTTAATAAAACAAAAGAAACAGGTCCGAAGACCTGTTTCTTTTTGAAATAAGCATATTTTTTATGGCACCTACACACGTTCACTAAATACATCAAATCTCTTTTTCTTACTGCTGCAAGCATTATTTTCTCTTCTGCATGCAAATTAAATGAGGGAAAGCGCCTGATCCAAATCAGCAATCAAATCATCAGCCTCCTCAATGCCAATAGAAAGTCTGACTTGACCGTCAAAGATACATGCGGCATATCTTTCCTCAGGCGTCATACCAAAATGGCTCATTGTTGGGGAATGCTGTATCAGGGAATCCACATTGCCAAGACTGGTAGCAAGGCTGAATAATTTTAAATTATTCATAACTGTCCTCACAGAATCAATACCTCCCTTTATATCAGCACTCATCATGGCACCGAAACCATTGTGCATCTGTCTTTTGGCAATATCATGTGTCGGATGACTCTCAAGACCCGGATAATACACATTGTCTATTTTAGGATGCTTTTCCAAAAACTTCGCAACCTTCATTGCGTTTTCACAGTGGCGCTCCATACGCACCCCAAAGGTTTTCATTCCCTGTACCAGCTGCCATGCGGCAAACGGGTCCAGTACAGCGCCAAAACACTGTAAATAGGGCAGACGGCAAAAATCTATCCTCTCTTTATCTCCCGCAATTACACCTGCGGTTACATTTCCATGCCCGCACAGGTATTTTGTTGCACTGTGCACTACCAAATCCGCACCCAAATCCAATGGATTTTGAACATAAGGGGAAGCAAATGTGCTGTCAACAATAAATGCTATACCATTATGGGAATGCACAATGTCACCGATTGCTTTAATATCACTTACCTTCAGCGTAGGGTTTGCGGGCGTCTCCACATAGACCAGACTGGTATTTGGCCGAATGGCTTCCTCCACTGCTTTGGGGTTTGCCGTATCCACTCTTGTAAATGTAATGCCAAGCCGTGTCAAAACCTGCGTAAAAAACGTATGAGCACAGCCATAAATGACATCACCGAAAACAATATGGTCACCCGCTTTTACAACACTCATCACGGCAGCGGAAATAGCCCCCATGCCCGAGGCCAAAGCCAGAACAGATTGCGCATGCTCTAAAAGTGCAATTTTCTTTTCCAATTCATCTGCATTTGGTCCGCCAAGCCTCGTATATACAAATCCTTCATCCAAATGCTGATTTAAGTAAACTGCCGTATCAAAATCATCCAACACATACGTTGAGGTTTGATAAATAGGACTGACATGCGATACTGCCTGCGGAGAATGTTTTCCCGATAAACGTGCATGTATTTGATGTGCGTGTAACAGATCTGTGTTAAGACTCATTGTCATTCCTCCTTAATATTTAGAATAAAAATGTTTTCATTTTCTATTCAATGTATATTCTTTGCGGATGTAACCTATTGTGCGGCACTGTAAACGCCATGACTGCGTAGTAATCAAGCCTAAGACTATTAAACAATTCAACAAATCTATCCTGCGCAGGAAAATTTATTTGTTAAATCAATTCTAAACCTTAAGGTAACTTGAAGGTCAATAGGTTTCGTGAAATCATTTTAACAACAGACTTTTACGCATAATTGCTATTGACATACCTGAAATATCCTTCATAATAAAAAATAGCCGCAGCGTGGCTATTTTTACGGATTGAATCGTAATCGTTTCTCTATTCAATCCGTTTCCTCTATTTTTGCTTTATTGCGCAGCAATAAAGAATAGCAGCGTGGCTATTTTTACGGATTGAAT
>JAHZDZ010000003.1:120676-226229 GCA_019422105.1 Bacillota bacterium | reverse complement strand
TTTTACGGATTGAATTGTAATCGTTTCTCTATTCAATCCGTTTCCTCTATTTTTGTTTTATTGCGCAGCAATAAAGAATAGCAGCGTGGCTATTTTTACGGATTGAATTGTAATCGTTTCTCTATTCAATCCGTTTCCTTCGTTTCATTTCGTCATTTTTTGCTTTCCAAAAAGAGATACGTTTGAGAGGTTCCAATATTTTTTATGCAGTTCGTAATAAAAGGAGTGAAATCCGATGAAAACATACTTTACAGTTGGTGAAACCGCCAGTCTGTTAAACACAACCGCTTCAACCCTGAGATACTATGATGAAATTGGGCTGATTCACCCTGAGCTTGTCGATTCTCAAACCGGTTATCGATATTACTCGCTGAATCAGTTTCACTACATAGACAGAATCAGGTATTTGAAAAATATTGGCCTCCCTTTATCAGAAATTAAAGAGATCATCAAAAGCGGAAGTGTCACAAAACTGCTCCCCTATCTGAAAAAGCAAAGGAAAGAATATGAAGAAGCAATCAAAAAAAGCCGTGAAAAGATAAAAGATATAGACTGGTATATCGATTATTTTGAATATATGGACACGGTAAAGCCCTCCTCCGATTTCTATTCCATCAAAATGGAGGAAAGGTATTTTGCCGCGGTGCCATGTTTTGAAGGCGAGACAATATCAGACAACGAATTACGTCTTTCCAAATTAAAAAGCCAGGAAAATTTCAAAAATTTAAAATACCTAAGGCAATGGAATTATATCCTTGATTATAACAGTCTGATAAAAAGAGAATTTTATCCCCTTTATGTAACGATGAAAATAAAGGAAAGGCCAAATTTTCAAAGTGATAATATCATTGTAATGCCGGAAGGCGAATATCTTTGTTTCAGAGCAAAAATTCTGGCCGGAGATTTCGGAAACGTAATAAGTCTGAACAATTATTTTAAAAAATTGGAGGTTACGCCGCGTTATGTTATGGCGTGCGAATATGAAGACAATTTAAAGGAATATATCAATACACCTTACGAGATTCAAATTTTAATATAACCTGTAATATAAAATAAAACCTTGCTACGGATATGCGCTGTTTTATTGCCGCTGATAGGCATTCATGTACATTCCTCCATATCTGCCACTGATACCACTCCTTTTGTCAAAGCTGAGGCAATACTGCATCTGCTCTGGCAAAAGGGAATGGTTTTGCAGTGAAAGATTTCAAACCGATTCCTTTGCGCAAACCTCATGAAAATCAAGCGTCAAGGCATTTCTTCCCGTTCTGGCTTTGCATCGGATAATCTATAAAAGTTCTGTCCTTATGACAGCAAAAGGAGCATCATTCACAGAAGACCTTCCTCAGCGTTTCTATGGCGGTTTTTATATTCCTTTGGCGTACAGGCATAAAAACGTCTGAACATTTTTGAAAAATTACTCGGACTGTCAAAACCGCACTGCATTGCAATTTCAGATATACTGTGGGAAGGATTTTGTAAAAGCAGCGCCGCGCTCTGCAAAATCTTATATTTCACTAAATATTGCATAGGTGAGGTTTGTATTGTCCTTTTAAAACAGCGAAGGCACTCCCTTTCTCCAATATCGGCTTCTTTCGCTATCTGTGCCAAAGTAATATTCTCGGCAAAATTCTCATGGATATAATCCAGCATCTTTCTCATACGCAGGTTATCCAAATCCAAATGCTTCTCTAAAATGCCCATATTTTTTTCAAACTGCTGATACAAAAAAAAGCAAATATGAGACAGGCTTTCTCTAACTGTAAACTCCATTCCGTCAGCATCGCAGGCCAAAGCTTCAAAAGCATTAATAAAATCTCCAATCTCTTTCCGATTATTGCCATCGGTTAATAAAAACGCATGAAAGGACGGACAGGAAATAAGAGGAGAGAGATACTTTTTTGTAAAAACAGAGTCGCTGGTACCCGCTATCAGCATTGGACTAAAAACCAGTGAGCATAACTCACAGCAGGCCGCAGTATAACCATAATGCAGGATACTGGAATTTATTACAATACAGTCCCCCTTTTTCAGGTCAAAAGTAACTGCCGGTATTTGCAGTCTCAATTCCCCGTTTTTAATATATACTATTTCTAATTCCTCATGCCAATGCCAAGGAATCACATCTTCCGGTTTGTTTGTGTGCAGCTCCGAATATCCGGCGCAGGGAAAGGCAATCGTACCGTGAGGTTGCAGCTCTCTCTGTTTCCGGTTTAAGTTTAATCCACATTTTTGCAGTCCCATGCTTACACCTGCCTTTGGTCGTTTTTGTTATAGTATACGTCTAAAATCAAATTGAATCAAGCTGCTCTGGACGGTATTCTTATAACAGAAAACATATTCAGGAGGAAAAGATATGATTCAATTACTCTTAGCGGTTATTTACCTGTCCTTTATCAGCCTTGGCTTACCGGACGCCCTTCTCGGCTCGGCCTGGCCATCAATGTACGGTGAATTTGGTGTAGCAATTTCTTATGCCGGTATCATTTCCATGATAATCGCCCTTGGAACCATTATTTCCAGTCTATTAAGCGACAGGCTAACGCAAAAACTAGGCACGGGAAAGGTGACGGTAATCAGCGTTTTCATGACTGCCCTGGCATTACTGGGCTTTTCGCTCAGCCATTTTTTCTGGCTGCTCTGTCTTTGGGCAGTCCCTTACGGTCTTGGTGCAGGCAGTGTTGACGCGGCCCTCAACAATTATGTTGCACTGCACTACAAAAGCCGTCATATGAGCTGGCTTCATTGTATGTGGGGAGTTGGTGCGTCCCTGGGGCCATCCGTCATGAGCTATGTATTGACAAGCGGCCAAAGCTGGAATATGGGGTATCGGTATATTGCGATTCTGCAAATTGTACTAACCGTCATTTTGCTGTTTAGTCTGCCGCTTTGGAAAAACAGAACCGTCTATAAAAAAGAACAGCACTCCACAGCGGATAAGGCCCTCTCCCTGCGTCAGATAATAGAGCTTCCCGGGGCAAAAGAAGTAATGGCAACATTTTTTTGTTATTGCGCTTTGGAGCAAACAGCGGGTTTATGGGCAAGCAGTTATTTCGTTTTACACAAAGGCATTTCGCCAGAAACGGCGGCCGGATTCGCCGGGCTATTTTTTGTCGGAATCACTGTAGGCAGAGGCTTAAGCGGATTTTTCACCATGAAATTGGGGGATGCGGAAATGGTACGGCTGGGACAGGGCATGATTCTGCTTGGTATCATAGCCTTGCTGCTTCCATATAATGGGTATACCCCGCTGATGGGGATAATTTTGGTCGGCCTTGGCTGTGCACCAATCTACCCCTCCGTTATTCATTCTACTCCCGAGCACTTTGGCGCTGATAAATCACAGGCTGTTATTGGGGTACAGATGGCCAGCGCTTATGTAGGATCCTGTTTCATGCCGTCTCTTTTTGGTCTAATTACAAGCTATGTCCATGCGGCATTACTGCCGCTGTATCTGCTTGGGATATTAATTCTTATGACTATTATGCATGAGCAGATGTTGAGAAAAAGCAGAGGATAAGCATTTATTCAATCACAATATTACTGCCAGAAACGGTACTGTCTCTTTGTAAAGGCATTGAAACTGATTGCAGCAGTATATGAATCAGGCGTTAAAAGAATCATGGGCTGTAGTCTGTGACAGCGGTTTTCACAGAGCATCAAGAAACATATTATTTGCAGTCCATCAGAAAGAAACTGAAAGCAGCAGGAGAACAGACAGTAAAATAACTTTGTCCTGCACCCTTTGAAACATCATTCAAATAAGGTCTACATTTTTTGTAAATACACGGCTCAACTGGTATTACCAGCCAAATACGCAGGTTCTTTCCGTTTTATGCTATTTTTTGTACGGCGATTCGCTTACAGCCTATAATTTTTATCTAACAAGCACCAATATTAACCTTTCTCATAAACTAATTATAGGACGAGGTAAGTCCAAACAAAAAAATTGGAGGTCTTGCACATGATTAATTTTAATTGTAATAATGATAATATGTTTCCTGTTCAACCTGCTTACCCGTGTGACCAGTGTGGAAACGGCGCCTTCCCCGGTAACGGTTCCTGCTCAGGAAACGGCTCTTTTCCCGGTAACGGCGGTATGTTTCCCGGTAACGGCTGCCATCCAAGTTGTAACAGTTGCTGCCCCTCTGCCATTATAGGTCCAACAGGCCCTACCGGTCCTCAGGGCATTCCCGGTATTCCCGGTGCACCAGGTCGTCCGGGTCCCACCGGTCCTATGGGTATACAGGGTCCTACGGGTCCTATCGGACCTACAGGTCCACAGGGCGTTCAGGGTCTTCAGGGTATCCCCGGCCCTACTGGAGCAACAGGAGCAAACGGTATTAACGGTGTAACAGGTCCTACTGGACCTACTGGTTTAACTGGACCTACAGGGCCTACCGGACCTACTGGCTTAACAGGTCCCACAGGGCCTACCGGCATTACAGGGCCTACCGGACCTACTGGTATTACGGGTGCCACCGGTATTGCAGGCGTAACCGGACCTACGGGGCCTACAGGTCCTACCGGGCCTACCGGTATAACAGGTGCTACAGGCGCTACCGGTCCCACCGGAGCCACTGGCGGTACACAGACCCTGGCAGTCAGAAGCACAACAACCGCAGAACCCGGCACACAGGCTTCCGTCAACGATACAGGCGCTCCTAACCATCAGCTTGACTTTATCATACCAAGAGGCGCTACCGGAGCCACCGGTATCACAGGCGCTACCGGCCCCACCGGACCTACGGGACCTGCCGGCACGCTCACGCCAGGCGCAGCTGTAGCGGATATTGCAGCGGGAGCTGAACTGGCAACTGTTATCAGTACCGTGAACAGCCTTTTGGCATCTTTGCGCGCCGCCGGTGTCATTCGATCCTGATATAACAAAAAAGGCCATATTACATGGCCTTTTTTACTGTGTATTATTCGTTTAACGGAACAAATTTCGATTTTGGCACCTTGCAGATAGGGCAGATATAATCATCAGGAAGATCTTCAAAAGGAACGTCACCGTCATAGACATAATGACAGACGGTACAAATATATTTGACAGGAGCTTCCTTCTCCTCTTCCAATTTGGAGGAATTGCCCTTTCCGTCCTTTAATTTTCGATAATCATCATAGGTCAGGCTCGGCTCGTTTCCGGTGCGAAAGGTATCCTCAACCGAACAGATAAAAAGCCAGTGTGTATCCACATCCTCTGTTCTCTCCACCTTAAGGTTAACAACAGCATTTGAAACTGAGGGAATATATGGATTTCCCTGTTCATCTCTCTTAAAATCAATATCCTTAAATTTATCGGTATCCCTGCCGGAATGGTAACCAAATTTTGTTATCATATCCATTGTACACGCATGAGAAAGTACCGATAAGGACATGCTTTTTTTCTGATTTATCATCTCTGCTGTGAGGGTATCCTTCTGCATGGTGACTATCACCCTGGGAGGCTCTGCTGTCACCTGTGAGGCTGTATTGATAACACAGCCGTTCAACTTGTTATTATGCTCTACGCCTACTATAAAAAGACCATATGTTATTTTAAAGAGTGCGGATAAATCCATTATTCAAAACCTCCTGGAATTCTTTTATACAAACATTATTTACCGATTGAACGAATTTCATTCCAATAACCGCAGCAATACTGACCGTTTCCTCTCTGTCATTTTTATTGCGCCAGCAATAAATTGGCAACAGTGTGGCTATTTTTGCGGATTGAACAACTTTTGAAGCCAATCCGTTACCACAATGCCATAGGAATAAAAAATACGATACCATATTGAATTAAATTTCATGGCCGGTAAAATACGGCCCTACTCATATTCCCAGCTCATGCTCAATATATTAATTGTAAAAGAAAACACGGAGTGAAAAAAATGGAGCAAAAACAATCCTCGATAAAGGTCACGTCCCCTTTTCCCTACCCGCAGATTCGCGTGGAAAGAAAAAATACAGATTACGCCTCATTGCTTATGGAGGACATGGCCTCCTCAGGCAGTGAAATGACAGCTATTTATCAATACATTTATGAAAATTGGATATTCCAAAATGAAAAAGGCGATTTTAAAAATCTTATTTTAAAAATTGCCGAAGTGGAAATGCATCATCTGGATATATTGGGGCAGCTGATTACACTCCTTGGCGGTAATCCAAAGTGTCAAGGCATTCCCAACGATTCCTGCTCGGCATGGAACGGTAATTTTATTGTCTATGAAAAGGACTTCAAAAAAACACTTCAGCTGAATATGCTGGGAGAAGAAAATGCTTTTCACATGTATCACAGCCACGCAAGAATAATTAAGGACAAATATGTATCAGAAATACTTTTGAAGCTGGCCTCTGATGAACAGGTACATTACCATATTTTCAAAAAAATCCTTTCCTCTCTGTAAAAAATTAATATCCCTGTTTACAGGTAAACAAAACTCTAATACTCTATGATTATCCGCAGCAGCAGTTCATAATCAAAACCGCTTTGCGGATTTTTATTTTATCTATGGCAGGTGCCGGTAATGTTTATCAGAATAAATTTTCATAGAATACAGATTATATAATTGAATTTTTTTCATTTTTTCTCCCCATCCTTTCACATAAGATGCGGTATAAACTTTTTGAGCTGCGATATACTAAAGTCTAAGAGGTGATACTATGACAGACATTATTATAATAGGTGCCGGCGCCGCAGGGTTAACCTCCGCCATTTATGCCGTCAGAGCAGGACTAACCGTAAAGGTATTTGAAAAAAACTTCTACGGCGGACAGATAGCGGAAACAAGCGAAGTGGAAAATTATCCCGCCATCGAAAAGATAACAGGCGTGGAGCTGGCAACTAACATTTACAATCAGGCTGTTGCCCAGGGTGTTGAGATAGCCTTTGAAACAGTTTCAGGCGCAGAGCTTTCCAAAACTCCCAAAATAATTCGCACCGATAACAATACCTGTGAAGCAAAGGCAGTCATACTTGCAAACGGGGTAAAAAGAAGGAAATTAGGCTGCCCGGGAGAAGAAGAATTTGCCGGACGGGGTGTTTCTTACTGCGCAACCTGCGACGGGGCTTTTTTCAAGGATAAGGTCACAGCAGTAGTGGGCGGCGGCAATACAGCTTTGGAAGACGCCCTGTATCTGTCCAATATCTGCAAAAAGGTTTACTTAATACACCGACGGAACGCTTTCCGCGGTGAAAAAGCACTGGAAAAGGCCATTAACACCAAAAAAAATATTGAAATTCTGTTTGATGCACAGGTTACTGAAATCAAAGGAGAACAAAAAGTAAAGGCCATCACAATTTCCCAAAAAGGAAAGGAGCCCTATGATCTTGCAGCAGATGCCGCTTTTATTGCTATAGGTCTTATGCCTGACAACAGCCTGTTCGCCTCTGAAATTTCATTGGATGAACAGGGATATTATATTGCGGGAGAGGACTGCAAAACAAACCTGGCTGGTGTTTTCGCTGCAGGAGACAGCCGTTCCAAGCAGCTGCGACAGATTATAACGGCTGCGGCTGACGGCGCTGTTGCCGCCCAGCAGGCATTTCACTATATAAATGAATATTACAGCCAATAGAGGTGACAGTATGGCGGAAATAAGCAGCGACTTAAAATTATGCTTTGAGACTCTGCCAGAGTCAATAAAAGAGGAATTAAACCGTTCCAGCATAAAGCTGACAACTTATGAAGAATTTTGTCTTGCGGTTTCCCTTTTGGAAAACAGAGAAAAATGCTGCGGTGATTTATAAATATAGAGAAGGTAAAAAGGCCCTGACGGCAAAAAACCTGCCGGGACCTTTTTTATTTGCCTGCCAAAACTTTATTTACAAAAGCCCCACGCTGCATGCTCACATTTAACCGTGTCCTGATTGCAGCCCTTTGTTTTTCTTCCATTTTCTTTAGCAGGACTTTCCTGTAAAACTGCGTATACTATAGCAAAGCAGGTACAAAAAATTATTTTAATGACGAAGGCAGGGTGTTATATATGATTGATTTAAATGACAACTACAGAAATTATTGTAAAATTTTTATTCCGATTTCTATTGTATTCTGCCTTTGTATGGCAATATATAATTTCTTTTTTTCAACACTCTACTATGTCCTGTTATCACTGACGGCAATTCTCCTTCTTTTTGTACCCAGTCTCATCTATAAACTGCTGGAGCTTAAGAAAATCTATGCAATCAGTTTTCTGTATTATATTTTTCTGGTTCTGGCATTTGTCATAGGAATGATGTTTAACGGTTACGCCAGAATCCCCTTCTGGGATAAATTTGTACACATGGTATCCGGCCTTGTCTTTACCCTTTTGGGAAGCTGCCTTTACTATGTATTGAAAACAGACAGAATAGTGGAAGCCTCCGATTATAAATTGCTGTCTTTTTTTTCCGTCTGTTTTTCCATAACTGTAGCGGCTGTTTGGGAAATTTATGAGTATATTTTAAACCTTCTCCTTCACACCGACCCTCAGAGGGCTTTGACTACCGGCGTAAATGATACCATGCTAGACATTATCGTCTGTCTGATTGGTTCCCTTGCTGCCATCTATTTTCTCCGCCGTTTTTTTATTCAAAAAAGACCTAATTTTTACTCTGATATCCTTAACATATTTTGCAATTTAAACCCCCAAAAATAAACTGCTGCCTTATTTGTACAGTGTAAAAAAAGGTCTTCGGCCCATACTATAAATGAGGTGATAAATATGAATAATATACTTCAAAGCAGAGAAATACCGATAGGACTTGGAATGGCTATGGCAGAAAATATAGATGCCATGCAGTATTTTGCCTCTCTTTCGGAAGCGAAGCAGAGGCAGATTATTGAAATGACCCATTCCGTACGCTCGAAACGTCAAATGCAGCATTTTGTACAGTCTATGTTTCAGGAACTGTAAATACAGAACATGCTGTTTTTCGAAGAGATCAAAACAAATAAATGGAACCATTTTCTCGAGTCTTGCGGATTAAAAATTGGAAAACAACCATTCTCTTTCATGTATGTTTCCTCATCCTTTTGCCAAACATAACAGCGGAGGTGATAACGTGCAAAAAAAATATAAAGATTTAACAGACATGCTTGAAAACTGCCAGGAAGCGAAGCAGTTTTATAATTCTCTTCCCGACTATGTCAGAAGTACCATAAAAGAACGCGGAGACAACGTATTAAGTGAGGATTCTCTTCACACCTATGCCAATAACCTGCTAAGCGGCGATGATTGAGTCAACTAAAACGATTCGCAACCGGCATCTTAAGTATTTTCCCTACTGAACATCATAAGTAAGATAAGTAAGTACATCCGCCTATAGAGGCGGGTAAATCTGCCAATCAAAGATTTTTTTACGCGAAAACATATTTAGAGTAAACAAAACAATAATCTATTTCTATAACAAAAAAGTGATAAAAACATTCTACTGTTTTTATCACTTTTTCCATTGCCTCAAAACCATTAAGCTTCTGCTTTTACTGCTTTTCTCAGCATATCAAATTTTTTTACAGGACGAGGAAACCGCAGCTTCAAAATCTGCTGTGGATGGGGCGCAGATTGTATTTCCTCTCCATCCTCATTCCATATATGATTCACTGTCATAGAAAAGGATTCACCCTTTGCGGGCATAACCTCAATCTCTTCTCCCACCTCAAACTTATTTCTCTGCATGACAACAGCAATTCCCTCTTCATCGCTGTCCTCCATAGCCATACCTATAAAATCATAATTTCTGATATAGGTGTTATTGGTATAAACCTGCTCATTTCCACCCGGCTTTCCGAAATAAAAAGCCGTGGTATAATCCCTGTGGCTGGCTTTTGAGACCTCCTCCATATAATAGGGAATTCTTTTTTCATACAAAGCCTTGTCGTTAAAATAATCATCAATAGCCTGCCTGTATGCCTTTACCACTGTACCTACATAAAAGGGTGTTTTCATCCTTCCCTCAATCTTAAAGCTTGTGACTCCAGCTTCTATCAAGTCCGGTACATGACCAAGCATGCATAAATCCTTGGAGTTATAGATGTAGGTTCCTCTCTCATTTTCCTCTACCGGCATATATTCGCCCGGTCTTGTCTCCTCCATCAAGTAATATTTCCAGCGGCAGGGATGAGAACACGCCCCCTTGTTGGCGTCCCTCCCGCTTAAATAATTGCTTAAAAGGCATCTGCCGGAATAGGAAATACACATTGCCCCATGAACAAAAGCCTCAATATCCATATCATCCGGTATATTATCCCGCATTTCTCTGATTTCCTTTATGGACAGCTCCCTGGCAACGACAACCCTTTTCGCTCCCAGACGATACCACATTTTAGCGCTCTGATAATTTGTGTTATTTGCCTGTGTTGAAATATGAATCTCCATATTAGGCACAGCTTCCCTCGCAACAGAAAACACGCCCAAATCAGAAACCAAAAGAGCATCCGCACCCAAGGCCTCCACTTCTCTGAAATAATCCGCCATCCCCTCAAAATCATGATTATGGGCGTAGATATTGGCTGTCACATAAACCTTCGCACCATGGTCATGAGCAAATTCAATTCCCTCCTTCATGGTGTCGTGGTCAAAATTTTTTGCCTTTGCACGGAGTCCATAAGCCTCCCCGCCCATATATACAGCATCTGCTCCATAGAGCACCGCAATTTTCAGCTTTTCCAAATCTCCTGCCGGTGCAAGCAGCTCCGGCTTATTCCCTGTTGTCATCTTCCCTCTCTCCCTCCTGCTTTGCCGCATATTCTTTTTTCTTATAGCACAGCGCTAAACCGTCCCCAATGGGGATAATAGAAGATTCCAGACAGTCATTGTGTGAAATATCCCATAAGAAATTCCGAAGCCTCTTATGAATCGTCCTCTGCCGCCTGGGTACACTGAAGCGAGAACGGGCAATATCTCCGCCCTGCAATACATCATCGGCTATAAGTATCCCTCCAACGGGCATAAGTCTCAGACAATGAGGCAGAAACTGACTGTACTGTCCCTTCGCCGCGTCCATAAAAATTACGTCATAAGGGCCTGTCAATGTGGGAAGGATGTCTGCCGCATCTCCCTCCAGTATTGTAATGGTGTCCTCCAAGCCCATACGTTTGATATTAACACGGGCATCCTTCAGCATGACCTCAAATCGGTCAATGGTTGTCACACTGCCGCCCTCCTCCAGATACCGGCACATAAGCCCTGCGGAAAAACCGACAGCAGTACCGATTTCTAAAATATGCTTTGGTTTTTTCATGGAGAGCAGTACACTCAAAAATCTTGCCGTTTCCTGCGGGATAATGGGTACCTTAGCCTCCCACGCTTCCCTTTGTATCTCGCCGAGCACACCGTCAAACCAGGGCTGCACTGTTCTCAAATAGCTATTCATATAATCTTCCGTTACATAGTTCATTAAGCTGCTCCTTACATTTTGTTCGGGTAAAAGGCTTTGCACTGCTGCACCTTTCCCATACCAATATTTTATTCTATCAAACACAGAGAAAATAGTTTCTGCATCATTTTTACTGTTAACACAATAAACATAAGTGGCAAAAATTGTCCGAAAACCGCCAATCATTAATTTTGCCGCCGGCGGCCGACTGAAAACCCATTCCATCCGTAAAAATAGCCACCTTGCGGCTGGTTTTTATTGCCTCGCAATAAAAACGACACTTTGGGAAACGGATGAAATAAAAAACAATTCCATCTGTAAAATAGCCACCCTGCGGCTGGTTTTTATTGCCTCGCAATAAAAAACGACACTTTGGGAAACGGATGAAATAAAAAACAATTCCATCCGTAAAAATATCCACCCTGCGGCTGGTTTTTATTGCCTCGCTATAAAAACGATACTTTGGGAAACGGATGAAATAAAAAACAATTCCATCCGTAAAAATAGCCACCTTGCGGTTGTTTTTTATTGCCTCGCAATAAAAAACGACACTTTGGGAAACGGATGAAATAAAAATCCATTTCATCCGTAAAAATATCCACCCTGCGGCTATTTTTTATTGCTCACACCCGAAAAGCAATAAACCGATAATCCCCGTCTCACATCAACCTATCAGCTCTACTTTCATCTGAGCGATTTATATGTGTTCCCTGCTTGCAAGCTTACACTTTTTTGCTTTCTTCACACAATTTTCTCAGCCATATTAAAACTGCTGTTTATATTTTTCCTTGGCTTTCAAAAATTCATCATAGGTTTCCGTAAATACATGCTCCCCATCCGCATCCGCTTTTAACACAAAATACAAATATTTGTTATCCTCAGGATGTACCGCCGCCTCTATCGCCGCCTCACCGGGGTTAGAGATTGGCCCAGACGGAAGCCCTGAATTCTTATAGGTATTATAAGGAGAATCCACTTCCAAATCGTCAAGCGTCAGGTTTTCTCTTCTGATTTCCAAAGAATAGAGAACCGTGGAACACATCTGGAGAGGCATCCCATCCTCCAGTCTGTTATAAATGACGCCGGCGGCACGAGGTCTCTCCTCGGGCACCTTTATTTCCGCCTCAACAATAGAGGCTACCGTAATAATCTCATCCAAAGATTTACCGGAGCCGTCGATTTCTCCCTTGAACCTGCTGTATACGTCGTTAAAGCGCGCCAGCATTTTGTCCACAATTTCCTCCGCCGTGATACCTTCCTTTAAATAGTAGGTGTCCGGAAACAGGTATCCGTCCAGCTGGTATTTTCTCTGCGGCAGATTTTGGATAAAATCATAATCGTAATCCGTACTGTTGACAGCAGCTATAAAGGCGTCAGCCGTTACAATACCCTTTTCCTCCATTAACGCCGCTATCTGATACGCCGTATAGCCCTCCGGTATGGTCACCTTCGTCTGGTCGGCGTCCAAAGCTCCCTTTTGAAGCACAAGCATAATCGCATCGTCATCAAGCCCTACCTGTATTTCATGTACACCATGCTTGTAAGTGCCGTCGAAACCGTTTATTTTACTTCTTAAACGGAAAACTGTCGCGTTTTTGATAAGACCCTCTTCCTTTAATATCTCTGCAATGTCCTTCGTAGAAGCTCCCTCCGGTATATTGACGGAAACCACCTCTCCCGTCAGCTTGGAAGTATCCACATCATCCAGGCTGTCACTCCCCGCAAACAAAGACAGTCCTATTTTGTAAAACGCAAACATGACTATCAATATCAGAATTACGGGAACAACAATTTTTAAAAGCCCGCCCTTTCTTTTCCTCTTTCTGGCCAAAATTCATCATCCTTTTATGGTATTCACTCTGCTTTTCTAAAAAAGTACATAATTATCAATGTTACTTATTATACATTTATTCCTTTTTTTATTCAACACAATTTATTTCATTTCTTTTAAGTCTGTATAAAGAATTACTTAAATCTGAAAAAGCACAAACAAAAAAGGGCGGTTTCCCGCCCTTCTGCTGTTTTCTCAGTGCCTGAAATGTCTCATTCCTGTAAATACCATTGCAATACCATGTTTGTTGCAGGCATCAATGGATTCCTGATCTCTCACTGATCCGCCCGGCTGAATAATTGCCGTTATGCCTGCTTTCGCGCATTCCTCCACACAGTCTGAAAACGGGAAGAAAGCATCACTTGCTAAAGCCGCGCCCTTTACAGCGTCAGCGCCAAGCTGTGCTGTGCCATGCTCAATCGCCTGGCAGCATGCCCAAATCCTGTTCACCTGTCCCGGCCCAATGCCAATGGACTGCTTGTCCTTGCCAATGGCAATGCCGTTTGATTTCGTATATTTTACCATTTTCCATGCAAAGCGCATATCCTCCATCTCTTTTTCCGTTGGCCTGCGCTCTGTTACAACCTTCAATTCATCCTCAGCCAGAAGCTCATTATCAATATCCTGCACCAATATGCCGCCGGAAACCTTCTTGATGTCAATGGCGCCCTCAGGCTGCTTGCAGGCAATATCCTTTAATTCCAGAATGCGGATATTTTTCTTTTTGCTGATAATCTCCACCGCCTCCTCGCTGAAGGAAGGAGCAACAACTATCTCAAGGAAAATTTTACTGATTTCCTCCGCTGTCTGCTTGTCAATTTCACGGTTTGCAACAACGATACCGCCGAATATGGATACAGGATCAGAATTATACGCCTTCATGTAAGCTTCATATATAGTGTCCGCACTGCCCACACCGCATGGATTCGCGTGCTTGCATGCCACTATGGTAGGCTCTTCAAACTCCTTCAAAAGCTCTAAAGCACCATGCGTGTCGTTGATGTTATTAAAGGAAAGCTCCTTGCCGTGAAGCTGAACCGCATTTGTCAAAAGCCCCTTTGTATTGCCTACCTCCTTGTAGAAGGCAGCTTTCTGGTGAGGATTTTCACCGTAACGCATATCCTGCACCTTCTCATAAGTCAGACTCAAAGTCTCAGGGAATGCCTCCAGTCCCGCTTCCTTGCGCATATAGTTTGCAATCAGGGAGTCATAGTGTGCTGTATGCTGGAATACCTTGGCACAGAGGTAGAATTTTGTCTCCAAAGAAACCTCTCCGTCCTTTTTCAGCTCTTCTATTACTTTTCCGTAATCCCTTGGGTCGATGATAACCGCCACGTCCTGATAGTTTTTTGCTGCCGCACGAATCATGGTAGGGCCGCCGATATCAATGTTTTCAATAGCCTCTGCCCTTGTCACGCCATCCTTCAAAATTGTCTGCTTGAAGGGATAGAGATTTACCACAATCATATCAATAGGTTCAATTCCAAGCTCCTCAATCTGCCTCATATGCTCTTCATTTCCACGGATAGCCAAAACGCCGGCATGAATGGCAGGATGCAGCGTCTTTACCCTGCCGTCAAGACATTCCGGAAAACCGGTCACATCAGAGATACCCGTCACCTTTATGCCTGCTTCCTCCAAAGCCTTATGGGTTCCTCCCGTGGAAATTATCTCCACCCCCAAAGCGGATAACTCCCTGGCAAACTCAATAATGCCCGTCTTGTCTGAAACACTGATTAACGCACGCTTCATTTCTAATCCTCCTTTATCCTACAAAAGAAACAGTTGACCATATAAAAACCGCCTGAGCAAAATTATAAAAATAAAATTGCCCAGGCGGTCGGCTGTATCTCAATTTGTACTCCCTGTAGTTATCCTACTTCCGCCAGTCATACAAATCAGCTGCTCTGTGATTTTTATATTACTATGGTATCCGCAATCGTCCCTTAAGTCAAGTATAAAAAAGAATTATTTTGCAGAAAAATAAGTTCATTTGATGATGCGCTGCCAATTTTAATAGATAGAAGTATATACAAAGATTTGTATAAAACAATTTAAAACTCTATTAACAGTAAAGTGTTTCCTGATTCTGTCTTTCCTAAATATCAGACATATGCATAAAATAATCATCAGTTATTTAGCTATAGTCTTTTTTTCACTCCGCTTTTATTTTGTGTTTTTCAATTAGAGTATTTTATTTATTTTCACTCTTATACTATAGGATTTCCATAGCCGTCAACATCCAATGCTTTCAGGTTTTCCAATACCGCTGTCTTAAATCTTTCCGGCACATTTTCTATGGTCTTTTTGCCCTTCATAATCAATGCCGCATATAAATCAACCATTTTTCCTCTCCTTTCCTCCATAATAACTTGGCAAACTAAACTTTATAAATAATGTAAATATCTGCTTTCAGGACTTCTCCAAAAGCCTCCGCACTTCCGCCTGAAACCTTTCCGGCACATTCTCTATTGTCTTTAGTCCCTGTCTTATGAGCTTCGCGTATAGTTCCGCCATTATACCGCTCCTCCTTCCCCCGTCATAGCCACGGCCTCATATAAATCGGCCAGTGCCAGCATGATTATAGTCTGGTTTTCCGACAATTCCTCCGCTGTTGGTATTTCTCTCGGTATAGGTTCCCCGTTTTCGTCTACTGCCAGCAGCCTGCTTTTGAAGTGTTCCCTTGCCGCCTCCTCAAGTGCTTCCTCCGTTCTCTGTTTTTTATATTCCTCCAAAATATTTTTCTGACATATAAAAAGAAGCTTTTCATTTTCCTTCATCAGAAAAATATTGTCTCCCAGCTCTTCCTTTATGGTTTCTACCTCCAGCCCGTTGAAGCTTTTCCCGTCCCATTTCTCACAGGTGAGATTTTGGGGTGTGAAGCTTTCCCTGTCAAGGGTTTGTATGTAGTCTCTGACCTCTTTTTCCGTCAGATTATCATAGTATCTCAAATCAATCATGCTTTTCATCTCCTGCCTTACTCCACTGTATAATAAGAATAATCGTCCAGATAGTATACGCCCTCTGACGGGGCCGTCTGATTGCTGACGACCGTTCCTGTGCTGTTTAAGAGTTTTCCGTCCGTATATACCCTATTTCCCGCTTTCAGGTATATTTTACTTCGCCCCTCTATCAGGCTGTCCACATCCGCTGCGTACCACCCGGCGTCCGGCGTACTGATTAGGTGCAGCTTATTATCGCCAAAGGATGCCAGTATCCTTCCCCCTCCACAGGGTATCGACTTCATTTGTCTGAAATCTGTATAGTCCACCCTGCTGCGGTACAGGTTTGTCGAGTCTGATATGGTGTAATAGATAAAATCCCCTATTCTCACAGCGTTTGTAAACGCTTTCACTTCCTCGGGAAGCACGATTCTTTCCACCGTATTGCTTGTGATATGATAAATATAGCTCTCCTCCGCCCCATAATACAGGTATATATTGCTGCCCTGCAAATAAGCGCTGTTATAGCTTATATTACTCTTGTACACTTCCGTTTCAGATTTCTTCGCCACAGCGTTGTTGGTGGGATTATATTCAAATACTCCTTTTCCCACAATATATATTTTGTTGTTATAGACAAAGCATCTGTTGTATGTGAAATTGATGTTTTCATAGGAGGCCGACAGTGTGATTTTGGTGCTTGTCATGGTGGTAAAATCGCATTTGTATACTTCATTTGCACGCAAAAAGGCATACATTGTATTCCCTATAACCGCGCATGTCCCTATAGCGTTACCGGATGTGCCCGGAAACTCGTAGGTTCTTGTGCTGTAATTCCCGGAATCATACACCCTTACCGGAAGCACTCCCTCGCTTGTCGCCTGACGCAGACTGTAAAGCTTTTTATCCCCCCTAAAATAAATCCTTGTATCCATAAGCTGATTTGTATAGCTGCTGCTTGCCATCTTCCGATAAATGCCCTCCGCCATACATCTGTAAAAGGATGTTCCCACATAGAGCTTGTAGTTCAGTTTTTCCCCTACAGCCTCCACTTTCCCGCCTATGCCTGTGACGTCACTTTTCACACTGGCCACATCCGTCTTTACCTCTGCCACATCACCCTTCACCTGCTGTAATGTGCTCTCCTGAGCAGCGTTTTCCAAACCGTCCGACAATGTTTTTAACTCAGTGTCAATAATATCCATGTTTCCGTTATGTACCTCTATATCATAAAAGTCCTCCGCAGAGGGCTTTTCTAAATTGTAATTGTTTGTTTTTGCCATTATTCTCCTATCGCCTCATTTCTCAACCCATACTGTGTAAATTCCTTTAATTGACTGTGGGTATAGGCGGAAAGCTTTTTATGCTGGTTGTATAAAAGGCTTAGATTTACCACAATGTTACAGGGAACTACTCTTTCTAAGAGGCCTTCCACCTCCTCATACTTTCTTTTGGCAGCCAGCTCCACCCAGACGTACAGAGTATACGCTCCGTAATCCATATCTGTCCTGACTCCCTTTTCCCCGCAGAGAAGGGCGAGCTGATTTTTCAGTCCTTCATAGGTGTAGGGTATCTGCTCGTTCAGCCTTGCCAGTACACGGAATCTTCTTACCTCCAAATCATCAAGCCCCTTCGGCGTAATATACAAAAGCCTCTCCCATCTTTGAATGCCGTTTTCCGTTGCCTCCTGTACATACTGATCCTTTTCCATAGCAGCAAGGCAATCCCAAAGAGCATCTGTCTCCTCTGTTTCCACCTGACATACAGCCTTCATTTCCCGTATGTCCTTCATAATATCGGGCATATTCCTAAGTAAATCAGCCAATAAAATCACCCCTCACGGGAATTTTTACACTGTCCGCCACAAAGTTTGCCTTCATGCCGTTTATCTGCGTATCCGATATATCCAATATACCCTTTACATTCAAAAGTCTGCTTTCAATCTGTGACACCCGCACAATAATATGCTCTGTTTCCTCCCATTCTCTGCAAAGCTCTCTCAGATATTCATCCATGGTATCTATAATCTGTGTTTTTGCTTCTTCAAAGCTCCAGCCCGCTTCATAGGTAATAGAGGTATGTATATTGATTACTTCCCTTCCTGCTGCCTCCACGGTTACTCTATGGCCAATGGGGGCTATTCCAAGCCCCATTCCCTGACTCTCCGGCGGATCTATTTGTTTCTGAATCTCTTCTAAAAGCTCGACGCTTGGCACATCGTACCGACTGTTTAAAAACACGATTTTTACCGTCCCGCCGCCGTTCCATACAGGAAAAACCTTCAAAGCGCCCACCCCCGGAATCTCTTTTATTTTACTCTTATAATCGGCGACATTCCCGCCATAGGCTTGTGCGGACAGAGATTCAAAATACCGTTTTCGGAAAGCCTCTGTGTCCTCCTCATCCTCCCCCGGAATTAATATCTCCACAAGCTTTGCCTCCGTCAGTCCGTCTATATAGTCAATCGGTGTCAAATCCCCCAGAAAAGAATTTCCGATACTTCCCTTTGTCTCACATACCATTTTGTATATGCCCTCACTGAGTTTTTCCACTGCCTTATAATTTAAGCTTTCCAGTGAAAACCTGGCGTCCTGCGGTATATCTGTATTAAATACGCCCCTGCATACCGCATTTGTCGCCTCATAGGGCGCAAGTCCCCTCTCTGCACCGCGCTTTATGAGATATTCCCTGTCCGCTGTATCCGCAAAGGTTTGGTTTAAAGTATTTTCCAACTCTATATACATCAGCTGCATTTCCACCGCCGCCGGCGCCATAGCGTCATAGATGACAGAACCCTCCCGCTTATCGACTGTATCAGGCACACGCTCCAACATTCTCCTTAATATTTTTTCATAGGTTATATCCTCATACAATTAAAAATTCACCTCGCTCTCTCCCTCAAAGCTGCCGAAAACACTCACCACCGTAAAGGTCACATGAACGGTATTCCTGTCAAAGGCAAACACAAAATCCTTAACCTCTTCAATTCTGTCATCGGTTAAAAGCGCCTCCGTTATTCTCCTCTCCAGCTCTGTATACACATAATCCCTGGAATGGCCGAAAAGATCCGCAAGCTCCGCGCCATACTGATATGAATAAATGGGATAGCGAAATCTCTCCGTATTTACTGCTTTATAAACCGCCTGCTTAATTGCCTCTTTGCCGTCCGTCAAACCTGTAATTCGTCCTTTTTCCATATCCATACGGTAGGTTTTCGACGGAAGCTTTTCCACAATAAAGCTTTCCATGCCGTCCTCCTTTATTGGTATCATGCCTCCACCAACCTTTCCAGTACAATAAATTTTTGTCCTCTCTGCATTCTGATAAGCAATACCGTTTCATTTATTTTCAGAGCGTTGTAAATGGTAACCTCATGCCTTGTCTTATCCTTAAAACGGAGATAATAGGGATTTCCCTCCTCGTCCTTGTCTATGGAGGCGCTGGTTGCCGTCTGCCTTATCTGTCCATTGTCATAGGAAATTTCAGTCCGATAATCCATGACATTTTTGGTCAGTATCAGGTTTTCCTCCCTGAGCTTTAATTTCGGCTCTACAGTAATCATGAGCGGCGACACCCCCGTTACCCTTCCCGTAAGGATATGGACAGGAGCCTTTTCCTCCACAGCGGCAGTGCTGATTTCCTTCAAAAGCTCCACAATCATATTAGTCAATCAAACCACCCCTTATCGTTAAATCCATCTTATAATCCTTTCCGCTGAATTTATGTACAGCCTCCTCCACCAACATAAAACTGTTGACATTGATGTCCCCCAATACCAGATTTACGGGTATTACCGTACCGGCTCTGACCCGCGCATCCCCCAGGGCATTTTTTACCGTAAGTGTTCGCCTTTTCCTGTTATAGTTTGCCAAAATGCTCTGGGCATAGGTATCAAGATTCATTTCCCCGTATATCTCCGCAAAATACTGCAATACACCCCACCGCGCAACAGCATCATCACTTTGCACAGTTTTCATTCTTTCGCTGCCCTTCCTGTCCTTCCACAAAAGCTTCACCCTATTATAGGTATCACTGCTGATAGACGAGGTATAGCAAAAATCACAGGCTGTATCCTCGTCCAAAAGATAGTCAAGCTTTCTATCCCGCACATCCGAAAGTGTTATCCTTCCATAATCATCGTAGAGCACAAACAGCCTTCCCGTATTGTCAAAGGTTTCATCCAAAGCGCCGTATATAATGTCAAGCAGTGTTTTGTTGCTCTCAATTTTATTGCCGATAAAATATCCTGTATCCGCAACCTTTCCCCTTTTCAGTCCATAGTCCTCCAATAGCATGGTTACTACCTCTGAAGCCTTTTTATTGCTGTAGCTGATAGAATCCCGATTTTTAAAATATCTGAGCTGATCATAGCATAGAACGGTTATCACCTGATCCTTTGTTCTTTCTTTGTCAAAAACATAACCCATAAATATTTCTCTGCCCATCCACTTGAGAGTAACCTTATTTCCCTCCTGAAAATCCAGATTTGTATCATTCAATACAGAAAACCGGAGACTTCCCGCCGATCCCATGCGCTTTGTCTCCCATGTAATATCCTCCGTCACTAAAGGCTCATAAACGTTATTGCCGTTATAAATCAAAAGCTCATAATCCCCGTCACTCAAACCGTATCACCTGCCCCACCACCAGAAAATTGGGATTGGAAATGCCGTTTAATTTTGCTATCTCTTTATACCTGCCTCCGTCTCCCAATCTAAGCTTACATATTTCCCATAGGGTGTCCCCTCTTTTTACAGTATAGGGATCAGGCGCCTTTGCGCTGACAGGACGTTCCTCCACTATAACCGCCTTTTTCTCCGTTTTTTCTTCCCCGCTGTCTATGCTTGGCTCATAAATTTCGATTCTCTTTGTCTGATACTCTACATACTCCTTTAAGCTGATACTCACCCTGATATCAAAACCCTCCTGCGCATTCTCCTCGGTAGAGTATCCCTCCAATGATACCTTATAAATCTCATGAAACAGAGGTTCCCCCTTTGGGCTGACCCTCAGTATTTTAAAATAAAACCATTTTCCGCCCTTTCTCAGCTTTTCAAGCTCCTCCAAGTAAACCTTTGGCTGTTGAAATCCGTTTTCATATTGGGCAAAGGGATAATGAAAATTAGGCAGAAGAAAGTCAAATGAAAATTCCTTCAGCCGATACCCCCTTAACACATTGATTTCCCCTGTATTGATTAAGGTATAGCTGCTTGAACTGTTCCCCGCCTTTATCTGTATTCTCTCCGGCGTAACCGGCAGCAGCATGCTGCCTAAATAAAATTTGTACATCTATCTGTGCACCCCCTCGCAGGAGCCGTAAACAGCCGTCGAAAGCCCCTGTGTCAGATAATCCACCATACGCTCCAAATCCACATTTTCATGAATGTCTCCAAAAGAGTTTGTCACATTTACGGTAACAGTCCCGGCGGCGGGCTTTTCTTCGCCTCCGCCGGTATTCTCAAATTTAACCGTTGGTATTCTGTCATGGATCAGTGCCTCCGCCGCACCTGTATTCTTCGCCTCCGCTGCTTTTCCATACTGCCATAAAGCCCTGTTGGAATCATAGCGGTATAAGCTATCGGCCGTGGTATTATAAAAACCGCTTGTCCTCTCATCACCGTAAAAAAACGAAACATCATCCGTATATTTTTTTGGAAATCGATTTACAGTGCTCTCCTTCAAAACATTATTTAAGCTTACCCCCATTAGCCAACCCGTCAATGGATGCTCTTGTTTATATAACTTTTTAAATGGTTTCTCATACTCCCATTCCGCTTTCTGCTGCTGAAAAAATTGCTGTAAAAAAAGACGGCTCTCATTCCTTCCACTATCGGTTTTCATCGGCTGCAGAACAACCTCTGGCGGTTCTCTTTTTACCGCTTCTGTCAAATCCAAATATTTTTTATCTTCTCTTTGGGCATCATTCCATACTTTCTGTACAGTTGTTCTATCCTTTGACATTTCCCTGTCCCGCATCATTTTCTTTTCCGTAAATTCCTCTGAATCCATATCCAAAATATGGCTGAAATCCCAAAATTCTTCTTCTGCCATAAGCCTGTAAACCTCCAAGGCCTCCTTCAGTGTCATGCTGTCACCTCTTTTCCTCCTTTATCTGTATGGAGGCGATTAAAAACGCCTTCTGCGCCCTGTCAAGCTTCATCACCTCACAGGGCAGCATATGAAAATGGTGAAGACAATAGTGCGCCAAAAGCGCCTCTCCATCGCCTTCACCAATCAGTTTTTTATATCGTCCGCCATCTTCTCAATTGAAATATGAAAGCCGTTCATTTCCTGAACCTTTTTCAAATAGCCTGAATACTCACCCGGCAATAACATTTCCTTCAGCAAAGCATCGCTTCCCATAACGCCGTAGCTTTTTTGAAGCTGGGCATCATTCAGGTTCGGAAACACCGTACAGGCAGCCGCAAGCTTACCCAGATACAAATCATAGTCAAGCTCCGTTTCCCTGCCGTCCTGGCTCCTTTTTATACTGCTTTTCCGAAGGAACTCATCCTCGGCGCTTGTAATGCTTTTTATCTCCCATAAAACTGCTTCGCCATTCTCACTGAAACGGTTTGAAACCGCAAATTTTTCATTTTCCTGCCTTGCGGCGTTCTCCATAAAAAAAGAGCTTAAGCTTGCCATATTCACCCTCCTTACATTCCCGTCAGCTTCTTGAATTTCTCAGGCATCTCGAAGTCCTCGAAGGTAAAGTCACAGTCCTCCTCCAGATACTCCGCCGACGCGTCAAATTTAGCCAGCACGCCGCCGTTGATATTGCAGTTTTTCAGTATAATCGTCTGCCGTCCTGCAGCGCTTGTAGGATCCTCATTGGTTATCTGAATATCAAAATAAATATCCTCCCCTGTCTCCTTATAGCGGTACAAAAGCTCTCTGAAAAGGGAGGAATTGTAATGAAAGGTCGCCTTGCCGCTTCCCTTCCAGCCGCTTGCCTTGTTCCCCTTTCCCGTCTGTCCCAGTATGGGAATCTCCGTTTTCGTCTTTTCAATGCTCGCCTCCAGATTGATGGCCTGCATAAAGTTGTATGTATTTCCCTCAATAGTGATAAAGCATTCCGCGAGGGACGCACATAATGCGTCCTTGGCATTCATTTTTTTACTCATATTTCTATTTCCCTCCTTAGGCAACCATAACCGTCATATAAAGCTTCGTCATAGCGTTCACTGGCTTAACCGCGTTTGTCACGGCAACAGATTTTTTGTCCTTTCCCTCTGTCACCTCTACATCCTCCGCCGTAAAGTCCTCTATGGCCTGCAATGCCTGAAGCTCCTTGTTATAGGTTACAATATCATTCCAGAAAGCGATTCGTCCCGCCGCATTGTTTTGCACCTTTCCCAAATATCTGGTATTAAACAGTACCGCAATATCGTTGGCTATCTGGTCAAGTACACGGATAACCTGATTGGAGTTAAAATCACTGTTTTTATCATCCGCAGCACTGATAAAGGTATTAATATCATCCAGCACCCTCACTGTATCGCCAACCTTATGGAATAAAAAGGAACCGGCCCCGAGCTTTTCTTCAAGGTCTCTCTGCCTGTAATCGCAGTCTATCTCATACTCCCCGTCATACGCCTTGTTGGTGTTGCTCTTATTTACCTCGCAGCCGGCCTGGGCGCCGCACACCCAGTATACAAGGGAGGCATCGTCCAGGCCGCCATCCTTCACCTTGTTTTCCACGCTGATAATCCCCTCATAATCCGCGTTTTTTCTGTACACCACCGTCTGAAATTTTATACCGTTCTGATCTCTCATCCTCTTTGTAAAATCCACAAAAAGCCCCTTAATACCATCTGCAGAAGAGGGGCATCCCAGCACATTAAAGCTGTAAGGCTCTATTTTATCCAAAAAGCTCTGGTAATCCTGGCTTTCCACCTCTGTCTTATTGCTTCCGCCGCTGAAAATGTTTTCTCCTGTGTGTTCCGATAGGGCCGCATTCTTTTTCCAGATAACAAAATCATTATCCTGAAGCCCTCCGGTATCCTCTGCCGTCTGACTGTCTACAAGTGTAGTATCCAAATAGGTCAGCACATCATATGCGGAAGTGTTTTCCCCGTTAACAGAAACCGTTATCCTCAAATCATTTCCCCTGGTGCCAGTGTACCTGGCGCCTGCTATGGCGCATTCTGCCTTTTCACCGCTGTTGAGACGGTATGCATACAGTGTCCTTCCACATTTAAACAGCTCCCTTACAGGCTTCAACGCCTCATCCGTATACCCATAACCAAAACAGGACAGGGATTCCTTCTGGAATTCCTCAGCCCCAACCGTAAATACCTCCCCGTCAACGCCCCAGTCAAGCAGTAAGGGTACCGCCATGTACCCCCTGTCGCTGAGAGCCGCATTCGCCCTTGATACGCTGACAAAATTAATATAAGCTCCCGGCAGGACCTTATTTTGTGTTGTAAAGCTTCCTCCGCCCAGTGCCATTGTCTCACCTTTCCTTTCTTTCCTGCTTCATCTCCAAAGCCTCCATTTTTTCTGTTTGTGTTGCCTCTTCATCCCCCAACTTGAGAATAAACAGGCTGTATTTGACCTGAAAGTATAATATACCGTCTCTGATTTCATGGCTCATGCCGCTTCCTCTAAGCAAGCTTTCCTCTGCCGTGATATATTCCAGGCAATCATACAGTCCTTCCGCCGTATCCTGTAAATCTCTGTTAACCGCAACCAAAGAACCCGTTACCGGTTTCTTTTTGGGGTAATACCGAATTTCAAAGGCATATTCGTCCAGATAGCGGCTCCCCACCATTTTCTTCTCCCTGTAATCCTTTATTTTGATAAAGAAACAGGGCTCATGAAAGCCCTGCCTTATCTGCTCACTGAAAATAGAACAGCTTTCCCGAAAACCGCCTTTTATTTTTTCAGCTATGCCCTCTGTTATTTCATTTATCATAACACCACTTCCCCGCTATTCCTAAAAGAACAGATTGTTGCTGTCTCTGTTAAATTATATGACTGCAATTCCCGCCTGCGGCCTTCTTTTGCGTCCGTCCTGTCCTCTCTTCCCAATGATACTCTCTCCTCGGTCCGGCTCATCATATTTATCTTTTATGACCATTCCTGTATTTCATTTGCTTTTATTTCCTGATGGGTTTCGTAAGCCCTCGAAATGCCGGTGTGTCGGAATACCTTCTTTTCTCTGCCGCCGGTGCTGATTTCCAATATACTCCCGGGCTTTATGGTAATTTCCGGCGGAAAAAAAATGGTGCACGAATTTTCCACCGCAATCCCTTCCTCCTTTTCCTCTCCCCCGGACGGACTTTGATAGGAAATTCTGCACTTTACATTTTCTCTCATGGTATGCAGTGTTTGCTCCCACAAAGCTCCCTCTGATTTTTCGCCTGCCTCAAATTCCAATACAGTGCAGCTGGAATCATAAAACCGTCCGTTTAGCTGCTTTATCTTATCTATGGCTCCTTTCAGGTTCATACTACCACCCTGCCTTTCGAAAAGCGTCCAGCTGCGCTGTGTAGTTTCTTAAAAAGGTCAGCCCTCCATAGCTTCTCAAAAGCGTGGCGCTGGGATATTCCCCCGAGGAGGAGCTTTCAAAGGATACGGACATGTCCCCCTGAGAAAAGGTCTTTACGGCTCCCATTGCCTCTTCCTCCCCCGGTCTTTCAATGCGGTACAGCTCCTGTGCCATACTGGCAATGATATTTTTCAGCTCCTCCGGTATTTCCCTGATTCTGCAATAGTTTTTCACCATATCCTCTGCCTTTTCAATCAGAAACAAAAGCAGGTCGTCCTTATTCGTGTCCTCCTCCGGCATTCCCAGAAGCTGTTTTACCCTCTTCAGCTGCTCCAAACCATCACCTTCCTCAGTTTTCATGTCCGAAATCAAGGCTTAATATTTGCCCAGACGCCGGCCATAGCGTTATCAGGCACCCAAATATCATGATATTTTCTGTAGTCAATTTTCCAAGCATTCGCAGACTGATTTGTCATCGGATCAAAAATCCTCGTCACATCTGTTTTGGATACGGCAATAGGCGCCCTTCTTACCGTAATCAGCCAGTTAATGCTTTTTGCGTCTGCCGCCGCCGCAAAGCCGCCTGCGGTCTGGTCAGGCGTCGGATTGGATTCAGACTCATCAGATGGTGTCCTCCCGTCATAAAAGACATATTTGGTTTTCATTCTGACGCTTGGCACACGGATAATCGGGTTTCCGTCAATGCTCTTTACCCTGAAATTCATGCCGCCCTGTTTGAAATCCGTTACGTCAAGTCTTCTGCTCACCCCGTCGGCTTCGTCCAAAAGCGCAGCGACAGGCACAGGCATTGTAATGATCACCTCATAGGCGCTGCCTGCGGCGTCCTGTACCGCGGCAATATCTGCCATAAGCTTTGATAAAATGTTGGCTGCCGTAATCGCAATCTCCGTTTTGTTTCCCGCCTTTGCTGCCAAATCCGCAATTGTAGAATAGCGGTAAGCGTCAACCTCAGGCACTACCTTCGTCCTTTGAAATTCCCCCAGAACATTTCCCGCTGCCGCGCCGAAGTTTGTCTCATCTACATCCATTGCATCCAGCTGAAAGGTAATGCCCCTGTCCTTCCTAAGCTCCATCAGCTCATATTCATAGGTAACGCTTCCCTTGGTGAAACCGTTTTCCCTGCTGTAATCCCCCAGACCGTTCATTGAGATTTTAGGTATTTTAATTTGACTTCCGCCGCTGTATTTCACCTGTCCGGCGTTTTCCTCCATCCAACCGCTTGTTGCCCCCTCTACCATCTGTTTGTCCAGTGCATCCATAAAAATCTGCGAATATTCTATCGTATTTGCCATATAAAAATCCTCCTGTATTGTTTTTACTGTTTATAAAGTGCTTTTATTGCAAGGCACTAGCCTTCATTCCTGCCGCTATCGTTTGCTGTTTGCCCTCTTTTCAATTGCATCCTTCCTGACGGTGTATCCTCTCTCCTGCCGCTTTGTCTGTAAGCCAGCCTGCCCTTTTAAAAATCGTTTTTTCAAACCGCCCGTCTCATATCAATCGCAGTATGACTTTGTTTTTCTCTCTTTTGCTATCTGCAAAAAAGGGCTTTCTCAAACTGTCTTGCCACTGTATTTTCTATGCCGCGGGACTCCCTGTTGAATCCCGTGCCTGTCGTACTCACCTGCTCCTGATAAAAAAGGTATCCGTCCGTTTTTTTCAGCTCCTCCAGGTCCAGTCCTGCCAGCCTGCCGTCCTCCCCCAGAAGTATCGTGTCCATATCCAAAAGGGCCATCACCGCTTTTGTATTCTTACCGCCGTTTCTGATAATTTCTTTTTCAATTTCAGCCTCAAGCCTTTCTCTCCTTAGCTTTTCATTGAGGGAATAGATTTCCTTCTCAGCCTCCCTTTGGGATGCCTCCTGTTCTGCCCTCACAGCCTCCAGCTCCTCCTGTGTTTTCTGTAAAAGAGTTTCCAGCTCCTCCTTTTCCCGCCTGTCAGCTTCCGCCTCCGCTTTTTCCTCCTTCAGGCAATATTTCTCTGCGAGCTTCTTTTCAATTTTTCCCGCAATCATGCCGCCTTCCGGAACCTCCATCAATAATTCATTCAGCCAATCCATTTTCTTCATTCCTCCTGTTCCTTTTCCGCAATTTCTCTCACGGCCATAAAGCCTCCTGTCTGATTCGCCCTTCCCGCCCGCCCAAAATTTTCTCCCCCCTCTTTTAAGTGCCGTTTATATGCCAATATCTTATTTCCGCCCTCCCATCTCCATTTCCGCATTGACGTCCTCCACGAACGGGTGCTTTGCCATCAGTGTTTTTGGGGACAGCAAATCCTTTGACATGCCTATCATTTCCACTGTCTCCTTGTCATTGGCAATCATGGATTTATTGATGGTAATTTCTATCAGGCGGCTGTCAAAATCCGTTCCATGCTTTCGGTTATAGTCCGCCGTCACAAAGAAAAACAGCTCCCTAATGGCCCTCTTCAGCTTGGCAATGAGATTGTTGGCCTTCAAATCCAAAAGGGTATACTGAAATTTCAGTGAAACGCCGCTGGGCGCCGTGCCAAACCGTTCCACATCCACGTCCACCCCCTGCCCAAAGTGGAAAATATCCCTGCGGAGCATGTTAAGCCATGCAATTCTGCTCTCCATGTCAAGCTCTACCTGCCTTGCCTCAACGCTTCCGCTGCTGTCGGAAATACTGACCGCCTTGTTGATTTGAAGCTTTTTTGCAACAGCCGAGGCTGTCTCACCGCCGTATCCGGCTATCACCCAATATAAATCGACCAAATCCAAGAGATTATTCGTGCCCTCACTGGAAATTAAATCATAGGCATCTATGAGTCCCTTGATAATTTCCAAATCCGTAGTTCCCTTTGTATTATTTTTGAGAATAATAAAAGGCACTCTCCCCCAGGAATGCGCCTCTCTTTTTTTCTCTATACCGTTTATTTCAGTAACACTCCACCAGTGCGGCGATGGATTGTGTTCATAGGAACAGTCCGGTATAAATTCATTTTCTTCGTTCTCAATGTAATAAGTGACATCCTCCTTTGTCCACCATTCCACCTTTTTCCTGATGAATCTTTTCCCATCCCTTATCACTACGGTATCATAATACCGTATCATCTGCTCCAAATCACGCTCAAAGGCGGTGTCATAAATAGGAATGCATTCCCTGGCAGGTATGGTGCAGTAGCGCAGCTTGCCGTCCCAGTCATAGTAGACATGGAGAACCTCATAGCCGCTGTTGCTTGCCCCTGCAATCAAATCCTGCAAGGTCTCATTAAACTCCTCGTCGGCAAAGCGTGACAGCATCCTCTCATACCCCTGAAGCCCCTTGTTGCTCTCCGCTCCCCTTACACAGATGCCGGCTTCCCTTCCGGCAATATAGGACACCTTCTGATCCACCAATATTTTGTGAAAGGGATTGACATTGCGGTGATTGGAACGGTTGGGATTGCGGAATACAGAGATTGTCTCCGACTCTTCTCCCTGCCTTCCCGTCTTTGACTCTGATATTCTGGTGGAGGTAAAATCCTTCTTTAAAATATCATGCTCTCCCACATAATATTTTTCTCCCTCCAGCATTTTTCTTTTTTGGGGACTCTTCAAATCCTCCTGTATTATGTATTTTATAATATCGCTCTCATTGACCCTGGCGTCCGCCGTCAGCCTGGCGTTTATCAATTCTGTCTGTGTCATGAACATACTGCCCTTTACTCCTTCCTTAAACACACTTTCGGCTCGATATACTTTCTGTCCTATGTATATCTCACCTTACCGTCACCCTCTTCATATCCATTTCCCTGGAATAGCGCACGGCATCTATGGAGTGGTTATCCCTGTCAGGAAAATGAGCCCTCCAGCTTCCGTCTGTATCGCTTTCCAGCTCATAACTGCTAAATTCCCTGGCTGTATTGGGACACCGCGCGGGATCAATAATAATTTCGTCCAAATCCTGAAGCCATTTTATACCATATTCCACACTGTCAGGCCCTTTTTTTGCACCGTATACCTTCAGGCCGTAGCCGGACAGCTCCGCAATAGACTTTGGCTCAGCGCTGTCGCAGATGATAAAACCATTTCCCGTATTCTCCTCCCTTACCATTTGAGCAGCCATGAGATTGGAAAGGCTTCTCTTATGAATTTCATAATAAATATAGAGCTTCCTTCTGGTGCTGTCGTAGTGATTGACTGTGTAATGAAAGGGATCTGTGGCAAACCCCCAGTCAATTCCTCTGGCAATCCTGTCGAAGGACAGTATTTCCTCTTCCTTGATTTGCCTGAGCGTAATATTTGAAAACACTTCTCCGCCGCTTCCCGTCACTTCTCCCAGATACTCATGCCTGTAAGCCTCCTCCCTGGTTTCCCTCAATACCCGCGCTTCCACAAAAAATTGTTCCCCCAGCCATTGACGCGGAACACCAAGAAAGCTGCTGTGGTGAATAAGCCTGTCGTTTCTATCCCTCAAAACTTCCTCGTTGACCCAGCTTCTTTTGCTTTTGGGAGGATTATAGGTATAGAATACAAAAAAGGCTTTGCCGCCTCTCATAAGCGATTGATTGATGGAGCGTATTTCCTCCATGGTGCCGAATTCATCCGCCTCCTCATACCATATAAATTTGGCATAGCCCTTTCTGAATTTGGTTGATTTTATTTTTCTGGTATTATCCCCTCCCCGAAACAGTATCCTTTGTCCCGTCGGACGATACCTAAGCTCCAGCGGGCTTTGCCTTGTCTCCCAAAGGCGGCTCATTCCCAGCATATCAATGGCCCATAGAAGCTGACCGTATACGCTGTCCTTCAAATTAACCCCTGTCTTGCGAAGCGCTACTGCATTGGCCTTTTCATCCTGCATCATCCCCAAAATGATTTCTATCGAAACAAATGAGGATTTTCCGCTGCCTCTCCCCCCTTTCAGCCAGTAGTGGGTGTGGGCTCCCCTTTTAATATCCCGGTGGACGCCGTAAAAGGAGGGGGCAATCATATCAGATATTTTTAACTGCCTGTTCATTGATATCATCCAGTATCTGTACAGCGGAGACCTCCCCTGTAATCGGCTTCTCATGAAACATGCCAAGGTGTCTGCCCAAAAGCTCCAGCGCTTTCATTTTGTCGTAGGGGGAGACCTTAATCCCATATCGGTCAATATTGATGCTTGCCACCGCCGCCCTTTGACTTTCCGTAAGGTCATCTGTATTGATTATTTCCAGTTCCTTTACCATAACCTCCCTGCCCTCATCATCCAACTCCTTCTTTTCCACAACCCTTGTATAATCACAGCCATTTGAAAAAGCGATCCTAGCCAGCTCCCTGACTACCTCATCCTGTGATATTTCTGTCCTTTTCTGAATATCCAAAAAGCGCTTGTTCAGATATTCCTGTATATCCGGCTTATCAAGGATACGGTAGATATTCCCTTCCGCCGTTGATTTTGCGTATCCCGCCCGCAGCGCGGCCTTTGTGGCATTGAGATCTATCAGATATTCCTCACAAAACCGCTTTTGCTTTTCGCTTAATTTTCCCGTATTTTATCCCCCCTTAAAAAAAACAGGAACACAGTCCCTGTTATTTTTCCTTCTTCTTTTGTTCCAGCCTTTTCAAATACCTGTCATGTCGCTTCCGCGGCACGCTCTCGTCGCAGTACCCATTTTGAAGGGCAATTTTCTGCCAGCTGAATCCTCTGACATAGCGCAGATAAAACAGCTGCCTTATCTCACTTTCCGCAATGGAATCTATAAAGCTGTTTATTTTTTTCAGTTCCTTCCTACACCTGCTTATGTTTTCGTTAATTTTCTCCTTTAAATCCATAACCTCGGAGGAATAGTCTCCAACCCTGTCCCGAATTGACTTGCTTTTCGGCATTCCCGCCATGAAAAAAGAACAACCATAGGCTTTCGATTCCAATTCCTTTAAAAAAGATAAATCTCTTTTTATTTCCCTCTTTAAATAATGCAGCTGAGACAATTCATCCTTTGTCATTTTTCCCCCTTTGTAAACATATAATATTGGATTATCATTTATTAATAGATTACCTTTACCTCTTCCGTAAATAAATCCCCATAGCAAAAACATTCGCTCCATGGCCTGTTCTGATAGCAAACTCTGAAAAAATTGTGGTATATTCCTGCTACCACCGCTTTTTCCTCCGATAAGAAATCATCGTCCAAAGCTCCCTTTTTTGTAATTTTGATATTTTCTCCAACAAAAAAACGTTTCCGATAGAACAAGTATACCTCCTCAAGCCCTGCCCCCTTCTTTACAATATCCTCCTGAATGGCATGGTTTTTATAAATAGTATGCTTTACCTTGGAAACTGAAATACCCAGACATTTGGCAATCTCATGTATGGACTTTCCTTCCATGCTATACTGCCTCACTATCTCGTCTTCTTTCCGCTTCTTTTTTTCCTTTTTCAAATTCATACTCCCGCACCTCTCAAATTTGAGACATTCTATTCAAAAAAAATAGCCCTCGGATCCTCTATCTCAAGAAGCTTCATAATGCGCTTGACCTCCTTCAGAGAAAAATCCGAACGGCCGTTTAACTTGGAATTAACTGTTTGAATTGTTAGCCCAAGACTAAAGGCCAATGACTTCTGCGTCATATTTTTTTCCCTCATCCTCTGCTTTAGCTTGTTCACTCTTTATCCTCCTCCTCATTCGTTGCATATATGAGATGTTATTATATTACCACATATACGCAGGTTAGTCAACCCATATATGAGATTTTGTGAAGTTTTTTCTTTTTTAGTTGCAAAATTGAAACAAAAGAGTATAATAGAACAAAAAGGAGGTATCTGATGGAGGACAGTAAATCAGTAGAAACTATACGCAAAAAGCTTGCTATACGCAGAAAAGAACTCGGCTTGTCTTATCAGACCCTTGCCGAAAAAACGGGCATCAGCCGTTCCACCCTTCAGCGCTATGAAACAGGATCCATTAAAAGCCTGCCCTTTGATAAGCTGGAAGTTCTGGCTTCCGGTCTCTCCCTTGACCCTGCTTATTTAATGGATTTAAAACCGGATGGTCACTCAGTTTCTGACAGCAGCATTTATTATGCAGCCGATTCCCTGGTGAAAATACCGGTGATTGGCGTTATACGCGCCGGACAGCCTATACTTGCACAGGAAAATATTGAGGGCTATGAAATTGCCGACAGAAAAGATTTGTGCAGCAGCGAGGAATATTTTTACCTGAGGGTGTGCGGAGACAGTATGCGCGATGCGGGTATATTTCCTAATGACAGGGTTTTGATAAAAAAGCAGTCTGACGTGGAAAGCGGCGATATCGCCGCAGTCATGATTGATGGTGAAGATGCCACCTTGAAAAGGGTCATTAAAAAAAATAACACCGTCATATTAAAACCGGAAAACACAGATTATGAACTGCGCGTTTTTACAGGAAGGGAAATAAACCGCCTCAGCATTATCGGCAAAGCCGTCATGGTGGTACATCGTTTTTGAAAATTTTTATTTTGTTTCCTCCCCTTCATCCCAAAATGAGGAGAAACGGTAAAATCATTTTTTGCCGCTTACTTTGTCAAAAACCTGTAGGATTATAAGCCCTTCCGTTCGCGGGCTTATAATCCTGCCCCACCCCACAAAGAAACGGATAGGCATCCGCCCATCCGTTTCTTTTTTATTTACTAAAAAGCTCCAACGCTTTTCTGCCAATCCTTTCTCCGTAAATCATTGCCCTTTCCTTCTGAAAATCATCCCCATCCTTAACCGCGGCAGCGCCTACATGGGTAAAGGGCGCTCCCTCTCCCGCACCGGAGGAATAGACGAGCATACCCTTAACAAGCATGTGGTGTATCAAGTCCGCCATAGCAATTTCACTGCCGCCGCCCATAAAATTAGCAGTGGCAAAGCAGCTTCCAAGCTTGCCGCTAAGCTGAACACCTGCTGTGTCAAACCATTTTTTCATCTGCCAGCACATACTTGCATAATAAGTTGGCGTTCCAAAAATAACAGCGCTGCACTCCTTCACAAAATCCAAGTCCAAATCCTCAATACTCATTTTTTTTACTTCCAAATCCCCCGCCTTGTGAAGTCCTTTTTCAATTTCCTCCGCTATTTTAATTGTATTTCCCGTCTGGCTGTAATAGAGTATCGCAATTTTCATTTTTTCTCCCCCTTGAGTAGTTTAATATATTTTTCCTTTGAAACGTCAAAGGTTTTGTTTCTTCCCAATTTATAGGCCGCTTTAATCACTTTCGCCTCATCGTCGCTGATTTCTCTGCCAAGCATCTCGGAAAAATGCTTCATAAGGGATTTCGTGTCAAGACGCATTCTCGGCTCCCTTTTTTTGAGCAAATCCTTCGCCGTATAAAGCTCCGGTACAATATTTTCAGGCTTCACCACCTTAAATATTTTTCCTGTATATACTGCATCGTTTAAAGCGTCATGAAAGGCTTCTTCCACCTCAATATGCAAAAGCTCCACAGCGTTTTTCAGCCCTATGGATTTGCCGGCGTCATATTTTAAATACTCCGTAGCGTATCTTTGTATGTTGATATACCGATCAGGCAGCCATTTTGTCTCCAAATTGTAAAACAATATATTCCGATAGAGAGATTTCAGGTCATCCTTCCCCCAGGTACATAAAATGCTTTCCTCATCCCCCACAAACTCCTCAAAGGCTTCGTAAGCCTCCTCAAAGCCCGGGCAGTTTTCAAGCATAGCCCTTGTAATGCCCGTTATCTTTTCCACATAGGGATGTATCCGCGGATATATTTTCGGCTTGATCAAGTAATTAAAGCTGTCCTCTATATGAAACTGTTCATCCAGCTTTACCGCACCAATCTGAATAATCTCAAAGGGACAGTCAGGGTTTAATATTGTCTGTGTCCCTGTCTTGAAATCAAAGGGCTGATTGAATTCCAAATCAAAAACAATATACTTCATAATTCTCCTCCAGTTGCTTCCTGATACTGATTAGTATATCACCTTTGCCGTAAATAAAAAACAAAAATATTTTATCTCGTCATAATACCTGTCAATGCACGACGGGATGAAAATACTGCCATAATTATAAACGAAAACCCGTCTGCTTTATCGAAATGTCCCCTCCTCCGCACAACCCGGATTCCAAAGCTCTTTGCCCCGTCATAAAACCTCTGGCCAAAATGTATGTTCATAAAACCATGATTGAGATTGAAATTTGTGTTCTTTTCTGCTATGATACGTTTTAATCTCAATTACAGATAAATTTTTATAAAATTCGTCAGTTTCCTTCTTTTAAGGACAATCTCTAATATTATCCACCTATGTGGAATCATTCATAAATTTCATAAACAATAAAACCATACGAACAGGAGGCATTTTCATGAAACTTACCTTTACGCCCCAACAGATAAGTGAAGGACTGAATACTTTTGAAATTGAGGAGGAGGAACTCACCTTCACCTGCGAATTTATTGAGCCCAAGGGAGAGGATGGCAGAAATTTTATTTTGACGGGAGCTGCGCTGATAGAGGGAGAAACCTATCATGATTTTCAAATTGAAATTATGCTCTCCGCATCTGTCGAAAATGACATCGAGCAAATTATCAATGCCGGCTGGGACTGGTTTGACTACATCTTTGACTAGAAAGGACTTAACCATGAAAAAATTAAACTGCTTTGTTTTAGCTGTTTTAGCCGGCATAATGATAAGTATCGGCGGAATTATTTATCTTTCCTGTGAAAATAAAGTAATTGGCGCCCTGCTTTTTTCAGTCGGGCTTTTTTATGTGGTATCCCGCCGGTTTAACCTTTATACCGGCAAAATAGGCTATATCGTTGAAAACGGCACTGCTTTTGCCCTGGATCTTGGCATTATCTGGATAGGAAACTTTATCGGCGCCCTCTTGACAGGAAGCCTTATGCGCCTTACCCGTCAAACCGCATTGATTGAAAAGGCGTATGGCCTGTGCGACGTGAAAATAAACGACACTGCACTGAGTATTTTTATTCTGGCTTTCTTCTGCGGGGTACTGATGTACTTAGCTGTGGACGGCTATAAAACAATACCGGATTCCATGGGGAAAAATTTGGCGGTCTTGTTTTCCGTCACCGTTTTTATACTCTGTGGGTTTGAACATTGTGTCGCTAATATGTTTTATTTCAGCATTGCCTCCTATTGGTCGGGCAAGGTTATACTTTATCTGATTATCATGACCCTTGGAAACTCTGCCGGCGCTATTGCCTTTTCAGGCTTAAAAAAATACATAGCCAATCATAGCTGATATATCAGGGGTTCTATAACTCAGCAATTTCTTTCAAATACAGAAACAGCCGCGGATGCCTATTTTTTGTATCATTCCATGGGCTGTTTTTTGTTTCCCGCATTTTAACATTGCATTTTAAGCAGAAAAACGCTATTATGGATAAGATGTATATTGTATTTCGACAAAACAGGAAGTGATTTTTTTGGCAAGCTATAAAAAAGATTCAATCAAAATGATTTACCTTTGTCTGGATGTTCTCTCCATGATACTTGCGGCTTTCACAAGTATTTGGCTTCGTTTTTTATCCAGTCTGTTTTCGGAAAAGGAGGGCCTGTCCTATCTTTCTTTATATTATCGGGCTTTCTTAATCGCTATTCCTGTTTACGTTATTATCTATATCCTCTTTAATCTCTATAAGGATACCATAGAAATTGATTTCTACAAGGAAGTCTCTAAAATTATTTCCTCAAACCTTGTGGCAGCCCTGGTATTTACCGCCCTGTTGTTTATCTTGAAGGGCAGTGCCATGTATTCCAGATGGGCTCTTGTCTTTTTTATACTGTTTAATACCTTTTTTTGTATTCTTTTTCGCGCTCTGTACCGATTTATTTATATGCAGAGCTTTAAAAAAGGCAGACAGTACAGCATACTCGTTCTGGGCACAGGAAGACTGGCCGAGCTTTACGTCAATATGGCAAAGCAGTATCAGCGTTTCGGCTATCATATCATTGGCTTTATCACGCCGGAAAAAAACGCTGCCGGCTGCCGTATAGACAAGTCAAAAATACTTGGCACTTTTCAGGACTTTCACGCCCTTCTGGCAAAATACCACTTTGATGAGGTGGTGGTTGCCCTTCATATACAGGAGTCCCAATATATTGATAAAATCATAAAGCTGTGCGATCGCGAGGGTGTCCGCATTAAAATTATACCCGGCTATTATGAACATTTAAAGTATTCAACCTATATTGAGGATTTCAACGGTCTCCCCATGCTGACAGTCAGAGGGGTTCCTTTGGATTCCTCCATGAACCGCTTTTTAAAGCGCAGCTTTGACATTCTTTTCTCCCTGTTTGCAATCCTTATCGCCTCACCTGTTATGCTGGTAACGGCCGTTATGGTAAAACGTTCCTCAACTGACGGCAAAATATTGTTCCGCCAAAAACGTGTTGGACTGAACAATAATGAATTCATCATGTATAAATTTAAGTCTATGAGGGATCTCCCTCCCGAGGAAGAAAAAAAACAGTGGTCAAGAGAAGACGATCCCCGCATTACAAGGCTTGGCGCATTTCTGCGAAAAACCAGTATAGACGAGCTTCCTCAGTTTTTTAATGTCCTGAAGGGCGATATGAGCGTTGTGGGTCCACGGCCGGAGCGCCCCTACTGGGTGGAGCAGTTTAAAGAGGATATTCCCCAGTATATGCTCCGCCATTATGTCAAAAGCGGTATTACGGGCTGGGCCCAGGTAAACGGCCTGCGGGGCGATACCTCTATAGAAGAACGTGTGAAATATGATAATTATTATATACAAAACTGGAGCCTTGTCCTGGACATCCGCATCATTTTTAAGACAGTATTTGGTCACTGAGCAAGTGCTCTCAATGGAAAAAGCAATGCTTTCAAAAATCTGAAAGGTGCTGCCGTTTTTTATACAGATAAAATATCAGCATTCAAAATCATAATCCCAGCGCTGTTGAAGCTGGGATTTTTTCTATAGTGTTTTTACTTTAGTGGCGATATTACTTTAATTCGTCCTTTCGTGCAGATCTCCTTAGAGCGTCACGTGAAGAAAACTATTTTGATAGTGCCATAAGGTAAAAAACGGGTTTAAAAATTCCTGACTAAAAATCCATAATAGGGAATGGATTCTTACGGCGCCGACCATCATTCGGTTTTCTCTTCATTCAATAAATACGTATTTGATTCCTCATGGTATCCCATCCGCCGCCGTATAAAGTCTAATCCTTATTTTTTTGTTATTTCATATTTGTCAAACAGATTTTTAAATATGGCGCCAAGCGTCCCCATATCAATTTTTTCATCTGCCTCATGGGTACTGTTCAAAAGTCCTTTTTCCCTCATAAATTCCTCACACGCAACTTTCCATTTATCCGGCTTTTCCATCGTATCCCCTTCCTCCTTACTATTTCCGCCTTCCATATAATAATGTACCCTGTCTAAAAACCACTCCCAATCAATACCGTCCCTGCCGTATGCTTTGTCGATTAGAATCCTGGGGCAGTTCTTTCCCGTCCAGTCAAAATGCTTTTTAATGTCTCTCACAGTCAAGCCGTGTTCCTTAAGCTTTGACGCTGTCAGCCATGCCGCGTTTTCAACCGTCTTTTTTCTGTCTCCGCTCTCCGCAATCTCAATCCCTATGCTTAGCCTGTTTCCCTCCCCTTTTCCACAGTGCCACGCCTCCTCCGTGTCCGGTATAGCCTGTATAATTTCACTTTCTCCCACAACATAATGCCAGCTTGCATCCCTGTTATTTGTGGGATTATCCAGCCATGCCCTCTCGTTTTTTGCTGTAGAATTTGGATTTCCCGTGGAATGGATTGTCACGCTGGTTTTCCTGTAGCTTCCTCCCGGGCGGATACTCTTTGTTTTTTTTAAATAGTTTTCCGTTATATGCATTTCTTTCCCCCTTTTTCTTTGCTGCTCTGTGTTTACGCGCTTTTTCGTTTCTCCTGTTTCTTCACAAAAAAGCAGCCCCTGCGAGCTGCCCTTTTTCATTTTCTTTTCTCATCTGCTCCTCACCTATTTCTTAAAAACAAAAATCGTCTCGATTGGCACAGACATTTCATCCCAATCGATTTCGTCCCCGCTATCCCCAGTTCAAAACCGAGCCCCTCCACACCTTCTATGTAATATATCAGACAATCCCTTCATCCCCCAGACCCCTCCACCGCCGCCCATTATTCTTACGATTACTTTCCTACTCCTTCGGTGTCCTTCCCTCCATGGTTTTATCAATGGTATCGCTTGCTATTTGGAGCCCCTTCATTAAAAAAACAGGTATCTCTACCTGAAGCTGTATCAGGTTTTCCAATATACTTCTGATTTCATTGACTAAATAGTTTGCCAGCACAAACCAGCCAACCATCATTAAAAAGCTTAAATCAATCCCCAGCAGCTCTCCCATTCTCCCCATAGCGTATGCAATATAAAAGGATACGGCAATTACAACCCAATACCAAACCTTTTTGGCAATTCCTTTTGCCCCGATAGCCGAGCTTTCCTCCCCCTTTTTTCTGGCGGCACACCAGCCCGTAATCCAGTCAACAAAGTTCATGGCTAAAAATCCCACAAACAAAAACCAGAATTGTCCGAATATCCCGGCAAAAAGAGTTGTCAAAAATCCTCCCGCCGCATTTGTTTTGTTTATCAGTACATTCATATTGTACCTCCTTTCCATTTGTCCTATATTACTATTAAACACCATAGAGTTCGGACGATTCGGTCATTTTCAAAAATTAGCATCAATAATTTTGATAGATTTTAATATTTTCATAACTATTTCTTATGTTATCTGCCTTTATTCTCTTTCCTCCAATATCGCTTTAGCAGAATGCTTTTTCTCAATTCTCAGAAATACCTTTCAGTCCTGTCGTTTATCCTGTATTATTTTTTCTATCCAAAGAGGAAACCGGCATCTTCTGTTTTCGTCTAATAATATAGAATGGACTGTCTCCTTAAAAGTTACAGCACTCTGTCCTATGGCAAATATATCTGTTCAAAACCAATTATACTCATGAAAGGAATGTTATTGATGAAAAGAAAATTATTTGCGTCACTCCTGGTTCTTATCCTCTGCTTTTCCACACGAATAACCGCAGAAGCATCTATACCGGCTGTTAATTTGGACGCTGTGGGTATACTGCCGGCCGCAGACGCCGTAGGCACGGAGGAAGGCGCATACGGCCGGATACAATATACGGACGGAACCGGAGAAGCTATCTCACAGAATTATATCGGACTGTTCGTCAATGGAAATATTATAAAAAATGCAGGCGTTGTCTCGGAAAACGGAAAATATTTTCTGCCTTTGCGCTCAGTTGCCGAAGCCCTCGGAACAAAAGTAATCTGGGAAGAGAAAGAGGACAAACGCATCATCATTCTGGACGGTGTTTATGTATATGAACTGCATATCGGCAGCAATACCGTAAAAACCAACGGCGTAGACAGTCAAGTGGCCCTTTATCCTAAAATAATCAACGGCCATACCTATGTAACGCCAGAGTTTTTTACTGGCTGCATGGATACCGATTTCTCCTTTTACGATGGTGAAACTACTGAGGATACCCATATTGTTTTGCGCCTGCCCCATATCATGATATCCCGCTATGGCAGCGAAACATCCCTGACAAGGGAAGAGGCTGTTGAAAAAGCAAGAACAGCTCTTTTAACTGCCTTTGAGAAAAAATACGGCCAATTTGTTGCACCCCTGGAAGGGGAAGAAATGAAAAAATATGATGAAAAGGATTACCTGAGAAAAACCATAAGCAATCTTAAAGTAGTATCGGAAAATGACCGTTTTTACGTTATTCCTGTTGTGTATGATTTTTGGGTGGATAAATATACAGGAGATGTCTATACCTTCTACAATGGACTGCAAATGGATATCCGCCTTTTTGATCCCCAACACCCCGGCGCTCTGGCATTTGCCGGATAACGCATGAAGAAATGAAGTAGCCCTGCCCTCCTTTCAGAATAGCAGACCCCCTAATATTAGTTTTATCATGGGACTTCCTCCTTTCCCATGATTGGAAGCCACTTGCTTTGACATAAGCTCTGATGCCTGAATACCCTCTGCATGCAAAAAACAGGCAATGTGAAAAAACTCCACATTGCCTGTTTTAAGGTTTCATATAGCTTTTATATAAAACAATACTTGTTACTTTTTTAAAAGTCCGCGGAAAATAAAATTTTCCGCTTGAGTCAAGGGTGAAAACCCCTGCAGAGGTTTGGAGGCAAAGCCACCAAAAAGAACTTTGTTTTAACCTCTATACCTTTGCAGGCGCCAACTTATTTTGCGGATCGGATGCTTTTATATCCATCCGCTTCTTTCCTATCTCTATTTCACAGAAAATTGTTTCCATTATCTGATATTATTTTTTTCATTTCAAAACTTTTCTTCCTGTCATGCTACCTCTCTTGAATACAGACTGAAAGCTTAAAATTCTCTCCGGCCTTATATTTAAACTATCCCGCCCTGTAAAATGCAGTCCCAAATTGTTTCCGCCACAGAAAAACACAAAATTAAAGAAAGCCTGATTTACTGGCCACTTTTTAAAAACCGAATAATCATCTGATTATCATTTTCTCAAGTCAGGCCATCCATCAGGCTTTCTTATTATACCGGAGCAATATTTGTCTTATAAGTCATAATGCTATATCTGCATCTTTGCTTACTTTTATTCCTCTATTTTCTCCTCAGCCGCTTCCACAACTGTTTCCTCTACCTGAGGCTCGTCAGCTTCTCTCTTAGAAAGGCTGATCTTTTTCTGCTCTGCGTTTACTTCCAGAACCTTTACCTTGATGATCTCACCGATTTTCAGTTCATCCTCTGGTTTTACTACATGCTTATTTGCAATCTGAGAGATGTGAACCAAACCGTCAACACCAGGCTCTAACTCAACAAAGGCGCCAAAAGGAACCATGCGCACTACCTTGCCCTCCACAATAGAGCCAACAGCATATTTCTCTGCTGCTGAATTCCAAGGATTGGAGTTAATATCCTTCAATGAAAGAGAAATTTTACCTTTCTCTTTGTCGACATCAAGCACAATACAGTCAACGCTCTGTCCCTCGGAGAGAACTTCCTTCGGATTTGAGATGCGTCCCCATGACATTTCAGAAATATGGATTAAACCGTCAACGCCGCCCAAGTCAACAAACGCGCCAAAATCTGTAAGCCTGCTGACAGTGCCGGTAATCTTGGATCCGATTTCTATTTTAGCAAACAGTTCCGCTTTCTTTTCATTGATTTCCTTCTGGATCATTTCCTTACGTCCGCCAATAATACGGCGCTTTGTTCTGTCCAGCTCAATTATATTAAAGGTAAGCTCCTGTCCCTTAAACACACTTAAGTCCTCAACAAACCTGTTGGAAACCTGGGAGGATGGAATAAAGACACGAACACCGTTTACAACCGCAATGATACCGCCTTTAACGATTTCAGTCACTTTACCTGTAACAGGTGTTTTCTCATTGAATGCTGCTTCGATATCTTCCATTCCTTTTTGTGCTTCAATACGTTTCTTGGAGAGAAGAACGTTTCCGTCACCGTCATTTACACGAACAACAAATACCTCAATCTCATCCCCCGCGTTTAAAATTTTGCTTGGGACTACATTAGCGTCGCTTGAAAATTCCCCTCTTGGAATAATGCCGTCTGATTTATAGCCAAGATTTACGGAAACTTCCTCGTTGGATACAGAGATTACGGTTCCTTTTACGATATCACCTGTATGTAAACTAACAAATGACTGGTCTAAAAGCTGTTGGAATGTAAGTTCTTCACCCTCTTCAATATTTTGTACTGCATCGTTTTGTACTTCGCTCATTGTACTAATTACCTCCTTAATTATAGCCGGTGGGGTTGACGCACCAGCAGTTATTCCAATTTTATCATCATTGCGGAAAATATTCAACACTAAATCTTCAATTGTTTCAATATAAAATGTATTCTTACAATTTTTTTTGCAGATTTCATATAATTTTTGGGTATTGGAGCTTTTTTTGTCGCCGATGACAATCATTTTGTCAACCTTTTTGGAAAGCGCAATCGCTTCCTCCTGCCTCTTTGACGTAGCGGAACAGATAGTATTGAATATCTCGGCCTCAAGTCCCCTGCTTCGCAGCGCAGAAATAATTTCCTCAAACTTGGAATAACGAAAAGTCGTTTGTACTACAATAGCATATTTTTTGTCCAAACTCAATTGTAAATTCTGCAAATCCTCCGCAGCGTCAACAATTATGGCACTCTCCCTGCACCAGCCGTTGATTCCCCTAACCTCTGGATGTGTGCTGTCGCCGATTATAATGATTTGTTCTCCCTTTTCGTCATGCTCTCTGACAATTTGATGTATTTTCTTAACAAACGGGCAAGTTCCGTCTATATAGGTTATGCCTTTTTGCTCTAAGTCCTCATATATCTTCTTTCCAACGCCGTGACTTCTCAGCACAACTGTCCCTTCTGAGATTTCATCCAGAGAGCTGATACATTTCACGCCGTTTCTTTCCAAATCCCTGTTTACTTCCTTGTTGTGAATCAGAGGCCCATAGGTATAAAGCTTTCCCTTTCCCATCTGCCCATAAACCGCTTCAATGGCCCTGTTTACGCCAAAGCAAAAGCCTGCTGATTCCGCCGGTATTATTTCCATCAGGATACCTCCTGTACCTTCATTTCATTTATTTTTTCCATAATGCTCTCCGCAATTTCAGAAAGCTGCTCTGTTTTTACCCGTTTTCCCCTGTATTCCTCCAGTGTAATGGGCTCGCCGTAATGGACGGTAACTCTGGAAAAAAGCTTGTAGTTTCCTGTGATACAGACAGGGATTACAGGAACCTGTGCTTTCAGCGCAAACAGCGCCACGCCTGCCTTCGCTTCCCTGGCCTCGCCCTCCTTTACTCTGGTGCCCTGTGCGAAAATACCCACAATCTCGCCGCTTTTCAATAGATTCACCGCTGTTTTGAACGCCGTCATGTCTGTCTGGCTGCGGTCGATGGGAAACGCCTTCAAATGCCTTACTATCCAGGAAACAAAGGGCGTTTCAAAAAGCTCCTTTTTCGCCAGGTAATGAGGCATGCGCTTCATGCCCGCAACCACCGCCACAGGATCGTAATTGCTCATATGGTTGGAGCACAAAACCGCCCCGCCTTTTTTTGGTATATTTTCACTGCCGATTACTTTAAATCGAAATATCAGCCTGATGTAAACCCATGTCACCATTTTCGCTATTCTGCAAAACATAACTTCACCTTTTTTACTTTTCATTTATTATACTGTGTTATCGCTTAGCTTTTTGTACTGTTTCCTTTGTCATTCGCCGCGCCCGTTATTCTCTTTATAATTTCTATGATTTCTTCCACATTCTCATCAATTTCTTTTCCGGTGGTATCAACCTCTATGGCATCGGCCGCTTTTCTGAGGGGATTGTGCTCCCTCTCCGTATCATTTTTATCCCTTGCCATAATTTGTTCTCTCACTGCGTCAAAGTCACACCGCTCACCCATCGCTTCAAAATCCGCCATGCGCCGCCTGGTTCTCTCCTCCACGGAGGCAGTCAAATAAATTTTCACCTCCGCCGTTTTGAGCACATTGGTGCCTATATCCCTTCCATCCATAATGACGCCGGTATTCTCCGCCAACCCTCGCTGTACCTCCACAAGCTTTTCCCTGACTCTCAAAAATACAGCCACATCGGAAGCACCCTTTCCGGCCTCAGGGGTACGTATTTTGTCATTGACAGCTTCCCCGTTAATGTAGATGGCCTGAACACCGTCCTCCTGTCTGACGTCCATGTGAATATCCTTCAAGGCAGCATTTACCGCATCCTCGTCTCCCGTTGGAATACCGTTTTTCATACAATAATAGGCAACCGCCCTGTACATTGCTCCTGTATCCACATAGAGAAGACCCAGCCTTTCCGCAATTTTCTTCGCCAGAGTGCTCTTGCCGGAGCCCGCAGGCCCGTCCACTGCCACAGCAAACCTTTTCATGCCTTTTCCCCCTCAATTTCTTTTCAAATCAGGCCGCAGTATCTCCGCTTTCTCCCTGTAAACATGAACCGCCTCACACTGCTTTTTATTACTTGCCGCCGTCACCATAACACGAATGCATTTTTCAAGGCTTCCCTGCACATACATTTCCTGAACACACATGAGGGCGGCCTCTGTAAGCCCAATTTCCCTTGCCGCAACCGCCGGATAAACCGCATCCAAATCCCTGGTGGCGGTAAAGAGGATAGAGAGAATATCCTCCTTTACAATACTGTTTTCCCTTATTATTTCCTCCAGCAGCGTTCTGGTTTTTTTCAGTATCTCATTTTTCTCATTTTTGTCCGCCGTGATTGCGCCTCTGATAAAAATCTGCTCCACCTCAAACATCCCCTTTTATTCTTCCTCAAACACATGGATTCCCGCCGTATAGCCCGTTGAAAAAGCAATCTGCAAATTGAAGCCTCCTGTGTATCCGTCCACATCCAAAACCTCTCCGGCAAAATAAAGTCCGCTCACAAGCTTTGACTCCATGGTGGAGGGATTGATTTCATCCACATCCACGCCGCCGCTTGTCACAACAGCCTCATTGTATCCCGTTGTCCCTGTTATCGTCAATGTCAGCGCTTTCAATAGCCCTGTCAGCCGCCGCCTTTCCTCTTTTGTAATATCATGCACCTTCTTTTCACCGTCTATTTGTGACAGCTCTATGATAACAGGTATCAGCTTTTTGGGCAGAAGCTCGTCCAGAGCGTTTTTGTAGCATTTGTTTGCAAACTTTTCAAAATCCCGCAGTATTCTGGTATCCAGCGTTTTTTCGTCCAGCGCCGGCTTCAAATCAATCACCAGAGTACATCCCTCCTCCAGCTTTCCCAGGAGATGCCTGCTGGCGCTTAAAATGATGGGACCGGAAACGCCGTAATGGGTAAAGAGCATTTCCCCAAAATCCTTATAGAGTATTTTCCCCTTTTTATCCTTCATCACAACCGCAATATTTCGAAGGCTGAGACCCATGACGTCCCCGCACCATTTTTCCTTTGCTTTGAGAGGGACCAGTGAGGGATAGAGCTTCGTAATCCGGTGTCCCGCTTCCTTAGCAAAACGGTAACCGTCCCCTGTCGAGCCTGTTCCCGGATAGGACAAGCCTCCTGTTGTCACTAAAACAGCATCCGCCGAAATTGTCTCCCCGCCTGACAGCTCTATTCCGGTTACTTTGCCATTCTGATACAATATTTTATCCACGTTGGCATTCAAATGTACCTTGACGCCGCTGTTTCTCACAAACCGTTCTAATGCCTCCACTACATCCTTCGCCTGATCCGATACGGGAAATACCCGCATTCCCCTCTCCACCTTTGTCTCAAGTCCAAGGGCGTGAAAAAATTCCATGGTTTTTGCGCTGTCCAAATGATACAGGGCGCTGTACATAAAATAGGGATTCCCCGGAATATTCTCCAAACAGATATCAATATCGCCCGCGTTAGTCAGATTGCAGCGGCCTTTTCCCGTGATATAAATTTTTTTGCCAAGCCTGTTGTTTTTCTCAAAGAGGTGCACCTGATGCCCTCTCATGGCCGCCTGTCCTGCAGCCATCATTCCGGCCGCGCCGCCGCCGATTACAAGTAATTTACCCATCTTTTCACCTGATTTTCATCCATTTTCCTGTGAGCACTGTCATTTAGGGAGACTAAAATTCTTCTGCCCTCTTTCAAATCAATTCTGGTAATGCCTGTATTGTCAATCCAAAGCTTTCTGTAAAAAGAGCCGTCCAGCTCCATCAGCGACATAATAGAGAGCCTGACAATTCCTCCATGAGAGACAATCATGATATTTTTGTCCTCATTTTCTCCAAGGATGCTCTCCATTCCTTCCTCCACTCTCTTTTGGACTGTTTTCAAAGCACCGTCTCCGGGGAAGGGCATCTCATAGGGATTATCCAGGAAATCCAAATAGGGCCTGCCGTATTTTTCCTTTAATTCCGGCACGGTATGCCCCTCCCATTCCCCAAAATTAATTTCACGGAAATGCCAGTCGCTGATTACATCTATATTCTTTTTGTCCGCCACACGTTTTGCAGTGTCATAGGCACGACTTAACGGCGACGAATAAATTTTATCCAAATCAAGCTTCACAAATCGCTCGGCAAGCACATCAGCCTGTCTGTGCCCCTCCTCCGACAAAGGAATATCCGTAACGCCCTGATATTTACCTGAGCTGTTCCAGAGGGTTTCCCCATGGCGTACCAAATAAAGTCTTGTCATTTTTTCGCTCCACTCCTTATTACTTCAAGTATACATTATATATCAACCCCCCGGCCCTTGCAATTAAAAAATAGGCTGTTTGCTTTGACAGACAGCCTGTTTATAAATTATTCCGCTTTGCATTACTGCAAAACTCCGGAAAACAAATCGCCTGTGTCTGCAATCCCTGAAAAGCACACAGTACAATTTACATGATTCCCCATATATAGATATAACAAAAAACCATCCGTATTTCATCCTTCAGAGCCTTTACTGCTTTCTTTCCCGAATGGTCACCTCTATTTCATCTCCCGCTTCCTTTCCTATCTTTTTTCTGATGTCCTTTCTAATACCTATAATGTGCCCCGGCGTTTTCATGCGCACCAGGCTGCCGTCATAGTCTGCTCCGTCAAAGGTGGCATGTACCCTGACCCTGCCTCGTCCAAATTCCTCTCTCACATCGTAGGGGAACTCAATATATGCTCCGTCTATATCAGGAACCTTTTTTATGACGGCCCTGAAAAAATACACTTTCTCATTCATATCTGCCTATCCTCTCAAAAAAGGGCGGGCAAAGCCTGCCTCAGACTGTATACAAAGTAAATTTTGCGCGATAAGAGCTCAAGGACAGAGTCCTCGAACTGAAATCGCGTAGGCGGAATTCACTTCCGCCTACGTGTGGAAATACAGATTTGCAGGGGCTGAAAGCCCTTGTGCAAGCAAATCGGTATTTCGTCCATATGTAATCAAATTCATGGCTAGCGCCATGAATTTGATAGAGTAGCGACTTTGTTGACACTCTCAGACAGGCAGAGCCCCCCTGTTATTATTAAAGGGATTTCAAATATCTGACTTCCTTCTCCGTCAAATACCGCCATTCTCCTTTTTTCATATTGCCCAGAGAAAGACTTCCCGTTGCCTCTCTTCTCAGCTGGGAAACAGGATGCCTGACAGCGTCAAACATTTTTCTGACCTGTCTGTTTTTTCCCTCATGTATGATAATTTCCACATTGGCATACTTATCACTGGTACTGACAAGTCTTGCCTTTGCCGGCTCGGTCTTTTTGCCGTCTATCATCACACCTCTCCTAAGCTGGTTCATATCATTTTGATCCGGTACGCCGTATACCTTCGCCAAATAGGTTTTTTCCACTTCATGCTTTGGGTGGGTCAGCTTAAAGGTCAGCTTACCGTCATTTGTCAGAAGAAGAAGGCCGGAGGTATCATAATCAAGTCTTCCGATCGGAAACACCCGCTCCTCCACATTTTTGATCAAATCCATTACCGTCGGCCTGTCAAACTGATCCTTTACCGTCGTCACATAGCCCTCAGGCTTATAAAGCATAATATAGACAAGCTTCTGATCTGTCTTAATCTCTTTTCCGTTAAAGGATACCGTATCCTTTTTATCGTCAATTTTTGTTCCAAGCTCCCTTACTGTTTTGCCATTCACCTCAACCCTGCCCTGAAGAATCAGTTCCTCTGCCTTTCTTCTGGATGCGATACCTGCGTCCGCCAAATATTTCTGCAATCTTACTTCCATTTTTCTTCCTCCCTAAAATCCTGGTAAAGGCTGTCCATTCCAAAACGGTCATTCTATAATAGTATAGCATAAATTCACGCAGAGTTACTCGTAAAACTCGCGTTGCTTCTCGAATCCCTCGAAGAAGCATTTCCTGCCAGCAAAGCAGTCAGACTGCTTCTTTCTCGGCTTTTTTTAAGAAGTACACCGTACAAGCTGGCTTGTTTAGATGAAGAGCATAAGCCGTCATTTGCGTAGCAAAGGTACTGGTCACTATAAAGCCATTGGTTTCGAGGTTCATCTCTGAAATTTATCGTTCGTATAGGATAATAGCGGAGAGCATGGCTTTGTCCTTTATTACGTTGATTAATATTCCGTTGCACTCAGCCGCCAACCATCCAAATTTCCCCCAAAAAAATTAATTATTCCATAAAAGTGATATACTTTTCTCCGCATTCTGCGACAGTATACCATAACTATCCGGACAAGTCTCCATAAATGATAAATTTTTCCGCCCATTAAAAATATTTCTGTTTATAAGACCATAAATGTCATGGGGCATCTGAAAACATGTACGCTCCCTGTCAGGTTTATTACTCAAAAACAGAGCTTCCGCCCATACGCAGCCAGCCGTCAATTATTTTTTTCAAAGAAGTTTTAAAATCATGGCGCAAAACATTTTCCTCCGCAATAATTTTGCTCTGCCCCACAAGCTCTCCTCCGTCTGTATATATTTTTACCTCTCCTACGCTCTGTCCCTTCTCCACAGGGGCTTCCAAAGTATCGGGAAGGCTGATTTCATATCTGAGACTGTTTCTTTCATCACTTCTAAGCATCGCCCGCAGACTGTCCTCATAGCATAGTGAAACACTGCCCTCTCTGGAAAAGGTGACGGGAAGCTCTCTCACTTTTTCCCCGCCGTTTAAAATTTCGTCATACTGATAATTGGCAAAACCATAATCGAGAATAGACCTTGTGTCGCGCCATTTCTGCTCCTTGCCCTTTGTCCCCCAGCCGCTTGCCAATACCACGGAAATCAATATTCTGCCGTCTCTTTGCGCCGCACCCACAAAGCACTGCCCCGCTTTTCCGGTAAAACCCGTTTTTACACCCATTGCGCCCTCATACTCATTGAGAAGCCTGTTTTTATTGACAAGATCATATCTTTTTTCATCAGAGCCCGCCTGTGTTGGAATGGATATGCTTTTTGTATTAATGATCTCCACAAATTTCTCGTTACTCATGGCATAGCGTGTGATAAGGGCCATATCATAGGCAGTGGAATGGTGCTCCCCCTTGTCCAGTCCGTTCGGTGTTTCAAACACCGTATCCTCACAGCCGATTTCCTTCGCCTTCTCATTCATCATTTCACAGAAACCTTCCACACTTCCGCCCAAATGCTCCGCGATTGCCACAGCGGAATCATTGGCAGACATCAGCATGAGGGGATACAGTAAGTCCCCCAGCCTGTGCTCCTCTCCTGTCTGCAATCCCATACGGGTTTTTGGGGCAATAGCAGCATTTTTGGTCGCAGTGACTGTCTCATCGAGCCTACCGCTTTCCAGTGCCAGTATACAGGTCATAATTTTTGTTGTGCTGGCCATTGCCATAGGCTCTTTTTCATTTTTCCCCCAGAGCACTCTGCCTGTCTCAAAATCCATCAGCACCGCCCCCTGTGCATCGGCCTTTGGCTTCTGAATTTCCTCTGCAAATACGGTATTTGGTGCCATTAAAGATAATATCATAAAAACGGTTAACCATTTTTTCATTTTCTGTCTGCTCCTTCATCCATTGTTTTTCTTTATCTTTTGCCTTTTTTGTCTGAATATGTATCAAATGGACAGCAGGAACAATGTTCCAAAAAAAGAAAGCCTTATACCTTACTAAATAAGACTTTAATAAATAAGACTTTCAGACTTTCGAAAAACTACCTTGCCATTGTGCTTCACACAAACCCACTCCCTTTTTGAAAAAAGCGAAGGGAAGCAAAAAATTATTTAAGGAAAATACAGTTTTCCGTTATAAACAGGGGTACGACCCTTGCAGTCGTATTCGGTTAAATCCTCGAGGCTTTGATTTTTTTGAATCAATTCTCAGCCTTTGTCTCCAAAACCGCCTCCGCCTCCAAAGGCGGCAAATCCTTCGTGCTTTTAAATCCAAAATATCTTAGAAATTCTTTTGTTGTACCAAACAAAATGGGCTTACCCGGCGTATCCATACGCCCAACCTCACAGACCAGTCTTTTCTCTACCAGCTTATTGACAGCATGATCGGCATTTACGCCTCTGATTTCCTCAATCTGCCCCTTTGTAATGGGCTGTTTGTAGGCAATGATTGCCAAAGTTTCCAGAAGAGACTGGCTCAGTCCTTGTTTGACCGGGCTTTTATACATATTCCGTATAAATTCAAAACACTGCGGTGCCGTGCACATCTGATAAGCGCCGTCTATCTCCACTACCTGTATCCCACGCTTTTCCTGCTGATACCTGTCAGCCAGTGTCTGAATGATTGCCTTTGTCGTCGCCTTATCCATATGGATGGTCTGGGCAATAACGCCAAGCGGCACCGCCTCCCCGGAAATAAAAAGTATGGACTCAATTATAGCTTCCAGCTCTGATAGCTTCATTCGTTTCACATCCACTGTTCATTATTGTAATTTCATCAAAATTTTTATCCTGCGCTATCTTTACCCGCTTCATCTTAATCAGCTCCAAAAGCGCCAGAAAGGTGACAACCACCTCCATTTTTCTGGAATCGCTTCTGAAAATTGAGCTGAAACGCACCTTAGGGTTTAAAATCAGCAAATCGCTGATATAGCTTATTTTTTCATCAATGGTATATAAATCCCTGGATACCTCACGGAATCCGCTTCTTATTTTATCAATCTTTCCTTCCCTGCGCTTCATAACGTCCTCAAATGCCCTGAAAATATCATCAATGGTAATGCCGTCCAGATATTCCTCCAGGCTTTCCTCTTCCTCCTCCCGGAACAGCCGGAAAGTATCATCAGCCTCCTTATAAAGTATCAAGGCAGCTTTTTCCTGCCGAAGCTTAAACTCGCCCGTCACTTCCTTGAATCTTTTATATTCAATAAGCCTTGTAACAAGCTCATCCCTGGGATCCTTTTCCTCCTCCTCTTCCTTTTTCGGATTCGGCAGAAGCATCCTCGATTTGATTTCCAGCAGGGTAGCCGCCATCAAAAGAAATTCGCTCATATTCTCCATATCCCTTTCCTTTGCCTCCTGCAAATAGGCAAGGTACTGCTCTGTTATCATGGATATGGGAATATCATAAATATCTATCTCGTTTTTTTCTATCAAATGGTAAAGCAAATCCAAAGGCCCTTCAAATGCCTCAAGTTTTACTGTTATATCCTGCACACCGCATCCCTCTTTGCATTTTTGTCAAATGATATGGTAAATGATTCCCTCTAATAAGCCAATGAGAGGGCCAAAAACAATATCCGTCGTTCCCATGAATAACAGGAACAAAAACAGCATTTGTACTACCTTTTCATACTGAATATACTTAAAGTAAGTATTAGCGGGCAAAAGACTGTTCATTACCTTAAGCCCATCCATGGGCGTAACAGGAACAATGTTGTAAGCCGCCAGCGTAATATTATAATGTATTACATTGGAGAGCAAAAGGGCAACAATCTGGTTTTGCCTGCCGACAAGCCTATAAAGGACTGCAAATAAAACCGCGCATATAAGATTGGCAGCTGTTGGCATAACCGCTGTCAAAAGAACATCCCTTTGCCTGTTCTTATAATAAAGGGCACTGGTTTCCACCGGCTTGCCCCAGCCAAAGCCCGTTGCATACATCAAAATAAAACCGATGGGTTCAAAATGCTTCACAGGGTTCAATGTCAATCTGCCCTTTTCCTTTGGCAGCTTATCTCCGAGCATTGTAGACACCAAAGCCCGTGTAAATTCATGTATTGTTGTTGCAACCAGTATTCCGGGTATCCCAAGAAGTAAAATCAATAGTATCCGCATAATAAAGTAGTTTCCTTTCTGTCCTTCAATTCTTTTTCAACTATACTGAATCCTTACTAATCATATCAAATTTTAGAATATTCGTCCATAGTAAATCTAGTATGCATCCTTCCATGCTATTTTATATACGGAAGAAATGCAGATTTGTATTTTTATTTCCATTTTTTCTCACAGGATTGCTTTTCCTATTTTATTACGTTAAGATATAATAATGATAAATTTCAGCGGAGCTACCGCGATACCTGTGGTTTCATGTTCATCACTTTTGCCTAGAGCAAAAGCCGCCTGCAGCGTCCGGCTTTCTTGCCGGTGACCAGTACCTTTGCTGCGCAAAAGGTTGCTTACACCGCATACTTTAACAATCAATCTTGTAAGTGTACTTTTTCAGCAGCCTTTTTCTCCGCTTTTAAGATATACTATATGCCAAAAAACGGAAAAAACCATACATTAGACAGCTTTCCCGCATTATCGGCGAACTTTGAGAAAAAACATCTTAAACCTTTGGTTGTCGGTATCTCCTGCAAAGCTATCCGCCTATGCCTTATAATTGCTCTATGCCCCAATAATCACAATAAAGCCAATGTATATTATTTTACGGGTAATTAACATATCGGAATTCTCCGCTATATTTATGAATATGAAAAATTATTTACAGAAAGGAAAATGAATATGGGTATCAAAATGAAAGCCTTTAAAGCGGCGCTGCCCTACACTCTGCCAATCTGCGCCGGCTTTGCCTTTATTGGACTTGCCTATGGCATTTATATGAATTCTATGGGTTTTTCCTTCCTTTATCCTATGCTGATGAGCCTGACCATCTTTGCCGGATCAATGGAGATTGTGGCAGTCAGTCTCCTGGTTTCCGCGTTCCACCCCCTTTATGCACTCATCCTGACGCTGACTGTAAACGCCAGACATTTATTTTACGGCCTGTCTATGCTGGAAAAATACCGTGGTACAGGCTGGAAAAAATTTTACCTGATTTTCGGCATGTGTGATGAATCCTTTTCAATAAACTGTACCGTTGCGCCGCCGCCGGGTGTTGACCACAGCTGGTTCATGTTTTTTGTCACCCTCATGAACCATATCTATTGGGTTTTAGGTGCCACTTTGGGCGGCATTTTAGGCTCCTTTATTCATTTTAACACCCAGGGTATTGATTTTGTCATGACCGCCCTATTTGTCGTTATCTTTTTAGACCAATGGTTTTCACAGAAAATACATACGCCGGCAGTCATTGGCGTAGCTGCCTCCGCCGCCTGCCTGATTCTTTTCGGCAAAGATAATTTTATCATAGCAGCTATGGTATCTATTCTTATTCTTCTGACATTGTGCCGTAAAAAACTGGAATGCAGGGAGGAATTGAAATGACTTTGACACAGCAAATTATCACTATCATTATGGTCGTCATAGGAACCATGCTGACCCGTTTCGTTCCTTTTTTTATTTTTCCGGATAATAAGCCTATTCCTCCCTATGTACAATACCTGGGCAAGGTGCTTCCCTACGCGGTTATAGGCCTTTTAATTGTTTATTGCCTGAAGTCAGTTAATATTACGGCCTCCCCCTTTGGTGCGCCGGAGGCCCTGGCTGTACTTCTGACGGCCATACTGCACTGCCTTAAAAAAAATATGTTTCTCTCCATTGCCGCCGGAACCATATCTTATATGATTCTGATACAGTTGGTGTTTGTGTAGAAGATTGCGCAATTGTGCAATCTTTGATATGAGAGAGTTTAGCTTTTAGATATCTTGCAGGTGTAGACAATATCCACAGCTTCGTCTTTTTCTGCATACTGATCTGCCTCTTTTATGGGGCAGTTTTTTATATTCTGAAACCTTTCTGCACTCTCCGTCGTTTTATCTATAAAGAAAGGGAGGAATTATTATGAAACGATTCTGCAAGACTTCCGCCGCCTTACTCTGCACTGCTGCCCTTTTCAGCGGCTGCGCTGTAAAAAGCGGCTCAATTGAGGGCTTATTCAATGCCAGAACCAGCTATTTCGACCATCTTGAAACGGAACAAAAAGAAAACACCTATCTTGCAAAGGGAGAACTTCACATATCCGAGGATGAAAATACAGGCATATTATATGTTGACGCAAAGGATTCCATCCCTGTCACAGTTAAGGGCACCATGGAATGTATAAAGGGAAAGGCAAGCCTTGTCTATATATCCTCTGACGGTACCCGCACCACTGTCTCAGAGCTGGACGAAGAGGAAAAAAGGTCCATAGAGGAGAGTATTACAATTCCTGACGGTGAGGGTATCTTTAAAATAGTAGGCTATCACAGTATATTAAGCTTTGATCTGGCCTTTGAAGGCTTGAATAAAGAGCTGGTATCCAGCTCCGGCTTCCAAAAAGAGCTGGATACCGAAGAAACAGAAAAAACACGGGAAGAGGAATTTGATGAATCCATTGCCGGTGCCTCAGAGGCAGTTCCCTTGAGCAGTATAACAGGAAAATTCAGCGGTTCCTTTACAGGAGTCAGGGAAGAGAAAACCATTATGGAGGCAGTATTGGAAGAAAGTACCGATATTAAATTACACGCTCACATTTATGTGACCAACGAAAACAAGGGGCCTATGACACTGGGCAAATTCCAATTGAAATATATTACTTCTGATGGCTCCGAAATACCGGTTATTGATCACAGCGGCGAGGAATACGCTGCCGACGGTTATACATGGGAGGACAGATACAGCCAAAAAGTTACTCTGCCTTCCGGTGAGGCAAAACTTGTTTTGAGCAGTGTGGAGGGGGAAAATTACATTATTTCTTTAGATATTTCAGCAGAATAATGCCTATATTGCCTGATAAAAAATAAATATTCAAAATATTTATTTTCTCCATAAAAAAACGGTATCCCAAAATTGGATACCGTTTTACCTCGATGTAAAAAGAAATCAAACCGGTTTACCTGCACCACAGCTTAAAAAGCCTTTTTATCATAGACATCAAATCCGCTTTTTCCATATCCTCCGCTGTGATTAAATCCGCCCTGCCGACTTCCTTCCCATCAATTTTGTAGATAACCTCACCGGCCTTTGCCCCCTTCTCAAAAGGCGCATTGATGGATTCCAATAAAACAATCTCATTTTCCATATCTGCACTGTCGCCTTTTTTGATAAGTATACTGATCTCATTTCCAACTACGACCTTTGCACTCTCCTCTTTGCCCTTATAAACATTGATTTCACCAACCTCCTCACCAACGGGAAGTCCTGTGGTTTTTCCATAGTTGGCAAAGCCGTAATCAAACATTTTCATAACCTCCTGAAACCTGAGCTTATGATCAGGAGCTGCCATGACAACGCCAATCAGCTTCACGCCGTTTCTCTCCGCCGTCCCTGACAGACAGTACAATGCCTTTCCCGTACTTCCGGTTTTTAGTCCCGTAGCGCCGTCATACCATTTTAAAAGCTTATTGGTATTGGTCAGGCCGAATTCCTCGTCGCCTCTTTTTGTTTTATGTACTATGGTGTCCATCCATGTTGTCGTATACTGGAAAACATCGGGATACTTTGTGATTAATTCCTTCGACATAAGCGCAATATCATAGGCGCTCGTGATATGCCCGTCGACATCCAGTCCGCAGGCGTTGATAAATGTGGTATCATTCATTCCCAATCCCTTGGCTCTTTTATTCATCATTTCCACAAACGCGTCCTCACTGCCCGCTATGTATTCCGCCATTGCAACAGCACCGTCATTGGCAGAGGCTATCGCGATACATTTTGTCAGCTCCTTTACGCTCTGCTGCTCCATAGGCTCCAGAAAAACCTGAGAACCACCCATGCTGGCCGCGTGCTCGCTTACAGTAACCATATCGTCCCAGCCAATTTTTCCTTCATTTACCGCATCGTAGATTAAAAGCAGCGTCATTACCTTCGTTACGCTGGCAGGCGGAAGCTTTTCATGGGCATTTTTTTCATAGAGAACAGTCCCTGTGTCCGCCTCCATCAATACGGCGCTTTTGGACTGCAATCCCAAATCCGTGGTGTCCTGTACCTGTTGTGTCTGTGTTGCTGTCTCCTCAGCAAATGCGTTTACCGGTATCAGGCAAATCAGATTTATCAAAACAAGCATCAGGCACAGAAACTTAAAAATATTTCTTCTCTTAAACATAAAAATCCTCCTGATAAATATCTCTACTTTATAGATATTCATCAAACAGCCTGGTTAGAATGGATAAAACAGAAATCTCTTCTCTTTTGCGGAATACTTATCCCCCATTTCCTTCAGCACCAAACCGCACAAAATTCAAATGCCCGGAAAAAGGCAGTATCATTGGCATAAAAAAAGGCCAAAAGCATATTCGCCTTTTGACCGTTTTTTGTTGCGTTCCATTTTATTTTCTTAAAAATCAAAACTTGCTTCAAAGCTTTCTCAGATAATTGCCGTGTACAGTAATACCCTCCTTCACCACCATGAATGCCTCAGGATTATTGTCGTACACAACCTTTCTCAGCGCCGGCACCTCATATTTCGACAGTATGATAAACATAATCTCCGTTTTATCTCCCGTATAGCCGCCGCTGGCGTCCCAGCAGGTAACGCCTCTTTTAATTTCTTCCAGTATGCTTTTTTCAATACGGCCGTTGTTTGCTTTGGATATGATAATGGCTTCCACATTGATATTTTGAAAGTGCACCTTATCCATGACAAGAGAGCAGATAGCGGAAAAAATAATGGAATAAATCACAACGGAAATATCAAAGAAAAAAAGGCAGATAAGATATATAACAGCGTTTATCATCATGACGACCCTGCCGATACTGAAAGCCGCATTTTTTCTGTTGAAGTAGATGCCAATTATCTCAAGCCCTCCGCTGGAGCACCCCGCGCGCAGATAGGTTCCCATTCCGAAACCACATATGATGCCCCCTATAACGCTGTTTGTCAGCATTTCATCCACAAGCGGCGCCTGGGGTATAGGAATGATGGACAGAAATAGAGTCATTGTCGTCAGTATTATCGCAAGCTTTACAACAAAAATTTTCGGCATAATTTTATAGGCCAGTATGACAAGAGGAATATTCAGCAAATACTGCAAAATACCGGCTATGTCAAAAGAGCCAAACTGCATGCCAAAACCATTTACAAGCATTGTACGGATAAGCTGCCCGACGCCCAGTATACCGCCGCTGTATAGGTTTATGGGAACGATAAAATAATTCATGCCAAAAGAAAAAATTGCTGTGCCGATTATACCGGCCGCAATTCTTTTCCATTCCGCATTTTTTGAAACCGCTTCCGCACTCTGAACCATAATACAAGTCCCTTTCTGATTGATATTTAAGACATACTCTGCGTATGCCCGATAATAGACACATAAAAAAGCATGGATTTTTAAAGGATATTAAGTAAATATAGAATAAAAAATAATCTTAATGAACCGATATAACGAAAACTTTAACACACCACTATTTATCAGTATATACCACAGACTCAAAAAAGTTCAGTAAAGTAATATACACTGGGTCATATTTAAACACCATATACACTCCATGCATTCTCTTTCCATAATAAATAGCCTCATCAAGGCTTTCTATACAGAGAAGGCAAAGCAATTCATGCTTTTGCACTATGAGGCACCAAACTCTTATTTTTTATTGCCCGCACAATGGAATGAAAATGAAGAAAACGGATTGACTGAAAATCGTTCAATCCGTTAAAAAAGCCACGTTGCGGCTTTTTATTACTCATGCAATAAAAACATAATTTCGGGAACGGATTGACTGAAAATCGTTCAATCCGTTAAAAAAGCCACGTTGCGGCTTTTTATTGCTCATGCAATAAAAACATAATTTCGGGAACGGATTGACTGAAAATCATTCAATCCGTTAAAAAAGCCACGTTGCGGCTTTTTTTCATGCTTCACCAAACAGTGCCGCCGCAAAATCTCCGGCGTCAAACCTCTGCAAATCGCCGATACCTTCTCCCACACCGATATATCTGACCGGTATTTTAAGCTCCGATTTTATGGCGATTACAATGCCGCCCTTTGCTGTCCCGTCAAGCTTCGTCAGTATAATGCCTGTTAAATCCGCCACCTCCTGAAACAGTTTGGCTTGCTGCATGGCGTTTTGTCCCGTTGTGGCGTCAAGTACCAGATAAACCTCCTTGTTTGCCTCAGGGTATTCCCTGTCGATAACCTTGGCTATCTTTTTCAATTCCTCCATTAGATTCTTTTTGTTGTGCAGCCTTCCCGCCGTGTCACAGATAAGAATATCCGTTTTTCTGTTTTTCGCTGCATTGACGGCGTCAAAAACAACCGCGGCCGGGTCGCTGTTTTCCTCATGTTTGATGACGTCTATACCGGATCGCTGCCCCCAAATTTCAAGCTGGTCGATTGCCGCTGCACGGAAGGTGTCCGCTGCCGCCAGAAGAACCTTCTGACCCTGGCTTTTAAAAGAGCTGGCAAGCTTTCCGATGGTTGTAGTCTTTCCCACACCGTTTACGCCGATAACCAAAATAACAGAAGGCGTTTTCAGTTTTTCCTCTTCCTCATATCCCTCTCTGAGTATCTGAGTAATCTCATCTATCAAAAGTCCTTTTATCATCTGAGGTTCCGTTACCTTCTCGGATTTCACCCTTTTTCTCAGATTTTCTATAATACCCATGGTGGTTTCTACACCGATATCCGCCATGATGAGCACTTCCTCCAACTCCTCAAACAAGTCCTCATCAATTTTTGTAAAAGAACCCAATACAGAATCCACGCCGCCTAATATACTCTTTCTGGTTTTATCCAGGCCCTCCAAAAGACGGGCAAAAAAGCCCTTTTTCTTTTCCGTCGGCTCTGCCTGCTCATTCTCGTCTGCACTGTGGGAAGCTACTGTCTCTGTCGGAATCCCCTTTTCCCGGCATACTTCCTCCCTCACCTTTTCTTCTATATCCTTGACTTCGCAGATAACCTGGTCAACTACCTCTTCCTCGACAGCTTCCTTTGTCTCCTCGGTAATTTCTCCAACTACCTCCAAAACAATTTCCTCTACACTCTCCGTAATTTCATTTAGAACCTGTCCGGCTACCTCCTCCTCAATATCCTCCACATTCTGTATCACCTGGCGCACAGTGTCCTCGTCTATTGTCTCCTGTGCTTCTTCCTCAAGCTCCTCGACAACTTCCTTTACAATATCCACAATGGATTGAGGCGATTGCGCCCTCTCTGGGGTACCGTCACAGCTGTCACCTGTTTCAAAACCAGCTTTATCGGTATTTGTATTTTCTTCGCTATCAAGAGAAGCTCTGCCGTCCTCCTCTTCATTCTCCGCTTCATCTGCTTTCTCCGCTGTCTCAGTCTCCTTTATCCCCCAATCATCCATTGGCTCACTTATGCCCTCTTTGGTCATAGCCTGACTTTCGTTTTCTTCCTCTTCCCTCTTGTCTTTGCCCTTAAAAAAATCAAAAAAACCCATATTCACTCACCTTTATCTAAAATTTCGTTTCCGGCCCAACTCCACTTCCGCTTACCGTTTTCATCTGTATCTGTAAAACAATCGTTTTCAAAGTATAACCGTTTTCCGCCGTTCCTTCCATAACTTCAAATCAGGATTCTGATTTATTTTTTTTCTCTATTTACAGCAAAAACCCTTAAACAGCCGCCGCCTCTGAAAACTTCACGGAAACCAGCTTGGACACGCCCTGCTCCTGCATTGTAACGCCATACATCACATCAGCCGCCTCCATGGTACCCTTCCTGTGGGTGATAACAATAAACTGGGTATCGCCTGAAAAAGCTTTCAGGTAATTGGCAAACCGCTTAACATTGGCGTCATCCAAAGCCGCTTCAATCTCGTCCAGTATACAGAAGGGCGAAGGCTTCATTTTCAATATGGAAAACAGTATAGCAATCGCCGTCAAGGCCCTCTCTCCACCGGAAAGAAGCATCATATTCTGCAAATTTTTTCCCGGAGGCTGTGCTATAATCTCTATTCCGGATTCCAGCACGTTTTCCTCATCACTCAGCTTCAAATATGCCTTGCCTCCGCCAAACATCTCTCTGAAAACCTCATTGAAATTTGCTGAAATCAGTGCAAACTGCTCCTTGAACTGTGTTTCCATAAGACTTGACAGCTCAGAGATTACCCCCTGAAGCTCCTCCTCAGCCTTTTGAATGTCATCCTTCTGCCCTGTCAGAAATTCAAATCTCGTTTTTGTCTCTCTGTACTGCTCAATGGCATCTACATTGACTGATCCAAGCTCTCTGATTTCCCCCCGCAGAGCCTTCGACTCCCGCAAAAGCTGGGCATCTGGAATATCAAGCTGTCCAAAGTCTTTTGCCATTTGGTACGTTATTTCATATTCTTCCCATATTTCGCTGTAAATTCTCTGCCTTTCCTCTAAAAGCTTCTCTTTTTTGCCCTCCAGCTTGATCAATTCTCCCTTCAGGCTACTGATTGCATCAATTTTTTCCTGATGTTTCTCTTCTAAAACAGCAATGGCATTATTGATTTCCTTCCTTTTATCAGCCATATTGCCCAAAAGCTTCTGTTTCTCCTGCTGTGCTTCTTTATGCTGTGCAATGCGCTCCTGTATTGCTGCAATATCTCTTTCCTTATCCTCGATTACTTTTGACTGCCTGTCAATTTCCTCTGTCAGATTGCTGATTTCTGCCTCTGAAGCCTTTATATCCCTTTGTATCCTCCGTATATTTTCTAAAACCGTCCCTTTGCTCTGTTCAAAATTTGCGATAGCTATTTTCATTTCCGTCAGAGCGTTCAAAATGTCATCCTTATTTGACTTTTCACTTTCCAGGCTATCCTGAAAAGAGGATAACCTTTGGTTGATTTCCTCTATTTCCTTTTCTATTCCCTCAAGCTCTTTTGTATCCTTCTCCAAAGCTAACCGGGCGCCGTCATACTGTTCCTTGAGCTGGTCTTCCTCCAGGAGATAGGAGGAAAGCTTATCCCTGTGCTCCTGAAGAATATTCTCGGTCTGTTCGATATCCTGCTTTGCTGACAGTATCTGGATATGTATGCCGCGGCTTTCTTCATCCATCTCCTCCATGGCATTTTTTATTTCCTGTGATTTCTCCAGATAGTATTCCTTTGTCCGGCCGTATTCCTGCAAGCTACCTGTAAGAGAACTTATCTCTTCGGAAAGCTCCTTGATTTCTCTGCTCCTGCCGAATATATTGGTGGATTTTTTTGCAATGCTGCCGCCTGTCATAGCGCCGCCGGGATTAATGATGTCTCCCTCAAGGGTTACCACTTTGTAGGAATAGCGGAATTTTTTAGAAAAGGCAACCGCGTCCTTCAAATTTTCCATAACAAGTATTTTGCCCAAAAGACTTGCCATAACACCCTCATAGGCTTTGTCATATTCCACTAAATTCTTGGCAATGCCAATATAGCCCTTTTCACCTTCAAAACGGTATTTTTCACCCTCCAGTCCCTTCCCTTTCACAGAGGTCATGGGAAGAAATGTGGCACGCCCCAGACTGTTCGCCTTCAAATAGTCAATAGACGCTCTGGCGGCCTCCTCATTTTCGGTAATAATGCTCTGTACACTGCCGCCCAAAGCAATCTCCACAGCCGTCTCAAACTTTTTGTCCACTACCAAAAGCTCGCCCACTGCGCCGCGGATACCATTAAAATTAGGATTTTTATCTTCCTTTTGCTTTAATATGCTCTTTACACTCCTGTAAAAGCCCTCATGCTCCTTTTCCATCTCTGACAGAATGCGGAAACGGGACTGCCTGTCCGTCAGCTTCCTCTGAGTTTCATTGAGGGCCTTCTCATTTTCGGCCAATTTCTCTCTCAGGCCGGCCCTATTTAACTCCAAGGCAGAAAGATTATCCTGTATGGTTTTCTCTTCCGCTTCATAATTCCTGATTTTATGCGCGGCAGCCTGGATATGGGTTTCATCATCCGTAATCTGACTTTGCAGGTATCCCTTTTCCTCCCGCACCTGTCCTTTCCTCTGCTGGAACTGCTCAAGCATGGCCTGTGTCCTTGAAATATTTCCCTTTACGTCAGTGGTAATTTTGATTTTTTCAATCATATCCGCCTTATACTGTTCCATCTGGCTTTCGTTTTCAGAAAGGTTTTTATTTAAAGCGGCAAATTCCGCCTCCTTTTTCGCCATCTTGTTCTGCTCGTCCGTCATGGAAACGGAGAGGGCCGAAAGCTTTGTCTGGTAAAGCTGAATTTCATTTCTTCCGCTTTCTATCTTGTCCCTTTTTAACTGTATTTCCTTTTCCAACCGAAGCATATTCTCTTTAATATTTTGTATCTGTTCTGTTGTGAGCCTTAAAGCACCCTCCTCTTTTTCCGCCTCCGTTCTGACCTCAATCAAGGCTTCGTTAATCGCCTCAATCTCTTTTGTCAAGGAATCGGCACATTCCTTCAGGGCACTGTTTTTCTGCCTGCTTTTCGTATAGGCTTCTTCCTCCTCCGCAAGATTTCCGCTCACAATTTTATAATTTTCATCCGCCGCGTTTAAAGCAGCCTCCGTCTTGTCTGCCTGCACCCTGAACAGATTGACATCTATTGCCTTCAGCCTTTCCTTTAAGGCAAGAAATCTTTTTGCCGTTTCGCTTTGCTGTCCCAAAGGTTCAATCTGGCTTTCAAGCTCTGAAAGAATATCCTCTATCCTGATCAGGTTCTGTCTCTCCTTTTCCAGCTTGACCGCGGCCTCGCTCCTGCGATTTTTATATTTTACGATACCTGCCGCTTCCTCAAAAAGCTTTCTCCTGTCATCCCCCTTTGTACTCAAAATTTCATCTATTTTACCCTGTCCGATAATAGAGTAGCCCTCCCGGCCCACTCCCGTATCCATAAACAGCTCCTGTATATCCTTCAGACGGCAGTTGGTACCGTTAATCAGATAATCGCTCTCGCCGGAGCGGAATACCCTTCTTGTCACCGTTACCTCCGTATAATCAATGGGCATTTCCCTGTTCACATTATCCAGCGTAATGGAAACCTCAGCGAAGCCAAGAGGCTTTCTGTTCTGCGTCCCCGCAAATATAATGTCCTCCATTTTATCTCCTCGGAGACTTTTTGCCCTCTGCTCACCAAGCACCCAGCGCACGGAATCGGATATATTGCTTTTCCCGCTGCCGTTTGGGCCCACTACCGCAGTTATACCTTTATTAAATTCCAGCTTTACCTTCTCAGGAAAGGATTTGAATCCATGCAGATCCAGTCTTTTCAAATACATAAAAGCACTCCCTCTAAAGGTGCATTATTGCAAAAAACACCCGATCTAAACTATCCGTACTTGTACTTTTTTCTCCTTAAAAATATTCATAACGCCTTGTTATTTTGCAAAGCAGGCCTGCATCCTGCAAGTTTAAGATTCCCGCAGCACAGATATTGCGTTCCCGCCTAATAGCCTTAGTAATCACTTGTCTCTTAAAAAGCTTCTAGTCTACTAAAATCCGCTTGAGACCATTCATAACGACGGCATTATGCGATACCTTGTTGTCGGCGAGGTTTGTTTTCCCTGCTGAACAGCGTCAGTAAGTACCTCGCCTATAGAGACAGGGGACTACCGGACACCCGCTAAACTACGAAGTTAATTGTAACAAAAACCAATGGAAATATCCAGTAGTATTTACCAACAGACAGGTTCCTCACCACTCTGTCTTCTGTAGGATGTCAAAGCGTTAATATCTGTTTCCGTGCAAAGCGTTATAAACGCCTCCAAATTGCGGTTGATATATTTGTTCTTGTGGTATATCAGTACAAAATCTCTGAAAAACCGTATGTCCTTTATCTGAATTGTCTTCAGCTCTCCCTTTTCCAGCTCCTCCATAACCAAAAGCTTTGAAATAAAATTAATGCCTCTGTTATATCTCAGCGCCTCTATAATGGAATCTGTATTGCTGCAAACCCAGCCCGCTTTCATCTCAAAGCCGCATTTTTCCAAATATTCTTCAAGCATCCTCCTTGTGCCGCTGCCATTCTCTCTCAGTATGAATTTTTCATTGCCTATCTCCTCAATACCCACTGTTTTTCCCGCCAGAGGATGCCTTTTGCTGCAGCAAAGTATCAGCTCATCCGTCCAAAGCCTCCTGCTTACAATATCCCCCGAGAATTCCGTTTCCGGAATAATGGCAATGTCCAGTCTGCTTGTCAGTATTTTCTCTTCAATGGCGTCGGTATTGAGCACCTCTACTCTAATATCCATTTCCGAGTGCTCTCTTTGATACATGTCCAGAAGGGGATTAATAAGACAGGTCCCCGCCGTAACCGTTGTACCGACAACAAAGGATTTATAGTGTGCCGCGTTTTTCATTCCCTTTTCCATCTGATCAAAAGAAAAAATAACCCTTTTGGCGTAGTCCAGAAGCAGTTTCCCCTCCTGTGTAATATACAGCTTTTTTCCAAGCCTTTCAAAAAGCTGTATCTGGTAATTTCTTTCTATCTCCGCGATGGCCTGGCTGACAGAGGACTGTGACACAAACAGCTTTTGGGACGCCCTGCTCATGCTCTCACATTCACAGACAGTCAAAAATATTTTCAGATGTCTTATGGTCATTTTACTCCAACCCTTCCATAAGTATTTACTTATCATTATAGATGTTTATTTCTATTTTACAATAGATGTTGACACTGCTATCATAAATTTAACATGTATAGACAAGGAGGATGTCACATGAAAAAAAGTCTTGTTGTTGTACTTGACGGCTGTGCAAAGGAATATATCACACCACAGACCATGCCAAACCTGTCAGAGCGATGGAATAAAAATAGTAATTTTTATAAAACAGTTCAGGGGGCCGTTCCCACTGTCACCAATGTCAACCATGCTACCATACTCTCCGGCAGCTTTCCTCAAAACCATAAGGTTGTGGGAAATTATTTTTACGACAGGAGCACAGGGAAGGAGGGCTTTATTGAAAACAGTGATTTCATGAAGGCGGATACTATATTCCGGTACTGTAAAAAACACAATAAAAAATCAGCACTTCTCACCGTAAAAGGAAAGGTGCTGACTGTCTTTGGGAGGGATGCCGATATGGGCCTAAGCGTACAGCACCCCGATGCCGCAGTATTAGAAAAGCTGGAGCTTCCGCCGCCGCCCACTGTACAAAGCCTTAAAAGTACCGATTGGCTGTTTCAGGCCTGCTATGCCTACATGCAAAAAGAGGATCCCGACTTTGTTTACTGCACAACCAATGACTATTGCATGCATCATTATGCCCCCGGCACAGCGCAGGCAGTACAGCAGCTCAAAACCATTGACAGCTGGATACAAAAAATAGTTGATTTAGATCCGGCGCGCCAGATTTTTGTAACAGCTGATCATGGCATGAACCAGAAAACGAAGCTTTACAACATACAGCGTATATTAGACAGCGCCGGCTTCCACACTGTCTGTATTCCGCCTCTGAAAGACCGCTATATTGAAAACCACATTTATCAGGAGGGAGGTGCTCTTTACCTGTATTTAAAGGACGCCGGAGAAAAAGACGCTGTTCTTTCCTATCTTTTAAAAACAGAAGGTATTGCGGACGTAATGCAAAACAGCAAAGCGGCAACGCAGTTTTTCCTCCCCGAAGAGGGTATCGGGGATTTTGTTCTTTTCGCCGGGGATGGCTGCGCCTTTGGGGAAGTGGAGAGCTGCTTTCTGGAAACCGACTCTGTCCGCACCCATGGCTCCCTGTACGAGCGCGAGGTACCTCTTATCGCTCTCAATCCGCCTCTTCCCGCCGAAAGGTATCATTACAGCAAAGATATTATTCCATCTATCCTCCCGTAAATAACGACATAGAAACGGATTGAACACAAACCATTCATTCCGTAAAAACAGCCATGCTGCGGCTATTTTTTATTGCCGATGCAATGAAAAACGTTATAGCGGAAACGAATTGGGATAGAAACCGACACGATTAAAAACGATATATCAGAAAACCGATAGTCCCTATTTGGGACTATCGGTGTGAATAACCTTTATCTTTGCCTGCCGCTTTTTTCATTCCCTTCCATCTCCGGCACGCTATTTCCTGCTGCCAGTCAAACAAAAAAGGAAACCGCCTGTGTTTCCTTCTTTGCATATTTATGGAGTAAACCTGAAAAGAGATTTGAGTCTTCAGGGTATGAACTTTTTCGTTCCTTGCTTTTCTATTCCTTATGCGCTGTTTCCATAAAAAACGGGACCGGCTTCAGCCCGCCTGCATTTCTAGCTCCTTCTCTGTCAGGGCAATGGTACTTCCTCCACATCGGCGCCATTTACATAAATGGTTTCTGCTATCCATGTGCTGACCTCCTCAGCCGTCTGTATCCCCTTGAGGGAATCCCCCTTCAAAAAGCTTGCGGAAGCATAGACAGCACCGTCCTCACCCGGCACAAAGGAAACCATGCTGTAATAAGAGGAATCATAAAGGAAAAGATATAATGTATTTTCATCCAGGCCCTCACACACAAAGCTTTCCCCTGTCAAAACACAGGAAACCGCCGCCAATGTTGTCACGCCGTCCCGAGCATTCACCTGGCTTGGCAGAGCCGAAATAAATTTTTGGTTTAATACTGCTTTGAGGTCATCAGAAAACTGTTTCTCATCCATCTCAGGCATAACAGAAAATATTACACCCTCAGGAAAAGTAATCTGAAATATATTCTTTGGCTGGCTGTAGTCCTCCTCGCCCATTTCCGTCAGCGCCTGGTTTAATTCGCCAGAAACTGACATAGCAGTGCGGTAGGGCTCCGATTCCGCCATTTGATCCATTTTCTGTGTCAGCTCAAGTCCTTTTTCCGCCAGCAGGCCCGATATATCCTTCGGAGCCGCCTTTTTCTGGGCGCATCCTGCCGCCAGCATAAAACTCATACAGGCAATACCAATACCTATAAGATACCGTTTCATACACTCTCTCCTTTTCCTATCCAATACAGTGTCAGATTTGCAAAAAGCCGGCAGTCCTTTGGGAACTGCCGGCTTACAGCCTTATATTCTTTTTACGCTTCCTCTACAATAAAGGAAATCAACAGGTCTCCCTGGCTTACGCGGTCGCCTTCCTTGGTATAAACTTTATCCACCACACCGCTGACCTTGGACACCACAGTGGTTTCCATCTTCATGGCCTCCACTGTCATCAGAAGGGTATTCTTTTCTACCTTTTCCCCCTCCTTGACAAATATCTTGCCTACTGTGCCCGGAATAGAGCTGCCCAGATGGGCCGGATTATTCTTCTCCGCCTTCAGCTTTCTGTCAGATTGCACCTCAAGGTTCTTATCCTGGATAGAGATGCTTCTCATGGTGCCGTTTATCTCAAAGGTAAGTATTCTGACGCCGTCTGCGTTTGGCTCGGAGGCGTCGACAAACCGTATAATCAAATCCTTGCCCTCGCCAATTTTAATGATAGTCTCCTCACCTTTTCTCAGGCCGTAGAAGTATACATGGCTCTCCAGCTTGGAAACATCATTGTAATACTGCAGATGGGTGCAGTAATCGTCGTAAACCTTCGGATACAGCGCATAGCTTAGAATATTCCGCATATTTACCTTATCTATGTTATGGGTTTCCGTCAGATGCCTTGAAATAGCGTCAAAATCAGCAGGCGGCAGAAGCTCTCCCGCACGTCCCTCAATAGGCTTCTGTCCCTTCAGCACTATCCTTTGAAGCTCCTCCGGGAAGCCGCCGTCAGGACGTCCAATCATGCCTTTAAAGTAGTCTACAATAGAATCCGGATAAGATAAATCCTTTCCCGCCTCCAGTATATTTTCTTTCGTCAGGCCGTTTTTAAACATAAATATGGCCATATCTCCAACCGCCTTAGAGCTTGGCGTCACCTTCACAATATTGCCCAGAAGGTCGTTTGCATCCTTATATAAATGCTTGATTTCCTCAAAATTCTCTGCGCTGCCCATGGATTTGACCTGTTCCTTAAAGTTGGAATACTGACCTCCCGGCATTTCGTATTTATATATTTCCGTATTCGGTGTTGACAATCCGCCCTCAAATCCGGCGTAAATTTTTCTGACCTCACCGTAATACCGGCTTAATTCACTCAGCTCGTCAGTGTTGAGTCCCGTATCTCTCTCACTGCCCTTAAGCGCCTCCACAACAGCATTCATAGAGGGCTGGCTGGTCAGAGAGGACATGGATTCCAAAGCCAGGTCAACAATATCAACTCCGGCCTCAGCCGCCATTAAAACAGTGCTGACACCGTTTCCGGTGGAATCATGGGTATGCAGATGTACAGGAATCTTAAGCTCGCTTTTTAAAGCGGAGAAAAGCTCTTTCGCCGCATAGGGCTTCAAAAGTCCAGACATATCTTTGATGGCAAGAATATGGGAGCCCATAGCTTCCAGTTCCTTTGCCTTGTTTATATAATAGTCAAGGGTATACTTCTTCTCCTTAGGGCTTGAAAGGTCGCCTGTGTAGCAGATAGCCGCCTCCACAATCTTTCCCGTTTCAAGTGCTACCTCTACAGGCATCTTCATGTTTTCGATCCAGTTAAGGCAATCAAAAATACGGAATACGTCAACCCCCCGCTCTGCGGAAACCTTGATAAATTCCTGAACCACATTGTCGGGATAATTAGTGTACCCGACAGCGTTTGACGCTCTCAAAAGCATTTGTATCAGGGAATTGGGCATCTGCCTGGAAAGCTGCTCCAGTCTTACCCAGGGGGATTCCTTCAGGAAACGGTAAGCCACATCAAAGGTGGCGCCTCCCCATGCCTCAACGGAAAAGGCATTCTGCATAATTTTGTTGGTAGCAGGCGCCGCCTTCAAAATATCGTTGGAGCGCATTCTTGTGGCAAACAGAGACTGATGGGCGTCACGCATGGTTGTATCTGTCACATAGAGCTTTTTCTCCTTCAAAATGCTCTGTGTGAATGCTCTCGCTCCCATTTTCAGGAATTTATCCTTGGAGCCGCATATTTCCGTCTTTTCATCATATTTCGGCGGATGGATAGGCTCGAAGTAAGGCTTTTTACCCTGAGCCTCATTGACTATTTTATTGCCGATAAATTCAGCTATTTTCGTCGCCCTGTCCTTGCCAAGAGAAATCTGGAATAATTCAGGTGTTTTCTCGATGAAGGTAGTTGTACATTTGCCCTTCATAAAAGGCTCGCTCTGCAAAACATTAATCAAAAACGGTATGTTTGTCTTAACGCCCCTGATTCTTGTCTCCTTCATGGCGCGCACCGCTTTTTTGGTAGCGCCCTCAAAGGTTCTGTCGTAGGCGATTATTTTTACAAGAAGACTGTCATAGTACGGCGTAATCTCGGCTCCGGTATGGGCTGTGCCTCCGTCAAGACGTATGCCGTTTCCTGACGCAGAGCGGTAAACGGAGATTGTACCCGTATCCGGCAGGAAATTATTTGCAGGATCCTCTGTGGTAACCCTCATCTGAATGGCATGGCCAATACTTGGCACGGATTCCTGTGATTTAATGTTGATTTCCTCGGAATCCAGAGGGTAGCCCTCCTCCACAAGCACCTGCGCCTGCACAATATCAATGCCCGTAATCATTTCGGTAACCGTGTGCTCAACCTGTATACGTGGATTCATTTCAATAAAGTAGTAGTTTTCATCCGCATCCACCAGAAACTCAAGTGTACCCGCGTTTTTATAGCCTACATGCTTTGCCAGACGCACTGCGTCCGCAAAAATTCTTTCCCTTGTCGCCATGGAAATCGTATCCGCCGGCGCAAATTCCACGACCTTCTGGTGACGTCTTTGCACAGAGCAGTCCCTGTCATAAAGATGTACGACGTTCCCGTATTTATCACCGAGTATCTGCACTTCAATATGCTTCGGATCCTTCAGGTATTTCTCAATAAAAACCTTGTCGTCCCCGAAAGCCTTTTTCGCCTCGTCCCTGGCCTCCGCAAATTCCTTCGGCATATCCTCCTCACGGTATACAATACGCATCCCTCGTCCGCCGCCGCCGTTTGACGCCTTGAGCATAACGGGATAGCCTACCTTGCGGGCAATCTTCAAAACTTCCTCAACATTCTTAATTGCGTGATCCACACCTGGGATGATAGGCACATTACATTCAATTGCAATTCTTTTGGAAGAAATTTTATCCCCCATTGCGTTCATAGTTTCCTCGCTTGGGCCGATAAAGGCAATACCGTTTTCCCTGCATGCCTCCACAAATTCCGGATTCTCCGATAAGAAGCCGTAGCCCGGATGGATAGCGTCCACGCCCTTTGCCCTGGCAATGCGGATAATTTCCTTAATATCCAGATAAGCGTCTATGGGTCCCTTTTCTATATCAAGCACATAAGACTCATCGGCCTTCGTCCTGAAAAGGGAGTACCTGTCTTCCTTGGAGAATACTGCCACTGTCTGTATACCAAGCTCATTGAGAGCCCGAAAAACACGGATAGCAATTTCGCCCCTGTTGGCGACAAGAACCTTCTTAAACTTTTTGATTGATACATCTGCCATACTTAAAACCTCCTTCTTTTTGAAATTTTCCCGCTGTCTGTCTCCGCTTTTCTAAAGGAATACGGAAAACAAAAACGATACTTTTCTATGATAAAACAGTAAAGTGTAAACACATCCTGCACGGGATTGTCATTATTATGTAAACATATGTCCTTTCTCGCAAAAGGTAATGTACCTATTTTAAACATTCTTTATGCCGAAATCAATAGTTTCTCATAGTTTCAGCATACTTTACCACTGAAAATGAAAAAAATACCTTTTTTTGTTAATAATGTACGTCTGATTCTATGTCTGGCTGCCATCAGCACAGCGCTCTCTTATGCCTCATGTAAAATGCTTTTACAGCACTCTGTCCCAAATTGCTTCCTCCATCTGTTGTTTTTATTTATGCAGGCTTATGCAAAATAAAAATTTTATATTATGTAAACATTTGTTTCAGCAGGCATAAATTCCAAAAACAAATGTCCTTTCTCCGCAGCACAGTTTTGCCGAAAAAGCTTTATTTCGGAAGATTATCCCTTTCCCTTCGGAAATACACTCGCCATAACCTCTCTTATATTCTTAAATTCCACTATTTCAATACTGACTGTCTTTATGCTGCGAATAGAATCCTTTGCAATAAATACCTTCCGGTAGCCCATTCTATCAAGCTCTTTTATTCTGAGCTCACAGGAAGGAACCCTTTTGAGCTCTCCTGTCAGACCTACATCCGATAAAAAAGCATAGTCTGAGGGTATAGCCTTATCCATTACAGAGGAGGCAATACTCATAATCACCGCCAGATTGACGGACTGTTCTTTTATCTTAATGCCGCCCGTTGTCTTGATTACGACATTTTTATTAAACAGGTTGATGCCGCACCTCTGTTCCAATATGGAAATCAGAGTATTCAGCTGTTCCCTGCGCAGTGCCTCTCCAATGCGGGAGGGATAAGGCGTGAAGGAATTGGAAACCAGGCTTTCTATCTCTGCGATAATGGGTCTTGAACCCTCCTTGATTACGGAGAGGGCACTTCCCGAAACCGCTTCATCCTTCCCTCTTTTTGTGATAAAGTATTCTGAAGGATTGTCTATGGACAAAAGTCCGTGCTCCGTCATAGAGAAAAATCCCATCTCCCCTGTGGGACCAAAGCGGTTTTTGCTGGCTATAATGCTTCTCAGCTCCTCCTCATTCTCCCCCTCCAGTATCAAAACCGTATCCACCAGATGCTCCAAAGAGCGGAGACCTGCAAGCTCATCGCTTTTATTCATCTGCCCTATTATAATGACAGCTCTGGGTCTTTCGGGATTTTTCGCAAGCCTTAAAAGCTCATTTGCGCATTCCATTGTCTGTGTGGGATTTCCGGCCCTGGCAGGATAAAATTCCTCCAGTGCGAAGGTCTGTATACTGTCAATTATAATCAAATCGGGATCCATATCCTCCACAGCACCCAGGACATGATTCAGACTGTTGTCGGCCACTATCCAGATATTTTGACTGATGGCATCCAGTATTCTGTCGGCCCTGTTTTTAATCTGCCCCACGCTTTCTTCTCCCGTGGCGTACAAAACCCTATAGCCCTGATTTGCCACATCGTTTGAAATTGCCAGCGTCAAGGTTGATTTTCCTCCGCCCGGCGGCGAGGTCAATATGGTCATGGAATCCTTAATGATACCGCCGCCGATAACACGGTTAAACTCGTTAAGGCTCGTCGTTATGCGGGCGCTTTTTTCCGCCACAATATCCCTAAGCTTATGGGGCGTATGTTTTACCGCCGTATTTTGCCTGACGGCACTTTTTTTCACCGTCCTTGGCATTTCCTCCGCAAAAGTATTCCAGCTATGGCAGCTTGGACATTTTCCTATCCATTTGGGTGACTGATACCCGCATTCACTGCAAATATAGATTGTTTTTTCCTTCATAGCGGCACCTTCCCAGAAAAAAACTCAGTCTATTAGACTGAGTTTTCGATTCACAATTTTTATAATGAAGCTTAACCGATTTTTTCAATCAGTACATCCAAAACAGCATTTTTATTCTCAACGCTGAAATTCACCTTGCCGGCCAAATTTGCCTTGATTTTACCCACATTGACGTCATCTATGATGATTTTATACTCACTGTCCGCTTCCAGCTCCATCGTAATTTGAATATCCTCTGTCCCCTCTATGCCGAAAGCTACTTTCCTGTCGCTCATGGAGAAATTATGTACCGTTGCACCGGGAACCGCCTCCAAAAGCAACTTGCCGTTTTTCTCCAGTTTGGTAATTTCCTTAAATGTCTTTACTTTATATAAATCTCCATTTACCTCGAAATCAAGTACCTTCTTCTTGGTATCCATCAGGTAATTTCCAAAGCTTAAACTTCCATCCTCTTCCAGTCTGATTAACTCTTCGATTACAGCCATTTTCTTATAACCCTCCCAAGGTATTAGTCATTCCAAATTTATTGCTCGGTGAAACGATTCATAGTCTGTATTTCATTATACCATATTTCACTGAAAAAGAAATATTTATTTTTCAGCGTTCCGGCGTATTTTTTTCCATACTCCCAATTCACACGGAATCGGCCCGCTTTCCAAATTCACTCTTCGTTTTCGCTGCCGGCAATATACAGTATTACCTCTTTCCCTGCCTTATCCGCATAAGAGAGCACTGATTTTGTACCCTTCGATTTTCCGTCCCATATGGCGACCACTAAATCCGCTTTGTCAACAATTTCCCTGTTTCGGATAATGGGAGCGCATCTGCCGTATCTCTGATACTGCGGCCTTATAATTTCTATTTCTATATTATTTTCACGTGCATATTTTTCCGCAAGAGAATCTATTCCCCCCGCCCCTCCGCTGATAATAGAGGTAACACCCTCCGGAATATATTTACTGATGTCTATATTTAACGATCTGGAACCTATAATAGCCGCTTTCAAACGAACGCCTCCATATATTCTTCTGATGACTATTATAATAAGCCGGAATCTGATTTACAACACAATCGTATATTATTCTTGTATTGAATATATAATACAACTGAGAGTAGTTTTTCATAAGCAATATGCATAAAGGAGGTGGGGAAATGAACCGGATAAAAGAGCTGCGTCTGGAGAAAAAACTAAGTCAAATTCATCTGGCTATGGATTTAAACACAACGCAGGCATCTGTCAGCAAATACGAATTAAACAAATCCTTTCCGGACATTGAAATGCTGATTAAAATGTCCCGTTATTTTTCCGTTTCAATTGACTACCTGCTGGGGTTATCTCCTTTTCGAACCAATGCGGAAACACCGGAATTGACTGAGATGGATATGAAATGCCTGAATCTGTTCAACTGCCTCACCACAGAGCAGAAAAAACAGGCTCTGTCTTATATGCGTGGTCTTTCCGGCCACTAAGCTTATGGCAATGCGCTCTACGGGTGAGCGTTTTTTTATTGGGTAAAATATCGGTTTTCTATAACAATAAATATTGCTTTTTAGAAATATACCAAAAGCCCAAAGAGGCTTTCTTTGATACCATAAAATAAATTTGAGCCCGTTTTCAATCCCCCGCAATTTCTCTTTTTATTGACGCATGAAAAAGAAATATAAAGAAAACGATTTGAACCAAAACCATTTAATCTCTAAATTTGTTGCTCTGCCCCTATTTTATTGCCGGCTGACGCATAAAAAGAAATGCAGAAATAAATTGAAGAAGCCATTCCCTGAAATTTCCCAGATCACAGTCTTTTTATGGATGACGCACTAAAATCGAAATAAAAGAAACGGATTGGACTAAAAATCGTCCAATCCGTTAAATAACTGCTTCTAAAGTTTCCACACTGCGGTTATTTTTTATTTTGCGTCCTTTACAGCGTCTGCAACGGCTTCCATGATACCATTGCTGGTCACAGTCGCACCGCTCACCGCGTCAACCTCTGTAGACTGTGTCTTGATAATTTCCTCGATTACGCCTTTTTCAGCTGCCTCATAGATACCCTCTGTCTCGCTGTGCTCTGTCAGGGATATGGAAACGATATTGCCGCCCTCAACAGTCACTTCCACCTTGATGTCTCCGCCATTTCCTTTTCCTGTGCCTTCGTATACACCGTCCTTGTAACCGCCCTCAACCTCGGGCGCCACATTTTCCTCTGCTTCAGAAGCCTTATAAGTAAGCTCTGTAAAGCCTGTCTTCTCCTCCACATATCCGCAAGCGCTGTCTGCTGCGATACGGCCAAATACAACAATATCTGTCACAGCATTTCCGCCCAGACGATTTGCGCCGTGAATGCCTCCTGTTACCTCTCCTGCTGCGTACAGGCCGGGGATTACTGTACCGTCCTCCTTGAGCACCTCACTAGCTGTATTGATTTTAATGCCGCCCATGGTGTGATGTACTGCCGGTGCACAAAGACCTGCATAGTATTTTGGTGTCTGAAGGGTTTCCTTCATGTCCTCGCGTCCAAATTCCGTATCGGTGCCGCTCTGAGCAAAGCCCGCATAAGCGTCCATCGTCTCCTTTAAAGCCGCAGAATCAATACTGAGCTTTTCCGCCAGTTCCTCAATGGAATCCGCCTCTGTGATAATCCCCTTGGAGATATAGGATTCAATTGCACTTAAGCCGTCTCTCACCTTCTGGTCAAAAACAAGATAGCAAACCTTATCTGTCTGCTCCAGTATCGCCGCGGAAACTACATCCCTTGTCTCAAGCTCATTGATAAATCTCTTACCCTCTTTATTTACAAGGATTGCGCCGTTGCCGCGAACCGCCTCTGTGTACATGGTTGTTGTTGTCGGCTCAACTGTCGGGTGAATCTGAATCTGGTCAATATCAACCAGTCCTGCGCCTGCCGCCTCGGCCATAACAATACCGTCTCCTGTTGCGCCTGCGTGGTTCGTTGTCGCAAAGCCCTCCAAAGCAGGATTATATTTTACAACAAGTTCGGAATTAGCTCCAAAACCACCTGTAGCAATGATAACCGCTGTACAGTCGATTGTGATTTCCCCGTCCTTTGTTGTAGCTTTTACTCCCTTTACGGCACCGCTTTCATCTAAAAGAATTTCCTCTGCTTTTGTATCAAGCATAACGGGGATGCCCGCTTCCTCTACAGCCGCATTTAATGTTTTCATAAGCATTGGACCAACAGCTGCACCGCCCTCCGGCTTGTGCGCACGGTCAACACTTGCGCCTGCCAGACGGCCGACAACAGATAAATCTCCTCCGATGGAGTTTACCCAGTCAACTGCCGCCGCAGAATTTTCCGCCATCGCCTTTACAAGCTCAGGATCGTTTACTTCCTTTCCGCCCTTCATGGTATCCTCAATCATAAGCTCCGCGCTGTCCTCAATACCATTGTCTTTTTGCTGCTGTGTTCCGGCCGCGTTCAGACCTCCGGTGGAGCGTACAGTGTTTCCGCCTGTCTGCGCCATTTTTTCCAAAACCACAACATTTTTAGCCCCGTTTTGGGATGCCTGAATTGCCGCTGTCAAACCGGCACCGCCGCCGCCGATAACAACAATATCAAACTTTTCGTTTTGTGTCTGCTCTGTCTGCTGTGGAGTTTCTGCCGGTTTCTCCTCTTTTTTGGAGCAGCCTGCCGCTGTCAGTACCATAGCCGCCGCTAAGGAAAGTGCCATGGCGCTGCGCATAAACTTCTTCATACAAATATCCTCCCTTAATAGATAGTTTGAATGTCATCTCTCAACTGAAAACACTGCCGCCTGTTGCAAGACGCTTTTTCGTTAAGATAATAACATACCAATCTTCTGTCCGTCAATGAAATTACAAAAAAACAAATATTTCTACTATATTGCACAAAAATAGTCCTTACCGATGAACTACTGATTTTATAAGCCTTAGTAAATATGACGGTCTATCGCCTCGCGGGGAGGACATTTGTTTTTTTCTGTCTATATCACACGAAAAATATTAATTACGCTTTATTTTTTTGTTAATTTATCATCATTATAAATTGAATTTATCCCATTTATGTATTCAATGTGTGGACAAAGCAGTATCGGCAAAAAAACAGCCGGAATGAATTCACATCCATTCCGGCTTATTTACATATGGAAACCTATATATCATATTGATGTGGAGAACACGGAACAATGTATTTTGCTATTTATTGCTCCTCGAATCCTTTAAAAAGCACACCCTGTCTGCAAACCAGCCAAGCTATATCTTTTTTTCTTCGCTGCCTCGGATATTATACCATAAATTTACGCGGAGTTTCTCCAAAACCTCCGGTTTTGTCGGGCGCGTCGCTCCTTGAATCCTTCAAGAAGCAATCCCCTATCTGCTTTGCAGTCCGGTTATTCCTTTTTCGGCTTCTCTCCGCTTTTTCGCGGATATTATCGATAAAAGCGGAGAGAAAGGCGCTTAAGAAGCATACAGACAAGCTTACTTGCTAAAGTGTTCAGCATGGGCTCTCCGCTTTTTCGCAAAACTCGAAAAAACTTCGTTTTTTCTCGTTCGCAGAGCGCGCGGTGAAACAAAAAGACTTTTTGTCGTAAATTCCATCTGCCCCAACCGCCTTTTATTGTTTCTGCTTTGCTTTATTGCGGGTTTATACCGTCTCTTTCACTTCTTCAAAGGACAGCTTATCACCGGAAAGCTTAACCTCAACCTCATTTCCCGCCTTGAATTTACCCTCCAGGAATTCCTCCGCAAAGACATCCTCCACCTTGGATTGCAGTTCCCTTCTCAGCGGCCTTGCCCCATAGGCCGGGTTAAAACCTTCCTTCGCAATATATTCTATGGCTTCATCACTGAATCTCAGTATGATGTCCATGTTTTCCTTCACCCTGCCAATGATTTCCCTTGCCATAAGATAAACAATGTCCTTTACATTCTCCCGTGACAGAGGATGGAATACAATAATCTCATCAATACGGTTTATAAACTCCGGCTTAAAGGCATGCTTTACCTCATCCATAACATTTCGTTTCATATTATCATAATTCTTTTCCTCGTTTTCGTTTGCCGTAAAGCCCAGCTTCTTCGGCTCGACAATATTCCTGGCGCCTAAGTTTGACGTCATGATAATGACTGTGTTTTTAAAATCTATTTTCCTCCCCTGGGCGTCTGTTATATGCCCGTCGTCCAGTATTTGAAGCATTATGTTAAACACATCCGGCGCCGCCTTTTCAATCTCATCAAAAAGAATAACGGAATAGGGTTTTCTCCGCACCTTCTCACTGAGCTGTCCGCCCTCGTCATATCCAACATAGCCGGGAGGCGAACCAATCATTTTAGACACACTGTGTTTCTCCATATACTCGGACATATCAACACGTATCATTGCATCCTCATCTCCAAAGAGAACCTCCGCCAGCGCTTTTGAAAGCTCTGTCTTTCCAACACCTGTAGGCCCCAGGAACAGGAAAGAACCGATAGGTCTTTTGGGATCCTTCAATCCGACTCTGCCGCGGCGGATAGCCTTGGAGACAGCCGCAACTGCTTCCTCCTGCCCGATGACTCTCTCGTGAAGCATTTCCTCCATGCGCAGAAGCCTTGCGCTTTCCTCCTCCCGTATGCTCTGAACAGGTACACCGGTCCAGCCGGAAACAACATCCGCAACCTCATCCTCGCCTACAATCTGTTCCTTGGTAATGTTTTTGGATTCCCACTCCTTTTTCGCCTCGGCAAGTCTTTCCTTCAGATCAATCTGCTCTTTTTTCACCCTGCCCGCTTTTTCAAACTCCTCTGTCTTAATGGCCTCCTCCTTTTCCTTCTCCAAAGAGGCCAGCCTTTCCTCCAAATCCTTTACCTCCGCAGGAGCAGTAAAGGTTTTGAGTCTTACCTTGGAAGCTGCTTCATCTATAATGTCAATGGCCTTGTCCGGCAGAAATCGATCGGAAATATACCGTGCAGACATTTTAACTGCCGCAACAATTGCCTCGTCTGTGATTTTAACTCTGTGATGTGCCTCGTACCTGTCCTTCAGCCCCCGCAGCATCTGCACTGCTTCCTCCTCTGTAGGCTCTTCCACCTTGACCGGCTGGAAACGCCTCTCTAAAGCCGCGTCCTTTTCAATGTATTTGCGGTATTCCTCCATGGTCGTTGCGCCGATAAGCTGCAGCTCTCCTCTGGCAAGGGACGGTTTCAAAATATTGGAGGCGTCAATGGCGCCCTCCGCCGCTCCCGCGCCGATAATGGTATGGAGTTCGTCAATAAACAATATAACCTTTCCGTCAGCCTTTACCTCGTCAATTACCTTTTTGATTCTCTCCTCAAACTCTCCTCTATACTTGGAGCCTGCCACCATAGATGACAAATCCAGTGAAATAACCCGTTTTCCCTTTAATGTCTCAGGCACGCTTCCCTCCGCAATTTTCTGGGCCAGCCCTTCGGCAATCGCCGTCTTTCCAACGCCCGGATCTCCCACAAGACACGGATTATTTTTTGTCCTTCTGCTCAGTATCTGTGTAATTCTCTCAATCTCCCTGTCACGGCCTATAATCGGATCAAACTTGCTCTCCTGTGCCAGCTTGTTGAAATCCCTGCTGTATTTGTCAAGAGTAGGCGTGGAGGACTGTCCTCCTGACGCTTGGGAATGGCTGTTCATGCCGGCAGGTCCCCCTGTCTTCTCCCCCTCGCCAAGCATCCCCATAATGTCCTCGTATAGTCTCTGGGTATTAACCCCAAGAGTCTCAAGAATCTTAACAGCAATGGAATCCTGCTCATTGAGAAGCGCAAGAAGAATATGTTCTGTTCCCACATAGCCCGTACCCATTTTAAGTGCCTCACTGACACTCAGCTCAATAACCCTTTTGGATCTGGGAGTGTAGTCACTTGGCATATATCCTCCGCCGTTATGAATCCCCACCATCTCCTCAATTTTATCTATGACGTCCTCTCTGTTGACGCCCTGGGCCTCAATCGCCCTGGATGCTACACAGTCTGTGACGCTTAACAGTCCCAATAATATATGCTCTGTTCCCACATAGCTGTGGCCAAGGCTTAATGCCGCCTGCTGGGCGTTCTCCAAAACTTCCTTTGCCTTCTGTGTGAATTTTCCCTGCATATGTATCCCTCCTTCTCTTTTTTAATTGAATTGTTCCCTGATAAACTCAGCCCGGATTTCTTCGCCCTTTTCAGGGGAAAAGCCGCTGTCAAAAAGACTTTGCAAATTGCCTGGCTGTATCCTCATCATTATTTTATAAATATTTTTTTCCCTTAACGACTCCTCCAAAATAGAAAGCTGTATGCCAAGACGTACACTGGAGAGATATTCCATGGCTTCCTTCACGGAAATTTTGCGGGCTGTTTTTAAAATACCCAGGGATCGGTAAACCGTATCCTCAAAATCCAGCCTCCTCTCCCGCAAAAGGTTACTTCGCAGTGTTTTCTCCTGCTCCATAATAAGACTCGCCACATTTTTCAGATTGCAGATAATTTCCTGCTCGCTCTGGCCCAGAGTCATCTGATTGGATATTTGGTAAATAGCCCCCATAGACTCCGAACCCTCCCCGTAAATTCCCCTTACAGTGATACCGAATTTACTGATTGCCTGTATCACATTTTTTATCTGGCCTGTCTTTTCCAAAACAGGAAGATGCATCATAAAGGACGCCCGAAGCCCAGTGCCAACATTGGTGGGGCAGGCAGTCAAATAGCCGTAGCGCTCACTGAAATCATATTCCACTTCCCTTTCAATCATATTATCAACGCTGTCCGCAATCTCCCAGGCCCTATCCATATTATCCCCCGGAAGAATGCTTTGTATGCGGATATGGTCCTCCTCATTGAGCATAATATTGATTGTCTCACTGTCATTTATAATAACACCGCACTCCTGCTTTTTTTGTAGTAATATGGGGCTTATTTTATGGCTTTCCATAAGGGACAGTTTTTCCGCTGTCCCTAAAGCATTTATCTGTATATAATGAAGAGAAGCGTCAATGGGATTTACCTCCCTGAGCACGGCGCTTTTCACCAGTGCAATCATTTTGCCCGCTTCATTGTCTCCAAGCTTCAGAGAATAGGGAAAGCCCTTTATATTTCTGGCCAGACGTATCCGGCAGGAAATGATAATACCGTTTTGAGATTCCTCCTGCTCATACCATTTCGCCATACCCTACGCCTCCTTTTCTAAAGCTCTGATTTTATCCCGCAAAAGAGCGGCCTCCTCAAACTCTTCCTTTTCTATAGCCGCCTTTAGCTTCTGTTTCAATTCATCCTTTTCCTTCTTCATCCTATAATTTTTACCGCTTTTAAGGGGTATTTTCCCCTTATGCACATTGCTTCCGTGTATGCTTTTCAGCGTACCGTCAAGCTGTGCACCAAAGGTGTCATAGCACCTGCTGCACCCAAATTTTCCGTTTCTTCTGAATTGCTCATAGGTCATGCCGCAGCTGGGACACGCAAGGGCTTCCCCTGCGCCAGTTTCACCCTTTTGAGGCTTTGCGGAATTGTTTACGATATTCAGAAGTCCCTGGAAGATATCCTGAAAAGAAATCGGGTTTTCCGTATAAGCTTCTGAGGCGCACTGGTCGCATAAATGCGTTTCCACCTTCATGCCGTTTATAATCCGTGCCATATGCACCGTTGCCGTTTTCTTCTTACATCTCTCACAAAGCATAGAATTCCCCTCCTTCAACCTTTTTTATTCTGCCGCGCTTTATAAGTCTAAAAAAACAGAAAATTTTCTGTTGTTAGCCATTAAGCTTATTGATTGCTAATACTGTCTCAAAAAGAAGAGACTATAGAAAGCCTCACTCTTATTTACGTATATTATAATACAAAGTTCTAAAAATGCACTACTTTTTTTCAAAAAGTTTCTGAAGAAAGCAAACCGCCACAGCCAAATATCTTTTTTCGTACAGCTAAAGGCATAAAATATTAAAAAAAGGAAGCCTGTTTACAGGCTTCCGCTGTATTTTTATTGCTGTCACAATAAAAAACGAAATAAGGAAACGGTTTGGCCTGAAAATCAGCCAATCATCTTCCGGGGAATTCCAAATGCGGACAGTTTTTATAACAGAAAACAAATCCTTATTCATCAAAACAGTCTGACAAAATCAAGGGTATCTATCAAACACTGACTGCTCCATACCTGTTTACTTGCTCCTATTCCCTGTTTTTCTGATACCTTGAAATATTCAAGAGGATACCCATAGCACACATGGTAAACACAAGAGAGGTTCCGCCGTAGCTGATAAAAGGAAGGGGCATTCCCGTATTGGGCATAGTGTTTGTGGCAACGGCTATATTGACAATTACCTGAATAGCTATCATGCCAACAATGCCCGTAGCGACCAGACAGCCAAACATATCCTCCGAGTTCATGGCAACCTTAATACCACGCCAGATAAGCACCACAAAGAGCAGTATCAGTATAATTGCGCCCACAAGACCCAGCTCCTCGCATACAATGGCAAATATAATATCATTGTATGGCTCAGGCACATAGGTTTTCTGCCTGCTCTGTCCAATCCCCAGCCCAAACAGTCCTCCTGACGCTACCGCATAGAGGGACTGTATAATCTGATAGCCGCCCTCAAGGGGATAGGCGAAGGGATCAAGCCAAACCTTGATTCTCTCCAGCCTGTAGGCAAACTGAGGTACCAGTACCAGTACGGCGCCCGCCGCCCCCGCCAGCCCTGCAAAGGGGAAAAAGTACCATATTTTAGGGCTTGCGATAAATAGAATGATTGCACCGATACCGCCTACAACAATGGCCGTACTCAGGTTTTGAAGGGCAATAAGGGCGCAGGGAATCCCCAGTATCAAAAGGCACCTGAGAAAACCCCGAAAAGTGTTCAGCACATTTTTGTGTGTCGTTATGTAAAAGGATAAATACAGTATTACCGCAAGCTTTGCCGCCTCGGAGGGCTGAAAGCTCAGGTTTCCGATACCAAGCCATCTTCTTGAGCCGTTTATTTCCGTTCCGATAAAGATAACCAGTACCAGACAGATGTTTGTTGCAATGTAGGCCAGAAAAGCAAAATTTTTCAGATAGCGGTAATTAAAGTTCATCATAAACGCCATTGCAATAAAGCCAAGGGTCGCCCATACCAGCTGCTTTTTCAAAAAGCTGTACATATCATTAAACTGGGGGCTTGTGAGTGCAAAATAATAGCTGGCGCTGAATATCATGACCACACCAAAGAGCACAAGAGCAATAACCACAAACAAAATGGTAAAATCATACTGGTTATCCTTTAAAACCTTTTTTCTTTTCGCCGCCTTTTGAGCAGCGCTTCTGTTTCTCTGTGCCATCCATGCACCCCCTTTCTGCAAAAATTACCCCTTAGAAAAACATTCCCCCAAAGCCTTCCATTCCCATAACTACCCGTTTGCCCTTTTCATTGCGTATCAGAGCACGTACCATGAACTTGAACATTTTTCCGCGCTGCTCATAATCCTCGAACATATCCCAGCTTGCACACGCCGGGGAGAGAAGGACGCAATCGCCGCTCTCGGCAAGCTCCTGACATTTTTCCACCGCGTTTTTCAGGCCAGCCGCTCTTGTTACAGCGTCAAAGCCATATTTGTGACAGGTTTCCTCAATCTTATCCGCCGTCTCTCCGATTAATACAAGGTGCTTTACCCTTCCCTCGAAGGTCTTCACCCACTCGTCATATTCCGACTGCTTGTCATAGCCTCCGCCGATAAGCACAATCGGCTTCTTCATGGCCAGAACCGCACGGATAGCTGCATCGGGATTGGTGCCCTTGGAATCATTATAATAATCTACGCCGTCAACAGTTGTGACATACTCTATTCTGTGCTCTACCCCCATAAATTCCCTTAAAACTTGACGGATACCGTCAAGGGTTACCCCCGCGCAAAGGGCGATAAGGATAGCCGCCATAGCGTTTTCATAGTTATGGCTTCCCAGTATCTGCATGTCATTGACATTAATCACAATATCGTCCATATCCCAAAGACTGATAACAATATCGTCACCTTTAAGATATATTCCCTTATCCAAAGTATTATGACTGCTGAAGAAAAGAACCTGCGCCTTTGTCTTTCCGGCCATGGCTCTGCAAACCTCATCGTCATAATTTAAAATGCAGTAGTCCTCCTCGGTCTGGTTCTCAAAAACCCTTTCCTTCATTGCAATATAGTTTTCAAGGGTTTTGTGTCTGTTCAGATGGTCGGGGGTAATGTTTAAAACCGCACTTACCCTTGGATGGAAGGTATCACAGCTTTCCAGCTGAAAGGAGCTTATCTCCGCCACCACAAAGCTCTTATCGTTAAGCTCCGGCACCTCCTCGCTGAATGGAACACCGATATTTCCCACGATAGCAAAATTCTCATATTTCGTCTTAATCATTTCACCTGCCAGTGTTGTAGTGGTTGTCTTTCCGTTTGTCCCTGTAATCGCCGCAATAGGGCAAGGACACAGGGTGTAGCTGAGCTCTATCTCGCTGATGACAGGAATGTTTTTCTCCTTTGCCTTCATTACAAAAGGCAAATCGCAGGGAATGCCCGGGCTTATGACAATCAAATCCTGCTCCTCCACAATATCGTCAGGATTTTTTCCGTCATAGATAACAATGCCCTTGTCCTCCAGTGAGGAAACATCCTCCTCAATGTCGTCCCTGTTTTTCAAATCCTGCAAAGTAACCTCAGCTCCAAGCTGCTTTAAAAGCTTCGCCGCGGAAATGCCGCTTCTTGCCATACCGCAGACTAACACCTTCTTATTTTTGTACTCCATTTTCCATACGCTTCCTTTCCAAACTTATAGTAATGTTTTGCAGGCTAAAATACCAATGAGACACAATAAGGCCGTGACTACATAAAAAACCGTGACAACCTTTGTCTCACTCCAGCCGCAAAGTTCAAAATGGTGATGTATCGGCGCCATTTTGAAAAATCTCTTTTTCGTCTTTTTATAATACAAAACCTGTATGATAACGGATACTGATTCCAACAGATAGATAAAGCCAACGATCAATATAAATATGGGCATTTTTAAAAGTACCGCCACAGACGCCACAAAACCGCCCAATGCCAGAGAACCTGTGTCTCCCATAAAAACCTTTGCGGGATAGGCGTTAAAAATCAGAAAAGCCAGAAGGCTTCCGATAACCGCCCCGCAGACAGGCGTTATGGCCGTGTCAAAAGCCCATGTCACCATCATGAAAAACATAGCTACAATAAGGGTGACGCCGCTTGCCAGTCCATCCAGCCCATCCGTCAAATTGACGCCGTTTACCGTGCCCAGCATGACGATAAACAAAAACGGAATATACAATAGCTTCAAATCAATTGTCATGCCGCTGGTAAAGGGAATATAAATATCCGTCCCTATTTCCGTCTGGGTATAAATATACCACAAAAATAGCAGTGTAATCAAAACTTGTCCTACTATCTTCTGCATCGGTTTTAAACCGAGGGAGCGTTTTTTCACCACCTTGATATAGTCATCAATAAAGCCAATAACGCCAAAACCAAGAGTTACCATAATAACGGCAATCCCATCCCAGTTTACCTCAATGCTTTTTTTCGCAAAAACAAGTCCTGTCAGAAAAAAAGCCGCCAGTATGGCGATACCGCCCATTGTCGGAGTGCCGTTCTTTTTCAGATGGCTCTGAGGGCCGTCTCCCCTCTCCGTCTGCCCAAATTTAAGCCTGTGCAGAACGGGTATCAGAAGAGGGCATAAAATAACCCCCGCAATAAACGAAACAATAACCGCATAAATAGACCACACCAGTGAATCCATTCCCTACTTCACCTCTTGTATTTTTTCTATGATTTCCTCCAAATGCATGCCGTGTGACGCCTTCACCAGTACAGTATTTTCAGATTTTGAAATATTATCAAAACCGTCCTCAAAAAACATTTCCTTGTCGGGATAATAGAACACATTTCTGTGTCCGCCGTCCAAAGCACCGTGTGCGATAGCCTGAGCTGCGTCGCCGATACAGATAATCGTATCAATCCCCTTTTTATCCGCATACTCTCCTATCTCATAATGCATTTTTTCGGAATTCTCTCCTAATTCAAACATGTCCCCCATAACCGCCGTCTTGTGCCCTTCCGCCATAGCCAGCACATCAAGCGCCGCTTTCATGGACACAGGATTGGCATTGTAGGAATCGTTGATAATGGTAAAGCCATTCTCCTCCTTTATGATATTCATCCTCATGTCGGTCGGCACAAAGTTCTCTATACCGTTTTTGATTTCATCAAGCGTAAGCCCCAGTGCCAGCCCGCAGGCCGCAGCACACATCGCATTATACACCATATGCTCTCCCGGCACAGGGATTGCTGCGTAAAAGCTGCCCTTTTGTGTAAATATCTCGCATCCCGTGCCCTCAAGGCCCATAGGGGTGATATGATCACTGTAAATGTCCTCCCTGTTCTCCACGCCAAACCATATCGCCCTACAGGGCAGACTCCCCTTCAATGTTGGCAGAAGGTCATTGTCCCCGTTTAAAACAGCAAGTCCCTTATCATCCATAAAATCAAAAATCTCGCTTTTGGCCCTTAATATGCCCTCCCTGGATCCAAGTCTCTCCACATGGGATATGCCGACATTGGTAATGACTGCAATATCAGGCCTTACAATCTCAGAAAGATTATGTATCTCGCCAAAGCTGTTCATTCCCATCTCCAAAACAACGGCCTCATAACTCTCATCCAATTGGAATACCGTCAGAGGCAGTCCGATTTCATTGTTAAAGTTGCCGCTGGTTTTCAGTACGCGATATCTCTGCCCCAAAACCGCCGCAATCATATCCTTTGTGGTGGTTTTGCCCACACTTCCCGTAACGGCCACCTTTTTAACCGGAAATTTTGACAAATAATATCCCGCCAAATCTCGAAGTGCTTTTTTGGTATCCTCCACTCTTATCAGTAAGTGTCCCTCACCGGAAGCATTGTAGTCCCTTTCGCACAGAGCGCAGACAGCGCCGGTCTCCATAGCTCTTTCAATAAAGCTGTGGCCGTCGAAATTTTCTCCCCGAATCGGGATAAATAAATCCCCCTGTCCTGTCTGCCTTGAATCTGTGCTGATATTATCAATCCATACACTTTCCAAATTCATTTCTTCAGAAGAAATCAGTTCTCCCTTCACTGCCGAGACTATTTCCCCCAAACTCAATGCTGTCATTTTGCATCCTCCCCAAACGCTTCCCTTACGACTTCAACATCGTCAAAATGTATTGTTTTATCGGCAAATATCTGATAGTTCTCATGGCCTTTTCCTGCAATGACAACCAAATCATCCTTTTCAGCCATCTTAACAGCATGAAAAATGGCTTCCCTTCTGTCAACAATCTTGATATAAGGACATCCTGTTTTTTGTGTGCCCGGCTCCACATCATCCAATATCAAATAGGGATCCTCTGTCCTTGGATTATCGGAGGTGATAATACAAAAATCTGACAGCCGTCCCGCTATCTCTCCCATAACGGGCCGCTTTGTCCTGTCCCTGTCCCCGCCGCAGCCAAATACAGTGAGAATTCTGCCCCTTACAAACTCATGAGCAGTATTCAAAATATTTTCCAGACCATCCGGCGTATGGGCATAATCCACAATGGCGTTAAAGCCCCTTTTGCTCTCCACAGTCTGAAATCTGCCGGGAACGCCCTTGTTATCCGCTAGACCGGCCAATATGGTTTCCATATCAATCCCCATCAAAAGGCAGGCGCCGATTGCACCAAGTGCATTGTAAATACTGAATTTACCCGGAATATTCAGCACAACCGGATATTGTCTTTCTGCGTAGTCCAGTGTAAACCTCACACCGTTTGCAGATATATGGATATTCTCCGCCAGTAAATCCGCCTTTTCATTGTCAATTCCCGTTGTCAGCATCCTCTTGCCTTTTGCTGCCTCCTCCATATACTCTCCCGCGGCATCATCTATATTGATAACCGCTTCCCTGCACATCTCAAATAATATGCCCTTTGCTTTTTTGTAGTTTTCCATGGTTTTATGATAATCCAAGTGATCCTGCGTCAAATTGGTAAAAATACCAATTTGGAAGCGGCATCCCGCCACTCTGTCAAGCGCCAGGGAATGTGAGGAAACTTCCATGACCACATCATTTACCCTCTCACTCACCATCTCGGAAAATAATTCCTGCAAATCAAGGCTTTCCGGCGTTGTCCTCTCCGTGTGTATCTTTTTGTCGCCTATGCGGTTTTCGATAGTTCCCACTATCCCCACCTTGTGGCCCGCCTTATCCAAAATTGATTTTATCAAATAGGTTGTCGTTGTCTTTCCGTTTGTCCCTGTCACACCTATTAAATTCATTTTTTCAGATGGTCTGCCGTAATAGTTGGCAGCACACAGTGCCAGTGCCTTCCTGGTATTTGGAACCTTAATCACCGCAACTCCTTCCGGTACAGCCCCTATTTCCTTTTCAACCAGCAAAGCCGCCGCCCCCTGCTCCAAAGCCTTTGACGCAAAAGCATGCCCATCCGCCTGAAGACCGGTTATACAGACAAATAAATCTCCTTTTTCCACTCTTCTGGAATCATACTGTATCTGTCTGATATCCTTATCCACATTGCCTTCCAATAATATATATTCCAAACCAGTCAAAATATCTGCTATTTTCATGCATCCATCTCCTCATATCCTCGGGATCTGCCGATTTTATCTGTCTCAGTTTACAGATATACTATGGCAAATGTGCTAAAATTCCATGTTACGCTGCCTTTTGCGGCGATTTTTCTGCCACTTGAGACAACTACGCTTTAGTTTACCGCCATTATACCATACTGCATATGTCTAAAAAAGCATTTTTAACAGAAAATACAAAGTAAAATACGCAAACATTTATCTATTTTTTCAAAAAATCAAATTTTCCTCTTTTTCTTGCGGAAACACAAAACCGTACGGTATTATTTAATATTTTATGCCAAAACTACTCTTATAGGACAGGCCCGGCCTAAAAAATAAAAAACAGACTGATAGCGCTTTTTGGGTTAAAATGTATAGCCTGCTAATACGGTTTTCATTCTGTCACTAAAGTGTCGCTCTATACACAAAAGCATTACACCTACAAAGTTATATTTTACCACAGCATTTCATTTTATCAATAGTCATACCCTTATAAATATACATTTTCCTTATTATGGCAGAAGGGGGTGTTTATTACGGAGGTACTGTGGCCGGACCTGTCATGAAGGAGTTGATGAGCAATATTCTCCCCTATCTTGGCATAGAGCCGGAATATACCCAGGAAGAATTAAAACTGGATGAGGTAAAGGAGATAGAGGTACCTGATTTGACGGGCAGGAAAATCGGGGAAGCAAAAAATGAGCTCTATAAAGCTGAACTGAAAGCCGACATCAAGGGAGAGGGCGAATCCGTAACGGGCCAGTTCCCCAGAGCAGGAGAAAAAGTGAACACAAATGCAAAGATAATATTATATACAGAATAAATTTGCAGCCTGCTGTCAAAGCTCTCCTGTCAGGCTTTACAAGCATATAATGCCATGACTTTCCTCAACTGTTATGTCAATGGCTTTGTATTCCTGGTAATATAAAAAAGCAATGGCAAATGCTCGCCATTGCTTTTTTAATATATGCAGCAGTAAAAAAATTTGCAGAAAGGCTCTGGCTATTCCGAACGCACCCATAACAAAGCCTCTCTGCACCTAATTTTTTCAATTGCCTTTTTTATTTTCACCCCTATTCTCAATTGCCGTCCCCGCAAATGCAATGCATCGCCTCCCTGTAAATATCCGTGTATCCCAAATAAATCTCCATTTTTTCCTCATCATAAACCAGTATTTTCTCGACCATTGGCTTTACAGTCCTTTCACAACTTTTTGTGCATTCAGGCAAGGCAGTACAGTCTGTCAGAAATCGGCCGGATTTTTTTGCCTGTTTTTGCAAACCCGTCTTTTCCTCCCCCTCCCAATTCTCCTCTGTCTCATACTGTTTTTTCAGCCGCATATACTCTTCCTTTGAAATCAATCCATCCTTATATTTTTCATAGACGGATGCCTCCCGGTAAACCCTTTTTTTATCCTCTTGCTTTGCTGCTTCGCATATCTCCTCTCCTTGATACCGCCGGGCAGTACACCCTTTTGTAAAACCACAATGGAGGAGGATAATATAAAAAAGGACTCCTGCCATGTCCTTTTCTCCTACATCCCCCTTCATGCACCCGCAATCAGAGATATAATCAGCGGTAACACATTTATAACGGGCATCCCTACTGCCAGACGTCCGCCTTAAGGCCCTTTCGCATATGCCGCAAATAATCGGGCAGTCCAGTAGTCTCGCCGGCTTTTTGTTTCTCACGTCCATAGGGCGCCAATGCCGAATCTGCTGTACACGCTCAAATTCCTTCCGGGATATAATAGCCTCATGGCGCCGCGGAAACATATACCAATCCTCTCTGGCAGTTCTCCTCCTTCTTTTAACTCCAAAACCAGTGCACGTTCTTTTATGCAGTACATAAGTCCCAAGGTATACTTCATCTCTTAATATGGTTCTGACAGACTGGGAATTCCAAAGTGCGTTTTCCTTTGCCGAACGGTTCATCCCCTTCAGCCGTTTGTAAGCGCCGGGGGAAGGTATTTTTTCATCGTTCAGTAATCTGGCGATTTTAATACACGGCCATCCCTCCAGCGCAAGGGTATAAATCCTCCTTACAATTTCTGCCGCCGTCCTATCTACAACATAACCCTTGCCTCCCGCATCCCTATCGTAGCCATAGGGAGCGCTGCATGGTCTCATAATCCCACTTTGAGCCTGGTTTTTCTTGATGGATTTTATCTTCTTTGACATATCCCTTGCATACAGCTCATAGGTCAGCCCCATTAAAGGAAGGAGAAGGCCGTTTGTTTTCTCCCTGCTGTCAAAGTGATCGTTTACAGAAATAAACCGTACTCCTGCCGAAGGAAACAAAATTTCCAAAAACTGCCCCTGCAGTACATGGTTTCTCACAAAACGTGAAAAATCCTTCACAATAATGCACCCTACCCTGCCCCTGCTGACATCCTCCAGCAGCTTCGCCATGGCCGGCCGCTTCATGTTTGTTCCCGTATATCCCTCGTCAATATATTCCATTCTTTCCATGGCAATCAAATCCGCCTGCGCTGCTAAAAAATCCTCAATGATCGCCCTTTGATTCGCAATGCTCATGCTTTCCTCTGTCTCTCCGTCCGCTTCCACCGATAAACGCATATAAAACGCAACTATTTTTTTATACACTCCTATCCTTCCCTCTGCCTTTGATTCAATATGTCTTTCTCAAAACCGTCTTTATTTTTCTCTGCTGCGGCACATCTTTCTTTTTTCGGCATGATGCCCTGCCTCTTTCCAGTAGCTTCTGCACCCTCCAAAACTGCTCCGCCGTTATAATCGCCGGATTGGCATCCTCCGCAAAAATCCAGTTCTCCTCTGAAACAGGTATTTTTTTTCCTCTCGGCTGCACCGTCCTTGTCCGTCCGTAGACGGCAGCGCCCCTGTAGACGGGATTGCACAAAATGAATCTGACCATAGAATCCGTCCATCTGCTGTTTTCCGGATACGGCGTTTTATTCCCCTTCAGCCGTTTATACTGTGAAGGAGACAATATTCCCTTTTCATTCAATTCTTTCGCAATCCGCACTTTGCTTATTCCCTTTTCAAAACTGTCATATATCATTTTAACCGCCTCCGCCGCCTCGCGGTCTACCTCCAGGCTGTATTTGTCAGCAGATGATTTCTGATAGCCATAGGGAACGTTGCTGTAGGAAATCTTTCCTCTCCTTGCCATCGAAAGCCTTGCTGTCCTGATTTTTTTGGATGTATCCTTCACGTAAGTCTCATTCACAAAATTTGTGATTGGCACATGAAAACTTAAATCTGAAAAACCTGCCTCCTCACTGTCGAAATTATCCGCAGGGGCTATCAGCCTCACACTGTAAAAAGGAAATATAATTTCTAACAGCTCGCCCATTTCATAAAAATTTCTGCCCAGACGGGACAGATCCTTAACCGCTACACAATTAATGCTTCTTTTCCTGATATCCTCCATAAGCTGCTGAAAACCGCTTCGGTCAAAATTGGTTCCTGTTTTTCCATCATCAATATAGGTACTCTTTAAATGCATACAGGGCTTGTCTGAAAAATAATCCAGCAAATACCGTCTCTGATTTTCAATAGACTCGCTAATTGACTGTCTTCCTCCCTCGTCCTTATCCGAAAGTCTAAGATAAAGCCCCACATCATAAATATTTTCTCCGTTTTCGTTTCCGCCTAAAAGGACTTTCTTCCTCCCCCCGCGAGCCATTGCACTTCCCTTCCTTCTATTTCAAGCAGCAGGTTTACAACTTTTTTTTCGCTTCACCGGCCGGCCCTTCTGATATACACATACTTTCATTTCGCTTCTGTAAAGGCAAAGTCTCACTGATAGCTTCATGGAACCGCAAATTCACATCAATCTCACAGTGGTTATACACAGTAATTTTATCAATAAACCATATTAAAATTCCCCGAGACAGCGTTTCCGCGCATCCTCCCCTCAAAATATCATCAAACCGCCGTTTTTTTTCCAAAATTCCGTTAATATTCTGCTTATAGTTTAGCGCAAGCTCTGACAATGCCCCCTCAAGCTCCATGCACTGCTCACGGTAAAGCCTCTCAAGAGCCTGATATTCTCTTTTATTCATCAGCCCTTCCTTCCAGTCTCTGACAACAGACGCCTTTAGCCCCTCCGCCCGTTTCAGACGCTTCCTTAAGACCAAAGCATGCATTGCCTTTTTTCTCATTTCTTCCCGAAGCAAAGCATTTTCCTTCTCCCCTATAAGCTCGAATATCTCCTTTTTGTCTGCCGTCATATGTATATGCCTCTGAAGGAAAAACAGCAGTGCCTCCTCCAACGTCTTTTCTCTTATCAAATGGCTTGAACAGGCCCTTCTGTCCTTTTGGTAGGAGGAACAAATATAATAGTCATACCTCCTACCGTTTGAGTTGACAAGCTTATGATTCATAGGCTGCCCGCATCCTCCGCAATATACAAATCCTGACAGAGGGCTTACGCTTTTTTTTCCTGCCCGTACTCTGAAATCCGAAGAAAGGAACCTCTGCGCCATTAAAAATTTCTCTTCCGCGATAACTGGCATATGGGTATTTTTCACACACACCCACTTCGAAGGATCCACAGGAACGCTGCTTTTTATTTTTAAGCTGATCTTTTTTGTTTTTCCCTGTGCCAAATGTCCCAAATAAATACTGTTTGTCAATATCCTGTTCACCGCCGCTGAGTCCCATCTCGTTTTGCCGTAAACCTTAAACGGTGTCTTATAGTGCAATCCCACAGACGCCTTATAGTCACTGGGAGCCAAAACAGATAGACTGTTCAGTTTTTCCGCTATACGCGCGGTACTCAGTCCCTCCAGCTTCCAGTCATATATCTCCCGCACAATCGCAGAGGCAAAAGTATCTGGCAGCAGCCTGTTTTTATCCTCAGGATCCTTTTGATAACCGTAGGGAGCAAATGCACTGAGAAAAAGTCCCTTTTTACGGCGAATATCCATATGACTTTTGGTTTTCATGGATATATCGCGGCTAAACGCATCATTCATAATATTTTTGAAGGGCAGCAGCAGATTGAGATCCTCTTCCTCCCCGGGTTTCATATCAATACAGTCATTGACAGAAATAAATCTGACATTATAAAGGGAAAAGAAATATTCCTGATACCGGCCGCTTTCTATGTAATTACGTCCAAAACGGGAGAGATCTTTTACAATCACACAGTCAATCCTGCCGTTCTCAATATCCTTTATCATTTCCTGAAATGCAGGACGGTCAAAATATATGCCGCTGTAGCCGTCATCAACCTTTTCCTCCACCAACTTAATATCGGTATGGCCGTTTACATATTCCTCAATCAGTGCACGTTGGTTTGTTATACTGTTGCTCTCATCATCTCTTCCCTTATCTTCGTCTGCCTGTGACAGTCTAAGATAGGCACAGGCCTTAAAGCTTTTCATATGCCTCACATCCCCTCGCTTAAACACCCTTTTATGAATCAGAGAATTCTGTTTGAAAAGTATTCATTGATACAGTCTTCAAGCGATAATCCGTCTTTTTTATAATTTACGTGAATTACCATCTCACCACAACGGAAACAAAAAGGATTATTTAACCCTTCAATACACCCATCAAAACGTTCCTCCTTTGGTAAGTCCATTCCTGTCCGTATTTCACTGCTATCGGACAGCTTGTTATGTTTTTCTTTGTCCTTCCTATAATTTGCTTCTGCTTTATCCATTGTTTTCTCCTGGTATTTTGTTTGTACCAATATATGCCGAAATTAAAACATTATGTCCCTATTTCAGAGAAATCCTCTCCATTATCTGCCTTTCAGATAACCGCAAGATACTTACAGGGGAAAGATACCTGCTATCCGGCATGGAAACATAGAAGGACAAAACGCATACTATGAAAATAAGGAGCTTTTGAAAGTATAAGCTGCCGTATAGATTTTTAAATTCATCAAATAATCTGTAACATTTCATAAAACAAATAATCCACTGGTAATGGATTCGTATTATAAAATATCAGAATTGGAGTGAACTCTATGAATTGCTGCTGTGGATATGGCTGTTATGACCCCAATACAGGATTTCCTGTAAATGGAAGTGGCTTTCTGTATCAGGGGCCTCAAGGTATGCAGGGTGTAAAGGGTGACATTGGCCCTCAGGGGCCTCAAGGACTTCAAGGTATTCAGGGCGACATTGGCCCTCAGGGGGCTCAAGGACTTCAAGGTATTCAGGGCGACACTGGCCCTCAAGGGCCTCAGGGACTTCAAGGCATTCAAGGTGACACTGGTCCTCAGGGGCCTCAGGGACTTCAAGGCATTCAAGGTGACACTGGTCCTCAGGGGCCTCAGGGACTTCAAGGCATTCAAGGTGACACTGGTCCTCAGGGGGCTCAAGGACTTCAAGGTATTCAGGGCGACACTGGCCCTCAAGGGCCTCAGGGACTTCAAGGCATTCAAGGTGACACTGGTCCTCAGGGACCTCAAGGGCCTCAGGGACTTCAAGGCATTCAGGGTGATACTGGTCCTCGGGGCCTCAAGGACTTCAAGGCATTCAAGGTGATACTGGTCCTCAGGGGCCTCAAGGGCCTCAGGGACTTCAAGGCATTCAAGGTGATACTGGTCCTCAGGGGCCTCAAGGACTTCAAGGCATTCAGGGCAACACTGGCTCTCAGGGCAATTCCCCCACCGTCTCTGTCGGTGCTGTACAGTCCGGCGATACTGCTCACGTAACCGCTAATCCAACCGACTCAGGCGTCTCTCTTGATTTTATTTTACCCGTCGGGCCAACCGGAGCCACAGGAACTGCCGGCCCCCAGGGCATTCAGGGCGATACTGGCCCTCAGGGCATAAGAGGTGAAAACGGCGCGACTCCGCAAATCGATATCATAGAGAATACACCAACCAGTTATAAGGTGAGCTTCTCCACCCCAGCACAGACAGTTGCAAGCCCTAACCTTAAAGCTGCAATGGAATACTATAACTACAACCTGTCTGCATTAAACAGCACTGCGGAAATCCCTGTGGGACAGCTGACATTGAAGGTTCAGAATACCTCCGCGACATCTGTCCGTATATCCATCCGCCCGTCGGACAGCAAAGTTCCAATACTGGCAGATATCCGAAGAGCCAGTATTTATAATGGGTCTTCTGTGGAGGCGCAGACCTATGACAATACCAGCATATCAGTACAAACCGTTTTAGATGATCTTGTTTACAGCCAGTCACAGGAAATGCATTGGATGCGTATCAGACAGCAAAATCCTGACACACGCCTTTGGTCTATGTGCGATGTACAGACCTTTATCTCTCTTGGCGGTGCCAGAACCTCTGTCTGCATCAATTGGATATACATGAATGCTTCCTTTCAAACTCCATCCTGATTCATTTTTATATATCTGAAGAAAAAATAAAAAACCATTCGGTAAAAAGCATAATCCTTTTGCCGAATGGTTTTCTATCGTACTTCGTAATTAAATAAGGAAACCTCTTGAGGATGCAGATGCGGTAAAAGCAACGCACAGACCCCGCGAAAATAAAATAACTGTCCTTCCCTTTGGCAGTCGGGCCGTCGCTGTCTAAGTCCCCTTCTTTCCTTTACATTTTCTCTTCTTTCTCCCTGTGCTGCATGTGTCTTTCCAATACCTGAAACAGCTGATTTAAATTCAAGGGCTTTGCCAAATGAGCATTCATACCTGCTTTCAGACATTTCTGAACATCATCCTCAAAAGCGTTGGCTGTCATGGCAATAATAGGAATTGTACCGGCCTGCGGATGTCCGCTTTGCCTTATTCTGCGGCAGGCTGTCAGTCCATCCATAACAGGCATCTGTAGATCCATTAAAACCGCATCATAGGTTCCCGGAGGGGCCTCCAAAAACATATCCAGAGCCTCCTGCCCATTTACTGCTGTATCCGCCGTTATGGATCCGATTTTTAAATATTCAACGGCAATTTCCCTGTTAATATCATTATCCTCCGCTAAAAGTACATGCAAATCTGACACTTGTAGGGAAGACTCCTGCTTTTCCTTTCCCCCCTGATGAGACGGCCTTCCGCTTTTAACAGATAATACAGCACTGTAAAGGCGTTTATAAAAAAGAGGCTTTTCTATAAAATGCTCAATTCCCGCATTCTGTGCCTCCTCCATAATTTCCGACCAGTCATAGGACGAAACAAATATAACAGGAAGTTCCCTGCTGACCTGCTCCCTGATTGCTTTTGTCAGTGTCAGTCCGTCCATACCGGGCAACACCCAATCTATAATGACAGCGTCAAAATCCATACCGCTTTGGTGCGCCTTTTTAATTTTTTCCAGTGCATCTTTGCCGTTTAAGGCACTGTCAGTAAACACGCCTGCAGCATGAAAAACAGCGGTCACATCCTCACACACCAGAGGATCATCATCCGCAATAAACACTCTCATGCCGGACAGAGATTCCTGCGGTTCCTCCACAGTATCAGACCTTTTTAAATCCACCCTTACCGCAATAGCTGTTCCTTTATCCAGCTCACTTTCCACAGATATGCTGCCGCCCATCATTGCCACAATGTTGAATACAATAGACAATCCAAGGCCCGTTCCGCCCTCCTGAATGTGAAGCTCGCCCATTTCCTGCTCAAAGGGTGTTCCCAGGCGTTTGATAAAGTCTTGTGACATACCTATCCCATTATCGCGAATCAAAAAGCACAGATTTACATAGCCGGTCTGCTGGGCCGGCGTTTCCATCACCTCTAAATCTATCTTTCCGCCGTTTCTGGTGTATTTCACCGAATTATTTAAAATATTGATAAGAATCTGATTTAAGCGCATCCAATCTCCGTACAGACTGTCATGCCATAAATCATGAATATGTATCTCAAAAATATGCTGCTTTGCCTCCGCCTGAGTACGGATAATACCCGAAACATTGTCAATCAAATCAGAAAGACAGAAAGGCTCATCCTTAATCGCCACCTTGCCGCTTTCAATACGAGACAAGTCCAAAATATCATTTATAATATTAAGAAGGTGCATAGTGGAGAGCTTAATTTTTCTGATACTGTCGCGGATACGCACAGGATCGTCGACATTGCGATCCATAATCTCAACCATTCCCACAATGGCATTCATAGGGGTTCTGATTTCATGGCTCATATTGGATAGAAATTCCGACTTGGCGCGGCTGGCCTGCTGAGCTGCCTGCGCCGCTGTCCGCAATGATTCCTGAATCCGTATATTCTGCGTGACATCCTCCCAGTAGAACATATATTTTTTCTGACCGCCTATCGTAACATTCGCCTTTATGGTAAACCGTATCTCAATTGTCTGGTGCGTTTTGGCATGCTCCATCTGCAAATGATATATTTCATCCTCCTCTATCCTGTTATCCATAAGCCTCTGAAAAAGTATCGGTGAGGCCAAATCACAGATTTCTCTGAGAGGATCCAAATTATTGAGATATTGGCTGCTTTCCCGCCCTAATATCCTGCTGCTGTTTCGGAATACCTGTTCCATATGATGGAAAGAGCAGTCAAACAAGCAAACCACCACATCACTTTTCTCGCTGAGGGCATCATAGGTGGCATTTTGCATCTCACGCTCTACCGCCTGCCTCCGCTCCATATTTCTGCGCCGCAGAAGAAAGTAGATCACTGCTGTTATGGCTAAAACAGATATGACAACCAGCATTTCAATAATGCCTGTGATGATAGAAAGTACGTTGTTTGATTCCGTCTGTATCACACGGCTTGGAATCATTCCACACAGATACCATTCACTGTTTTCCGCAACCGGAATAAAATAAAGGTAATATTCCTCGTTGTATATCATGCCGCGGATACTGAATTCCTCTCTGGCGTCCATCTGCTCAACAAGTCGTTTCTGCTCCTTTTCATCAAACCCAGCCGACTGCATTAAATCCCGAAGGCCAACCACAGAAACCCCTGAATCCCCTGTGGAAAAGGCAGCGCTGACTGCATTTTGGCTGTACAGATCCATCAAATAAAAGTAACCCTCACTGCGGAATGTCCTGGCAATAGTATTGCTGCTGTAGCGCTCCATGGGAACACCAACATAAAAAGCCCCCTTCATGTAGCCGTTATTCTTAATAGGCATCTGGATTACCGTCTGACAAACCTTATCCTCGTCCAGATATACAGGAGAATACGTGGCCTCACCCGTTTCCAGCACTATTTCCTCAAAGGGAAGCGAATCCTTTGTACATAGATTTCCGTCACTGTCATATCCCACGCCCTCTCGGCTGAGGTAAACCGCAAAGGAATAATCATATTCCTGCAAAAATGCCTGAAGTGTTGCTTTTGCCTTATTCTTATCCTCCCATGCAATGTACTGTCCAAACCGCTTTACATTGTTCAAATCTGAAAGGATATCGGAATTAATAAGATTTTCGGACTTTTGAAAAATATCCTTCACCGCTTCAGCTGCATTATCCTCCATCTGTCTGCGCACATGTTCTATCATCGTGCCTGTCAGCACAATAAGAATAAGCATGACGCCGATTAAAAATCCCTCAAAAAGCATAGTCAGCTGTTTTCTATTTTTCCGGTTCATACTCCCTCACATTCTCCTGATTGACTATCAGGGAGTCACCCAGGTATTCATCCTCAACTTCCTCCCCATTGAGTATGCGGTAACCAAGCTCCCCGCACAGTATTCCCCACTGCGCCGGCTCCTGAAGGGAGACAGCCCGCACATAGCCTTTTCCCACCGCTTCCACAAGCTTATCATTCCCTGTCTCATGATAGAGGCTTCCCGTTCCATAAAGAGCAGTGGAGTCCTCCCTTCCCGCTGCCAATACCGAGCTGTGAAGCAAAAGGGTTATATCGTCATTTAATCCCCAAAGTATATTTATATCAGGATATTCCGTCAATATCTTTTCAGCCTGGGGCAAAACCTCCTCATAGCGCACAATATCCAGACACGCTGCAATGGTAATTCTGCTTCCCTCCAGCGCATCCCGAATTCCCTGCTCTCTTTGCAAAACTGAATTCGCCAGAGGATTTGTCAGCATACCCATTAAACCGCCTTCAGGATAATCCTTCAATATTTCTTCCCCGATGAGCCTGCCCAAACGGTAGTTATCACCGCCCACAAAGGTTTCGATATATTCGGTGTCTGTCACCTTGGAATCATAGCAGATAACCGGAACCCCCGCATCCCTGCAAGCCTTGAGCGCAGGCAGTATGCCGTCCACGTCCACAGGGCCAAGCACTAACAGGTCAATGCCCTCCTCAAGCATATTCTCTATCCCCTCTATCTGCTTTTCATTGTCAAGCTGTGGGTCAAATGTAAGTAGCGTGTCTCCTCTTCCCTCCACCTCCGCTCTCAGTTCCTCCATGGCGGCGCGAAATGACGCATCTGTCAAATCCATGCCTGTAAAACCGAAGGTATACCTTTTTTCTTCCTGCCCTTTTTCGCCCAGACCTATAGTCGTACAGCCGCTTAACAGTAAAATTGATGCCAATAAAACCGCCGCACATCTGATATAAACTTTCATAATATGCCCCCCCTTTTTCATTGTCTGTCAAATTGCTGCTCTCTATATTTCTGAGGGAATTTCACCCCAAATATTTCCGCAGTATGGCATCCAGTCTTTCCGGCTCTATGGGCTTGGCCAGAAAATCCTGGAATCCGGCGTTTAAAAACATTGCCTGTGCCTCTCTTGTAGCATTTGCCGTTAATACCACAATAGGCAAAGTGTGAAACTTCGATTCCGGCAAGGATCTGATACAGTTCAGCGCTTCCACCCCATCCATTATCGGCATCATATGATCCATAAATACCAAATCATAGTCCTTTGTTTGCACCGCCTCCACTGCCTTCCGTCCGTTTTCTGCCTTGTCTATCTTCATGTGGTAAGGCTCCAAAAGCGCCTCCGTTATCTCCTGATTAAATGTATTGTCATCTACAATAAGAATCCGTGCTGTCTCGTAGGAGGCAGTATTTTTAGCATCAAAAGCTTCGGCCGTTTCCCCCCTCCTGAATGTCTTCGCACAAAGCATATCCATCAGCTCCAGGCAAAATAAAGGTTCATACAACGCCCTCAAACCCAATTCCTGTACCGGAATATCAGGATCATTCTGATGGCATAGTAAAATGAGCTTTGTTTCCCCTCCCAGCGGCCGGGGCGCTGCCTCAAGTATACGCCTGTCGGCAATAATATACTGAAAACTTGTGCCCTCCACGCCGCGCCACATCTCCGATGGCGTTTCATAAATGCTATGCAAAATGCCTGAGCGCTCCATTACCTGATGGCAGTATTCCCTGATACCGCTGTCACTTTCACAAAGTGCTATTCTTTCTCCGCAGAAAAGAACCGGCTGATATAACAAGCCTTCTCCCGCAGTTTCCTGATAAATCACTGCGGTAAAGGTTGTTCCGGCGCCATAAACACTTTCAACCGTTATATCACCGCCCATCTGCTGTGCAAGGTTTTTGGCAATAGCCAGTCCAAGCCCTGTACCCTCTGTGCTGTGATGGTGGGTATCTATCTGGTTAAAGCTTATAAAAAGCTGCTCCATATCCTGCTTGCGTATTCCCTCTCCCGTATCAGACACAGCCAAAGACAGCTTAACTCCCTTCTCATTCTTCTGTGCACTGAAAGTCAAACGTATAAAGCCCTCCTTGGTAAACTTTACGGCATTCCCCAATAAATTGACCAGTATCTGCTTTACGCGGGTCACATCGCCTGTCAGTTTCTCCGGAATTTCGGTATCCATATCCACAATAAACCGAACAGGTTTACTTCCTATTCGCAATACCGTCAGCTCCGTAATATCCACCATCAGCGTGCGCAGCTCATAGGGCTCATTGCTTAGTGTAAGCTTACCCGACTCAAACTTTGAAAAGTCCAATATATCATTTATGATTTTCAGCAGGCTTTTTCCGGAAGCTGTAATCGTATGCACATAGGCCGCCTGCTTTTGCGTTAAATCCTCCCGTCTCAAAATCTCCCCCGCGCCAATAATGGCGTTCATCGGCGTGCGAAGCTCATGGCTCATGTTCGCCAGAAAAATAGTTTTTACCTCCGCCGTATGCTTGCGGCTTTCTGAAATCCCATATAAAATAACAGCAATTACAATCAGGGCTGTAAAAACCGCAATGGAAACTACGCTTAAAAAAGCCAGCTCTCTTGTCAGGGACGCCGTATTTGCCGTAACAGCCGATTTTGCCACAATGTTGACAACCATCCAGCCATTTACACCAAGAGGATAATAATAGGCGTACTGGCTGATGCCCATATTATTGAACAAAGCTATGCCCTGGCGTTCATTTTTCATATCGGTGAGCACCGCATCATAGCTGTAATTCTTCTCAAAGGAAACATTCTGAAGCAGCAGAAAAAAATTATTGTAATCCATGCTTTTACTGCGCAGCACAAGCTCTCCTTCCGCGTCAACCAAATACGCAAAGCCGTTTCCGTTAAAGCTTTCTACATTCAACACGTTCTGCAGACTTTTAATATCAATCATGGCGGTCAGCACACCCGTAATCTGTCCGTCGGCATCATGGACAGCCGCTGCCGCCAGGACGCCGGAAACCGCTTTATCCCACAAAATCTTTCTATGTAAATCCGTAATCACCGTTTTTCCCTGAAGAGCCGATATAAAATATTCCTCCCTCGAGACATCTTCAGGCGCCAGACCATTGTCTGTATATAATATGCCGTCTGTTCCCGCATAACCCATGTATACAAAGCCCATGGTTTTTTCCGTTTCGGACAAAAAGAGGGATATGTTCTCCTTGTCCAACGAACCCACCGCATCCGCTGCCACCTCAAGTCCCGTCTTTGTACCCTCCAATATAGAATTGGTATGGGCCGTAATCTGTCCTGCCACCTCTGCCAAATGCACTTCATTCTCTTTTTCAAGAGTTGAATCAAACTTATGAAAATATAGGGCTGCCATACCTGTAAAAGCAAATACCACACATACCATCGCGGCAATAACGCGGGCAAGCCATTTATTATTTTTTAAGCTCCTTTTTATTCTCTCCACGATTTCACCTCTCTCTGCCCGCTCACTCACTCATAAGCCGCTCTGTACGGAGCCTGTCCATCTCCTCCAGACACTGCTCCGCAGTTACGTCCCCATTCGCTGTGATATAATCTATAATTGCAGAAGCATCCATCTGGGAAAAACCCTTTATGCGCAGCCATGCCGTAGAATCATAAAACTTACTGTCTATCAATTTCTGCGCCTGTATATATTGAGGTGTGGAAATGCTGTCAGTCTGATGCTTAAAAACAGGCGCCGTATAAATACCGTCAAAGGCCCTGTTGTAATTGAAGGGATCCGCTAAAAAGGTTATAAAATCCAATGCGGCAGCCAGCCTTTCGCTGTGCCTGTTTACAATCATAAGTCCCAGATTTGGCCCTTCAAAAGAACCGTTTTCGGGAACGCCCATAAAAGCAGGCATCAAGCCTATTTTGCCCGCATCTCCCGTATAGTCTGTATAAAGCCAGGTATCCCAGCATGGCATCATTGCATATTTTCCACTTTTCATGGCTTCATCCATGCCGATCCAATCGTTGTGCAAAAAATCTTCCCCAAAATATTGATTATCCGCCATTGATTTGTACCAGCTAACTATGCGCTCCATCTCCGGTAAGTCACTGTATTGTATCTCTCCGCTGTTTAAAGCGTTTAATGTATCCGTATCCTTCACAACACTGTCAAGGGGAAACTGGTAGAGCAGCATGGAAACGCTTTGAAATGGTATATACATGGGTATAATGCCGTTTTCACGCAGAGTTTCACAGACTTTCATAAATTCCTCCTGACTTTCAGGCACAGTAATATGATACTTATTAAATATATCCTTATTATATAAAAAACCGGATACAGACGCCTCCCAGTGGGGAAGTCCAATGACCCTGCCATGGTAAATTGTCTGGTTTATAGAGGTATCGGTCAAATCCTCCACCCATAAAGCATCAGAAAAATCGTAAAAGTTTTCATCCGGATGATAGGAATCAATATTAGTGCCCCCATAGCTTAACAGTAAATCAGGCGCACCTGTTTTCCCAGAAAAAGCTTCCTCCACCTTAGCCTGAAATTCGCTTTGGCTGAATTGTACTAACTGAATACGGCCTCCCGTAGCCTCCTCATAGTTTTGGATTGCCCTTTTCATATAGATACGCTCCATCTCCGGCTCAGCGGACCACAGAACCAGTGTGGCTCCATCGCTTTCTTTTCCCCATTCATACTGCGGACCGTCAAAGGAGACCGCTTTTTCCAAAACCTCCTTGTCTCCCGCCGCGCAGCCGCTGAATAAAAACGCCGCCATAACAATACCGCAGACCCTCCGTATTCTTCTCTTCATGCCATATTCCTTTAAAATATCCGCTTTCATTTTACGCCTCCTTATGGCATGCTCTCGCAGTACATTTTCTTTCGTTATACTTTCTGCATGAATACCAAGATAAATTACCGTATATTTCTATCTATATTATACATCCGCATTTGCCCTGCGTCTACTAAATACCCCTTTAATAAACAATACAACTGCAACAAAACCCGTCTTACATCTCCGTAATGCATAAAAATCAGATAGATAGAAGGAAAAATGCGTCCGGCTGAAAACCAATCTGCTTCTTATCCTTCCGTTTTCTTTCAGTTATGGCGGTTTACACTTCTATTTAAAAAAAATGACAGTTCCCTTTGGAACTGTCATCAGCAGGCATGTATCACAAACGCCGTCCAATCCTATCTCCCCTATTTTTATCCTCTGTTTAGAGGACTGTAAATACATCAGAAATTTAACAGCAAAAAAATGTATATCACCGCATATTTATTCATGCATTATTTTTTTACCTGTTTTATCCCTCTCCATTCCTGTATTGACTTCCTATAAAAAAGCCTGAAAGCTGATAGATCAGGCATTTTCAGGCTCTCTGTTTTTTTCCTTATTCGATCACAAGGGCCCTGTGGCTCATCAATCAGCACTAAAGCCATAACCTGCGGATTTTCTGCCGGCGCAAAGGACATAAAGGAGGCGATATATTTTCCGCTTCTTCTGGGAAGCTTCTCGCTTGTTGCCGTTTTTCCTCCTATACGGTAACCCGGGATATAAGCCTTGTTGCCGGATCCGTTTGATACAACGCTTTCCAGTATTGTCTTCATTGTCTCGGAGGTTTTTTCCGATATAACCTGTGCGCCCTTTTCATAGGTAAATTCCTTCACCGTATTTCCTTCTGCATCCACAATTTTACTTCCTACATGCGGTGTAATTAAATTGCCGCCGTTTACAATGGAGGAAATCGCCCGCAGAAGCTGGAGGGGCGTAATCTGGAAGGATTGCCCGAAGGACATGGTGGCAAGCTCCACAGGCCCTATATTCTCCAGCTTATGCATAATACCGACAGCCTCGCCCGGCAAATCCACGCCCGTCTTTTCCGCAAAACCAAATTTAATCATGTAATTATAAAACTTTTCCGGCCCAAGCCTCTCCGCCGTAATCATAAATACCGGATTGCAGGAATTCTGCACGCCCTGCACAAAGGTTTCCGCCCCATGGGTGCGGGGATACCGCCAGCATTTAATCATCCTGTCCCCCACAATATGGTAGCCGTTGCAGACAAAGGAGCTCTCAGGCGTAACCACCCCCTCCTCCAGTCCCGCAGAGCTGGTAATTGTCTTAAACGTACTGCCCGGCTCGTAAGTATCGTTCGCCGGCCCGTGCTGTGGGCGAAAAAATTGCTTCTGTTTTTCGACCCGTTCCCTTATGCAGTTTTCATATTCATGAAACTTTGCAATTTATACAAATTTGGAGGTACAGCCTGTACAATACGTCCGTATAAATTTTCTTTTTGTAGCATTCATCCGAGGCCTTTAAGCCTTATGTGCAAAATTACAATAAAACTCTGTTTCATATTACAGCCTCCTGTCGGCAGAGCAAAACCCAAAATCTGACATATCTCCCCTTCATACGCCCAATCAATCGTTTCTAGGTTTTAAATGTAAATTCTTTTGGAGGCCCTGCCTCCAAACCACCGCAAGGGCGTCCCCCCTTGCTTTTCCGTGGACGTGTACCATAATATCAGTAGTCTGAGGGTATTGCGCATATAGCAGCAGAGAAGACGCCCATCCGCGTTCTTTTGGTACTCTTCTTCAAAGATAATACAAAGATAAGCTATTGCTTGAAGCATACAAAAAGGCCATATTCCTTAGCTCCGGTTAAAACAAAACTTGGAATATGGCCTTTCAGATACGGCAGTTGCTTTCTCAGCCGCTTATTTTAAGGGGTAGGGGGCTAAAAGCCCCCCAATTGAGAAATACTGGTCATCGGTACCACTCTGTACAAAGTCAAAGGAAACCGAAAGAGAATTTCTCACGGCGGATAAGTGCATTCCCCGCCGCGGCACAGGTGGTAAGCCTGTGCCTTGAATATTATGAAATTATCTTGTTACCTGAATTAAGCAATAGGATCTGCTGCGTCTACCACGAGTGTTCCGGTCGCTTCCGCTCCGTCTGCTGTCACCTTAAAGGTATAGCTTCCAG
>JAHZDZ010000003.1:0-120576 GCA_019422105.1 Bacillota bacterium | reverse complement strand
TCCGGTTTAGACTCACTGTTTTCCTGGGTTATAGCAAAGGTTGCTGTTCCGCCTGCTTCGGCTTTAATTTCACCTGTCTGTGCTCCAAGGCTTACGCTTGCTTTTGGTGCTGCTTCGTCTACTACCAGTGTTCCGGTCGCTTCCGCTCCGTCTGCTGTCACCTTAAAGGTATAGCTTCCAGCTGCTACCGCGCTTGTTACCTCTATACTTACAGAATAAGGCTTGGAATCGCCTGTGATGCTTGCTGTGATTCCCTCTGTTGCAGTATCCATTGCCACTTCCGGTTTAGACTCACTGTTTTCCTGGGTTATAGCAAAGGTTGCTGTTCCGCCTGTTCCGGTCTCTACCTTCGCACTTTGTGCTCCAAGCTCAACACTTGGAAGTTCAAGGGTAACGGATGCAGCGTCAGCCATGTAATAGCCATCCTTCACTACCTTTATGGTAATTACGCTTTCTTTTGTTATTTTTGCGTCTGCTGTAAATGTAATTTCAATCTTTTTTGCGTCAGTTTCATTGACCGCAAAATCAAATGCGTTGGATGAAGCTCCGCCGATTGTAACAACAACGTCCTCTTTTACAAGACCTTTGATTTCCTGGTCAAGTGTAATAGTTACCTTGCCCGTTGCGGATGTCAATGCGTCTGCTGTAGCTGTCACTACAGTATCAATACTGATATAGTAAGCCTTTACAGTGCCGTCCTCTGCCTTCACCACAATGGCATCGCCTGCGGCAACAGGAGCCGTATCAACGGTATCCTCAGCGGTCTCAAAGTTTCCTAATGCGGTCTCTACGTTTGCAGCCGCAAAATATTTCATTTCTGAGAAATCTGCCGCTGTCAGTCCTCCTTTGAGATCCGTTCTTGTTGTTTCTGCTGTAATTGGAGTTGATCCACTTCCGATTTTACCATCTGTCACTGTGAAAATGTCTGAGGTGGGCAGTGTTTCACTGCTTGCTTCCACATTGGTAGCAACCTCAATTGCTATTCCCTCATTGATTACAAAATTAGCCTTTGTGATGGTGACCTTCAGCTGTTTTGCCGCATTTCCGACAAGGTTTGCATTTTCTGTAAATGTAATAACAATTTCCTTGCCTGTCAATTCGCCAAGTGTATAATCGGTATCTTTCGTCAATACTTCCTCGTCATCAAAGTTTACTGCAATGTCAGCATCTGTCAATCCGTCAATTACTTCATTCAGTGTAATTGTAGTGGATCCTGTCCTGCCCTCCACTGTGCTTGCCTTTGCCGTAATTGCAACTTCTGCTTGGGAAATAACGGTATATTTGCCAAGTTGATCTCCATCCTCCGATAAAATCGCAAGAACATCGCCCTCGGCAATTTCTCCATCCTCCTTAGCATTCTTTGATGCAAAGTTCGCTGTGGTTATATCCGTTGCGTCAGCCGCTGCGAGAAGCTTTCCTTTTATGCCATCTGCCGGTATAAGAGCGCCCATAAAGTCACTAACCGTTGTCACGCCTGTAATAATATGCATATCAGCAGTGCCTTTGATTTCAGTTTCGCTGACCGCTAATATTTCGGATGTAACGGTAGCTTTGTTATTTAAAATTTTTCCAGATTCTCCTGTTAAGCTTCCGAAATAGTTTTCTGCACTCACTTCAACCTGAACTGTTTTGCCGATATCGCCTTCTGCCACAGTGTAAGTGCCTTCTGCCGCTTCCCCTGCGCCTGTCCATTGATAGGTCAATTTGCCTGGTTCTGAAGAAGTAATACCATCGACTGTCAATTTACTGCCGACCTTTAAATCACCGCTGACTGTTAAAGTGCCTTCAAGAACGGTTCTGCTGTCAACTGTTACTGCTACATCCCTGCTCGTTCCATCCACTTTGCTTACGCCGCTGTCTCCCACCATCTCAACCTTAAACTTACCGGCTACTACGACTTCGCCTGCTGTACCTGTTTCAATAGCAGCATCCGCTGAGAAGGAAGCAGTATACAAATCGGATACAAATTTCTGCGCTTCCGCTGTAATCGCTGCCTCTACGTCTGCCTTAGCAGAAGATTTTGCAACTGTAACTTTAATGGAAGAAACGTCTATCTTGTCAAGCTCGGCCTGCATATCCTCGTTGCTTGGATTTGCAACTGCCGCTGTGGCATCGCTTGTCACGGAGGATCCCTTTACGCCGTTTGCCATGACTTTGATAAATTTCGTTTTCATTGCAGACGGAATCACATAGCTTACGCTTGTCGCTTCCGCGATTTCAGCATACTCTCCATCTACTGTATCGCAAGAAAGCCACTTGTAGGATACACTGTCAGCGTCGGAATTTACAATCGCTTTCAATGTCTGTCCGATTCTTGCCTCACCCTCGATTTTAACAGATGTTACCGGCTTCTTGGATTTGCTGCTGGAGGATCCTCCTCCGCCACCGCCGCCTGTTGTGGTGCTTGTGGTCGGTTTATCAACACCGCTTGCTGTGTTTGTCTCCCTCACAGAAAGAGAAGTTGATTTTGTAACGCCGTTTGCGTTTACCTCCAAAGTTGTTATGTTGCCGCCGCCTGAAAGGATTGCCTTAGCGTTTACTTCCATGTTGCTTACTCTCGCACCTGATGCGACGTCAACCTTAGCGCCCGCTGCATCTTTTTCGATTACAACATTTTCAATATTGGATTGAATCCTTACAAACGCTTTTTCGCTGATTGTAAGTTTTTCAGTCAATACATTTAATACAATAGCATTTGTTGTTCCTGTTTCGGCGGAAATGATAACTTCACCGATATTGCCATAAAAATTATTTTGGTTAATCGATCCTATCTGTTTTAACTCAATGGTATCTATTTTAGCTTCTCCTTCAACAACAAAGTTGACGGACTTCTTGTCCAATACCACCTTGCCGGCTACGCTGCCGTCCACCATGTGGATAGATTTGCTGCCGCCGCCCTGTACAAGGAGATCGCCTTTCACTGTCACATTTTTCAGTGTAACGTCCCCGTCGCCTACTTTTTCACTGATGACAAGGTTGCCCTCCACTGTCTGGTCTTCCAAAACAGTGTCAGCCTTGTCGATAACAACGTCCTTCTCCGAAGGCTTTTCGACTTCAGCTCCGTTCATTACCTTATCAAGGGTGACAACAGCCTCAGCCCTTGTCAGTGTTTTGTTTCCGTTAAAGGAGCCATCGGGATAACCTGACATATATCCCGCTTCCGCCATAGCACCGATAGCACCTGCGGCCCAGCTTGGAAGAGCGGTGTAATCAGAAAATTCGGATGCCTTTTCCGTATTTGACGCTAATTTTTTGTAATTGGATACAAAGCTTGCAGCCTGTGCTCTTGTCACTGCCTCGTTTGGATGAAATCCTCCGTCCGGGAAACCGCTGCAATAGCCCTCTTTGATAGCAATCGCTACATCATTGTAAAACCAGTCACTGGTAGAAACATCACTGAAGCTGACCTCTCCCTTTTCTGTCAGCCCGAGGGACTTATTCATCAGCGTTACAAACTCGGCTCTGGTAACTGCCTGATTGGGACGGAAGCTACCATCCTCATATCCGCTGATTAAATTTTTGTTCTCCCAGCTTGTAATCGCTGTCTGAGCCCAATGTCCGTTAATGTCGTTTGATGCAGCAAAGGCGTTTGGTACTGTGCCTAAAACCATGGATATGGTAATTGCTGCCGATAAAGCTTTCTTCATCTTCTGCATGTCTATCTCCCCCTAGTTTTGAGTAATTAAAATGAACTGTGATTCTCTCTTTTTACTATCCCCCCTTTATCCCAATTGCCCAAATTGCTTTCATTGCCCTGCCCTATATTTCATAGAATAAAATCTTCTTATGTCAATTTGCGGTTATGTTTTACACACCCATCAGTGAAACTTCTCCAACCTTTTGTCCTTTTGTAAAATACAGGTTCTGGTCAATGCCATCCCCTTCGCAACCGCCAGTATCCAATACTGACCTTCCAGCGGGAGTTCTGTTGCATCATTAATTATCTCATCCAACAGCTTTGATGTCTGATTAGTATTAGACTCCTTAGCCACAGCGATACCCCCTTTTTCTTATGCTGTTTGAATGAATTATAACACGCCTATTTTTCATTGTCAATGAGAGCATTTTCACAAACACTGCATTGTCAGCGCATTTTATCATTGACAGTGAAATTTATGTGCTGTATAATGAAGCAGAGGTGGTAATATATGGATACTTTAGGAGAGCGGCTCAATTACATACGTAAAAAGCGTGGATTTACACAGGAGGCTCTTGCAAATAAAATAGGAGTATCAAGAGGCGTAATCTTTAATCTGGAAAAAAATAAAACCATACCCCAGGCAATTGTGGTAAACGCTTTATGCCAAACGCTGAAAATCCATAGGAATTGGCTTTTAGAGGGAGTAGGCGACATGGACGACAGAAGCGAAACCACTGAAAGCGCAAAGATACTGGCAGAGCTCTACGATATCTCAAAGGGATTATCAAAGGAAGAGCAGTTGTATCTGCTTGATGTTATCAAAGCCATGAAACAGCGGCTGGGCAGTCGGTTATAATAACATTTTGCAGCAAAAACAGATCGAAGCAACTTGTTATTTATGGTTCCAACTATCCCAGCCTATCTGTTTTGTACGAATATAGCCGTAGCGTGACTTTTTTACGGATTGTCTGCTATAAGTCCAAACCGTTTTCATAGCTTTACTTTCTATTTCAGAGCAATTTGTTATACTCCTTTTTTACGCTTTTCCTGCCTAAATTTATAAGTTATCGTTTATCGTCTCTTAATCTCATCCACAGCATTCCAGGCATCTTTTTTTCGGATGTTTCTTTTCAGTACCCCAATCCGGCCAATTAGAGTTACATTATAATCCCACTGAAAAAGTATAAATCTCTCATAAAATAAAAGCCGCCGAGCGTAGGCGGTTTTTTCTGTTCTTACCTTTTAAATATATCCTATTGTCTTATATACACATATTGTTTTGCTTCACAGCCGTTCCAAGAAACCGGCCTCTTCTCCTATTTTCTCGTGAGCCTCCGCCCTGTATTCCCACTCCTCTGCCCCTGCCAAAATTCTGCCCTTTTCCCCAAATGCCTTGCTTTTCGTTTTTCCATATACAATTTTCCCCCCATAAACAGGATTATGAACTAGAAATGAAACCGTCCTTCCGCTCCATCTTCGTATTTTTGCATTTGTACTGTCTTGTCCTTTACGGCTGTTTCCCGGAGAGGGGATTTCCAGTAGGTTCAGACACCGGGCTATTTTTTCATAGCTTAAGCCCGCTTTTTCCCACTGAAAAATTTTACTGACAACCTGAGCTTCCTCCTTACACGGCTCCAGCCTGCCTCTGTCGGAGCTTTTGCGGCAGTAGCCATAGGGCGCTCTTCCTCCTAAATATTTGCCCTCCTGCTTTTTCACCGCAAAAGATGCCCGCGTCTTTCTGGAAATATCCCTTGCATACAGCTCGTTAAACAAATTTTTAAATGCTGCCTTCAAAATAAAATTGCCATCCCTTTGGCTGTCATAGCCCTCCCCTAAGGAAATTAGGCGAACGCCCCTCTTTGGCAGCTCCAAATCCATCAAAGCGCCGCATTCCAGAAGGTTTCTGCCAAAGCGTGATAAATCTTTTATTAAAATACAGTCTATACCTCCCTTATGGACATCATCCATAAGCCGCCGAAAAGCAGGCCTGTAAAAATTTGTACCGGAATAGCCATTGTCGCAGTAAAGCCCCCACTCCTCCAAATCCTTCTGTCCCTTCAGATATTGCCGGAGTATATGCGTTTGACTTTCTATAGATTCCCCCATCTTTGCATCCTCATTAGACAGCCTGACATACAGAGCCGTTCTTTGGATATTACCGCTTACCGCCGAATCCACATGCCTTTTTTTTCTGGATTTTCTTGCCATTATTTCTGTCCTCCGTTTCCTTCCCCCAAACCCAGCAGACAGTCTTGAAATGATAATCTGATAACCATACAGTTTCTCTTAAAGCAAAGTATATCATCAACAAAAACCTCCGCTGTTCCTCTGTGCAGAAAAAACAATTCCATTCCTCCCGCCTGCGGGCCTTTCTCTTCAAAGTTATTTTCTCTTCTGATTGCTTCAATTCTCCTTTTGATAAAGCGTTTCTGTTCCTCCAGCTCCTTTACCGCGCCCTCAAAAGCCTCCTTATCCACAACGCCATTATTGTAATTTTCCTGCAAGGCTTTTCGGTGTATTTTTTGTCTGCCCAGAGCCCGCTGTAACATAACAAGCTCACTGGCTTTTTGATGGCTTCCTATATTGTCGAGGGGAGGCAGCCATTTCAAACTATCCTTTCCACATATCAACGCGCCAAACCATAGCTCAAAAAAACGAAAGAGTGCTTTCTCCGCCTTTTGTCCGCTTACTCTTCCCATCGGACAGCTCCGCCTGTACTTTCTTCCGCCGCATATAAAATAAGTATACTCCTTTGACACATGACGGGTTTTTGTCACTATCATCCTTTCTCCGCATAAACCGCACCTGAGTAACCCCGCCGTACAGAACCCGTCCTCTCCTCCGCCTGCTTTTGCCTTCATTGCCTTATTTGCTGTTTGAAAGACAAGATCAGGTATTACCTTTTCATGTGTTCCCTTCACAGTATCGGCATTCTCTCTTTTCATTCTGCCGTAACGCCTATAGCTGTAGGAGGTCGTTTTTCCCTGTACCAGCATACCTGTGTAGACTGCATTTTTTAAAATGCTCAGAACCGTTTGCTCCCGCCAAAGTGCGATGCCGCCTCTTTTTAAGTTGCAGTTAATATAACGTCCCTGTAAAATTTTATATTCCATAGGACAGGCAATTCCCTTACGGTTCAGACTGTCTGCTATCTCTCTGTTGCTATAGCCATAAAGGCTGTAGCGGAAAATATCCGAAACAATGCAGGCGGCCGTCTCGTCCGGTACAAGCCTGTGCCTGTCATAAGCGTCCTTTTGATAACCATATGGGGCAAAAGCGGATACATAGGCTCCTGATTTTCTCAAAGCCGCAAGAGCTCCTCTTGTTTTCAGCGCTATATCCGCACTGTAGAGTTCGTTAATAATGTTTTTCACAGGCACCAAAAGCTGCTTTTCATCCTTTGGCGCATGTAAGCTGTCATATCCATCCGTCACAGCGATAAAACGAACACCCATAGACGGAAAAAATACGTCCAAAAACCTGCCGGCATCTACATAATTTCTGCCAAAGCGAGATAAATCCTTTACAATAACACAGTTTACCCGTCCTGACCGAATTTCCCCAATCATCTTCTGAAAAGCAGGCCGATTAAAATTGGTGCCGGAATAACCGTCGTCCTCTCTCTCAGACACAATTTCTATGTCCTCTTTGCTGGCAACATACCTTTTCATCAGCATAAGTTGATTTACAATACTGCCGCCCTCTCCGCAGTCAGTCTCTTCTTTGGATACTCTTGCGTAAAGAACCGCTTTGTACCGTCTCTTTCCCTCCATTTTCTTCCCCCCTGATATATATTATGAGGGCTGCCCAAAGGTAATAACCGGTAGATTACGGACAACAGTACAGTAATATGATACAAGGGCTCTGTCTTCTTCTGAGCCTATTCCTAATGCATTATTTGCAATCGTAAACGGCCGAATATCCTGATGTAAGCAAAATAAGATACCGTTCAGGCATAAAAAAAGAAGCTATGTATAATAGCTTCTTAAAATTCAAAACATTGTTCACCGATTTTCCATGTATTTCTAATTTTACTTCATACCCTATTTCATCTTTTCTGTTTTCAGCTGCCAGCCGCCTTTACCGTCCATGAAGCTTTTTTCAAATTCCTCCACACTGGCAGGCCGTCCAAAATAGAAGCCTTGCAGGCTGTCACAGCCAAGGCGCCGCATCATTTCCATCTGCTCGGCGTTTTCTATTCCCTCCGCAACAGATAAAATTCCCTCTTCCCTGCACAGCAAAAGCATATGCTTTAGTATATTCCACTTCATATTCCCCTGTCTGATATCGCTTATAAGGCTGCGGTCAATTTTTAAAACATCCGCCGGCACAATAGACAATATAGCCATATTGGTGTAGCTGCTTCCGAAATCATCCAGTGCAAGGGAAAAACCCGCCTTTTTGATATGGTTGCAAATATCGGCAATAGCGTTATCCTCATAGTCGCCAATTGTTTCTGTAATTTCTACAGTCAGATATTCCGGCGAAAGCTGGTATTTGGATATTATTTTCAACAGCCGCTGCACAAATTCAGGCTCCATAATGGTTATCCTTGAGAAATTAACAGCAATGGGAAGAATTTTCTGCCCCGTACCGCGCCATTTGGCAATTGTTTTGCACGCCTCTTCAAAAATAAACATGTCCAGGTATCTGACAGTGAAAATCCTCTCCATGTCCGGTATAAACTGAATAGGCGAATATTTTCCATAAACGGGAGAATCATACCGCGCCAACGCCTCTGCACTCACAATACGGCCTGTGTTGCAATCCGTCTGTACCTGCAGGTACATTTGAAAGCACCCGCTCTCCATTTCATGCAAAAGCTGCTGTATCCTGTTATGACGGAACTGTCCGATCGTTGAGTCTGTCTTCGCACTGGAGTAATAGTTCTGTTTGCTTATCATCAGTCTGTCATTGGCCTGCTTGGTCAGCTTATCAATGTCAATATCCGCTTCCCCCTCCGCCCATGCATAGCCGATGGAAATGCCATACGCGTTCAGCTCTGAAATGCCGTTGTAAATATACTGTACTCGCTCTAAAAACTCCTTTTTTTCCATATTGACGGTATAAATAATAAATTCATCACCACTCATTCTGAACACAGCGCTCCCTGAAAAGCTTTCCCGCAGCAAATCCGCTGTTTTTTTAACGAGAATATCCCCGTCCGCGTGACCGCGGATACGGTTTACCTCTCCCAGAGAATTCAAATCCGCAACTGCCACGCCAAAGGAATTTATTTTTGCCTTTTTTATATTCTCAATGTAGTTGACATAGCTGTTCCTGTTCCGCAGACCTGTAAGAGCGTCATGATAGCCCAGATAAAAAAGCTTGTCTGACATTTGCTTGCGGTAAATCTCCTCCGCTATAAAATTGCCAAGAGTCTCCAAAAGCGTAAGCTCATCCTTAAACAATGCCGGATTATCAATACCGATAAAGCCCGTTTCCTTTCCGTCAACAGAAAAAGGCACAATACGCTTAAATTTGACATGGTTTTTTTGCAGCATATTATAAAGCCTGCTGTCCTTCTCTTTCAGATGACTGATATCATCGACAATAAAGGCTTCACGGCTGTCAAAGCTTCCGCTGATTGCCTTGATATAATAATCCCACTCATCCTCCGACAATACCATTGGCGCAAAGTCCTCCCTGCACCACTCATAATGCATTGTTTTCTTTTCCGTCTCCCAATCCTTCTGTATAATGAAAGCTCTGTCCGCCTGGTAAAAAGCGCCAATCCGCCCCAGGCACCGCTTCACAGCCGGTTCAAAGGATCTGTCACTGTTTAATTCCCTGAGGGATGCGATAATCGTCTGATCAAGCGTGACCTGATTTTGAAGCATCTGGTTACGGGTATCCATAGCTGTGACATCACTTGCAAACTCAATACGGGCAGGCACACCTCCCCAATCAATGATGCGGTCTTTCAATATAAAATAATGTCCTATCAAACGATTTCTGTGCTCCCAGGTATAGAAGGAATCTGTACTCAGCCTGTCATTATTGCAAAATTCGCAGGGACTGTCATACCCATGAAGTAACTCATAGCATTTTCTGCCATAATAGGAGTTGTCCCCTGTCTTGAACATCTCCTGTGCTCCTCGGTTCATATAAAGCATATCATAGGTATGGATATCGGAGATATATACAATATCATTTGACTCCTCCAGCATCCAGTCTAAGCTTACCTGGTCCCGCTTCAGGTATCCGTCCAGCCTCTTATTATCCTTGACCTGCTGAAAACAGGAGGTAAAATTACAGACTGCCAATCTGAAGCCTTCCTCCTCCGTCATGAGAAAATGCAGGGTGATCCATATGCCTTCGCCGTTTTTTTTATGAATATTGTAAAGCTCTGTACGAAGCTGTTCTCCCTTCGTTCGTTTTTCCAAAGCTGTTTCCACTCTGGCGGCCTCCTCCGGCTGAAACAGCGATAACAAACCAAGCGGCAGCTTTTTAATTTCCTCTTCCTCCAAGCCCGTCATTTCAAGAAAAGCTGGAGTATAATTTCCGATCTCCCATTTGCCCAAACAGTATCTGACCGAAATTTCTGCATACAATTGCTGCATTGTTGTATCCTCCCAAAATAAACCTTTGCCCCAAACACAAATATACTAATAATATTAGCAAAAATTTACAAATTGCGCAACTTATTTCCCTCTATGCCCATATTCCACCAACAAAAAAAGGCCGTCATATCCACGACCCTAAAAAACTCTATCCGTGCTCAGTATACAATATCCCCCTAGCACAACAGATATGACACGGACAGACCATATTCTTGGAAAACGCCCGTTATCCCGCAATGCTCTTCTGACAAAGACACAAAACATGTCGTGCCGGTATCTTTGAAAAAAATATAAACCAATCCCACGGACAGTATCAGTGCAATCAACCGGGAATTTTTACAGAAACCGTAAACATTCTTTGCCATATAAACAGAACAGGTCTTAGCGCAGCAAAATTCTCCCCAAAGGCAGACCGCCTGACATTAGAATACGGAATGCATACTAAAATTGCATTCTTAAGAAAAACGCCGAGAGCAAGCAAAGCAATATCATTCCAATAAGCAAAGAAGGCTTGATTCATCAAGCCTTCTTTACTTCCATGTTTCTATACACCTATTAGATCCAGAGCGTTTATTGGCAGGTCAAATTTTCCCTCAGGCCCTCCGGACTTTTGCAAAAGCTCAATGGCTATGTGTTCCTAAAGCGGCCCTCTTTTCGTAAAGCCCTTAAACACCTATCTTCAGCCAGAAATACAGAAGCCATCCTATTTCTCCTGTATTACATGAATAATGAAACCTCAGCTCTTCTCTCATACTCCAGTTCCAGCTCCCTCTTATGATACAGATACCCCCCATCATCATAGAATTTTGACTTTTGGGGACACTTTTTAATGCAGGCGCCGCATTTAATGCAGATTCCTGTAAACAATCTGACATCCTCCCTGCTGATAGATCCCATCGGACATACCTCCGCGCATACACCGCATTCATTGCAGGTATCCGCCGTTTTCGGCTTTACCTTTCTGATATCTATCGGATTTTTCTGCCTGTCACGGGGCTGGTAATATCCCCGAAGCGGCAGCTCTCCTTTTACCTGCACAGGCGTTTTGTATGTCGTATCCTTTATTCTTCCTGCTATTTTTGCCGCAAATTCTTCCGCTGTCCTTCTATCCTCCTCATCAGGACGGCCTTTTGCCAATATTTCCGAAAAGGAATGCTCCCCCACAAAGGCGCCCGCCGCAATTGTATGAAAGCCATCTCTCTCCAGTATTTCTCTCAGCTCAATTAAAGCATCGTCATAATCTCTGTTGCCAAATAGAACAACAGGCACAGCCAATGCACCGTTACCCCTTACCGTATCCAGATACTTTAAAAGAACATTGGGCACCCTTCCGGCATAGACCGGCGTTCCAAAGACAACAATATCCTCCCCGTCAAATACAAGATCTCTTTCCCTGGCCTTAGGCAGTGTAAAATCAAACTCTTCCCATGGAAGCTGAAGTCTTTCGGAGAGTGCTTTTCCTATCACCGTTACAATTTTCTGTGTTGTATTCGTTGCACTGAAATAAACTGACCATACTCTTTTTCCCACTTGAATTCCCCCTATCAAATACCTTTTTTAAACAGTATCACAATTTTTACCTTTTATAAAGGGACAAGCTGCTGATTTTTCAAATTCATCCCCAAACAAAAAACGCCTGATAACAGCCATCAGACGCCAGCACATCAAAAGAGTAAAAACTGTGGACGCTGTCCACACCTGCAAGCCTCCGAAAGGGCCCATCTAAAACTCTATTCAAAATCAAGCAATGCCTGATTATACAGGTTAACAAGCTTTAGATAAAGCTCTTGCCCCACTTCTTATAAAAGTAAATGTATTTGAACAGTGTCCAAGCTTCAAAAAGGTATAGCAACAGTCTGAAAAGCTTAATAAGCGGTTATAAAGATTAGAACGGATCACAAAAAGAGAAACGAAGTTCCATTCTCTTTTCAGTATGAATCTCTGCATAAACCAATATTTCTCTCAGAAAAGAATCATCTCGTCCTTTCTCTGTCTGTTTGCCGCTTGTTTTTTTATTTTCCGCGCTCTCCTTTAGAAAGCGCATTTTCTCCGTCTGGACTATACGCTTATTATATTCCTCTTTGCTGATATTTCCGCGGCACAGCCGTAAAGCCAGCTCCGTTTTGGTACGGCTTAATGCGGTGCTGTCCGCCTGTTTTTTTTCATTTTTCACTGTCTTTTTCCCTGCTCCGCCCTCAAAAAATATTTGTCTCCATATGGCAGTAACAGCGGATAATGCAAACAAAAACCCCTTTTCCTCCACCTCGCCGACATCGCAATTTTTCTCCGCTACTACCTGTTCTGTACGACAGTAATAATAAACGCCGCTTTTTTTTATTTTATAGGAGAGTGTTTTTTTGCAGGTATGACAGAATAGCTTTCCCCGAAACAGTGCATCCTCCCTTTTTTCATATTTCCCCCGCCTCAGCCTTTCGGCATTGACCTTTTCAAAAAGCTCCACCGATATAATAGGAGCATGGGTGTTTTCTGTGATAAGAATACCCTTTTTATTTTCCTCCCGCTTGCCTCTGACCGTACTGCGGCTTGTTTTCTGCCTGACAGTATGCCCCAGATAACATTGGTTCTGAACAATGCGCAGAATAGAAGTGGCATTCCAGCATAGCTTCTTGTCTTCTGTCCCTCTTTCCCCTTTAAAATAGGCCATGGGCGGCGGTACCTTATCCTTATTGAGCTGAAGAGCAATCATTCTGCCGCTCATTCCCTCTGCCCTCAATTGAAATATTCTTCTGACAACAGGTGCCGTGTTCTCATCCGGCACAAGCCTATGGCTGTCTTCCTTTCCTTTTTGGTATCCATAAGGCGGAAAACTGCCGGAATAATAGCCCTTCTGAGCGCTTAATTCTTTGCCCTTCCTTATTTTTTCCGAGAGGTCCTGGCTGTAAAAGCTATAATATAGATTCTGAAAACCGGCTGCCGCCGCGTTCGTTCCTCGACTGTCATAACCATCGTTTATACTGATAAAGCGGACATTAAAATTTGGGAAAACCTCTTCAAGATAGTCACCTGCCTCAATATAGTTCCTCCCCAAACGTGATAAATCCTTGACTAAAACACAGCCGATTTCCCCTCTTTTCATATCTGCAAGCATTGCCGAAAAGCCGGGCCGGCGAAAGGAAACACCCGTATAACCGTCATCACAGTATTCCCTTACCTGTGCTGTCAAAAGGGACTTTTCCTTTCCGATATAGTCTAAAAGATATGCCCTCTGGTTGGCTATGCTCTCACTTTCTGATTTTCCGGTCTTTTTGTCCTCATCAGAAAGTCTCAAATAAATAGCAACTGCTCTTTTCATGGCGCACCCGCTTCCCGAAAAACGTCTCCGACTGAAAATATAATATTCATCCTTTTTTCTCTGCCTATCAAAACGTAATCCAAAAACAGTACAGCAAAGCTTCTCTCTATGGCATTCACTCCTGTCAAGGCAGATAAAATACGGAAAAAAGCATCCTGCAAATCCATTTCCCGTATTAAATACCCGTTGCATCCGCCTTTTTTCTTTCCTGTGCCACAGACAAAATAGATATACTCTCTCTCTTTTATCCTTTTTCTGGCCCGTACCATGGTATCCATACAATTACCACAGTATAAAAAGCCGCTGAAAAGGTAAACCGTATCCTGACCAGGCGCGCATCTTGTATCCCGCTGCAAAAGACGCTGCACGACAACATATATGTCAGGAGAAATTACCCCTTCAAAGCTTTGCGGTGCATCTTTTAGAGCCCTCGTCAAGTCTGCACTGTTATCCCTTTTCACCCCTTTTGGAAGCAGTCTTCCCGTATAGACCGGATTTTTTAGTATTTTAAGTACCGCCTGCCCATGCCATACTGCTCTATCCTTTCTTTTAAAACTTTCGTTCAAAGAGATACCCGCCCTTTTTTTATGCTCCAAGGGCGGCGGCACACCGTCTCTATTCAGCCTTTTGGCTATGGCGTCGTTTGACAGTCCCTTTATTTTCAGACCATATATTGCCCGTACCGTTTCAGCCGCGTCCCCGTCCGCCTCTAAAGTATTTTTTCCGCTGCCTCTTTTCAGGCCAAAGGGATAGGCAGGCACCGCATACTCCCCCTGCTCTCGTTTTGCGGCAAGGCTGCTTTTGGTTTTTTGGGAAATGTCGGCACAATAGTAGCTGTTCAGTATATTTTTAAGCGGCACCAAGATTTCTTTTTCGGCATCTTTTGACAGCAGGCTGTCATAGCCGTCCAGTACGGCAATAAATCTGATGCCCAATTGGGGAAAGATCTTTTCCATATACCGTCCCGCCTCTATATAGTTTCTGGAAAAACGGGACAAATCCTTCACGGCGATACAATTGATCTCTCCCCGCCCAACGTCCTCCATCATTTTCTGAAAGCCGGGCCTTTCAAAGCTCATACCGCTGTAGCCGTCGTCCGTATAAATGGAGACCAGCTTTAAATCCTCCCTTTCTGCCAGAAAAGCTTCCAGTATCCGTTTTTGATTCCGTATACTGTCCGATTCCCCTGCCTCCCCGTCCTCTCTGGAAAGGCGCAGATAGGCCGCTGTCCGGTATACAGTCTTTTTCTCCCTCATTCCAGAAAGCGGTATTCCTCCAGCCTGTCCTCCAATGTAATGTCTGTATCGGCAAAGCTCAGCTTTACAACCATGCCATTGCATTTAAAACAGTAAGGGTTTCCTATCTGCTCAATAAACTGGGCAATTCTCTCCTCTCTGCTCAACCCCTTATCAATTTTCACCTCACTAATATCCTTCAGGGTATCCGGGTCCACTGTTTCAATATCAATCCCTCTCATCTTCTCTAATTCTTCCCTTGTCACCACCATCTCTCACCTCCTTGTTTTCATTTTATGAGACAGACAGGAGGGCTATGCTTTTGTGCAGACAGCACAAATTATTTTTTCATGGAGCAATTCTGCATATTTTCTGTAAAAAAGGCACGCTCCCCCTCCATTCGCCTTTCTCCGCAAGGACAATATCAAGTTCGCCCCGAAATTCGCCTGGGCCAAACCGCACCTCAATTTGCAGTTCTCTTGCGACCTTTTTTTATAAAACGCCGAAAAATCAATGCATAAAAATAGGGCAAACCGGCTTTATTCCCAATCGTCAGGAGTTTTTCCGTTTTACCCTATTATCCTGCCATCGTTAATGGCCGTGTTTCTCCACATCTTGTTCAGATAGTTATTCTTCTCCTCGCTGGTGAAGGTGTCCCACATAGCCGCCAATTCCTCATTATTGATAGTAAAGGGAGAGTTCAAATCAAAATCCGGATAGTTCGCCATTGCCAATATCTCCCCGTTCTGCGGATTCATAACAATAATGAGTCCGCTTTTTGCCTGTTTGGCCTCCACTGCCTTGCTAATCGTCTGCTCTGCGTACTGTTGGATGACAACATCAATAGTCGTCATCAGATTACCGCCATCCACGGGCTCAACCCTTTCCTGGGTAGTACCGATTTCCACTCCCTTTGAATCGGTAAGCGTCAGTATTTTTCCGGGCTCTCCCTTTAAATACTCTTCATATTTTGACTCCAGTCCAATGATTCCCTGATTGTCCTTGCCCACAAAGCCTATTACCTGCGCCGCCAGATTGCTGTAGGGATAAATACGTTTGATATCCTCATCCACCACAACGCCCGGCAGATTGGCCTTTCTGATTTCCAAAGCCACCTCCGGGTCAACCTTGGTCTTAATACGTACCAAAGCTACCCTCTTTTTTACCTTCTCCAAAACCTCGTCATAATTCAAATCAAGCTTCTCCGATAAGAACTTCGCCACTCCCTCCTCATCCTGTATCTGGGCATGGATTACGCTTACTGCTGTCACCGATTTCGTAACCGCCATTCCTACGCCGTTTCTGTCCAGTATGCTTCCCCGCTTTGGAGAAATAAGGCGATCCCTCGTCTGTTGTTCATAGGCCATTTCCTGCAGCTCATCAGCCTGTACGATTTGTATGTAGGACACACGCGCAATGAGTAGCGCCGCTCCCAGAAAAACCATAGATAAAAAAAATAGCAGCTTTTTCTTCACTCCTATCGTCGGTTTATCCATAAAAAATCCCTGCTTTCTATTTAAACTGTTACAAACATTTTATTTAGAAAGCAGGGTGCTTATGCTTTTTTTAACTATTCTTCGTTTTCCTCCTGAGGCGCCGGCTCGAAGGTCAGCTTAACCTCCGTTTCTTCCTCCACAGTGATGCCGGCTTTTGGATCCTGAGAGGCCACAACGCCTTCCTTGTCACCGTCTGTTACCGTTGTCAGACCGCTGTCGTTAATTTTCGCCACAGCGTCCTCATAGCTGAGGCCCTTTACATCGGGTACAGTGATATTTCCTGTATCGCCCTCCCCCTTTTTCACGTAGAGGATGATCTCGGAACCCTCCTCCACCTCCGTGCCGCCGTGGGGCGCCTGATTAAATACTGTATTGCCCTTGCCCACAATTTTATATTCCAGATTTTTTGCCTCCAGCTCCGCTGCTACCACGTACATATTCTCGTCGGTGTAATCCTCCAGCGTTACTTTCTTTTTATTGGAGCTGCCGGCCAGAATATCGCCGCTTTCTGAGGGATAGGAGGGCTCAATATTTTTATATTTTATGATATTTTCGATGAGCGTTCTTGTGATTGCCGCAGGGGACGCGGTATCGCCTCCCTCCGGCTTATGGATAACCGTCATGACAAGATATTCCGGGTTATCCGCCGGAAAATAAGCCATATAGGAAAGGGTGTAAATATTGTCCGACCTTTTTCCCTGTTGCGCCGTACCCGTTTTACAGCCTATGGAATAACCATCAATTTTAATTTTTTTGCCCGTGCCGTATTCTACAGTGCCTTTGAGCATATTACGCACAATATCGGAGGTCTGCTGTGAAATTACCTTCCTGATAAGCTCCGGCTTATTCTCCTGCACCACATTGCCCTTTGTATCGAGTATCTGGCTGACTACATGGGGGCGCATAAGATTACCGCCGTTTATCAAAGCAGAAAAGGCAGAGGCCATCTGTATGGTGGTGCAGTTAAAGGACTGTCCGAAGGACATTGTGGCAAGCTCCGACTCACCGATGCGCTCAGGCGTATACATGTTGGCGGCAGAACTGACTTCACCCGGAAGGTCTATACCGGTTCTCTGCCCAAAACCAAAATCCGTTTGATATTTGTAAAACATATCTTTGCCCATCTTTTCCGCTATGTCCATCATACCCACATTGCAGGAATTAGCCAGTATCCCCTCTATATCCAAATTGCCGTGACCTGTCTTTAAATGGCAGGGGATATTATAGTCCGCCACCTGCTTGCTGCCGGAACAGTAAAACACATCTGTCGGCTTAATAATATTTTCCTCCAGCGCCGCCGCTACCACAATGGGTTTAAATACGGATCCCGGCTCATAGGTGCTGACTACATTAAAATTCTTCCACATGGTATTCCAGTAATCATTTTTTTCCTTGTCACTCATGGCATCCCATTTTGCTTTGAATTCCGGATCATTTTCCAGGGCAAGGGGGGTTGCGGGATCGTTATTGTTAAAATTGGGTGAGGAAGCCATAGCAAGCACTTCGCCGCTCCCCGGCTCCATCACAAGCACCGCCGCTGTCTCCGGATTAAAATCCTTTACCGCCGTGTCAACGGCTTCCTCTGCGTACTGCTGTATGGTATAGTCAAGAGTCGTCACAATGGTATCCCCATCCTGTGCAGGATACTCCTGGGTCTGAGCATTATTGGAGCCGTCAAAGGTAATAAAGCTTCTGCCCGGCGCACCGCTCAGCTCTTTATTGTACTGCTCCTCAAGTCCCCAGCTTGTATCACCGCGGATAAAGCCCAGAACATGGCAGGCAACTGTATTGAGCGTATAGCTTCTAAGTGTATCCTTTTCATAGGCAACGCCTTTTGTCGCTCCCAGCGCTTCCAGTTCTTCCTTCTTTTCCCTGCTGATATCGTAGGCAATATATTTCCAGTTGGTATCCAATGCGGGCTTTTGGGTAACAGGATCGATTGCAACATAGCCCTTCAAAGTATCATAGTCTACGCCCTCCAGGTTTTCGCTCAGAGCCCGCAGAACCTTCTCCTGGGTTTCAGCCTTAAGACCTGACAAAACACGGGGGTCAAGAGCCACATTATATACTGTTGTACTGACCGCAAGAGCCTGCTTGTTCCTGTCAAGTATGGTGCCGCGGTTTGGCGGTATGGCCACGTCATATTTCATTACCTGCTGTGTTTTAGCGGCATTTTCATATTCCTCACCATGTGCCGTCTTAATATAATAAACTCTTCCACCAAGACCAGCCAGTGAAAGAGTCATGACAAAAAGGAAAAAAGTAAGCCGCGCTTTTATCCGGTTATTTGTTTTCATACTGCATCAATCCTTTTTTAATATGTCAAATAAAGATTTCAGTGAAAATCCCTCTTCCTTGTTTTCCTCAGCCGCCGCATACTGTACCGTATAGCTTTGAGTAGGTGCCTCCACATATACAATCTGGTAGGGCTGTGGCTCTGACATGCCAAGACGCTCCGTAGCATCCTTTTTAATAGAAGCCAAATCCACCTGCTCGCTAATTTCCGCCTGCAGGGCAATGTTTTCATTCTGCATTACGGCAAGTTCATCCTTCATTCTGTTCAGGTTAACTCTTTGCTCTGCAACAGAAGCATAGCTTACCATTGTCAGAAGCAGACAGGAAAAAACGAAAGCAAGAGCCATAAAAAGCTTCAGCCTGTGTTTTATCTGTTCCCGCCGTATGCGCTTTTGCTCTGTATATTCTCTTACATAGGGTCTCTCCCGGGGCAGCTCCTCGGGGTAATACTGTGGTTCCAAATCATAGGCAACATTGGTATTATTGTAAACGCCGTAGCCTTCTGTCTCCTGATACTGTCTCATTGAACTGTTATTTTGCCTCACATTTCCTTTGCCCCTGTATCCGGCACTATTCTTCCCCACTTGTCTCACCCCTTGAAAGTATTTATGTTCTCTCGAAAACCCTAAGCTTTGCACTTCTGGCTCTGTGGTTATTTTCCAGTTCTTCTTTTCCCGGCAGAATTGGCTTTCGGGTTATAACCCTTCCTCTGGATGTTTTGCCGCATACGCATACCGGAAACTGTGGCGGACAGGTACAGGGGTTTTCCTGTGTCCTGAACGCATTTTTTACAATTCTGTCCTCCAGGGAGTGGAAAGTGATAATGCAAAGTCTTCCCCCCGGATTCAGTGATAACGTCATATCCTCTATTGCCTTGTCCAAAATATCCAACTCGCCGTTAACCTCTATCCGAATAGCCTGAAAGGTTCTTTTCGCCGGATGAGGACCGTCAATTCTGGCGCCCTTTGGAATTGCCTTTTTGATAATCTCAACCAACTCAAAGGTAGTCTCCACAGGCTTTTCTTCCCTTGCCAGCGCAATAAATTCCGCTATCCGTTTTGCCCACCTCTCTTCACCAAAACGGTAAATAACGCCGCTGAGCTTCTCCTTTGAATAGCTGTTTACCACATCATAAGCTGATAATTCTCTTGACCTGTCCATTCTCATATCAAGGGGCGCATCCTGCATATAGGAAAATCCCCTTTGCGCCTCGTCAAGCTGATAGCTGGAAACGCCTATGTCCAGAAGAATACCGTCTGCTTTCTCAATTCCCAAATCCCTCAGTACATTTTTAATATTGGAAAAATTATCATGAACCAGTGTTATCCGGTTACTGTATTCTTTTAATTTGCCGGAAGCCGCCTCCAGGGCATTCTCGTCCTGGTCAATGCCGATAAGCCTTCCGCCGTCAGAAAGCCTTTTTACAATTTCAAGAGAGTGGCCTCCTCCGCCTAACGTGCCGTCCACATAGATGCCATTCGGCTTTATATTCAGGTTATCAATACACTCCCTTAACAGCACCGAAACATGCTGAAACTCCATCCGCTACACACCCTTTATATGCCAAGACTTGCCATCTTCTCCGCCAAGTCGTTGTCCACAAAATTTTCTTCGTCGTTGTATTCATTCCAATTCAGCTTGTCCCAAATCTCCACACGGTTATTGACGCCAATGGATACAATATCCTTTTTCAACAGGGCGTATTCTCTTAAATTGGAGGGAATCATAATCCTTCCCTGCGCGTCAAGCTCACACTCTATGGCGCCTGAAAAAAAGTATCTGACAAACTTTCTGGCGTCAGCGCTGGTAAGAGGAAGCTGCTTGAGCTTCTCCTCAAATATCTTCCATTCACTCTGAGGATAGACAAAAAGACATTTATCCAGGCCTTTTGTGACAACAAAACATTCACCAAGCTCTTCCCTGAACTTGGCGGGTACAATTAATCTCCCCTTCGCGTCTACACTGTGCTGGTATTCGCCCATGAACATCTGCTATCACCGCCTGATGAAAAAAAGCACTTTCAAACCACAATCAGGTACTTTTCCTCTACTTTCCTCCACTTTCCTCCACAACTAACCTCATTGTAATATAAATTTAATAAAATTACAAGGGTCGTGTCTGTTTTATTCCAAAAAAATTATTACCAAATATTGCTAAAATATTTATAAATTACGATTTTACGACATCATGTAAAATAACTGCCAGGGGCTATTTTTACAGATTGAACCCTTTTGGTTCAATCCGCTTCCATCGCTTCGAATTGGTAACTGAAATCTTTCTGCGGCAAAAAAGGTATGAGAAACAAAGAAGTGTATGTGTACTGATGAAATCTGCTGCACATAATGAATTGTTTGACATTTTTGGTCGCTGATATCAGAATAGACAAATACGATGAGATGTTTGGCTGCCATTGGCGGAAAACATGCATTTGGATTGATAAAAATAAACCCAAAACAAACAAGTAAAAGGAGATTGCGGTTATGAATAATTTAATGCAGCAGCTTGACAGTCCTGCTTTTTACAAGAAAGTATTTCCGGGTCTGTTTAGTAAAGGAAAGAGAAAGGATGCACAGGAAACCTGGATGCACGCTGAAAAAAAAGGTGTGGCCGACACAGTACTTTTAAGACAGGCGCAAAATGGTTTCTTTATTTACAATGTCTTTGCATTTTCAGTCAACGGAGAGATTGCACCTGAAATGCAGGCCGAACTAAAAAATACAGTTGATGAATTTGATATCGGCCAAATTCGTTATGAAACGGTGGGAGTTCCGGGATTCTTTGCTGTATATGATAAGGACGGAAAATTCTTTCAGGAGGATTATAAAATAATGCCTCTTTGCCGCAATTATGATGGTATATACATTGTTATTGTTTCAGAAACCGAAAAGGATGAATTGGACTGTCCTTATACCGCCTATACCTTTAACCCTGATGGAAGCCTTTGGTTTTGGTGTATTGCCAGAAAATATCTCTAAAAAACATAAAAAAGCATAGCAAATCCAGCAGCTGCGGTTCTAAAAATGCCTGATATTCTTACCGCAGACCAAATAAGGAACTGTCAATTTTTATAATGATACCCTCTGTCAAGCTTTACGCACCATGCTGCTGCCACTTTTGCTGTTTCATTTGCTTAATTTGAGAAAGCATCTCCATTACCTACATGTGTGCGTTAGTTTTTTATGGAACCGATGGCCGCCTGATAACATTCACCGGTGGTGAAGAATCATTACTGTTGAAATTAAAAAAGAGCACTATAAAAGGACTGTTTAAAACAGTCCTTTTATAGTGTCAACAAATCTATTTATGAAATAATAGGCCACATCCGCTGCGCTTTGAAAAAACAGGTGCGGGTGTGTTTACTTCATAACCTAACTGCTTATATCTTCTCTCTCTTCTGTTTCCAAAACAGAAATGCCGCTCCGAACAGCACCAGTACCACTGACAGCACCTGCGACACCGCAATGCCCGTCGCGCCAAACTGTAACTGGTCGGTACGAAGCCCTTCAATAAAAAACCGTCCGATTCCGTAGAGTATAAAATAAAAAGCCATAACCTGTCCGTTAAATTTCTTGTGCCGCTGCATCCAGAACAGTATGCCAAATACGCACAGGTTCCACAAAGACTCATATAAAAAAGTAGGATGCACCTGTATATAGTCAACTCCTCCAAAGCGAACCACGTGATCCATAACGCTCTGGGATATATCCGCCGTATTTACCTGATTCAGCATATACCGCATGGCAAAAAGAGAATCCGTAAAGCCGCCGAAGGCCTCCCGATTAAAAAAATTACCCCATCTGCCAATTGCCTGGCCCAGTATTAAGCTTGGCACAGCCGTATCAGCAAACAAAAAGAAGTCCATTTTTTTTCTTCTGGTAAACACAACCGCTGTCAGAGCCGCCGCCAGCACGCCGCCGTAAATGGCAAGGCCGCCCTCCCGAAGATTAAAAATATCCCATAAATTATCTTTATAATTTTCCCAGGAAAACAGTACATAGTATAGTCTGGCGCCAATCACCGCAAAAATTAAAGCAAAAAGCAGATAATCCACATACTGCTCTCCATCCTGTCCCGTTCTTTTTGCCTCCCTGACTGCTAATGCTAGGCCAAGGAGTATACCACATCCAATAATAACTCCATACCAGTATACATTGATACCGAACAGGCGAAATGCCACATCATTTAAATGCTCTATCTGAATTCCAATGTTTGGAAACCATACCTCAGGCGTCATCATTCATTCCCCCCTGTCTCAACTAATCCTTCTTTTTTACAACTGATAAAACTGCTCTTTCCTCCCGAAATTCCTCATTCAATAACCCCTCCACGGTATCCCTTGTCATATTCTTTACAGACAGAAAGGCGTCAAGCAAATCGAAACCCTTCAAGGCGTTATCAAGCTGACTCATGCATATGGCATTGACGGAATTAAAACCTCTGATAAAACGTCCCACATGTTTTTTTCTGATGCGCTCAAACGCTTCCCTTTCAAAGCCGTGCTCCTTCCTGTAGCCGATTTCTCTTTTTAATTCCTCAAAAACACTTTCAGGCTCAGGAGAGCTTCCCGCAAAAACAGGTACGGAAAACCCCGGTCCGGCCACATACTGTAATCCAATGGTATCGTCCAAAAGACCTTTTTCATAAAGGCGGCTATAAAGAGGCGAACTCTCACCCGCCAATAAATCCAAAAGCATCCGCATGCCGTATACCTTATCCGGCAAAACTGCTTTCATGGGTTTTTCCTTGTAGCCAATCTGGAAAACAGGACGCGAAACCTCCATTTTACTCTCAATATAGCTTTCTTTTACCTCTTCCTTTTCCGTATCGTAAATTGTCTCCGCCCGCTTTTGACGGCGGATACGAACCAAATCCCGCACCATGTCAAAGATATGGTCAGGCTCAAAATCACCGATACAGACAATTGTCATATTATCGGGGCAGTAAAAATTTTCATAACACTCGTAGAGGGTATCCTTTGTAATATTCTCAATTGACTCTATCGTTCCCGCTATGCCCTCCCTCACGCCGTGCTGGAAAAACATAGCCTTCAGCATGTTAAAATAAACCTGCCAATAAGGATCGTCGTCATACATGGTGATTTCCTGGCCGATTATGGATTTTTCCCTCTGCGTACTCTCCTGGGTAAAATAAGGACTCTGCACAAATTGCAGTAGTGTTTTGAAATTCTCGTCAAAGTGTTCCTTACAGCTGAAATAGTAGGCCGTTTTGTTGCTGTCCGTAAAAGCATTCGCCGTGGCGCCGTATTTTGTAAATATATCAAATACATTGCCCCACTCCTCCTCAAAAAGCTTATGCTCCAAAAAATGTGCCACACCCTTGGGAGAATCCACAATTTCCTTTTTTCCCTTTGGTCTGAACTTTGTATCATTGGACCCGTATTTTACAGCAACAATCGCCTGCTTCTCGCAGTAGCCATATTTAGGAATTATATAACATTTCACTCCTGATGACAACGTATTTATATAGATTCTTTCCCGCAGCGTTTTGTTTTCCTTAATGGTTACCGCCATATCTAAGCCTCCTTGTTTTTAGAGAGAAAATAAACTGTGTTTAAGACCAAAGATTCCGCAGCCTTCTTTAAATCCTCTCCCGTTACAGTATCTATATTTTCAAGCAAAGTTTCAATGGTATCCCCGCTTTCCAGGCAATACTGCGTCACATAGAAATCCATCAGCCCCGACTGATAATCCTGAAGAGAGCTGTAGCTTTTTTTCAGCGATTTTTTCGCAAGCTCCAACTCCTCTTCCTTCCACTGCGCCCTTTTCATTTCCTCCACTGTCTTTTTAATTAAATCAACAGCCTTTTTAAAGTCCGCCCTGTCTATTCCGGCCTGCAAAAACAGTATCATTTTAAAGCGGTAGATGTAGGTATTGATATAATAGCATAAACCCTCCTTCTCCCTGACATTCAAAAACAGCCTGGAGGATGCGCCGCCGCCCAAAAGCTCATTGAAAACCAAAAGACTGTAGAATTCCTTTCCTGTTGAGCTAAGCCCTGTATCAAAGCCCATGGCAAGCTTGCCCTGGCTGATGTCCATTTCCTCCTCCACATAGTTTTCCTTTTCCCTGCCGGTACGGTTTTTCTCTCTCTCCCAGCGCTTACATTTTTCTCTTTTTATCTGAAAGATTTCCTTGACCATACGGTTGGTTTCCTCTGCATCGTTCTTTCCTGTAAAAACAAATTCCAACGGATTTTCAGAAAGAGCCCTTCTGTAATGATCGTACAGGGATTCCGCCGTAATTGTATTCAGCTCATCCTCATAACCGTCCGCATAAACGCCGAATGGGTCGTCGGGAAACATTTCCTCAAAACATCTTTCCTTGGCATATTCCTTTTTATCATCCATACGGCTTTTTATCCTTTGCCGAAGCACCTCCTTCTCACGCTCTACGACAGTGGTACTGAAGCTCTCCCCCTCTAAAAGCGGATGACACAATACCTCGTTGAGAAAACGGAGTCCTTCCTCCTTCAGATTTTCCTCTACATACTCCTCCTTCAATGTTTCCAGAAAAAAGAATATAATCTGTTCCCCGCCCTTTTTCACAATGGAAATATCAAAAATAGCGCCGTACATTTCCTCGGCCTTTCGGGCAAGAGACAGGCGGCTTGCGTATTTCTTGCAGCCTGCCTTCAATACCTGAGCCAATAGAGCATTATAGGTAGCGCTTTTTTTATCAAGCCGGCTTCGCAATAGTATTCCTGTAATATTCGTCTTGAATTTTTCAGCAGGTATAAATAAGGAGTGTATCCCTTCCCCAATGGGATATACCATAAATTGATTGTTTTCCATAAGGCACCTCTCCATGTATATTCTAAAAGATACCTGTATTGTCTCCCAAAAGGGCAAAAAAATTCCCATTATGCTGCAACAGAGGCAAGGGAAAGATAAAAAGGCGGTAAGCGCAACGTTTTTCGTTGCCTCACCGCCTTTAATTTCTATTGTCACATCAGCGCTTCATCATGCCTTGGAGAAGTTTCCTTCCTTTTCCACACCGCAAAGTGGACATGTCCAGTCATCGGGAAGATCCTCAAATTTCGTTCCCGCAGGAATACCCTGTGTGTCATCCCCTACCTCAGGGTCATAGACATAGCCGCATACGTCACATATATATTTCTGCATTTTTCATTTCTCCTTTTGTTTTCATTTTATTTAGTATACAGCAAATAGGATTTATTATCCCATTTTTTGCCGTAAAACTCGTTAATATTATTCCTCCTCGGGTATTCCCGTATACAGGAAGCCTTTCACCGGGTCAACGGTAACCAGTTCATCGTCCTTAACAACCTCCAAAACCTTGCCGCCGCAGATAAGAGCCGGAATATCCAAAGCGTTGCAGGCAATCTCCGTATGGCAGCCCTCAGGATGCTCAATGGGTCCTGCCACAACGGCAGCCGCCTTTTTCATATAGGGAAGCATGTCGTTTGTAGTCGTGGTAGTGACAAGAATGTCGCCCTTATTGAAGCACTTTTCCGCGTCTGAAACAGTGCTGACAACTCTCGCCTTTCCTGATACTGTTCTCTCGCCAATACCAATACCTTTAAAAAGTACATCGCCAACTGTATCTACACGCAGGGTATTGGTTGAGCCGGAAACACCAACGGGAACCCCGATAGCTATGACAACAGTATCGCCGTTTTTGGCAAGGCCGCTTTCAACCGCCGTCTCCATGGCCAGGTCAAATACCTCATTGGCCTTAAATATTTCCTTTGCAAGCACCGGCTTACAGCCCCATACAAGGTTCAACTGCCTCCATACGACCGGATCAAAGGTAGAGGCGGCAATAGGGCAAATTGGCCGGTATTTGGATATTCGTCTGGCCGTAAAGCCGGATTTCGTGACAACGGCAATGCATTCTGTCTTAAGCTCCGCCGCCAGAGTACAAGCCGCATAGCTAATAGCGTTTGTAATATTGGTCTGGTCGCTTTTGAGCTGAGCGCTGAGCTTTTTGATATAGTCAATATTGCCCTCTGTCTTCTCCGCTATCCTCGCCATCATGGCCACAGCCTCCACAGGATAATCCCCCTTTGCCGTCTCGCCGGAGAGCATAATGGAATCCGTCCTGTCAAATATAGCGTTGGCAACGTCATTGGCCTCCGCTCTTGTAGGGCGCGGATTAGAAACCATGCTTTCAAGCATCTGTGTCGCTGTGATAACAGGCTTGCTGGCCTCGTTTGCCTTTTTGATAAGCATTTTCTGTACCAGAGGAACCTCCTCCGGCGGAATTTCAACCCCTAAGTCGCCGCGGGCAACCATAATGCCGTCAGAAACCTCCAGTATTTCGTCTATGTTGTTGACGCCCTCTCTGTTTTCAATCTTTGAAATGATGGTCATATGGCTTCCGCCGTTTTCCTCCAGCACCTTTCTGATATTGATTACATCCTTGGCAGAACGGATAAAGGAGGCCGCTATAATATCAAAGCCCATTCTGATGCCAAATTTAATATCCTCAATATCCCTCTGTGTCAGTGACGGCAGATTTACCGTAATTTCCGGCAGATTCACGCCCTTGTTGGAGCTTAAAAAGCCGCCGTTTACAACCCTGCACTCCACATCTGTATCCTTAATGCCTGTGACAATCATTTCAATGAGCCCGTCGTCAATCAGTACCCTGCTGCCCTCGGACAGATCGCTTCCAAAATCCTGATAGGTCACGCCGACAATATCCTTTGTCCCCTCCACCTCTCTGGTGGTTATTGTGAACTTGTCGCCCCGCTCCAGATAAATTTTATCCTCCTTGAAGGTTTTTATCCTTATTTCCGGTCCCTTAGTGTCAAGCATCAGAGGAATAGGCGCATTTAATTCCTCTCTTGCCTGCTTCAGTTTATTGATAATCACTGTATGGCTTTCGTAGGTACCGTGGGAAAAATTAATTCTCGCCGCATCAAGGCCGTTTTGAATCATATTTTTAATGACGTCCACTTCACTTGAGGCAGGCCCCAGTGTACAGACTATTTTTGTCCTTCTCATGAATAAAATTCCTCCTTACGCTGCCTATATAGACAGCACCTTCACTACATCATATACTTCTCTGTCGTATTGCTTTGTCATATGCAAAGCAACCTCAATATCAATTGCCTCATATTCGCCCTTGTTGTAGGCAATAACCTTGTTCCTCTGCCCGCTTAATACCTCCATAACCGCCTTGTAGCCCATCATGGAAGCGTGCATTCTGTCTATAGCCGTGGGATTGCCGCCCCTTTGCAGGTGTCCCAGAATGGTAGCTCTTGTCTGTATGCCGGTAATTTCCTGTATCTGCTTTGCTAGCTTCTGCGTACCGCCGATACCCTCTGCCACAACCACAAGATTATGCCGTTTTCCCTGACTTCTGTTCTCCAGTATTCTCTGTATGACATTGGCGCTGTCAATTACGTCCCTCTGCTCCGGTATGAGCACCTCGTCAGCGCCGCCGCTCATAGCGCACCACAGGGCAATATAGCCGGCGTCCCGTCCCATAACCTCCACAACAGAGCACCTCTCGTGAGAGCTCGAGGTATCCCTTAGCTTACTGATAGCATCCGTTCCTGTATTGACCGCCGTATCAAAGCCTATGGTATATTCACTGCAGCTCAAATCTAAATCTATGGTTGCGGGAATACCGATAACATTTGCTCCAAGATGGCTCAGCGCCTGACATCCCCGGAAGGAACCATCGCCGCCTATTACTATCAGGGCATCAAGACCCAAAATATCATAGATAGCGGCTGCCTTTTTCCGTCCCTCCTCCGTCATCATCTCGGGGGAGCGGGCCGTGTGCAGTATGGTACCGCCTCGATTGATAATATCAGATACGTCGTTGCTTTTTAAATCTATAATATCGCCGTTAATAAGGCCGTTATATCCCTTTCTGATGCCGATAACCTTGATGCCCTCCGACAAAGCGGTTCTGGTCACTGCCCTGATGGCCGCATTCATACCCGGCGCATCGCCTCCACTGGTCAAAACGCCTATTTTTTTAATTTCTTTTTCCATGAAACATTCCTCCATCTTTCCATGTACGTTTCATTTCTTTTTTTACACATCACCTGTTGTGATTTCCCCGAACTGAGTGTATATGATTGTTCTTCCCCTCACCTTGATGGCGGAGGTATTCTCCGTAAACTGGGCTATGAGAACTTCTCCCGCATCCAGCTTTTCTGTATGATGAAACTTTGTGTCCACCCCGCGGGTTACCCCTATTACATTGACGCCCTTCTCCAAAGCCTTAATACAGATATAGGGAGAATTGGAATTCACTTCATTATCCATAACAAAACCTCCTGCTCTTTATTTTTTTATTACCACATTGTTTTCTCCAAGCAAAGCCTTCATCTTTTCCAAAAACACCTTGCCGCCGTCAACCCAATATTCGCTTGACGCCTTGAAGCGCTTTCCTTCCCTCACATCGTTGATGTACACCGGAATGCTGCCATGATTCTGCTTTAAAAGTCCGGTGATGGAGGATAAGGTTTCCTCATTGCCGTCTCCGAGTATGAGGCCAATGCTTTTAATGACATTCATTTCCGAGAGAGGCTTTACCTTGGAGGCAATCACCCGTCCGTCCTCGTCCGCGTTAAATTGAGCGCTTCCTTCCACTAAAACAACCGCTTCCTCCTCCAACAGACGGCTGCAGTTTTCGTATACATTAGGAAATACAATGACCTCCACGACGCCGAATAAGTCCTCCACTTTAATAAAAGCCATGGTTTTGTTATTTCTTGTATATTTCACCGATTTGTCAGTAATTATACCGCCAATCACGACTCGGCTTCCCTCTCTGACCTTCTTGCTCTGTGAGAGTATATCCATTTCATTTTCGTCCTCACTGAGCATAAAATCAACGGAGCTTGCGCTTGTGTACCGTTTCAGTATCTCTTCATATTCCTTCAGCGGATGCCCGCTGACATAGATGCCCAATACTTCCTTCTCCATGGCCAGCAAGTCTCTGAGCGGATACTCATCGCTTTTTGGAAGCTCCTCCTGAAAAGCCATCTGCCCTGTGTCCTCCGCACCCAAATCAAACAGGTTCAGCTGTCCCTCTATATTGTTCTTTTTCGCCTGGCCCACAGCGTCCAGTATATTCTTGTACACCGCCATATATTGAGAACGCTTTCCGCCCAGGGAATCAAAAGCGCCGCTTTTGATAAAGCTTTCGATGCAGCGCTTATTCAACTCCCTGCCGTCCATACGGTTGATAAACTCTGTCAGCGACTGAAAGGGGCCGTTTTTGTCTCTCTCCTCCACAATAGCCGCAATGGTATTTTTCCCCACGTTTTTTATTGCGGCAAGGCCAAAGCGTATTTTGTTGCCGGAAACAGAAAAATTGGCATAGCCGTCGTTGATGTCAGGCGGCAAAAGGGTGATGCCCATTTTTTTGCATTCCTCAATATAACCGGAAACCTTTGCGGCAAAATCCATAACGCTGGTCATCAGTGCCGCCATAAATTCAACAGGATAATAGGTTTTCAGCCATGCCGTCTGGTAGCCCACAACGGCATAGCAGGCTGCGTGGCTCTTATTGAATGCATATTTTGCAAAATCCGTCATCTCGTCGAATATCTTTTCCGCCGTTTTTTCGTCAATGCCGTTTTTCACACAGCCCGGCACCTCGTCCCCCGCGCCGTATACAAAGTTTTGTCTCTCCTGAGCCATAACGCTGGCCTTTTTCTTGGACATGGCACGGCGCACCAAATCGCTGCGGCCAAGAGAATAACCAGCCAGATCACGAACTATCTGCATAACCTGCTCCTGATAGACAATACAGCCGTAGGTGGTATTTAAAATGGGCTTCAACGACTCATGGGTATAGGTAATACTGTCGGGATGGTTTTTCCCCCGAACATATTTAGGAATAAACTCCATAGGGCCCGGCCTGTAAAGAGAGATTCCCGCAATCAAATCCTCCAGCCTTGTGGGCTGAAGCTCCTTCATAAACTGCTTCATTCCCGCACTTTCCAGCTGGAATACACCCTCTGTTTTCCCCTGTGATATCAATTCATACACTCTGGGATCATCGTCCCCGATTTGGTCCATATCTATTTTAATATGATGTGTTCTTTCCGCCTCCATGACGGCATTTTGAATAACCGTCAGCGTTCTAAGCCCCAGAAAGTCCATTTTCAGTATACCCAGTTCCTCCAGTGTATTCATGGTAAACTGGGTGGTGACAGCGCCGTCATTGGAGTTCAGGGGCACATACTCCATAACCGGATCACGGCAGATGACTACGCCTGCCGCATGGGTGGAGGAATGACGCGGAAGCCCCTCAAGTCTTAAGGACATGTCTATAAGATAGTGCACCGCTTCATCCTCATCATAGAGCTGCTTTAATTCCGGATTCATCTTCAGCGCCTTTGAAATGGTGATACCCAGCTCCGTAGGTATCATTTTGGACACCCTGTCCACATCCGCATAGGGCATGGCAAGAGCACGTCCTACATCCTTTATGGCAGCTCTGGCCGCCAATGTTCCAAAGGTGATAATCTGTGCCACATGATCCTCGCCGTATTTGTCTATAACATAATCTATGACCTCCTGCCTTCTCTCATAGCAGAAGTCCACATCAATATCAGGCATACTGACGCGCTCGGGGTTTAAAAACCGCTCAAAAATCAAATCATATTTGATAGGGTCAATGGTGGTAATATCCAGACAATAGGATACAATACTTCCCGCCGCAGAGCCTCTTCCCGGCCCAACAATAATACCATGATCCTTTGAAAATTTAATGAAGTCCCATACAATAAGGAAATAATCCACATACCCCATCGTTTCTATGGTATGTAGCTCATAATCCAATCTTTCCTTCAATTCCAGCGGCTGAGCCTCATATTTTTTTGCAAACCCCGCATAGCACAGCTCCCGCAGATATTCCTCCGCTGTTTTTCCGTCAGGCACGTCAAATTTAGGAAGCTTTAAATCATGAAAAACAAAATCCACATTGCAGCGCTCCGCAATTTTATTGGTGTTTTCCAGCGCCTCTGTGTCATTGGGGAAAAGGGCATACATTTCCTCCGGAGATTTCAGATAAAAGTTGTCCCCCTCATACCGCATTCTGTCCTCATCATGAATGGTTTTTGCCGTCTGAATACACAGCAGAATATCGTGGGGCTTACTGTCCTCTCGATAAATATAATGGCTGTCATTGGAACAGATCATGGGAATGCCGGTTTCCTCGTGCATTCGCCTGAGCGCCGTATTGACAGTTTTCTGCTCTGCAATGCCATGATCCTGCATCTCCAAAAAGAAGTTACCGCGTCCAAACACCTCATCGTATTCCAGTGCGACTTCCTTTGCCTTCTCATAGGAAACTGCCAGTATATTTTTGGCTACCGGCCCCGCCAGACATGCACTGGTAGCAATAATTCCCTTGTGGTATTTTTTCAAAAGCTCCATATCAATTCTTGGCTTATAGTAAAAGCCGTCTATAAATCCCAATGATACTATTTTAATTAAATTCTGATAACCCTCCATATCCTCAGCCAAAAGCACCAGATGGTAATAGCTGTAGCTCTCGGAATTGTCCTTTTTAAAGCGGGAGGACGGGGCCACATAAACCTCACAGCCGATAATAGGCTTAATTCCCTGGGCCTTTGCCTCTTTATAAAACTCTATCACGCCATACATAGCCCCGTGATCCGTAATCGCAAGAGACTTCATTCCCAACTCCCTGGCACGCGAAACAAGCTCGCCTATTTTTGCCGAGCCGTCTAATAAGCTGTATTCCGTATGGACATGTAAATGGGTAAACTGTTTTTCCTCTGTCTGCTCCATAGTCCGCTCCTTTATATATTCTATCCCTTTTTCAATTAAGTTTCCCGAAGACGTATCCACAAAGCCCTTGTAATTATCCCTGCTGATTCTTATAAAAAAATTTAATTCAATTTTTTTTACATTAACCCTAACTCTGTGCACACTATTTTTTTACATATTTTCATGAGAACTTTAAGCCTTTTTTCATTTTAAAGCGAATTGCAGATACAAAAAAGTATGGGTCTCTTAAAATTCATGACTTTCCCGCAATATCCTGTTTTGCAGATCCGTTGGAACTGATTATACCATAAAAGCGGAGAAAGCAGGCTGCACAGAAGCAATTTTTAAAGCTTGCTTGCAAGAAATTGTTTCGGGTGAAGGCTATTTGCATAGCAAATGTACGAATAAACCGCAAGTTTATGAGTATCTCCGCTGAATTTTACCGTCATTATACCATATTTTGTACAAATAATAAATTTAAACAATCAGAATCAGCAAAATTTACACTTTATCGTTTCTGAAAGAATCAAATTAAAAAAATTTATCTAAAATGAATAAATTTTTTTTTGCATTTTGCCAGTGTGCACCAGAATGCATAGTTTTGTACAAAAGCAAATACATCAGTCATAATATTTTTTATACAAATACCGTAACAGCCAAAAGGATTGTCTCTCTGTGACGAAGCGGAAAAAAACAAAAATAGGAGCGGAAACTGCTAAAGAGTTTTACCGCCCTATGTTGCTTCTCCTGCAATTTCTATATTCCCATATAAAAATAAAACTTTGAATTATACTTATTAATGTTCTTTTCTTCTTAAGAAAAGAACTTTAATATAGTTTTCAGTTAAGTTTATTTAAAACCTATACCTTATAAACAATCCTCTTTTAAAAAGAAATATTATATAAAAAAAGAAAGCCTGACAATCAGGCTTTCTTTTTTTATAGCATCCGGTCATAATACCCGAATGGATTAAAATTACTTTTTATTTGCCAGCAAGACTTTTGTAGCTTTCCAGTCTTTCTTTTGCATTCTCTTCCGCTTTTGTGAACAGCTCCTGAGAAATTTCAGGGAAAGTCCTCATCAATGAGCTGTAACGAACCTCGCTCTTAATGAAATCCTGGAAGCTTGCAGTAGGCTCCTTGGAGTCAAGGATAAACGGATTCTTGCCTTCTGCCTTCAAATCAGGATTGAAACGGAACATATGCCAGTAGCCGGCCTCAACTGCGCGTTTGATTTCATTCTGTGCACCGCTCATGCCGCCCTTTAAGCCATGGTTGATACAAGGAGCATAGCCGATAATCAAGGACGGGCCCTTGTAAGCCTCCGCTTCCTTCAATGCCTTTACAAGCTGTGCCTGGTTAGCACCCATGGCAACCTGTGCCACATAAACATAGCCATAGCTCATAGCCATCATACCCAGATCTTTTTTCTTAATCCTCTTGCCGGAAGCTGCAAACTGCGCCACAGCGCCTGCCGGAGTCGCCTTGGAAGCCTGACCGCCTGTGTTGGAGTAAACCTCTGTGTCAAATACAAATACGTTTACATCCTCGCCGGAGGCAAGAACATGGTCAAGTCCGCCATATCCAATGTCGTAAGCCCAGCCGTCACCGCCAAAAATCCACTGTGATTTCTTTACCAGCTGATCCTTATTGGCAATAATATATTTAACATCCTCATTCTTATCCTGAATGCCTTCCAATACCGCAAGCAAATCAGCGGAAGCCTTCACAGATTTTTCACCGTCATCCATAGCCAAAATCCAGGCCTCAGCCGCATCCTTTGCAATATTTTGCGCAATGAGCTTTTCAAGTTTTCCTTTGATGTTTTCCCTCTGCTGCTTAACTGCCATGGCCATACCAAGTCCAAACTCCGCGTTGTCCTCGAAAAGGGAGTTAGACCATGCAGGCCCCTGTCCTTTGTGGTTTGTGGTATAAGGTGTAGTAGGTGCAGAGCCGCCCCAGATGGAGGAACAGCCTGTTGCGTTGGCTACATACATCCTGTCGCCGAACAGCTGTGTTACAAGCTTTGCATAAGGAGTCTCGCCGCAGCCTGCGCATGCGCCTGAGAACTCCAGAAGAGGCTGTTTGAACTGGCTGCCCTTTACACTGGCGTCGTCCATCACATTCTCCTTCACAGATACCTTATTCACAGCATATTCCCAGTTGCCAGCTTCTGCTTCCTGCGTTGCAGCCGGCTTCATTACAAGAGCTTTTTCCTTAGCCGGACACACAGCCGCACAACTGCCGCATCCAAGACAATCAAGAGAGGAAACCTGCATTCTGAATTTAAAGCCGTCAAGACCTTTGCCCTTGCCCTGTACTGTTACAAAGCTTTCAGGTGCATTCTTCGCCTCGTCGTCCGTCAAAAGGAATGGACGGATTGCAGCATGAGGACAGACAAACGCACACTGGTTACACTGGATACATTTTTCAGCGTCCCATTCAGGAACATCTACCGCAACGCCCCTCTTCTCATATGCCGCCGTTCCTACAGGTGTCGTGCCGTCAACCCAGTCAACAAACGCGCTGACAGGCAAGCTGTCTCCTTTTTGCCCGTTTACCGCAGTCACAACCGTCTTTACATATTCGGGTGCATCCTTTACAGCCTGGGAAGCAGTATCAGCCTTTGCAGCCTTCCAGCTTGCGGGAACCTCAACCTTGACCGCCCCGTCAACGCCGCGGTCAACTGCTGCATAGTTCATGTTCAGGATAGCATCGCCCTTTTTGCCGTATGTCTTTGTAATGGCGGATTTCATGTACTCTACTGCCTGATCGATTGGAATAATGTTTGCCAGCTTAAAGAATGCAGCCTGCAAAACAGTGTTGATTCTGTTTCCGAGTCCGATTTCTTTGGCAATATGTGTTCCGTCTATGATATAGAAATTGATATTATGGTTTGCAATGTAGTTCTTCATGCTTGCGGGAAGCTTTTCGTCCAGCTCCGCAGCGCTCCACTCTGTATTGAGAAGGAATGTACCGCCGTCGTTCAAATCAGCCGTCATATCATAAAGATGTACATACTCCTGTTTGTGACAAGCCACAAAGTCAGCCTTAGAAACCAAGTAGGTGGAACGGATAGGCGTTTTTCCAAAACGCAGGTGAGACTGTGTGATACCGCCTGATTTCTTGGAGTCATAGTTGAAATATGCCTGCGCATACATATCTGTATGGTCTCCGATAATCTTAATGGAGTTCTTGTTCGCGCCTACCGTACCGTCTGCGCCAAGTCCCCAGAATTTGCAGCTGATTGTGCCGCTTCCCTCTGTTACGTTAAGCTCCGGTCCAACCTCGAGAGAAAGATTTGTCACATCGTCTACAATACCGATTGTAAAGTGATTTTTCGGTGTATCAAGCATAAGATTTGCATAAACAGCAACAAACTGTGCGGGAGTTGTATCCTTGGAGCTTAAGCCGTAGCGGCCTGCAACGATAACAGGTTTCTGATCCGCCTCAAAGAACGCTGTACAGACATCCTGGTATAATGGCTCGCCAAGAGCACCTGGCTCCTTTGTCCTGTCCAGAACAGCAATTTTTTTCGCTGTGGATGGAATTGCCTCCAGTAATTTTTCCGCAACAAACGGCCTGTACAGGTGAACCTTCACCATGCCGACCTTTTCGCCCTTTGCTGTCAAGTAGTCAATTGTCTCCTCAATCGCCTCACAAGCGGAGCCCATCGCAATAATAATTCTTTCCGCATCAGGCGCACCGTAATAATTAAACAGCTTATAATCTCTGCCTGTCAGCTTGGATATTTCTTTCATATATTCTTCCACAATAGCAGGAAGATTGTTGTAGTATGTATTGGAAGCCTCCCTTGCCTGGAAGAAAATATCGGGATTCTGAGCCGTGCCGCGCAGAACCGGATGCTCCGGATTCAGAGCTTTTCTTCTGAAATCGTTTACCGCGTCCATGTCAACGATTTTTGCAAGCTCATCATAGTCAAGACACTCTATTTTCTGAATTTCGTGAGAGGTACGGAAACCGTCAAAGAAATGAAGGAAAGGAACCTTGCCCTTAATTGCGCACAAATGGGCAACAGCACCCAAATCCATAACTTCCTGAACACTGTTGGCGCAAAGCATAGCAAAACCTGTCTGGCGGCAGGCCATAACGTCTGAGTGGTCGCCAAAAATAGACAACGCATGGGAAGCCAGCGTACGAGCGCTCACATGGAATACACCCGGAAGAAGCTCTCCTGCAATTTTATACATATTCGGTATCATTAAAAGCAAGCCCTGAGATGCTGTATAGGTAGTTGTCAAAGCGCCCGCTGAAAGGGATCCGTGAACCGTACCGGCAGCACCGCCCTCAGACTGCATTTCAACAACCTTGACTGTCTGGCCGAAAATATTCTTCTTGCCATTGGCAGCCCAGTCGTCTACATGCTCTGCCATAGGGGAAGACGGTGTAATTGGGAAAATGCCTGCAACTTCGGTAAACGCGTAGGAAGCGTAAGCCGCTGCTTCATTTCCATCCATCGTTTTCATTACTTTAGACATAAAAATTTCCTCCTTTAGGATTTTAGGATAGTTATTGTATAGCTAATGCATACTTTATTAGGAGAGATGGCCATAAAGTAGATATTAATATATAAAATAACCTGTCCCGAATAAGTAATAACACAGTCCCCATAGGGCCTGCATGAACTATTGTAACATTTGCAAAAGCCTATATCAATATATAGAAGGAAATTAGAAAATAAAACCTCTATATATTGACAATTCTTTGACGCTTTATGTTGAATACAGTATGCAAATATTACTCACGTTTTTATTATAATCCAAAATCAATTATTTTTCAACATTTTGGCCGGTCTTTTTTTGTAAATTTACCCAGAAAAGTATGGATATTATGGATACATAATACGATAAAATTGTTTCGTTTCTGGAGTATTTGTGCAGTAAAATTTTCAATGTACTTTGCTTTGCACAACGTGATTGTTAAATTTTCACTAAACAGCATCAATTATTTTGCCATCCTATGTCGTATTTTGCCCGAGAACATTTATCCTCACCACAAAATACGGCATAGTAAATAATCTCTATTTTCCACATCACCGTCTTTTTATATAATAATGACACCTCCTCATAGCTGCCATTTTCTTTATAACAAATGGCATGCAATAAAAAATTTCAAAAGCCACTCTGAATTAATATATCAGTACAAAAAATTCTGCCCCGCTTTCAATTGTTTATAAAAAAAGAAAGCGGCAAGCCGCTTTCCCGTTAATCATTGGAAATTAAAATCTTATAATCGTCCTTCAAAAATTTTTTCAGCTCTATCACAGGTATCCTGAATTCCTCTGTAGTGCCGTCCTCCATTTTTTTCAGCAGTACAATGTCCTTGCCCTCGAAGTAAAAAGGAACCTCCTCCTCCAAACTGAATTCAGTTGGCTTTACACCGGTATAGCTGTCCGGATTTTCCTTTATAGCCGTATTCATCTCCTTGAGCAGAAAGGCTTCATATTTTTCGTTTTTAAACAGATCGCCCAGCGTAATTTTTTTCTGACGGAGCAAATCAAAATTTTCTGTAACCGTCCATTCCTTTACCTCTCCATCCATTTGCTGCATGGTGTTGAATACCAGAATGCTTATCATTTCATTGCTTCTGCAAGGAAAAGTCACCTCAGAAGTCCAATACGCTTTCGCTGCATTGTCTTCCAAAGAAGGCGTGGTACCGTTTTCCTTCAGATATTCCGTTATCTGATCCAGTCTTTCCTTCATCAGTGTGCTGTTCAGCTCTTTTTCATATTTGCCGTCGTTGAGCCCTGTAATGACAGGAACCTGCACCTCATAGCCAATATGCTCTGCGTTATAGTCCAGAACGTTCCTGTTGGCCGCCGGCCTCGGACTTACCTCAGATTTCATGACAATGCGGTTTTTATCCTGCTCCCACTGGATATCTGTTCCCAGATTATCACTGATGAAGCTGGCTGCCACATAAAGGGTGCCGTTAACGTTTTGAGGCACGGATTTCAGTATAATGCTGTTGCCGTTAATCACCGCCATACTGTCGCCGGCAGCTATCTCGATTTTTGTCCCTTTATAAGAGATGCTGGTTGTCTGCGTCTTTTCATCCCAGCCAAGACTGCCGCCCATTTCCTCCAGGACACAGCGCAAAGGCATCATGATTTCTCCAGTCTCATTATCAATATAGGGAAGAACCTCTGTGTTTTTATCAAATTCCTTTATAGTGCCATTTACTGTATATTCCGGCTCTCCTATGCCAAACTCCATATTATAATTTTTGCTCAGGCTCATTCCAAGTGCAATGGAACCCATCAGCATAGCGCAGGATGCGGCAATGATGACACCCAATTTCCTTTTACTCATTTTTATCCTCCCAAGATATGTATACTGCGTATCATTATAATATGCTTTGGAAAATAAATCAATGATTGTACGCGGAAAGGACATAAACGAAAGAAAATTTTAATGTTTTAAGCACTTAACAGATAAAATGACTCAGCTAAAGATAGGAGAAATCTCCCTGTATCAAAGCAAAATATTTAGTTTCCGCATCTTCTTTAGAAATATTGCCCCGCTCAACCTCCCGATCAATCATTTCCTTTGCCACCTCCTGTTTTTCTTCCTCCGTCAAATCATGCATTTCTTCTATAACAAAATTTTTATAATAATTTTTTACATTTTCATCTGCGAAAGCATTGCTTGATGCAGTCAAAATCATCGCTGTCGTCAACCCGATTACTACCAAACTTTTCTTGTCCATAGGGTACCTCCTTTTCAAACATAACCTGTTGCAGTTTTTTTATCAGCATTTCTGAAATAATCATTTATTCCATACCTATATAATAAATGAAATTTATGAACAATTTATGTATAGTAAATTAAGTCTTCCTTAAAAATGGATAATATTGACTATGATAGCTGTATTAAACAGCATAGGATTCATTTAACCCGGAGAGCCTTATAAAATTTTTCAACAATTCCCGCTCGCGGCAAAAAGAAAACTGCATCAAATTCCGCAGAACATCAGTATATATTGAGTGTAAACTTACAGTATGAATGGTACCAAAAAACAGCGGTAAATCATTATAAAATTCACCGCTGTTTTTCTATATCCATATCTGTAAAGTACACGTGCAGATTCCCTCTAAAAGGCATGGCATAAGCGGCCAACTGCGCAGAAGGTATACTAAAACCGCCTGATGAATATATCTTCTCATCAATTTACTGTTATGAAAAGTATAAAGATGATCATAGCGCAGCCGTCTCTCATCAAAGCCAAAAGATGATACATAGGAAAAATCCGTCCTCATGGCGTTAATGTTAAACGATTAGTATCTGTTAAACTCTCAGCCTTCTCCTACATCGTCTAAAACAAAAAAACGGTCTCCCCCGTTACTGTTTTGCCAATTCTGTCATATACTATTTTCATAAATTCTTTTACCAAAACCTTAGACACGCAGCTCTAAATCCTCCTCCGAAACTACCAGAAGCTCCTTTTGCGGTGTATAAATCACATATTTCCGTATCAGGTCTTCCACAAGGGAATAGATGGAATTATTCAAATCCTGAACCACCGCTACTGTTTCTCCGCTTATTTTATATTGACTCTCATACAATATAAAGCACCCCCATTTTTCATTCCAAATGTAGGTTTCTATGACAAATCGGCTCTGAACAGGCTGAAAAGTATGGCTTGCCGGCAAATTAACCTCATCCTCCACGCTGGAAATACAGTATTCCTGCGTTTCATACAGATAAAGAATCAGCTTTTGAGAATTATTCCATGCAAAATTGCTGCTCTGCGCCGCCCTTTCCCACTGCTTTTTATCGCTGTAGGCTGTCCACGCCGTATTCCAATAAGCTTCAATAGTGTAAACTGCGTTTAACACCTGGTAAAAAAAATTTCCGTTCCATAAAAATCCCTTAAGAAACTCATTCGTCTCATAGGCACCCAGTGCCATATTGACCTTTTCCTTCAGCAGTATCATTGTATTCTTAGAGTTTGGTTCTTCAATAAAAAAAATATCCTTAATTTCGTAAAACCGCCCTAAAACGGAAAAAAAGAGATAGGATTCTCCCTCCTCCCGGTATATAACCCCTATGGTGTTCTTCTTGTCAAACTGTATAAACACCAATAAATAATTTTCGTTATTTCCCAAAAGGGAATGCTCATATGTCCTGATGTCTCCATTAAAATTTTCTTCAACCTTCATACCCGCACCATATGCGTCCAAAACAGATTTTACAATTAAACTTCTGTTCTCCTCATTTGTAAGGTCCCGGACAACAGCCTTCGACAGTACATTTTCCTGCCTGAACATAATAAATTCCCCCTTTTTTGAACATGAACTCTACATCATATGTAAAATAGCAGAGGAAAGCGCCTGTTCCCATGTGCATTCAATGCATTGTATGAAACTGCCTCTATTGCACTCTTGGCGGAATATCCCTCAACAGAAAAAAACGCCTGCCTGCCGACAAGCGTTTCTTCAATAATCAAAATTAAAAGGGATGCATGAAACTGAGGCCGTCCTCACTCCTTCGTCACTGACACAGTCTGCCATATATTCCTTTCTGTTTTTCAGCCTTTACAATTCAGTCGGTTTATCCAGTCCGTTGAAACATCCATCGCCGCCCTGCACGCCGACGTCTGATCCAGAGCATTCAGCATAACAAAGTCATGGATGATTGCCTGTATTCTAATAGCAGTAACATCCACTCCCGCCATTCTAAGCTTTCTTGCATAGGACTCCCCCTCATCCCTCAGTACGTCGGCCTCCCCATTTATCAACATGGCCTGCGGAAGCCCTGACAGCTGTTCAGTGGAGGCACGCAGCGGAGAAGCCGTCATTTTGTCCCTCATTGTCTGGCTTGGTGCATATTGCTGCCAAAACCACATCATTCCGGCCCTGTACAAATAGTAATCCACGGCAAACTCCATATAGGAATTCGTACAGAAGCAGGCATTTGTCACGGGATAATATAAAAGCTGTTTGTTTATTCTGGGTCCTTTCCGAAATTTCGCCATAAGCGTCATAGCGATTGCCATATTTCCGCCTGCACTGTCTCCGGCAACCGTAAGGGTATCCATATCAATCTGGGGGTAAAAAACGGCCATTTGCTTGGGAATATCGCATAGCAATTTGTAGCATTGTTCAATGGCTGTTGGGTATCTTGCCTCAGGAGAACGGGTATACTCTGGAAAAATAACAAGTGAGTTGGTTCTGTCCGCCAGCTCCCTTACCAGCTTTTCGTGGGTATGGAAGCTGCCGAACACCCACCCTGCTCCATGAATATAAAAAATAACACTCTTCATGCTCTGGCTGTCCTTTGGCGTAATGTAGTAAACAGGTATTTCTCCCCATTCCCCTGTTTGAAATACAGTCCTTAATACAGAGGCCGGACACATATAAACAGGGGAATCCTGTATTTTTTCCAGAGCCGCCCTTCCCTCCTCGGGCGGCAGCTGGAATATAAGCGGAGGCTTCGCCGCGGTATTGCTGATTTCAGCGGCCTCCGGCTCTAAAGGAATCTTTCTTTGCATCGATAAGCACCTCGCCATATTCTCTAATCCTAACCATTATATGGAAAGACAAAATTCTGTGTTACTGCTGAAATATTTTTAAATATAAATAGAGAGGTCAGGGCAAACGTCAAAGAAATCAACAGAATACAAAAAAAGAAAGCTTGATAAAACAAGCTTTCTTTTCATATGATACATTCCGGCGTAATTCAAATAACATGAAATATGCGCCTGCAATAATTTTTCTGCTTTTATCAGCGGTTTTTTTATTCCTCTGCCGCCTCCGCCGCTCTGTCTTCAAACTTTGTAACGGCAATACTCAGCTCGTCAAGCTGCTTCTGCTCCACCACATTGGGCGCCTCAGACATTGGACAGGAAGCGTCCTTCACCTTCGGGAATGCCATTACGTCACGGATACTGCTTGCGCCGCTCATCAACATTATAATACGGTCAAAGCCAAAAGCAAGACCACCGTGAGGAGGCACACCATATTTGAAAGCGTTTAACAGGAAACCAAACCTCTCATACGCGTCCTCCTTGCTAAAGCCCAGAAGCTCAAACATTTTCTCCTGAATATCGGCCCTGTGAATACGGATACTGCCGCCACCAAGCTCTACGCCGTTTAATACCATATCGTAGGCCTTTGCACGCACCTTTCCCGGGTCGCTGTCAATAATATCCAAATCCTCATCCATAGGAGAGGTGAACGGATGATGTACCGCAACAAATCTGTTTTCCTCCTCGTCCCACTCCAGCATTGGGAATTCTGTCACCCAGAGGAAATTATAATCGTCTGTTCTCGTAAGATTCAGTCTTCTGGATATTTCAAGCCTCAGCTGTCCCAGAGAGTCAAATACCACCTGATCCTTATCCGCACAGATTAAAATCAAGTCGCCCGGTTTTCCCTCCATTCTCGCAACAATCTCACGCAGCTTGTCCTCCGTAAAGAATTTCGCTATCTGGGATTTCAGAGAACCGTCCTCATTGATGCTGAGCCAAGCAAGCCCCTTTGCCCTGTATGTTTTCACAAACTCCACAAGGGAATCTATCTGCTTTCTGGGGAAATGTCCGCAGCCTGACGCATTGATGGCGCGCACACTGCCGCCGGCCTCAAGAGCTCCCTTAAATACAACAAAATCTGTATCCTTCACAATATCGGAAATATTCACAAGCTCCATGCCAAAGCGCAGATCCGGCTTGTCAGATCCAAATCTCTCCATAGCCTCCCTGTAGGTCATCCTTCTGAAGGGGATTTGCACATCTACGTCAAGAGCCTCTTTAAACACCCTTTGAATTAATCTTTCATTGACATCCATGATGTCGTCCTCCTCCACAAAGGAGAGCTCCATGTCTATCTGTGTAAATTCGGGCTGACGATCCGCTCTGAGATCCTCATCACGGAAGCATTTTGCCAGCTGATAATACCTGTCCATACCGGATACCATCAATATCTGTTTAAATAATTGGGGAGACTGTGGCAGGGCATAGAAGTTGCCCGGATGAACACGGCTTGGAACAAGATAGTCCCTTGCCCCCTCCGGTGTTGATTTTTGCAAAATCGGCGTTTCGATTTCCAAAAATCCCTCCCCATTTAAAAAGTCCCTGACAATCTGAGCCACTCTGTGCCTCAAGGCAATATTTCTGTAAAGATCCGGTCTTCTCAGATCCAGATAACGGTATTTCAGGCGTATATCATCCTTAACTGTACTGTTCTCCTCAATCTGAAAGGGCGGTGTTTCCGACTCCGCGAGAATACGAAGTGTTTCAACAGCTATCTCAACCCGTCCTGTTTTCATGTTTTCATTGATATTCGCAGCATCCCTGGCCATGACAGTGCCCTCCACTGCCACTACATATTCGCTTCTGATGGTTTCTGCCTTATGGAATATTTCAGGGGCAGACTGGTTGCCGTCCACAACCACCTGTACAATGCCTGTCCTGTCTCTCAGGGCAATAAAAATAAGCTGGCCCAAATCACGCCTTCTCTGTACCCAGCCCATAACCGTAACCTTCCGGCCCACAGCGGCCTCGCTCACTTGCGCACACATATGGCTTCTCTTCAAGCCCTTCATAGATTCACCCATACTAATCTCCTTCATATCTGTAAAAATTTTAAAATTCGCTCTATTTATAATACCCATTTTCCGCACAAAAGTAAATAAGCTCTTTCGTTTTTTCCGCATACTCTCTGACGCACCTGTCTAAGGCTCCGACTTCCTGACACAAAAAACCCCTCCGCCAAGGCGGAGAGGCTGTCGAATTCATTTAATTTGCGCTTATCTTTCGCTCAGTCCTTCTTTTCACTGTTTTCATCAATACTCATAGACCGCGCTGACCCTGGCTGTGATTTCAATCTTGTCATAGGATATGCCGGTAGCTTTTCCTCCTGCGCTCATATCAGCCGCCGCTTCCTCCTTTGCCATGGCCATTGTGCTGTTTACAGCAGTGTCACTGTACGCATAGCCCCTACTCTCCTCCGTTACGCTCTTTGCTTTTCCCAGGTTAACACCCAGTGATGCAGCGATATAGCCCGCGCTTGTTCCTGCGTTTTTCACTGCCTGCTGCAAAGCCTCGCCATAATATCGGGATGGGTCCTCCACATAAAAGCTGATGCCGTAGTTGACATTAGCGCCGGCCTCTGCCGCACCGTCAATCAAGGCCGCTACATTGTCAATATCCTTAGTGGTCACCTCAAGAATGTTGCTCACACTGTAGCCCGTAATCTTTTCCCTGTCGCCGGAATAGTCATAATTGGGGTAAACATTAAAATTCTGAGTTTTCATCTGATCATCCCTGACACCCAGGCTTTTTAGCTTACCGATAACCTTATCCATAATTTCGGCGTTTTCCTTCTGTGCCTCCTTCGCCTCCCGGTTAACCGTATTCACTCCCAGACTGACAGAAGCCGTGTCAGGATCAACCTTCACGCTTCCCGTCCCGTTAACAGTAATGCTTCCCTTGCCGGAACCCGAAAGCTCCGCCGCCATTACGGTAAACGCGCCTGTTCCCGTTATCATGAATGCAGCCGTCAATACCGCCGCCGCGGCCTTTAAAAATTTTTTCATACAAAATCCCTCCTCTATACTGTTTTACCTGTTTGACGCAGCATTATCAGAAAAGTTTCCTGTTTTTTCAAATATGCAATATTTTTTCATAAACCCCTTTTAGTATAAAAGGAACCTGCTATACTGGAATTACGGCGCCGTAAATAAAAAACGGAAGGATGTACCATATGAAAAAATTAAATTGTAACCCAATCGGAAAAATCAAAAGCAATGAGAACGGTTTTTATATCGTTCTTGACAAAAAATATATTCCCGCACTGACGGGTCTTGACGGCTTCGGTTACATTCAGGTGCTATGGTGGTTTGACGGCTGTGATAATGATTTGTGCCGAGGTAATTTAACAGAGGAAAAGCCCTACAAAAAAGGGCCCGCCACACTGGGCGTATTCGCAACCCGTTCCCCGGAAAGGCCAAATCCTCTTGCCTTGAGCAGCGTCCCCCCTCTCGGCATAGACTTCGAGAAGGGCATGATAGAGCTCTCCTATATAGACGCAGAGGACGGAAGCCCCGTTCTTGATATAAAGCCCTATACTCCCTGCCTTGACCGTGCGGAAAATCCTGTCGTTCCCGCCTGGTGCGCCCACTGGCCCCAAAATATAGAAGGATCCGGTGAGTTTGACTGGGACGCGGAATTTAACTTTTAAAACACTTCTGCTGTTTGCAGAAGCTGCTAAAAAGCGTTTTCAAATTTTTGACCCTTTTTCCGTAACGGAATCATTTCGTTATGGTAAAGGGAACCGAAGCCAACGGATCCGCTTCTTCTCACCGCCATAAAAGGCAAAATACTGCGGATGCTGCTCCTGTCACTTATCAAGAGTTTTCAGCAAAACTCCTGAAACCATACACTTGGCCTGTAACGGAAAACCGCTTTTGGGGGATTAAATCAGGCAAATCTTGTTATTTATTAAGTTTCGTCCATGCCTATATAAGACTTGCAGCTGCGGACAGGGAAAAAAGGGGCGGCTATGGATAACGCTTTTTTCCAAAAGCCTATCCCTATTAAAAAAGGAACAAAAGCTTTAGTGGATAACTTTGTGATACTGAAAAAAATGCATTGCTTGATTTTTTAGAATTTCGTTCAATCCTTTTAATAGTTCGCCGATATAGGCAGTGTATCCACAATTTTATTTTTTTGACAGTCAGAGAGGCCGGATTCAATAGAATCCGGCCCCTCTTTTCATTTTCGATTAAGCAGCATGTCCGCTGTATAACATAAAACGGTATCTATAAATAAATAACCGTGCCCTTCGCCATTACCTTCTGTCCCACGCCGCATTCAGAAGATTGTATAAAAACTGCGCCGCCTGTCCTCTTGTCATTTCATTATTCTCGCAGAAGCTGCCGCTTTTATCACCTCTGTAAATGTTAAGCTCATAACAGGCAGCGGCATAGGGAAGATTCTCACCGCTTATTGTATCTGAGAATGGGTTTTCTATCCCCTGTACCTCCGTCAGCAAAGTATCATTTTTAAAATCCAGATAATGCACAGCAATTTTCGCCGCATCCCCAAAGGTCAGCTTTTGATCCGGCGCAATTTCCTTCTCCGAAATAACAGACATTCTCACCGCCGCATCATATATATTATCCTGATTCCTGTATGACTTGTCACTGTAGAGATAAAATAAAAAATCAGACTGGGTTATGGCTTGATTGGGCCGGAAGCTTTCTCCCGGCAGATAATAACCATTGTCAAAAAGAATCTTTACTGCCTTTTCACTGTCCCGTCCATCCATATCATTATAGAATTTTTCCGGCTTTTGGCTGTAATTAAGCCCGTTCCATGTCACTTGCTGCCCTGTGAAAGCATCCACATAAAAACTGCCGTAGGGTTCTGTAAACTGATAAGCGATTACATCCTTTTTGCCCTTCACCGGATAATAGGTAGGCTGATAGCTGTTAAAGGTACAGAAGCTGTCAAAGGCCTGTCCCGGCGTTATGACTTTTTCCAGTGATGGAAATTCAGCGCCAAAAATCCAGTTCATTTCATAATTTGTTACCATGCCTGTCTTTTTATTCACTGTTACAATTATATAATTATCATAGACATCTGCTCCGTTTTCCTGACGCTTATATCCAAAATAACTCTCACCATTTTCCGTATCGCCGCCGCGCACAAAACGGCACTTTGCAAACTCCTCCGGCACAATGGCATTTAAAAAACTGTCCGCAAGGTTCCTAGCCTGGCTGTCATTCAAAGCCCCTGATGCAAGAAACGCAGCCTTTTCGCTCCTGTCCGTATAGGAAACAATTTTGCCGCTGACCGCATCCACCAATGCCTCGCTTCCGTTTGCGTAAGAAAGCCGCCATACAACTGTGTCATTTTCTCCTGTCTGAATTGCTGACTTCTCAGAACTTCCGCCAAGCTTTAAAAAATCCTCTGCTTTTTTAACCTCAGCCTCCGCTGTTTCCCGGGAAATGTATTTATCAGCGTCAAAAAGCATCGTTTCCTCGGCCCTGCTGCTGTCATCCCTGTCAGAACGCAAGGCTTCCTCCTCTATGTAGCTGGCTTCCTCCAACGTCTTGTCAAGCTTTGTCAAATCCAGAAATTTCCCCGTCTCCGCATCAACGCCATAGTTTTTCATATTGGTGCGGAAGGCGTAAATTGGGTGCATCATATACTGTCCGGTCTTGCTGTCCTTCTCGTAACCATAATATAAAGTGAAGCCTGCCTTCGACAGGAACTTTTCTTTGGCCTGCTCTGTTTCAATAACAGTATCTGCTTTGCGGAATTGTGTCTCATATACCGTATCGTCAATAAAGACTTCTAATCGGAGTACACGCCCCGTATACCGGCTGACCGCCACGTCACAATAAGCTTCATTTACAGGCATGTCATTGACGAAAAGCTGAAAGGAAAACCAGTAAGCCTGTAAACTCTCCGCTGTGCTTTTTTTATTATTCACCCACACCCAGGAATCCTTTGCAAAAGCATTTTTCATAAATAACTTTGCTGTCTGAAGGGCTTCCTCTTCCTTTATCTCTCCCAGGCCCTTATATTCTGTATTTTCTGCTCTGCGGTAGGACAATAGCCTTCCCTGTCCGTCAGTATCAATGCGAATATTCCCCGATCCATTTGAAGGACTCCATTGAAAGCGCTTGCCATCCGCTCCTTCCTCATAAGTAAAATCGCCGTAATTGACGGAAAAGCCAAGCTTCTCCGCAAAATCGGACGCAATCTCCCTTACCTGTTTATTTTGTACACTGCCAAGCGCCTGCGCTCTTGCAGGAACACTTCCGGCTGATAAAACCAAGCCGCATATCACAAGCATACTGCAAACCTTTTTTCCGCTCATCACACAAAACCTCCTTTTCTGTCTCTATTATAGAAAAAAGTACAAGAAAAAGCCAGTATCCGACAGTTTAATGTAAGAAAAATTTAATTATTCTCAACTTTACTGAGAAAAACACCGGCAAAATGTATCATGAATATTAAAAATTTGTCTGAAATACAAAAAAGCCTGATAAATCAGGCTCTTTTTGTATTTCAATTTTCTGCTCACCAGTTCCCTTAAAAAGGCTGCGCAGTCAAATTTCAGGTTAATTTATTTTTAAAAACTGCATTGGCCTCACCCTTAACTATAGAAACTGCATATTCACGCGGTTTTCAAAAGTCAATGCCGCTCTTTTTTCAAATAACGGGCAGCTTGAGCAGAGTCCATAGTATAAAATAATTCAGGCCTTTGTTATCCAGTTATATTTATCCTCAAGCTTGCCGCTTTGAATTCCTGTGATAGTGTCATAAACTTTATGGGAAATAGGACCGATTTCACCGTTATTGATGACGATATGCTCTCCCTCCCAAATCAGCTCACCAATTGGGGAGATAACCGCCGCCGTGCCTGTGCCGAAAGCTTCATCAAGCTTGCCGCTTTTTGCTGCATCTGCAACCTCCTGAATGGAGATTTTGCGCTCCGTCACCTTATAACCCTCTGCCCGCAAAAGCTCTATCGCAGACATTCTGGTGATGCCGGAAAGAATACTGCCGTTTAATTCAGGAGTGATAACCTCGCCGTCAATGACAAACATTACGTTCATCGTGCCGACCTCCTCAATATATTTCTTTTCCACACCGTCAAGCCACAAAACCTGTGTATAGCCGTTTTTCTCTGCAATTTCCTGGGCCTTCAGGCTTGCCGCATAATTGGCCGCCGTCTTGGCAAAGCCAGTGCCGCCGCGCACCGCTCTGCAATACTCGTCCTCCACATATATCTTGACAGGATTGATACCCTCAGCATAGTAAGCTCCTACCGGAGAGAGTACAACAAAGAACTTGTAAGTGTGAGATGGGTGAACGCCAATATGCACATCCGTCGCTATGATAAAGGGTCTGATATACAGGCTTGTGCCCGGCTCTGTCGGTATCCAGTCCTTATCCATGCTGACAAGCTTTTTAATACATTCAATGGCAAAAGCCTCGTCAAAGTGCGGAATACAAAGACGCTCATTTGACTTATTCAGTCTTTCCATATTTTTTTCCGGCCTGAACAATAAGATTTCGCCGTCCACAGAATAGTACGCCTTTAATCCCTCGAAGGTAGTCTGCCCGTAGTGGAGCACCATGCTGGCCGGCTCCATCATAATAGGGCCATACGGCTCAATGCGGGGATCATACCAACCTCTGTCGTCTGAATAGTCCATCACAAACATATGGTCTGTATAGTACACACCAAAGGGCAGGTTATTCATATCCGGTTTTTCTTTCAATGTTTTTGCTTTCTCAATTCTCAATTCCATGTTACTTCCCCCTTAAGAAATGGTAAATAAATTTATACAAAAGGGCTTCCAAAGGAAGTCTGACAGTGTATCAAAAAAGTCCCTCCGGGGCTGTTTTGAGCGAAATAGATAAAGTTCGAAAAAAGCCGTTTTAAAGCCTTCCTCATTTTGCCAGGAACATAAGCAAATAAAACACTTATCCGTTGTTTTTCTTCAAAGCCGGCCTTCAAAATAAGTCTGTGACCGTCCACTCTTGTATGATTTTTAACAGGTTGTATTACCTCATATTGGTGAAATTTTACCCTTCCCCGATAGCTCTCGGAAAAGGGTTTTTTATAGTCCCTGAATTAAGCTTTATCCTAGCAGATTTTATCTGTAAATTCAAGTACTTTTTCAATAATTTCCGATAATTTTATATCAGCCTTTTCTCCCGTATCCATATCCTTGAGGGATACCGTATCCGTATCTATCTCATTATCACCGATTACAGCGGAAAATCTGGCGCCGATTTTATTGGCATACTTCATCTGCGCTTTCACGCCGCGGCCTAAGGTATCGCATTCCGCCGTAATACCCCTCTTGCGGAGGGCATAGGTCAGAGCTTGGGCCTTTACCATACCCTTCTCGCCCATGGAACCGATATAGATGTCCCTGTACGGTTTGTATTCCTTCTCTCCCTCCTGCGCCTGCAAGGTCAGAAGAAGCCTCTCCATACCAAGGCCGAAACCGACAGCGCCCGTTCTCTCTCCGCCGCACTCCTCAATGAGGTTGTCATACCTTCCGCCTCCGCAGACTGTGCCCTGGGAGCCAATGGAATTGGATACAAACTCAAAAACAGTTCTGGTATAGTAGTCAAGACCTCTGACTATTTTAGAGTCTACAACATATTTAATTCCCATAGCCGTCAGTATTTCCTGAAGCTTCTGAAAATGCTCCTGACATTCCTCGCCCAGACAATCCACAATAGAGGGGGCGTTTTCTATCATTTTCTGACACCTTTCCTCCTTGCAGTCGAGAACCCGAAGGGGATTTTTTTCATAGCGCTCTTTACAGGTAGGACAAAGGCTGTCCAGATTGTCACCAATATAGTCCTTTAAAAGCTTATTATACTTCTCACGGCACTTATTGCAGCCAAGAGAATTGATGCGAAGCTCTATATTTTTTATGCCAAGGCTTTCAATCAGCTCCGCCGCCACAGAAATTACTTCCGCGTCAAGGGCGGGAGAATAGGAACCGAACATTTCAATGCCAAACTGGTGGAACTGTCTCTGCCGTCCCTTTTGCGCCTTCTCATAACGGAAGGTAGGAGCAATATAATAGAGCTTTATTGGCTGTGCATTGTTGTGCATGCCGTGCTCAATATAGGCTCTGGCCACACCGGCGGTGCTCTCCGGCCTTAAGGTGATGCTTCTGTCACCCTTATCCATAAAGGTATACATTTCTTTCTGCACTACATCGGTCGTTTCACCCACACCACGCAGAAAAAGCTCCGTATGCTCAAAAATAGGTGTTCTTATCTCCTCTATGCCGAAGGTCTTGCAGATCTCCCTCATTTTTCCCTCAATGGCGTGCCATTCGTGCATTTCCGCCCCGAATATATCCTTTGTTCCTCTTGGTGCCTGTGTCAGCATAGCCCTGTCCTCCTCATCCGATTTGCCTCATGCCGTCTTTTTTCCTCTGAATCATCTCATCTATACGGGAGGTGTAATCCTCCACGCTCTTTACATTGAATACTCTCTCAATACGGTTTGTATCATAATCCACAAGCTTCGTCGTGGCGCCGGCGCCCGCGGCGAATATCATTTGCTTTTCCTCCATAATCTCCACATTGTAGACGCCCTCAAAACCCTTTTTACAGTAGCCCACGTTCTCAAAGCTTCCCACCATGTTTTTCTGGCGGTACATATAATAGGGAAGCATCCCCATTCTCCCCGCCGATTCCGAGGAAATGCGGAGCATCTCCTCCATGGTGGAGGCGTCCGTCAAGCGGCTCAAGTCGAATTCCTCCTTCAATCTGGAAGCACGTTTAACCGCCAGCGTATGTACCGTGACACTCTCCGGATCAAGCTTTTCAATTTCCCTCATGGTATTTTCCACATCTTTTGTGTTCTCGCCCGGAAGTCCCAATATCAAATCCATATTAATGTTTTGGTGTCCGGCCTGTCTGGCAATATCAAAAATACGAATAATGTCCTGTACGCTGTGTCTTCTGCCTATAGCCGCAAGCGTTCTGTCATTCATTGTCTGGGGATTGATGGAAATACGGCTCACGCCATGTTCCTTCATAAGCATCAGTTTTTCTTTATTCAGGGTATCCGGCCTTCCTGCCTCCACTGTAAATTCCAGTACATTGTCTGTGTCGAATATCTTCTTTGTCCGCCTCAAGAGAAAATCCAGCTGCTGTTCGTTTAGGGAGGTGGGCGTTCCGCCGCCTATATAAACATTTTTGATGGTGTAGGCCTTTGCCTTTTCCCCCAGATATGCCATTTCCTTTATTAATGCTTCCAGATAGCCGTCCACTTTAGAGGCATACTGTTTGATAGGATAAGAAGTAAAAGAGCAGTAAAGGCACCTTGTAGGGCAAAAAGGGATACCGATATAGATGCTGATGTCCCTTTTACCGCTCATTTGGAGTATGCCCCGCTCCGCCTTCGCTACCTCAATGGCAAGACGCGCCTTTTCCGGTGACACATAATAGCATTCCGTCAGATAGGAGTAGGCGTCTGCCTCATCCATCCCCTTGTCCAGTATCTCATTTACTGTTTTTGCCGGACGTATTCCCGTCATCATACCCCATTTCGGCTCATAGCCTGTCAGCTTTTTCAGGGCAAAATAAATAGGAGCCTTAATGATACGTTTTTTCTCCCGCAGAGACTGTGCCTTTCCCGTATACGAAAGCTCCCCTTCTGATACCAATATCCCATTGTCATAAATCAATGCTTTCGATTTATCCCCTGTCAGTATGCTGACAATCGTAACTGTTTCCTTTTGAATTTCCTCTGCCTGGTAATAGTGCATATTCGGGTAAAAAACCTGCGCAATGGTCTGTACCTCGTGGGGAAAATCATGTCCTTCCAGTATAAAATGAATCATTATTCTATCCCTATCCGTTAAAATGTTTTTTCACTGTCAAGAAGTATTGTAACAGGTCCGTCATTTAAAAGCTCTACCTCCATATGCGTTTGAAAAATACCGTGTTCCACATGTACAGGAAGCTTTTTCGCTTTTTCAATGAACTTCAAAAACATGGCGTCTGCCTCTGTCGGTGTCGCCGCATTGGAAAAACCGGGCCGTTTGCCCTTTCTCGCGTCCCCGTAGAGCGTAAAATTGGGTATAATCAACAGCTCGCCGCCAATATCGCTGACGGAAAGATTCATTTTATCATTCTCATCCTCAAAAATGCGCAGCCCTGAAATTTTTTCCAGCATGTAATCCATTACCTTCTCCTCATGGTCTGACGGAATAAACCCAACAAGAACCATAAGTCCTTTTCCAATCTTGCCCGCTACTTTTCCCTCCACTGTCACCTTCGCGTGGGAAACCCTCTGTATGACTGCCCTCATAATTGCCCTCCGTTATTATTCCTTCAGCTGGTCACACGCTCAATATCATGTACGCCCTTGACCTGGCTGAGCCTCTTGCAAATCTTTTCCAGCTGTTCCTTGCTCGTTATCTCTATTGTCACATTAAAAATCGCCGTTAAATCCTTCGTTGTTCTGCCGTTAAAGGATTTCACAAAAAGGTTTTCCTCTGAGAGAACCCTTGAAACATCCATGATAAGACCAACCCTGTCGCTTCCTGTAATACGGATTTCGGCAGGATAAGACACACCGGTATTTTCCTTCTCGTGAACGTCCCACTCTGCGTCTATCAGCCTGTGCCTGTCGTCATCATTGAGATTTATAATATTAACACAATCCGTCCTGTGAATGGAAATTCCCCGTCCTCTGGTAATAAAGCCTATAATCTCATCCCCCGGCACAGGATTGCAGCACCTGGAAAACCGAACGGAAACATCTCCTATTCCTCTCACCACTACGCCGCTTTTATTTTTGCTGTTGGAGTTTTGCTGCTTTTTAGCGGCATCCTCCTCCATCCTTTTAATCAGATCCTCTGCCGTCTGCTTTTTCTTCTCCTCTTTAATGACTTCTTCTATCAGACGGTTTATTACCTGTCCCTCTTTCACGCCGCCGTGTCCGATAGCTGCGCACAGAGCATCCCAGTTTTTAAAGCCGAATTTGTTTACGACAAGCTCGATCCATTCGGGCTTGCCAAGCTCCGGCATGGAATAGCCCTTCTTCTTCGCATCCCTGTCCAAGAGCTCGCGGCCCTTTATAATATTTTCCTCTTTGAATTCTTTTTTAAACCACTGGTTAATTTTTGTTTTGGCCTGAGAGCTCTTCACCAGACCCAGCCAGTCACGGCTTGGCCCTCTTGAATTTTGTGAGGTCAATACTTCTATTCTGTCGCCGTTTTGCACCTGATAGTCAAAGGTAACAATTTTTCCGTTTACTCTGGCACCGACCATTTTATTGCCTACCGCCGAATGGATGGCATAAGCAAAATCAATAGGAGTAGAACCCTTTGAAAGACTGATTACATCCCCCTTTGGCGTAAAGGCATACACCTGGTCATTGAATATATTCAAGTCAAGCTTCAGGGTATCCATAAACTCCCTGTTGTCAGACATATCCCTCTGCCATTCCAGTATCTGACGAAGCCAAGTCAGCTTTTCCTCTTCCTTTGACTGGGAATGGTCGCCGGCTTTTCCCTCTTTGTATTTCCAGTGGGCCGCAATACCATACTCACTGGTACGATGCATATCCCATGTTCTTATCTGTATCTCAAAGGGCTCACCGCTTGGCCCAATGAGCGTGTTATGGAGAGACTGGTACATATTGGGCTTTGGCATAGCGATATAATCCTTGAACCGTCCCGGCATAGGCTTATACATGTCATGCACAATTCCCAAAACCGCATAGCAGTCCCTTACCGTATCCACAATAGCTCTGACGGCAAACAAATCATATATCTGATCCAGCGTTTTATTCTGGTTCACCATTTTTTTATAGATACTAAAAAAATGCTTACTGCGCCCCTCAACGCTGCCCTTGATACCGGCAGCAACCATTTGGGCTCTGACGTCCGTTACAATCTTTCGGACGAACTCTTCCCGTTCCGCTTTTTTCTTTTCAATTTTCTCCGCCAAATCATAATAAGCTTCCGGATTCAGATACTTAAAGCATAAATCCTCCAGCTCTGTTCTGATTTTAGAAATGCCAAGCCTGTGCGCCAAAGGCGCATAGATATCCAGGGTTTCCTGTGCCTTCTCATGCTGCTTTTCAGGCGTCATATAATTTAGAGTACGCATATTGTGAAGCCTGTCTGCAAGTTTAATGAGTATAACGCGAATATCCTTCGCCATTGCCAGGAACATTTTCCTGTAGTTCTCAGCCTGAATTTCCTCTTTCGTTGTATAGGATATTTTTCCAAGCTTTGTAACGCCGTCCACCAAAAGGGCGACCTCCTCGCTAAATATCCTTGCAATATCATCATAGGTATAAGGAGTATCCTCTATGGTGTCATGCAGTATGCCCGCAACGATAGACTCCATGTCAAGCTCCAGCTCCGCCAGTATATACGCAACCTTCAGGGGATGGATAATATAGGGCTCGCCGCTTTTTCTGACCTGACCCTTGTGTGCGTCCACGGCCAGCTCATAGGCCTTGCGGATCATGCCGTAATCCTTTGTCGGATGATATTTTTTTATTCTGTCAATCAGCTGCTGGTATAATTCCTCTTCCACTGCCACCATACTCACCCCTTCCCAGTATCTAGCATAAAAAAGATATAAACATTATTATAGTGACTATACAAAGCATTTTCAAGTATACAAGTGCTTGTATTTCCAAAAAAACCTGTAAATTTTTCATTCATATTGACAATCGTTCCCAGTTTTTTGTTTACTTATCCCTGTTCAGTATCCCTCTGTCGTATTTTACCGAAAGAATCCTTCTCACGGATTTCTCAAGCCTTTCCTCAGAGATACTGCCGTTTGCAACACATTCCAAAATAGTATTGTAGGCCTCGTCCAGATTCTCAGGCATCAAAATAATGTCAACACCGGCCTCAACGGCTTTTCTGGCCGCCTCACCGCTGTCATAATATTGGGAGATTGCCCCCATATTCATGGCATCTGTAATAACGATACCCTCATAGCCCAGATGCCCCCGCAAGAGGCCGTCTATCATACCCGGGGACATTGACGCCGGAAGGCCGTCCTCTGTTATCTCAGGCGCTTTAATATGTCCTGCCATAATAAAATCTGTTCCCGCCTCAATTCCCATTTTAAAAGGCACCAGTTCTGTGCTCTCAAGCCGCTCAATCGTATGCTCTACCACAGTCTCCCCCTTATGGGAATCTGTTGCCGTATCCCCATGCCCCGGGAAATGCTTCAGGCAGGATGCAATCCCTTCCTCATGAAGCCCTCTTACCGCTTCCGCAACAAAGCTTCCGGCAATCGCAGGGTCGCTTCCAAAGGCCCTGTCCCCTATGACAATATTACCTGGATTCGTGTTAATATCCGCTACCGGCGCAAAATCTACGTTAAAACCAAGAGTGGTAAGCTCGCTGCCGATTTCCTGATACATACTGAATGCTTCCTTCTCGTCGCCGCCCGCCGCCATCTCCTGAGCGCTTGGCACATCATAGGCATCAATCTTTCCGCTTTGGTGAAGTCTACTCACCCTGCCTCCCTCTTCATCCACACCTATAAAAAGCTCTCCGCCGCCTGCCTGCTGCAACGATGCAATAAGGCTTTGGGTCTGATCCCTTGTGTCTATGTTTTCACCGAACAAAATAACACCGCCGAGCTTATATTTACTTATGGCTTCCTTCATGGTTTCATTGATTTCCAATAGGTTGCTTCCATTCTCATCCTGACGGAAAGCAGGCATAAAAAGCTGCCCTACCATCTCCTCCAAAGACATACTCTCTATTCTGTTATTGAGATAGGCAGTTTTCAATTCCTCCGGCGTTTTTTCATTTTCCGCTTCGTTTTCCAAAGCCTTCTCCTGCTTTGGCCCTTCCTCGCTGTCATTGGCGCCAGCGGCATTTTTTTTGGCACAGCCGCTAAACAGCAGTAAACAAGCAAAAATCAGAGCCGATAATTTTTTTATTTTCATGGCTTGTCTCCTTTTTTCATCAATATATACCTGTCATTATATCCTTTGCGGCGCAAAAACACAATATTTATACTTTCCCTTTCAATGAGTCCTTTTTTTCGGTATAATAATATTGTATACTTTTTATAACACAAATCCATTCATTCGGAGGAACCATCATGAAGCATCAAAGATTATTAAGCTATGTCAGACGAGCTGTAGAAGACTACAGTATGATAGAGGAGGGAGATAAAATCGCAGTGGGGGTATCCGGCGGCAAAGACAGCCTATGCCTTCTCATAGCCTTAAGGGATTTAATGCGTTTTTATCCAAAGCATTTTGATATAGTAGCCATTACCGTATCCTTGGGGCTTCCCGGGGCTGATTACAGCGGAATAAAGGCTCTCTGCGAGAAGCTTGGCGTTGACTATTCCGTGGTGGAAACGGATATCGGACAGATTATATTTGAGGAGCGGAAGGAAAAAAATCCCTGTTCCCTCTGCTCTAAAATGCGGAAGGGCGCCTTAAATGATGAGGCCGACAGGCTTGGCTGTAACAAGGTTGCGTTGGGACATAACAAGGACGACGTAATCGAAACCTTTTTAATGTCCCTGTTCTTTGAAGGAAGAGTTAACTGCTTTGCCCCAGTCAGCTACCTGGACAGAAAAAAACTTTATTCCATCCGTCCCCTCATTTATGTGCCGGAATATGAGGCAAAAAGCTATATTAATAAAAGCGGTATCACCATTGTTAAAAATCCATGCCTGGCGGACGGCAACACAAAGCGGCAGGAAATAAAGGAATTGATTCAGGCTCTGTCAAAGGATTATATTCATTTGGAGGAAAAAATTTTCGGCGCTGTCAAACGCTCCGGTCTGAAAGGCTGGGACATGGCAAAAGACAATGCTAAGGAGTGACAATATGGCCGGCAAAAGCTATCATGAAGAGGAAATACAGAAAAATACCATACATCTGCGTGCCTTGTTGGAGGAGCTGCCCTATTTCATGGAGGAATTTTTCCGCAGCATCGCACAGACTACCTCCGTTAAAACGCGTATCGGCTACGCCTATGATTTGAAGCTGTTTTTCGGATTTATGCTTGAAAAAAACAAAAGTTTAAAGGGTAAATCCATTGAAACACTGGAAGTATCCGATTTAAATGAAATTGATTCCGAGGATATCGACCGCTTTATGGAGTACCTCACCTTTTACACCAAACCGGATCCCTATAACCCTTCCATTATGCTGGAATATAAAAATGATGAAAAGGGCAAGGCCAGAAAGCTGGCCGCCATACGCTCCATGTATAAATACTTTTATAAAAAAAAGAAGGTGCTGGCAAATCCTGCGGCAATTGTGGATTCTCCTAAAATACATGATAAAAAAATAGTACGTTTAGATGTGGATGAAGTGGCAACACTGTTGGATGAGGTGGAAAAGGGCGATAACCTTACCGATCGCCAAAAAGCCTTCCACGAAAAAGAAAAGCTGCGGGATTTGGCAATTATCAGCACTCTGGTAGGAACAGGAATGCGTGTCAGCGAATGTGTGGGCATCAACACAGACGATTTGGATTTCAAGCAAAACGGCGTAAAAGTCACCCGTAAGGGCGGCAATCAGGTTGTTTTATATTTTGGGGATGAGGTGCGGGAGGCACTTTTAGATTACATAGAATACCGCAGAAACCATCCGCCAAAGGACGAAAACGACAAAGCCCTTTTTCTGTCCAGCCGCGGCACCCGCATTACAGTGCGCTCAGTACAGAATCTGGTGAAAAAATATTCCCAGTCCGTCATTCGCCTGAAAAAAATATCGCCTCATAAACTGCGCAGCACCTATGGCACAAACCTCTACCATGAAACAGGAGACATCTACCTGGTCGCCGATGTTTTGGGACATGCCGACGTCAACACAACAAAAAAGCACTATGCCGAGATTGAGGAAGACCGCCGAAGAAGTGCGGCAAAATATATCAAGCTGAGAAGGGATTAAATGGACAATAAATACTTTTTCCAAAAGGAAGTTGAAAATATATTCCAGGATAGGCAGCCAAAGCCGGAAGGTCATTACACCTACAGCTCTGTTATGGTGCTTTTTACGTGGAAGGATGATGAACCGCATATTCTCTTTACACGCCGCGCCCTGACACTGAAACATCAGCCGGGAGATATTTGCTTTCCCGGCGGACGCAGGGAGAAAAGCGAAACCTCTCTCGCCTGCGCACTCAGAGAAACCTATGAGGAAATTGGGCTGGACAGTGATTCCATCCGTATTTTGGGGCAAAGTGACGTCATTATCACTCCTTCCAAGGCGATAGTTACGCCATATCTAGGCTATGTTCCCTGTGACGCCCTTCAAAATATCAGCTTTAACCCTGATGAGGTGGAGGAAATATTCTTTGTTCCCTTCTCTTATTTCATGAGAACCCCTCCGGAAAAGCACTGTGTTGTTTTTCGTCCTCATATTCCTCTGGATTTTCCCTTTGAAAAGATTGTGGGCGGCAGGGATTACAAATGGAGCAGCACTCCCCTTCCAGAGCTTTTTTACGACTATCATGGTCATCATATATGGGGCATGACCGCCCGTATTATTCATAATATTGTATCCATCATAAAAGAGAGCACAGAAGAAAAGGACATGCGGCAAGGTTAATTTTGCCCATGTCCTTATTCATTTTGTATAAAACTGTATGTTCCCGCCGCTGTACCAAAACAAGCCTCATCCAATCATTCACCCATGATAACTTTTAATATGCATTAATTACGGCTTCACTACAACAGCAGTGCTCTGCATTTACTTTTCTTCTGTTTTTTCTATGACGGCCTTGCCGTCCTCTCCCAAAAGAGGCGTGATACTCTGGGGCCCCAGACATCCTACAGAAATATAATTTACTCCTGTTTCGCTGTCAACAATAACGGCGATTTCACCCCCCAAAAAGCTTTCCTTTTCCTTGATGACAAAACGCTTTTCCTTTTTCATTATGCATCTCCTTTTCAGATAAAAATGTATTTGCTGAAGTAAAAAGCCTTGTATTACTCAGATATAATTTTTCAAATTACGGCAGGCGCTTCAATTATCGAATATGTCTCTGCCGCTGCATTGGTATGTGCATTGACAGTATAATGAAAATCATCATCACTTGCCGCTTCTGTTCTTATACTGCTCCTTTCTCCTGTTATCCTCCATACGCTTTTGTTTTTCTTCTTCCCTTCGCCTTGCATTTTCGCGCTCAATATCCTCCGGCAGCTCCAACGTTATATTGCCAAGTCTGCCACCCCTAAATTCGTCCAAAAGGATTTTTGAAGTGCGAAGCAAATCAATCTCTCCGCCCTTTAGCTTAAAACCACGGCTTTCCCCTATGGCCTCCAGTACTTTCCAGGGCTCCTCTATAGAATCAAAAGCGATATTATATCTCTTTCTGATACAATCCGCATCTATGGACATCATGAGATTGATAAACTCCGTCCCTAATGTCTGCTGATCCAATATATCATCATTGATAGCCCCTGTAATGGCCAGCTTGAGTCCAACGGACTGATCTTCAAATTTCGGCCACAATATGCCGGGCGTATCCAAAAGCTCAAAATCTTTTTTAATTTTTATCCACTGCTTTCCTCTTGTAACACCGGGCTTGTCCCCCGTTTTCGCCATTGTTTTGCCCACGTATTTGTTAATGAATGTCGATTTGCCCACATTCGGTATACCAACTACCATGGCTCTTATGGGTACAAAGAGCCTGCCTCTCGCCTTCTGCCTTTCTATTTTCTCCTTCATCAACTCCCTGGCCGTTTGCGTAACGTCAGAAATCCCCTTGCCATTGATGGAATTGGTCAGTATTACACGGAATCCCTTTTGCTCAAAATAATCCGACCATATTTTTGTCGCCCTCTCATCCGCCAAGTCCGCTTTATTCATGACAATAATGCGGAATTTGTTCTTTGCCAAATCGTCAATATCCGGATTCTTGCTGCTGTAAGGAATCCTGGCGTCTACCATCTCTATCACGATATCTACCAGAGATATATTTTCCTGCATCATCCTGCGGGTTTTCGTCATATGCCCCGGGTACCATTGTATATTCATACTATAACATTTCTCCTTTGTATGCATTTTGGGTTTTTGCTGAATTTGTTGAATGTATGGTTATTAGCACAAATTGTATGCTAATTCTGTTCTTAACAAATAAACCATATTTTTATTCATATTGCAATATTTATTTTATTTTTTTGAATCGCTTATAGTTTCCGTACTTGCATCTACTACTATTCACAAACGAATAATTATTCAAAGTTGAATATTCTTTCTATTCTTAATAATACTGTGCTTTCGCCCCTTTTTCGATTGTATTTATTCTCCGGTGAATAACATCTTTCATCAACAAAATCCATAACGCCTGAAAACAAGGCTTTACGAGCTTGGCATTCTTTTTGCTCTAAATAGTCTTAAATAAATAAAAAAGGAGTTGTGAAAAAGTGAAAGCACTGGATAACATCAAAATATTGGATTTATCACAAAAGCTTACAGTAAACCTTGCAACCATGTATCTTTCCCGATTTGGCGCTGAGGTTACAAAAGTCGAACCGCCGGAAGGCGGAGACAGGGCCAGGTCATGGGAACCAAAAACAGCGGAAGGCAGTCTCTATTTTAATTATTTAAACAGCGGCAAAAAGAGCATTACTCTTGATATTGCAACAAAAGAGGGCGCAGAAATATTAAAAGCTCTAATCCCCTTGTACGATGTCATTTGTATAGGATCAGAAGCAGGTTATATGGAATCTCTGGGGCTTGGCTATGAAGACTTAAAAACGGTCAAAAGTGACATTATTTATGCAGCCTATTCCTATTATGGAGAAACTGGCCCATACAAAAATAAACCTGCCACATCCCTTACAGCACAGGCAAAAGGCGTGGCAATGGATATGACCGGCGTCCACGGACAATATCCGGTACAGTCTGCCCCTTCAGTCGCTGAGCACTACAGCGCCGCATATATTGCAACCGGTATCGTTATGGCTCTTACGGACAAAAATATACGCGGTATCGGACAGAAGATTGACATAGCTTTACTGGACTCCATATATTCCTGTATTGAAGCAGCCCCGGCAGCCTATTCAACCGTAGGAGAAGTCCATAAAAGAAAAGGCAACTTTGATCCATCCTGCGCACCCTATGATACCTTTGAGACTTCAGACGGCTATGTCGCCGTTGGAGTTGCCACACAGCTTCAATGGCTGAAATTTTGCGACGTTTTACATCTGGATGACTTGAAAGAAGATCCCAGGTTTGCTGACAACGAGGGCAGGCGGACGGATTATATGAATATCCTTCGTCCGTTGCTGGCCAAAAAGCTTATCAAATATACCAAGGCAGAAATTGAAACAGAATGCAGGACAAAGGGCATTCCCTGCTGCGCAGTGCTTACGATACCCGAAATTACTGATTTGCCCAACACAATTGAAAACGGCTACATGACCACCTTTGAAAGCAAAAAGTTCGGCACTCTGAAATATCCCTCCATTCCTTTCACATTGAGCTATACCATTGCTGACGACTTTACCGACGCCCCTGAACTTGGACATGACACCGGCGAACTCTTGAAAAAAACAGGGCTTGATGAGAGTGAGCTTCTTGCCCTAAAAGCAAAAAAGATTATATAAAGGAGGATATAAATATGGGATTTTTGGACGGAGTAAAGGTAATTGATTTTACGCATGCATATGCCGGTCCCTTCTGCTCGCAATACCTTGCAGATTACGGTGCCGAGGTAATCAAAATTGAAAGAATGGACGGAGGAGACCAGGCCAGAACGTGGGGGCCTTTTAAAAATAATTACAGCGCCTACTACGCATCCTTTAACAGAGGGAAAAAAAGCATAACTCTTGATATTAAAAGGGAAGAGGGTCAGAAAATAATCTACGATTTAATAAAAAATGCCGACATCGTATGCTCCAATTTCAAGGCCGGCACCCTGGAAAAGTATGGGGTAGGCTATGAGCAGATGAAGCGTATAAAACCGGATATTATTTATGCTACCATCTCGGGCTTTGGCACAAAGGGGGAATTGTCAAAATTTGCAGCTTATGACAACGTTATTCAGGCTATGAGCGGTATTATGGACGTAAATGGCTTTCCTGATAAGAGCCCTACAAAAATAGGCCCTGCCATTGGCGACAGCTATTCCGGCCTGCTGCTGCTTTTAGGACTTATGATTGCATATTACCATAAGCTGAAAACCGGAGAAGGGCAAAAGGTAGATGTCACCATGCTGGGCGCTTTATTCGGACTTTTGGAATATCCTGTACTGGAATACGCAAACTATAACAAAACGATTACTCGTTCCGGCAATGCAAGCCTTTACACGGCACCAAACGATATTTATAAAACAAAAGACGATTATATTGCCGTATCCGTTACAAACGACTATCAATGGATGCAATTCTGTGAAAAAACGGGAATTAAAAATACCCCTGCATTTTCCTCCAATGCCAAAAGGCTTGCCGAAAAGGACAGGCTTAGAGAAATCATTGAAGATAAATTTGCAGACTTAACCGCCAAAGAAACGGAGGCACTTTTCGACGGCACAGATGTTCCGGTTTCCTCGGTTATGGGCATTGTTGAATCCCTTCAAAATCCGCAGCTTATGGGAAGGGATATGGTAATAGAAGTAAACGATCCCATTTTGGGTCCCGTAAAGCTGGCAGGGAATCCAATCCATTTATCGGAAAATGTACCTGTTACCAACATTCCCTCTCCTACGCTGGGCGAGCATACAGACGAAATTTTGAAACATCTGGGCTACAGCGCCGACGAAATAAATAATTTAAAGGCAAAGAAAGTAGTATAAAGTTAAAATCTGAATATTGTTTTCCGCTGTTCATCGTTATTTTTTTAAAGGAGGAAGTATTGTGAACAATAAAAAAGGACTAAATGAGAAATATGAAGTAGGCCTTATGATTATCAGCGTTATAATTATTCTTGCATTAATGGTAAGCCTTACAATGTTTCCAGAAGCGGGCAAGGAAATAGGTGCAGATGTGATGCGTGTTTTAACCCACACCTTTGGCTCCACCATGCAGCTTATCACAGCTGTTATTCTTATATTCCTCGTCGGTCTGGGCTTTTCCAAATATGGAAATATCCGCTTTGGCAATTGTAAACCGGAATACCGAACGATGAGCTGGGTAGCAATGATGTTTTTCACGGGTCTGGGCGCCGGAACCGTATACTGGGCATTCCTGGAATGGGGCTACCATTTCAATGCTGCCCCCGCATTAGCCGGAGCACCTATTTCAGAGGCTTACGCCTATGAGCTATCCCTTACATATGCTATATATGATTGGGGTCCGGCAGCCTGGGCATTGTTGTGTGTCTTCGTCCTTCCCTTCGCCTATCATTATTATATTAAAAATGACAGTGAGCTTCGTTTCGGGGCACTGTGCAAGTATTCCCTGGGGGAAAAAGCTGTAAAAGGCTGGTTCGGCAAAGTTGTCAATTTTATATTTATATTCGCTGCTGTCGGTTCCATCTGTATTTCCGCCGGCTCCGCCGCCTCCACTATTGCAGCTGCAATCGCAGATTTAATAGGCATTAGCACTTCCTTCGCTTTGATGGTTATGGTGCTTATCGGCACTGCCGTTCTTTACTCTATCACCTCTGTGCTTGGAATTGAAAAAGGCATGAGAAAAATAAGCGACTGGAATGTGTACTTTTGTATTGCACTCTTAGTTTTCATCTTTATTGCGGGTAACACACAGTTTATTCTTGATTCTCTTGTAAACTCCTTAGGCATCCTCTCAAAAGAATTTACAAGGATGACACTTTGGACGGATCCTGTGGCCAAAACAGGCTATCCACAAGACTGGACTGTATTTTATCTTGTATACTGGCTGGTATTTGGCCCATTTACAGGACTTTTTGTCGCAAAAATTTCAAAGGGAAGAACAATTCGGGAAATCATTATCAATATGCTGATAACGGGAACGGCAGGCCTTTTCTTATTCTTCGGCGTTGTTACGGCATTCCAACAGGGCCTTCGCATGGATGGTATTCTTGACGTTCCTGCCATGCTGACAAATGGGGAGTCGGAATTTATAGCCACAGCGACAATTAACGCACTGCCGTTTTCCAAAATCGCTATGGTGCTTTACCTCGTGGTTATTGTCTTATTCCTGGCAACCACTCTTGATGCAACCTCCTTTACCCTTTCCTCCACAATAACCAGAAAACTAAGTGCCGGAGAGGAGCCAAATAAAAAGCTGAAATTTATCTGGTGTCTCCTTTTGGTAGCGATTCCAATTGCAATCGCCTACATCGGGACAGATATTGCTACCATAAAAGCCATTGTACTTGCGACAGGACTCCCTCTTCTATTCATTTTGGTCATAATATACCATGGATTTTTAAAAGAAATGGTAAAAGATTACGGCAATAAAACAAAAGACGAAATCGTTGCCATAAGTAAAATCGAAGAATCGTAAATCATTTTTTCAGTATCCCGTTTTCCTTACAGAAAACGGGATACCAAATAAAATATGTTTATCTGATTTCTATAGTGTCGTTTCGCCAAAAATATTATATAATGAGATAAATATATTTTCCTATGGACAAGCAGCACATTCCATGATACCGCACAAAAACCCAATTCTTTGGGGAAGCAGAGAATCCTTAAGAGGAGTATTAACCAATGGAAAACAAAAAAAAGAAAATCAATAATGAGGAGTTATGGGAAATCGTAAATAATCTCCACGATGAAATTATGGTTTACGACAATGATTATAATTTGCTTTTTGTCAATAAAGCGGCTCAACGCCATTACGGAAAAATCCCACAGGAACTTATCGGCAAAAAATTTTCACAGCTTGACGAAACCTACTGGGGAAACTCTACTCTACCGGAGGTTTACGAAAAAAAAACAATGGTTGCAAAGCGCCAGATAACAAATCTGGGACTGGACATCATTACAATATCGGTTCCCATTTTTGATAAAAATGGGGATTTAAAATATGTGGCGCAAAATGTAAACGATATCTACAATTACAACAGCTTAGGAAAAGCAGAAGAAGAATTTCTTAAAATTTCAGACGGATTCGCGCAAAGCGAAGAAAGTTTTGTCTACGCAAGCCGAGAAATGGAAGAGGTTTTGAGCACTTTAAACAGGATTAAAAATATAAAAAACCCCTGTCTTATTTTGGGTGAAACCGGAACTGGCAAAAGCTTTCTGGCAAAATGCATGCATAATATGAGCAATAGAAAGCATAAACCCTTTGTAGCAGTAAACTGCGCCTGTATGAACCCCAATCTTATTGAATCAGAGCTTTTCGGTTACAAAAAAGGTGCCTTTTCAGGTGCCAATGCAGCAGGTAAAAGGGGAATCGTTGAGTTAGCAGATAATGGCACACTGTTTTTAGATGAGATATCTGAGATTCCTTATGATTTGCAGGGCAAACTCCTGCAGTTTATACAGGAGCAGGAATTTATCGCTTTGGGCAGTGAAAAAAAACAAAAGGTAGACGTTAGAATTATAGCAGCTACCAACAGAAATCTACAGCAGATGGTAAAATCAAAGTCCTTCCGAGAAGACCTTTATTATCGCTTAAATATTTTTGAGGTGACAATTCCTCCACTTAGAGAAAGAGCAGAAGATATAGAACTTCTTATCCATCACTACCTTGATTTATACAATAAAACCCATTTCAGGAACCATACCATATCCAAAGAGGCAATAAAAGAACTTTTGAAATACAAATGGCCCGGTAACGTTCGTGAACTCTCCCATATTTTAGAAAAAACAGTTGTACTTACAAATGAAAAAGAAATTCAAGTAAACGACCTCCCAAAAAATATATTTGATATTGTTGATAAGACGCAGACTGCCTCCTGTTACTGCAATAAAACACTCCACGAAGCCTTGGAGGATCTGGAAAAACAAATGGTTACAGATGCTTTCAAAAAATACGGCAGCAGTATCAAGGTAGCAAAGGCCTTGGGTATAAGCCAGCCTACTGCCTACCGGCTTATGAAAAAATATCTTCCATAAAGATATCTATCCTATTTTGAGGCAAAGCTGTATTCTGTGGGTAAAATACAACATATTGCAAAACATCAAACGTCAGTATTCTTTTCTATATACCTCTGTATGAGTCTGTTTGCCTTAGACTGGCTTATCTTTAAAGCGGAAGCCAGTTTCCTGCTGCTTCCGTATTTTTCAAAGGCAGATTGAATCAGCTTTCTTTCATATTCCTCCACCGCCTCCTCAAATGACATTTCCTCGAAAAGGCATTTGGGATGATACTTTGTGTTGTCTATACTGAAAAAATTCCCCGGAAGATCCGTAGCCTTGATTTCACTGTCCTGTGCTGTCACCACGCTTCGCTCTATTACATTTGACAATTCTCTGACATTTCCTTTCCACGGATATTTCAGCAGTGTATCTATGGCCATTTTGGAAAAGGTCGTACTTTTTTTGTACTTTTTATTGAACACATTTAAAAAATGAGAGGTCAGCAGCAAAATATCTTCCTTTCTCTTTCTCAGCGGAGGAATTGTCACCTCAAAAATATTTAATCTATGGTAAAGGTCCTGCCTGAACTTGTTGGCTTCCACCATTTTATTCAGATCGCAGTTTGTAGCACATATAATTCTGACATCCAGCGGTATCGGCTCTGTACCTCCAACCGGTATCAGCTCCTCCTCCTGTATAACATGCAAAAATTTTGCCTGCATATCATAAGATATTTCACCGATTTCATCTAGAAACAGGGTTCCCCCATTTGCGCATTCAAAAAAGCCCTTTTTCCCTTCTTTATTTGCTCCGGTAAAGGATCCCTTTTTGTATCCAAAAAATTCCGACTCTATCACATTCGGACTGATACTGGCCATATTAACGCATATAAAGGGTTTATCTCTTCTGTCGCTGTGTTCATGAACATATTTTGCCAAGAGACTTTTTCCCGTTCCCGTTTCTCCCAGTATGAGAAGCGGCGCCTTGACCCTGGCTATTTTTTTTACATATTTCATTACCTCATCCATTAAATCACTCTTATAAATAATTTTTTCATTATATACATTTTCATACTCGTCCGTTGCCTGAATCGGTGTAAGCTTTGTAAATAAACTTCCATCATTGTCCCTATCGCACTGTACAACATACTTCACATTGTCATTCTCGTCCAGCATTGGCACAGATATAGTAACAACATCTATTCCCAAAAAGGTTTTCTGATGCTGTATCATTGGTTTTCTCTCTCTAAAAACATAGGACAGGCTGGAGGGACTCCACAGCTTCTCCTTAACCGTAAATTCCTCCAGCTTTCTTCCAATCAGCTGGTCAGGCTCCACTCCATAATGCCTGTAGCAGGCCTTATTGATATAAATGAGGCGGTATTCTGCATCCCAAATACAGACCTCATCATACAATTCATCAATAAATGAAAGAAACATTTCAAATGTTATCCCGTCACTGATTTTCAATTCTACCTCTCCCTTCCACCGGAGTTACTTTTCAGTCATAATCTCTCTTTCCGTTACCTCTGTCCTTCGGTTTAACAGTATAACCGCAGTTAAAACCATCAGAATACCTATGCCCTGCCACAGGGTTACACAAATGCCGTATAACACAAAATTTAAACCGGCCGTCACCGCTGGCATCGCATTATTTACGATATTTGTCATACTGACTCCCAAGCGTTGAAGCGCACAGAGAAAAAACATACCCGCTAATATACCGTTACAAACAGACAGGAAAAGGAACGAGCCTGCCGACAGCCGAAAAACCATCGGGTAAAGATTCGATAAATCACCCGATAACAAAAAGGGCGTTAGTGCTGCCGCACTTCCCATCACCTGATAAAAAAGCACTGTCATAATATTAACATCATTTTCTACCTTTTTATAGATAAAACAGTATAAAACCCAGACCAAATCAGATAAAATCAATAAGCCATAACCGACCGCGTGAAAGGATACATTTCCGCCGTTATGAAATGTGATAAAAAAAATACCGGCCAGTGAAAGGATAATGCTTAGCAGAGCTGACCCTGCTATACTTTTTTTATACAAAAAAACTTCCGACAGATAGCTGAACAGAGGGATAAAACCGGATAGCACAGCAGCCGTCGTACTGTCTGTCCTTTTTATTCCCATATTCACCAGTACCTGAAAAAAAGCAATACCCACCCCGCCGCTTATCATGCATATCAGGGCAGATTTAAAAGAGATTTTCAAACTTTTGCCCAGCACAGTATGAATAAGCAATAAAATTACCGCCGCGCCCAGCGACTGAAAAAATACGATTTGCACCGCATGGAACCTTAAAATCAGCTGTTCCCGCACAATATAGGAAAAGCTCCATATAAAAACCGCCATAAACACAGCTAATAACCCCTGCATCTTATATTTTTCCATATTGTACTACCTCTTTCTTATCATCAGCAAGCAGCATGTAACGGAAAGAAGCCCCTGTTACCTATGTCCCAGAGGCGTCACTATGCGATATACCCGTTAAGCGGTTATATCTGTATGATAATCCTTCTCTTCTTTATTGTCCTCTTGCGTATAGTCCCCTTCGGCTAAAATTTGTTGTCTTGATTTTTTGCTGAAATCCTTGCCCATTTCTTTCAGGAAACCATAGTAAATAACAAACAGTAAAACAACCAGGGGAAGTCCTGTGACAAGTACAATGGATTTTATTGTATCTATATCTGTCCCAATGTAGGAAACAGCAATCGGTATTGCGACAAGTATAATACACCATGCAAATTTCAGTTTTTTATTCGGCTCCTCATCTCCTCTCAGTTTCTTGGAAATGGTTGAGGATAAGGTAAAGGAGCAGGCATCCAAAGTCGTCGCCAGAAATAAAAGTATTACTACAAGATACAGTATCATAATTCCCTTAGAAAACGGCAGTGTATTAATCGTTGCTTGGGCAATCGCCTCACCCTGTCCTGATAAGAGCATCTGCGGGACATCCAATATTCCTTCCATTCTCAAATGCTGCTGGTAACCTCCGATAATGCCAAAGAAGAGCATAAGTCCGGCTGAACCGCTTAAAAGCATGTTTATAATAACTTCTTTAATCTTTCTGCCCTTTGATATTTTTGCTACAAACAAACCGGTAAACGGACCGAATACAAACCAATATACCAGATAAAATACCGTCCATGCCTGTGGATAGCCTGTTTTCGCAATAGGATCTGTCCAAAGACTCATTCTGACATAGTTTTGCGTCATAACGCCTATGGAATTCACAATAGAATCAAGTATCTGCTGGGTTGGCCCCGCGACAAAAATAAAAAGCAGCAGCGCCAGACAGAAATATACATTAAAATCACTTATCTTTCGCATACCTTTTTCAATTCCGAGCATGGATGTTACGGAATACAGCACGGCAACACTCAAAAGAACAATAACCGTCAGCGTAAAGGAATTCGGTATGCCAATCAAATCAGCTAACGCCGCCGCAATTGTGGAGGCTGCCGTCCCCGCCGTTATACTGATGGAACCTACAGCGGCAAAAATAAATATAAAATCTACAGCCTTGCCCAGAATGCCCCTGACCCTCTTCTCACCCACCGTATATTTACATAAGACGCTGAACTTCAGTTCATTATCCTTTTTAATATAATAGTGATAGGCAAAGGGCAATACAAATACACACAACAAAGCCCATGCAGATGGACCCCAGTCAAAAAAGGTATATGCCATGGAAAGCTCATAATTCATTGCCTCACTGACCGGTACACCGGCCAACTGGGGTGCAGCATTAAAATGATGGCCCCACTCAAGAAAAGCCCAGTAAACCGTACCAGCGCCGTTACCGCAAAAAAACATCATGGCAACCCAGCTCAATGTGGAATATTCCGGTTTAGCCTTGCCCAAACGGATATCACCATACTTTGTAAAGCAGATTGCAACCAAAAATATAATAACCAGGACCGTGAACAACTGCATTGTGGAGCCAAAGGTATGTGTAAGCAAATTAAGTACTGACGCCGCAACCGCTTTTCCCTGTTCCGGATACACTGTCAGGCCTGCCACAAGCGCAAGAATAATGATGATACTAAGCGCCATCAATACAACCTCATACTTCTCGGTCAATTTTTCTTTTTTCTTTTCCTCCATCGAATTATGCCCTCCATTTCTTCTTCACTGCACAGGCCGAATAACCATCGGCCCGTGACTAAACTGTTTGGAGTTGTCTTCTATTTACACAATTTCATTGTCATAAAACTTCTTGATTTGTTCCGTACTGTATCCAAAGGACGACAAAACACTTTCTGTATCCTGTCCCATTAAGGGCGCGCCGCTTACAATTGCTGCCGGAGTTACGGAAAGCTTCATGGGATTTCCAATTGCCTGGTACCTGCCAACACCCGGATCATCTAGCTCCACAAGCATTTCACGTTCTTTCAGCTGCGGCTCCTGCATTACCTCAGGCACCGATAAAACCGGCGCATTTGGAATATTGGCTGCGGAGAAAATTTCCTGGAGCTCTGCGCGGGTCTTCTTCCGGAAAAACTGTGTGATAATTGGTGTGATAATCTCATAATTTTTACATCTTAATTCATTATCACAAAATCTTGGATCGTCAATCAATTCCGGCATTTCAATGGCATTGCAGAATCTGTCCCACCCGGAATCACTGGCAAGACCGGCAGAAAAATACCCATCCTTGCAAGGATAAACATCATAGGGCACCAGTGTCCCCGCATCGTTGTTTCCACAGCGGGTCACCTGTTCTCCAAGTAAAGTATAGAATAAAATCGGGCTTTCTAAAATACCGAAAATGGTATCAAGCATTGACACGTCAAGTCTCTGCCCTTTGCCTGTGTTTAACTTATTGTAATAGGCCATAACAATGGCAAGGGCCATAGTCAAACCTGTAAAGTTGTCTCCAATGGCCGGTCCTACCCTTGTAGGTACACTGTCCGGAAATCCTGTCATTTCCATGATTCCGCTCATGGACTGTACAACATTGTCATAGGCCGCCAAATCCTTTAAAGGTCCATTTTGTCCAAAGCCTGAAATGGAGGCAAATATAATTTCCGGATTTATTTTCTTTAAATCATCGTATCCAAGGTGCATTTTGTCCAACGTCCCCACCTTGAAATTTTCTACCACAATATCTGCATCCTTTACCATTCGCTCTATAATTTCCCTGCCCTCAGGTGTTGCAATATCCAAAGAAACACTTTCCTTATTTCTGTTGATAGCGGCATAATATCCGCTATTTCCATCTTTAAACGGTGTCCACTCTCTGGATTGGTCTCCTACCCCGCGCCTTTCAATTTTAATCACCCTGGCGCCAAAATCTGCCAGTTGCATTGTACAAAACGGTCCGCTGTATGCCTGTGTAAAATCTATTACGGTTACGCCCTCTAAAACTCTCATTTTGTCCTCTCCTTTCCGGGGATTAAGCCATCTCAATTATTTTTTTATTGTTCAATTCATTTATTTCATCCTCGCTGTAACCAAGCTTTGTCAAATAATATTTCGTGTGTTCCCCCAACAGAGGCGCGCCCTGTGTAAATCCTCCCGGCGTTTCCTCCATTTTAATGACCGTACCCGGAATGACAATCCTGCCCAGGGCTTTATCCTCAACCTCAACAAGCATACCCCGCTCTTTTATCTGCTCGCTCTCCATTGCCTCTGTCACTGTGCATACCGCGCCGCAGGCAAGCCTGACGTCCCTGAGCTTCTTTTCTACCTCAAACTTGGACATTGTCGCGGTTACTCTCTCAATGGCCTCCTTCAGTCCAGTTTCGTAGTTGTCGCCCCTTGATTCATTGGTTCTATAGCGTTCGTCCTCTTTTAAATCCTCCATACCCAGCGCGTCACAGAATTTTAGCCACTGCCTGTCAGTAGATATACCAATGGATACGTAGCCGTCTTTTGCCTTAAAGGTATCATAGGGGGAAATTGACGGATAGGAATTGCCAACCCTTGGCGGCACCTCTCCCTTGAGACAATAGGTTATGGGGGCTGCCTCTAAAATGGAAAACAGTGAGTCTAAAATAGCAATGTCAATTCTTTGTCCTTTGCCCGTCTTCTTTTTGTTGACCAATGCCAAGTTAATCGCCAGTGCCATATAAGTGCCTGAAAGCTGATCACCCATAGCCGCTCCTACCTTCGTGGGCGGGCCGTCAGGGAAGCCTGTTCTGTCCATAAGTCCGCTCATGGCCTGAAGCTGTAAATCAAGACCGATTGTTTTTTTCATCGGGCCTGTCTGGCCAAAACCATTCAGCGATGCATAAATGAGTTCGGGATTCACTTTGATAAGCTCTTCATAGCTAAGCCCCATTCTCTCCATGCTGCCATATTTGAAATTTTCACAGACGACATCCGCATCCTTCACAAGCTGAAAAATAATTTTTCTGCCCTCCTCCGAGGACGCGTTAATGCTCATACTTTTTTTCCCTCTGTTCAGATATGTATAATAGGCACTGTTTCCATCCTTCATAGGCGCCCAGTAACGGGCTAAATCCCCAACCCCTGCCCTTTCTATTTTTATAACCTCCGCGCCGAAATCAGACAAAAGCATTGTTGCAAGACTTCCGGCATGTGCCTGCGTAAAATCTACCACCTTTACTCCGCTTAAAGGTTTCATATTCTTTCCCCTTTCTTTTTTAAACATATTAGGATTAAAATAGGTGCTGAAGCTTAACAGCGCTGTTTTTCTTTTCAATAAATATTAATAGCAAATAATATGCCAACAATGTCAGAATACAGAAAAAGCTATAAACTCGGGCTTTCTCTACCCGACAAAAAAACTTTTTTCTTGAAATGAGTCTGAAATGATTCATTTTCTTGACAAAAAAAGAGCGGTGGGTATAATAATCCCCCGCAATGTCACCTTTTGCCAGCCTCCTATTTTATTTGCGCCAATGAGTCCAAAATGCTTCGATTTATCATTTTTGACTCACTTCCTCCTAAAAATCTGAGAATCATTCGCCATATCATAAATAAAAGTCATCCTACTCATCTTTTCTGGTATGATAGCCTTATTTTCATATACTTAAATTTTTTATTGCTGACGCAATAAAAACAAAATATGGAAACGGATTGGACTAAAAATCGTCCAATCCGTAAAAATAGCCACTCTGCGGCTATTTTTTATTCTTTGTCCGCGGGTAATATCCGTCGTATAGTCGCAACATATAATAATCTATAAAGGTATGAAAAGAGATGATAATATGCCATATTATAATAATCGTAACAATGAATCAAACCAAAACTATTGTTATATGCGGTTTTTAAACGCTATACCCGATTCTCCGGCACTGGACATCTACATGAACGGGGAAATCGCTGCAAAAAATCTGGCGTATTCCAATAACACTCATTTTCAAACACAACCCTCCAATACCTATGAAGTGGATGTTTATAAACACAATACGCACACAGAACCTATTTTCTCCATTAAAGTTTACCTTTTTAAAAATACATACTATACAATTCCCCTGGTAGGAACCATGGACACAGCAAGTCTGGAGCTGATAGCTGACAGGCCGCATACGCCGGAGGATTCAACCCACAGCTTAAGTTATATCCGTTTCGTAAACCTGTCTCCAAATTCAGATATCTGCAATATTCAAATTGATACCATACCCGTTTTCTACCATTCCTACTTCATGGAGGTATCTAATTATCTGCCAATCAGGTTGCAAAAATTCACCATATCCGCTATTGTAGACGACAAGACCTACTCCCTTTCAAATTTTACACTGAAAAGAGAAAAATACTATACAGCTTATATTTTAGGTCTTTCCAAGGGATTGGAACCGGGCATCTCCATACATATTCTGGAAGAGGGCAGAGGCAATTTTGATTTTTCATAGCAGGAAAGACTTGACAATCAATTTCCCTCAAATTATTTTTCATTTGCCGTGGATAAAAAATAAAAACAACAGTCGGTGACATAAAAAAACAACACAAAAAAGCCTGATTGAATGGTCGCTACCAAAAGAAAACGAAGACTGAGAATCATTGATTTAACAGTCTATCTTTTGTTTTCTTATGGCAAGCCACTTTGTCAGGCTTTTTTGTGTTTCAGTTCATAATCGGTTTATTTTCTTCCGCCACTTTGTCAGCATTTGTTTTAAAAGTTTTGTGACAGGAATGCCTTTGTATTCTTAAGTCAGGCTGCCTATCGCCGTTATTTCTGTTTTCCGGTACTTTTTTTTCCATAACCGAAATCGGTATAGGCTATCTATTTAAAATGCTTCTGCATCTGAAAGCCAGGCATTTCTTCCATCCTAAAGGATTTTACGGCAAATAGCTTCCATAAAAATTTCTTTTATCACGAAATAACCGAAATTTTGCTGAGGGGCCACACTCTCAAAAAAACCTTTCCCCTTATTTCGTCCCTTGCTATGGGTCCTATCTCCTTTGTCCTGCTGTCACTGCTCACATTGCGGTTATCTCCCATCACAAAATAGCTGTTCTCCGGCACAGTATAGGGATACGCAATGTCACCCGCAACCTGCATCGGGCCGTTAATGTAATCCTCCCTTACCTCCTCACCGTTAACATATAAAATATATTCCAAGTCCCCATTGGGATCCTTTATTTCCAGATTTATTTCATCTCCCGGCAGTCCGATTACCCTTTTGATAATCTGCTCATCACTGGTATCCCTGTCATAAGAACACACAATAATATCATTTTGTTTTGGCTCAGAAAACCTGTACTTTAACTGGTTTACCATGACAACCTCATTATTGTAAAAATTGGGCACCATTGAATTGCCTTTCACCGTAATTGTCCGAAGTACGAAGCTGCGCACCGCCAAAGCAAGGAGTATCACTATGATAAGCGTAACAACATATTTCACAATCTCATATTCCTTTGGCCTTTCCGACTTTATTTTCTCAAACATTTCTGCCGCCTCCCCGTCTCCGCAGCTTTTTGTGATAACAAAAAAGGAAGGCCAGCGGCCGGCGCCATAAGAAAACATAAAAGCAAAGAAAGCTTGATAAATCAAGCTTTCTTTGCATATGAAACCTATATTGTTCTGTTTTCTTATAGTGCACTCCAAGCGTTCGACAAAATACCAAATACCCGCTTGTATTTTGTTTCCTTAAGTCGAGCCGCCTTAAACCATCCTTTTCATTTCTTACCTGATCTCTTCTTTTACCTTTGCTGCCTTGCCAACTCTGTCTCTCAAATAGAAGAGCTTTGCGCGTCTTACAATACCGCGTCTTACAACCTCAATACGGTCGATTCTTGGAGAATGGATTGGCCATGTTCTCTCCACGCCAACGCCGGAAGCAATCCTTCTTACTGTAAAGGTTTCCCTTACGCCGCCGTTTTGTCTTTTGATAACAACGCCTTCAAACATCTGAAGTCTCTCTCTTGTACCCTCGACAACCTTCGCGTATACACGTACAGTATCTCCAACCTTAAAAGGAGTTATTTCGCTTTTTAACTGAGCGTTTTCAATTTCCCTAATGATATCGTTCATTTGTATTCCTCCTTCCCTCATAGGCGTTCTTAATACCATCTGTACCAGCGGAACGTCTGTACTCACAGATTCAAATTATATCACAACTTTTTTTTCATTGCAACAATTTTCTTCCAAATTTATTGTAATTTTTCTGTCCCTGTCATTATTTCCAATCTACTCATACTTTATAACGGACTGGCAAAAATAGTCTCCAATCTGTGCTCTTCCCTTTAATGCCTCAAGCTCTATCAAAAAGCACAGGCCCGAAACAATGCCTCCCGCCTGCTCCACCAGCTCTATTATAGCCTTGGTCGTACCGCCGGTAGCAATCAAGTCATCTACAATGACAACCCTTTGCCCGGGCTTTATAGCATCCTTGTGCATTTCAATAACGGCTGTACCATATTCCAGAGCATACTCCTTCTTCCATGTCTCCGCCGGCAGCTTACCGGCCTTTCTGATTGGCACAAAGCCCTTTTTCATATTATAGGCCAAAGGAACACCGAATATAAAGCCTCTGGATTCCGGTCCTACAATCAGATCAAACGAAAGCCCCTCAACACATTTCTGCATCTGTGTAACGGCCTCTCTAAGCCCCTCTCCATCCTGTAAAAGGGTGGTAATGTCCCTGAAAATAATTCCCTTTTCCGGGAAATCCGGTATATTCCTTATTTTATCCTTTAACTCCATACAATTGCTCCCTCCCTGTTATCAAGAAACGGAATATCTGAAATCCTTTATCATCAGCTGCAGGCTTTTTGAACCGTTATATTCATTGATATCCAGTGTGAACAAAATATCCATCTCTCTGCGGAAAAGCCCGCCCAGCAGTATTTTATCATATTCCTCCTGTATAAACAACGGTTTTGTCAAATCCTCAAACTGCCGGAAACCGTCAAAGGAAAGACCTGTGAGCCTCCTGTTTTTTCCCCTGTCTAAAAAGGTAAAGCGGATCATATCCTTATTTTTCCCTATCAGCGTTATCCTCTCCGCCATAACATTTTTCATGCCGAAAACAGGCGTGCTGTTGCCCTTGCCAAAGGGCGCCAGATCCTTGATACCATAAGCAAGGGGAAGTGTTAAATCCCCGAAGGAAAGCTGTTTTTCTATTCTGATAACCTCCGTCAAATCCTCCTGTGTCAAGGTACAGTTTTCATTCAGTCTGCGCCTAAGGATATCTATATTCTCATGAGGCAGGGACAATCCGGCTGCCATGGGATGCCCCCCGAATTTAATAAACAGCTCCTTTAAAGCAAAAAGCTCCTCAAATATATTGTATCCCTCTATACTTCTGGCCGATCCCTTGGCACATCCCTCCGATTTTGTAATCACGATAACAGGCTTATAATACCGCTCCTTTATTTTGCCCGCCACAATACCTGCTATACTCTCATGAATATCTTCCTGATAGATGACAAGCACACGGTCTTTATTCAAAGCAGAGCTCTCAACCTGTGCTGTCACCTTTTCCACAGACACCATGGTCATGTCCTTGCGGCTGTTATTCATTTCCACCAGCTCTTTCGCCATTTTCTGTGCCTGCCCTTCCTCCTCCTCAATAAAAAGGCGGATAGCCAGCCTTGCGCTTTCAAGCCTTCCAGTGGCGTTAATACAGGGACCTATGACAAAGCCCAGATGATATTCCCCAATCCTTTTATCCCTCAAACCCGTAGCCTCTATAAGCGCCTGCAGGCCTTTATTTTTGACTGAGCCGATTTTTTCCAGTCCGCACCTTACAATTGTCCTGTTTTCATCCATCAGATCCACAATATCGCATACTGTGGCAATACAGGCAAACACGAGAGCTTCCTCCTGCCCCTCATAGGTTCTTCCCATATAACGGTACAGCGCAGAGGCAAACTTATAGGACAGTCCTGCGGCACAAAGCATTTTAAAAGGATAAGGACAGTCCTTTCGCTTGGGATCTATTACAGCGTCAGCCTCCGGAAGTACATCCTGGCGATGGCCGTCCCTGTCCTCAAAGGCAGGCTCATGATGGTCTATGATGACAGCTGTCATGGACAGCTCCTTCGCTCTTTTTATCTCCTGCCTTGCCGCTATGCCGTTATCACAGGTCAAAAGTATCTGAACGCCTTCCCTGTGGAGTTCCTCCACAGCCTCAATATTAAGCCCATACCCCTCCTTCTGCCTGTGGGGTACATAGTATATTACATCCGCGCCCAAGGCTGCCAGAGCCTTATATAAAATGACTGTACTGCTGACGCCGTCCACGTCATAATCGCCGTACACAGCAATCTTCTCGCCTTTTTCTATTCCCTCTGCCAATATGGAAATACCCTTCTCCAAATCCGCCATTTTTTCAGAAGGATAAAGAGTGCTGATATCCGCTTTCAGAAAACGGCAGGCATCTTCATAGGTTCCTATACCGCGGTTTGCCAGTATGCAGGCAATTGTCTGGCTGATGCCAAGAGCCCCCGCCATCTTTACTGTATCCACCTTGCTTCGTTTCAGCATCCATCTTTTCATAGCACACCCCCCATTTTGATCGTTTTTTTGCGTATCCCCATAAACACAATCAGGAAGCGCCGTTGGCGCTTCCTGATATCAATATTATCGACGTCTTTCATTGAAAACAAGTTTTTCATGAATAAATTTAAGGAATAAACAGCGGGTTGAGCAGCCGGAACACCCTGTTCCTGCAGCCTCCGCTTTTTATTCACTTCAGTTTTCCTGCCAGCTTCAGCTTATTTCTCGTTCTTTGGAAGCAGTATATACCAGACAGATCCCGATATAAAGATAGAAGAATACGCGCCGCTTATAATACCGATAATGAGAGGCAGAGCAAACTCTTTGATAGAGGGAACGCCTAGCACATAGATAGCGCCTATAGTAAATAACGTTGTCAGTGAGGTATTGATAGAGCGAGACAGTGTCTGATTTACGCTCTTGTCAATCAGCTTGTCCTTCTCATGCCGTTTAAACTTCGTTTTATTCTCCCTGATGCGGTCAAATATAACAATGGTTGCGTTGATAGAATAACCAAGCACCGTCAGCACTGCCGCAATAAAAGAATTATTGATCGGCACCCTGAATAATGCATAAAACGCAACTACCACAAGCACATCATGAAGCAGTGCAATAATGGCGCTTCCACCCATACGGAAGTCCTTAAAACGGATAGAAATGTAGATAAGCATGGCAATACACGCTATCGCAACCGCAATCAGTGCTGCTCTCTGCATTTCTCCGCTGACCGTTCCGCTGATATCCGCAACACTTAGAACATCTTCGTCCGAAAATCCATATTTTTCCTGAAGTGCCTTTATAATCTCAGTCCTTGTTTCACCCTCAACAGACTGCATTTTAATGGAAACCTCTTCTTTACCGAGAATCTTCTGTATCTGAGGAGCCTTCTGGCCTGTAATATCCTCAATGATCACCCTGATATCCTCGTTTTCAAATTCCTGTCCTATATTTATACTCATGGAAGTACCGCCTGTAAACTCAATGTCAAAGTTTAAAGCGCCCCTTCCAGCAGCTCCATTTACCACCATAGCTACAATGCCGGCTAAAATCACGATGAATGAGACTGCTAAAAATTTCATTCTGTTTTGAATAATATTCATTTTTATCAGTCCTCCTTATTTCGATTTTATGCCGTATAATTTCGGGTTATTGATGCCTGCGCCTACCATGGATTTCAAAATCAACTTTGTAATAATCAGCGCTGTAAACATGGAAAGAATAATACCAATCATCAGCGTCTGGGCAAAGCCCCTTATTGTACCGGATCCCATCCAGTACAAAACAACAGCCGCGATAAGCGTTGTCACATTTCCGTCAAGAATTGCCGGAAACGCTCTCTTGAATCCGGAATCCAGAGAACTTCTCAGCGTTTTTCCGCTGTTCAGCTCTTCCTTTATTCTTTCAAATATAATGACGTTGGCATCTACCGCCATACCCACAGATAATACAATACCGGCTATACCCGGCAAGGTAAGTGTCACACCAAAGGCGCTCAAAGCAAGAAGCTCAAGCCCTACATAGATTAATAACGCCCAGTCAGCGGCAAAGCCCGCCGCCTTGTATATCAAAAGCATGAAAATCAATACAAGTATAATACCGATAACACCGGCCTTAAGACCTGTCGAAAGCGCGTCTGCGCCAAGCCTTGCGCCAATATTGTTCATCTCTATCACCTTTAAGTTAAAGGGAAGGGATCCGGCACGGATTAAAGCTGCAAGCTCTTCCGCAGACTCCGGTGTGAAGCTTCCGGTAATCATGGCATTGCCGTCTGTAATGGCTACATTGACCGTGGGAGCGCTGATAATGCCGTCGTCAAGGACAATGGCAATCTGCTTGCCGATATTATCCTGTGTCGCCTTGGCAAATTTCTGTTTGCCTTCCTCTGTGAATTTCAGGCTTACATAGGGTTCTGCCGCGCCGCCCTTTTCAACCGCTCCTGCGGCCTTCACAGCATCCGCAACATCTGCTCCTGTCAGAAGCACATTGCCCTCCATGTCAATAAAGGAAAGCTGTGCCGTCTGTCCGATTTCGCTGATAGCCTCCTCCGCATTTTCAACACCGGGGATGTCCACACGAATCCTGTTGTCCCCCTGCTTTGCGGCTTCAGCCTCTGTCATACCTTTTCTGTTTAAACGTCCCTGAATGAGGGATACGGCGGAAGCCATTTCCTCAGAGGTAACATTCTCCTTGTCGGCTTCGTACGTAATATATGCACCGCCGCTCAAGTCAAGGCCCTGCTTGATGTTATTTACACCAAGGATTTTATTTTCCCCGACTCCAAAATATGAAACACCACCGATAGCGATTGTTATCACAAGAAGGATAAGAAGAGAAAATATACTTTTGCTTTTCATTTTTGTTTTTCGCCTCCTAAAGACCCACTTTTTTTCTCAAAATCTAATTATATCTTAATAAGCGTTATTTGTCTACAAAAAACAGCATACCGTATCAGTTCTCTTCCTCCTGCAAAGCCTTGGCCTTTACCATAATCGCACACTCTACCCTTTTTCTCTGGAGCTTACAGCCAAGCTCATAGGGCTTCAGGATGCTTCCGTTTAATTGGTAAGCATTTGCCGCACACCCTCCGCTGCAATAAAATTTTGCCCAGCACTTTTTACAGTCCTCCTTGGCATAGACGTTGCACCTGGAGAACTCCTCCCGCATCTGCGTATTTTGAACACCCTCAAATACAGTGCCCATTTTAAAGCCCTCAAGACCTACAAACTGATGGCATGGGTAAAGATCTCCCTCCGGCGTGACTGCCAGATATTCTGTGCCGCTGCCGCAGCCGGACAGTCTTTTTGCCACACAGGGGCCTCCTGACAAATCAATGTTAAAGTGGAAGAAATTGAAATCCTTTTTCCTGTCTCCGCTTTTCCGTCTCTGGTAGATTTCCTCTGCCAATCCCTCATATTCCTGGTAGATTGCGGGCAAGTCCTCCTCCTGCAAAGCGTATGGCACATCATCTGCCGTGACAACAGGCTCCACAGAAATCTGCTTGAAGCCCAGATCCGCCATGTGAAGTACATCCTTAGCAAAATCCAGATTATATCGGGTAAAGGTTCCTCTCAGATAATAATCCGTCTGATTTCTGCTTTCCGCAAGCTTTTGGAATTTCGGCACTATCACGTCATAACTGCCCTGCTTTCCGGCTCTTGGACGCATGCGGTCGTTGATTTCCCTTCTGCCATCCATGCTCAATACCACATTATGCATATGCTCATTGATAAAGCTCTGCTTGTCCTCATCTAAAAGAATGCCATTTGTCGTAATGGTAAAGCGGAAATTTTTGTTGTATTTCCCCTGATTTTCCTCACCGTATTTGACAAGCTCCTTTACCACCTCAAAATTCATGAGAGGTTCGCCGCCAAAAAAGTCCACCTCCAGGTTCCTTCTAGAACCGGAATTTTTCATAATGAAATCAAGAGCCGCACGACCCACCTCCACACTCATTAAAGAGCGGTGTCCATGGTATTCCCCTTCCTCCGCAAAGCAATATTCGCATTTCAAATTACAGTCGTGGGCAACATGTAGGCATAGAGCCTTTACAACCGGTTCTCTGCGGTTTACAAGCGGAATTACGTCCTCATACTCGTCCTTTGTAAAGAGCATGTCCTCCTCCACAAGCGCCTGTATTTCCTGTACGGCCTCCTCGATCGCACCTTTTCCATACTGGGGAGCGTACTTTTTTGTAAGCTCTCTCTCACTCATACTGCTGTAATCATCCACAATGCCATAAAAAACATCATCTACCACATGAACCGCACCGCTGTTAACGTCCAAAACAACGTTCACTCCGTTCATGGAAAACTTATGTATCATATTTTTACTCCTTCCCTAACCCTCATTTCTATCTTTTCGGCATAAAAAATGCGGGCCCCTGCGGCTTCGCTTAAGAAAACAAAAATCTGACTGTCCTTAGTTTCTTAAGGTGCCGGCCATTAGCCCACCATATTATCACGCATTCTAAACGCCTATTTAAAACAAACAATAAAGCGAGGATTTGACTTTTTACTGCGCAGAATCCCCACAGGAAATCAAAACCTTTGTACACTGTACGAAACCCCATAATCTGAATCAGCCGGGAAGTCACTGTCTGAGCCTCCCGGCATACTCAAAACATCAATAAAATACAAGCGAAACTTATCTGTTTTCGCAGGACTGGTTTGCTACAGTACAGGATGTTTTGCAGGCTGACTGGCAGGAAGTCTGGCATTCTCCGCATCCGCCTTTTGCCAAAGTGCTCTTCAGCATCTTTGTGTTTAATGTCTTAACATGCTTCATCTTTTTACCCCCTTAGAGCTAAAAATTGTATTGATTCGATATATTATAGCACATACTTCCAGATTTGAAAAGATAATCTCTAAAAACTGTGCGCAATACATTTTTTATTTCAGACGAATCTGCACTTCCCTTTTCAGATAAAAATACCTTGATATTACCTGCTGTACTCTGCTAAAGTATCGTACTTTAAAATAAAATTCTTTTGGGTGCTTTGCCTCCAAACCTCTCTGCAAGGGTTTCACTCTTGACTCAGACGGAAAATAAATTAAGTTATGGAAATAACCGTTTAAAATCCTATAGGATTTTAAAAACTAGGTACTTTGATGCTACTTTCAGCGTGAAAGCAGCCAAAGCGCCGGGGGTTTCGATTCCCCCGGACTCTTAAAACGATTCAAGGGGAGAATCCTCCTGAACACCCTCTCTTTCATGCCCTAATGGGCAATTAAAATTCAGTGTCCTGGAACAAGAAAGCAATAAAAGGATATCCGATATATCTGAAAAACCAGACCGGCTCACCGGGCTGTATTTTTCAGATGGGGTCCGGGGATAGTTTATTCCCGGGCGCTCGGGGGTCTGGGGGCCTTGCGCCAGTCCCCAGTTCTTTTGGTACTTTTCTTGAAGAAAAGTACATAGAAATATTTTGTTTTAAAGTTTTAGTATAGAATTTTTGTTTAAAATCCTATAGGTTTTTAACTAACTTTATTTGAATCATTCAATTTTATGTAAAAAGCTTCCCCTCTTTTTCTTCTGCCGTTTTCATGAGATTAATTCATTCCGTTAAAATAGCCGCACCGCGGCTATTTTTTATTGCTGCCGCAATAAAAAACATTATGGAGGAAACGGATTGGCCACAATACACCAATTCGTAAAAATAGCTACGATGTACCTATTTTTTATTAATTCCCAATATTCCTCCAAGACCGCCTCCCGCCGCCGCAATCAGAAGTGTAGTTATTTTTCCGGTATTAAAGCTGACGCCGTCTCCCAATAAAATACCAATGACAAACAATATCAGAGCATAGCATACACCGCACAGTACGCCCCATAAAAGCCCCCTGCTTTTGGCGCTTCTGGCCGTGTCAAAGCCTGCTACAACCGTGGCCGCAACAGTACAGATGATCGCAACCAAAGCGATATGCTTTTCTGAAACAGATGTATAGGTAAGTATCAGCGCATAAACAATAAAAACAATACAGGTAATAGCGTAGGCAATTGCAAGCCCCTTTATCATACCCAAAATAAGTGAGCTTTCCTCCGATGTATTTTTAGCCGTATTTTTTTTAACCTGCTTGGTCTGCTTTTTTACTTTTTTCTCCATATCTGGTATCCCCCTACTTATATTTAATAACATTTTACGAGAAGCACGGCATTTTTATGATTGATTTCAGGCTACTTGTTTGCTTTTTGGCTAAAATAATGTTTAAATAGCAACAGGAGGTGCTTTCGCTATGGAAAAAATCATTGACCTGCATACTCATTCTACTTATTCAGACGGCTCCGAAACGCCATGGGAAATCGTACTGGAAGCAAAAAAAAAGAACCTGTATGCAGTCGCACTGACAGATCATGATACGATAGACGGCATCGAAGAATTTATGGCGGCGGGAAAGGAATTCCATCTGGAAACCATACCCGGTATCGAATTTGCCACTTCCTATGACGGCAAAGGGGAAATTCATATTGTCGGTCTTTTTCTGGATACAAAAACTCCGCTTTTGCTGGAAGCCATGGATACCATACAAAAAAGCCGGATAAAGAGGAATATAAAAATGGCAGAACGCCTCTCCTCTCTGGGCTTTCCCATTACCCTTGAGGAATTGGAGAGGGAGGCGGGAGGCGAAATTATCACACGTGCCCACTATGCGCTTTTGCTCGTGAAAAAGGGATATATTAAAAATAGGCAGGAGGCGTTTGACAACCTTATCTCCCCCGGACTTCCCGGCTATGTGGAAAGAGAAACCCTTTCTCCCAGGGCATGCATTGAGAGCATTCAAAAAAGCGGAGGTGTTTCCGTACTGGCCCACCCCACACTTTACCATATGGACTATTATGAAGTAGCAGACATGTGCCGCAGCCTGATATCATACGGTCTGGATGCCATAGAGTGCATGTACTCCACCTATACACCCTCTCAACAGAAAAAAATCAAACAGATTGCAGATAACCTTCAGCTTCTGCCCTCCGGCGGCAGCGACTTTCACGGCGCAAACAAAGAAAATATCGCCTTGGGCATAGGAAAAGGCAACTTAAAAATACCCTATCAATATCTGAAGGACTTAAAGATAAGGTCAAATCTAAATAGAAAAAGCTGTACATAAAAAAGCCCTGAACAGGGCTTTTTTATGTTAATCAAAATTTTTCAGAAACCTATGGATTTTAGGCAAAGTACATTTTTTTCCTACGCTCTTCTCCGCACAACAAACCATAAAGTATTTGACAGACAATGAAGCAGTGATTACTCCTTTTCCTCTTCTGCTCTCTCTATCCTCTCCCAAAGCTCCTCCTTTTTCATATTTTTTAATACACGGAATTTATTTTCCTCCAAAGACGGGTCAAAACGACAGACAGCCTTATAGTTACAATAGGTACAGGGTGTTATCTGCTTATTTTTATACGGGCTTACAGTGATATTGCCCTTTGCAATCTCATTTCCAATTTCCCTCGCCTTATCCTGTGCAAAATCCATTAAAAACCGGAATCGCTTTTCGTCCGCCGTCATGGAATCCTTGCGAAGCTCTCCCTTTGCGCTGACGCCCACAGGAATAATTTCTGAAATCACCTTTTCCAGACCATCGCCCTCCATCGGTACAAAGGAGTCGTCAAGTCCCTTCAATACCTCCTCGTCACAGAGCACAAGGCCCGACAGCCTCAATTCCTTTCTCAAATAGCGTTCGATCTCCTCCCCGCTCATCTCACCGGAAGCTGACAGCATGGGGTCATTTACCTTAAAATAGAATACGCCTCCCGGCAACGTAATATTGCAGCTGTTTGAGCTGTCCGTCTCCATAAACGCCTCCAGATAGAGAAGAAGCTGGAGCTGCATGCCATAATAGATTTCCTGAAGACTGAAGCTTTTCTGTCCCGACTTGTAATCAATTATTTTGACGAATCTCCTGCCGTCACTGTCCAGAATATCCACACGGTCTATTTTTCCGTCCAGCACCATTTTCTGCCCCTTATCCAAATCAATGACAATAGGCGGCAGCTTTTCCTTCTTGCCAAAGCCTATCTCAAAATCATAGGGACGGAAGGTACCTTTTTTGACATGCCATGTCAGCGTATCAACGGCTCTTTTGGAGATGCGCTTGAGCCTCTTTAAGAGATACTGATGGCTGGAGGTGCTGAAAAGTATCTCCTCCCCCATCTCAGGCGCCGTTTCATCCACCGCCTTTTCTATTCTCATATCAATCTGTTCCTTTTCAAGCTCCCTCCATTCCAGCTTATCCTCCTCCAGATCTCTGGAAAATTTCTCAAGAACGCTGTGAAACAAAAGCCCCAAATCCGGTGTATCAATCCGGTACAGCTTTCTTTCTCTTGCCCGCAGTCCATACTGTACAAAAAAGGAATAGGGACAGGAGGCATACCGTTCAAGACGTGAAACGCTGGCCTGTATATTTTTGCCGTAAAGTCTCTGCACTGTATCGGGAGAAAGCCTTCCCTCCTGATTGGTATCGGAAAGTCCCAGTCTGAGCATTGCCGCCCTGTCCCGCCAAATAACCTCGCTCTGAAAATACAGATATACGTCCTTCCAGACGCCGCTTAACTCCTCCCCCTGGGCATAGTCCCTCAGCCTGTTCCCCAAAAGGTGCATTGCAGGACGCGGCCTCACAGCAAAATCCATATCTGACAGACAATTCTCATTTTCTTCCTCCAAAGACGGGAATATTTTTTTCAGCTTTCCGATAAGAGAGGAGGGCTTCTTTGTTTTCCCCTCCAAATCTCCCAGACTATAGCTCAGAAAAAGCCTCTTCGAAGGCTTAGTCAACCCGCTGTAAATCAAAAACTGCTCCTCAAAGGCCCTTCTATTTCCGCTGTGAGCCAGCTCAACATTGCTTTCCCTTACTAGGGCAGCTCTTTCCTCCTCCGTAAAAAGTCCCTGTTCTAAAGCAGCAGAGGGCAGTATTCCCTCATTGACGCCCAGCACAAAAAGCGCTTTGATCTCAGGCAGTCTTGTCCTTTCTATATCTCCTATGATAATCTGATCAAGCCCCGGCGGTATAATGCCCAAATCGCTTTGCAGAAATCCCGCGTCCAAAAGCTTCCCAAATTCCCTTATGGTTGTTCTCTCGCTGCCCAGTATCTCCATCATACGCTCAAATACGCCATTCATAATGCCCCAAATCTGCCTATGCTCATATGCCTTGGAATACTCGTTTTCCGCCATCCTGTTTTCCGCCCACTCTGACAGTGTATCCTCCGCCTTAACAGTCAACAGCATTTCATAAAGACTCAGAACGATTTCTTTGATCTCATATTTTTTTCCGGACTTTATTTTTTTCTGTATTGGTTCAAAAAAGGACAGGACTTTTCCCCTGATTGCGTTTATTCTCTCTTTTTCTTCTCCCTTCTCTCCTCCTGAAAAACCATAGTTCCATTCATAGCGCCATTTATAGCTTTTTATGCCATAAGCAAGAACATAGTTTTCCAAAATATCAATTTCCTGCCTTGAAAGGGGCGTCAATCCCGTCTTCAGAAAACGGAATACGCTTTCATAGCTGAAATCTCTGGAGATTACCTCCACCGCACTTCTCATCAGCTCGATCAGCGGATGAGTTACAATGTCCCGTTTGGCATCTATGAAATATGGAATACCGTACTCCTGCATAATTCCCTTTATGTCACTTTCATACTGCTCCAGCGCCCTGCTCACAACGGCAATATCCCTGTAGCGGTACCCCTTTTCCTCTACCAGAAGGGTAATCTGCCTTGCCGCCTCATTCACTTCTCCGTAAAGACCAGAGGCTGCAAAAATACGGATACCCTCCCCATTCTTATCCCCCTTTGGCAGATAAGAAAAATACTCCCTTTCCAAATGAGCCAGTGATGGATTTGAATAACGCCTCTGCTCCTTTAAAAATACTTCCCTTATGCCGCAGTTTTGTTCAGCTGCCATCTCCTTCAGCTTTCTCGCCGTATCAAAGGTTTCATAGAATCCAGACCAGTAGGCGGGATTTTTTTCTCCGCAGGTTTTTTCATCCAGTGTAAGGGTGACAGTAACCTCCTCCGCCTTGAAAAGAAGCCGCTCTATTGCCCTCCTCTCCTGCGGTGTAAAGCCATAAAAGCCATCAATCCAAATGCAGGCGCCCTCCAAAAAATTCGTATCCGGTATTCTCTCTGCCATCATATCCAAAGCATCGTCGCCCGAAATGTATTCCCTGGAAATAAAACGGATATATCCTTGATAGATTACCGATAAATCGGACAGCTTTTTATGCACAATCGTATCCCCTGCACACTTGCCGCACATTTCTTTCAGCTTTTCTTCCGTAATATTATATTGAAAAAATTCCGTTACCGTCATGGCCAGCTGCTCCATAAAGCCCTGCTTATCCACAGCCTTTTTATAGTAAGACAATTCATCCTCATGATCGAATAATACTTTTCTGAGTATCATGCTTTTGCCGACATCATCAAGCACAGTCCTGTTTCCTGCGCCATTTTGGGCCAATACATGAAAGGCCAGTCTCCGAAAGCTCAATACCTGGGCGGATAAGATACCTTTTTGTCCGCATCTAGCAATCAGATCTCGCTCCGCCTGGAGAGTAAACTGCTCCGGCACAATAAAAATAATATTGCTGAATTTATCCTCTTTTAACCTCTGCGCCATTTCCTCCAGGCATTTACTGCTTTTCCCACTGCCGCTTCTGCCCATAACCAGTCTGAGAGCCATTTTCTCCCCTCCTTTTTTTATATTCTTTTATCATAATAAAATTTGTCCTTTATTGCAAGGTAGCATAATTTATTGCCGCGCTTAATAAAATATACCAATCACTATATGAGGGGGATTCTCAATGGGCGGAACAAAATTCATGGTTATCAAATTCAAGGAGTTATTAAAAACGGCTATTTTTGCTGTGCTTGGCGTTATTATCATTATCGCTATCGTATACTTTATGGTACCTAAAAACAAGACGGCAATGTACAAACCCGGCGTCTACAGCTCCAATATTGTAATAGACGACGAGCTGATACAGGTGGATGTGGCAGTAGACGAGCAGGAAATTAAATCTGTTTCCTTAATACATACCTCTGAAACCCTGCCGGTTTTCTATCCGCTTTTGGAAAAAACGGCTTCCACTATATCCGACGAGATTGTGGCAAAGCAATCGTTGGATGTGGAAATTCCACCGGATGCATCTGTCACAAGCCAGATTATTCTGGACGCAGTGGAGCAGAGTCTTGAAAAAGCAGCGCTGGATTAAAGTCCCTTCAAAACTTTTTCAAAAAAACATAACAAAAAACAGGCAGGGAAAATTCCCCTGCCTGTTTTTTTAATAAAAATTATCCTCCAGCGGATAAACGGGATGCTTCAAATGATGAAATGTGAAGGATTTTGGACTTCTGGCCGTGAGTCCGGGCGGTCCTACATTGATCATTTTCTTTGCGATTGTGCCATAATGCGCCTTGTAGTGGGCAATGGATTTCACCAGTATAATTTTCTTTTCACTGGGCTCAATACCATGATAATTGAAAATATTTAAATCCCATGGTTGGAATCTTGTCTGTATCACAATAATTTCTATGCCATCCATCACCAAAAGGACCGTGGGCTTCAGATGATTGACAAATCCTGTTGCCATAGGGCCCTTGTTGACAACCTCCCCGTCTGTAATCATACACACATATGCCTTGCCCTCAATTGGCTTGCCCATCATATCGGGATATTCTTTTCCGCCCAATCTCACCTCTATGGTGGCGCCTACACCCGCTTTTATTGCCTGATGAACCGTTTCGGGATCGTATATAACCGCCACAGCTGCATTCTCTGCCTTTTTATCTAAAAGGCACCGCAGGGTAAAGGTGCTGTCTCCAGGCGATCCGCCCCCCGGGTTGTCGCTCTCATCTGCAAGTACAACAGGTCCCTGCGGCTGTGCCATAGCCTCCGCCACACCTTCCTCCACCGTTGTAATAGGCTGGTCAAAACTTGCTCTTCTCTCCCATATAAACTGTGCAAATTCCTTCGCGATGCTATTAGCCAGTGCTCTGTCATTTTCCGTAATTGCGACAACCGCCATGCCCATCTCATCAATATCTGCGTAAAAATAACCGTATGCCACAGAAACAGAGATAACGCCGGGCAGCTTTTCATACTCCTGCGCCTTGTCATATATTGGTCTCGCCGGAGGCACTGCCGTTGGGATAGGCGGGCACAGTACCGGTATTTGACTGAATCCCATAACCGGATGCAACTCCCCCTTTAAAGTGCGGTAAAGCGTCTGTGCCGCTTCCCTTCCCCTGTCATAGGTATCTGTATGGGGATAGTTGTCAAAAAGAAATATGCCATCTGCAAGCTCCGCCATTTTTTTCGTCACGTTGGCGTGGAGGTCAAGAGTGATAAATATAGGCAGGTCTCTGCCCGCAGCCTCCCGCAGTGCCTCCAAAAGAAGTCCTTCCCCATCCTCACCCAAAGATGGATCCGGCACCATGGCGCCGTGAAGGGATAAAAGCACACCGTCCACACATTCACTCCTCCGGTAAGTATCCACAACAGCATCTCTCACCAATTCAAAGGTATCCCTTGCGACCTTTCCTCCGGGCGTTGCATTGGCAGCCACAGCCGGAATGATTTCCACATCCTCTTTCTCTTTTAGAAAGCTGATAAAGCCTCCGATTTCGTTATGTACCCCGTCAAAGGCGGATAACGCCTCCTCTCCGAAATTCAGATTCCTGTTGCGATAATCCTTCGTTGTCGTCATATCCTTTGTAAAACTGTTGGTTTCCAGCTTGAATTCCGCAATCATAATATGAAACACTTCAAACCCCTCCCATACTGATTACATATCATTTTTTAGCGGGTTACATTTCCTGCTTTAAGAATACCACGTCAGGCAACGCCTAAATAATACCTTTTGTTCATATCCTTATGCCAATTTATTATAACCCAGAGGACGCTTCCCCTTTTTCCGCCAGGGACGAGCGTAAAAAGCATGGCAGGTCTATGTTAAGGGCATTTAAGTCTGTTTCACAGCCGTAATTTTATCGCCATCCCCCTCACTTCCTCTTACCGCCATTCTCTTTCTTTTATTTTCTTTTTATGATATACTTTTCTATATTTGAGAAAGGGGATCCTGTTATGACAAAAGAACAACGCTTTTCTGATATGATAGATTTGTTATATACATTCAGTGATACAGCCAGTCTCTATCAAAGTATTCCTCAGTGCTACGGCAACGCCGTGCTCTACATGGCCGAGGCGCATATGCTCCGCTCCATAGGGGATGCGGGAGAAATAACAGTGACAGAGCTTTCCAGGCGAAACAGCAAAAGCAAAAGCGCTGTTTCCCAGATGGTAGACAAGCTTTATCAAAAGGGACTTGTCAGCAAAGTGAAAAACCCCAATGACAAAAAACAGGTATCCATCACCCTGACAGAAGAGGGAAAAGAAACCTACGAGGCTCACAAGGAATTTGACCATGTAACCTATTCCAAGTATCTGGAGCGCCTCGACCAGTTCTCTGAAAAGGATATTGATAAGATTTGTCAATTACTGAATTGGGTCATTATGGACCTGCAATCCTTTATGCAGAAATAATATATCATAATAGCGGAGAAAAGGCACTGAAGAAGTGCGCCTTGCAAGCTTGCTTGCAAAAGGCGTTTTGAGGTTCTCCGCTGAAAATTTATCGTTACTATCTTAAAAAAGCCCTACCCGTTTTATACGAGGCAGGGCTCTTTTACTATCCACATACTCAATCATATCACAGCACAACAGAAAAGGGCTTATCGTGAACAATGCCATAAGAAATGATTAAATCAAAGAAAGCCCGACTTATCGGGCTTTCTTTGATTATCAGAACAATAAAGTTTTGTTTTCTTAATGCAGAATGCAGGATAGTGTTTTTTCATAATTATTTAAACTTTTTCCAATAGTCCTTCACACTGTTTTCCTCCAGAGCGTCACAGTAAGAGGCAGCAATTTCCATAATTTCATCCTCATCCTTTATAACAAAGTATTTCTTGCCTTTTTCCTCTTTTATACTCTTTTTCTTATCCGTCTTTTTATCCGCAAGCCATTCCTGAAACTCTTCCGTCCACCGTTTCATGCCCGTTTCTCCAATATCCTCATAGCACAGCAATTCCTCTTTTACTTCCTCTAAAAATTCCGAAAGCTCTATTTTCATACGTATTCCTCCCTCAGCTCTTTCTGTTGAAATAAAACCCGAACAAACCGCCCATTGCTCCGCCTGCAATATGTGTCAGCTGCGAAATATTATCCCTGGAGACAATACCGGCAAAAATTTCCTTTCCCAGAAAAGCAATGACAATGAGTATCAGTGTAAGAGGAATTTTCCCCTCCTTAATATTCACATAGGAACTCATGACGATCAGCATAAAAGCTATGCCGCTTGCACCCAAAAGAGCATAGGGAAACAATATGATATTGATAAGTCCTGTCACTGCCGCCGTCACAAGAATCATTGCCGCCATATTGCCCGAACCATATTTTTCCTCCAGCATCGGCCCAATCAGCAATATAATAATAAAATTATTGACATAGTGCTCAATACCCGCATGTCCCAGAATATGACCAAACAGCCTCAGATAAAAGAAAATACTGGCCGGAGAGCTGCGGTAAACAGAAAATAAAAGACTTGTCGTATAGCCGCCCGTCACATACTGTAATATCAGCGCGCCAAGAGAAAAAAGGGCAAAGCTCAGTATTACCGGCGCATTGTAATCAATCTTTTTGAGAATATTTTTTCCTTCCAATGTATGCACCTACTTTTCAGGATATTGTAAGCCAAAATGCTCGTAGCCTCTTCTTGTAACCATTCTTCCTCTGGGTGTCCTTTGAATATACCCAAGCTGTATGAGGTAGGGTTCATAAACATCCTCTATGGTTTCCGCCTCCTCGCCGATTGATACAGCCAGCGTCTCAACCCCCACAGGTCCGCCGCCAAACTTGTCAATCATAGCCAGTATCATATTTCTGTCAATCAAATCCAATCCCATTTTGTCAACTTCCAGTAAATCCAGGGCAAACCTGGCAACCTCAGTCGTAATATCCCCCTGGTATTTCACCTGCGCAAAATCGCGTACTCTCTTCAAAAGGCGGTTGGCTATTCTAGGCGTACCTCTGGAACGCCTGGATATTTCTTCGGCGCCGCCCTCGTCTATTTTAATGTTAAGCACTCCCGCAGAGCGCTTGATAATCTTTTTCAGCTCCTCCACGTTATAGGGCTCAAGCCTTTGTATCACACCAAACCTGTCCCGCAGCGGCGCCGTCAGAAGACCGATTCTTGTAGTCGCCCCAATCAGCGTAAAATGAGGCAGATCAAGCCTCACACTCCTCGCACCGGCGCCCTTTCCTATGACAATATCAATGACAAAATCCTCCATTGCCGGATACAGTATCTCCTCAATCATGCGATTTAGCCGGTGTATCTCATCAATAAAGAGAATATCCCCCTCGTTCAGATTGTTTAAAACTGCCGCCATATCCCCCGGCCTTTCTATGGCGGGGCCGGACGTTGTCTTAATATTGACATTCATCTCACTGGCAATAATATTGGAAAGCGTCGTCTTTCCAAGGCCCGGCGGACCATACAAAAGCACATGATCCAAAGCCTCCGCCCTTCCCTTGGCCGCCTCTATGAATACCCTTAAATTGCTTTTTACACTTTCCTGCCCAATATAGGCGTCCAGCGAATTTGGCCTCAGCTTCGGCTCAATATCAAAATCCTCTTCCTTCAATGATGCGGTTATAATGCGGTTTTCTATCGTAATCACCTGTTTCTCAAATCATTTTTTTCAGTGCGCCCTTCAGTATTTCCTCTGTTGTAAGCCCGGCTGCATCAACAGCATTTACCGCCCGTAAAGCCTCGCTGCGGCTGTAGCCCAAAGCCGCCAGGGCTTCTATGGCCTCATACTTGGCATCAGAGGAAACCGAAACGCTCCCCCCAACACTCTCCCTGTTCACAGACTCTATAAAATCCATGTTTTTAAACTTGTCCTTCAAATCCAGTATTACCCTCTGCGCCGTCTTTTTTCCGATACCGGGCGCCCGGCTCAGCGTCTTTATATCCTCACTGATAACCGCCAATATGATTTCTGTCGGATTTAAGGTATCAAGGAAGCCCAAGGCCGCCTTGGGACCTACTCCCGATACAGATAAAAGCTTCTGAAAAATATCAAGCTCCTCCATAGACGAAAATCCAAACAGGGAAATACCGTCCTCCTTAACACTCATATAGGTATATATTTTGACGGAAATCCCTGTCTGTGTATATTTTGCCGCCGTATTTCCCGATACAAACACCCTGTAGCCTATACCGCCGCACTCTATAATAAAATAGCTGTCGCTGATTTCCTCCAGCGTTCCCCTTATATATGATATCATAGCTCTTTTTCCTTTCCCATAATAAATTTATTATACTTGAATCCAAATAAAACCTCAACCATTAACGGGAAAGTTTGCCCAACCGCTTTGAATCTTTTCATCATATCTGACACACAGGCAAAAAACAGGTACGGACAAAAGCCGTACCTGTTTTTTATTCCGGTAAATCGCTCAGAGTATTTTTGTATACAATCTCCTGAGAGCCGTCCTGACGCTCTATGCGCATTTTTTCGCTGTTGTCCCCGTATTCCTCCAGCAACGCATAGGGAGAAACGCCAAAATCCTCAATAACCGCCACGGTCTGACCCGACTGATTGTCGATTTTTTCAGACAGTATGAATCTTCTCCATGCATCACTCCAATAAAATTGTTCCGTTTCAACACGTTCCTTAATGGGAGTAAAGGTGGAGTCCTCCGGTATATTTTTATCCTCCGTATTGCTTGATATACTGTGCGCCTGGTAATAAACCATATCCAGCACCGGAAAGTTTACATCCGTCCAGGAAGCGTCCGTATTCTGAGTAATTCTCTGCCAGCGTATATTGCTCTGTCCATCATTTGTCCACAAATCATTCCAGGATGCCTTGATGCTTTCGGGAATACTCAAAACCTCCCTGAATGTACCGTTATCATACAAATATCCCCGTACAAAGGAGCTTTCCTCAAAGGCGCCGATGTTCTGATTCGCATCCTCACGAATGATAACCGCACTTCTGCCTAAAGAGCGTATGGGCATAAACTCAATTGTTCTGACATCATAAAACTCTCCCAAATCCCCCACATAGGTGTATCCGTCCTCTGTCGGTGAATAGACGGCGACAATGGTATTTTTTGGCGAAAACTGCAGGGCAATGACGGCCTCCGGTCTACCCTCCCCGTCTACGTTGCCGTAATAAATTGTCACAAGCTGCGCCTCGGAGGGATCAAACTGATCCTGTCTTCCTGTCGCATCAAGTATCTTGCGAGCAATGCTTTCCCTGTTAGCCGCCGTATTGGGACTTTGTATTTCCCTTGTCGTAATATCATCCCCAACTGCGTATGTGTTAAAGGTAAAAATGACAAAGCCAGCCACAGCCGCAATCATAGCAGGTATATATTTTTTGAGCATTTCCTCTCCCCCTTTTTACAATTTATATGGAAGTTTCGTAACATTTATGAAATGAGTTTTGGGAAATGCCTGCCAAACACAAATGAACTGTTTTTGCCCCTCTCACTTCAGCCCTATTCCTTGAGCGGATTGACAATTCATGCTGTACGGCTTATCTGCTGTCGGCAAATGTTTCATAGTACACGTCAAACGGCCGCAAAGCCGTATAGTTACGGATTTTGCAGCATCTTTATTTGCTGATGAATATGTTAATTTGGAAGAAATGGTACTTTTCCAGACAGTCTTTGAGAAGCCATGAAACCGGCCTCCGAAATGAATAATTACAGCCCCTTTACAGTGTCTCATCGCCTGCTGAAACCAGACAGACTGCATGACAAGCTTGTTGTCCGGAATCTGGCGGCTCTCCTTAAATCGCACAAAAACTTACCGTTAGTTCACAAAATATATATTATTTTTTCTTTTTCAACTTTGTGAGGACTTCTCTCCTTGCGTAAATTGCATTGATTTCCTTTTCAATATCCTTTTGCGGATAATTTAGGCCGCTCTTTAAAGCCTGTACCATTTGCTCAGTTCGATTGTGGATTTTATACTCCTTACCGTCATTTATAAAGACGTTCCCGGTATGACCAAAAATGAGCTGCACATTATACTTTTCACATGCGTCGTAGACCTTTTGTACCCATTCACAGTAAAGCGGCCTTGAGCCAAGATAATTTTCTCCGCCTGCAAGCACTGCTTCGATCTGCCCTGCGGCAAGATATTTGTCAATCTCAATTTCACCTATAAAGGGTTTCAAGCTTACCCATCTATGCTTAGATGGAATTGCCAATATGGCATTCTTTCCTTCAACCGCTCTTGATTTTCGCAGGAAACGGAGAAAGTAACATTGTCCCAATCATACGGCAAACTCTCTTTTATTCTTCTCGCTCTCTTGGTCAAAAGGGAAAAGGTAACATCAGGTCTTTGACGTATGAAATCCCATGCCTCCCCCCGCCATTCGTCCGCTTCTTCAATGAAATAGTCACTCGTCATACAGACACGCACAAAGGAGCCGCTTTTCAGCTTGTAATTACCAGCCCTATCCTTTTTTAGAGGTAGGTTGAAGTCGGATTTGTTTCTTACAACTTCATTCGTGTCCCTGCCATACCGCTTATCCAGAAAGAATGCGTAGCAATTTTGGCAGCCTTCACTGCATTTATGGCAGCCATGCCACGGGTTCCAAATTTTATCATTAATATCCATAAGCATATACTCCTTTATTTATTATCCCTTTGATTTGCCCCCAGCACTTCATTTGCTTTACCCGCAAGCCTGACCAAATTATCGAACTCGTCTTGTCCCATCTGTTTTATCAACTGTTCAAGATGTTCATTCAATTCTGTCTTTGCACTCTCCACAAGCTCCAATGCCTTTTCAGTGGGCAGGATATAGAAAACCCTTTTATCTTCTGGGGATTGCTTTTTCCTGATATAATCCTTTTTAGATAATGCTGTAAGGTAAGCCGTAACCATGGGTTTTGATACCCTCAAAAGCTCAGCAAGCAATACTGGTGTGTGCGGAGCCGGCGTTTGGGTAATGATTTTAAGTACAGCCATCTCACTGGGTCGAATAGGAAGCCCTTTTTTGAGATCCGTATAATTTTTGCTGAACATTGAAAGCACTGCGTTTGCTGTAAAATAATTATCCATTCAATCACCTCGAATTATAATAGTTCATGTGGATTCAAACAATAAAAATAGCGGAGGTATAGCCGTCTTTACGAATCGGCAGCTCTGAGGCCAATTTCTTTTCAAAAATTATTTTTATGTGATACGGGACTTTTTTGATGGATGAATCGTGTTATAGATAGGAGGTGAGTTGATGGAGGACAATTCTTTACTGCGAACGGATAAAGAGTTGGCTGAACTGTACCAAAGGAATATCAATAGAGTTTATAAGCTTTGTTATATATACTTGAAAAATCCTGTTGATGCAGAAGACGCTGTTCAATCCGTATTCCTGAAATTGCTGCAATCAGGCGTGTATTTTAATGATAATGAACATGAAAAAGCGTGGTTCATCACAACAGCAAAAAATCACTGCAAGGATATACTGAAATCCTGGTGGAAACGGCGTCGAATTGATATTGAAACGCTGCCCGATACTGCTGTTAGCGAAGGGAAGCAGGAAACGGAAATAATGATAAAATTTCTCTCCCTGCCGGAAAAATACAAAATAATTTTATACCTTTATTATTTTGAAGATTATTCAGTTAAAGAAATAGCAGTACTTTTAAAACGCAATGAAAGTACAATCCGTTCGCAGCTGCAAAGGGGACGTGAAAAACTTAAGTTAGATTTAGGAGGGAAAAACTTTGGATGAAAAAATGATGAAAAAAATATCTGAAATACTTGAACCGAGCGAAGAACAAAAAGAACGAATGCTCAGCAATATTTCAGACAGCTATGAAAATAAAATGGAAGAGAATAAAGAGAACATTTCTAAAAAACGTTTCATGCCGGCTTTAACGACAGCCGCAATGATTTCATTATGCTGTATTGTAACAACTGTACTTGCTGCCGCACATATGGGATTGGATATTGATTTTCTGCATTTTCTAAAACCATCTAATGAGGCGCAGGCAGAATACCTGGCAGATGGAGCTTATATTGTGAATAAGCAGGTAAAGAATAAAAACGGGACTCTAGACATAAAGCAAGTGATAGGCGACAGCAATGTAGCTTTCATTTTAATGGACTTTACAGCGTCCCATGAAACAGTTTTAAATAAAGCGCACTATGATTTTGAGGATATTAATATTGACTTTGGCACCGGCTTTGCAGATTACGAGATCGTCTCCCTAAAAGATGAAAACAGAGATGATAATAAAATCAGCATGGTTTTGCGTATTCACACACAAAAAAGCTTAATGGGCCAAAAGCTTCATTTAGAGCTTACAAACCTTACCGGATCCGACACAATACCCGGAGAGTTCACATCTGTTATATCCGGCAATTGGAAAACATCTTTCCCGCTTGATTTCAAGAATTACTCCACGGATTATCAAATAAACCAGGCAATCAAAATGTTTGACTACAGTGCTGAAATCAAAACCATATCCGTCTCCCCCATCTCAATTACGGTTAAGCTTGAAAGCTCATTTGCAAGGGAAATCAATGACGCTGCCGGCAGATGGGAAGAACTTGGGGACAATAAATATTCGGACCTTTATCCTGTCACCATTAACTATAAAGACGGTACTGCCGAAACGACCAGTATCTTTCATGGTATGCACCATTTTGATTATTCCACAGGCAAAATTTTATTTATAAAAACCTTTGAAACTGTAATTAATGAAAAGGAAATAGCGTCTGTCACATTTTTTGGAAAAGAGATTATTATTAATCTTTCCTCTGAATACGGTATTTGACTTGCCGTCCCATTGAATCGGCAATGCACAATTTCATTAAGAAAGCATCTTAAACTATTCTTTTTCAATAACCTGCCATTTGCCCATATATTCCCAAATAAAAACAAGCCGGATGAAGAATCGTCCGGCCTGTTTTTTGCCTCTGCTCTGCTTAAAAACCAGCAGTTTTTTATATCGAAGGTCAGGAAAAAGGTTGTGAAGCACTGGTACTAACCCCTCTTTGTTTCTTTTCCCTTGCTTCAGATACAACAAAATGCTTATTTGTTCTCTGTATAACTATCTGCATTTATTGAAAGTCCGCAAATAAATTACAGCATAACGTTTTTCTTTGTAGAATTGTTTCTAATGTCAACCTCAATCAGTCTTTCTATTTCACCCTTTCTGACGCCGACAAGGTAGCTGGTAAAGTTTGCGGACGGGCAGGCATGATTAGGTATGATTTTAATTTTATCTCCTACCTTGACGTCTGTCCTTCCCTCAATAATAATCTTTGCAACCTCCTCGGAAAGAGTATCCACCAAAAGCTCGGGATGACCGATAACATGTCCATAGCCTCTCAGCGTATCATTTCCATGGGCACCCTTATCAAGACCCAGGCATTTTGTTCCCGCATCAATAATCAGCCTGTCTTCAGCGGGATGCGAGATAACGGTAGCAAGAACATAAAGGGAGCACTCGCTCTCCTTCGCAATGCCAAGAGACATCTGTATGCTATCGTTAAATACGTAATTGCCGGGATGGAAAACATTAAAGCTGCGGCCATCCTTCACAGAGCCGTAAACCGTAGCCGTACTGCCGCTTGTCACAAGCTCAAGTTTATAGCCTGCGGCCTCCAGATCCTTCACAGCCTCATAAACTCTCCCCGTTTCCTGCTCTACATAGCCCTGTACCTCTTCCGGCCTCTGGGCAGCATATACATGACCCGGGTGAGTAGAAAGGCCCTTTAACACCAGATTGTCAAATTCCCTCAGCGAATCCGCCAGCGCAACAATTTCACTGTTTGGCACACCGAAACGATGAAGACCAATATCAAGAATTAAGGTATAGTTTACTTTGACCCCTGCCTTTTTTGCACCCGCATCAATCAAAGCTGCGCTGTCCCTTGTGTCTATTCTGATAAGAAAGCCCGGACATTTCGCAGCAAGCTCATACACTCTTTTTAAATTAGCTTCACCGGCAACCGGATAGGCAAACATAATATTTTTTACTCCGGCCTCAAAAAGCGCTTCACACTCGTCCAGCGTTCCGGCCAAAAAGCCTGTAGCGCCCGCTTCCATCTGCATCCGTATCATTTCCGTGCTTTTATGTGTTTTAATCATTGGCCAAAGCTGTTTTCCATTTTCGGAACATACTCTCTGCATATTTTTGATGTTGCTTTCCAGAATATCCAGATCAACTACAATTGACGGCGTTTGAAGATCAGACTCTCTCATTATTATCTCTCCTTTGCATTGAAACAAATCTCTGAGATAAAAAGGCAATGTTCGTTCTAAAAAATTGTCTGCCTTTGCATAACTCATAATTCATTTCATATGTCTCTTATTTTTTACTGTTTTTACATTTTTCACATGCACAATACATCTTTTAAACCGCAGTACGCCTATAAAATACATAAAAAATGTATGAAAAAGACAATGCTAATCAAGGTTCACGTACTATAGTTAAAATACTAACGTAAAAAATATCCTTATGCAATCGCTTCACAAAGGTTGGGCAAGAATAAGACAATAAGTATCAAAATACATAAAATATTCAAATGATATCCTCACTGCAAAAAATTCTGACTTTCTACTAATCACAATACGGTAAAGCCCGTACTTCAAAACAGCGCATTTGCGCTAGAAAAATTTGTGAATTAAGTTCCAATATGTTCCTACATATTAAATCCCGGGTGAGCAATAATACTACTGTAACACCAAATAAGTTATTTATTACAAGGAGGAAACAAAATTATGGCAAGTTCAAATTCTAGTTCTAACAAAGTTAATGTACCTGAAGCAAGAGCTGCATTAGAGCAGTTCAAATATGAAGTAGCTAACGAAATCGGCGTACCTTTGAAACAAGGTTACAACGGCGACCTTACATCCGCTCAGAATGGTTATGTTGGCGGATACATGGTTAAGAAAATGATTGAAGCTCAGGAACAGATGATGGCTGGCAAAGGCACATCTTATCCAAGTAAATAATTTTAAAATTTAAAACAATTTAAAATTTAAAAGTATATTACTGCTGCCCCATCGCTTGCGATGGGGCTTTTATTATATCCATAGGTCAATTGTCATATCTTCACTCCAACATCATACAAAAATCCTTATTTTTGTAAAGACGGTTACTGATTTTTACAAAAATTAGTGTTATAGTTATAAAAATTATCTACGGAAACGGGGGATTTTATTTGAACAATAAAAAAGACATCGCAAACATCATCATGATTGGAGGGGCCTATATTGCTTTCGTAATTGGATCCGGCTTTGCCACCGGTCAGGAAATTATGCAGTTTTTCACCGCCTTTGGCTATTGGAGCTACGGCGCCTGCCTGATCAGCTGGTTTTTATATACCTGGTTCGGGTATACGTTGCTGAAAAAAGGCAGGGAATTAAAATTTCAGTCTGACACCACCGTATTCAAGTATTACTGCGGAGATGTACTTGGCACCTTCTTTGACTGGTTTACCGCCTTTTATGTCTTTGCCGTTTTTGTCATCATGCTTTCCGGCGCAGGCGCATCCCTGTCCGAGTATTACGGCATCAATACTATCGTTGGCAGAGGCATCATGGCTGTTCTTGCCGTCATAACCGTTTTGATGGGACTGAAAAGGCTGGTGGATATCATTGGCATAATAGGGCCTGTCATCATTGTTTTTTCATTGGCAGTCGGTATCATTTCCACCCTTCAGAATCTTGACGGACTGAAAACTGCCGGCGAAGTCATAACGCAGGTCGAGGTTGCAAGCTCTACCTCAAGCTGGATAACAAGCGGGTTATTGTATATGGGATATATGACCATTGTCCTTCTTCCCTTTATGATACAGCTTTCCCTTACTGCCAAAAATGACGCAAGCGCCGCTTGGGGCGGCGCCATGGGAGGCTTTGCTCTGATTCTTGCCATTGTCATTATGAATACAGGTCTTTTGGCTTCTTTGCAGGGCGTTCATGATAAGGCTATCCCTTCTCTTTATCTTGCTGGCAATATTCACCCTGCCCTGGCTGGCCTTTTTACCATTATTATTATGGCGGGCATTTATTCCAGTGCCATTCCCATGCTTTGGATGGTTTGCAACCGTTTTGCGGAGGAAAGGACAAAAAAATATAACATCATATGTGTTGCTGCCGTAGCCGCAGCTCTGGTTTTATCCGCTCTGCCCTTCGGCAAGCTGGTTAATATCGTCTATCCCTTTGTCGGTTATTTTGGTATTCTGATATTAATATGTGTCTTTTACCGAAGTTATATCAACAAAGGCAATATCAAAAAATATCAGGAGCAGGATGCCGCTAATATGAAAAAATTCAGGTAAAACAGATAAAATAGTTTTTACAGGCAATTGTGCGTTCTTCGTTATGCCAGAAACTTGGGCGTCACCCTCACTTTTTGAAAAAACAAAGCAAAAACTTTCAGGAAACCGCGTATTACGCGGTTTCTACAGGTTAGGGGCAAAATTCCCGCACAGCTTTAGGAACCAATTTCTAAAATATGACTTGATTGACATACCGAACTTAATTATTTAAGGTTCGCTCCTTATGGCCCTTATGGCCCTCCTTACAAATCCTATCATAGCCAGAATTTTATTTTCTTGCGCCAAACCGCCTTAAGGGCGCTTTTTTATTGCTTCTATTTCCATTTTAAAAAATTAAATTGAACATCACACTATGTTTTTTATTCCTGCAATTATTCATTCCTTTCATCTGCTGCTATGAAAATATTGTTTACAGGTTTCCTATCTGTATTCCGTAAATACAAGCCATTATCATGCACTATTGTATAAACTAAAACCGGCTATGCCGGTAAACCGCTTTACAAGTATACAAATTTTATCATTTATTGTATATCACTATACAGATTTTATATATATTATGTGCTAAATTTAATTCCATCAGGAGCTCCTCATTGATGAAATATACATTGTAATTCTAAATATTTGGCATTGTTCTTCACTCAATTTAGGAGGTTTTATTATGAATGAATCGAAGTCCAATTTTATTGACATTGTAAAATTAGGCGGCGCCTATATCGCCTTTTGTATTGGCTCAGGTTATGCTTCCGGCCAGGAAATCATGCAGTTTTTTACATCCTTCGGCTATCAAAGCTTTTTGGCCGCTTTGGTCAGTCTCGTGCTTTTTACATGGATGGGATATTATCTCATGAAGCAGGGACGGGAGTTAAAATTCCAGTCCGACGCCGCAATATTCAAATATTTCTGCGGTGACAAAATAGGCACAGTTATGGAATGGTTTACTGTCATTTTTCTTTTCTCCTGTTTTGTTATCATGCTTGCGGGAAGCGGCGCAGCACTACAGGAGCATTTCGGCCTGAGTCCCTATATCGGACGTGCGCTTATGGCATTATTGGCCATTGCCACTGTTCTGATGGGGCTTAACAGGCTGGTGGATATAATCGGCGCTATCGGTCCTGTCATTATTGTTTTTTCACTGGTAGTCGGCATAGGCAGTACTCTGCAAAACCTCGACGGTCTGAAAAACGCAGTACAGGTTATGGAAACTGTAAACGTTCCCCACTCCGTCAACAATTGGGCTTTATCCGGCGCTTTATATGCAGGCTACATGGCCGTTATTGTGCTCCCCTTTTTAATACAGCTCTCTCAGACAGCCAAAAATACAAAAACCTCCGTGTGGGGCGGTACTATTGGCGGCTTTGCACTCATTTTTGCCGTTATTGTCATGAATTTAGGGTTATTGGCAAATATCGGCAGCGTATACGACAAATCCATTCCGTCCCTTGTTCTCGCCTCCGGCCTAAATCCCCTTTTAGGAGGACTGTTTACCATTATTTTGATGGGCGGTATTTACTCCAGTGCCATCCCCATGCTCTGGATGATCTGCAACAAATTTGCAAGGGAAAAAACAAAAAAATATAACACAATCTGTATCGGCACCTGTATCGCGGCCTTTATACTGAGCGGCCTGTCCTTCACGGAGCTTGTTGGCATTGTATATCCGTACACAGGCTACGTCGGCCTTTTTATCATGATATGTGTTTTCATCAGACAGTTTATCAACAAGGGTGATATAGCAAAATACCAGAAACTTGATGCCGCCAATGCAAAAAAAAGACAGGAAGAAAAAGAAAAAGCGGAAAAAAACACACCTGTATTAAATTAAAAACAAAAAAAGAAATTCTGACGTGCAGCACCCCGAATTTAATCCGCAGGGAAATCAAATCGAAAGAATGGTGCGGTGGCAAATCCATACTTGGAAATTTGTGAGTAGTAAACCGCAGTCTCCCAACAGTATGCTAACCGCCGGCGGTGCCAAAGAAAGATACGGCGGCCAAAGGCCGTTACCCAGAAAGGAATTTTCTTGACAGGTTAGAGCTTTGCTCACCTGACACTATTCCGCAAATGTTATTTGAATCTTTTTCAATTCTCCATTCAAAAAAGTCCCAAAGGGACCTTTTTTGACAAGCTGACAGGGCGCAGTATCCTGCGCCCTGTTTCAATATAGTATTTCTTAATTCAACAGCTTCATTAAATATTCCAAATCCTTTAAATAATAAAAATCCTTCGTTTTTTCAATTATGCCGTTTTCAATCAGACTGATAAAGTTATTGGTCACCGACACCCTGCTTAACCCAATGGTAGCGGCAATTTCGGAATGTGTAAACTTCATATTCAGCTTATAGCCTTGCTCTGTTTTCACACCGTAATGCTTGCAGGTTGAAAGCAGAAAAAAGGCAACCTTTGTTGCCGATGACTTATAGACCGCATATTCTACCTGGCTGGACAAAAGACGCATTTTATAGGACAGGTTCTCCAATACCGCCATCATCAAGTCCCTGTTTTGGGATATTTTATCAAGAAAATCCTTTTTATATACCTTATAAACCGATGCCTTTTTGGAGGTCACCTGGGCAATGGAAAAATCAGGCTGACGGTCAAAGGACTGAAGCTCACCAAACAAAGTCCCCTCCGTAAAAACCGCGACAATCTTTCTGTGCCCGTCGCTTGTGACAATATAGTGTCCGATTCTGCCGCTTTTTACAATATAAACGAAATCGGATCCCGTCTCTGTATCATATATAACATCGTCTTTTCTGTAGTTTTCCTCCTTTGCACAGGCGCACAGTTCTCTCAGGCTGTATCTGGGAGCCTGTACCCACGGAAAATTAATCGAGCTTTTAAGGAGTTCTTCATATACTTTATCGTTATCCATAAACATCTGCCTCTCCATCCTAGCAACCTAAGCATAAAACTACGTTATAGAAATTATACTATGAAACTATTTCCCCTGTCAAAATATAAAATAATACGGCGATGGAACTTTATTCCTTCCCCAAAGTGCCGCCGGTCAAAACAGTTCATTCAATATTCCCTACCCAATACCCGTTACCGTAAGATTTCCATAAATTACATCCAATGCTTTTGGCCCGGTTTGCTCTCAAAAAACAATATCCGATAAAGAACAGCCGAAAAACAAAATTGCAAAAAAGGATGCTGTTTATTATAATTTCTCTATAGATATAAATTTAAAGAGCAGGAGGTTTTAAAATGTATGATATAAAAATCAGCAACGGCACCATACTTGATGGTACCGGTGCCCCCGGCTTGCGAGCGGATATTGCCGTTACCGGAGACAGAATCGCCGCAATCGGTGACCTAAAGGGGGAAAAAGCCGTTAAAACAATTGACGCTTCGGGAAAATTTGTTTCACCCGGTTTTATCGACATGCACACCCACTCCGACATGTCTCTTTTGTATGACAGCTATGCCAGTAGCCGTATCCATACGGGAGTCACCACAGATGTTATCGGCAACTGCGGAATCGGCGTCGCTCCGGTAAACGAAAAAAACAAGCAGCTTCTTCTGGATTATCTCGCAACAAGAATCGTCGGCACGATTCCGGCGCCCTTAGAGCTTCACTGGAGCACTTTTGGAGAATACCTGAACTATATTGATAAAAATCCTCCTGCCGTAAACGTTGCACCTCTTCTGGCGCAGGGTGCAATCCGTATTGCCGAGATGGGTTTTTCCAAGGAAGCGGCAGCCCCCGATCAGATCAGGGCCATGAGAGCGGAAGTGAAAAAAGCCATGGAGGAAGGCGCAATCGCCATGACAAGCGGCCTCATCTATCTTCCCGGCGCTTACACCGGCAGGGAGGAGCTGGCAGAGCTTTGCAAAGAACTAAGGCCCTATGGCGGCTACTACTGCACCCACATGAGGAATGAAGGCGACACCATATTTGAGGCCATTGACGAATCCATTTATATCGCAAAAACAGCGGGCGTTCCCCTCCATATCTCCCATCTCAAGCTATTTGGCGAATCTAATTTCGGTCAGACCGATAAAATTTTTGCTGTCCTTGATAAAGCGGAGGAGGAAGGGCTTCGGGTCACCTTTGACTGCTACCCCTACGAAGCGGGTATGTCTTCCCTCTCAGCCCTTCTGCCAAGCTGGGTATTTGAAGGCGGCGTGGACAAGCTTGTGGAAAGAATACGGGAACCCGAAAACCGTCTGCGTCTGCGCCGTGAAATTGAGGAGGGTATCCCCGGCTGGCAGAACCCCTGCAAAGCCTCCGGCGGTTTTAAAAACGTTATAATTGCCTCCCTGATGCTCGAAAAAAACAAATGGTATGAGGGAAAATCTGTGGAGGAAATTGCAAAACTGCAAGGAAAGGACCCCTATGACGTTGTATTTGATACTCTGATTGAGGAAAACGCCAAGGTACAGATGGTTACCTATATGATGAGCGGGGAGGATGTACTGAAAATTGTCACACATCCCAAAACAATGTTCGGCTCAGACTCTATGAGCCTTTCCACCGAGGGACTTCTCGCCTTCGGCAAGCCCCATCCCAGAGCCTTTGGTACCTTCGGCCGTATCTACAGCCATTACGTGAAGGAGCTTGGCGTACTGACCTTCGAGGAGGCCGTGAAAAAAATGACCTCCATGCCTGCTGCTCTTCTCCGCCTCAGGGACAGAGGAATATTAAGGGAAGGATATTTTGCAGATGTGGTGGTTTTTGATCCGGATACCATAAAAGACAGGGCAACCTACACAGATCCGAAACAGTACACAGAGGGTATTGAGTGCGTTATTGTAAACGGTAAAATTGCTCTGGAGGAAGGAATACAGACGAAAACCCTTGCGGGAAGAGTATTGAGAAATCTGAAATAAGGCTCTACTTAGCCAATATGCAATATATCATTACAAAGCAGTGTTTTTATGCAAAAAAACGCATATTTTATAGAAAACAGTAACCTTTTATGCTATACTGTATTTGTCATAGGGAAAACCGTATTTATGACAGGTACAAGAAAAGCAGGAGAATGGAGGAATTGCAGATGTTGGATGTAAAGATTGTAAACGGAACCATAATGGACGGTACCGGCGCAGCCGGATACAGGGCTGACCTTGGGATTGAGGGTGACAAGATCGTAGCAATCGGCGATTTGAAGGATTCTGAGGCGAAAAAGGTGCTGGACGCAGCAGGCAAAATCGTTTGCCCCGGCTTTATTGACTTCCATACCCATTCAGATTTATCCATACTTTATGATAGCTTTACCAGAAGCAGAATACATACCGGAATAACAACGGATGTCGTAGGCAACTGCGGTATCGGTGTTGCTCCCATCAGGGAAGAAAAAAAGCAGCTTCTTCTTGATTATCTGGCTACCAGAATCGTGGGAACAATCCCCGCGCCTTTGGAGCTTCACTGGAGCACAATGAAGGAGTATCTGGACTATGTGGACCAGAATCCTCCCGCTGTCAATGTAGTTCCTCTTTTGGCACAGGGCGCCATCAGAATTGATGAGATGGGCTTTTCTGATAAACCGGCAACAGAAGAAGAAATTAAAAACATGCGCGGACAGGTAAAAAAAGCCATGGACGAGGGAGCTTTCTGCCTGACAAGCGGTCTCATTTATCTTCCCGGCGCTTACACAAGCAAGGAAGAGCTGGCAGAGCTTTGCAAGGAGCTTGATAAATTCGGCGGTTACTACTGCACCCATATGAGGGACGAGGGAGATACCATCGACGACGCTCTGGACGAGGCTATCTACATAGCAAAAGAAGGCGGCTGCCCACTCCACGTATCTCATTTGAAGGTAATGGGTTCCCAGAATTGGGGCAGAATTGACCATATCTTTGAAAAATTGGAACAGGCTGAAAAAGACGGCGTAGAAACAAGCTGGGATGTTTATCCTTATACCGCCGGCATGACCTCCCTGACCGCTCTTCTTCCGCCATGGGTATTTGAAGGCGGCGTAAAAAATCTGGTAGAGAGAATCAAATCTCAGGACGTAAGAGAAAGAATCAAAAAAGATATTGACACCGGCCTTCCAAAATGGCAGAACATGTTTAAAATGAGCAGCGGCTGGCAGGATGTTGTCATTGCCTCCGTTATGGGCGAAGAAAACAAAGCTCTGGAGGGCAAAAGCATACAGCAGATTTCCGAGGAACAGGGCAAGGATCCTTTTGATGTTGTATTTGATACCATTATCGCTGAGAACGGAAAGGTACAGATTGTAATCGAGGTCATGAGCGAGGAGGATGTTCTTAAGGTAGTTAAGCATCCCAAAACAATGATTGGCTCCGACTCCATGGATCTCTCCACAGAAGGACTCTTATCTGTCGGAAAACCTCACCCCCGTGCTTTCGGTACGGTAGGACGTATCTTTAACCATTATGTGAAGGAAATCGGCGCTTTGACCTTCGAGGACGCTATCCGTAAAATGACCTTCCTTCCCGCAAAGAGACTGGGCTTGACAGACCGAGGCATATTAAAAGAAAACTGCTTTGCGGATGTTGTTGTTTTTGATCCTGAAACAATAGCTGATAAAGCAACCTACGGCGATCCAAAGCAGTACACTGTCGGCATTGAGGATGTCATTGTCAACGGTCAGATCGCTTTTGAAAACGGCGTTCAGACAGACGTTCTGGCTGGACGGGTTATCAGAAATCCGAGAAGTACGAAAATTTAACAATAAAGAAACGTCTGAGGCAGTGATAAATCACTGCCTCAGACTATTTAAAAGCTTTTCGGGAAAACGTGTAAATCCACGGTTGCAGCATGTCAAAAAATCAGCAAGGGTCATTCCCCTGCCCCATGACGAAAATATGCGTTTTCTTTAAAAAATTCGTGCTATGCTGGCTTTTTAAATCAGGACAGTCCTTTTGAAAGGCTTACATCATTTTGCGTTTTTTATAGTAGAAAAGGAGACAGTGAAAATCACTGTCTCCTTTTCATTGTCATTCATACTCCATTAAAGAGCTTCCATTGTTTCAATGATATGCTCCGCTACACTCTTCACATCGGGCACTATTCCATCTCCCAAGTCCGTGGCGTAAAGAATGATAGAATAATCCATCCCCATAGGAAAATACCAGGTCTGGTGCGCCGTCTTGCCGCTGTCCGTCTCCCTTTCCATATCAACCACATAGACAACCGCATTCACTGTTTCCAAAACAGAGAATTCTGTATTGCTGACGCCCGGGCGGTTTTTAAGAAGGTCTGTTTTGACATACTCGTAGAAGCTTTCCTGCATCTGCGTATCCGTATAATCCCATCCCTTTTGTTCTTCGGTTAACTGTCTTAAAACCTCTACAATCACATTGGAGGGCTGCGCATCCAAATCCGCACTCGATTTTGTAAAAAAGGCCTGCACACCTGTACCGTCCGTCATCTCCTGTATCTCTTCCCAATCCGCAGGAACCTCATAGGTATACTGTACCCCTGTATACTGTCTGACTTCCCAGTCAATCTCACTGTCCTCGGGCTCATCCTCCCCCGCCTGTTCCGACTTTGGTGTATCCGCCTCACCCACCGTTTTTGCCCCGCAGCCGCTCAGGGATACCGTCAAAACAATCATCAAAAATAAACCTGTCCATTTCTTCATGCCATACCCTCCCTTTTCACTTATTTTAGCATGGCGGCGCTTTCATTTCAACTGCTCCATCTCTTACCCCAAACTATCTCGGTCAATTTACCGATATTGACAACTGTTATACCATTTCCGTCCTTTGTATAACAGATTGCTGAAATCATTTCATTTTTTGATTAAAATTATGATAAATGAATAGGAGGATGGAAAACAAAATGTCATATGTTATAATCAACCTGTGACCTATATACTGTTTTTTATCCATTTTTATTTATTTGTACATAGAAGAACAATGAAAAACTAACTAATAAAATGGAGGGATATTGGATGTTGGATTTAAAAATTATAAACGGCAGTATTATTGATGGTACCGGCAGCAAAGCCTATCAGGGCGATATCGGCATCAAGGACGGCAAAATTACGGCAATCGGAAACTTAGAAAAAGAGGAGGCCGACAAAGTAATTGACGCAGCCGGCCTTGCCGTGGCACCTGGCTTTATCGATTTACACACTCATTCCGATATGTCTATTATTTATGACCGCTATGCAAGAAGCAGGATTTACGCAGGCGTTACGACTGATGTTATCGGAAACTGCGGTATCGGCGTTGCCCCGGTGGCGGAGGATAAAAAGCAGCTTCTTATCGATTATCTGGGAACCCGAATTGTAGGAACCATTCCTGCACCTTTAGAGCTTCACTGGAGTACCTTCAAGGAATATCTGGACTACGTGGATGAGCACAATCCGGCTATTAATGTTGTTCCTCTTCTGGCACAGGGCGCTATCCGCATCAAGGAAATGGGCTTCTCCAAGGAACCTGCAACACCGGAACAGATTGAACGCATGAAACAGGACGTAATACAGGGCTTTGAGGAGGGCGCACGGGCCCTGACAAGCGGTCTTATCTACATGCCCGGCGCTTATACGCCAAAGGAGGAGCTGGCGGCTTTAAGCTCTGTTATCGGAGAATACGGAGGATACTACTGTACCCATATGAGAAGTGAGTCGGACGACATCTTTGAAGCTATTGACGAAGCTATCTACATTGCCAGAGAGGCGAAATGTCCTCTTCACATCTCCCATCTGAAGCTTATGGGTAAAGATAACTGGCATCAGATAGACAAGCTCTTCGGAAAAATTAATGCTGCCAGGGAGGAAGGAATTGAGGTTACCTTTGACGCTTATCCCTATACAGCCGGTATGACGTCCCTGTCCGCTCTTCTCCCCCCATGGGTATTAGAGGGCGGTATTGAAAAGCTTATGGAAAGAATACAGGATGAAAAATGCAAGGAACAGATAAAAAAGGATATTGCAACAGGCATTCCCGGCTGGCAGAACTATTATGCTGCCATTGGAAATTGGAAAGGCGTTATCATAGCCTCTGTCATGACGGAAGCAAACAAATGGATGGAGGGCAAAACACTGGAGGAAGTAGCACAGGCCAAGGGAATGGATCCTTATGAGACCATTTATGAAATACTCATGCAGGAAAAAGCAAGAGTTCAGGTCGTTACAATCATTATGGACGAGGAGGATGTGGCAAAAATCATCGGGCATCCTGACTGTATGTATGGTTCAGATTCCATGAGCCTTTCCACAGAAGGGCTTCTGTCTATCGGTAAGCCTCATGCACGGGCATTCGGCACACAGGGAAGAATTTTCGACACCTATGTGCGGAAAATGGGCCTAATGACAACCGAGGAGGCGGTCAAAAAAATGACCTCCATGCCTGCTCAGAGATTAGGTCTTACAGACAGAGGTACCTTAAAGGAGGGCTATGCGGCGGATATTGTTGTCTTTGACCCTGAAACCATCGCGGACAATGCAACCTACGCAAATCCCCAGCAGTACAACACAGGTATTTTCCATGTCGTTGTCAACGGCAAAATTGCGCTGGAGGATGGCAAACAGACAGAAGAGCTTGCCGGACGTGTTCTGAGAGGGCCTATCAAGAAAAAATAAACTGCAAACATGGAAAAAATAAAAAAGCAGGCTGATATTTTTATCAGCCTGCTTTTTTCATTTTACTTCCCTTCCCCAAAAACTATCTCTTCGCTTATCCTGCTTACATTCCCGCTGCGCTTTTAAAATCTCAAACCTTTCACGGTAGGATATACTTTGTCTGAGCCGGCGAAAACTATCTATGCCGGTTGATGTCGCTAACACTCTTGCCTGTTTAGGGAGCGCAAATGCGTCACCAAAGCGTACACAATCGCAATATCCTTCTCCGTTAATCCCGAAATATCCATAGTAGGCGATTCCCTCAGCCCCAAAAGATAATCCGTCGATATTTTAAATATGCCCGCCAACTCCACGATATACTGTGTAGACGGTACCGATATGCCCATTTCCCAGGCATTTACACTTGATCTGGTAATTCCAAGGCACTTTGCCAAATCCGACTGGGTCATATTATTTCCTTCCCTGAGAAGCCTGATACGGTCGTATATCATATGATCACCTCTATCATAGAATAAACTAATCATCAAGATATTTAATTATCATTATGATGTTTATAATTGACAAATATACATGTAAATGCTACACTGATATCAGACTTTACTGCAATAAAGTAAATGCTCCATTGACTTTTATAAGATGCTGACGTCCTATGCGGGGGATTGCTATGGAAAAATATTTTTCTGACAAATATCAAAAAAAATATCATATGTGGAAACGACTGAAATCATTGCTTCCGCTTTTTTTCGCCTTCACCGTTTTCGCTGCGGGATTTCGCTATCCCTTTCAGAAGCGGTATAATATTCCCCTTCCCGCATCCAAAAAAAACTGTGTCATGCTAAACCATATCCGTGTGCCAAAAGAAAACACACTTTTTTGTACCCTGATCCCTTTCACAGAATACTCTTACCGTTGGGATTCAGATGCCGGTTCAGACAGTTATTTGACGATACGCGGCACTATCGCGAGAAACAAAAATTGCCAGACGGATTACTATGAAATACGTCTTCTCCTTTTGGACAAAAATAAAAATGTATTGAAAAACTGTATTTTTCTTTATAATACACAAAAGGGAAATTCCTTTCAAATTCGTTTCAATACCATGCAAAACCTTCGTTTGCTGAAGCTGTCCGCGAAGGAATTATATTGATTATTCTATTTAAAAAGGCATCCTGTCTTTACTGGCAGGATGCCTTTACATTCTGAATTATTGTCATACAGTTTTTACTTCTAATCGATTTTAGCGTCAGCTGGCATAAGAACAAAGAAGTTACGGCCTTATTTGGCCGCTGCCGTATATAATATATTTCGTGGTAGTCAATTCCTTTAACCCCATGGGGCCTCTCGCATGGAGTTTTTGTGTGCTGATGCCTATTTCGGCACCAAAACCAAACTCCTCGCCGTCTGTAAAACGGGTGGAAGCATTGACATAAACAGCCGCCGCATCAATCTTATCCAGAAATTTCTGGGCATTGGTATAGTTTTCGGTAATGATTGCCTCCGAATGCTTTGTACCGTATTTTCTGATATGGTTAATCGCCTCATCCACATCCCTTACTACTTTGGCGGACAATATAAAATCCAGGTATTCTCTGCCCCAATCCTCTTCATTGGCAGCCTGCGCTCCCTCCACCAGAGAAGTTACCGTGCTGTCTCCTCTTATTTCTACCTCTCTGTCGCTGAGCGCCTTTCCAACCTTCGGCAAAAACTCATTCGCTATTTTCTCATGAATCAATATACTCTCACAGGCATTGCAAACTCCCGGTCTCTGCGTTTTCGCATTGAGTATAATGTTTATGGCATTTTCCTGATTTGCACTTTCATCTACAAAGATATGGCAGTTGCCCACACCCGTTTCTATAACAGGCACTGTAGAGTTTTGCACGACAGACTGTATCAGGCCCGCGCCCCCTCTGGGTATCAGCACATCAATATATCCGTTCATACGCATCATCTTTGTCGCTGTTTCTCTGCTGGTGTCCTCCACCATCTGTACAAAATCTCTTGGATATCCGCAGCGTTGAAGGGTTTCCTGAAAAATAGATACAATTGCACGGTTTGAAAAAAAAGCTTCCTTTCCGCCCCTGAGAATAACCGAACTGCCCGCTTTAAGACATAAACCATAGGCATCCGCCGTCACATTTGGCCTTGCCTCATAGATTATGCCGATAACACCCATCGGTACTCTTTTTTGACCAACGATAAGTCCATTGTCAAGTGTCTTCATAGAAATAACCTCTCCGACAGGGTCGTTAAGGCCGGCAACCTGCCGAAGTCCCGAGGCCATTGACTCTATCCGCTTATCATTTAATGTCAGCCTATCTATAAAAGCACCGCTGATGCCGGCTTCCCTTGCCGCCTCCACATCCTGCTTATTCGCCTCCAAAACCGCGTCACCGTTTTCCAGAAGCGCCTGCGCCGACTGTAATAGTATTCTGTTTTTTTCCGGCGTTGCAAGCCCTCCAAGAATCACTGAAGCCTCAACCGCTTTTTTACCCATTGCAACTAAATCTGTCATTTGAATTCTTCCCTGCCTTTCCTGAACTGTTCCCGCCGTCGCTAACTCTCCCGCACATACCGCGAAGCCTTATATAATTCTTTCCTCTGTTATAATACAATCAAGTGGATAATCATGCTTCTCTATCGGAAGCGCCTCACTGGCAATCTGTATTTCAAAGGCCACACCAATTTTATGCTTTACATTGGTCTGGCTGAAATAGATGTCGTAATATCCGCCGCCATAGCCGAAACGGTTTTTGTTTATATCAAATACAGCTCCCGGAACAATAAATATATCGTTTTCACCGGGCAGTACCGCCATTGTCTCATCAGCATCCGGCTCCAGCACCCCAAACGGTTTTCTGACAAGACTGTCAAAGTCGTACAATGGTACAAAATACATCTTCCTGCTGCCCTTGACGGCAATGGGAACCGCCACTTTTTTCCCCTTCGACCAAGTCTTCTCTATCAATCCTCTGGTTTCCGCCTCAGAGCCTATATTAATAAAAGTAAACAGCCATTCTGCCTCCTCATAAAGGGGAAGGCCAACTATTTTTTCCACAATCGCCCTGCTCTTCGCTTCCCTGATCTCTTTTGGAATATTGTTTCTGAGAGCTAAATACTTTTTTCTGATATCCGCCTTATTCACAAGCCCGTGCCTCCCTTAAAAAGCATTGAAAAAATACAGATTAAGCATACCGCAGACGGCATGGAAATACAATATATTTTTCGGTTAGGAAAAGAGCTTGCCACCTTCAAAACCGCTGAAAGCAGCCCGCTGAACATCAAAAAAACGCCCGACGCCAAAATAAAGGAATTTATATAATAGCTTCCCAGTCCCCTCCAGGATGCCACCGAAAAAACAATTCCGGCGCAAAAAAGCCATAAAACCTCGAGGGGCTTTTTTACAAGAGGTTCGCGGTTGTCGCCATAAACATCATAATTCATAATTAAGAAGAAAAAATACGGAAAAGCATATCCCGCGCTTATCCCCGTCAAAATACGTATCAAATTGTTGGTTTTCCACAATCCCAAATAGGAAGCGCCTCCATCTATCATAAAGGGCGCCAGTGAAAGGGCCAGCAAAACCACAACGGGCATTGGAGGAATTTGATTTCCTCTTTTTCTGTCCGAAAACCATATCCAAACAAAAGAAAGGAAAATCCCTGTATATATCCCTGTACATCTGGCGCAAAGGGGCAAAAGCTTTCCTCCGACCATAATAGATCTCTCCGGCAGCTGGTGGCAGACAGCCCCTCCAATAAAGGTAAACAGTTGATGCAGCATATCCCTGCCCGCCCTTTAATAATAGTAGTGGCCGGTGCTCACTCCCAAAAACAGGCTGGCGCAGACACAGATAAGCCACAGCGCAATCAGTATGGAACAAAGTATCACAAGAATCTTTCCAAAGCTCCTGTCGGGAATATTGTCTTTGCCCATGAACACAATGCCGGCTATAAGACCGCCGATTACGCCAAAGGGTAAAAATAAGACTAAAAGCACAATAATCACCTTTAACGGCGTACTAATCGTTCCCTGCTCCTTAGGCTCATATCTTTCCCGTCTTTCCGTCTCAAAGGACTCACGGTACCCGGGATCTGTTTCCCTATTTTTATCAGAATTGAAGTCAGTTCCATCCGTCTTAACTTCTTCCCTGACAATTTCCCCTTCAATCACAGGCTTATAGCCGCATACTGTACAGCCCACATTTTCATCGTCAATTTTTCTGCCGCAGTTTGGACAATAGCTCATAATCCCATCTCCTCTCCCTGTTTATATATTACGGTAAATTGTATCATAATAATAGTAATTTTCCGCAGAATCTCCTATGGCATAAAAAAACAGCAGGCCGAAAATACAGCATATAAAATAGACGCCCAACATAATAAAACACAATACCAGAAGGGCCTTTCCAAACGACCTGTAATCCGTTTCCGGACGCCCCATAGATACGATTGCCATTATAAAACCAAATATAAGACCAACAACCGGCACCAGAAGCGTCACCGCCACAACCGTTACCTTCATGCCGTTTCCCATCACAGCCTCCGTCTCCGGATAAGACGGACGGTTACTTCCGTTATTATCTGCCTTTGCATCACATATGGGACATCCCTTAGAAGCATCCTCCAGAAACCTGCCGCATTTTTTGCAATACATAGAATACCTCCTTTCTCCTCATCTTCTTATACTATTCCCGAAAACATCAGTCCAATGTTTTCCAGTATTGTCATTATCTTCGCCAAAAGCGTGGTCTCAAAGCCATAATAATAAGGATACACTAAAAAATGGTAAGGGACAAGAACATCCAGAAGCAATATGACAGATACAAAAGATAAAAGCTTCCGTCCATAACCCACCATGTCTTTTTTCCCCGGCAGCAGAGAGAAAATTCCAAGCAGAAGCGACAAACCTGTGCCCCATGGCACCAAAAGAAGAAACAAAAACAAAAGCATTTTCCCCATATTCCGCCAGACATTTTTCCGCTGTTCCTTCCAGTCCCTGTCATAGTCGCTTTGGTAAGCATACCCTGTCTGCCTGTCGTCACGGTAGTCCAGAGTTCCTGCGGTGGTTTTGACAGAAGTTCTGCTGTTATAGCTGTCCTCCTCATGATTTTTCCCCTGAGCCCAATAATCGTCATTAACCCTTTTTATACGCCCTTTACGGCGCTCTGCGGATGGCCCGCGGTTCACCGGTACGCTTTCTATAGTCCGGGCATCAGCCTTTTTCGCATATTCCACAACGCCTTTTGTCATACCGTCTTTACTCCGGCTGACAGAGTTTGCCAAGGATGCAGGCCGCCTGTCGGAAACAGTGGCTTTTTCTCTATCCGGTGCATTTTCACAGCCTTTATCATGACTTTGAGAAGATCCATATGGATTTTCCCCATAAGGATTATGTTGTCCACTTTTCTTCGCCGATTCCATGTCCGCGCCCTGACAATAGAGACAGCCCTTCCCCGCATCTGTTATCAGCCTTCCGCACTTTGTACAGTACACCCTTTTCGCCCCCTTTTCTTTTCGCAAACCGACACGCAGATTACCGCCTGTACCTATACCATTTTTGTATATTCAAAATATAACATTCATTTATTTTATCAATTTTATAAATTTACGAAAAACATCCGTAAGTACCTGTATTTCTCAGTCGTTTTCATCCGCTGAAATTTCCTTATCTCATCCCTTTCTCAAAAAGCCTTTCTCCGCTGAAATTATACCATAAATTGACGCGGAGAGCCTCGAAATGCTCCACATTTCTCGGTCGTTTCACTCCTCAAGACCTTTCAAGAAAGCTTCTTTGCCCGCAAGAGGTCATAAAGCTTTCTTTGCGGCCTTTCTCCGCTTGTTGCGGATATTATACCATAAAAGCGGAGAAAGCAGGCTGCTCAGAAACAATACTGCAAGCTTGCTTGCAAGAGATTGTTTCGGATGCAGACTATTTGCGCAGCAAATAAACCGCAGGTTTATGAGTATCTCCCTAGAAATTTATCGTTATTATACCATAAAACTCTTAATTATTCTTTACAATTAACGAGACTTTTCATTTAGACCGTCCAGAAAGATTTCTCCTCAGTCTGATTGTTCCTCCCTATGAGAAAAAGGGCGAAGCATGTTAATGCTCTGCCCCATAGATGGATTTTCCAAATTCATATGCCTGCAAAAGATAATCTGTCCTGCCAATCTGAGGCCGTCCAGCAGAAGTCATAAGCAGAGCACAGTCTCCGACAGGATATTTTTATACCGTCCAAAAGGCCGGCTCGCATCCTCCTGCGCCATACAGTAAAACCGTTCAATAAACGCCTTCAGCCGGGAGGAAATTATCCAAAAATAAAGCGGTGACGCAAATACAATTAAATCAGCGGATATTATCTTATCCGTTTGATGTCCTGCATCCTCCGCTTCTTTCCGAAAGGCATCTGTCAGCTGCTCCGTATTCTCTCCGGCTCTACCGCCGCCAAGTATTATTAATATTTTCTTCCTATTTCAGACACTCTCCCTCTCTCCAAGTATAAACATTGTACAAAGCTTTCGTTTCGCACAGAAAAAAAGCCCCAGAGCCTTTCTCTGGGGGCAATGCACTGTTTTTACCACTTAAAGCTTTCCGTGGAAACAAGTTCCTACATCCTCGCCATCCACAATTTTTTCCACAATAGAAGGGTCACTTCCCTCAGCAATTACCATATCAACATTTCCTTCTCTGCACTTTTGCGCGGCCGCAATTTTTGTCGCCATACCTCCCACACTGAAGGTACTGCCCGCATCTCCCGCCATGGCGCGTATTTCCTCTGTCACTTCCTCCACATAGGAAAGCCTCTTCGCATTTTCATTTTCCTTGGGATCGCTGTCATACAGTGCATCAATATCCGTCAGAAGAATCAGCAGATCACTTTTCAGAAGGGACGCCACACTGGCGGATAAACTGTCATTGTCACTGAATTCTATCTCAAAGGTTGATATGGTATCATTGGCGTTAATAATAGGTATCACACCAAGCTCTAAAAGAGTTTCCAGGGTGTTTACGGTATTGCTCTTCCTCTCGCCCTCCTTAAAATCATCCTTCGTCAGCAGAATTTGAGCCACCTTTTGATTATACTGGTTAAACAGATTCTGGTATATCTGCATCAAAGTTGCCTGACCAACCGCTGCCGCCGCCTGTTTTTTTCTCGTTTCCCGGGGCCTTTCAGCAAAATTAAGACGTACAGAGCCAACACCTATGGCGCCGGAGGATACCAATATTACATCCCTGCCCTGATTGCGCAAATCGCCTAAAACCCAGCTCAGCCTGTCAATCATCTGTAGATTCAATCTACCGTTTGGGTAAGTGAGAGAAGAAGTGCCTACCTTCACCACAATTCTTTTATAATCCTTAAACCTTTTTCTAATGTCCAATGGAAACACCGCCAAATTATGTATTTTAAAACAGCTTATATTCTACTACACTTTTTATTTGCTTACAATTGTCATAATGAATAAAAATACAGTCTTAATCACGAAAATGCCGCCATATAGGACACAAGAAATGAAACACAGAAGGATATTACCAGTATAACAATTCCCAGAATACTGCACACCATACCGCCAACAGCCATGCCCCGCTCCTTTGTTCTCCATCCCTTTGCTGAAAATACGATGCCCAGAATACTGCATATAATAACAGCAAGCATAAGGATAACGGCGACCAAAAGCGATCCAAAAGCAGAATAGTTTAAAGCAATGCTCAATATGCCAAATATAAGGGAATTTCGCCCATAGTGTTTGTCTTCCCCTGCCTTCTGTACAGGACTTACCGTTTCACCGCCGTTTCCCTTCTCCAAATGAAAGCCGCAGCTTTCACAATACTTTTGCCCCTTTTGAACCTGTGCCCCGCAAACCGGACAATTCATAGTCATACGCCTCCCCTTGTAGGTTTATTTTGATAATTTTGCCCCTGGCTTAAAGCAAACTCAAATAAAGTTTATTTTTTCTTTCCCAAATACACTGTAGAGCAAAAAGATAATCCGCCGCAAATTTTATTTGCCCCGTCTATCCTGCGTTATACTGCTTTCGCTTTGTTTCTTTGAAGATATTATACCATAAATTGTCGCGGAGTTCTTCCAAAACCTTCGGTTTTGTCGGTCGCGTCGCTCCTTGAAGCCTTTAAAAATCACTCGCTGCCTGCTATGCAGTCCGGCCGCTTCTTTTTCGGCTTCTCTCCGCTTTTTCGCGGATATTATACCATAAAAGCGGAGAAAGCAGACTGCACAGAAGCAATACTGCAAGCATGCTTGCAAGAGATTGTTTCGGGTGCAGACTATTTGCGTAGCAAATGTACGAATAAACCGCAGGTTTATGTATCTTCGCTGAAACATATCGTTATTATACCATAAAAGCGGAGAAAGCAGACTGCACAGAAGCAATACTGCAAGCATGCTTGCAAGAGATTGTTTCGGGTGCAGACTATTTGCGTAGCAAATGTACGAATAAACCGCAGGTTTATGTATCTTCGCTGAAACTTATCGTTATTATACCATAAAAGCGGAGAAAACAGGCTGCACAGAAGCAATACTGCAAGCT
>JAHZDZ010000029.1 GCA_019422105.1 Bacillota bacterium | reverse complement strand
ACGCCATCAAGGTCGGAACTCATGAAATGAACCCAACCAAGAAGGAATGTACAGACTGCGAGTCTTTTGTAAATAAGGCCCAGTAATTCCAATCCCGGGGACTGCGTCCAGACAGGAAATACCGCTGTCTGGCACAGTCCCTTTTTTTCTTTCAATTATCAGATAATAGCACATCATCAACAGAATTTTCCACAATATTGTGGATAAACAGACAAATTCGGTGATTCATCCGCAAATCCGCCAAAAAAATCAAAAAGAAAAACATCCGCAGTGATATGATACCATCAATCACAGCGGATGCTTTATATATTAACATGGTTTTCTCTTTGTATTTGGCCCCATTCCTTCCCGCCTGGAATTATGGGTCTGGTTCTGGTTCTCCGGCTTCACCTTTTCAGTAATGCTGTTAAACATTTCATTTGACTTCTTTCTGGCCTGCTTTTCTTCTTCATATCTGTCCATATCCGTCTCCCGTCCGCCGTCTGTTCGCACGGCTTTGTATTCTCTGACACCAGTATGGCCTGAAAAGAAGAAAAATATGTAAAAAAATTCAAACTTAACTTGTATTTTTTCCCAGCCGTGCTATAATCAAATCTATGGGGACATAGCTCAGCTGGGAGAGCGCTGCGTTCGCAACGCAGAGACCGCGGGTTCGAATCCCGTTGTCTCCATTTTTTTAAATCCACGTAATTGCGGGAAACAACGTAACAGCGTGGGTTTTTGATTGTCTAAAATCATTGTGTTATCCTTATATGGGTATGAAAATATGCAAATATAGCGCACGGTATCACACGAAAACAGCGGGCCCGGTTGCATCCGGTACCCGTTATTTTACTGACTAATTTTTATCCTGCTGCTTTCCAAATGCCAAAATTCTTTACCGCTTAACCCTGCGGATAGCGGCAGCCACAAAGGGCAATTTAATAGACAGGCCCACAATACCCAGCCGACTATAGTTACACACTTATTTAAAAACAGACTTGATGAAATGCAAAAAAATCAGACGTCATTCTCTGGCTGTTGTATTCCAAAACCCGGTACACTCCAATTCTCTACCATGCTCCAGGCGGCTCCGTCACCTGACTTTTGCCGTACTCGAATATCGCCTTATAAAAATCCTTCCCCTTGTCCAGATTATATTTATTGTAATAGAGCCGCACAGTTAATTTGTCAGGCGTTCCATTCATCGCATTATGCCGGGAAACAATTCCCTGAACCTTATGGTCAATCTGCCAAGGTTTGTATACGATGACATACAGGTCCGTTTCTCTGAAATCCGAACCGCTATAGGAGAATACTTTATAGATTCTGTAATCAGGCAGCCGAATATAACAGGCCGTCAGTACCAATACTGTCATCAGGCCTGCCGCGGCCAGATATTTCCATATTTTTTCCATTTCTCCCCCTCCATTACTTATAGAACGGAGAAGTGTATAATAATTCCCTTTGTTCGGTCAGTATGCTTGTATTTTTTGATATATTTCCGACATTCATAATATCACGAGAACTATTACAATAGAACAATACACAATATGAAAAAGGCTCCGAAGCAGCTTATAATTTGGGTCTCAGAGTGCTCTTTATAGTTTATTTCAAGAACTGCTTGCCATCTTCCCCGCCTATATGGTATAATTAGTCTCGTTGGAGACATAGCTCAGCTGGGAGAGCATCTGCTTGACGTGTAGAGGGTCGCAGGTTCGAGTCCTGTTGTCTCCACTGGATATTTGTGCTGGAACCTTTGATTTTACAAGGTTTTGGCACATTTTTGTTTTTATACTACTTTGAATTTTGAAGACAATTGAAGACAATTTTTATTTGTAGTCAATATAGAGTTGTTTTTGATCTTTTCATTTGTTTCACTTTCCCTGAACGGGTTATAGATATATTTGAGAGTTGTTTCTAAATCGGTATGTCCCAGCCAGCGCCTAATTTCTTCTAAAGCAATTCCAGCTGAATTCATTCTTGATGCTACAGTACGCCTTATACAGTGGGAGCCTTTTTCTTTTTCAAATTTAACCGCCCTTTGTGCCCTTCTAAGTTTATTTAGAAATTGAAGCTTGGTTTTACGTGCACCTACTTCATTACAGAAAATATATTCTGACAATATGGTACTATCTTCCTTAATCCGTTTAAATAATTTAATTACTGAGTCGGACAAGACTAATTCTCTATATCCTGCCTCAGAATCGGATTTAACATAATCTACCACATCTCCGGAACTATCCTCCATACGATGAATAAATATTGTCTCATTTTTCCAATCAACATCAGTCCACTTCAGCGCACACAGTTCACCAATACGAAGTCCTAAGTCAAAGTTGACCATCAGCCCTATACAAGCTGTATTGCCATTGTCTTTATAACCTCGCTCAAATGCTACAGACAATGCCTCAATCTCATCCGGGTAGAATACCATATCAGAAGATGGTTTACGTCTAGGGCTGGATAATAAGCGTTTATAATCTAATTCTTCTTTTACCCATGGATTTTCATTAATATATCCCTTCTTCTTTGCATAAACACGACTTTACAACTTTTTAAGAAAAAAAAATATCGTACAGGACACTTTGGTGTATAATTAGTTTGCCAACAAAATAT
>JAHZDZ010000028.1 GCA_019422105.1 Bacillota bacterium | reverse complement strand
ATCAGTAACCTGCCCTGCCGTCTGCGCCACACCAAAACCTACCGAAATGGCAGGTGGCGGAAATTTTTGTGTGTTTCGCCGAAAATACGCGTTTTTAAAAAGCATTTTCGAGGCATTTTGTGTAAAACAGGTTGGTGTAAGTTCAAGCCGTAGGTTATGGTGATTCTAAATTGATTGTACATAAAAAAACTCAAAAATACAATACTTTTTTATAAAACGGAACTTAAAAAAACTACGGTTCCACCGCTTGCTTTAAGGCCCGGTAAAGCGTGGCCTGTGATATTCCAGTGATTTGTGTTATTTCCTTAATGCTGTGCGTTTGTGCTTCATATAGCTTGACGGCCTTCTCCACCGCCTTTTGGTCGGCTTTTGGTCGGCCGCCCTTGCGTCCGCGTGCTCTGGCAGCCTTTAAGCCCTCGTTTGTCCTCTGAACAATCAAATCCCTTTCAAACTGGCTTAAAGCTGACAGAACCGTAACCAATAGCTTGCCCGTGGGCGTGGCGGTATCTATATCTTCTTTCAAGCTCACCAATTGGATACCTTTCCTTTCAAAATCATCCAATAGGTTCAGCAAATCTTTTGTGCTGCGGCCCAGCCTTGAAAGGCTTTCCACCACTATTGCGTCCCCCGCCCGTGCTCTTAGCCGCACCTTGTCAAGCTCTGGCCTGTGTGCCTTTGTCCCCGTCATCTTTTCTGTATAGATTTCATCCACGCCATACTGGTTCAAAGCATCAATCTGCCTGTCCAAATTCTGGCTCTCTGTTGATACTCTCGCATAACCTAACCGCAAAATCCGCACCGCCTTTCTTTACCACCATTTTATCATAAACGGTTATTTTTGTAAATATGTTTTTGACAAAAGTTTTGATTTGATTTTTGGCACAAAATCATGCCTGTTTTTAAGTATTGTTTTTTCTCTCTTAAATCTTCGTTTTTGAGAATTCAAAAGCACCCTATCAAAATATATAAATCAAGTAAGAAAAAGCATCAAAAAGTAATAGCCCGCTTTGAAAAAGTATCAAAATCCATGAAAAAGCATGAACCATCCAACAGGCAAAAAGAAAAGGGCAAGGTCTTTTACAACCTTGCCCCTTATCTTACAAACATCACGCATGCCTTTAGGCTACCTTTTCAAAATTTTCCCCGGAGTTTCCTTTTACCTCTACCGCGTCAACTGCTTCAACTTCGCTCTTGGTGACTTCCGCGCGAATGACCGCAAACGCCTTGCGGGCTTCTTCTATCGTGGTATTATTTTCACTGGCCGAAACATCTTCCAAGGCCACCGCTTTTTTCCCTTTCACTTCCGGACACACAGCATAAAACCACTTTTTAATGTGAGAGAACTTATAAAGATTGATTTCCCTTGCCGTTTTGGTGCTGATGGCTTTTGCTTCGCACATCTCTTTGTAAATTTCCAAAAGCTCCGGCTTCTTTTCCAAATACTTCTGGATAAACTCCGCACTGATGCTTTTCTTTTTCGGCTTTACGAGAACCTTGATTTCATAATCGGGGAACACGTTTTTAGCATCCGCAATCTTCTTCAATGCTTCTCCGTTTGCCATACTGCGCGCCTTATCAAGAGCACTGTTAATATAAATCGTCTTGTTCGCATCATCAAAAATAAGTGTGAAATTGTTCTTTTCGGCTACCATAATAAATCTCCATTCTGCCACATAATCAGCGGCTTTCAATTTTTTATTTTCGCTTGGGATTCTTGGTGGCCACCGTGTTTCCCTTGCTGTGATTATATTATAACAATGTTTGATATAGTATGGAATTGTAAAAGCCAGATATTTACTTGTCTACGGCCAATCGCCAACCTCTATTTTTTGGCTTAAATACAGGCTTTATCGGGTCTTTTTCACTACCCTTCCCGCCGCGGTCGGGCACATTGTAAATCTTGCTATGAAACCTCTTATTTCTCTTGGAAAATCTTTGCCGCTTTGTCTACCCCAAAACTTTTCAAAAGGGAAAAAACAGATTGTATCCCATAACCAGCCCCCTCTTTGTCTATTGCTTCATTGCGGCTTCGCTGCTCGCTTCGCTCGCGGCGAACCGCTCGCCGCTCCGCGGCTCCACCAAAAGGGAAAGGAAAGGGAAAGGGGGAAAAGTTTCATTATTATCTTTCTCTTGATTTGCGCCCCCCTTGTTTCTTTTGATTTTGGTTATAGTTATCCCATAGTGAAACTACTCTATTATCCAAACCTCGGCTGTAACCCCGATTGAGTGCCACGCAATAAAGCCACGATATTAGGCACCGCCCCCGACTTTTATAGCATCCTAATGCTAAAGGCCTCAGTCTCCTTTTTGACGTAAATAGACATAGAAACGACCTCTTATAGAAGCCTATCGCGTTTCCCAACGGTTTCGCTCCTATTCGCCAGCGGGTCTACTAACGGCACACTCTCCTTTAGGTCGGCTGTGCGAACCATCCGATGTTTATACAGGTCGGGACGTATACCCTGTTCTAATATTCAAAATATCAAATTTCGGCTTAAAATCTGCGGCTACACCCCCGGCAAAACATACCCGCGCGCGCAGCCATTATTCAATATTTATTTTCAAATTCGCAGTCATTTCTTCTATTGGCCTTTCATTCTCAAACCAATAGAGCATCTTGTCCACACGCATTTTCCAGATACGTTCTTGTATCTCCGCGTCTCGCGCCTTTTGACGGGCGTATACGCCCCTTACGCTGTCCCCGCTGGATAAATATTTGTTCATTTCCTCACCCCCTACACCAAAAGAAAAAGGCTTTGCGGCTGCTGGCTCTTTTTGAGCGTCCAACAGATACAAAGCCTTATATGCTAAAACTATAAAATCATCTTGGAGTATTCTTTTATATTTATATTATACCACAACACTCCACTTTAGTCAAAACTTTGACTGCTTCAAAAGATACAAAGTTAAATGCTTGACTTGCCGCCGCTCACCGCAAAGCCTTTTCAATGCTCTTGTATATATCGTCCTCGCATTCTTCCAACACATCTCCTATTGTATCATCCAGCTTTTGTTGTAGCTGCTGCTGGAATAAGTAGCGGGCATAGAAGTCTTGTAAATCGCCCGTAAAATCCATCTCTATCGTTCTCTGATACTCCATTATTTCACCCCCGTTCTTTTAATATCTATGTAAAAAGGCTTCACCTCTCCCCGCTTTGGGTTAAAGTGAAGCCTTATATTTTAAAGCTATTTTCCTTTTGTTAAAAATTTATCACAAGTGCGGCCACAAGTCAAATGGTTGACTTGTGTCAAGTTTTTGACTTAATCAAGTTCTTTACTTAATAGAGCAACATTATTAGAGTTATTACCAATAACAAAGTCTTTTCAAGTTTTTTCAGTAGAAACTTTATTATCCAGTTTTTCTTTTATAAAGCACACTTCATCCAGCAAATAACCAAAAAATGTAAAAACATTTCCCAGCATTATACTCCACAAACTTCCCACTAAAATAATCCCAATGGTTAAGCCCCAATTTCGTTCATAACCAACATCACCCAAAGATACAGCTAAAACAATTGCACCCAATATTCCGGCAATAACAATGAATACTCCCAAGTAGTAATAAAATTTTCCCTTTCCCCATTGTTCATCCATGCTTCATTTCCTCCTTAAAATCAATATCGGGGCGTGCCGCAGATACTGAAAACATGCCACAAGCCCATAAAGGTATTAGATACCATCTCTATTATAGTAAATATATTTACTAAATGCATTAGTAAATATATTTATTATGCTACGCTAATTTCGACAGGCGGTGGTATGCATGGATTATATCCGCATTATTCGCAATTTGCGAGAGGATGCAGACAAAACACAAACAGAAATCGCGGAAATATTGGGAACGTCTCAAACCATGTATGCCCGATATGAACGCGGTGCCAGTGAAATGCCCATCCGGCATTTAATAACTTTATGCAACTACTATCATGTTTCCTCTGATTATATTCTCGGATTAAAAGAAGATAAAAAATAAGGCGTGTCGCATCTGCGACACGTTTTTTTATGCTATCACTTGATGCAGCTGCCGCCCTGCCAGCTTTCCCCACCACATTCCCTCTTGGTGCTGGTAGGCCAACGGCCTACCAGCTTACACAAAACTTACTTTTTGATGCTTGTTATTACTCTGTTATTGCTTCGTTCTTACTTTTTCATACTTACTTTTTACTTTTTCAAGCAAGTTCAATAGTAGCTTTTAATTCTATTCAGCGGTGAAAAATTCTGGTATTGTTTTTGTAGGTCTTGTGTTGTCAAATCCAAATATGCTTGTTCTGTTATTTTCACACTGCTGTGTCCCAATATTTTAGAAAGAGTATAAATATCTCCACCGTTCATCAGAAACCGCTTTGCGAAATTGTTGCGGAACGTATGCGGATGAATACCATCCAACCCGATTCTTTTACAATATTTCTGGATATTCGCATCAAATTGGTTCACAATCAGCGGATTACCATTCCGATTACAAAACAACAAATCCGTTTCGTGTGTTCTATCTTTGTATTCCAGCCATCGTTTTAACTGGCGTGCCATTTTCGTTCCAAAAAACACATATCTGTCCTTTCTTCCTTTTGTATGTTCGGCGGGAAGAAAAATTGTTTTTTCCTCTATTTTCAAATCAGTTACACGAATTGCCAAACATTCTCCTATACGCATACCTGTGTCAAGCAAAAGCTGAATGATAATTTTATCTCTAAATTCAGCAAATACCGTAATATCCAAATCATTGATAAGAGCCTGAAAAGCATCATCAGACACAAAGTTTAATGGTTTTCGGTCTGTTTTGATGAACATAGAGCTTTTAATGGGACACTCTTTAATAATCCTTTCTTCTACCATCCAATTAAAAAATGCCCTCAAATTTTTCAACATACCGTTAATTGTTGACGGCTGTATCTCCTTGCCGATATCCGTGCGGTTCCGTGGGTTATTTCTAATACGGGATTGCTCATTTATCACTACCGTATATTTTCCCCGTTGCTTCAAATACCGCATATAGTCCCGCATTGTGTCGGCTGTTATCTGTTTTTCTTCCACAACCCCTATTTCATTCAGATATTTGAGCATCAGCAATAATGTGTGCTGATAGTTTTGAACTGTTCTTTTAGATAATCCTTTATTTGTGCTCACCACCAAAAAATCATCAATTCTGCGTTCTACCATAGTCAAAACAACCCTTTCTTTTGACACCGCCCTACCTTTCAAGTATGTTGTGATACAAAAAAACAGTAGGTTGGTGTTTTTTCATTCACACCAAAACCTACTGTTTAAAACTTATGGTAGCCTTTTTACACGCAAGTTGCGATTTTTGGCTTTACACCGCCATTTTTCAGACGTTAAATCTTCAATCAGTAACCTGCCCTGCCGTCTGCGCCACACCAAAACCTACCGAAATGGCAGGTGGG
>JAHZDZ010000027.1 GCA_019422105.1 Bacillota bacterium | reverse complement strand
TATTTGCGCAGCAAATGTACGAATAAACCGCAGGTTTATGAGTATCTCCGCTGAAGTTTGTCGTTATGATACCATAAAAGCGGAGAACGTCGCGATACCTTCAAAGAAACATTCTTTGACTGTAAAACAGTCAGACTGCTTCTTTTTAGCTTCTCTCCTTTGCTTTTTATTGTTTCTGCCTTGCTTTTTCGTGGATATTATACCAAAAAAGCGAATCAAAGACATTCTGATATAACCTTTCATGTATTATTATGGAAACTTTGAAAGGTAAAGATTGATTTTTTCATCTGTTATTGCTATAATGAAAAATAGTTTCGGTTATTTTAATGGATTGAATGAATTTTCTATCAGTCCTTTTATGAAATGCCGTTTTATCACGCAAGTGATAAAAAGTATATTTTTGGAGACGTATCGAAGTGGTCATAACGAGGCTGACTCGAAATCAGTTTGTCGGTAACTCCGGCACGTGGGTTCGAATCCCACCGTCTCCGTATTTGTTATAAGCAACGGGTTTTAAAGCCCGTTGCTTTTTTATCGTCCCTAAAGAGACAATCGGCAGTCAATAACTCTGACCTTCGGTCTTATGACAGAAGAATCCATTATCAGCTTCTGTTCGTTTCATACGCTCCTCCGCCCTTTCTCCTATGCAAAATTTTTTTGATAACATTTATACATTGTGATATGATGAAAAAAGGAAAACGGCCATAGAACGGCTGTCTTACAGAATAAAAACTGCAAATCTAACCTTGATAAATTACCAGGAGGTGCTCTAATGAAGCTTGTTACATACTCTTTAAGCAATAAAGAATACCTTGGCGGCATACTGCCCTGCGGCACAAAAATAATGCCCCTTCATGAAAACGGATTTTCATTTCAGGACATGAACGATCTTATCTCCAATATCACAGAGGAAGAAAAAAACGTCCTCTCCTCCCTGCTTAAAAGGGGTACAGGAAATGGTATTCTGCCTGTCAGCAGCGTGAAGCTGGAGGCACCTGTGCCGATACCAAGGCAGGATATTCTATGCCTCGGAATCAATTACTGGGCTCATGCGGAGGAATCCGCAAGATATAAAAAGGAAGCCTTTGCAGGAGACAGAAAATTTCCCATCTATTTTTCAAAGAGAGTAAACAGAGCTGTTGCGGACAGAGAGGAAATACCCAGTCACAGCGGCATCATTTCAACTCTTGATTATGAGGCGGAGCTTGCTGTTATCATTGGCAGAGATGCCAAAAATGTGCCGCTTGACAGTGCTTATGATTATGTGTTTGGCTATACTATCCTAAATGACGTTACCGCAAGAGAACTGCAAACCAGACATAAACAATGGACATTCGGCAAAAGCCTGGACGGATTTGCTCCTATGGGACCTTGTATTGTAACCGCAGAGGACATACCTGCGCCTCCTGTCCTAACAATTAAATCCTATGTAAATGGTGAGCTGAGACAGGACGCGCGCACTGATATGTTTATACATGATATCGCCTATGTGATTCATGAGCTGACACAGGGTATGACACTGAAAGCAGGTACCATCATTGCAACAGGCACGCCCGCTGGTGTGGGAATGGGCTTTGATCCTCCCAGGTTCCTGAATACGGGAGATACCGTTGTATGCGAAATAGAAAAAATCGGCAGGATAACGAACACTGTAAGATAATTCTTTATAGTTTTCATTTTTATTTCCAGCAATATAAATTATCAAAGAAATATCAAAAAATCTTTTTTCTGTAAAACCTGAAAACAAAGCTCTGTAATGGTAGGTGCCATAAGAATAATTTGAAGCAAAGAAAGCTTGATTAATCAAGCTTTCTTTGCTTATTGGAATCCTATTGCTTTCCTTATGCCACACAACCTCGGCGTCCTCCTTAAGACTACAATTACAGCTCACATTTTGCCTTCTTAAGTCAAGCCGCCTTACATAGAAAGCTTTTATTGTTTACCACCCGTTCTTATAATCCCCCATGTGATATTTTTTGGGGGCAGATTTTCCATCACTTTCATCTGTTCTTTTACAAAAATAAAGCGGTATGCCCTTATGGGCATACCGCTTTTAGAATTTCGTTTACTGAGCGTCAACCTTTGCCATGTGCTGAATTAAATCAACAACCTTATTGCTGTAGCCCCACTCATTGTCATACCAGGAGACAAGTTTCACAAAGTTTTCGTTTAAAGAAATACCTGCTTTTGCGTCAAAGATAGAGGTATGAGCATCTCCAATAAAGTCAGAGGATACAACGTCATCCTCAGTATAATCAAGAATACCTTTAAGCGGTCCTTCTGCTGCTTCCTTCATTGCCGCTTTAATCTCATCATAGGTAGCTTTCTTTTCCAGCCTGCATGTAAGGTCAACAACGGATACATCAATAGTAGGCACGCGGAAGGACATACCTGTCAGCTTGCCGTTTAATTCAGGAATTACCTTTCCTACAGCCTTGGCAGCGCCCGTTGAGGAAGGAATAATATTTGCTGCTGCTGCACGGCCGCCTCTCCAATCCTTTTTGGATGGTCCGTCAACCGTCTTTTGTGTTGCAGTTGTAGAGTGAACTGTTGTCATCAATCCCTCTACAATACCAAATTTATCATTGATAACCTTTGAGAGAGGCGCAAGGCAGTTCGTTGTACAGCTGGCATTTGAAACAACCTTCATATCAGAGGTATATTTATCATTATTTACACCCATAACAAACATTGGAGCATCTGCGGATGGAGCAGAAATGACAACCTTTTTCGCACCGCCGCTAAAATGAGCGGAAGCCTTTTCCGTTGTTGTAAATACACCTGTAGATTCTACAATATATTCAGCACCTGCGCTTGCCCACTGAATATTTTTAGGATCCATCTCGCTGAAAACAGTGACTTCCCTGCCGTTTACCATCAGCTTGTCGCCCTTTACACAGACCTCGCCTTTAAAGCGTCCATGTACAGAATCATATTTCAGCATATATACCATATAGTCAAGGTCAATAAATGGGTCGTTGACAGCTACTACCTCTACGCCCTCTTTATCCAGAGAGGCACGGAATACCAGCCTTCCGATACGTCCAAAACCATTGATACCTACTTTTACCATTTGTTCATTCCTCCTAATATAATTTAATTTGAAATGACTTTATAACTTTGTTTATTTTTCTACTACATTATAACACAATAAAAACGATTGTACATCCATTTTCTGTTAATTATTTCTAATAAAATTTCAGACAGGAAAAGGGATTTTACTATTCTTTATTGGTTAAAATAAATAAAAATTTTTTTAAAAGTATACGATTTTAACAAACCACCGGCAGGATTGTACTCGTAAATATACCATAAAATAAAAATTCTGTTTCCAAGCATGGCCTTCAAGTATTCAATACGATACAATTCGATAAACCCTTTACTGCAACGGAGCACGTTGTTATTTCAAAAACATACTGTATGTAGTATTTGCAGAACCTCTTATTCTTATGCAATTTCACAATGAAAAATAACTCCTGTATCCTAATTATTTTCGGAGGTTGCTCCAAATTGCGGTCGAATTATTTATACAGCATAGTTCTAAACGCAAGAAAACGGCGGTAAAGCCTTATATTTATTGGCTTTACCGCCGCTTTCAGGTTTTACTATACCCTCTAAATAGCAGTCAATCGTTTATCACCGGATTTTCATCAGTAATCCTGTCTGATTAAATGAATAATAGAAACGGCCAGCAGTGCAGCTGACACCGCAAGAGAAACAGCACTCAATACCAAATTTGTTATTTTCATGTGAACACCTCCGATTTATTTGAAATAATTTACGCCGGATTCAAAAATCTTCTGGTCTTTATTTCCCTCTATGTTTTTATATAAGCCTCTGCCAATACGCTCAGAATGGGCCATCTTGCCAAGTATCCTGCCGTCAGGACTTGTAATGCCTTCAATGGACATCATAGAGCCGTTTGGATTATATCTGTTATCGTAGGTTGGATTGCCAGATGGATCTACATACTGTGTCGCCACCTGTCCGTTTTCAATCAGCCTGTCCAAAATCTCCTGAGGCGCAATAAACCGTCCCTCGCCATGAGATACCGGAACAGTATGAATATCGCCCGGCTCCACTTCCCAAAGCCATGGGGATTTGTTGGATACTATTTTTGTGTTTACAAAGCAGGAAACATGTCTTCCAATCTCGTTGTATGTCAGGGTTGGGCTGTTTTCATCTATATCACCGATAGTGCCGTAAGGAAGCAGTCCAAGCTTAACCAGCGCCTGGAAACCGTTGCAGATACCCAGCATAAGGCCGTCCCTGTTATGGAGCAAATCCATAACCGCCTCCCTCACAATCGGATTTCTGAATACCGCCGCAATAAATTTGCCGGAGCCGTCCGGCTCATCCCCTGCACTGAAGCCTCCCGGAAGCATAATGATCTGTGACTGGCGGATTGCTTTTTCCATTTTCCTGATGGATGCATCCAAAGACTGCACATCCATATTGGCGATTACCAAAGTCTCTACCGATGCGCCCGCCTTTTCAAAGGCCCTTCTGGAATCATATTCACAGTTGGTACCTGGGAATACGGGGATGAAAACATTCGGGCGTACGACAGAACTTCCCCTGTGTGCCTTTTCTCGCTCAAAATAAGGCTTTATTTCAAGCTTATCCCTTTCGGACTTTTCTACCCTGGTTGGGAATACGTTTTCAAGAGGCGCCTGCCACCTTTCCAGTGCTTCCGACAAGGGAATTTCCACATCATGTATAAAAATGGCCTCTTCCTTTGTAGTTTCTCCCAAAATCCAGGCGTCTAAACCATTAAAATCAATCACTTTCGCGTCTGCCATTTCGATGACAAAGGAACCGTAATCCGGTTTAAAGAAAGCAGAAGGTTCAATATCAGAATTTACCTTCAGGCCTATGCCATTACCGAAAGCCATTTTTGTGACAGCCTCCGCAATTCCGCCGCTTCTCACAGTGTGGGCAGAAATACAGATACCTTTTTTGATATAGCCGTGAATAAAATCAAACATCCTCTTTAAATAATCAAAATCAGGAATATCGTATTTGTCACGTTTTACTGGCAGATAGACAACTGTGTTGCCGGCTTCCTTAAATTCAGGGGATATAATATCTGATACGTCGGCAGCATCAACCGCAAAGGATACCAGAGTTGGAGGAACATTCCTGTCCATAAAGGTGCCGCTCATGGAGTCCTTGCCGCCGATAGCCGCAACACCCATTTCCATCTGTACCTGAAAGGCGCCAATCAAAGCCGCAAAGGGCTTGCCCCATTTCGCTGGATCCTCGCCAAGCTTCTCAAAGTATTCCTGAAAAGTAAGCCTGATTTTTCTGTAGTCTCCGCCGGCCGCAACTATCTTCGCCAGAGATTCAACCACAGCATAAACAGCTCCGTGGAAAGGACTCCATTTGGAGAGCTGTGCGTTATATCCATAGCTCATTAATGTAGCGGTAGTCGTTTCTCCCTCCAGCAGCGGAACCTTAGCGGCCATAGCCTCCGGCTGGGTCAGTTGGTTTTTGCCGCCGTAGGGCATTAAAACAGTTCCGGCGCCAATGGTTGCATCAAAGCGCTCGACTAACCCTTTTTGGCTGGCGACATTGAGTCTGCCTAAATTAGAAAGCCACGCTTCCTTTAAATCCTCCTCTATTGTTTTCCCGTCTATGCAGGGCTCGTCAAAAAAACCGCCCTTCACAGGCATCTTGACCGTTACGTCTGTTCTTTGCACCGCGCCGTTGGTGTCGAGGAAATCTCTGGAAATATCGACGATATTTTTTCCCCTCCACTGCATTTGTAGCCTTCTGTCATCCGTCACAACCGCAACTGGAGTGGCTTCAAGATTTTCTTCTCTGGCAAACTGTATAAATCTATCCACGTTTTCCTTTGCGATTACGACTGCCATTCTCTCCTGGGATTCGGAAATAGCCAATTCGGTGCCATCCAAACCCTCATATTTTTTTGGAACCTCATCCAAATTAATTCTCAAGCCATCCGCAAGCTCTCCTATGGCAACGGAAACACCGCCTGCGCCAAAGTCGTTGCAGCGTTTTATCATTTTAGCAACCTCACAGTTGCGGAACAATCTTTGCAGCTTTCTCTCCGTAGGCGCATTACCCTTTTGCACCTCGGCGCCGCATGTTTCTATGGATTCCAGCGTATGCTCCTTGGAAGATCCTGTGGCTCCGCCGCATCCGTCACGTCCCGTTCTGCCGCCTGTCAATATAATGACATCGTCCTTTTGAGGAACCTCACGTATCACGTTTTCTTTTTTCGCAGCCGCAATTACCGCACCGATTTCCATGCGCTTTGCCACAAAGTCCGGATCATAAACCTCTGAAACCTGCCCAGTGGCAAGCCCTATCTGATTGCCGTAGGAGCTGTAGCCCCTTGCCGCCTCCGTTGTAATTTTTCGCTGCGGCAGTTTGCCGGAAAGCGTTTCACTGACATTTACTGTTGGGTCTCCCGCACCTGTTACACGCATTGCCTGATAAACATAGGCCCTGCCGGAAAGCGGGTCGCGGATTGCGCCGCCAAGACACGTAGCCGCACCGCCAAAGGGTTCTATCTCCGTAGGATGGTTATGTGTCTCATTTTTAAACATTATCAGCCAGTCTTCCTTCTGGCCATTGATATCCACAGGTACCACAATAGAGCAGGCGTTGATTTCCTCTGACTCATCAAGGTTATCCAGAACACCCCTTTTTCTGAGCGTTTTCATACCCAAAACAGCAATATCCATTAATGTGACATTTCTCGCCTCTTCCCTGTCGCCGTATACAAATTTCCTTTCCTCTTTATATGCGGAAAGGGCGTTTTCTATAGGCGCACTGTAATATCCGTCCTCTATCTGAATACTGTCTATTTTTGTCTGGAATGTAGTATGGCGGCAGTGATCAGACCAATAGGTGTCTATCACTCTGATTTCCGTCACAGTAGGATTTCTTTTCTCTACGTTCTTAAAATAATCCTGGCAAAATAAAAGATCTTCCACACTCATAGCCGTTCCCAACTCATCGTGAAAGGCAATCATTTCCTCTTTTGTCTTATCAATAAAACCCTCAAATGCTTTCACGTCTTCAGGATATTCCATCCGCATGGCAAGACTTTCGGGCTTGTCCAAGGACGCCTGTCTGGAATCCACAGGATTAATACAGTAATTCTTTATTTTTACTATTTCCTCGCCGCTGAGATTTCCCTGCAGAGCATACACCTTGGCAACTGCAATTGTCGGTTTTTCCGCCTGGGAAATAAGCTGGATACACTGCATGGCGGAATCCGCCCTCTGATCGTATTGTCCGGGCAAATACTCCGTTGCAAAAACACTTTCATCCTCCGCAAAAGGAGCGGTCTCCTCATAAACAAAATCAACGGGAGGTTCAGAAAAAATAGTATTTTTTGCACTCTCATAATCCTTTTCCGATATGCCTTCTATATCATACCTGTTTAATATCCTTACGCCCGAAAGATTGGCAATCCCAAGATTTTGCCTGATATCCGTAAGTAAATGCATTGCCTCAACATTGCATCCGGGTTTCTTTTCCACAAAAAGTCTTTTTATCATTCCCATGAACTTATTCCCTTCCAATCTATTCATAATTTGATAAGCCTCTTTATACTGCCTGGTGACCATTATTTTCTATTTTATCATGTAAATTATGATATGTAAAATCTTTATGCGATAAAAAACATATAAAATTATGGGATTGCTTCCTTGTCCTTCTATTGCTAAAATAGAGAAAAGAAAAACAGAGTGAGGGGTGATATTGTGTTCTTTATTGGTATATTCGGCATCAGCCAAAAGGAAAGTAAGCTTTCCCATATACAGACGGAGATTTGTCCTGAATGCGGCAGCTTCGGGCGTTTTGACGTGTATATGGTTTATTCCTGTTTCAGCGCGTTTTTTATCCCTCTTATACGGTGGGGCAAAAAATATTATGTACAGCTTAGCTGCTGTCAGAGTCTTTACGCTTTAAGGGAGGAAACAGGCAGAGCAATCGAGCATGGTGATAAAGTAATCATCAGCCAAAGTGATCTGACGCCTATCCTTGCTGGAAAAAAGACAAAATATTGTCCCAACTGCCATTATGAGTTAAACGACGGCTTTGAATACTGTCCCAAATGCGGTACCAAGCTGTAGGCAGCCGACAGCTTTTTATAAAAGTGTTTTTGGTACTGCTGTAAAAAGATATGTATCATTCTAAAATATAAAAGTCCTGTGTAAAAATGCATTTTACACAGGACTTTTTTTCCCTATTTTTCAAAGTATTATTTTCTAATTTAATATTATCTGAAAAATCAGACCGACTCACCGGATCCGAGGATGGTTTATCTTTGGTACCGCCAGCGGTTCATAACCGCGAGAGGTTTGGTACCGCCAGCGGTTTGTATAACCGCGAGAGACCCGAACGCATGGTCAGAACTTTTCCTTTCTGGAAAAGCGGTCTATGACCGTCCCGTCTATCTTCGGGATTCATAGTCAGAACTTTTCCTTTCGGGAAAAGCGGTCTATGACCGTCCCGTCTATCTTCGGGATTCATAGTCAGAACTTTTCCTTTC
>JAHZDZ010000026.1 GCA_019422105.1 Bacillota bacterium | reverse complement strand
CGAATAAACCGCAGGTTTATGAGTATCTCCGCTGAAATTTATCGTTATTATACCATAAAAGCGGAAAAAGCAGGCTGAAACCGTAGGTTTCGAGGTTCTCCGCTGAGTTTACTGTTACGATACCACAAAAGCTCCGTTTTTTCAATTTCGGAACAGACGGAAAAGAACCTGGCAAAGGACTGTATGGCCTTCGTATCATCCTCCTCACGCCGCCCTTCCTGTTTAACAGGCGCTTATGGCCGCGAAACAGAGCCCCAGCTGTCTGTATAAAAAAGCAGTTCGCCGTAGGTTGGGAAAGGCCAGACCCTCTCGTCCACAAGCATTTCCAAATCATCTGCAGGGCGGCGTAAATCACCCATGGCAAAAAATACCTTTTCCCTGTATGCCTTTGCCTTCTCCGCTTTATCCATGATTTTGGAGGATTCCTCCACTGCACCGCAAAGCTTGTCAAGAGCTTCATCCATTTCATTCAGCTTTTCATTTATCTTTTTCAACAGCTTTTTCGCCACCGCCGCCTCTATACCCAATCTTGCGTTAGCCTCCGCGGTAACTGCCAATTCCTTTGTAAAACCGATAACCGCCGGCAATATCTGCTTGGAGGCCATATCAATCATTGTCCTTGCCTCGATATGAATCTGATTGATATACTCCTCATAGAGAATATCAGCCCGCGCCTCACACTCAACCCTTGTCAGCACACCATGCTTTTCAAAAAGCCTTACAGCTTTTTCCGACTTGATTGCGGGGATGGACTCCAGCATACACTTGATATTGGGAAGTCCGCGTCTTTTGGCCTCCTCCTCCCATTCCTTTCCGTAGCCGTTTCCATTGAATACAATTCGCTTATGTTCCTTCACTGTCTTTTTTATGAGCGCCATGACAGCGCGGTCAAAGTCCTCCGCCTCCTCAAGCTCTCCTGCAAACTCGTCGAGAACGTCAGCCACAATGGTATTGAGGATATAGTTCGTGCAGGCGATAGAGTCTGACGATCCCAGCATTCTGAACTCAAACTTGTTACCTGTAAACGCAAAGGGCGAGGTTCTGTTTCTGTCCGCAACATCCTTTTTAAAGGAGGGAAGCGTTCTGACTCCGATAGACATATTCTCTCCCTGAATACTGTTGGAGAGATCCTCCCTCTCTATCTGCTCCAGAATATCATCAAGCTGCGTGCCTAAGAACATGGAAATGATGGCGGGCGGCGCCTCGCTGGCCCCAAGGCGGTAATCATTTCCGGGATTGGCGGCGGAAACACGCATGAGATCCGCATGCAGGTCAACCGCCTTCATGACCGCCACAAGAAAAAGCAGAAACAACTTATTTTCATGAGGCTTTTTGCCGGGATCAAGGAGGTTTTTGCCTGTATCCGTAGAAATTGACCAGTTATTGTGCTTACCCGATCCATTTATGCCGGCAAAGGGTTTTTCGTTGAGAAGACAGTAAAGGTCATAATGTCCCGCTATTCTCTTCATATACTCCATAATCAGCTGGTTATGATCCGTCGCTTGATTGGCATTTTCAAAAACAGGCGCAAGCTCATGCTGGCATGGCGCCGCCTCGTTGTGCTTTGTTTTGGCAGGTATGCCAAGCTTCCACAATTCCTTGTTGAGCTCACTCATAAAGCAGGAAACTCTTTCCTTCAAGGTGCCGTAATAGTGATCGTCCAGCTCCTGCCCCTTGGGAGGCACAGCACCAAAAAGAGTACGGCCGGTCAGAATGATGTCCTTCCTTTTTTTATACATTTCCTTGTCAATCAAAAAACATTCCTGCTCCGGGCCCACTGACGTATCAATTTTTTTTGTCTCTGTATCGCCAAAAAGCCGCAAAATACGCAGAGCATGCTTATTCAGAGCGTCCGTAGAGCGAAGCAGAGGCGTCTTTTTGTCCAGCACCTCTCCGGTGTAGGAACAAAATACCGTTGGAATGCACAGTATAAGCCCCGACGCATCTCTCTTCAAAAAAGCCGGGGAGGTGCAGTCCCAGGAGGTATAGCCCCTTGCCTCAAATACGGCCCTCAAGCCGCCGGACGGAAAGCTTGAAGCGTCAGCCTCCCCCTTTATAAGCTCCTTGCCCGAAAATTCAGCAATGGCCCTTCCCTCGCCTGACGGAGTGACAAAGGCTTCATGCTTCTCCGCAGTAATTCCCGTCATAGGCTGAAACCAATGGGTATAATGCGTCGCCCCCCTCTCCATTGCCCAGTCCTTCATTGCGTTCGCCACAATATCCGCAATTTCAGCCTGAAGTGTTTCTCCTGATTGTATGGAGTATTTCAGCCCCGCATAAATTTCCTTTGGCAGGCGTTCCTTCATAACCGCATCATTGAAAACATTTACTCCATAAATTTCCTGCAAATCGAATTTTTCCATATTCCCTTTTCCTCCATGCAAAATTTAAAAATGACAAAACGTCCACAAACCACAGTAACGTCAAGTGAACGCAGAACCCCCGCAGCACAAATGGAATCCCTTCCACAAATAAAAAGCAGCCGAAAGAGCAGTCTCCGTGCCTAAAAAGCCTGGCGCCGAGCAGATTGGCATAAGGCCCTTCTGTTCGCAGGAACAGCCCCATTCACATAGACATGCTTTTTTATATTTTTATCGGATACATCTGACGATACTTATACTGCATCATACACCCTATGCAAAGACAGTGATAAAAGAGCGGAAGCCGCTGATTATTTTTTTCCATTATACCCCTTCCCCTCCCCATTGGCAAGAATTACACATCACAAGAAAACAGCCGTTTCAGGCCCCTTGTCTGGCATAGGACACATAAAAAGAACACTCGTGTCCACAGATATTGAAATAGGATAATCGACCATGCAATCCCTGAGGTTTTATCCCCCTCAGCCACCCTCCTTTGGCATTGATGAAAAATAGCCGCAGCGTGGCTATTTTTACGGATGGAATTGTTTTTGTATTCAATCCGTTTCCTTAATGCTGTTTTTTATGGCGCACTCCATAGGCGTTTTTTAAGGCCGGCCGCCCTACTCCTCTTAGTTATAACGGATGAAATGGCTTCACCTTTTTTCTATTGCGTTGAAAACAAAAAAGAGGCATTGTCATATGCCTCTTTTTATGCCGCTCACCGCCCTCAGTCGAAATATTCCAGAGCAATATTTTTCAAAAGCTCAGCGCCTATCATCAAGGAATCCTCATCAATGTTAAATCGAGAGCAATGGTGCGGTTTATCGGTTTCCTTCTCCCTGTTTCCCGTTCCCACAAACAAAAACGCACCCGGTATGCCATTATGATTGGAAAATTCGGAAAAATCCTCGCCTGTAAGACACTGGTACTCTGTCATTTCATTTTGCCTTACGTCCATTTTGGGCAAAACCTTATCTTTCATAAACCCAATTGCCCTCTCATCATTGCTCAATAAGTAATTGCTCACCTCAAATTCTATTTCCGCCTGTATTCTGTGTGCCAGGCAAATCCCCTCCACAATTCTCTTCATTCTCTCCATCGGACATTCGGGAGAATCCTTGCCGCCATCATACAAATATCTGAGAGATCCAATAAGCTCTACACTCTTAGGTATCACATTCGTGGAGGAACCCCCGCTGATTTTGCCGAACATAATATTCGTAGGTTTCAGGGAATTGATTTCCCTTGTCTGAATGGTTTGCAGGGATTGAATTATATTTGCGGCACATATGATAGGGTCTATACATTGGTCAGGCGCCGATGTATGTCCGTCCTTTCCGCTCAGCGTTATTTTAAAGTTATACATTTCCGCCATAATCGGCCCGGCCTTAACTCCTAATACGCCTGTTTTCAGAGGACTCCACAGATGCAGTCCAAAGGACGCCTCAACCCTTGGATTTTCAAGCACGCCCTCCGCAACCATCAGTCCTGCTCCCGCAACTTCCTCATTGGGCTGAAATACAAATTTGACGTTTCCTTTCAGATTCTCCCTGTTCTCACATAATGTTTTCGCAACAATGAGCAGAATTGCCGTATGTCCGTCATGTCCGCAGGCATGCATAAATCCATCATTTAGGGATTTGTAGGGCAGGTCATTTTCCTCCTGCACCATAAGGGCATCCATATCGGCTCTCAATATAATTGTTCTGTCTGTTTTTGTATCGCTGTACAAGGTAGCCACAACCCCTGTTTGCGCAACCTTTTTGGCGTCAAGGCCAAGTCCCTTTAAATAATTTAACACGATTTCAGAGGTTCTGAATTCCTGAAGTCCTATCTCGGGATGCATGTGGAAATCCCTTCTAAGGGCAATCAGTTCCTCCTCTTTTTCTCTGATTTCCGCTGAAATTTTCATAAACCGGACTCCCTTCCGTATTTTAATATCCTATCTGTATCGCAATTCCCACCGAGATTACCGCTACCGCGAAGAACACACACATCAGCGGCAGATAAAACCGATACCACTTGTTAAGGGGAACCTTGCCATAGTTCAGAAAAATTAAAAAGGTTCCGTAGGTAAACCATAACATATTCGTTATACCGTCGCCAAACTGATACGCAAGGACAGTTGTCTGAGGAGTCAATCCCAGTGAAACGGCAATGGGAACCATAATGGGTGCCAGCAAAGCGCCTTTGCCGCTGCCGGAGGGGATCAAGCCGTTAATAATACTGACAATGAAAACAACACCGACGCCGGCCAAAAACGGGGACATACCATTCAGCAGTTCCGTCGCCGTATAAATAATTGTTCCTGGCTACCTCAGTATTCCGCTCTCTTTGTGGTTTAATAAGGAGGATGTGATCAATCTGACCAGCCTTCGGATTAAAAATGACTTTATCTGGAAGCTTGCCCACAGCAGCGGTGATGATATTGACAAGCTCATACTGGACGGGCAGAATCTTGGATTTCATTTGAGCGCCTCCTATGCCGCCGTCCTTTTTCAGGCATATTCAAAAAACCGCCGCCAGGGTCATAAGGCATTTGTGCATTCCTTTTCTCCCAACATGCCGGCAATTGAAAATTTAATACTGGCGGAGGCGGAGGCGGAAAAATTGAGCCTGCTGATTACATTGAAGGATGATACCTTTCTGATGTATGTTGATGCGGACAAAACAGCGGGTATCAACAAATTTTTAGACACGCTGGAGGCCATTTTACTAAAAAACTATCCCGAATACGAATTTTTCTGGGGCATAGGAGAGATTCCTCCCAAGCCCCAGGATTTCTCCCAGCAGTATAAGAAAGCGGCTCTCGCACTGGAACAGTGCATTTTATCAAATACGCCCGGGCGGCGGCTTACATACAAGGAGAGTCGTATTACAAGTCTCGTTTTTCAAACCGCGGACAATAGCCACCTGAAGGAGCAGGCTCATCAAACGCTGGGGAATCTGCTTGAAAACGACAGGACAAACGCTCTGGGCATGAATCTAATGGAAACCCTGACAACATTTTTAAAATGCAGCTATAACGCCAGTCTGACAGCCAGAAAGCTGCATCTGCACCGTCAGTCCCTGCTGTACCGCCTGGAAAAAATTGAGCAGCTTACGGAATGCTCCCTCTCCAATCATGACGATTTGTTTTTGCTGGAATTTTATTCCCGCCTGCTTCTGAAACTATAGAAAAGACGGCGCGAAGAACTCATAACATCAGTCAAAAAGAAACAGCAAAAAACCACGCGAAAGCAATCATGCTTCTGCGTGGTCATTCCACAATTATAGATTGGTATCGCTTCCATATGGTATTTTTACATCAGCCGATGACGGATTGTGATGTTAATCCGGTTCACCTATCGTTTCTTTCTCTTCCGGTTCGGTAAAGGAAGCAGAGCCGCCAATACCGAAATATTTTTCAAAGAATGTTTTCAGCCTGTCGATAACACCTTGCTTTTTCTCCGCTCTGCCGCCGCCGAAACGGGAAACGGGGGGCATAATTTTATCAATGTCTGTTCCGGCTGTTTTCATTTCACCGTCACGAAATGCATTTTCCATAAACTTGCGGGTATCTGCCGCCTTCAGCTTTTCTTCCGTGATGATGGCTTCCAGGTCACGCCTGCGCTGAAAAGCCACATAGCTGTGCCATTCTCCCATTACATCATCGGCATCGTTGATGCCTGCGATAAAGGTTTCGATCAACTGCTTTTTGCTTCGCAGCTCCGGACTGGCGTCAATGGCCTTATGAATGGTAATCAGCACTTCCTTGTCTTCGCAGTGGGTATCATGGTATTTTTTTACCAGCATCAAAATGTAGTCGATATTAATTTCAATCTGTTTGATCAGCTCCACCTCGAACACAATGTCATCTGTAATATCCGCGCTCTCTCCCGCTTCACGCCTGCGCTTCCATTCATCATGCAAATCCTGATACCGTCCGAGATAGTCCTGCAAATCACGCTCGCAAATTAGTTCCCGGCCTTTAAATTCATCAAAGGACACAAGCAGATTGCGCATACGAAGAATTGCGCCAAACAGGGAGATGAAATCCTTCTGATTCTGCTCCCCGATAATCTGCGGATCGGACAGCGGAAATTTTTTTATCAAATCCTCCATCATATCCGCATAGCCCGTCATCCGTCTGCCGTCCTCGGATTCATAGCCGTAGTAGTAATCATGAAAGCTCTGCAGCAGTACAATGCCCCCGGCATTCTTGTCCCCAAACAGAGAAATCGCACTGTCCACACGCTTTTGCAGATTGCGGAAGCACACAATATTGCCAAAGGTCTTAATGGAATTGAGAATGCGGTTGGTTCTGGAAAACGCCTGAATTAAACCATGCATCTTTAAGTTCTTATCCACCCACAGCGTATTCAATGTCGTGGCGTCAAAGCCGGTGAGAAACATATTGACTGCAATAAGCAAATCCAGTTCTTTGTTTTTCATGCGCAGGGATACATCTTTATAATAATTCTGGAACTTATCGCCTGAGGTATCATAATTCGTATGGAACATTTCGTTATAGTCCCGGATAGCGTCTTCCAAAAATTCGCGGGAGGGCTGAGCAAGGGCGGAGGCGTCCTCTGCGTTTTCCTCGTCCAAAATACCGTCTGCTTCCTCCTCGTTTGCGCCATAGCTGAAGATGACGGCTACACGCAGCTTTCTGGCCGGATCCGCCTCTATCTGTTTCTTGAACTCCTGGTAGTACAGCTTCGCCATGGGCACACTGGCCACAGCAAAGATGGAGTTAAAACCGCTGACGCGCTGTTTCTGCTTGATTTCTTCTACCTTCCCGCGGTCGGCAGAAGCTATCTCAGATATATTCATCAGTGTATTGTAAATGTATGCCTTATCACCACGATAGGTCTTCTGATCGAAATGCTCCAGTATGTACCGCGTCACAAGAGCAATCCGCTGCGGCGCCATCATGGCTTTTTCGCGGTTGATGTCCCACACCATCTCATCTGTGATCTCTTCATCCACCTCCATTGTCTTGATATAGTCCACTCGAAACGGCAAAACATTTTTATCGTTGATGGCGTCCACAATGGTATAGGAATGCAGCCGGTCGCCGAAGGTCTGCCCGGTGGTGAAGAAATTCGGATTTTTCGCCCTGCCGGAGTTCACTGCAAAAATCGGTGTTCCTGTAAAACCAAACAGATGGTACTTTTTAAAATTCTTTACAATAGCACTGTGCATATCGCCAAACTGGCTGCGGTGACACTCATCAAATATAATGACAATGTGCCTGGTATAAACCTCGTGCCCCGGGTTCTTCTTGATAAAGGTGGCCAGTTTTTGAATGGTGGTTATAATAATGTGGGCATTGGGATTTTCCAGCTGCTGTTTCAAAATTGTAGTGGAGGTGTTGCTGTTGGCAGCATCCTTTTCAAAGCGGTCATATTCCTTCATGGTCTGGTAATCCAGATCCTTGCGGTCAACCACAAACAGTACCTTGTCGATATAGGGCATCTGTGACGCAAGCCTTGCGGTCTTGAAGGAAGTCAGTGTCTTGCCGGATCCTGTGGTATGCCAGATATATCCGCCGCCTTCCACACTCCCGTACTTCTTGTAGTTATTGGCAATCTCGATGCGGTTTAAAATGCGCTCCGTCGCCGTAATCTGATATGGCCGCATAACCATCAGCATATTTTCCGAGGTGAAAATACAATATTTTGTCAGCACATTCAAAATGGTATGCTTTGCAAAAAAAGTCTTGGTAAAGTCGATGAGATCCGGTATAACACGGTTGTTTGCGTCCGCCCAAAAACAGGTAAACTCAAAGCTGTTGCTCGTCTTGGTCTTGCTGCTTCCGATTTTCTCATGCTCCTTTACCGCATTTTTTCTGGTGCTGTTGGAATAGTATTTTGTGTTCGTGCCGTTGGAAATAACGAAAATCTGAATGTACTCGTAAAGCCCGCAGCCTGCCCAGAAAGAATCCCTCTGATAGCGGTTGATTTGGTTAAATGCCTCACGAATGGGAATGCCCCTGCGTTTCAGCTCAATATGTACCAGAGGCAGACCATTGACAAGTACCGTCACATCATAGCGGTTGTCGTATTTTGCGCCGTCCTCTGTGCCGACTACATACTGGTTAATCACTTGCAGACGGTTATTGTGAATATTCCTCTTGTCGATGAGCGTAATGTTTTTGGATGTACCGTCGTCCCGTATCAGCACTTGAATAAAATCCTCCTGTATCTTGCGGGTCTTTTCCACGATATGCTCATTGGGGTTTGCAATAGCACCTGCAAAAAAAACTTCCCACTCCGCATCGGAGAAATGATAGTGGTTCAGCTCCTCCAGACGGGTGCGCAGATTGGCGATCAATTCCTTTTCCGTGTGAATGGGCAGATATTCATATCCCTGCTCACACAGCAGACGTATCAATTCCTTTTCCAGTGCGGCCTCGCTCTGATAGCTGACGGCACGGGTCTTAACCGGTTCGTATTCGGTGACTACGGTGTTCTCCGATGTTTCAGCTACGATATTAAAATACGGCATAGCAGTCTCACCTTCTCTTTCTTATCGTTCTTTGAATGACAGCAATTTGTCACGGTAGTATTCGTACTGCTTTTGACGGGCAGCGATTTCAGCGGGGAGGCCCGTGGATAGGTCGTTACAAAGGGCATCAAAATTACTTAATACATCAACAATTCTTTTTTGCTTTTCTATGCTTGGTATTACAAGCATGTATTCGGCTATAGTTTTTCCTGTCAATGAGGCTCTTGTTGTAAAAGCACAATGACTTGCGACATACTGACGAAATTCATTTGTTGAAAAACAAAACGCACAATACTCCGGCAGTAAATAGTTTGTCTTTGGCGTGGCCTTAATCGTAAAACCATTAAATACGCAGTCTCCAATATCGTCTAGCATTACTGAAGACCACCCCACATCCTCTGCGGTTTCCGATGTTCTGGTAAATAGCACATCACCACGGTGAACTCTAAGTTTATCCAGTTCAACGGGAGTACATTCAACTAGTGCGCTGATGTCCTTTTGATAAAGAAATCTATTATTATAAACATCCGTATATCTTATAAATGGAGTTCCTTTCCCGAAATATTCTTTACTTTTACTTAATCCATTGCGGAAGTCAAACAAATGATCCATCGGTAATATTACATATCCAAAAACATATTGACAGAGTTTAATTAACGAATTATACTCGTCTGTCTGTCTGTCTGTCTGTCTGTCTGTCTGTCTGTCTGTCTGTCTGTCTGT
>JAHZDZ010000025.1 GCA_019422105.1 Bacillota bacterium | reverse complement strand
AAAGCAGGCTGCACAGAAGCAATACTGCAAGCTTGCTTGCAAGAGATTGTTTCGGATTCAGACTATTTGCGCAGCAAATGTACGAATAAACCGCAGGTTTATGAGTATCTCCCTAGAAATTTATCGTTATAATACCATAGACACAAATCGGACACAGCAAAAACTGACTGCCGTTCTGTTTTTAATGATAATGATTAGGTTATACTCTATAACAGATAAAAGGTGAATCTCCTTAAAACGGTGCTGTGGTTGACAGTTGTTCAATTAAATTATAAAATGGTCATGACGATCCATAAATTTGTAAAGCAAATTTATACAGAACCGACGGCATTATATAATGCCTTATTGTCCAGTGTGGGCCTGTATCCCAAACCCAGACATCATTAGTAAGTACCTCCCGGGGACTTGCTGACATCGGTTAATACAAAATACTTAGGAGGAAAATAATGCAAAACTACAAAATCATTTCCGACAGCTCCTGCGACCTGCCTGATGATATATTACAAAAATTTGATATAGATTTGGTTCCCTATTATGTTACGTTTGACACTGTAAAATATTACAGGGAGAAAGCCGAAATCAGCAATGAAACCTTCTATCGGACAATATCCGATTCCAGTGTTTTTCCAAAAACCTCTCTTCCTCCCATACAGGACTATATTGACATTTTTGAAAGGCATTTAAAAAAAGGCGAAGATATCATCTGCATGTGTCTCTCCTCCGTATTCAGCGGCTCCTTTCAAAGCGCAAACAATGCAAAAAACATGCTTCTGGAGGATTACCCCGACAGGCGAATTGAGATTGTCGATACCAAGCAGGCCACATCAGGACAGGGGCTTGTGGTGTACCAAGCCGCTTTAATGCGGGAAGCAGGCTACACGATGGACGCTTTGCTGGAAAAAATAGAGAAGCTGAAATATACCGCTAAAATCAACTTCACGGTGGATTCTCTGGAACATCTTCAAAAGGGCGGCCGTATCGGCAAGGCCAGCGCTCTGGCTGGCTCCCTTCTCAATATCAAGCCTATAATCGTCATGTCAAACGGAGAACTCTCCCCTGTTGCCAAGGTAAGGGGACATAAAAAAGCGATTAAAACCATTATCGATATGACAGTAAATGAAATTGCAGCCGAAAGGGATAAATATCTGGTTTGTCTTCTCTCCGCAGTCAGAAAGGAAGAGCCAAAGGAAATCATGGCTGTTTTAGAGGAGGAATATGGGATCAAGGCTATGAGACAGGTCTGTGAGATAGGGGTAACCATAGGAACCCACGCAGGGCCTACTGCCATTGGCATCAGCTATATCAAAAAGTATTCGGAAATAGAGTAGAGCAATATATTTTGATGGGTAACTTTTTATTCGCACAAAAGCTATTTCAATAAGCCGTTCCAAACGGCTTAAATCAAGGCAACTTAACTTTTCAATAAAATACCCGCGTAACAAAAAAGCCTGCTAAAACAGGCTTTTTCAGCTTTCAAATAAAGTTAAATTCATAGAACCTCCGTCCGCAAACCCGTCAGGGACTTCTCTTATGATGATATAGAAACCGCATAAATACACGTTCTTGCGGTTCCCCTTTTTATATATGGCGATTGGGTTTAAACAACGTTCAGGGTTAATGTCAATAACCCCATTTTTGCTTATAAAAACTGGGGTTCGGGAGCATAGCAAGCCGTACCCGTTGGGAATTTGTGAGCGGGGAACCGCAAAGAGAAGTGTGGCGGCCAGAGGCCGTTTCCCCAAAGGGGAAATTCCTGACGGCTGGGACTTTGCCGTTTGACGGTTTCCCGCAAATGATATTTGCGGGAGGCCCCAGCGGAAAAAAGAAGCTTCAAGTAGTACCGGAAAGAAATCCGGCCGCTGAAAGCGGTTTTGCGCAGCAAAATACTGACTGTTTCTGCTGTTATCAGAAAACCGATGGTAAATCACCGACCAAAACAGGGAAGCGGCGCAGCCTCTTTTCCCAAGGGAAAAGTGTTTAAGAATCTCTTTATACATCCGATTAACTCAAAAAACGGAAAGGACTTTTTTGAAAGTCTGAAAGCTTGATAAATCAGGCTTTCTTTTTTATGCTTTGATATGGCGTTCACTGCCCAATCGGACTCTTTTTTTATTTAGATTACTGACAGCATCTGTTCAAAAACGGCACAGAAAAAAGCAATCCTTTTGTCTGTCCTGCTTGCCTTTACTGCTCCAGAAGCCGTCCGTCAGTTGAAATCGTATGGACTGACCAGGGAATCATTTTGCCGCCGGCAATTAACGCCTCCCTCACCGCATTCTCAATACCTTTGCAGCAGGGTACCTCCATTTTTACCACGGTCACACTTTTGATATCGTTATTTTTAATTATTTCCGCAAGCTTCTTTGCGTAATTTCCCTCGTCAAGCTTTGGACAGCCAATCAATGTTATTTTATTTTTGATAAAATCCTCATGAAAGTCTCCGTAGGCATAGGCCGTACAATCAGCCGCAATCAAAAGGCTTGCATTATGGAAATAGGGGGCGTTAACCGGAGCAAGCTTTATCTGCACCGGCCACTGACGCAGTCTGGAAACGCTTTCCATCTCCTCCCTCTTTTTTTGGCGGGTGTCCTCTTTTCTCTCTATGGCTCTGGCGGCACTTCCCGGACAGCCGCATCCAAGTTTCCGCTCCTTTTCTCTCCTGTTCTCCGTCACTGCCTTTTCATCGTAGGCCAGTGCCTCCCTCTCCTCAAAGGAAATGGCGCCTGTAGGACATTGAGGAAGGCAATCCCCCAGCCCGTCACAGTAATCATCCCGCAGAAGCACGGCCCTGCCGTTTTCCATGCCTATGGCTCCCTCATGGCACGCCTTGATGCAAAGGCCGCAGCCGTTGCATTTTTCCTGCTCTATTTTAATAATTTTTCTTTTCATATCCTATTCTCCTCCCCTTTTCTTTATCTGTACTGTGTTATCATACAGGATTCCGCACCAAAAATCCGTTGTAAAAACAACATTTATTTTATTTGCCCCACAAATTTTTTCCATATTCTCTGATTACTGCAATAGAATTGCATCCGGCGCAGCTTTTGGCATTTCTAAAAATCTAATCCATGGCCGCTTTTCTCCGCCTTTGATAAGAATTCGGCCAAAGCTTTACCAAAATCAAACAGGACTTTCCAATACACCCTTTTGTACCGCTTTTTCAATCAGCGGAAAGGCTCAGCAATATTTCGGGGGCAAAAGCAGCTGTAAAAGAACTAAAATTGTACACCATACAATTTTAATATTGTATGCACTTATAAGATTTTGTAATATAAAAGCATGAAACATATTCAAACACGGAAAGAAGGAAGAGAGCAATGAAGTATTTTGTTGTAGACGCTTTTTGCGATACTATTTTTGAAGGAAATCCAGCAGGCGTATGCATTATGGATCAATGGCTGAACGATACGGTAATGCAGAAAATTGCCATGGAAAACAATCTGTCCGAAACAGCTTTCGCCGTCAGAGAGAAGGACGCTTACGGCCTGCGCTGGTTTACACCCGGCGGCGAAATAGACCTCTGCGGCCACGCCACTCTGGCAGCCGCCTATGTACTGAAAAACTTTGTGGAGCCTGAAGAGGAGGAATTTCGCTTTGAAACGAAAAGCGGACGTCTGACCGTTGTCAAGAAAGGCGATTTGTACGAAATGGATTTTCCTGCCTATGATTTAGTACAGGCGCCTGTCACAGAAAAAATGGCGGAGGCAGTCGGCGCAAAACCGCTGGAAGCATGGATGGGACGTGATCTGGTATGCGTTTTGGACAGTGAAGAAACACTGCGAAGGGTACAGCCTAACCAAAGCAGGCTCTTGGATCTGGACGGCCTGCTCTGCCATCTCACAGCAAGGGGAAAGGAGTTTGACTGTGTTACCCGCACCTTTGCCCCGAAGCTGGGCGTAGCGGAGGATCCTGTCTGCGGCTCCGGTCACTGTCATGTGGTTCCCCTTTGGAGCAGAAAGCTTGGAAAGGACGAAATACTTGCAAAGCAGGCGTCTCCCCGCGGCGGTATACTCTATTGCGCACAGCAAAAAAACAGAATAAGGCTTGCAGGCAAGGCCGTTTTGTATCTGACCGGGGAGCTTCATCTGGACTCCCTCGGCATATGCTCCGGCCTGAACCATTAAAAAGCAACTGACCCGGCTCTTGCATTGTTTTTTTAACCCCAGCAGTACAACCCTTTTGGATACAGAAACAGCCGCTTCCGCGGCTGTTCTTCTTCCCTCAATATTTTTATTTGTCCCGTGCCGGCGCATTTACCTTCTCTAAGACAATATTGCCCTGTGTAACGCTTATCTGATGGTATGCGCCCTGATAGGAACGTATTTTCCAGAAGCCCTCTGGCCCCGCTCCCAACAGATGGCACAGCATACAGGCAATGGCGCCGCTGTGGGAGACAACAACAACATCCTCTGCGCTGTACTGCTCAATAATATTCTGTATGCCCCCAGACACCCTGGCGTAAAATTCCATAAAGGTTTCCCCTCCCGGAATTCTGGCGTTTTTCCAGTCCTTCCACCAGGCATGACAGTTTTCGGGATCGTTTTTCTCAATCTCCTCAAAGCTCCTGTCCTCCCAGTCACCGAAATTGACCTCCCGCAAAGAGGCGTCCGCGGTAAGAGGAACCTCCTTTTCTCCCTTTACAATCACCGCCGTATGCATCGCCCTTTTCAAATCACTGGCTATGATGCGATCGTATTTCACTCTTTGAAAAAAGGAATGGAGACCCACCGCCTGCTCAATCCCCTTCTCATTGATGTCACAGTCCGTCCAGCCGTAGTATACGCTTCTCAGATTAAATTCCGTTTCTCCGTGCCGTATCAGATAAAGATTCATAACAAAAACCGTCCTTCTATATATAATGTCATTAAAAAAAGCACCTCCGTCACCTCCGCGCCTGCGCCAAGGGTATCCCCTGTCATGCCGCCGATTTTTGCATCCATGTATTTCAGAAACAGAAACCCTGCTCCAAGACAGACAGCCGCCGGTATCAGGGCCCACACTCTCAGGAAAAAGAGAAGGATAAGAAGTCCTGTCAAAACAGTACAAAAAATACGTTTGTTGGAGACATTGCCGAAATAAATGTTTCCCAGCCCCTCTCCTTCTCTGGCGTATCTGCCCTTAAAGTATACAGGCGTCACCATTTTGGCGGCAGCGGGGTAAAGCAGTATCGCCGCAAAGAGAAGCCTGCTGTCCATAATGCTGAGAAAAGAAGCCTTCAGCAAGACATCAAACAGTACCGCTATGGCCCCGTTGGTACCCAGACGGCTGTCACGCATGATTTCAAGCATACGCTTCCTGTCTCTGGCGGAGTAAATGGCATCACAGGTATCTGCCAGACCGTCCAAATGAAATCCCCCTGTGATCAATATTTCTCCCAGAACAACCAATACAAAAGGCACCATACCGCTGAACAAAAAGCCTGAGACACAGTAGAGGATATACAGCAGTATTCCTGTTATCAGTCCAATCAGAGGATAATAAACAATCCCCTTTGCAAAGGCCTCATTTGGCATTATCTCCCCTAAATCCCTTACAGGCAGAGGAATTCTGGTTAAAAACCGCAGGGTCATAATAAAAAGCTTCACTGTATCCCTTCCCCTTTCATTTTCAAGGGAATGCCTGATACGACAAAATAAACCTCTTCCGCCTGCCTGGCCAGTATCTGGTTGGCGCTTCCGGCAATATCCCGAAAATGACGGCTGAGCCTGTTTTCCGGCACAACGCCCATGCCTATCTCATTGGTAACAAAAATAACCGTGCATTGGGCCTCCCCGCAGGCAAAGGCTATCCTCTCCATTTCCTCCAGTATGCCGCGGGACGCCTTTTCAAAATCATATACCTCGGCATCCTCCTCTCCCATGGCATCAAAGAGAAGATTCGTCACCAGTATCGTCGCACAGTCCACCAATATACAGTCATAATCACTGCTTTTTTTATAAATAACCTTATCAAGGGCACAGTACCCCTCGTGAGTATCCCAGTTCTCGGGACGCCTCATACGGTGTTTTTCCACTCTTTCCCGCATCTCATCGTCAAAGGGGACTGCCGTAGCGATATATAAAACCTTCTTTTCTTTTCCCGCCAGCTTTTCCGCAAAGGCACTTTTACCGCTTCTGGCGCCGCCGGTTATTAAAATCATAGGCTTTCCTCCTCACGAATATCAACATATCTGCTTTTGTCCACATTGCCCTCACGGAAGGTTGCCATTTCATTGACAATTCTGACGGCTGCCTCCAAAAGATACATGGTAAAGGGACATCCGCTTCCCTCCCCCAGCCGCATCTCCAACTGAAAATAGGGCCTTAATCCTATTTTTGACGCCGCTATGGCATATCCCTTTTCCTCCGATAAATGAGAGGGATACATAAAGCCCCTTGTCAGCGGATTGATATGGAAGCTGATAAGGGCCGCCGCCATGGAAATCACACCGTCTATGACAACGGGGACACGGTAATAGGCTGCTCCCAGAAAGCATCCGACCAATCCCGCAATATCAAAGCCGCCCACCTTTTGCAGTACGTCAAAGGGGTTTGAGGCGTCAGGCCGGTTTACATCCAGTATTCTTCTTAATACCTTTTTTTTGCGCTCCAGAAGCTCTCTTGTAAGTCCCGCCCCCATACCCGTTATCTTCTCCACAGGGACATTGCACAGACAGGAAATAACAGCGCTGCTGGTAGTCGTATTACAGATTCCCATCTCCCCCGTGCCTATGAGGTCATAGCCCTCCTCTTTCAGCCTGCCCATAAGTTCAAATCCGCAGGAAAGGGCTCTGTACATTTCCTCTTTGCTCATAGCGGGGCCCTCAGCACAGTTTTTTGTTCCATAGCCGATTTTACGGTTCAATATTTCTCCGCAGTCCGTATCCCCGTCTATACCAATATCCACAACCTTTAAGTCTATATTGCCCTGCTTCGCCAGTACAGCGACGCCCGTTAATCCCTTTGTAAAATTGACGGCCTGCGTCATGGTCACCTCCTGGGGGGCGGTACTGACCCCTTCGGCGTAAACGCCGTTATCGGCGCACATAATGACAATGGCCTTTTTCTTTATCTCATTGTGCACCCTTCCCGTTATGCCGGAAAGCTGTACAGCCATTTCCTCCAGACGGCCAAGGCTGCCGATGGGCTTTACCAAATCATCATGATACCCCTTTGCCTCCTGCATTGTCTTTGTATCTAAGGGCTTTATCTCCTTTATTTTCTGTAAAAAATCCATAGCACAACCCTCTGTCTCTCAAAATTTACCGCTTTTTCATAGTAACACAATATCCCGTCCCTTCGCAATACCATCAGGGAAAAGACAGCAGCTCCCGTCTATATTCCACCCCGAAAACGAACTTCTCCAATATATATTCCTATGTCATTGCGCTTTTCAATAAACTCTGAACAATGGGCCGTATTATAGGGCCGTTCCCGCAAAAAAAGCCTGAAAACAATGTTTTCAGGCTTTTGTCTTTTCCTTATTCCTCTGCTGTAATGGAGACAATACTCTTATCTTCATCCCAGCCGACATCAAAGCCTATGATTTCTCCCAAATCACGAAGCTTAAAATAGTTATTGCCGCCTATATTATACGCCAAAGCGGAAACGCTGCGTCCGTCAAGAGACAGCGCCTGGGAGGATATGACAGCGGTTTTGTCCGTACCGTCACCCTTTGACATCTCTCCCCCTGCCGCAGTATACGGCTTGTCCGTAATCAAATCTATGGCCTGGCTCTCCTCGTCCCATGCCGTATCAAAACGGCTTTTCGTGGCAGAAAGGGACATGGCAATATCCCGCAGCTTAAAATAGTTGTAGCCGTCAATATTGTAGGCCTCAAAATCCACACTCTGTCCGTTTAGGAGTACGGCTGACTTATTGTAAATCGCCTTTGTCCGAAAGGAAACGGTACCGCCGCTGTTGTTTTCATTGCTGTCCGTTGTCTGCTGCCCCCCTGATGGACTGTTTTCCTCCCCCTTCGGCGGCTGTATCTGGGGCGACGAAGACGCATAATAATTTGTCAGCTTTGTGCGGCAGTCAGCCCTGTTTTCCACAATATCCTTCAGGCTGAAAAAAAAGCTTCCGTCTACATTGGCATATTTGCTGTTGACAGCAAGCTGGGAATCAATCTCCGTGGCAACAACATCCTTATAAAGCCCCTGACCGATATACAGCTTTACATTACTGCCCGCCACCTGATCATTCCACCACTTCACAAGAGTCTCATAATCCGCCGCCGCGTTTTTCTGCTCCCAATAAAGCTGCGGCACAATATAGTCCACCAGTTCCCTGTCTATCCACGCCTTTGCGTCCGCAAAAACGGAGTAATAGGATTCCTTTCCCCTGGTAGCAGATCCTTCTATGTCCGTCGTGTTGTTTTTCCAGATTCCCATAGGACTGATTCCAAACACAACATCTTTTCCGCTGGATTTTATGGCCTCGTGCACCATTTTCACCATCTCATTGACGTGCTCCCGCCTCTGGTTCGCAACAGCTCCGTCCTTGTCCTCGCCAAGAGGAAGAGGATAGTCGGAGGGGTAAAAATAATCGTCAAAATGGATGCCGTCCACATCATAATTCTGTATGATTTCAATGACTGTATCCCTGATATGGTTTTTAACCTCCAAAAGCTCGGGATTATAGTACAGTGCGTTATTGTAAACAATCACCCATTCGGGATGGAGCCTTGCGGGATGATTCTGCGCCAACACATTTATATCTGTTCCCGATGTTGTAATGCGGTATGGGTTCAGCCATGCATGTACCTCCATCCCCCTTTTATCAGCCTCGTCAATCATAAATTGAAGAGGATCATAGCCGGGGTACTGGCCCTGAGCCCCCGTAAGCACATCGGACCAGGGATTGATGGAGGAGGCATATAGGGCGTCAGCCTTGGGCCTTACCTGAAACACAACCGTATTGATTCCCGTCTGCTGCAGAACATCCAGCTTTTCTGTTATCTCCGCCTTTTGCGCCTCAGCATTATTTTTTGTTTTCAGCAAATCCGAATTGTACACTGTAGAAATCCAGACAGCACGCATATCCTTTTCTCCCGCAAGGGTTGTAAAGCCCATAGAAAGAACAGCAATGGACGCCGCCAGCAAAAATGTGAGTATTCTTTTCATAGTCCGTCTCCTGTTTTGTCTTTTTTTCCTTTTTCCACATAAAAGTATTTCTTCTGTTTTACGGCATTTCTGCCAAAAAAGTTCCCTTATGCAAAAAAATTGAATTAAATCTATAATAATACAAAACTGGATAAAAAGGAACAGGAAATCGGAAATTGGCGGATAAAGGAAGGAAAGAAAAAAACGATAGCAATCAGCCAAATCAAAAAAGTCCCAAAGGGACTTTTTTGTACTCTTTTAAGCCTGTCCGTTTAAAAAATCCAGTATCTCCTTCGCGTTGGTATCCGGCTTTGCCTTCTCAAACACCTTGATAATAATACCGTTCTCATCAATAATATAGGTGCTTCTCACAACTCCCATACTGACCTTTCCGTACAGCTTCTTTTCCTGCCACACGTCGTAGGCTTTGATTGCCGTCAGCTCCGTATCCGATAAGAGAAAAAAGGGCAGTTCATATTTAAGGGCAAATTTTTGATGGGAGACCGACGAATCCTTGCTGATACCGATTACTGCGATGTCCTCCCTTTTAAATCCATCGTAAGCATTTTTAAAGGCGCATGCCTGTCTGGTACAGCCCGGCGTATTATCCTTGGGATAAAAATAGACAACCGTCCTTTTCCCTCTGAAATCCTTTAAGCTGACAATGTTTCCGTCTTTATCGGGCAGCGCAAAATCGGGCGCCGCCATTCCTTCCCTCAGCATACTGCACATCCTCCTTTTTTAGGCATTCCTGAGCCCGTTTTATTATTTACCATAGACACAAAGCTTAACTCGAAAAGCTATGTTTTTTCTCGTTCGCGCAGCACGCGGTGAAACAAAAAGACGCTTTATGCATATATTTCATTTGTCCTAACCGCCTTTTATTGTTTCTGCTTTGCTTCTTCACGGACATTATACCATAAAAGCGGAGAAAACAGACTGCACAGAAACAATACTGCAAGCTTGCTTGCAAAAGAGCGTTTCAGGTGCAGACTATTTGCGCAGCAAATGTACGAATAAACCGCAGGTTTATG
>JAHZDZ010000024.1 GCA_019422105.1 Bacillota bacterium | reverse complement strand
TTTATGAGTATCTCCGCTGAAATTTATCGTTATTATACCATAAAAGCGGAGAAAGAAGGCTGCACAAAAGCAATACTGCAAGCTTGCTTGCAAGAGATTGTCTCGGGTACAGACTATTTGCGTAGCAAATGTACGAATAAACCGCAGGTTTATGAGTATCTCCGCTGAAATTTATCGTTATGATACCATAAAAGCGGAGAGAAAGGCGCTTAAGAAGCACACAGACAAGCTCGCTTGTTATAGTGTGTGGCATAAGCGACCATTTGCGCAGCAAATGTACCGAGAAACCATAGGTTTCGAGGTATCTTTGCTGTGATTACCATCAGTATACCACAGAAATATGGAAAAATCTTCAATGTTTCTTATGATTTTATAAACATAGTATACTGCAATTCCACAAAAATATAACTTCAACATTCATCAATCAAAATGCCTGTTGAAACTTCATTATTTTCTCACTTATAAAACGGCTGTGAAATCAAATACTAAAAATATAAAATCGGATAAAGAAAGCAGGTGCGGATTTGAAAAAAAGTATCTTTTACATTATCGCTCTTTCTATTTTGCTCAGCGGATGCAGCAGCCAGGGCCAGGAGCTTGAAAATAATTTCAACAATTTAAGAATTGCTTACGGCAATGATTTTAACAGCCACATGTCAAACGGGGAGAGGGCTGAATTAATTAAGGAAAATATTATGGTTATAAACGGAATTGATGACGCCAGTGTTGTTGTGACAGGGCACACTGCATTGATTGGCCTTGATATTTCCTTTGACAACAGGGAAGAGATAGACAGAATAAAAAAAGAGGCCGCAAAATGCGCACGTTCATCAGACCGTGGTATCACCAATACAGCCGTCACCAATAACTCTGAAATATTGGATATGATACGGGATATGGAAGAGGAAAGACAATGATTGCATAACAGCTGTCCGGATGAAAATAGTCAGTCCGGACTTTTCTATTTAGGAGGCAATGCAAATCGCTCATTTTATCAAAGCTTTACCTTATCTCTATTTTCTTCAGTCTGTACAAATTCCTCTCCTTCTCAATACACTCCGCCTTTAAAACAAAATCAAATACACCGATTTGTGTCGACAGGTAAAAATCCCTCTGTGGGCATTGTCTCTGGTTTTCCGGATTAAAAAAACGTTTTCCCTCCAGATATCGCAGGCTTTTTAATTTTTCCTCAACAGGATACTCTCCACCCTCCAAAAGACTTTTTATATATTCCGCGCAAAAGGTATCCTCCTCGGTCGGCCTTAAAGACGCTTTCCCCATACAGACTAGGGAAACCTTCTCCGCTTTTTTCCCCCTGATATAATCCGCAACTGCTTTTGCATTGACAAAGCTTCCTGTCAGTACTTCCTTTGCGCGCATTGCCCTCTGTATCCCCTGCGTACCCGCCGAGGTGGTATGTACAACTGTTTTTCCGCTGAAATCTATATGCTCGATGTTAGCGGGGGAATTGCCGTAATCAAATCCCGGCAGCATAACCTCATTTCTCTCCCCCACCAATATATAACCCTTGTTTAGATTCTTCAATTCATAGGCCAATTCTACATCAGCCACAGGCAGTATGGTTTCAGCATTTTGATTCATAATGTAGCAGGCCGTTGTAAACGCCCTGAAAACATCTATGATAACCGCAATCCCCTCTGCCCTTTCTGCGCCTTCCTTCAACTGAAGAATATTAATTTCCATAGAATCACCTCCTTAAGCTGCCTGACTGCGGTTTTCTTAAAACATCAGCCGTAATTTCCATTCAAAAAAGTTTCAAAGATACTTTTTTGACGCTTCGCAATGTACACTTCCCTTTTATGATGCTGACTTTTGCTGCTGCCTCCTTCAATTTAGTCCCATATAAAAACAGCAAAACGGATAGAACAAAATACTCTTCATCCGTTTGCACAGCTGCCCCTTGTCATTTCAAAATTTCATTTAAAAAGCTATCAGCCTCAAAACTGTCAGAAATTCCTAAATATGCACAGACCGTTTTGCCCAAATCAGCAAAGGTTTTCCTCACTCCCAAATTGGTATCCTCCCTTACCCCGCTGCCATAAACCAATAGCGGTACATATTCTCTGGAGTGATCCGTAGATGGTGTTGTAGGATCGCAGCCATGATCGGCTGTGATAAAAAGAATGTCCCCCTCCTTTAAAGCGGAAAGTATCTCCGGCAGCTTTTTGTCGAAGTATTCCAACGCCCCCATGTATCCGGCCACATCATTGCGGTGACCGTATATCATATCACAGTCTACCAGGTTTGTGAAAAGAATGCCGCTGAAATCCTTTTTCAAATATTCTATGGTCTTTTCGATGCCGTCGGGGTTGTTTGTCGTGTGATCCGAGACAGTAATGCCCTGGTTTTCAAAAATATCCTCAATCTTGCCGATAGCCGCAACCGTATATCCTGCTTCCTTCGCCAAGTCCAGCATTGTAGGCGCTGTGGGCGGCAGAGAAAAGTCCTTTCTGTTTTTGGTGCGGGTATAATTGCCCTTCGCCCCTGTAAACGGTCTGGCAATCACACGCCCCACGCCATACTCTCCCGTCAATATCTTCCGCGCAGCCCGGCACATTTCATAAAGCTTCTCTAAAGGTATAACCTCCTCATGCGCGGCAATCTGAAATACGCTGTCGGCAGAGGTATAGACAATAGGATAACCGCTTTTTACATGCTCATCTCCCAGTACTTTGATAATCTCAGTGCCGCTGGCGGCATAATTACCCAGTATCCTTGTCCCGATGGCATTTTCAAAGGCGTCAATAACCTCCTTGGGAAATCCATTCGCAGTGAAGGTAGGAAAGGGTTTTTTGGTGATAATCCCTGCCATCTCCCAGTGTCCCGTTGTTGTATCCTTTCCTACGGACGCCTCCGCCATTTTACCGTAAGCGCCGGCCACTCCATCGGTACTGCCCAACAAATAGATATCCTCCCCCTCAATTTTAGAGAGTCCCAAAGAGCACAGATTACGCAAATCCATCTGCGGCATTTTCTTCTTTATATTCACAAGGGTATTGCTCCCCACATCTCCGTAATCCGCAGCGTCAGGCAGTTCTCCAATGCCGACAGAATCCAATACAATAATAACAGCCCTTTTCATCCTATCACTCCTTTATCCATTTATGATATCCAAAATAAGCGCCGGCTTTTCCGGTTTTTCCTGCGAAATTTTGACAGCCTCCAGCAAAAGACTGCCGGCACTCAGACATTTTTCATTTGTTTGGGAAAATATTTCGGCTATCGTCTCTCCTGTCTCCACCCTATCTCCAATACGCTTTTTCATAATAATGCCCGCCCCGAAGTCAATACTGTCTGTCTTCGCCACACGGCCGGCGCCTGTCTCAAGGGAAGCCCTTCCAATTTTTGCCGTATTCATCTTCGCAATATAGCCGCTTTTCTCCGCTCTGACCGCAAGTTTCTCCTTTGAGCGCGGAAGCAGTGAATAATCTTCTATGATATTGCCGTCTCCCTTTTGCTGTAATATCATCTCCCTGAATTTTTGAAGCCCCCGTCCATCCTCTATGGCTCTCTCGAGCATACACCTTGCCTCTTCCAGAGTGGACGCCTTTTCTCCATGCAAAAGCATATAGGAACCAAGCGTCAAAGAGACCTCTCTCAAATCTCCCCCTGTATTTCCCTTCAGTACTTCAATGGCCTCTATTACCTCAAGACTGTTGCCGATATAATCACCCAGAGGCTGTTCCATGGAGCTGATGACAGCCGTCACCTTGCGCCCCACTCTCTGTCCCAGAGAAACCATTTCCTCCGCCAGCTCCTTCGCGGATTCAAAATCCTTCATAAAGGCGCCGCTGCCGCATTTTACATCCAATACAATAGCATCTGCCCCCGCCGCTATTTTCTTAGACATTATGCTTGCGGCAATCAATGGCATATTGTCAACCGTCCCTGTCACATCCCGAAGCGCGTAAAGCTTTTTATCCGCCGGCGTCAGGTTTTTTGACTGGCTCATAATGACAATGCCGGATTTTCCGGCAAAGGATAACGCTTCCTGTTCCGTTACCTCTACGGAAAAGCCCGGAATGGATTCCAGCTTGTCGAGAGTGCCGCCGGAAAAGCCCAGTCCGCGTCCGCTCATTTTTATAACAGGTACGCCAAGGGAGGCCACTAGGGGCGCTAAAATTAACGTTGTGGTATCCGCGACGCCTCCCGTGGAATGCTTATCTGCCTTTATCCCCTTTATGGGTGACAAGTCAAAGGTATCTCCGCTGTGGGCCATCGCCATGGTTAAGAGAGCCGTTTCCTCCTTATTCAGCGAGCGGAAAAAAATTGCCATGAGCATTGCCGCTGTCTGATAGTCCGCAATGGTATCATTGACAACACCGTCTATAAAATACTCTATTTCCTGCTTCGTTAAAGTACCGCCATCCCGCTTTTTTATGATAATATCAACAATATTCATCCCTTGCCCTCCCTTTTTTCCGAAAAAAGATTACTAAGCGCTCCTCAGCGCACACCTGGAAAAGCCCTGTTTTGACGTCAGGCCTGTTTTTTCTACAGAAACCATAGTATTCTCCTCAATATTCCGGCCTGCGGGCATCCCAACTGTCCCGAATCCTCATTGCTTTGTCTATAGTGTATATTATACCGCTTTTATAATTTGGATTCATTATTTTTGATGAATTGACAGGAAAAAGCCCGCGAAAAATTTTTTCCGCAGGCTTTTTTCCTTTGTCAGTGTATAACATGAATGCTTTTCCATTTTCCGCTTTTGTATCGGAAAAAGGATATAGCCGCGCCGATTCCCCAGCCGATAGGGATAGACCACCAGATAGCGCCCTCGCCGATAAAATGAGCCATAGAATAGGCTATGACAACACGGCTGATGAGATTAAAAAGGGAGCTTGCCATAAACGCCGTCATGTCCCCTGCGCCTCTTAAAAGGCCGTTGCTGGTAAACATAACGCCCATGAGTATATAAAAGACGGATACTGTCCTCATATATTTCATACCATAGCCTATGGCATCCGCATCCGTATTGGAATCCATAAACAGGTTTAAGAGATAAGGGCCGAAGAGATAGATAACAGCAGTGACCGCCACACTGAAAACAACGACCATAAAAATATTGGCTTTATAGCCCTGCTGAACCCTGTCCTCCCGCCCCGCGCCGATGTTCTGGGCGGTATAGCTTGACATAGCGTTTGAGAAGTTCATATTCGGCATCATCGCCAAGGTATCTATCTTTGTTGCCGCCGTATAGCCGGCGATAAAGGTGGAGCCATAGGAATTTACCAATCCCTGCATCATGAGCATGCTGAAGGAAACAATGGACTGCTGTATCATGGAGGGGACGCCAATCTTGGCAATGCGTCCCACGGCAGATCTCTCGAAAAGTCTCCTTTTTTCCTCATATACTCTCTCTTCCTGCATCTTCTTCATACGTCCTACCAAAACGATAAAGGAAAGCACCGCGCTGACTCCCTGCGCAATCAGGGTAGCCCAGGCAACGCCCGCAACCCCCATGGAAAACTTGATAACAAAGGTCAGGTCGAGAACAATATTTATAATTGTAGAGAGAATTAAAAAGCAAAGAGGCGTTTTGCTGTCGCCCAGTGCGTTAAATATAGCGTTCAGGGTATTATAGACAAACAAAAAAACAGCGCCTCCAAAATAAATGCGCAGGTACACCAATGAGTCTGCCATAATATTACTTGGCGTTTTCAGCATTGACAATAAGGGAGCGGCCAGTATTTCACCCAGCACCATAACCAGTACACTCAAAGAAAGAAGAGAGATGAGGGCAGTGGATATAGTGGTTTTCATTTCCCTTATATGTCCTGCGCCAAACTGCTGTGATATGACAACGGTACAGCCCATGGACAGTCCCGCCGCCAGTGCGACAGACAAAAAAACAATGGGAAATGACGATCCTACCGCCGCCAGCGCGTCTGCACCTACAAAACGCCCCACCACCATGGAATCCACCATATTATAAAGCTGCTGAAATAAATTCCCCGCAAGCATTGGAAGCGCAAAGAAAAACAATACCTGTAACGGTTTACCTTCTGTCAGATTCTTGACCATATTCTTTCTCCTTTCCGCGGTATTTTGAAGCATTCTCCGCAATTCTGTCTAAAAAAGCCTGATACTGCCGCATTTCCTCCTCCGTGAAGCCTGTAAAGCAAATCTGGTTCCACGCGTCATAAATACGGTCAATCACAATAATCATATCCTCACCCTTTGGGCTTAGTGATACAAGCTTTTCTCTCCTGTTGTTTTCATTTACAGCCCTCAGGATTAGACCTCTTTCCTCCAGGTGCGCCGCTATTTTTGCAACACGCCCCTTATCAACCCGAAGCATTGTGCCCAGGGCATCCTGATTGCACTGACCCTTCCTGTACAGTATGGTCAGCGCCAGGCTTTCTATAGGCACTAATTCATAGGGCACCAGCGCGGCACGGACAAAGCTTTGCTCTCCACGCCGAATGATGCCGATTGTTCTCTGCATTTTTACCCCTCCTTATGTTGTATTTCACAACTGTTGTCATGTATAACTATGATACAGTAATCACTGCTATCTTTCAATAGAAGAATAAAACAAATATTTTTCGGAAAATCAATCTTTTTTCTATACCCGAAAAAACAGTACACAAAAAAAGATTGCCCTAAGGCGGCACAACTTAAGAAAACAACGTTAAAACGATAATTGGATTCTTAAGTAAAACGCCTAGGCTTGGCGCCTTTAGAAAACAAAGCAATTTAATTCAATGTTTTCTTAATGACACCAGCCATTAGGGCAATCTTTTCAAAAACAGCAGTATTATTTCCATAAATATATGCATTCTTTATCATGCAGGGGCGGCAGCGCCCCATGGATTTTGTCTGATATAATCCCATAACTCTTTTTTACCAAATCACTAAAGCTTATACGTTTCTCCATTTCAGGCTGACAAGGTCATGGCCCTTCACAACGCCCACAAGCCTTTCTCCAAAATTGCGGCTCATTATGTCACTTTTATCAAGCAGTATAATTCCTAAATCCAGCGCTCTTTTGTACGCACCGCTTTTTTTGGACTTGTCGTTTCCAAATCCTACAATAATACACTTGGAAAACCAGCCGCCCAACCTTTTCCGCTCTATCAAAAGCTCATTTAAAGCCGCTGTGTCAACCTCTCTGAGCTTGCAGGAGATGAAAACCGGCATGCTGTTATCCGTCAGTATCACGTCTATCTCATTTTCCGCAATATTAATGCCGTCATAAGCATTCCAGTCGATCATTGCGCCAAGGCGGACATCGTCAAATGCCTCCGTTTTTTTTGCGTTGATAAACACAAAAAGCTCCAGCCAAACACCGTAATTAATCATATACTGCTTCGCCTCCACAGAGGCAAAGCGGAAACGCAGATTTTCGTTTGTATAGTTCAAATCCTCTATAAAACCAAACTTCAAAAAAGCGTGAAGCACATTTTTATCAGGATAAACTCTCCTGCCATCCTTCTGTACCAGCACAATTCTGCTTTTTAGACAAAGATCCTCCATAGGATAATTAGACGCCGCCGTCTGTAAAAAGCCGCAGGTAAATTTCCACTCCCTCAAATGCTCAAACAGATAATAGCACATCCGAAGTATGGGCTCATACTGCTCCGGCTCAGGCTCTCTATGTGAGTTTCCGACAAAACATGCGCCCTTTGCGTCAACAAAGTCATCTATAGTAATCTGCGCCGTTCTCACCACCCTGGAACCGTCCAGAATATCAACAATTTGTCCCTTTAAAATATCTGTGTATACCATTTTTATGCCGCGTTCATTGCCCGCCTTAAAACCGCCAATCATCATCAGCTCGCTTCCGCCCGTAAACTCCATAATGCAGTCTCTGTTTTCGTCAATCACGCTTAAAGCCACGCTGTAAACATCCTCCAGACGGTTGATGTCCACCGGAAACTTTTCCAGCATCAGCATCGGCATGTATTTATGAAAGCATTTTTCCAGGCTGACAAAATAATTCATATCCCTTATCTCTTTATCATAAAGATAGACAACCTTATCCGGCTTTAAGGATATGACTGCCAGAATATTTTTGATCGCGTCCTTGTCATAAAACTCTATTACTGTACTCATAGGCCGGCCCCCCGTAGCTGATCTTTTGTGTCTGAGCATATCTTCCCTGTCCTGTCAGAAACATATTGCCTTGAAACCATAACAGAAGGATACCGCTTACTCCTCTATGATGGTTGTCTCCTCAAATTTAACCTCTTCCTTCGGTTCCTCTTTTTTAGAGCTGCCCGAGCCCTTTCCAAACGCCGCGCCGAAATTGAGCTTTGACACAACCCCCGGGGCCATATCAATGAGCTTGCTCACAGCATCCTGGTTTTTAATATTGATAAGCTGAACATTGCCGTTATGGATGGCAAGAACCGCACTGGGTATTATTCTGGCACCTAAGCCTCCCATGCCGCTGTCCTTTCCGTTTTTTTCATTGCTGTCTGACGAACCGGCACCAACACCAACAGAAACCTCTATCAGTGGAAGAAGCACCATATCTCCCACCGTAATCGCCTCTCCTACCACCGTCTTCGTGGAAATAAAATCCTCCATTTTTGTAAATAGCACATCTAAATTGCCGCTTAAACTGCTGCCCATACTGTCCACCTTAACCTTTCAAATATATTCTGATTATCTTCCGTACCGGCCTTTCAAGAGCCAGACGCACTGCCGCATAGAATAGGCTGACAAGCCTTATTTTTCCCCTCATAATCACTTTGCCGCGCAGAACCTGCTCATGAAAGTTTGCCTTAATATAGATAGAATGGAAGACAGCGCCCTTCAAAACAGCGACAGCGCCAATCAGATAGCCCGTTAACGCCGGGTCCTCCATGCCAAGCTCACCCTCCGCCACAAAGTCCTCCGGCATCACATGCCTTAAAACCCGCTTTAGAAATGTAACGCATGCCGAAATCAGCCTTTTCTTCTCCTCCAGAGGCATCTTTTTGAAATAGTCCAGATTGATTTCTTCTTTCGTTTCTTCCCGTGTAGTGTCTCTATCTGTCCTTTTCTCCTCCCTTTCCTCTGGTGCCTCCTCCTTGATGTCGGACATTTTAATTCGTCTGACCTGTAGCTTTGAAAAGGGAATGACTTCCTGTTCTTCTTTTATTTCTTTTTCGAAAGGGTCCGCTCCGCTTTTTCCCTCCGGCACAATTTCTGCCGAAACCGTCTCTTGCTCCGGTACAGGCTTTTTCACTGGCTGTACAGACGGTGCCCTATGGGACGGCTGCGAGCCGCTTCCCGCATCTCCCTTTGCAGACATTTGAGGCTGTGTACTTTTATCCGTATTGGGGGAAGTATCTGCAGACTTCCCTTTTCGTTTCCTCTTTCCCGAAAAAAGAGACTTTCTTTTTTTCTTCTCCTTTTTTTCTCTTTCTGAATCCAACAGAGTAAGCCACAAAAATTTTACATAATAGCTTGCCTGTCCATCCGCCATAAAAAAATGTATTTTCAGGCTTCCAAAAAGCCAACTGACGTCCGCAGATGCCCGTATATCCTCCTCTTTTTGCGCTTCGAGGCGGTATCGCACAGCGGCAAAAAGGATAATGAAAAGAAAGAGCAGTATGAGCGCCAATACTGCCAAGAGCAGCATGCCGATTATTTTCAGAAGTCCAAGAAACAATAAAAGTATTTTCATTTTTACTCTCCTGCAATCATCCCTTTGGGGCCCGCTTCCTCAGATAAATAAGGCAGGCTATAAATACGGCCGCCGTCATAGCGGCAAACAGTATTCCAATTCCTGCTGCCGTATCCATAAAAAACCCTTCCGGTACAATATTAATCAATAGATCCTCGGCCGGGTCCAGTATCCACAAATCATTGGTAAAAAACAACATATGAAACAGCTCAAAATACCTGGTAAAATCTGTAGATATGACAGCCGCCAAAACCACAAAAAAACCCGCAAAGACCATTATTCCCCTTTTCAGTGCAAGCACCGCTGTTCTGCCTTCCTTTATTAAAAATAAAAATACAGAGGCAATCAGAAAGAGAAGCCCTGCTGCACGCCTGATTAAAAAACCCTTTTGCAGCAGATATTTTACGTCAGCCATATGAATCTTTTCCTTTTCATTGAAAAACTCACGCTCTCTGCCATCCACAACCGTAGGAATATCAAGATTGGCCCTTTGCCCCTCCAGATAATCCATCATTTCCCCAGTGACCTTCATCAGGTCATCCATTTCCATTTTAACTGCGCTGGCCACATTATATTTTTGATATTCCCGTCTAAAATAAACTTCGTTGTCAAACAGCAATATTTTAACGCTGCTTAATAACAGCACTGTGATCAGGCAAAACGCTCCTATATATCCGATTAACCATTTCAGTAATTTCAACTGCCATCCACTCCGGTCATATTTAAGTACTGCCTTATATTCTCCAATGCAACATGATGGTCTTCCAAATCCTGCAATATATACCGCAGAAGGTCATAGGCCTCACGCCTGCCAAGAGCCAAACCCAACACTGTGTATTTCCTCTTTTGGCAGCGCTCCTTCACAAGCTCACGGGATGAAAGAATCTCCAAAAAGGAGCTGCCTCCCTCGCAAAAACAGATGCAGTATATACCTTCCGCCGCAATATTTCTCTTCAGGGCATACAGCACCACGCCAAGGCTCTGTACTTTTTCTCCAATATAAAGTTCCCTGATAAATTCCATGCTTCTCCCGCCCTTTTGCCAGTTCTGTTTTTCTGTAAAAAAACCGTGAATCCTTCGACCAAACGCTTTACTGTCAGTGGCAGCAAATAGTTCCTGTAAATCATACAATCCTTAATATAGACACCCTGCGTCTATTTATTGCTCTCGCAATAAAGCAAAGCAGAAGAAACGGCTTGGATTCCTAATCATCCAATCCGTTAAAATAGACACCTGCGTCTATTTTTTATTATACCAGAAATTCAGCAAATGGAAACATAATTCTCCCGTATCCCCTACTATCATTGCCACCATACAATAAAATAAAACGAAAGTTGCGGGAAAGAACGCGTTGCTATTTTGTAAAAGATATTGCAATACAACAAAACCAGTAAAGCTTTTTCAGATGTATATTTCCTTTCACCTTATTTGTCCTCCCCCTGCTCCGCTTCGTTGGCCGGCGGCAAAAAAAAAGGAACCATCCGCTCAAGCGGAGGTTCCCTTTTTGCAATGACATTCTTATTCCATTTAAAAAAACGGTATGGCGCGTTTACCGGCCATTATCTCAATCCATATAATGCTCCTGTATTTCTTTGGCCGGCCTGAGCCAATTCTGTGCCATATATGCAGCCGCCTTATCCCCATTTCTCTCACATATCGCATTGACAAGACCATCATGCTCCTGAATGGAGGATTCCCTTGATTCAAAGGTTCTTTTGCTGAGATAAATATATTCATACCGCATGACATGCGTCACAAGGGTGTCGCAAAAATCCACAATATACTCATTTCCCGCCGCCTCAAGAATCAAGTCATGAAGCTCTCTGTCCGTATGAAGCAAGTCCATAACATTGCCGTCGTCCAGGCATTTCTTATACTTCTCATTGATGGACTTCAGCCTGTCCATCCCTTTTTGACTGATGCTTTCACAGGCAAGTCTGGCCGCCAGACATTGCAGGGAAGCCAGAGGGTAGTACATTTTTGTTATATTATCCTTTTCAAGGGATGTCACAATGGTACCCTTACCCGGATAGGTTTTTATCAACTTCTGATTTTCCAAAATCAAAAACGCCTCTCTCACAGGCGTCCTGCTCACATTAAACAAAGACGCAATTTCTATATCAGAGATCTTCTCTTCCGGCACCAGTGTGCCATCTATAATCCATTTTTTCAAATCCTCATATACTCTGTCCCTGACCGAAACCCTTTCAATCTGGACATTTCCTTTAGGTATAGGCATATCATCAGCTCCAATCCGCTTCGCACGCAATATATTGCATATTATTATTTTACCCCTCCCGCATACTTCTGTCAATTGTCGAAATTAGGCATATTTTTTATCTATCTTGCGCTTTCCGACAATCAACGGTTAATTATTTTTTCCTTCATTCCATAAAGAAAAGCGCCGGAAATTCCGGCGCTTTTCTAAATTATCTTGCTGGGTCCAAAACAGGTGCGGTAACCTTTTTATTGACGGCATCAAAGAAGAGCTTCGTTTCTGAGATGACGACAGGAGACAGTATCATAATTGCCACCAAATTGGGAAACGCCATACAGGCGTTGGTAATATCCGCCAAAAGCCAGATAGGCTCAAGAGATAAAAACGGTGCCAGGGCAATGCATGCTATATACATTACCTTATAAGGCTTAATCCATTTGACGCTGCCCGAGAGATAGACAAGGCACCTCTCGCCGTAATAGCACCAGCTGACAATCGTCACAAAGGAAAAGAAAATTAATCCAAGAGTTACCATATACATGCCGACGTTTCCCGGCAAGCTCATATTAAACGCAGCATTGGTCAAAAGGCCGCCGTTTAAATCAGTAGTTTCAAGCAGTCCCGAGGAAAGCACAACAATTCCCGTCATTGTACAGATGATAATCGTAGTAAAAAATACGCTGGTCATAGAAATCAAGCCCTGCTTCACACATGATTTTGTCTTTGCCGCAGCCGCCATAATAGGTGAAGAGCCAAGGCCGGCCTCATTGGTATATACCCCCCTTGCCACGCCTGTGCGCATGGCGGTCATAACAGAGATAACTGCCGTTCCCGCAATGCCGCCCGCCACAGAGGAAGGCTGAAATGCAGACTGAAAAATAAGGGAAAATGTGCCGGCAATTGCATCATGGTTGAAACACAGTATAATAGCACAGCCCGCAACATAAAAGACCGTCATAAAAGGGATAATCAATTTTGCCGCGCTGCTGATGGACTTTACTCCCCCCAACACAACAGATGCAACCACAACAGTCACAATAATTCCGACTGCTGCTACAGGAACATGAAACGCCTGACTTGTGGATTCCGTGATAGCATTGACCTGGGGAAACGTTCCGCAGCCAAGCATAGCAGTCACTATTCCAAAAAAAGCAAATATTTTTGCCAGGGGCTTCCATTTTATTCCGAGACCTTTTTCGATATAATACATAGGCCCTCCGGCTATCTGTCCATTTTCGTCCACCGTTCTGTATTTAACGGCCAATAGCCCCTCCGCATACTTCGTCACCATACCTAAAAAAGCGGACACCCACATCCAGAATAAGGCACCCGGGCCTCCTGTGCGCAGCGCTGTGGCAACGCCTACAATACTGCCCGTACCAACAGCGGCAGCGGCACACAGGGAAGCAAAAGCGGAGACATCTCCGTCGCCTTCCTCCGCATCCTTCTCAAATATGTATTGAATCGCCTTCGGAAGCTTTCTCACCTGCAAAAAGTTCAAACGCACTGTCAGATACAAACCTACCCCCAAAAGCAGTATCAGTGTAGGCGGACCCCATACAATCCCCTGTATCGCAGTCAGCACACCCATTAAACTCTCCATAATATCACTCACGCCCCCGTAATTAAATAATTTCATTTTTTTATTATAAATTTTGAAGAATTTTATTTTTTATTTCTTCAATATAATAGCACTCCACTTTTTATATGGCAACATTAATTATGAACAAAGTTAAGGTGCTTAAATTGTATATTTTTCCCTGATATAGCACCCCTTCCGTCCCCTGGTTTCCGCTTGAAATGTTAAGCCGGTTATGATTATCATATCCGCGAAAAAGCGCAGAAAAGACGGTAAAGAAGCAGTGTGCCCGCTTTGCAGTCATTAAATGCTTTTTTCAAGGATTCGAGGAGCAGCGTGGCCGAGTAAAACGCAAGTTTTACGAGGTTCCACGCCAATTTATGTTATCATATCCGCAAATAGGCAGTAAAAAGCGGAGCAGTCTGACTGCCTTTCAGTAAAAGAAATGTTTTCCAGAAGATTTGCAGCCAATCAACATTTACAGAGCCTGCCCGGAAAGCAGAAGACATATAAAACAGCTTTGAGAAGCAGTATTACCGTAATAAAGTTTTACGCAAACGGAATAAATCAAGTAATTTTTACAGAAAAACATGTTTTCAATGCAGTGTATTATCCGAAGATGAGAAAAAATGAAGTTTTTCCGGGTTTTTGCTTTACGGTTGTGGTATGATAGAGGGAAATAAAGAGACAGGGGAGGCATTATATGTCAGAAACAATGGACTTAAAATCACTGATTCAGAACACAAAGCTGACGAAAAAAGAACAGATCATTGCCGATTTTGTTTTAGATAATTTTATGGAAGCATGCTTCATGACTTCAACGGATATCGCAAGCCATTTAGGGGTTAGCGACTCTTCCGTTATACGCTTTACTCGTTCCCTGGGCTTTAGCGGATTTATGGATTTCCAGCATACCCTGCGGGATATTTATGCCAAAAATTCCAGCCTGGTTTCAGACACAATAACAGTGCCCTCAGAGAGACTGAAGCAAAGTATCTCCCACATGGATAAAGGGGATCTGATTGAAACTCATTTTTTAAACGTACTGGGAAACATGAAATCCGCTATCACAAAAAACGCCACGGAAACCTTTGAAAGAGCCACGGATATTCTCATTGGAAGCCATAGAAAATTCATTATCGCCTCCCGCGCAAATACCGGATCCGGCGACAATCTCCTTCTGCTTTTAAAGCATACCATGCCTAATGTTCATATGACCTCCTATCCGGCTTTGAACGTGATAGATCACCTCTCTGATATAGAGGAGGGGGACTGCGCCATTATCATCAGCTTTCCCCGCTACTCTAAAATGGATTACTATGCGGCGCAGATGGTCAAGGATGCCGGCGCTAAAATTATACTGGTTACCGATAAGGCCACAGCGCCCATGGCACACTTTGCAGACATACTGTTTACTGTCGACGTCAACAGCGACGTCTTTTTCAATTCCTATGCCTCTGTCCAGTTTCTTCTGGAAACACTGGCCTGCTTTGTCAGCCGAAAAGTCGGCTGCTCCAATGAGGAGAAGCTTCAAAAAATCGATAAGTACATCTCTCCATTGGGAGTCTACTAAAATGAATATCATTACCTTTTCCTTCCTGTTCAGATAAAATACGGCTTTACAGACAAAAAAAGGATTTCAGAGATACCGACTCTGAAATCCTTTTTTAACATACATACAAATAAAATTCATAATTATCTGACCTTTTCTACCTATCAATTTCAAGTACAAATTGATTCACCCTTTGCCGCTTAAAATCTCTTTTCATCCACATTATGCTTCTTCTACTTCCGGCAAATCATACTTTCAAAGAAGCCTCCGCGGCAAAGGATATCCAAGCTAAAAAAAAGGCCAACAGTTTTACTTCTGACTGTCCACTCTATTTCATTTCTCATTTTATTCAATATCTTGCTTTTCTCTGACCATCAACGCAGATACAGTCACAGAGTATTGAAAAAATTATGGTCTATGATTACAGCGAGGGTAATAAAAATAATTATGCGCAATAGAATAGTGTGAGTAAAGAAAATCAGATAGATGAGAATATTAATGGGAAAATAAAAAATGGTCGCTATAGGGCTCGAACCTATGACCCTCTGCTTGTAAGGCAGATGCTCTCCCAGCT
>JAHZDZ010000023.1 GCA_019422105.1 Bacillota bacterium | reverse complement strand
CCAAACCTCTCGCGGTTATTCTAACCGCTGGCGGTACCAAACCTCTCGCGGTTATATTAACCGCTGGCGGTACCAAAGATAAACTATCCCGGACCCCATCTGAAAAATATAGCCCGGTGAGTCGGTCTGATTTTTCAGATATTTCAGGTTCCCTTTTATTTCCAATGCGCTGTTTTTATTTTGCCCTTTAGGGCATGAAAGAGAGGGATTTCAGGGGGAATCTCCCCCTGAATCGTTTTGCGTCAACACATCCTCATTTCATTCGGAGCCGCCTGCGGCGGGCGGATTTCTTTCCGCTGCCTAGTAAAGTTTATTTAGAAATCCTATACTTTTAAAAAGAGAAAAAGGGTATTCCCGCGGCATACACACAAAATCCATCTCCCTGCCGTCAGAAGGATGCCTGAAATGAAGTCCGCCCGACCAGAGGGCAATCTGAACCCTTCCCCTCACCTTTGCAAAGGCGGGATTATATTTGGTATCCCCCCAAAGCGGCAGACCATGATGACTTAGCTGCGTCCTTATCTGATGATGCCTGCCCGTTTTCAGCCGTATCTTCAAAAGGGAGAGTGCACCATACTCCCCATCCTCCGTTTTCTCCAAAAGCTGATAGTCCAGAATGGCTTCCCTTGCGCTTTTCGTCCCCTGGGGTACAACAGCAGACAGATTTGTCCTGCCATTTTTCAAGAGATAATCCCGCAGCTGTCCACACTCCTTTGGAGGCTGCCCGCAGGCCACGGCGTAATAAGTCTTTTGCACCTTATTTTCGTGAACAGCCTTTGAAAGCAATGCCGCTGCTTTCTGATTACCGGCGAAAACCATGACGCCTCCCACAGGACGGTCAAGACGGTGAATCAAACCCACATAGGGCTCTGATTCCCCCTTTTGATTCAAATATCTCCTTAAAAGAAGGAGCATATCCTCGTCCCCTGTTTTATCCTCCTGGGACGGCACACCCTGCGGCTTTAGAACAACAATAATATCCCTGTCCTCATACAGTACCTCTATTTCCATTGTTCTCCCCCTGTCTCCCCCTCGGCACATTCCAGTATCATACAGGCATGCTTGGGCAAAGCAAGTGAAAGCACTCCCTCTGATACCTGATAGTAGCCCGCCTCTGAGGTGAAGCCCGCCTCGTCCGTAAACATCAGCGTTCTCATGGTGCACTCCTTCTCTGCCCCCATCGGCCACACAGGAACTCTCATTATCTTTTCACAGTCATTGTTGTTGAGAATTACCGCGATACGGTCCTTTTCATGAAACCGGCCGTAACCGATTACGCCGTAATCCTCATAAAGGAATATGAGAGAGCCTGTTTTCAGACAGGAATGATTTTTGTGTATGGCAATCATTTCCCTGTGGAAGGACAAAAGCTCCTTATCCTCCCTGCCCCAGGGGTATGTCCGCCGGTTATCCGGATCTGTCCAGCCGCAAAGCCCTGCCTCATCCCCGTAATAAACCGCAGGCGCGCCGGGCCAGGTCATCTGCATAGCCACCGCTTCACGCATAATTGCCTTATTGATTCCATTTTCCGCCTCCTGCGCTCCCAGGGTGTGAAGCCGTCCTGCCTTTTTGTTTGTCCTTGTCAGAAAACGGGAATGATCGTGATTGCTCAGCTCATTCATGGAGGTCAAAAGGGCCTGCACGGGAAGCTTGCCCATCTGATAGCGCATTGTTTCCTTAAAACGCAGGGCATTGCAGTAAAGCTCTTGGGAATAGCTTTCACTGTGCTTTTCCATTCCTGTCAAAAACCAGCTGACAGGCTCCATAAAGGCATCGTAATTCATGATAGTGTCCCATTGGTCGCCCCTGAGCCATTCCCTAGCATCACCGTAGTGCTCCGCCAGTATGACGGCATTTGGATTGCCGCTTTTCACAGCCTTTCTGAAATCCCGCCAGAATTTATGATTGAACTGGGCGCTGTAGCCCAAATCCGCCGCCACATCCAGTCTCCAGCCATCAGCGTTAAAGGGCGGCGCGACCCATTTCCGCCCAATCTCCATGATATAGCGGTATAACTCCTCAGAATCCTCATAGTTCAGCTTTGGGTGATTGTCATAGCCCCACCAGCCGTCATAGCAGTCGTTGTTAGGCCAATCGTGATCATACCATCGGAAATACTTGTGGTAGGGGCTGTTTCTGTCCTTATAGGCACCGGGCGGGTACTGTCCGTTCTTCTCATAAAAGCCCTCCCTGTCCAGCCACTTGTTGAACGCGCCGCAGTGGTTAAACACACCGTCTAATATAACGCGGATACCGTTTCTGTGGGCCTCCTCCACCAGAGAAATAAACAGGCGGTTGCTGGCCTCCAGATTTTCCCTCTCCGTTGTCCTTTGAATGTACATGGTGGCATAACGATTATTGAATTTATCATAGGTCAGAGGCTCGCCGCCATCCTTTATGATTACGCCAAAATGCGGGTCGATATAATCATAGTCCTGTATATCGTACTTATGGTTGCTGGGAGAGACAAACAGAGGATTAAAATAGAGCACCTCAACGCCCAAATCCTTCAAATACTGCATTTTCTCCATAACTCCCTGTAAATCCCCGCCGTAGAAATTGCGCACATCATCCTCCTGGGGTGTGGCATACCAGTCCGTCACATGCTGGGACGGACGTCCCAAATAGAGGTATTCATTGTCCTCCACATCATTGGCAGCGTCCCCGTCATAAAAGCGGTCTGTAAATATCTGGTATATGACAGCACCCTTCATCCACTCAGGGGTAAAAAAATTGCGGATAAGAGAAAAATCGTATTCCTCATTTCTGCCTCTGTCAAGCCCCAGCTTATTATAATAAAATACGCCGCCGTTCTTCTGAATTTCAAAATAATATCGCTTTGTTTCCCTGGTGGGTCCCACCATAACAGAATAATAGTCAAATAAGCCCCTCGTCATTTCCTTTGCCATGGCAAGGCGGCTGCCGTCATACACCAAAAACACACCGTCTGCATTGTCCGCCGCACATCTTATTGTAATTTTAACACTGTCGTTTTCACCCGGCTCAGGCGGCATTCTGTAGTTTTCAGTCTCATCGCTGAAAACAGCGCTCTCTATCAATATATCCTGATTTAATTCGGCAAACAGCATCATTCTCTGGCTGCCGGAAAATAATCCATATGGAATCTCCATTCCCATAACGCTCCTCCTACTATTTTAACCTCTAAAAATTATAGTATTTTCTTCTATATTATGTCAATGAAATATCGATTTAAAACCTGCAATGAAAAATAGCTGAGTGAAGCAGAGCCATTCACTTCTGAAAAGTCCTCCGCCGTTTTTTATTGAGGTGTGCAAGGCATGGAAAAAAATACCGAACTAGACGCTCTCCGTTTCCCCTGCCGTATTCCAATTGTTAACAATTAGTCGAATAACAATCCTGTTTTCCCCTCTATCTTCCGTAAAATGCATAAATAAATAACATTTTCAGGCAATGAAAAAAAGGATAGAACACCGACCGTCTATCCTTTTTTCCGCAAAGAGAAGGTATTTTATATGGAGATTGTAACATCTAGCTACAATTGTGAAAATATTGGGGAATTTCCACTACCCATAGTATAGCACTTGTACTTTTCTTTGTCCAGAGAAATTTGAAAAATTTTTAACAATTTTTATGTTCAAAATATGTCAATATAGATAAAAGCTTTCTCGTTCTACCTAAAATAACAGCCGCAGCACAGCTATTTTAACGGACTGAATTATTTTTAATTCAATCTGTTTCCTTTATACTCTTTTTGATTGCTTCCGATAAAAAATTCATTTTTAATCCTTCCTCAAAGCCGCCGACTCTTTTCGTCCCCAGCCTCTCAGCCTCCCCCTCTGTACGGCGCACAAACGCTTTACATCGGCATACAAAACGAAATACAAGCTTATTTAAGTTTTAACAGTCAAATTTTCTTTTTTTACCCACGAAAAAAGACAGTCTGCCGATTGACTGTCTTTTTCCACAAAGAGAAGGTATTTCTTATTGGGATTGTAGCTAAATTAGCTACTTTGCGAAAATATTGGGGAGTTTTCACGCTTTTAATTATAGCACCCTTTTCTTTATTTGTCTATAGAAATCTGAAAATTTTTTAACATTCGCAATTCAAAACTGCCCTCGAAGCCCAAAAATCAAGGAAAAAAGGGGTTAAAAAAATTATATTTTATTTGTGTATATTTATACGGACAGCTGTCAGACTTACAAAATTCAGAAACAGCTTTCCCATACACGCTCAGCTGCTGTAATCCTCCAGCACCCGGGCAAGGTTTTCCTCTCCCTGTACAGGTATGCCGTCATTGATTCTGACCTGCTCCGCATGTGACAGGGATGCAAGGGGGGTATCCGTAATCTCATAAATATCCGATCCGTTGACCTCTTTTTCATAGTAAACTGCAATATAGCCATCCTTCTCCCCTATAATATAGCGCTGCTCGTCCTTCTCGTAAATGGTCTTTTTCATGACAACCTCTTTATCCGAAAAGGATACAATGGTCCAGTTGTCATAATATTTTACCATATCACTTAGCGTCATATCCAAAAGGAAATAGGGCGGCGAATCCACCTGTTCTTCCGTGACTTCCCTTTCGGGGTAGTAATACTGATACACTATTTTTGTGGAGGGGTTTATCCTCTGCTCTGAGGAAACCGTTTTGGCCTCCTCCGTCATACTGCTTTGAGGCTCTTCCTCCTGCTGTTTCTCCGCTTCCTTTTCTTCAGGCGTATTCTCTATGCTTTCATCCTCAATTAATTTCTGCTCCACAATGCCGTTTGCATTGTCAAAATGCCTTCTCACAGCAGTATAGCCAATTGCCGTACTGCACACGCACAGGCAGGCCGTCCACAACACATATCTTTTGCTCAAAAAAAATCCCTCCTATCCTCCAGTTTTCCGCATGGATAACTATGGATACTGCTAGCTTTGCCAGAAATTCCATAAGTTATACCTTTGCACACTGTTTGGACAGAGGGAAGGGATTATATAAAATTGTATTTTTTCAGATAAACCAACATCTTGCCTCCTGCCGGAAACATTTTGATTTCCTCTTCCGTCAGTCCCTTAATCAGCAGAAGTATAATGCCGTACAGCGCCATGCTGATGACAATCGCCAAAAGAGTCGCTATGGTATTTTTAAGCCCTCCTGAGGCCGCCTTCGGAAGCGCCAGATAAATCAGATGATAGGCGCTGTAGCACCCAACTCCCATCAGTGCCGACGCAAAGGCAGGCTTCACCAAAGCTCCCATAATATCCGGCTTCACTCGTGTATATTTGCTCAGCATTACCATATTGACAACAGACGCCACCAGATAGCACCCTGTCGTGGATATGACCGCGCCTACAACATTAATCTTAGGATTTGATATGAGCACATAATTCAGTATAATCTTCGTCACAGCGCCAAACAGCGCGCCGATAACGGGAACGGACACCTTTCCTATCCCCTGAAGCATGCCGGTCACTATCTGGCACAGAGCCAGAAAAACAATGGACACCGCCCCAACCTTCAGCAGTATACCGCCTGCGGGATAGTCCGGGAACAGCAAGAGCAGTATCTGATCCCCCAAAACGCCAATACCCACCGCAGCGGGTATGGAAATAATCATAGCCAGACGGATTGACAGATTCATCTTCCGTTTGACGTTTTCCTTCTCCTTTAGCTTGACGGACGCGGCGATGCTTGGTATGGCAGCCGTCGCCATAGCGGTAGAGATGGAAACGGGAAGGGTGGTAAGAACCACGTATTTCCCCGAAAGCTGCCCGTATAATACCTTCGCCGCCTGCCTGTCAAAAGCGCCGGAGGCCAGAAGGCGCGACATAACCATTTTCATGTCTATGAGGTTTGTAATACTAAAAACCGCTGTACCGATAATGATGGGAATGGCAGTACCAAGAAGTATTTTCGTAATCTCCCCGCTGCTCTCCGCATAATGGTTGTTTCCTTCCTTCCGCATCCTCTTTAAAAGAGTTGGCCGTATCATCATATAGGAAAAAATAACAATCACAAGCCCTGCAAGAGCACCGATACCCGTTCCGGCAGTACCTCCCGCCGCGCCCATGGCGACTCCCTGCTTAATAAACACCCACGCCAGATAAACGCTGAAAAAGGCGTTGAATATTTGCTCAATAACCTGGGATACAGCTGTGGGCACCATGGTATTCATACCCTGGAAATACCCCCTGTAGGCCGACATAACCGCCACGATAAAAAGCGTCGGCGCCAGGGTCAAAAGGGAGTAATAGCTCTCAGGCGATTCCACCATCTCCGCGATTGGTTTGGCAAACAAAAACAGCACCACCATGCTCACAAGGCCCAAAACCGAGGAAACCAGCAGCGACACCGTAAATACCTTATGGGCATTGCGGTATTCCTTAATGGCGATACGCTCGGAAACCATTCTGGAAATGGCGGCGGGAAGTCCGGCAGAGGACAGTATCAGCAAAAAGGTATAGATATAATACCCCGCTGAATAGATGGCGTTGCCCTCGTCTCCTATGAGGCTTGTAAGCGCCGGCCTGTACAAAAAGCCAAGGAATCTGGCCAACAGGCCGGCAGCCGCCAGTATAGCCGCCTGCTTCAAAAATAAACCGCCCTTTTTCTTATTTCCCATATCACACCTCTTATATTTTTATCAGAAAATGCTTTTATAAGGAAAGGCGGGCAAATGAATTCGACCGCCTTGCAAAATATTTCTATTGCTTCTTTTTCTTAATTTGTTCCATGTATCCTCGCCTTGCGCCTCAGTGCCGGATCGAGAATCTTCTTGCGCATTCTGAGACTCTTTGGCGTAACCTCCACCAACTCGTCGTCAGAGATAAACTCCAGACACTGTTCCAGTGACATATTGATGGGAGGTGTCAGCTTAAGGGAATCATCCGATCCGGAGGCACGGGTATTTGTCAGCTGTTTTTTCTTGCAGACGTTGATGTCCATATCCTCCGCTCTGGCATTGCGTCCAACAATCATGCCGCAGTAAACCTTAAGTCCCGCACCGATAAACAAATCGCCGCGCTCCTGCGCATTGTAAAGACCGTAGGTAATGGATTCCCCGTCCTCAAAGGCGACAAGGGATCCCTGGGAACGCTTGGGAATATCCCCCTTGTAGGGCTGGAAGGAATCAAATACGGAGTTGAGTATGCCGTTGCCCTTGGTATCCGTCATAAATTCATTCCTGTAGCCGATAAGTCCCCTGGCGGGAATCAAAAACTCTATTCTGGTATAGCCGCCGTTTGAGGGATACATATCCGTCATTTCACCTTTTCTGCTGCCAAGCTTTTCAATGACATTTCCCACAAACTCCTCGGGCACGTCAATAGTAACCAACTCAATCGGCTCAAGCTTTTTGCCGTTTTCCTCATGAAAAAGTACCTCCGGCTTGGACACCTGGAACTCATAGCCCTCTCTTCGAAGAGTCTCAATGAGTATGGAGAGGTGAAGCTCTCCCCTGCCGGAAACGCGGAAGCTCTCTGTGGTATCTGTATCCTCCACCCTGAGGCTGACGTCCGTGTTCAGCTCCTTATATAGTCTTTCCCTTAAATGACGGGAAGTAACAAATTTTCCTTCCTTTCCCGCAAAGGGGCTGTCATTGACAGAAAAATTCATGGAAAGAGTAGGCTCTGATATTTTAACAAAGGGTAGCGCCTCCGGCTTTTCGGGGGAACAGATGGTATCTCCTATCATAATGTCCTCAATGCCGGAAAGTGCCACAATATCGCCGTAGGTGGCCTCCCTCACGTCAACCCTCTCAAGGCCCTCATACACAAAAAGCTTGCTGATTCTGACCTTCTTGCTGGATTCCGGATTGTGTATGTTCAAAACAACAACCTCGTCGTTGACATGGATGATTCCGTTTTCTATTTTACCGATACCGATTCTGCCCACATACTCGCTGTGGTCAATGGTGGAAATCAGCGCCTGCAACGGTGCCTCCTGATCTCCCTCAGGCGCCGGAATATGATTAATGATGGTCTCAAAGAGAGCCCTCATATCCTCGTCCTGTCTGTCAGAGGACAAAGACGCCGTGCCCGCTCTCGCGGAGGCGAACACAAAGGGGGAATCCAGCTGGGAATCGTTGGCGTCAAGCTCCATAAAAAGCTCAAGGCATTCGTCCACAACAGCGTCCGGCCTCGCCTCCGGCCTGTCCACTTTATTGACGCACACAACAACGGGAAGATCCAGTTCAAGAGCTTTTCTCAGCACAAACTTTGTCTGCGGCATAGGCCCTTCAAAGGCGTCAACCACAAGCACAACGCCATTTACCATCTTAAGCACCCGCTCAACCTCTCCGCCGAAGTCGGCATGTCCCGGCGTATCTATAATATTGATTTTAATATCCTCATAATGGACTGCAGTATTTTTTGACAGTATCGTAATACCACGTTCCCTCTCAATATCGCCGGAGTCCATAACCCTTTCTAGTACCACCTGGTTTTGACGGAAGGTTCCGCTCTGTCTTAAGAGCTGGTCCACAAGGGTAGTCTTGCCATGGTCTACATGGGCGATAATTGCTATATTTCGAATGTCTTCTCTTTTTTGTTTCATTTAGTATTACTCCCTATCATCAAATTTAAATAACCTAAAGTATTTTATCATATCTATAGTATATTATCAATTTACATTTAACCTATACTTTTTTGTGTATCATTCTTTTTTTTAGTAATTTTTTTACATTTTTCCCCAAAAACATACAGTAACAGCACCCGCACCGGGCAACGCTTTCCTTTTACAAAATAAAAAGCCTTTCATATGATATGAAAGGCGTTTGTTGCTCTAACCAATTATATATATTTCTAAATGCTTTAACGCATTAACAAACTATATCAAAAAGATTAAGCACGTGTTACGTTAGCTGCCTGAGGTCCTTTAGCGCCCTGAACAACTTCAAATTCTACTTCCTGTCCCTCTTCCAGAGTTTTGTAGCCATCAGCCTGGATAGCAGAGAAGTGTACGAATACGTCGTCTTCGCCTGGAACGGAAATAAAACCAAAACCTTTTTCTGCGTTAAACCATTTTACTGTACCTTTTTTCATGTTAAATCCTCCTACTTAAAAAAAAAATAATAATCTGTAACAGTAAGAATCATAACACAATTAACAATATAAGTCAACTTATTTTTTCAAATCGCAAAATCTTTTTCCTGATTTTTCCTCTTTCATGAGTCAACATTAACATCATATAAAGTTTCGCAAAGTATAAAACTGTCTATTTTAGACAAATAACCTCATAATTATACAGAAAGTCTTTGTGCGTTTTCTAGTCCCTGCCATTTTTATCCTCCAGGAGCGTGCCCGAGGCAATAGCCGCTCTTCCCAGCTCATCGCAGCGGTTATTTTCCACATTGGAGGCATGGCCCTTCACCCACACAAAATGAACCTCATGCCTTTCAAGCAGAGGCAAAAGCCTCTCCCATAAGTCTATATTGGACGCTTTTTCGTTCTTGGTGCGGTACCAGTTATTGCTCTGCCATTTTCTGGCCCAGCCCTTTTCAATGGCGTCCACCACATATTTGGAATCGCTGTAGAGCGTTACCCTGCACGGTTCTTTTAATGCCTCAAGGCCCTTAATAACCGCAAGCACCTCCATTCGGTTATTTGTCGTCAGGCGAAAGCCCTCCGAAAGCTCCCTTCTTTTTCCATTGTATAATAATACAACACCATAGCCGCCCGGTCCCGGGTTGCCGGAGCAGGCGCCGTCTGTATAGATCTCAATTTCCTTCATATTTACACCTGTCCTTCCCTGTAGATAGCCTCTCCCAACACCAAATCCTCTTTTGTTGTCAGCTTAATATTGTCATAGCTTCCCTCCACCAGCTTTACGGGTATGCCGTACCGCTCAGCGACAGAAGCGTCGTCTGTGCCCCGGAAGCCCTCCTCAAACGCCTTTTGAAAGGCCCCGCAGATCAAATCAAAGTCAAAGGCCTGAGGCGTCTGCGCCAGCCATAATTGGCTTCTGTCAGGTGTTTTTTTGATAAATCCTTCCCCGTCGCTTACCTTAATGGTATCCTTTGCCCTGACAGCCATCACACAGGCCCTATGTATTTTTGTCTCCTCTATGATTTTAGATATATCCCCGACAGTGACAAAAGGCCGTACAGCATCGTGTATCGCTGCAATACCGCTTCTTCCCTCTGCGGCCTTCAGCCCTTCGTACACAGAATCCTGCCTTTCCTTTCCTCCCGCAATCACACGGCTTACCTTGGAAAAGCCGTAACGCCCGACAATTTCCGATTCCACATACGAAATACTTTCTTTCGCCGTCACCACAATGATATCGTCGATATGGGGGCAAAGCTGAAATTTTTCAATTGCCAAAGCGGCAACCGGTTTATCGTGGAGCAAAAGAAACTGTTTCCTTGTCGCTGTGCCCATGCGCCTTCCGCTGCCTGCCGCAACAATAATTGCCGTACACCGCATACAAATAACCGCCTTTCCATAAAAACAGGGGTGAGTTCACTCACCCCATAGCTTGACGAAAAAAATTTTTAACCAATAAAAAGCTGGGATTCGGGGCGCAGCGTCCCGAATTTAATCCGCAAGACAAGCTTTGCCTGCCTGACGGTTTCCCGCAAATAATATTTGCGGGAGGCCCTAGGAAAAGAGGGAGTATCCAGTAATAGCGGCAAAGATATGCCGCCGAACTCAGTGCGCTTTTTGTCGCAGACAATAAGTATTGACCATTACCGGAAAAAAATCCGGCCGCTGAAAGCGGTTTTGCACAGTAAAATGCTGACCGTTACATGGTTTTTGAAAAGCTGATGAAAAATCTCTTTATACTCTGTCTGGCTCAAAAAACCCAAAGAAACTTTTTTGCTGCTCCCCTTAATCCTTTACCTTTGTAAATATCATTCTGCCTGCGGCAGTCTGCAATACACTGGTAACAACAACGTCAAGAGTCTGGCCGATATGGCGCATGCCTCCCTCCACAACGATCATAGTACCGTCGTTGAGGTAGCCGATGCCCTGGCCGTTTTCCTTTCCTTCCTTTACCACCGTTACCTTCATTTCCTCACCGGGAAGAAGGATAGGCTTAATGGCGTTTGCAAGCTCGTTGATGTTCAACACCCTAACGCCCTGAAATTCAGCCACCTTATTCAAATTGAAATCATTGGTTACCACAAAAGCGTCCGTTTTCTCCGCCATCTTCAAAAGCTTGGAGTCAACCTCCATCTGCTCCTTGGTGCTGAAATCAACGATTTCAACCGTGACAGATTTCTGCTTCTGTATCTCATTGAGTATATCAAGGCCGCGTCTTCCCCTGTTCCGTTTCAGGGAATCCGAGGAATCGGCGATATGCCTAAGCTCCTCCAAAACAAAATTGGGGATCACTATTTTCCCCTCAATAAAGCCCGTCTGTAAAAGGTCAAGTATTCTGCCGTCTATGATAACGCTTGTGTCCAGTATTTTAGGTCTTCCGTAGGCAGCCGCTTTATTTGCCTCCTGCGCCTTAACAGCCGGGAAGCTGATTTCATCTTTTTTCTTCTGCGCTACAAGAAAGCCGAGATAGGCTAAAATTACATTCAGTATAATAACGATTCCGGTGCCCAGAGTGCCGAAATTGTTCAAGGCCAGCCCTATCAGATTCGCGATTAAAAGACCGACAACCGCACCTATAGTGCCGGAAAGCAAATCCTTCAGGCTCATTTTTACAAGCCTGTCTTCCACATATAAAACCCTGTTTGTGACAAAATTCGTTAAATGGGATGAAACCGTAATATAAAATATAAGTCCGAAAATAGCACCGAGAACAAGCGGCAAAAAGCTTGGCAGAAGATTCTGCACATTGATAACGTTCATCTCATACAGATAGTTAAAGGCGATATAGATTGCAACGGTAAACAACAGGCTGATAGCAATTTCCAATACTTTTTTAAACAGTCTCACTACTTTTCTCACCTCCCCCATATTGTTATGTTATAGATACGTAAATACTATAGGAAGAGTTTAACAATTTAGCAAAGATTTTGCAAGTAATTCTTCTGCCTTTTCTTTCTCTATTTCGACAGAGTACGAGATTTCACTCAATATAATCTGCTTGGCGGAATTCAGCATTTTTTTCTCCGCGGTGGACAAGCCCTTTTTCTGCTCCCTTAAAATCAGATTCCTGACTACCTCCGCTACATCACAAAGCCTGCCGCCCTTTATTTTCTCCATATTGTCCTTATATCGCTGATTCCAGTTTTCGTTGGCTATAACAGGCATTTTGGACACCATATCCATCGTTTCCATGACAAAGGATGAGTCCGATACCCTTCTAAGCCCCACTGTATCCGCCTTCTTCTCGGAAACCATGATTTTCAGGTTACCTGTGGGTATTTTAATGACATAATAGCTTTCCAGAACGCCGTTGACCTTTTTTTCCTCTATTTCCTCAATCTCTCCTGCTCCATATAAAGGATAGACGATTTTATCACCCTTTGAAAACATATTATACGCTCCTTTCTTCAAAAAATGGCAAATTAGCGAGAATAGTTTCAGTATACCATATTTTTCCTGCTTTAGCAAAAATCATTTATTTTATCAATTAATTGTACCCATGTCAACCAATTTTATACATTTTTAGCAAGTTTATAAAATATGTACAAAAGGGCAATACTATCCATAAGCTGTCATGTAATTTCAAAAACTATATGGTATGGTTGTATCATTGACATTCCCCTTTAATCGTGTTACATTTATGAAAAGAATACGCTCTGTCAGAGAGAGAATTTTACCGTCAATTTTATGGGGGCGGTATAACCATAAGGAGGCTTTTATGTCATCATTTCAAATATTCAGCGATGGTTCCTGCGATATACCATTGGCAGACCTTGCAAAATACAATATCAAAACCATTCCCTTCTATGTTTCTGTGGATAATGAAAATTATGCCAAAGAGCTGGAAGAATTGGAGCTAAACCAGTTTTACGACAAAATAATCAATGAAAAAATATATCCCAAAACCTCTCTACCCTCCGTGCAGGACTACATGAACGCCTTCACTCCTGTTTTGCAGGAAGGACGGGACGTTATCTGCTACACCATAACGCTGACTCTGAGCGGTTCCTATCAATCCGCATCCACAGCGAAGCAGATTTTAGAGGAGACCTACCCTGACGCCAAAATTTATATTGTCAACTCATGGCTGGCCACAGGCGCCCAGCAGCTCCTTCTTTTTGAGGCTGTCAAAATGAGGGACGCCGGCCGAAGCGTTGACGAGGTTTATAAAATCAGCGAGGAGCTGAAAAAAACAGGGCGTATTATTTTCATGGTGGGCACACTCGACTATCTGGAGCACGGCGGAAGAATCGGCAAGCTGGCTTCCCTGTCCGGCAAAATACTCAATATCAAACCCCTCATTCTTCTGGACGGAGGAGAAATCAATGTGGCCGGCGTTTCCCAAAGCCGCAAAAAAGGAATCAAAAAACTGTCCGCATTGACAAAAGCCTTTTTTGAAAAAATACAGGAAAATCCCATGGACTATACTTTCCTTATCGGCACCACCAATACTTGGAATGAAACAGAGCCCTTTCAAAAAATGATACTGGAGGATATCCCCGGCATAAAAATGCTGCCGCCCTTCCAGATAGGCGCTACCATTTCCACCCATACGGGCCCTGATACCATAGGCATCTGTTTCCTGAAAAACTATGAAAAGCTGTAAATAAGAAAGCCTGCTTTGGTTTAACCAAAGCAGGCTTTTTTTAGGCCTTTAAACAAAACGTTTCCTTCGTATTGTTTTTTATTGCTGCACATCAAAAAAACTTTACATATATTTCATACCTTTACAGCCCAATTCAATGAACTGTACCGCCCTTCTTTATTTTGCAGGCTTAAAAGAGCTCTTTAAGGGCACAATGCGGTTAAATACCAGGGCGCCGTCTCTGGAATCCTTGGAATCCACACAAAAATAACCGTTTCTCATAAACTGGAATTTTTCCCCGCTCTTCGCGCCCTCAACGGAAGGCTCTATAAAGCAGTCACTGATGACCTCCAAAGAAGAGGGATTCATCATCATATCTCCATTAGGATCGTCAGGATTGTCAAGCATCATATTGTCATACAGTCTAACCTCCGCTTTTATGGCACTGTCCGCGTTTACCCAATGCAGCGTACCCTTTACCTTGCGCCCATCAAAGCCAGATCCGCTTCTTGTCTCGGGGTCATAGGTACAGTGAACCTCCGCGATATTACCGTCTTCATCCTTCACAACCTCCGTACAGGTCACAAAGTAGGCTCCCTTGAGTCTTACCTCCTTGCCCGGCGCCAGACGGAAGAATTTCTTCACCGGCTCCTCCATGAAATCCTCCCGCTCAATATAGATTTCCCGGGAAAAAGGAACCTTCCTTGTGCCAAGTTCCGGATTTTCAGGGTTGTTGTCTATCTCCATAAACTCTATTTGTCCCTCGGGATAATTCGTAATCACAACCTTGAGAGGATGAAGCACTGCCATGACAACCTTCGCCTTCGGCTTCAAATCGTCCCTGATGCAATATTCCAAAAGCCCGCCGTCCACTTTGCTGTTGGCCTTGGAAACGCCTATCCTTTCACAGAAATCCCGTATTGCCTCCGGCGTATAGCCCCTGCGCCTTAAACCGCTTATGGTAGGCATTCTGGGGTCGTCCCAGCCGTCCACCAGACCGTCCTCCACCAAAGCTCTCAGCTTTCTTTTACTCATTACAGTGTTGGTAAGGCCCAAACGTGCAAACTCTATCTGCCTTGGCGGATTCTCGAAGCCTGCCTCCCGCACAACCCAGTCGTACAGCGGCCTGTGATCCTCAAATTCCATGGTGCAGATAGAATGGGTTATGCCCTCAATGGCGTCCTCCAGAGGATGCGCAAAATCATACATGGGGTAGATACACCACTTGTCTCCCGTCTTATGGTGAGAAGCGTGGGCAATACGGTAAAGTACCGGATCCCTCATATTGATATTCGGCGAGGACATGTCTATTTTCGCCCGAAGCGTTCTGGAGCCGTCGGGAAACTCTCCCTTTTTCATGCGCTCAAACAAATCAAGATTCTCCTCAACGCTTCTGTCACGGTAAGGGCTTTCCTTGCCGGGTGTGCTCAGCGTTCCCCTGTAGCGGCGCATTTCCTCCGCGTTTAAGTCGCAGACAAAGGCTTTACCCTCCTTTATCAGCTGAACTGCAATCTCATAAAACCTGTCAAAATAGCTGGACGCAAAATACAGTCTGTCCTCCCAGTCGAAGCCGAGCCATTTTACATCCTCTTCAATAGATTCCACATACTCCGTGTCCTCCTTGGTGGGATTGGTATCGTCAAAACGGAGGTTGCATTTACCGCCGTAAAGATTTGCAAGACCAAAATTCAGGCATATGCTCTTGGCATGGCCTATATGGAGATAGCCGTTGGGCTCCGGCGGAAAACGGGTATGAACCTTATTGAGCTTTCCCTCCAAATCCTCCTGAATAAAATTATGTATAAAGTTGCCTGTGGCGCTTAAGCCATTTTCCTCTTTCATCTCATTGGTTTCATCAGACATATTGCATCCTCCCTGTTTATCATCTCTGTATATCGTTCTCTCTGCGCCGCCGCATTCCCTCCAAAGGGCTGTGGAAATGCCGTCCCTTACCAGGCGTGGCAGCCGTCAAGGTTATTATATCCCCAATGCCTTCTGGATAGACATGGAAATCCCAAAATATTTTGCTACAATCATACTATATTTGGCCTTTTACGTCAATTGCCGCCGGAGAGTTCCCCGCTGTTTTCCGTAAATATGCCCTCCTCCGCCAAATAATCCCCAAAATGCCTGTTCACAATCTTCACACCGCTGTCATTGAGATGGGCGTCATCCCTGAAATTTTCATTTTGAAGAAGCCCCTCCGCCCTGTTGATATCATTATAGTCAATATAGGCCACCTGGTTTTCGGCCGCAAAGTCGCTGATTTCATTGTGAATCCTGTCATAATTTTTGATGTAGCCCATAGAGACATTTGCCACAGGCGCTGTCACAAAAATGAGCTTTATATTTCTATCCCTGCAAAGCGCAATGATTTTTTCAAGATATTTTTTCTGCGTCTTATCAAAGGACCAGTTTTTTCCGTCCAGACCTTTGAACTGATTCGTCTCGTCATACTCGCTTTGAGGCAGTACGATATCACAGTATACATATCCCTTGGAGCGGTACTCCTCTATGCCGCTGCCGCTTTCCGCCGCTTTTTTTGTCACCTGGTATTTTTCCTCCAAAAGCTTCTGGTATTCGCTTGATTTGTAGGCAAAATAATCCTGCTGGAAACGCACAGGCAGAAAATGGTATTTGACCTTTTCCCCCAATGGGAATACCTCTTTGATGTACTTCTCCCTCAGCCCCTCGTTTTCAAGCACCTCAAAAAAGGAATCGGCCTGCTTCATCTCAAAGGAATCATCCAGCATATCCCAGTAAACCTCCACCACCGCCACAGATGGGTTTTGGTGATTCAAAACCTCAAGAAGCTCATAGTAGCTGGTATCGGGGTGCTGTAGAGGCGTACCCATCTGAAAGCTTGAGATGGCAAAACGCCCGTCAAAATTTTCAGGGTCAAAGGTACAATAGGAGTGAGAGGATCCGATAAATACCATGTCCAAGGAATTTTTTTCAAGGGCATAGAAATCCTCCATACGCGCCTTGGTAAAGGCGTTTATGGTATTTTTCTCCGCCGCCTTGGAATACTCTTGTCCAATCAATCGGGAAAGAAGCGCCATTATGCACAAAAATACTGCTATTTTCCCTATGATTTTAAAATTGGAAATAAATGAATTCTCCCGCATTGTAATAAACCCCCGCCGCTAAAATAAAGGTGGATATCACCAGATAAAACAGAAAGCGAAACAAAATATTTCGTCTCTCAAAATAGTCGTAAACCTGCTCCTTACGGCTCAAAAGCTCTGCCAAAACCAATGTCAGTATGGCCAAAACCACCGTCCTTAACTCATACAGGTTAAGCCCCATGCCAGTCATCATCTCATAGATATACTGCTTGTCCCCGAAGGCGGCAAAACCATCAAAAAGGTGCCTGATAATATAGAAGGCGTCCCCTGCTGTATTGGCACGGAAAAATATCCACGCAAAGCATACCAGAAGAAAGGTGATACAGGTACTGATAATACCCATAAGACGGGTATTTTTCAAATGCAGCATTTCCTTCCACCTGTCCCTTGCCCTGACTGTCATAAGCCCTATTACCTGATAAACACCATGAAGTCCGCCCCACAGCACAAACGTCCAGTTGGAGCCGTGCCACAGACCGCTGACGAGGAAGGTTACCATAAGGTTCCGGTAATGCCTCCCCTTTGTCACCCTGCTGCCGCCTAGAGGAATATAGACGTAATCCATAAACCAGGAGCTAAGGGACACATGCCATCTTCTCCAAAACTCCTTAATGCTTTTAGACAGATAAGGATTCTCAAAGTTTTTCATCAAGTCAAAGCCCAAAACCTTTGCACTGCCCAAAGCAATATCGGAATAGCCGCTGAAATCACAGTAAATCTGGAAGGTAAACAAAACCGTAGCCACAATAAAATACAGGCCGCCAAAGCTTTCCGGGGAGTTGTAGACGGTATTGACTGCCGTCGCTACCCTGTCTGCAATCACCACCTTTTTAAAATAACCCACAAGCATAATTTTCACCCCCATCACCGCCCTCTCCAAATCAAAACGGTGTCTTTTGAAAAATTGGGGCAAAAGGTTTTCGCTCCGCTCAATGGGCCCCGCCACAAGCTGCGGGAAAAAGGTGATATAAAGGGAAAATATGCCGTAATGTCGTACAGGCTTTATCTTTTTTCTGTATACATCAATGGTATAGCTTGCTGCCTGAAAGGTATAAAAGGATATGCCCATAGGCAGAATAATATCAAAATCCCTTATGGGATAGCTCAGGCCAAGTCTTCCGAACAGAGCCATAAAGCTGTGGTTGAAAAAGACCAGGTATTTGAATATAAAAAGAAGGCCAAAATTAATAACGATACTGGCCACAAGGTAGCTTTTTCTTTTGTTCTCCCTTTTGCTCCTATAAATAAGAAGGGACAGAAAATAATTGACCGCCGTGGAAAACATAATCAGCACTATCAACTCCGGCCGCCACGCCATATAAAAAATATAGCTGGCCGCCAATAACAGAATCCATCTTCTTTTTTGGGGCAGCAAAAAATAGGATATGGATACGGCAATAAAAAACAATAAATAATGAAAGGAATTAAAAAGCATAGCTGCACCTCGTCTGTACCTTAAATAAAAAAGAGATACCCTTTGCATAAGAATGATATCATTACTAAATAATACTATAATAAGCTATAATAAGCCAGTTAAAAATATCGTTTTGCGGAAAAGTTTTTACTGTTAATTTCCTTTTTTTCACTCCCGCCGGAAAACCTGAGTCCCTGGCTTTCAGGGTATCCTCTTCATGCTCCTGTATTTTAAGTGGCCCCGTTTTCTGCCCCCGGCGTCATGCTGCTTTTTTGTGTATATTATCCTTAGAAATTTCTTATATATTTATTAAAAATGTTTTTTACCCTTTTATTCTCATTTTTTTTATGATACTATTTGGTATATTACTTGAATGGAGGACAAACTTATGAAGAAATTACTGACAATCCTGACATTGACGTTATGTCTTTTTGCTTTTACATCCTGCGCTACAAAAAAGGATGACGCACAGAATAACCAAAACCAGGAGGAATCTAAATTAACGGGCGAAACGCAGGAAATAGCTATCAAATTTCCCTTCGGAGAGCTGACAGGCCAGTATACCGGAGAGCTTAAGGAGGGTCTTCCCGAGGGTTATGGAAAATTTGAAACCACTAACAATGACGGCACCGGCTGGTACTATGAAGGCGATTTTAAGGACGGCCATTTTAACGGCGAGGGCAAAACTGTATGGACAAGCGGTCAGATACAAGAAGGCACCTATATTGACGATATCTGGAATCCAAACGCTTTGAACTATTACAAATTCCTGGGCACTGTCGCTGATTCCAGCTACACCATACCGGAAAAGGCCCTTCAATTTTTGACGGACCATGACGACTTTTTCCCTGCGGAGTCTGCGGATAAGCTTTCCGATTACATTGACGGCGATTTGGATTACAATAAGCTTAAGAAGGATATGGATAAATACGGCGACAAATATATGTCCCTCTCCAATCTGACAATCGCTAAGGCGGATGTGTTTATGGTAACGGAAAACCCAAGTAGACAGGATGATTTGATGTGTACCTACGTCAAAGCCTATGATGAAAACGGACAGGTTTACACACTTTATTATAGGGGCGAAATAAAAGACCTCAACGAAAACGATTCCTTAAGCCTTGTCATCGGACTTCCCATTGGCCTTGAGGAGGTAAAGGAAGCGGACGGCAGCACTTCACAGATTCCTGTGTTTGCCGCAAGCATACTGGAAAAGACTGTTTCAAACGAGGAAGTAAAATAAAGTTAGAATAGAACAAAAGGGATAAAGGCTGTTATCACAGCCTTTATCCCTTTCTTTTTTGTGAGAAAATCTAACCATAGAGGTCAATTTATAATAGGCATGGAAATGTATACCTTATTGCAAAAACCTTTTTTGATAATATACCGTACAGCACTTGCTGAAAGAAACGCTCTATTAAACTAAATTACCAATCCTTTCATTCCTCAAAGAGATACCCCTCTTCTTTCAACGCCGCTGCAGCGCGTATGAAGTTTTCTTTTTTCACAAAAATATAGTCCGTATCAAAGGTACTGACAACAAATATTCCAATTTTATTTTCCGCCAATACAGCTGAAATTTTCGACAATATACCGATAAGAGAAAAATCCAGCGTACCGGCTATGTAAAAGCCCCGCCAGCCCTCTTCCTTGACAACAGCATTTTGCGGAACCATTATTGATGGACATACAAGGGAATTTTCGTCCACTGTCCTTGCCGCAAAAAAACAGGGCTTTTGCAAATCTACTCCCGAATAGTCCTCTACCTTGCATACAGTAAATTCATCTTTCAAAATCTTAAAAAGCATAAGCCTTCCCCTTTCGTCATTGCTGAATAAGCAGTGTTTTCCAGTCCGCCCGTCATCCTGCGGTGTATGGTTCATCATACCGCCTTTTTCCTTGAATTGCAACGCTTTGCCATACCCCGCCCTTCTTCCGTCTAACTTTGTCTCCTATCGTATAAAATTCACCCTGTCAGGCAAACTGTTAGGGAGTGTAAAAAAGCATCTCCAAAATTGAGCAGAAGGTGATCCCATTGAGAGAACTTCGAAAAACCGTTTTACATATGATTTTTAGGAACTTGACCACATTGCTGTGGTTCGAGCTCCCCTATAAAATTCTGGGTGCCTACTTCGTGTATCCAGGCGTCAGACAAATTTTTCAGAAAATACTGCAATTAACGGAAATCCCCTATCTGGGACAGGAGAACATCTCAATGCTGCTTCGCACTCCCTCCGCATTTCTTCTGACTGTCTGCGCTCTGTGTCTGACAGCTTATTATATATACCTTGAAATCTCCGCCCTGCTTTTATACTGTGAATACGGCTGGCATAAAAAGCAGATCTCCATTCTTTCTCTGTGGCGGGCCGCTTTTGGAGAATCCATACGGCTTTTTCATGCAAAAAATATTCCGCTCTTTCTTTTGATACTGCCGCTAATGCCCTTTGCCGCTTTTACGGTATCAAGCAGTACTCTTTCCTCCTTTGCCATGCCGGAGTTTATTATGGATTTTATCATAAATCATCCGGCAGTATCCATACTCTATATCGTTTTACTGTCAGCAATCAACTATTTGCTCTTTCACGCAATATTTTTGATTCCGACTGTTATTTTTCAAAAAAAGAGCTTTGCCGCTTCCCTAAAGCCGAGTATGCGGCTTTTAAAAAAGCGTAAGCTGGCGACTGTCTCCAAGCTTATTTACTGCTTTTTGTTCTGCCTGCTCAGTGCATTGCTTCTCTATCTTATAACAGTAGCGCTGCTTTTTTTGTACACCAAATATATATCGGATACAGGACAAGGGGCAGAAGAATTTCGATTTTTATATATCAGATGGATGGCCGCTGTTTCCATTTTACAGGGCCTTATTCTTCAGCTTTCCACATCCGCGGTTGTCACAGCCCTTTATCACCAATATCACAACGATACGGCTGGCGGCAGCAAGAATAAAAAAACGGCGGCCTACCGTCTGAAACGGTGTTTCGCCATACTGTCAGCATCCTTTTTCCTGTTGTTATTCAGTGAAACAGAGCTTAGCGGTGCTGCTATTATTCCTGTTGAAGGGGTTCCAATCGTTATTGCCCATCGTGCCGGCGCTTTCTCCGCTCCCGAAAACACCTTATCCGCTCTCAAAAAGGCGGAGGAGGAGGGTGCAGCTATGGCTGAAATTGACGTACAGCAGACAAAAGACGGCACATTGATTGTCATGCATGACTCCAACTTTAAACGGATTTCAGGCATTCGCAAAAATGTCTGGGAAGCGGACATGGACGAGGTAAAAGGCTATGACGCAGGCGCTTATTTCTCCCCTGTCTATGCGGGAGAAAAAATACCAACACTTGAGGAAATGCTTAAAGCCTCCAAAGGACGTATCGATTTGATGATTGAGCTGAAATATACAGGGAGGGAAACCAAACTTGTGGAAAAAACCGTTTCTCTGATTCAAAAATACGGCATGGAGGACAGCTGTGTCATCGCCTCCATGAATCTGGATATTTTAAAACAGGTCAAGGAGCTTGCCTATGGTATTAACACAGTCTATATCTCCACTCTTCTTCTCACGGACAATTATGATATGGCCTATATAGACGGCTACAGTGTTGAGACAACCTTCCTAAGCCTTGGCATGACGGCGCAGGCCCATTTTCAAAATAAAAAAATATATGCGTGGACCGCCAACTCCGAAAAAACAATAAAAAAGGCCATTCTATATCAGGCCGACGGTATTATTACAGACAATCCTCCTCTAGTATATGCATGTATGAGGAATGATGAAAAAGGACTGGATTTTTTGATTGGCCTTTTATTTTAGATACTTTGACATATATTATCCCCTTCGCAAAGGCAGGGGACAGATGCTTTCAAAGCAGCACAAAAAAATAAGAACCCTGATTTTTCAAGGTTCTTATCATCGGGGCGACAAGATTTGAACTTGCGACCTCTTGACCCCCAGTCAAGCGCGCTAACCAAGCTGCGCTACGCCCCGCAGTAATAATATATTCCTACAAAACGGCCAAAATGTCAAGAAGATTTTTTCATTGTACTGAATTATATCCATTATTTTTTAACCAATCTTTTCTTTTATGTGTAAAAGCACCGCCCAAGCCGTATAGGAATACTATAAAGAAAGCGTCCTTCAGAGAAAGGAGTATAAAAATGGAAGAAAACAATAGGCTGGGAAACAGCTGCTGCCCTCCCTGCCCGGATGAATGCGATACCGTTACCATCCGCGTGGGAAATGTCACTACCGGAGAGCCCGGCACCTATGCCAATGTGACAAACGCCGGGACAGATACCAATGTTGTGCTGGATTTTCTTATTCCCCGCGGCATAACCGGTCCCCCCGGCATCACAGGGCCTGTCGGATCAATAGGCCCTGCAGGGCCTGCAGGGCCGGAAGGCCCCAGAGGTGCAGCAGGGCCCTCAGGGACGACGGGGCCTGCCGGTGTTACCGGAGCCACAGGGCCTGCGGGATTGCCGGGACCGGCGGGAGCGACGGGACCCACTGGACCTGTCGGCGCTGCGGGAGCCACTGGAGCTACAGGACCTACGGGACCCACAGGCGCCGCAGGAGTGTCCGGGGCAACCGGCGCTACGGGAGCCACGTCTGCCGTTTCGTCTGCACAACCTTTGGACAAAAGGAATCCTCTTTCTGACCATGAAGAGATTATTGACCGCTTTTCATCACTTCCTCAAACGGATTATGCCGATCAGCAAATTTAAATTTAATCTCTATCTCTTTATTTTGGTATACATAGATGAAATCGACAAGATCCATTAAAAGAGCCCTATCCAAGCTCTCAATATTTTCATATTTTATAAAGGACTGAAAACGAGAGCTGCCGCCTTCCATGGACTTTGAGGCTTCCGCTTCCCTTTTTAAATTGTCAATGACGCCTCCGATCTGCTGTAATTGCATCTCATATTTTTCCTTTAAATGATGGTATTCCTCTCTTGTAATGTCACCGTTTTTCCAATCGCCGTAAAGGCTGTCCTTTGCGGCCGCTATCTTACCAAATTCCCTTTCCCTATAAATAAGCAAATTTTCAAATCCATGGTTTCTGCACCCCAAAACAGGCTCCCTACATATGGCTGCAATAAAATCCTTTTTATTTACAGCAAGGGCAATCTGCTTTTGTATCACAGCCAGCACCGTCTGGTATATGGTATCCTCCCTGATGCTGTGCTTAGTGCAGATTCCATAGTCCGTATTGCCTCTGCATGAATAATAAGTATAGCCCTTGCTGGTTTTACGCCGCATGGCCCTTTTGCAGTCCCCACACCGTATAAAACCTGCAAATAAATGGACGTGCCTTTTTTCCGGCGCCGTCCTGCTGTCCCTTTTGTTGATGCTCTGCGCTTTTTCAAATGTGTCTCTGTCCACAATTGGCTCATGGGTATTTTCCACGATATACCATTCCTCTTCGGGAACAGCCACTCTCTCATGCACCTTATAACTGACAGTCGTCTGCCTGCCCTGTACCATAACGCCTATATAAACTTTATTTTTCAGCATTTCATGAATTGTCTTCTGGTTCCACAGCGTGCCGCCCGATGGATTTTGGTTGCGGTAGCGAAGGCCCTGCCTTCGTTTATAGGCGCTGGGGCATACGATACCGCTGTCGTTTAGTCTTTTTGCCATCCCGCGCTTACTCATTCCCTCATAGACATACCAATCGAAAATATTTCTGACAACCACCGCCGCTTCCTCATCGATGATAAGCCTGTTTTTGTTCTTCGGGTCTTTCCGGTAGCCATAGGGAGCAAAGGCACCTATAAATTCTCCCCTGCGCCTTTTTGTGGCAAATGTGTCCCTTACGTCGCGGGAGGTTTTCGCCGCATATCTGTCGTTTATAATGCCGTTGATGGGAACCTCCAGCCCCTCTATCACCTCAGGACGCTCATAGGTATCTATCCTCGGCTCCGATACTGTGATAAAACGGATTTTAAGTCTTGGAAATTTCGTTTCCAGATAATAGCCCTGATCGGAATAGTTTCTGAACATGCGGGACAGGTTTTTACAGACAATGCAGTTGATCTGCCCCCTTTCCATATCCCGTATCATCCTTTGAAAAGCCGGACGGCCTGCATCCGTCGTACCTGTAATACCGTCGTCAACATAGCAGTCTATCAGTTCATATTCTCCCTCAAAGGAATTTTCAAGGTATTCCATTATAATCTTCTTTTGATTCGTCACACTTAAGCTTTCATCATTTCCGTCCTCTCTGGACAGCCTGATATATATGGCTGTCAGCCAAACCATATGTTCTTTGGCTGTCTTTTTTACCCTGTCTGAAGCGCGCGTCATTTTTCCTCCTCTCCCACTGACAAATACGAAGGTTAAATACTTCGGTGGAACTCCTAAGCCTACAGTATTCGTCCATACCCAAAAGGATATTTTTACAGAAAATACCCCGTCAAACCCCTGCATGTTCTGTAAACTTTTCTCAGTACACTTGCGGTGCCTCTTTTTGTTCGCTACAGTTTTAAACGTATGCACCGCTCATGCACAATATGCGGCACAGAATGCCGATACAGGCCAGTGAGATTGGCTTTGCCGCAGCAAAAAAGGAAACAGAATTCTCCCCATAACAAGAGAATACCGCTTCCTCTTTTATTTTTCAGTATAACAGGTGTCACCCAGGGGGCCTTTAAAATGCCGCCGGACGAGACAAAAATACAAACACCCTTGAAAAGCCAAATATCAGTGGCCGACTTGCAGATAATTTTTACTGTAGTGTTGCCCGAACGGCATCCACAGAGTCCTGCGGATTGATAAGGCTGTCGCACGCATCATTTTGATAGGCACTCCGGTGCAGAAGCTCAATCAGCTCCTGTCCTGTCAGGGAAGGGTTTATCTGCCACCCCAAAGTCAGAACACCTGTTCCGTATGGAACATCGGTTAAATCAAACTGTCCTTTTTATTCAGTATTGCCTCCACCGCCGCGCAGGCCGGGCAGTCACAGTATTTTGCTCCGGCAGCTTTGATTTCCCTTGCATGAGCCGCAACATTTTTGGCCTGCTCTCCGAAAACCTTAGCGCCGCCCTCTGATTCCGCAAAGCCGATTAAACCGTCAATCGGCATAATATCCGCTTCCAGCTCAGCTACATATTTTTTTGTTTCCTCAGCCTCTCTCTCGGTTCCGACTGCACCAAGCCAGGATTCCGCCGCTGCCCTTGTCTCACCGCTGCAGGTTGGCGCGCTGATTAATTCCTTTGTTTTCTCCACCACAAAATTAAGTACGTCCTTATTCATTGCAACCCCTTCTTTCTATGTATTTGTTATATTATACCATAAAAGCGGAGAAAGCAGGCTGCACAGAAGCAATACTGCAAGCTT
>JAHZDZ010000022.1 GCA_019422105.1 Bacillota bacterium | reverse complement strand
CCGCAGGTTTATGAGTATCTCCGCTGAAATTTATCGTTATTATACCATAAATTTACACGGAGTGCCTCGTAAAACAAAGTTTACCCAGTCCAATTCCTCCTAAAGATCTCTTGAGAAACACATGTTTAAGCATGATTAGAAAGTATGTGTCGAAAGCTCCGCTGAAATTTATCGTTATTATACAGTAACTATAATAGACCTGAAAAAGAAAAAGACGGTTCCACCGTCTTTTTCTTTTTCAGGTCTAGGTTTTTAAACAAAATGTCAAACTTAAGTACTTTGCTGCTGCCTTCAGCAGGAAAGTAGCCGAAGCGCGGGAGTCTGGAGACTTTGCGCAAATAGCGGCGGAAATGTGCTGACAGTGCATGCCGAAGATAGATGGTACGAGCAAAGCCCGCATTTGAATAAAACGAAATAGTACTGATTACCCAGCTCTTTTGGCTCTTTTTTGGAGAAAAGTACACAAAATTCTATCGGGAGCCTTGCCTTCAAACCGCTACAAGAGTACCGTCCCTGACTCAAGCGGAAAATTTTATTTTCCGCCGATTTAATCTGAATACCTCCGGTAAGTAGGTCTGACTTTTCATATAATGGCTGACAATACCATGTCAGTACTGAAATATACTTGTGGTATAACAAAACCGCAGTCAATGGAATTGCATCATGCTTCATCAAAAACAGTCAGCGCATTGGTAAAATCCCGAATCAAATCCTCTGCATCCTCAATTCCAACAGAAACACGTATCATACCCGGCGTAATCCCCATTTTTCTTCTGATGTCATCAGGCACATTGGGATGGGAAGATGTGACGGGATGGCTCAGAGAGGTGCGGATACCCCCCAGTGTCGGCGCATAATGGGCAAAATGCAGCTTCTGCATAAAGGCATCCACTTTTTCCACATCCTCCGGCACAATAAAGCTGAACATAGCGCTAAAACCTTTTTTCGAAAACATTTTGTCCGCCAGTTCCCTCTGTGGATAGTCAGGCAGGCTCGGATGATTTACCTTTGATACATGCTTGTTTTTCTGCAGAGCAGCCGCCAGCTTCGCCGCCGTATCCATCTGCTTTGGCACTCTGAGACCTACTGTGTGTATTCCCCTGAAAATAAGCCAGGAGCTGAAGGGATCGCCCGGTGTACCGCAGAGCATGGAAACCGGCATAATCCTGTCTATCATCTCCCGGGTGGAGGTAATAGAGCCCCCCATGGCGTCGCTGTGCCCATTCAAAAACTTTGTCAGGCTGTTAATAACTATATCCGCGCCAAAGTCAATCGGACGAATCGCCATAGGCGTCGTAAAAGTATTATCCACCATCAAAAGAGCGCCGCTGCCGTGGGCAATATCTGCAAGACCCCTGATATCCGCCAGCGTCAATGTAGGATTACTCACGACCTCAGAATAGATCATTTTTGTATTTGGCCGGAGCATATTTTTTACATCCTCCAAATTACTGTAATCCACAAAGGAGACCTCAACACCCAGTTTGCTCACAATCTTCGTCATCACATCAAAAGTTTCCCCATAGATGTTGGAATTACATATAACGTGATCCCCATGGCTGAGAACTGTAATGAATGTGCTTGTAATTGCCCCCATGCCGGAGGAAAATATAAGTGACGCCTCGCCGCCCTCTAAATAGGATACCGCCTCCGCCAAAGCCGCCCTGTTTGGGTTTCTTGTCCTGATATAGGTATAGCCTTTTTTGGCGTAAGTATCCTTTACCTCTGTCATAGAGTCCATGGTAAACGCCGTTGTCAAAAAGCAGGGCAGGGATTCCGGCTTTAAATCCATTCCTTTTACATACTCGCCTATATACAGTAATTCTGATTCTCTGCTGAATTCTTCCATCAGACTGTCTCCTCCATTTCTCTACTCACAGCACTTTCTCTCTCCCGAAAACGCTCATTTTCCTCATCCTCATAAAAAATCTTAAAATCGGGATCCACCTTGCCCACTCCCAAATATCTGGCCTTGTAGTCCTTTAAAAGCTTGACAAACACGCCGCTCAAAAGAAACAGTGCTATAACATTGAAGAAGGTTGGAAGCACTGTGACAATATCAATCAACGCCCAGTAAAGATTTGGTCCGCTTCCTGAAAGCACAATCATGGCAACAATGATAATGTTTGGCCATGGGAATATAATTTTAAAAGCCATCATTGCGGTATCCCGAAGCTTTGGATGGTTCCGAAGACCGTGTGCTATCAAAGAGCAGTAATAGGTAAACCAACCTGCTGTTGTTGTAAGGCCGAAAAGAAGCATGATAATACCGATAAAATATAGTCCCGCCTTTCCGAATACACTTTCATAAGCCGCAATGGTAAGGGTTGCGGAGGTAAGTCCGCTTTTCCACTGTCCCGTACATAAAATAGCCAGAGCCGTGATGGTGCACACCAATATCGTATCAACAAACACCTCGAAGGAGCCCCATAATCCCTGGCGTACCGGGTGAGGCGTATCCGCCTTTGCATGTATCATAGGCGAGGAGCCCTGACCTGCCTCATTGGAATTAATGGAGCGGGCAAGCCCTGTTTTAATCACCGTCATAATACCTGCCCCCACAAAACCGCCGGTTGCGGCCGATCCTGTAAACGCCTGGGAAAAGACTGCCGCCAGCACCCCCGGCAGCTCCTTAATATTGACAAGTATCAGCACAATGCCTCCAAGAAAATAAAGCACACACATAAAGGGCACACATTTGCTGGCAAAGCTGGCAACACGGGGCACGCCTTTCCAGATAATGTAGAAAATGAAAAGGGAATATGCACATGCAAACGGTATCATGGGAATACCAAACGCTGTATTGAGGCTTTCCGCAATGGTAAACACCTGATTTCCTGAAAACGCCTGAATAATAAAGGCAGTGCCAAAAAGCCATGCGAGATAAAAACCGCCTTTTATCCCCTTATCCCTTCCAAGTCCCTTTTCCATGTAATAGGAAGGTCCGCCGTAATAATTCCCCTTCTCATCCTTTGAGCGGTAATAACAGGCCAGTGTAACCTCCGCCAGCTTTACTGTCATACCGAAAAACGCCCAGAGAAGTATCCAAAACAGCGCTCCCGGTCCGCCTACGGCAATCGCGGCCGCAACGCCTCCTATAGAGCCTACGCCAACCGCTCCTCCAACTGCCACACATATAGCCTCAAAGGGAGATACCTTTCCAGCCTCTTTTTCCTTTGATTCCTTTTTTGCCATGGTGCCAAGCGTATTTTTAAATACATGGCCAATATAACGAAAGCTAAAAAATCCAGATTTCAAAGTGAGGTAAAGTCCACAGCCAATGATTGCAATAATCATAGGGGGTCCCCACAAAAAGCTTCCTATCTTTCCAATTATATCCTGCATTTTTCTCCTCCTGCCTTCTTTTTTCTACTGGTGTAGCCGCGCGGTTTCAACTGTAATGAAAAGCATCTTTGTTTTTCATGCTTTCATTCTATCATTCCACCTGGCTTTAGGGTCAACAGGCAGGATACCAAAAATATTACAAAATGCGGTCCGATATTTGTATAAAGATTTATACAGTTTGAACTATCTTTAAGGAAAACTGCTTTAAAAGTTTATAGCTCACTATAAACTTTATTCTGCCATAGAGGTAGTCACATGCCTCCTCACCGATATAAGGGATAGCCAAAGCGTGACACCCAATATGTGTCTCCGTCAGTTCCCTTCATTCCTGATATTATGTTAGCAAAAAGCAAACGGAATAGGTCCTGAAAAGCCTTTTTGCTGCGATACTGATTTCTTACAGAAAACCGCAGCCTGCGGTTTTCTGTAATTTTCTCCGCAAAGAGCATCTTACATCGCCTTTTTACAGGCAAGCCTGTACAGTGTAATGCAAAAATTTTGCTTTGAAAGACTCTCTGCGCTAATTGATGATATAATATCCGAGGAAAAGCGGAGAGAAGCTGAAAAATAAGGGAACAGAACTGCTTGCAGTTAAAGTTTGCTTGTTTTGAAGATTCGAGGAGCAACGCGACTGAGCAAAACGAAAGTTTTGCGAGGTTCTCCGCGTAAATTTATGATACAATATTACAAAAAGCAAACAGGAAATCAAATGCGAAAGGAACCATTTTACTGTTTTTTGATAAAACATATTTGTTTTGATGATTGGTGAAATGTGATAATCAAGTGTACCATATCCCCAAGACAGTACTTCTGTTTATAAAATGTAAACGAGGCTCCTTAAAGTAACTCCTATAACAATTTTAAATGGAGGCATTACCATGAAAAAGCTGTATTCCATCGGAGAGGTTTCTTCTCTTCTCGGTATTTCCACCCAGACATTGCGCTACTATGATAAAATCGGAGTGGCCCAGCCTGCCTACGTCAATGAAAAAACAGGCTACCGACGTTACACCTATGACCAAATACACTATATAGACCGCATTCGCTACCTCCAGAATTTTGGCTTAAGCCTATCCGAAATCCGTTCCGCTCTGGAAAGCGGCTCTACAGAAGACCTTGTCCGCTATCTGGCCAAACGAAAAAAAGCGATAGAGGATGAAATGCAGGCCCTGGAAAACAAAAAAGAGGATATATCATGGTATATCGATTATTACACTCATTTGGGCAGGAACAGCTTTCCTGATATACCATTTAAGGTAAAGGAGGAAAAACGATATGTATTGGCGGCTCCATTTCAGGAAAATGAACCGTTATACGGAACCGCCGGCTACCGCCTTACACAGGAAAGATTTAAAGAGGAAAACGCCGGTTTTGCATTTTTAAGGCAGAATGGATATATTCTGGATTTTAAAAGCCTCATGGATTGTAAAATAAAACCATCCCATTATTTTATTTATCTAAAGGAAAAGCCCGAATTTGAGCACAAATTTATCACCGAACTTCCCGCCGGAGAATATCTGTGCTTTCGCGGAAAGATACTGGCAGAGAATTACAATGTGGAATACATCAAAGAATTTTTCGAGGATAATGCGAAAAACCACTTCGTGGTGGCCAATGAATACGAGGATAATTTTAAGGAATTCAGACAGTGCATCTATGAAATACAGATATTGATATAACAGGGTCTTTCCGCATCCTGTACACCGATCATGAACACCGTTTTTTCTCAGACTGTCAAAAAGCCTTGGGCGCCTCCCAAGGCTGACCTATTTAAACTCCCTTGAAAGCTTCATACTGCTATTAAAATCGCAGAAAGCATTGTCATGCGTGGTCCATATTGAGGCTTTCTTTTTACATGCAAAAAGCGCCGGATAATGCCGGCGCCTTCTGACTTAATATATGAAATGGATTGGAGTTTTTTGTTGGAATTGTTGGATTTACTGCTTATCAGATTTTATCAAAAGCCTGTGCAAGGTCAGCGATAATATCCTCTGTATTCTCTAAACCTATAGAAAGTCTTACAAGACCCTCAGGAATTCCTGCTTCCTTCAGCTCATCTGCTGAGTAGGTGGAATGTGTCATGGAAGCCGGATGCTCTACTAATGTCTCAGCGTCTCCAAGGCTAACTGCGATAGTGCAAAGTGCAAGGCTATTAACAAGCTTCATGCCTGCTTCCTTGCCGCCCTTCACCTCAAAGGAAACCATTCCGCCGAAGTCCTTCATCTGTTTTGCTGCAACCTCATGGTTTGGATGGCTTTCAAGACCTGGATAGTAAACGCGCTCTACCTTAGGATTATTTGCCAGGAATTCAGCAACAGCCTTTGCGCTTGCACAGTGCTGTTTCATCCTTACTTCCATTGTCTTTAAGCCTCTGAGAATCAGGAATGACTCAAACGGCCCAATAACACAGCCTGTCATATCCTTGATGCCAAACATTTTTACTTCATTGATAAAATCAGCCTTGCCTGCCACAAATCCGGCAATGACGTCCCCATGTCCGTTGAGATATTTTGTAGCGGAATGAACAACTACGTCACATCCAAGAGAAAGAGGCTGCTGAAGGTATGGAGTCGCAAAGGTATTATCACATACTACCTTGATATCTTTATTGTAAGCATGAACGGTATCTGCAACCAATTTCAAATCAGCAATTTTCAAATTTGGATTTGCAGGTGTTTCCAGATAAACAACCGCTGTATTTTCTTTTAATGCTGCCTTTACTTCCTCAATATTGGAGGTATCTACAAAGGAAACCTCAACGCCATAGCGTGGCAGTCCATGATTTAATAAAGCAAAGGTACATCCGTATAAAGTACCGTCGGCAATAACATGCTTTCCTGCTCCCAGAAGTGTCCACAATGCAGCGGAGATAGCACCCATACCGGAGCTTGTAGCTGCAGCCGCCTCAGCACCCTCAAGAGCCGCCAGCTTTGCTTCTAATACAGAGGAAGTAGGATTGCCAAGCCTTGTGTAGATGTAGCCTGCCTCTTCTCCTGCGAAACGTCTGCCGCCCTGCTCACAGGTGTCAAAATAAAATGTTGATGACTGGTAAATAGGCATTGTCAATGCACCATACTGTTTGTCTTTTACATTACCTGCATGAATCGCCTTTGTTCCGAATCCGCAATTTTCATTATTCATTTTCAACACTCCTTTTCTTCCATTTGATTATGTATTTGCGTGTTACTTTTTTATCTGTTTTCAGTTTAGCACAAACCCTGCAACAGGTGTTAACATACAATTTGTATATCCAGCTATCTCTAAAACCGATAACTATGTGCGATATGCCGTACCCTCACTTTTTTATATGTATTTATCAAAAAACTTTCATAATTACTATTGCATTTTCAGATAGCCAGTTATTGATTTTTTAGGCTAACCACATTTACACAGGTCATGATAAAATATAGTCATAATAAAAACGAACAAAAAAAATCAAATAGATAAGGAGGTATTGGTAAAAATATTGAAGAAGCATTCAAGGCACGTCAAGCTATTATCAATTTATATCTTAACAGAATAAGGAGGTAGAATTTATGAACGATAATTCTCCAAAACCAAAAGGCTCGGCATTAATTCCTTTCGTAGTATTCATCGCCCTTTATCTTGGCATTGGTATTTTCCTTGAGATGCAGGGAACGGATATGGCTTTCTACCAATTCCCATCCCCTGTCGCAATTCTTGTCGGTATCATTGTTGCTTTTATTATGTTCAAGGGAACCATTGACGAGAAATTTTCACTCTTCGCAAAGGGCTGCGGTGAGGAAAACGTTCTTACCATGTGTTTTATTTACTTATTCGCAGGCGCATTTGCTGCTGTAGCAAAAGCAATGGGCGGCGTTGACGCTACTGTTAATTTGGGTCTTTCTCTGATTCCGGCACAGTTTATCACTGCAGGCGTGTTTGTTATTTCCGCTTTCCTTGCCGTTGCAACAGGAAGCTCCATGGGTACTATCGGCGCAATCGGGCCTATCGCCATCGCAACAGCCGACAAGGCGGGGCTCAATATGACTTTAGTTGTTGCCGCAGTAGTCGGCGGCGCTATGTTTGGCGATAACCTTTCCATTATTTCCGATACAACCATTGCAGCCACCAGGACACAGGGCTGTGAGATGCGGGATAAGTTCAAAGTTAACTTTTTTATCGCTCTTCCTGCGGCGGCTTTGACCTTTATTCTGCTTCTATTCCTCGGAAAACCGGAAACCGTTGTTCCTCTAGATGAATTAAGCTACAATATTATTAAGGTAATACCATATGTCATGGTTCTTGTTCTGGCTTTGGTTGGATTCAACGTTTTCCTGACACTTGGAAGCGGTATTGTCGTAGCAGGCATAATCGGCATCGCTTACGGCGATTTGAATGTTCTCTCCTTTGCGCAGAACATATACGGCGGCTTTACAGGCATGACGGAAATTTTCCTTCTCTCCCTTTTCACAGGCGGTCTTGCTCATATGGTTACGAAATACGGCGGTCTTCAGTGGGTACTTGAAAAAATTCAGGGGCTTATCAGAGGGCGCAAATCTGCTGAGGTCGGCATTGCAGCAATCGCATCTATCGCCGATATGGCAGTTGCAAACAATACCATTGCTATATTGATTACCGGCCCAATCGCAAAGGGAATCAGCGAGAAATTCCATGTTGACCCAAGAAGAAGTGCATCTTTGCTTGACATTTGGACCTGTATCTTCCAGGGCTTCATTCCCTACGGCGCACAGATACTTTTGGCAGGCAGCCTGACAGCAGGCGCAGTCAGCCCAATTGCTCTGTTCCCGCTGTTATGGTATCAGCAGCTTCTGGCACTGTTTGCCATCATCTCCATATTTGTACCGTTTGCGGACGGCGTAATCAAAAAGAAACCATGGAACTGGACATCCGGCAAAGCAGAAGCGAAGCTGGAAGCAAAATAAAATAAAACAAAAAAAGCGGTGCATAAGCACCGCTTTCCTTTGCCAAAAATTCTCGGACTCTATCCCTGAATCTCTGTTATCTTTAAAAGGGCTTAACTTAAATTTTATAAAAATAAAGCTTTGCTTGATTAGCATAGTCCTTGCAATTTTTAAGGACAAAGCTCTCAGGGCCTGGACTTTTAAGACAAGTGAAAGCGGTGCGAATGCTTTTCACATCAAGCTGGGAAGCTTTGATAATAACGCGATAAACTCCTCACATTTTTTGCTGATATTGTAATCCCGCAGGCGTATCCATCCCAACCTCATATCATCCATATTATCCTTTAAGGGAATGGCCTTTATTTCCTCCGGCGCAAAGCCCTCCGGTAAAAGTCCGCTCCCTGTGGAGAACGCATCCGTATGGCTCATAATATTATAGGCCGTAGCCCTGTCGTTGATATAAATAATCTTTTGAAAATCATAATGGCCGGAATAAACGGCTTCCTCCGAAAAATATACAGACTCATTATTTTTTCTGGAAAAAACCACATAAGGGTATTCCTCCAGATCGCTGAGAGAAAGAGACTCCCTGCTGCTGAGCGGGTGATCCCGCCGTATGTAAGCATGTGGCTTTATTTTTTTTATCTCTGTAAATACAATATCACTGGCAGAAAAAACCCTGTTCATAAATTTTTCCGTCATATCAGACAAAAAAATAATACCAATCTCGCTTTTATGCTGGGCCACATTGTCAATGACCTTATCCATATCTGTTTCTTTAAACGTAAACTCGAACTTGGACGCCGACTGCTCTTTTAAAAACTGTACAAAGGCTTTTGTACAGAAAGGGAAGCGCTGGGCTGAAATGCTCAGCCTTGCCTGATCATTCATACTCCGGCTGGCGTAATATTTTTCCACCCGTTTATGCTGTTCAATAATAGGCCTGACCTGAGCCAAAAATTCTCTTCCATCATCTGTCAGCACAATCCCTCTGTTGCTTCTGTTAAAAATTTTGATGCCTAATTCCTCCTCCAGCTCCCGAATTGAACTGCTGAGACTGGACTGAGAGACAAATAGATTCTGCGCCGCTTTATTAATCGATCCACAGCTTTGGATTTCATCAATATAATTAAGCTGTAAAAAAGTCATTTGCACACCTCCTGTTTTATGCCCTTTTCAATTGCTGCAAAAAGATTTTCACATCTTAATCTCATCATAGTAAAATCTTAAAATCGAAACGCCATTCTTTCATCAATACACATACTTTTTTATGCATTTGCCGCTGTTTCCCACTAAAAACCCTCAAAAAACATACCATATTGCAGACGGCAATAAAACCCTTTCCAGTTCTGTCCGCCTGATGAAAAAAGCTTTCATAACCGTAAAAATCCTATTCTTGTTTTCAATCAATCTGCTTATCAAACACACGGCAGAAGAAGTTCTCCTCTGAATTTTATCGTTATTATATCATATCAAAAGTGAAATGGAAAGTTCAGTCTAAAACAGCAGCTCAAAAATAATTGCAGATAATTTTATAGCAGTTTTATAAAGGCTCCTTTTCACAGTAAAATAGATTCCTGGTAAAAATATCAGGATACGTCCAAAGACTGGTTTCTTTGCAATCATTAACTTGAAATTTCCGCAATTTAAAAATGCGGGCCAGTATTTTTTCTCAATTTGAAAGTATTTTCTCTTATCAGTGCAAAATGCACATTTACACTATAATACGAGAATACTAAGGCTAAATATTGTTGATTCTGCCACAGCAAAATGCTAGAATATGATTTGAGGAGTAATATATTCCTAATATATTATGATATAATCAGGGAGGAGTTGTGTAAGATGAAGAAAAAATTTAGAAAAACACTTTGCGGTATTCTTGCAACTGCCATATCACTGTCTTTGGCCGCCTGCAGTAGCTCCGGTAAGGACTCCGGCAATACTGCCGCCAGTGGTTCCGACAACACAACCAATCAGACATCTGCCGACAATAACGGTGAGGTGGATTATACTCAGGGTGATCCTGTTGTAATCAAGTACTGCACAACCACCAGTGAAAACCAGCCAACCGCCCATTTCGGCAGATCTCTCGCTGCCCGCCTGGACGAGCTGACAGGCGGACGCATCAAGGTCGAAGTCTACTTTAATTCTGAAATGGGAAAAGCATCTGAGCTGTTAGAGGGGTTACAGCTGGGCACTATTGAAATGACATCCTCCACCTCCGCTAACCTGGGCGGTTTTACCAATGCAGTCACCCTCTTAGATCTGCCCTATCTTTTCAGCTGCGGCGAAGCGGCTACGGAATCCATTGACGGTGAAGTCGGCGACGCTATCCTAGCAGAGCTTGAGGAAAGCGGCTTCCACGGTCTGGGCTGGATTACAGGAAACACAGAGCTTTGGCGCCTTTTGACCGCCAACAAAGAAATTCACGTGCCTTCCGATTTAGGCGGCATTAAACTGCGTGTTATGAACAATGAAATCCATGAAACCTTCTGGAATAAATTAGGAGCTTCCGCAATACCTATGGCGTTCAGCGAACTCTACAGCAGTTTGCAAAACGGCACTGTAGACGCACAGGAAAATCCATGGGGACAGATACAGGGAAGCAAGCTCTATGAGGTTCAAAAATATATTATCAAAACAGAGCACAGTTTTGATTTCTCACCGATTTTGATTTCCAAAGTATTTTGGGACACCCTTTCCCCATCAGATCAGGAATTGATTCAAAGCGTAGTGGATGAAATAACGCCGGACGAGCGTAAATATACAGACGAGCTGCAGGATATGGCAGAAAAGGAAGCAACAGATTACGGCTGTATCGTCATCGACCTGACTCCAGAAGAAAAAGAGCAATGGGTTGAAATCGGACGAAGCATATACGACAAATTTGCGGATAAGGTAGGACAGGACCGTATAGACAAATGTCTGGAAATAAGCGCTAAATATGAATAAAGCTATATAATGCGCAGCAGTCAAAATGAATATATCTGTCAGCTGAAAGCCTCCGGGCAAAATCTTACCGGAGGCTGTTTTGAACTATATGGTTGGGAGGCGAAGCAAAGAAATGAAAAATAAAGTGCCTTTATATAACCGGATTGAAGAATTCATCATTATTCTGCTTTTAACTGCCATTGTCATTATTCTCACCGTCAGCGTTTTTACGCGTTTCGTTTTAAGCTTCACATTTTCCTGGGCGGAGGAGCTTTCCCGTTTCCTGCTTGTGTGGGCTATGTGCGCCGGTATCAGCTGGGCCGGGAAAACCGGGGAGCACCTCACAGTTACTGCCCTTGCCAATGCCTTTCATAAAAAAGCGCCTGGGGTGGAATCCGTTATTTTTTGGATTGGCGATATTCTATGTGTATTATTCTGCGCCTATATGTCATACCGCCTTTGGGTTGTTACCGCAACCGTTATGAAATCTCATCAGGTTTACACCTCTATGCCCTGGCTTCCAAAATGGCTGATGTATTTTGCCGGTGTACTGGGACTTATAGGGCTGTGCATCCGCATCATACAGCGCCGTGTCATTGAATTGCTGGCAAAAAAGAAGGGGGTGGAAAAATGTTAGCTGCATTACTGATTGTTATGCTTGTAGCCGCATGTCTGACCATGCCTATCGGAATGGCTATCGGACTGGGCTGTATGGCGGCATTTCTCTTTATGAAAAACGGCACCCAGATGTCCACCATGCTTGCCCAAAGCATTGTAACCGCAATAGACTCCTTTAATATGCTTTCAATGCCGTTTTTTATGATGGTAGGCACACTGATGGCCCGCGGCGGACTGGCAAAGAAACTGATTAAGGTAGCGGATGTACTTACCTGCAAAATGCCGGGCGGATTGGGAATGGCCGCCGTTTTAAGCTGTATGTTCTTTGCCGCCATATCAGGATCCGGCCCCGCCACATGTGCAACTATCGGCGGCATTATGATAGCCGCCATGTCGGAGCAGGGCTATGATGAAACCTATTCCGGCTGTCTTGTGGGAAGCGGTTCCACAATCGGACCTGTTATTCCTCCCAGTATTCCCATGATTACTTATGGCGTCGCTATCAGCGTTTCCATTTCGGATATGTTTATGGGCGGTATTGTTCCCGGTATTATGATGGGGCTTATGTTAATGGCTTACAATTTTTTTATCTCCAAAAAGCGGGGTTACAGGAGCAAAGGAAAAACGAATTACACCGCAGGAGAAATCGCCCGTATTCTCTGGGAAGCGTTTCCCGCTATCCTGATGCCCGTCATCGTACTGGGCGGTATATACTCCGGCATTTTTACCGCAACTGAGGCTTCCGTTGTCGGCGTGGCGTATTCCGTTATTGTCAGCGGCTTTATCTACAAAACGCTGTCCTTTAAGGATTTCTGCCAGGCAAGCTTTGAAGCGGGCATCTCCGCCGCTACTATTTTTATTACCTTTGGTGTTGCAAATATGTTTGCCCGCATTCTATCCATGAACAATGTGGCGCAAATGCTCAACGACGCCATACTCTCCATCACTGATTCCCGTCTGGTTATTATGCTGGTTTTGAATATACTGCTCATTATTATAGGTATGTTCGTAAACACCAACTCCGCTATTGTGCTGTTTGGCCCTATTATGGTCGGAATTGCTGAGGCTGTCGGTGTAAACGCTCTTGCGTTTGGTATTATTATGGTTACCAACCTGTGTATCGGTATGGTAACACCCCCTGTCGGCAGCTGCTTTTATATTTCACAGAAGCTCTCCCATTCTTCCTTTGACAAAATGCTGCGGGAGCTTTTGCCGCCGGTTGGATTGCTGTATGTGGTCGTCATTATTCTGAGCTGCTTCCCCCAGATTATCACCTTCCTGCCGGAAAAGCTTGGCCATTGACTGAATGAAGCCTAAGGCGCTGTATTTTTCTGTGCTGCTCCATAAAATCGGCCGCCGCTTATCTATAGTATTGATGGATGCATTTGTGCGGTAAGCTGTAAATTTGCATAAAGATATAAATAAAAAATTCCGTTCTTTTCACTTTACTGTGCAAATACATTTGTACACTGTATGGCAGCAGAAGGTTTTGTTTAAATGCACTGAAGTTCAGATTTTTTCTATATAGCATTGACATTGCTTTTTCAAATTGTATAGGATTTTATATTAACTCATTTAAAAATCACTTTTTCTATGTTCTTTTCTTGGAAAAGGGTAAATAGAAATATTTATTTACTATTTTTAATTAAGCTATTTAAGCTATTAAAAAAATCTATTTAAAATACTATACTTTTTACAGATATAGAACAAGGGTGTCTCTACATTGACGTGGCAGCACCCTTCTTTTTTTCTGTATTATAAAAAATGGCAGGAGGTCATGGGTATGGGGTATGCGAAAGACCAAAAACGCTTGGTGAAGCGCAGGAAGAAATGGAGTGGAGAAGGAGCCCTTCATAAAAAAAACTCTTGGAGAACATATATTTATAAGTATCTGGAATCAAAAAGATACGAATGGAAAGAATACCTGACAAAGGTATCCGATTGGGAAGTATCAAAATACCCATCCCTCAATTAAACCGCGCGTTTCCTACAAGCTTATACCGGAGTTGATTCAATGTGCAAAATATTATTATTGGATTTCCAAAAAAAGAACAATCAAACGCCCTAAAAGAAATATTGGCTGGATATGGATACTTCCATGTTGTAACCTGCTTTTCCGGCGCTGAGATAGTGAGATGCGCCTGTACAGGCAGCGGCGGAATCGTCATCTGTGCCATGAAATTGGGCGATTTTATGGCGGAGGACATTTATGATATGCTGCCCTGTGATTATAGCATGCTGGTCCTTCTTTCCAGAAAACAGGCTGATATGTATTTGAGGGAGGAAATCTTTTCTTTGGTATTGCCCGTCAATAAGGCAGACCTGATAAAAACCATTGGAATGGTTATGGAGCTCACTCCCCCTGCCAAAACCGTTTACTTTCCCGATATAAACGGTACTGAGGAAAAAAAGAAACGCTCTCTGAATGATAAAAAAACTATTGGCAGGGCAAAGCTTGTTTTGATGAACCGTCACCATATAACAGAGGACGCCGCCTACCGCTACATACAAAAGAAAAGTATGGACAACGGCAGAAAAATGACAGAAACGGCAAGAAGCATTTTAAAGGATTACAGCTAAGAAGGCTGAAAATTTCTTCTCCACGCTCAAAACAGAATGTATCTATCGCCAGAAGGTTGAATCCTTTGAACAAGTACTGTTACGCATTGATTATTTCATTCATTTCTCGTTTTCAACTTAAATACCGCCTGACCTCATTTCAAAAAACGAAGTCAGACGGCGTAATCTCGAGCTATTCTGCGATTGTCATTTCTTTTTACTGTCTATTTTCCTCACTGTGGTTCACAATTTACAGTCTTTTTTGCTTTATAGAATTATTGCAGCTTCCATGCCTGAAAAAAGCACAGACAGGGGTTTGGCCGTTCCAGACCTGCTATTTTTCATACTTCCTCTCCAGATCGATACTGTCAAGGTCAAAAATACGAATTGCCTCAAGACTGTTTTCCTCCTTGGAAAGTTTGCCGTATTTGTCAACCTGGGTTACGTCCTTCGGTCCGTGGGACAGGGACGCAGCACCGCCGATACAACCGCATTTGCAGGCCATACCTTCAATGAAATTCTCCTTTAATCTGCCAAAGGACGCCACCTTGAGAGCCTTGGCACATTCATCCAACCCGTCGCAGCGCAGGGGCCTGAAGTCCACATCAATGCCGGCCTTGTCTACAACCTGCGCCACAGCGTCGATAACACCGCCGCTTCTTGCGAATATTCTTCCAAAATAGGAAGCATTATCCATAGGACTGTCCTCACATTTTGACAGGTCAATATCCATGGCGTCAAGCATCGCCTGCAATTCCTCAAAGGTGATAACCAGATCTACCGCGTCCTTGATGTCTTCCTGTTTGATTTCCATTTTCTTTGCCGTGCAAGGCCCGATAAATACAACCTTTGCGTCAGGCTCCAGATTTTTGATTACTCTGGCGGCAGCCACCATAGGAGAAACCGTTGTGGACACATGATCCATGAGACCCGGATAGTTCTTCTGTACAAAGCTTACAAAGGCCGGGCAGCAGGATGTTGTTTTCCACTGCTTCTCCTCCACGCTCTCCGCGAACTCATGGGCCTCATGGAAGGAAACAATGTCCGCGCCAAGGGCCGCCTCAACGGCATGATAGAACCCTATCTTTTCAATGCCGGAGATAACCTGCTCAATCTTCACGTCTGTAAACTGGCTTGAAATGGCGGGTGCGACAACGGCATACACTTTAAATTTCGTATTTTTTTCAGATTCCTTCAAAAGCTTTAATACATCCAAAATATAGGGTTTGTCCACAATGGCGCCGAAGGGGCAGTTGTAAACACAGGCGCCGCAGGACACACATTTGCTGTCGTCTATTTTTGCCTTTTTATCCTCATCCATGGAAACGGCGCCAATGGGGCAGGCGCGCATACAAGGTCTCTGCACCTCACTGATGGCGTTGAAGGGGCAGGCCGTCTTGCATCTTCCGCATTCAATACACAATTCCTGATTGATATAGGCTCTGTGTCCCACAAACATGATAGCGTCCTTCGGACAGTTTTCGTGGCATTTATGCGCCATGCAGCCGCGGCAGGCTTCCGTCACAACAAACCTGTCTATGGGACATTCGTCACAGGCAGAGCTGAGTACCTTAATAACATTCTCTCCCTCCAATGGCTCTATGGCAAGCTTGGAGCGCTCCTCTACAATATGTCTTTCCTTATAGATGCAGCACCTTGTCATGGGCTTTGGCCCCGGAATAACAGATTCCGCAATGTCTCTTGGATCATCCTCCTCAAGCGTCCCGTCCAGAAAACGCTTCGTAAGCTCTTTATTGACCAAATATTTGATATATTGTACGTTGCTCTCAAATTTTCTCATACTTCTTCTCCTTTACGATTGTGACCTATATATAATGAAGGGTTACTTCTTTGCCCAGTTTTCTCAAATAATCCGCCAGCTCCTGTATCTGCTGCATTTTAAAATTGAAATTCATAATGAAATCGTTTTCCTGGTGTACAGGATTCACCGCCTGGCCAATCCATATATTTAATTTATCGCAGTCCTCTATTAAAATGCGCGCCAGCATGGCTCCTGCATTCTTCTCCATAAGCATAGCGCTTATTCTGGCGTTCAGACTCGGATTCAGGTAAGCCTTTAAAATCTGTATGGTTCTGTTGATAGTCAGCACACCCTCCGTCACTAGCTCCACACCGGGCATTTTTCCGGCAGGGGGTATATTGGGCGTCATGGTGGAAATGTCAATTTCAAGCTCACATCCCAGAATCCGTGATACAATATTGGCCGTTGTACCGCCGCAGACAATAACCTTTCCCGGCTCCTTAATAATGCGCTCCACCGTTATTTTGTCATTATCCGGGTCCTTGGGAGGCCCCGTAAAAAGGTTTACACTCTCCTGCTCTCGTATCTTAATGGAAACAACCGTTGTATCGTCCCCCGGCCTGTCGTTATAGAGTACACGGCATTTTTCCAATATACTTCTTGTTACAAACTGTGCGGAGCACTCTTCCTTTGAAATTTCTCTGATAAACTCATTGACATTGTGCCATTCCCAGCCCAGATCAAGAGTTGTGCCCACACCCGCGTGTACCACTCCATCGCTGACGGCAACCAAAAGAGTTTCTTTGTCAAGCACAAACTTGCTCTCAAATATTTTCTTGCCGTTAATGATGCGCACTGCTTTTTCAATTGGAATCTCCTTCCCCTTCTTGTGTAGAAAAAGAGAGGGATTGTCAAATTCCGCGGCATAGACGCTGCCGTCCCTATTTATTTTCAGTATGGTAAAGGTGGAGTACGCAAGCTTTCTCTCATGGCAGATAGGAAGGGTATGCACAATCGTGTCAATGGTTTCATCAAGGGTAGAGCCGCCTCTGAGCATTGTAGAGGCAATTTTTGAGGTCATGGTAGCCAGAATATTGGCCTTCACACCGCTTCCCAGTCCATCAGACAAAACAATGATTTTGCTGTCCTCCATATTGACCTGTTCAATATGATCGCCGCACAGCTCCTCCCCATATTTAATTAAGCTATGAAAGGACGTATCAATAAAATACATCACAGTCCACCCTCTTTTAAAACGACATCCTTCAATTTATTCAGTGCAACCTTCGTCTCCGCTGTTGTCTCTCCCAACAGGGATGCTATCTCCTGGGCCACCCTCATCTGTTTTTCAATGACATTCTGGGCAATTTCCGCCGTATTCAGCTTCAGCTTCTCAATCTCGGCCCTTCTTTTCTCTTCATCTGTAATATTTTGGAGAATGACGATAATTTCATTTTCGTTTGGCACATAGATTAGGTTTTGTATAACCGTCATGCCATAAGGGGAGAACTCCACCTTTTTATTCATGTTATCCGACTTGGTACGGAATACTTCCTCAAACTCACTGACATCAGGATACAGCCAGTTTACCGGCTTATCCACAATTTCCTCCGCCTTCATGCAGAAACCCTTTTCCGCCGCAGGATTAAACTGTTTTACAATCAGATTTTTATCAACGATAAAAATCATGTTCCTTGCATTAATAAATATGATATCCGTTACCTTCTGTGCCTTGGCACGCATATAGGGAATGCACATTTCAAGCTCTGCCATGCCGTTTAATACAGCCTCCGCCTTTTCCCGGCAGGTATTATAGCCGCAGGCACCGCAGTCCAGTTCGTCAATACGGCTTAATTTCCCCATGGCCTCCAAAACGCCTGTAATATCAGCCTCCTGATACTTCACCTTTTTTACCGGCGTCGGCTCATGAGAGCAGCTTAAATCAATATCAGACCAGTTGATCTCTGCGGCCTCCTTTTTCCATCCGATAGAAGCAAAATTTTTTATGTTCTGCTTTCTGGCAAATATGTTCGTCGAATGTCTCGGTATAAAGGGTCCTGTAATACAGGATTCCGCACAGGCTGAAATGGAGATGTAGGAGCGGTATATTTCTCCCGCCTCCATACCTTCAAAAAGGTTTTTTACATTGTCAAGCCCCTTGATGCGAAGAATATCATAGTCATTCTTTTTGATGGCAACCTCAAGCTCCTCGTCCGGATCTCCCGCTATGGAATAGCTCTTGCCGACCTTTTCCCTGCTTGCTACCACATCCGGCTCCATAGGCTCTAATCTCTCTATATCAATAAAATTAACCTTAAACATTCGCATGATTTCCACATAGGTTATGATAGAATCCATGAAGTTATTTGTTTTCGGCAGTGTTTCATACTTTTTGCTGAGACAGGGGCCTATATATACATTATAGGCGTCCTCATCCTTGTGCTTGATTACCTTACCCAAAGCCAGAAGCGGCGTCACAATCGGTATCAGAAACTTTGCCAGCTCCGGGTGGTGCTTGCGTATAAACAGGTAAGTGGACGGGCAGTCGCTTGATATAATATACTTCTGTTCATTATGCTCATTGATGTACTCAATATATTTTTCACTGACAATCTCAGAGCCAACAGCGATTTCCTCCACAGAATAAAAGCCCAGGGCCTTCAGTCCCGCAACAAATTTGCCGGGGTTGTCAAAAACACCCAGATAAGACGAATCCACACAGGCGTATACCCTTTTTTCCGATTTCAGCATTTTGGTGACGATGTCCACATCATTCTCAACATTGCGGGCCTTCTTCGGACACACAACAAAACACTGTCCGCAGGCAACACATCTTTGTTCATCTATCTCCGCCTTGGCGTTGATAAAACGAATTGCCTTGACGGGGCAGCTCCTAACACACTTATAGCAATTGGTGCAGTTTTCTGTCGAGAAGTTGAACATCCTCATTTAGCATACCTTCTCTCTCAAAACCGTTTGAAAGAATTCCTCCGCGGTATCCGGCTGGATAGAATATATTTCTTCCTCAAATTTAACGGAAACGGCCCCCTTGCAGTTGTCAAGACAGAAAGACGCTTTTACTTTCAGCTTATCCTCCAGACCGTTTTCTTTGATCAGCTCATTGAGCTTATTGATGATCTCGTAAGAGCCTTTTAAGTGGCATGCGCTTCCGATACATACATTGACAGTCATAAAATATACACGCTCCTTTTCATGAATCCGATTCAACAATTGACCTGCCAGCATATTTCAGTGATCGCTGAAATTCATACGGCAATTTGTGAATACATTATCAATCCGGCAATTGCCTTTGACAATATTCCTTTCTAAATATCACTCTTCTACAAACTACAATACAACAAAACTGTACATTTTTCCATAGCAATTTACAATGTTCAGTAATAAATACAGAAATTAAAAACTATTTTTTGTCAATTTTTCTCTCTAAAGGGACTGAGGCTTCCCCCTTTAGATGTCTATGCATCCATCATAATATAGAATCCGTTTTATTTCCAGTTAAAAATAATGGTTTTTCTTTATCAATATTGATTATAGAAAAGTTTTCGTGTAAAATAAAAAACAGTGTGCATCTGAAAAACGAAAAAAGGGGTTATACTATGATACTGAATGTACAAAACCTGAGCCATGGGTTTGGAGACAGGGCTATTTTCGATAATGTTTCCTTCCGCCTCCTCAAAGGGGAGCATGTTGGATTTATCGGCGCCAACGGAGAAGGAAAGTCTACTTTTATGAATATTGTAACAAATAAACTTATGCCCGATGAAGGAAAAATAGAATGGGCGAAAAACGTCCGGGCGGGCTATCTGGATCAGCATACGGTGCTGGAAAAAGGCATGTCAATAAGGGACGTTTTAAAAAGCGCCTTTCAGTACCTTTTTGAGCTGGAAGAAAAAATGAATACCATATGCGATTTGATGGCGGACGCTTCGCCGGAGGAATTGGAAAAAATGATGGAGGAGCTGGGTACAATTCAAGACCTCCTCACAAACCACGACTTTTATATTATTGACGCAAAGGTAGAGGAAATCGGACACGCCCTAGGACTTGATGATATTGGCCTTGACAGGGATGTTACCGACCTGAGCGGCGGTCAGAGGACAAAGGTACTCCTTGGAAAGCTTCTTCTGGAAAAACCCGATATTCTACTTCTGGATGAGCCTACCAATTATCTGGATGCGGAACACATTGAATGGCTGAAACGGTACCTCATTGAATATGAAAATGCCTTCATACTGATTTCCCATGACATTCCCTTTTTAAACAGTGTTGTCAATCTTATCTATCATGTTGAAAACCTGGAAATCAACCGCTACGTTGGTAACTACGAGAAATTCCAGGAAGTATACGCCATGAAAAAATCGCAGCTGGAGGCGGCCTACAAAAAACAGCAGCAGGAAATCAGCGAGCTGAAGGACTTTGTAGCCAGAAATAAGGCCCGTGTTGCCACCCGAAATATGGCCATGTCCAGACAAAAAAAATTGGACAAAATGGATGTAATTGAATTGGCAGGAGAAAAACCAAAGCCTGAATTTCACTTTAAAGAGGCAAGGGCAGCAAGCCGCTATATCTTCCGGACAAAAGATTTGGTAATCGGCTATGGGGAGCCTCTGTCAAAACCCCTGAATATTGAAATGGAGAGAGGGCAGAAGCTGGTTTTAACCGGCGCCAACGGTATCGGCAAAACTACCCTGCTTAAAAGTATCCTGGGGCTGATTCCTCCTGTCAGTGGCTTAGTTGAGCTTGGCGATTATCTCCATATCGGCTATTTTGAGCAGGAAATAAAATATACGGACAATACTACCTGTATAGAGGAAATCTGGAAGGAATTCCCTTCCTTCAGCCAGTATGAGGTGAGAAGCGCTTTAGCAAAATGCGGTTTGACCACAAAGCATATAGAAAGCCAGGTAAAGGTATTAAGCGGCGGCGAGCAGGCCAAGGTGCGGCTGTGCAAGCTGATTAACCGAGAAAGCAATATCCTCCTTTTGGATGAGCCTACCAACCATCTGGACACAGACGCGAAGGCAGAGCTGAAACGGGCGCTTCAGGAGTATAAAGGAAGCATCCTTTTAATCTGCCATGAGCCGGAGTTTTATGACGGCCTTGCCACTGACGTATGGAACTGTGAGAACTGGACAACAAAACATTTTTAAATAACACAAAAAACAGCCGAAAACGGCTGTTTTTGCTTTTGAAAACTACAGGAACTCTGTCCCTGAACCCCCGAAAGAGTTTTATCCTTGACCTATTAGAAACCGGGTAATTACGCGGTTTCGCGTGTCGAAAAAGTACAGAGAGATTATTTTGACATATTGAAAGGAAGTGTAAAAAACTTGGTCTTTGCCAGAATCCACCAACTACTGTCAACGCTTTTCCTTCGGAAAAGCTTTCTTAGGCAGACGGGGTATCTTCCCCGCTGTATTATGAAAAAAGCTGGACAAAAAACTTTACTGGAAAGCTACGTTTTGCCTGATTTTGAGCAAAGTTCGGGTCAAGCCTTTTCAAAGGCTTGCAGGTTTGGATAGAGTCCATGGTTCTGACTTTTTCTACAGTCCCATTCCCTTTCTATCTTCTTCCTCCTGTATCTCCTGACGCCTTTTTATTGTACTCCTTCAGCTTTTTATACACTCTTCCGTGAACAGAATTTAATGGGAACTTGCCGTTTTTATCCTTTTTCCCCGCCGGAACACCCATGAGAAGCTCAATCCCCTCATCTAATGTGCTGATGGCGTAAATATGGAAAACTCCTTCCTTCACTGCCTCCACGACTTCATCCTTTACCACAAGATCCTTTACATTGGAGAATGGGATAATAACCCCCTGTGTTCCCGTCAATCCACGCTTTTTGCAAAGGTCAAAAAAGCCCTCAATTTTATAGGTAACGCCTCCAATCGCCTGTATTTCACCTCTCTGATTGATAGAGCCGGTCACTGCCAGCTCCTGATTAATAGGCAAATCCGCAAGACTTGACAAAATACAGTAAAGCTCCGTACTGGAAGCGCTGTCGCCGTCTATGCCATTATAGTTCTGCTCAAAACAGATGCGGCAGGACAGGGAAAGAGGAAAATCCTGGGCATAAGTCTGCCCCAGAAAGCCTGTTATAATCTGCACTCCCTTGTCATGGGTCTGACCGCTCATTTCCGCTTCCTTTTCTATATTGACAATACCGCTCTTGCCAATATAGGTAGTCGCTGTGATACGGGACGGGTTGCCAAAGCAGTAGCTTCCCAAATCAAGCACCGCCAAGCCATTAATCTGACCTATCTTCTTGCCGGCAGTGTCAATCATAATGACCTTTTCCTCCAGCATCTCATCCAGCTTCTCCTCATACATGCGCAGACGCTGTTCCTTTTCATAGACGGCCTTTTTGATATGCTCCGCAGTTATAATATCGTCCCCCGCGAGCTTTGCCCAGGTTGCCGACTCACAGAGTATTTCCACAATCTGGTTAAACCGTGTGGAAAGCTTATCCTGCCGCTCCACCAGACGGGAGGAATATTCCACCACCGCGGCAACGGCGCTTACATCAAAAGGTGCTACCTTTTCGTTTTCCGAAAAGGATTTGATAAAACGCGCCAGCTTCATTACATTCTCACCGGTGCGCTTCATCTCATAGTCAAAATCAGCCCGTATTTTGAATATCTTCTCAAAATCTTCGTCATATTCATGAAGCACTTCATAATAGTAATTGCTGCCCACCATTATAATTTTAATGGACGCGGGTATGGGTTCCGGCTTTAAGGTTGGCACCACCACAGCTCCAAGCTGCTCCCGAAGGGTTTCCATGGAAATCTGATTCGTCTTAATAACCCTTCTTAACGCCTCCCAGGACTGCACATTGGATAAGATATCCTGCGCCTGCACAATGAGATAGCCTCCGTTGGCCTTGTGAAAAAGCCCCGCCTTTATTTTCATAAAATCCGTCGTCAAATTGCCGAACTCACTGTCATACTCCACTTCCCCCACCAGATTATAATAGGTCGGATTGAAATCGACAACAACGGGAGCTCCCACTGTTTTGGAATTATCCACGATAAGGTTCACCTTATATTTTAAGGTAATATCCTCCGCCGGCTTCTTATTGAGCATAGGAAGCAGAGAGGAGAGATTCTCCTCCTCGTCTGTATCATTGTCAATGAACTCGTCTATATTCTCCAGTACATCCTCCTGAACAGCCTCCAGATACTTGATAACCCTGTCATAATCCTTATATTTCTCCTGTACGGAATTGACATAGTGACCGATTGCAAACATACAGACCTTATAGTCCAAATCGTCCACCGCCTGCTTGGATGCCTTTTCCTCTTCCCTGATATCCCGCATAATGGCAGCGGCCTTCTCCTGTACCTTCTCGGAGGACAGGCTGATTTCATCCTTCAGCTTTTCATCCAACTCGTCATATTGCTCCTCATTAATGGTAACGCCGTCTACAATTGGCATAAAATATATACCGGAATTCGTTGATTTCACGCCAAAACCGTTTTCCTTGGCCATTTCCGTCATGGTTTTCATCAATTCATCCCGTTTATCGTCATAAATCTTGATAATCTCATTTTTCTGCTTGTCATAATCTTCTGTATTAAATGCCTTTTGTATCTCGGTATTAAAAACCTCGACCAATTCACCCATATCGTCCCTGAACTGTCTGCCCAGGCCCGGCGCAAAACGCAGTGCCTGAGGACTTTTGGGATTCTCAAAATTATAGACATAGCACCAGTCAAAAGGAATATCCTCATTTTTCGCAAGTCTTTGGGCGCTCTTCACAGCATAGGTAGTTTTTCCCGTACCTGAGGGTCCCGAGACATAAATATTATAACCCTTCATTTTCACCTGAAGGCCAAAATCAAAGCTCTTAACGCCCCTCTCCTGTCCAACAATACCGTCCTCCAGTACGGACAGATCCTGGGTCGTATTAAATTTTAACTCTTTTGGGGTACAGCAGTTTTTCAGCTCCGTATATTTCAGTTCTCTGCTTGGCATTTGTCACAACTCCCCTCTATATCAATTTTTTTATTTCACTTCATCATAATTTTCATAGACAGGAAAATACTTCCACATAATAACAGCGTCTTCACCTGTATCGGAATAGTACCTTTTGCGGAAACCCTCAGGCTTAAAACCAAAGCCTGTATAGAGCTTTTGGGCAGGCATATTGCTTAGCCTTACCTCAAGAGTAATACCAATCATTTCCTCTTCCTCCGCCTTGGCAATAAGAGCCTCCAATAGCGCCCTGCCAACACCCTGCCTCCTGTAATCCTCGGTCACGGCGACATTGGTAATATGGCCTTCATTCACTACATGCCACATACCGGCATAGCCGACGACCCTGCCGTCAGCCAGTGCCACTTTATAAATCGCCATATTATTGTCTTTTATCTCCCTCTCAAAATCGCTTCTGGTCCAGGGAATGGAAAAGCAAGCTTCCTCCACCTCCATAACACCGCCGATATGTTTCTCCTCCATTGGTACTATCTCAATCATTTTGTAACCTCCCGTGCGGACAGCTTTTCCTCCCGCTCTCGCTCTGCCTGTGATTTTCTTAAATAAAAAGGCGCAAAATCCTCTCCCTTTACAGCCTTTCCATCCCTCACAAGCTCCATTGCCAGGGACGCCACACTTGCCGCCCTCTGCATATTGCAGCTGGCAGGCGCAAAACAGAAGCTGCCGCCGCATTCCTCCAGACGCTTTCTGTGAACCGGAACGCCATCGCCCAAAAAGATAATCTCTTTTTGGAAGGCCATTGCCATATCCATAACCTTCTCTATCGCTTCCGCCGTATGCTCGCTCAGGCGTACCAGCTTATTTTCACGCCAATGATAAAAAGCAGTATAGACCTGCTGTCTTCTTGCGTCCATAATAGGGCAAACTATTTTATCTGTATCAAAAACATTATATGCCAGAGCATCCAGTGTTGGAACGGGTACAACTGGTACATTTAGCCCATGGCTGAGTCCCTTGGCCGTTGCCGCTCCTATGCGCAGTCCCGTGAAGGATCCCGGCCCGCTGGCGCAGGCAATATAATCCACTGTATTAAGCTCAAGCTCCGTCATCTTCGTAATAATATCAAGCATTGGCATTATAGTCTGAGAATGAGTCATTTTATAGTTCAATGTAAATTCCGCAATCAGCTTATCCTCCTCCGCCAAAGCAGCGCTGGCTGTCTGGCCGGAAGTCTCAATGGCAAGTATTTTCATCCCTTTTTCACCTCGTTATTTCAATACTCCTGTAATCGTCACCTTTGGAAAGGTCCTTGTCAATGGAAATCCACACCGCCTCGGTTGGAATGATCTCCTTTATAAGCTCTGCCCACTCGATAAGGCATACGCCCCCGCCGAAAAAATACTCCTCATATCCTGTGTCGTCCATTTCCTCCAGACAGGTGATTCTATACACGTCAAAATGGTATAGGGGAAGGCGTCCCTCATACTCGTTGATAATCGTAAAGGTTGGACTTGTAACATAATCCTCTATGGCAAGTCCGTGAGCAAATCCCTTGGTAAACACTGTTTTTCCCACGCCCAAATCACCGCTGAGGCAATAGATGCTTCCCTCTTTGGCGGCTTGTCCCATTTTCACGCCCAGATCGTAGGTTTCCTTTTCACTATGGCTCTCTATTTTCATCTCAACGGTTCCTTTCCCTGTTTCCCGTACTGTTTTTCCGTTTTACATAAAACCTGTTTTATTCTATCATATTACAGCCTGCAACGCAACAAAGCCCTGTTTCCCGTATTTACTCCCTGTTCCGTCAAAAATCCCACAGCAAAAATGCTGTGGGATTTCTTCTCATTCTCAATAGAGGAATATACTGCTGATGCCGCTGTCCACAAGTTTGGATTCCTTGCCGTCATAATAGTAAAGGTCTCCCTTTCCGCTTGTGAAGTCATAATCCTTCAAATAAATCATATGGCCGTTTCCTGTTTCACTTATATAAATGACATTGGTATCAATATCTGCAGCATTGCCGTTCACAAAGCTCCGAAGCGTACCGCTGAATACCGCAGGATTATATTCATCAATATAGTATAAAACACTGCCGTCTTCCGAAAATTGGAAGGTAGACGCTGTTTTCGTGATTTCAGCCGCTTCTGCACCGTTGTAATAGGACAAAGTCCCTGTCATATCCGTATCATTATAATCCGTTATATAAGCGATACTGGATCCCGATCCATTAAAATCAGCAGATTTCACATTTTTAGCCGCCTCAGTTATATTTTCAATGCCATTAGCGCTGACTGTACCAACTAAAAGCGTATTGTCATCTGTTGTGAAGTATACCTTTTTGCCGTCTTTGGAAAGTCTGCCGCTTCCAAAGGTAATATTTTCCGCCTCAATTTTGACACCTTCCCCGCCTGCTTTCACAAAATAACAGTCCTTGCCGCTGTTATAGACAGCGTCCTGATATTTTCCTTCCAATTCGTCAATGGAATCCAGCTCGGACATTTTAACCTTAATATCGGTTCCGCCCTTAGGTACAGAATAAATTGCGTATTCACCGTCGTCCCCTAATGCCTGTGACTCCAAAACAAAATCGCTGACCTTACTGGAAACGCCTCCATTGTAGAGAAAAGAAGCCTCGCTGTAATTGGTAAAGCTTTTTCCCTCCAAATTTTTCCTGATTTTATCGTGCCTCAGTTTAGCACTGTAGTCATTGTAATCATCCACATATTTTTCCATATCCGTGTAATCATCTTTTACCGGCTCTGTCAGGTTTACCTCGGCTTCCGCCAAATCATCCTCCAAAATATCAGCATAGTTTATGGTCTCTTCTTTTAATGTCTGATAAATCAAGCCCTCATTATTCTTGATTCCCTTTAAAGCCGTGACCTTTTCCGCAACCACTGTAACACCTTTTCCGTAAACATACTCGCATATATCATGGGTTTTTCCGTCGGCATCAGCTTTCAGATAAAAGAATTTGGTGTTGCTGTCCGCAAATACATACTGGTTAACGTCGCTGTCTATCTTCTCTATGCCATTTGTTTCTCCTTCCGCACCAGCAAGAGCAGTATCCGCCACATAAAGGTTGACAGTATTTCCCTCAATTTTTACATAGGTTACATATTTGCCGTCAGCACTGATACCATAAGCATTGGACTGATTGATAACACCGCTGTCAATTTTCTTTTCTCCCTTGGTGTCGTTATAATAAATTCCCGTCTTTCCGCCGTCATCCTTCAGATAGACCGCGGCAGTGCCTGCATTATTGATTCGAAAATCTATCACATTTTCAGACAGCAGTGTGCCCTTATTTCCATCCTCCTTTAAGTCCTTACTCCTGTAATACAGATCGAAGGTGGAATCCATTTTTACTTTGTCTGCATAAAAAATATTCTTTCCATCCTCTGCCACCTTAACGCCCGTTGCCATATAGAAATAATTGTAGCTGCCGCCATCCGATAGCTCCTCTGTCGCCTTAGCAATACTGCCGTCAAGATTTCTGATGTAAAGAGCACCGTCCTTGGCATAGGCCACAGGATGCTCTATACCCTTTCCCTTTCCTGAAAACACACCGGATTTATAGGCAAATATTCCCGCTATGATAACAACCGCCAAAGCGATAACGCCTATAATTTTTATGGTTCCCTTTTCACTGTCTCCATGATGAGAAGCAGAACCCTCATCCACTTCATTGGATACCTGCCCTGACTCATTATCCTGAACATTGTCTGCTCCATTTTCTGTCAAAGGTTTTTCTTTCTTTTCAAGACTTACACCGGATGAAGCCTGCTGTTCTGCTAAAGCATTGTCCTCTGTTTGGATTGTCTGCGCCTGACTCCCGGTATCGCCCATCATTTCACTTTCTTCGGCTTTTTCTTCCTTTCCGTTGTCCTCAGCCGGCTCAGAAAGCTCATTGTGCATTTCAGGTGCGTCAACGTCAATGTCCGCCTCTGACCCGCTGGTATTTTCAAAAGATTGATTCTCTATGGCAGCAGTTTCCCCCAGCGGCTCTGCTGTCTGCTCACTTTGAGCCGATTCATCCTTATCCTGCAACGGCTGTGTTTCATCCAAATTCTTTTTCTCATTTTCTTCTGACATATCTTTACCTCTTTTCCTTCTTATCTGAATTTCAGTATTATGCCATACCCGAATTATCCCCAAATATGGTGCTTCCTTCTTCTGGCACCATATAGTATATAAGTATACCTTATCCCAAGCGCAAGGTCAATTTTGTTTCATTTTTTTAATAAAATCTTAAGTAACCTTCTTATTCTTAAAAGATAAAGCGGCAATACTTGCAGGCTGCCTTCCGCATAATCTCTGAAACATAAAAAGGGACTCAAAAGAGTCCCTTTCAACCTTAAATACTTAATCATTCTAATATCTCACAGAAAACCATAAGATCGTCACTTAAGCTCTCTGTCAATACAATATGTATTACATCTCAACAACTAAGGATGTACCCATACCGCCGCCAATGCAAAGAGTTGCAAGGCCATACTTAGAATTACGTTTTTTCATTTCATATAAAAGTGTTACAAGAATTCTTGCACCGGAAGCACCAACGGGGTGTCCCAAAGCAATAGCGCCGCCATTTACATTTACCTTGCTCATATCAAAATGAAGCTGCTGTGCAACTGCTACAGACTGTGCAGCAAATGCCTCATTTGCCTCAATTAAATCCAAATCATCTACAGAAATGCCTGCCTCGGCCAAAGCCTTTTTACATGCAGGAACAGGACCAACACCCATGATAGCAGGGTCAACACCTGCAGAGCCATAGCTTAAAATTTTAGCCATTGGCTTAATGCCAAGCTCTTTTGCTTTGTCAGCAGCCATAACAACAATTACCGCAGCACCGTCATTGATACCGGATGCATTGCCGGCAGTTACTGTACCGCCGTCTTTTTTGAATGCAGGTTTTAACTTCTGTAATTTTTCAATTGTTGTGCCATGCTTTGGATGCTCATCAGTGTCTACAACAACATCGCCTTTTTTGTTTTTCACAACAACAGGAACGATTTCATCCTTGAACTTACCTGCTTTCTGTGCCGCCTCTGCCTTCTGCTGGCTGGAAAGGGCAAATTCATCCTGCATTTCTCTTGTAATACCATATTTTTCAGCAACATTTTCTGCTGTAATACCCATGTGATAGTGATGGAATGCATCTGTCAGTGCATCTCTTACCATAGAGTCTACGACAAGACCGTCATTCATCCTGTAGCCGCCTCTTGCTTTTTCTAAAACATAAGGAGCCTGTGTCATATTTTCTGTACCGCCGCAGACAATAACGTCAGCATCACCGCATTTAATCGCCTGTGCCGCCATAGCAACGGAACGAAGTCCGGATCCACAAATCATATTGATTGCCAGAGCTGGTCTTTCTACAGGAATTCCAGCGTTTACAGCTGCCTGCCTTGCAACACCCTGATACAAACCTGCCTGAAGTACACAGCCCAAAATTGTTTCGTCAACCATTTCAGGAGTAATGCCGGCTCTTTTTAAAGCCTCTTTGATTGCCACAGTCCCCAATTCTGCAGCAGATACATTTGCGAATACACCCTGAAGAGTACCTACAGGCGTTCTTACTGCACTTGCAATAACTACTTCTCTCATATTTGTTGCCTCCCATAAAATATATTCTCTTTGTTTGCATGCGAAATATTCGCATATAAAATTCACATATTCATTTTAAGTCTATCTCGGCCACTTGTCAACTATTATTCCAAATTCATGATAAGTAACAAAAAATCACTCAAAAAATAGAACTTATCACCGAAAAATGATACTTGAAATCAACGTCCCAAGCGGTTTTCATCGGTTATCTCTCTCCCGTCCAGAGGTTTACTCAGCTTCACATGAAATTTGTGCATACCAAATCTCTCATAAAATTTATGTGCCCTTTCCCGCAGAGCATTTGAGCATACCTCAAGCTGCAAACACTGATTTTCCTTTGCATAGGACTCAGCCTTTTCATAGAGCATGCTGCCGACCATTTGGCTCCGGTATTCTCTTGAAACCACCAACTCTACAATTTCCGCTATTTTATCAATATGATGAAGCTGATAATGAATATACAGGCTTAAAAAACCAACAGCCTTTCCAGTTTCCGGATCCCTGGCAACAAAATAATGAATGTTGCTTTCCTTCAAATTAAACAAGTACGCTTTTTTAAATTTTTCAAAATCAAATTTGGTTTCCTCCAATAGGCAAATTAAATCATAAATTTCGCTTAAATCCCGCTCTTGTGCGTTGTCAAGCAACATAAACTCCCCTCATTTCTTTGTAATATGTGATAATCATTTTTAGTTTATTAAATTCTCTCTTTTCCAAACAGATGTCATCATTCTTTCTCTTCTCCAAAAACCAAAAGAGGGCAGAATTACTTCTTTTCCGTAAAATAAACCGCATAAAATATATCACTGATATGGATATATTAATTTATCGGGTTACTATTTCCACGCTAAGGTTAAAAAAATGCAAAATAATAGACCGCCGCAAACGGCAGTCTATTATAAAGCGCGAAACGAGATTCGAACTCGCGGCCCTCGCCTTGGCAAGGCGATGCTCTACCACTGAGCCATTCGCGCATATTCACTTACAATTAGTATAACCAAATTCTTTCTAAAATTCAAGTCTAAATTTTAATTCTGCAGTCGGCGGGACTTGAACCCGCACGAGCGCAATGCTCACTAGATCCTTAGTCTAGCGCGTATGCCAATTCCGCCACGACTGCATAAAGATATGAACCAGGAGGGATTCGAACCCCCGACCCACGGCTTAGAAGGCCGTTGCTCT
>JAHZDZ010000021.1 GCA_019422105.1 Bacillota bacterium | reverse complement strand
TTGGTTTAACTGTTTAGTTTTCAAAGATCGAACGTTTCTTTTTTGTCAGTGTTGCTCACTGCAACGAAAATTATTCTACCACAACTGCTAAATACTGTCAAGTTTTTTTTCATTTTTTTTAATTAAATACAATCTTTAACATTTCTTTCGCAGTCGTGCTTATTTATTATACAATTTTTTATTTATTTGTCAATAACATTTTTTAATTTATTCAGAAAATATTTTTATTCCTTCTGAAACGACAGAAAATCCCCTATATTCATAGGGGATTTTCTGATATAAGGCGGTTATTATTTGCAGTTGCTCTGCTTATTGGAGTTTTTGTTGCTCTGCTTTTCACTCTGCTTATTGCTCTGTTTGCTTGTATCAATGCTGTACTCTTCAGCGAACTCTGTTCTGTTCATATTTCTTTCTGAGTTCTTGTTGCTATTTTTGTTAGAGTTTTTGTCCATGATAGATAGCCTCCAAAATTTTATTTTCAAAGTAAGTGCTTATGAATTACTTTGCAAATTTATTATTCTTTTTTAGAGTCTAATTTATTCATTCGATTTCAAAGATTGCATGGAAAATTTCTCAATTCCAGTGTATTCTTTTCTATTTTTACCGCAATATGAGCTTCTGCAGTTAAAATAACATAAATATATTTTAAGTTTCAGCAGTAAACAATCACTTAATATTATTGTTTGTATTTTTAATGCCCATCACCGTGTTAAAAACAAAAAAAACTATAAAATTATGAGTATTATTTCCATATTTGTTATATCGGCTCAAAAAAAGTGATAATGCTTTCAGCATTATCACTTTTTAAGCTTTCAATATCAGTTCCTATTTGTAATCAGAAGGCTTTTTGTTTTTGCTTAAAATTCCATTGATGTCCGCTTTGCCGAGGTTATCCTTCATAGCAGTATCCGCCAATACATTTTTCATTTTATAATAGTCAAACACACCTAAATTTCCACTCTTTAAAGCCTCTGAAATAGCCTCCGGCACTCTCGCCTCCGCCTCCACAAGCTTAGCCTTCATCTTTTCAACCTCAGCCTTCATCTCCTGCTCCATAGCAATAGCGGTTGCTCTTCTCTCCTCCGCCTTAGCCTGCGCAATCTGCTTGTCAGCCTCTGCCTGCTCAATCTGAAGGTGCGCACCAATGTTGCGTCCAATATCTATATCCGCTATATCAATAGACAAAATTTCAAAAGCCGTACCACTGTCCAAGCCCTTCGCCAAAACAGTTCTGGAGATGGAATCCGGATTTTCCAACACACTTTTATGGCTCTGTGAGGAACCAACCGTTGTGACAATACCCTCACCAACACGGGCAATAATTGTTTCCTCCCCTGCGCCGCCGACAAGACGCGCAAGATTTGCGCGAACTGTCACCTTGGCAATAACCTTTACCTCAATACCATCAATGGCAACAGCAGCTATCCAGGGTGTTTCAATTATTTTGGGATTAACGCTCATCCTGACAGCCTCAAAGACGTCTCTGCCGGCCAAATCAATAGCGGCAGCTCTCTCAAAAGTCAAATCAAGATTGGCTCTATGCGCCGCAATTAATGCATCCACTACATTATCCACTCGCCCTCCGGAAAGAAGATGACTCTCCAGCTGATTCACACTGACGTTCATGCCAGCCTTATCTGCTTTTATTAACGGGCGGATAATTCTTTCCGGCCTGACTCTTCTCAGTCTCATACCCACAAGGGAGAAAATGCTGACCTTTACACCCGCTGAAATTGCAGAAATCCAGAGTCCCACAGGGACAAAACTCAAAAACAGTGATATCAAAACAATTATGATAACCAACAGAAAAACACCGGCAAAAAAACTGCCTCCAAAGAATCCTCCAGCACTATACATGAAATTCCTCCTTTACTCTTATATTTCTTTGACTGTTACACTCTTACCGCTTACATTGATTACTCTAACCAGTTTGCCCTTAGAAATATACTCTCCGTCAGAAAAAACATCAATTAACCTGCCGTCAATCTCAGCTTTGCCATAGGGCTTCAGCGGAACTACCGTCACACCCTCCTTGCCGATTAAATCCGACAACAGACTTTCATCAAAATCCTTTGTATCCAAAACATCATCCAAAACAAGCTTCTGATAAACCTTTTTCTTCTTTATTATTTTATAGAGGAAGAAAGAGATTACCATAATCAAAACCAGTATACAGACCACAGCCAGTGGTCCATAGGTCTCAGCAATAATAAGAGCCGAAACAAATATACATGCAAGACCCGATATGCCAAACACACCAAATCCGGGAATAAACAGCTCTATCACAAGCAATATGGCTCCCGCCAAAAATAAAACACCAGCCCAGGAAAACATCAGTAATCCCTCCTTTTCAAATAAAATGAAACCTAAAACAGTATTTTGGAAACGGTTTACTTTGAAACTGTTCCATCCGCTAAGGCAGCATCCGGAAGCGAATTGCTCTTTGTTCACCCAATCCGTAAAAACAGTCACCCTGCGGCTGTTTGAGAGTGTCGGCAAAATCACCACTCTCAAGCAGAATCATGGCTAGCACCATGAATTTGCTTACATATGGACGAAATACTGATTTACTCATGCAAGGGCTTTCAGCTCCTACAAATCGGTATTTCCATATGTAGGCAGAAATGAATTTCGCCTATGTGATTCCAATTCGAGGGCTCTCTTCTCGAGCTCCTGCCGCGTAAAATTTACTTTGTCTACAGTCTGAAGCTGTTTTTCATTGCAGCTCTCCCTTGGCAAATTCCTTTGCAAAATAAGTGATAATAATATCCGCCCCCGCTCTTTTAATGGAGGTCAGGGCCTCCCAAGCTGCCCGCCTGCCATTAAGCCAGCCAAGGGAATCAGCAGCCTTAATCATGGCATACTCACCACTGACTTGATAGGCCACAACAGGAACATTGGTTATTTTTTTCGCTTCACAGATAACATCAAGATAGGGCAGAGCGGGCTTCACCATAATCATGTCAGCACCTTCTCTGATGTCCTCTTCTATTTCCTTCAGTGCTTCCCTGCCGTTTGCAGGATCCATCTGATACTGCTTTCTGTCGCCAAACTTTGGTGCTGAGTCCGCTGCATCACGGAACGGGCCGTAAAAGGAGGAGCAGTACTTGGCGCTGTAGGCCATTATCGGAACATTGATAAGGCCGTTCTCATCCAAAGCCTTCCTGATATACGCTACCCTGTTATCCATCATATCAGAGGGCGCTATTATATCCGCTCCTGCCAGCGCATAGGAAACAGATGCCTTTGCCAAAAGCTCCAGCGTCTTATCATTTACAACATAGCCGTCCTCAATTACACCGCAGTGTCCATGATCTGTGTATTCACACAGGCACACATCTGCGATAACAAGGACATCCTCATATTTCGCCTTTACAGCCTGAATCGCTCTTGCAATGATATTGCCCTCACAATAGGCTCCTGTTCCAACCTCGTCTTTGTGGTCTGGAATACCGAAAAGAAGTATGGAATAGATACCAAGCTCCCTCAGTTCCCCCACTTCCTTCAAAAGCTCATCCACTGTCATACGAAAACAGCCGGGCATGGAAGGTATTTCATTTTTCTGTCCTTCTCCCTCTATGATAAACATAGGATAAACCAAATCCTTAACATTTACTACCGTTTCCCTGACCAGGCTTCTCATCTGTTCATTAACACGCAGTCTTCTTGTTCTCATTTGAAACACCTCGTTTGTTTTAATTGCTCTTGCTGTAGCCTTATTTTATCATACTTTATATCATGGCACAAATAAAATCAATGTTAACACTGGCATTACCTGGTATTTTCACTGCCCTTCCGGTTCCTGCCCTCAGCAAGCCATATGGAATTAGAATTCAGCGCATTTACAGGATTACTTTATATTTTCGCAAACAGCGCAAATTGTTTTTCCGGAGTTTGTAAAGATGCTGCCGGAAACATCATCATAAAGCTCTATATTTTGAAAGCCTGCTGCTGTCAACTCATTTGTCAAACTTTCCGCTTTGTAAATCTGATTCCAATTGTTATAACACTGACAGCCATTTTCCGACACAATCACATACTGTTCCAGATAATTTGCAGACTCTTCATAAGTATAATTATTCTGAATACAAAAATAAGGGTAGGGTGCACAAAAGCCCTGCTCATAGTACCGCGCCGTACACCCTTCCCGAAAGTTTACTGTCTCATGCTTTGTAAAGCCGTCAAGTATCAGCTTCCCGCCTGGGCTCAACGCCCTTCTTATTTTAGAGAGCAGCAGTCTTCTGTCTGCCGGGGGCAGCACACCAAAATCACAGTAAATTAAAGTCACTGTATCAAAACGATTTTCATCATCTATCTCAAGATAATTTTTGTAACTGTAATCAATTACAAGGCGCTTGACTTCAGCGCAGCTGAGAGCATATTCTATTGAACGCCTTGAAAAGTCAACGCCTGTAACTCTAAAGCCCGCTTTGCAGAAACACTCCGCATATAAACCGGGCCCGCAGCCCAGATCCAAAAGTCTGTTTTTATCACTGTTCCAAAATCTATCCCTTATCCAAGAGGCTGATTTTTCAATAAAATCATGCTTTCTCGAAGCGCCCTCCTCAAAGGGATCCAGATGTGCTTTTAACATCTCCTCTGATATATGAGGATCATCCCAAAAGGGCGCCGTACTTTTCTCATATAGAGGGGGCTTTTGTGCCAGATAACCCAATCATTTTTCATACATGCTTCCGTTTTCCTCTTTCTTCTCAGTCTATAAAATATGGACTCAGGCTAAAGACAACCAGCCTGTCTGAAATATAAATTGTCTATGCAGCATTAATATTTGCAGCCATTTGTTTTTTAGCCCTCTGTAATACAGACGTTTTTCATATATCCCTATAAATCTCTATTTCTCATTGCTCCTGCTGAAAAGCACAAGTCCGATTATAATGATAATTCCTCCAATTACTGTAGAAACGGGCGGAATCTCCATTATAATGAAAAAGCCCATAATAGATGTCAATAAAGGAGAAACAAACATAAAATTTGTAACATCCGATGTTTTATTTGCCATGGATAAAGCCTTTGCCCACCATATGTACGCCACTGCACTGGGCAAAACCCCCATATACAAAACAACCGCCAGTTCCTTCCAGGATGCGCTTAAAACCTGCGGTATTGCCTGAGGCAGAAACACACAGAGTATAATAAGACCTGTAAATATGCTGTAGGCTGTCGTTTGAAAAGCTGAGTACTTCTTTGTGATAATGCGCTGCACCAGATTATAGCCGCTGAAAAAAAGTGCGGCCAAAAGCATCCACAGCGCTCCCTTATTGATAGACAAAACACCGTTCCACAGCATTAATATCAGTATTCCCACAAATTCCACAGCGATGGCAAGCCAGCCCAGCGGCTTTATTTTTTCTTTATAGATAAAGCTTGCGATTACCGCCGTGATAATGGGCGTAGTCGCTATAATAACGCTTGATGTGGAGCTTGAAAGAGTTTGAGAGCCTATGTTGAAAAATATCATATAAAAGCCAAAGCCACAGGCGCCGGACACAATAAAAAGCGGCATATCCTTTTTATCGGGAAATCCAACCTTTTTGACTCCACATACTGCGGCCAGAACAACCGAGGCCGTAAAATAGCGCAAAAATCCGACTACCGTCGGTGTAAAATGATTCAAAGCCACCTTTGTGAATACAAAAGTAGAAGCCCATAAAAAAACAGTGCCAAAGGCTAAGAATTTATAATTCAGATTTTTCTTTTCCTTATCCAATTTTATTTCCCCCTATACTGCTAAAAGCTCTTTCACTGCCTCTATTAAACTGTCAGCACTGGCCTCTCTGGACTGACATGCTACCTCAAATCCCAGGGATACCGCTGTTGCGGTTGTCATCTCCCCGATGGAGCATATCTTTGCGCCGCCGCATTCCGCTCCCATCAAGGCATAATAATTTTCAGCCTGGGAGGAGCTGGCAAAAACAACAGTATCATAATATCCCTCCCGTATTTTTCCCATAATATTTTTATCCGGTTTGGGATTCGGAACGGTTTCATAGGCGGTAACCTTATCACAGAGCGCCCCCTGTCTGCGCGCCTCCTCTGCCAGTATATCCCTTCCTATATCAGACGTGGGAAAAAGAATATTATCTCCCTTTTTCAGTATCTTTTTCAGCAGGGCAGCCCCTTCAATACTGTTAAAGTGTCTCGGCATATAGTCGGCAAGTATGCCCCTGTCCTCTAATGCCTGCCTTGTCCTGCTTCCGATACAGAATATTTTTTTCCCGCAAAGCGCTCTGGCATCCAGATTTAATGTCAATAGCCTTTGAAAGAAAAAGCTGACACCATTGGCACTGGTAAAAAAAAGCCAGTTATACTCTGAAAGCTTCGTGATACAACAATCCAAGCGACTGTAATCACCGGCCGGCCTGATTTCAATAGTCGGAAAAACCGTTACCTGAGCCCCCAGCTCATTCAGTCTGTCCTTTATAACAGAGGCATCTTTTTTTGGTCTGCAAAGCAATATTTTTTTCCCCCACAAGGGTCTGAATTTCTGCCAGTTAAGTTTTCCGCCCTCCTTCACGACGTCTCCTATGACAATAACAGAAGGATGGCTCATTTGCATTTCCTCCGCTTTCCACGAAATATCTGCAAGGGTCCCGATACATTCCCGCTGATTGGGCGTTGTTCCCCATTCAATGACAGCCGCCGGCGTATTCCTGTCCTTTCCTTCCCGCATAAGCCCCTCTGTTATAAGCGACAGGTTTTTCATTCCCATGAGAAATAGCAGCGTTCCCTCTAAAGCGGCGACCGTTTTATAATCCAGCTTAAATTCCTCCTTAAAATGGCCTGTAAAGACATGAAAGCTAGAGGAACACTCGCGGTAGGTAACAGGGATTCCCGCATAGGCGGGCGCAGAATAAAAAGAGGAAATACCCGGTACAATCTCAAAGGGAATCCCCTCCTTCCAAAGCTCCTCTCCCTCCTCTGCGCCTCTTCCAAAAATAAGAGGGTCCCCCCCCTTCAAACGCACAACTATTTTTCCTTCTCCTGCCTTTTGCGTTAAAAGACGGTTCATTTCCTCCTGTCGCAGGGTATGCCTGTCGGGAAGCTTTCCGGCATAAATTTTTTCACATTCCGCCTTTCCATAGGACAAAAGACCCTCCGGCACAAGACGGTCATAGACAATGACATCCGCTTTTTCAATGAGCTCAAGCCCTCTGACGCTGATGAGCTTTTCGTCTCCCGGCCCTGCACCGACCAAATAAACTCTGCCCTTTTTCATTGATCTGCCTCCAAACCAAGTATTTTTTCTGCCGCTTCCTTTCCCAGCTTTCCTGCACACTCCGCAGAGCCTTCCACGTCCGCCTCCAAAAAGCCATCCCGATAGAACATACCATGGACGAAAAGCCTATTCTTATCCAGTCTGGCATAGACGCCTACCGGGGCATGGCAGTCCGCTCCGATTTGGTGCAGAAATTCCCGTTCCGCCTCGGCACAGACCTGGCTTTCAAAATCATTCACTTTTTCTATATATTCCATTATTCTTCTGTCGTCCTTTCTGACCTGTAGCGCCAGTATGCCCTGGCATCCCGCCGGTGTAAATTCTTCTGTGTCAAAGGACTGACTGATTTTTTCCGTCATGTTGCTGCGGATGATGCCCGCTGCCGCCAGCACTACAGCGTCAAGCCCCTCCGCCAGCTTTCCGATTCTCGTATTCACGTTTCCGCGGATAGGGATAACCTCCAAATCCTCCCTGAGGCGCAGAAGCTGTACCTTCCGCCGCAGGCTTCCGGTTCCCACTCTGGCGCCTTTGGGGAGAGCGGAAAGGGGAAGTCCGCTCTTTGAAATCAGTACATCCCTCGGATCCTCCCTTTTTGTCACAGCGCCAATCATAAGCCCTCTGTCCATTTCATCCGGCATATCCTTCATGCTGTGTACGGCAATATCTATTCTGTTTTCCAGAAGCGCTGTCTCGATCTCCTTCACAAAAAGGCCCTTTCCCCCTATTTTGTCCAGTGTCTTGTCCAGTATTTTGTCTCCCTTTGTGGTTATCTTTACAATTTCAAAATCCACATCAGGAAAATGCATCCCTATTTCCTCTGCCGCAATCTCCGCCTGTCTCACGGCGAGAGCGCTGCCTCTTGTCCCTAATCTGATGATATCCTTCATTTGATGTACTCCTTTAAAACTGCCTCTGCCTTTTGTCTGTAGTCAGGGGAATATAAAATGTCATCTTCAAGCAATCTTTTCAGCAATTCCTGTTTTCCCTCACAGGCACTTTCAATTACCTCTCTCCTCAATTCCGAAAAAAAAGGGAGCCTGTCCGCAAAGCTCAAATCCATTTTTTCCACAATTTTTTTGCCAAGCAAAGGGTATCCGCCTGCTGTACCGGCGCACACTGTGATGTCCCCCTGCCTTTTATGGGCGGGAAAAATAATGTCTCCTTTGCCTTTGCCATCCGCCGCCATATAAAGACAGCCTTCCCTTTTTGCGGCTTCCGCCGCTGTTTGGCCTGTTCTGCCATCTGCCGCCGCTATGACGATAAAACAGCCCTTCACATCCTCCGGACAAAATTTCCTTTTTTGCATTTCAAAATTTTCTCCGTCATAAAGCTTCATGACCTCTTCTCCGATTTCCGGCGCAATTACCGTAAAATCGGCCTCAAAATCCAAAAGTGTTCTTATTTTAATCGCCGCAGCCCTGCCCGCGCCAATAACCAATATTTTTTTTTCTGTTATATCCACAAATAACGGGAGATAAGCCATTATACCACCTACTGTTTTTCCTTTATATAGTTTATCAGATCCTCTTCGTCATCAAAGAGAAGAGGATATTCCAAATGCGGTCTTTTGATTATCAAAAGAGGAATGTCGCACCTGAGGCAGGCATTCGCTTTTTCCTGTACTCCTCCGGCCCTTCCGCTGTCCTTTGTCAATAACATTTTTGCCTTGGCATAAGCAATGTCCCTACAGTTTTCTTCTGTGGAAAAGGGGCCGTTTTTGCTGATGATATGTGTCCTGTCCCAGCCAAGAGCAAGACATTTTTGCAGGGACTCCTCCCGCTCCAAAACGCGTACAAATACCCTCTGCTGCCAGCCAGACACCCTTTTGAATTCCTCCGCATAGTTTGTTCCCGTGGTTATCAGTACATTCCCGCTTCTGTTGTCCATCTCATCCACGGCTTCTTTATAATCCTCCACATAGTGAATATTCCCCGGGTAATACTCTTTCGGTCTTTCATAACGGATATATTCCGTTTTCGTCTCAGCCGCCGCCCTCATGATATTTCTCGAAAGCGCCTGTGCATAAGGGTGAGAGGCGTCCAAAACACAGTCATACCCCTCTTTGACAAGAAGGGTGGCTATCTCCTCTTCCCCAAGTCTGCCCACCAAAACCCTTAAACACGGGGAATGCTCCATACACAAAGCCCCTTCCTTTGTCGCGACACTGGCAGTTACATGACAGCCTGATAAAAGAAGTCCTTCTATTATATGCCTGCCATCCGATGTTCCAGAAAAAACAAGTATTCTTTTCATTCTTTCCCATACCCCCTGGGTGTTATCATCCTCCCACAGGAAACATAGGTCTGGGAATTTCCTATGATAACAGTTGTAAACATGTCTATGTCCTGCTGCGCCAAACTGTCCAAGGTACACAGCAATACGCTTTCCCCTTCCCGACCGGCTTTTTTCACAACACCAACCGGTGTATTCTTCTCTCTGTACTGTTGTATAATTTCCCCCGCAAGTCCGATATATTCTCTCCTGCTCCTGCTTTTGGGATTATAAAGGCATATAACGAAATCGCCCTCCGCAGCCATATGAAGCCTTTTTTCTATCAGCCCCCATGGCGTCATCAAATCGCTGAGGCTGATAGATACATAGTCATGCATCAACGGAGCGCCCAAAAGAGAGGCGCACATACTGGAGGAGGGAATACCCGGCACCACCTCAATGGCCCCCTCAAATTCCATCATCCGTGCCGTCTCAAGCAAAAGCCCCGCCATGCCGTAAACACCGCTGTCTCCGCTTGATATCACAGAAACTGTGTTTCCCTCCTTCGCCTTTTGCACCGCCTGTGTGCAGCGCAGCCTTTCCTGTTTCATTTTGGAGGAGATGATCTCCTTTCCGGCGCACAGATCCGCAGCCAGTCCAATATAAGTTTCATACCCTGCCACCACATTGCTTTCCTCTATGGCCGCAATGGCTCTCAGTGTCATATTTTCCCTGTTGCCGGGGCCAATCCCCACCACATATATCTTTGACATATCACTTTTCCTTTCCTGCCGTTTCTTCCTAATACTATAACATAAAAAAGCTGCCAATACATCCGGCAGCAAAAATTTTCGGTTTCAGATGGATATGGAAATATTCTCGAAGTGATTTACTCAAAAATACAGATGGCCCTATATGCCAGCGAAAAGTCATTTTATTTCTGCAAGACATTTTTTCAAATAAAACCATAAAAAATAGTAATCGGTGATAATAAAATCCTTTTCCGGCCGAAAAAGCCTATGAAATCAGCATTTATGCTGTGTGCAGTGCAATCCTGCAAAAGGGAAGATGGTGCTCACTCAAACAAAGGGGATTCTGAACAGTAGCATGAAATCAGAATACGAAATGAGCTGTTTGACATTCTCATGCGCCAATATTAGAATGAAAAAAGCCGGTTATATGGTTGTTCGCCTTGGGCAGAGAAGGCGCTAAACAACAAATATGAATTTGACAGGGAGAAAAAAGCATGGCAAAAGCAATACTTATAATAGATTTGCAAGAGGGCTACGTAGAAAAATACCTGCCTTTATTACTTGCCTGCGTAAATGAGAGGCTGCAAAGGGCGGCTGCCGACAAGGAGCTTATTGTATATGTAAAAAATACCAAAAGGCTTAGGAGCGGCAGGAAGACGAATGAGCTGGCAAAGAATTTGAACATCTACTCTGCATATATGATATGCAAAGAAACAGCCTGTGCCTTTTCTAATCCTGAGCGCCAGGAAATTTTGAGGCAAAATCAGATTACAGAAATTGAAAACGCAGGTATTGACGGAAATTTCTGTGTCATGAGTACGGCAGTAGATTCCGTTCAACATGGTTATTAAACAATATTGCAGTACGCATATATTAGAGTTCAAAATGTCAAACAATTTGAAAAGACGAAAGTGTCGCTTTTAGAGAAAGGAATTATTATAAAATAGGCAAGTTTTAATGATTTCATATCGCTCCCACCATTCGCATTATTACTGAAAGCATTGCTGCCTGTTTTCTTTGACTATTCAGATTAGCTGAACCAAAAACAATTCTAATATTCTTGTTGCAAGGAGAAAAGGAAACGAAAATCATACTTTTATATACAATTTTGTTTTAATCCACACCTTATGAAAAGCCAACACAATACAAAAACAGGCCGGCGCTCAAGCATCCGGCCCATTCAAACTGTCCTGCCATCATATTCGTACAAAGTTACAGAAATCAACATACCTCTTAGACTGTGTTTTGAACACTACTGAGAAAGCAGCTGTGAAACATCTGTTCCATACCGCAGCATCGGACTCAGAATAAAAGTTCGGTGAGAAAGTACGTTTCATCCAGTTTCATAAACAATCCCTTTTTCTCACATATTAGCGTGTTACCGGCACAATAACCGACTGCCCCGCTATTATTTTATCTGTTTTCAGTCCGTTAAAATCCTGTATTTGCGCCACGTATTTTTTTGTACTGACTCCCTCGCTCTTATAAGTACAGGCAATATCCCAGAGGGTATCTCCCTCCCTGATTTCAACGACCTCATAATAAACCTCTTCCCTCTGTCTGGTGCTCCCCATAGCGACACAGCTGAAGCTGATAACCAGTATAAAAAGCATCAGTATAAAATTACGGTTTCTATTCATTCCATCGCCCCCTGCAACGAACATTCGTTTTATTTATAACTCTATAATATACGAACAAATATTCTTTGTCAATGTTTTTTTTATTTTTTTGCGAACATAGGTTTGATTTTTTTGACAGTTTATGTTATACTTTCCTCATAAAACAATTGAGGTGAGAATTATGGGAGATTTATCATCAAAACAGGAACAAATCCTTCAATATATGAAATCAGAGGTAAAGGAAAAGGGCTATCCCCCTTCTGTGCGTGAGATCTGTGACGCCGTTGGACTTAAAAGCACCTCAACAGTGCATGGGCACCTTTCCCGTCTTGAAAAAAAGGGTTATATCAGAAGAGATCCGACCAAGCCCAGAGCTATCGAAATTCTGACGCCAGATTTTGGCACACCCCAGACAAGAGAGCTGGTTCATGTACCTATCGTTGGCAGTATTACAGCAGGAGTACCAATTTTAGCAGTAGAAAATATCGAAGACACGTTCCCTATTCCTGTCGACTATGTACATAACGACGAGGTCTTTATGCTCCGCGTCAAGGGGGAAAGCATGATTGAGGCAGGTATTTTTGACAAGGATCTAATACTGGTAAAAAAACAAAGCACCGCACTCAACGGCGACATCGTCGTTGCTTTGATTGAGGACTTTGCCACAGTAAAACGTTTCTTCCGCGAAAAGGACCACATTCGCCTTCAGCCGGAAAACGCTGCCATGTCCCCGATTATTGTCAACAATGTTACAATATTAGGTAAAGTGACGGGACTTTTCCGCAAATTCACATCCTGATAACAAGGGTTTCTTTTCAGGCGGTTTGGCTTAAGAGAGCAAAGAAACGATTCGTATTCAATTTTTAAAACAGGCGACGGCAAAGTGTACGCTGATAAATCAAAATTAAGTTATCTTTGCTTCAATATTTTCTTTTGCCGGCGACCATGAAACAGCATATTATTATTGGTATACACCAAAGCGGCGGACTCACTTTTTTCTGTGTCTGCCGCTTTTATTTTTCCCCATACTCTTTATAGAAACACTATCCGTATTATTTTTCTGTCCTTCGTGTCTTTTCTTGCCCTTTCCGAAAGCATTTACTAAGGGCTATTCTGTGAATATCTCATTTGCACCGCGTAATAAATTCCCGTGCTTTTTTATGTTTCAGCGTATAGAAACCCTCTGATTGCAAAAAATAATATCGTTAAATTGATTGCACCGGTAAATTGTGGTAAACTTTATTTCAGTTGAAATACATCAGAAAAATCCACAGATAGGAGATAGAATTATGTATGGCTTTGTCAGAATCGGAACCGCGGTTCCCAAATTAAAAGTTGCAGACTGCATATACAATAAGGACGAAATCATCCGCCTGATCCGTGAGGCTGAAGAAAAGGAAATCAAGGTTCTGACTTTTCCCGAGCTTTCTGTCACCGGCTATACCTGCGGCGACCTTTTCTTACAGTCAAGTCTGCTGGCCGCCTCAGAGGAGGCCCTGCAAAAAATTCTGGAGGAGACGGCGCACTGTGAGGTGCTCTGTGCTGTGGGGCTGCCTGTAGCGGCAGACAATCAGACCTTTAACTGTGCCGCCCTATTCACAAAAGGCACTATACTGGGGATTGTCCCCAAAACATATCTGCCAAATTACAGCGAGTTTTACGAAAAACGTTGGTTCTCCTCCTCCCGCGATTTAAAGTCCAGTGAGATTGTCTTCTGCGGCCAGAGGGTTCCCATAGGCGCTGATATTCTTTTTCGCTCTGAAACAGAAAAGCATCTCACAGTAGGTGTGGAAATCTGCGAAGATTTATGGGCGCCGGTTCCTCCAAGCTCCTACCAGAGTATTAACGGCGCAACCGTCCTTCTGAACCTTTCTGCCAGCAACGAGCTGGCCACAAAATATGAATACCGCAAGGCTCTCATCGCACAGCAGTCGGCACGGCTTTTAAGCGCCTATGCCTATGCTGCCGCCGGCATGGGAGAATCCACACAGGATATGGTTTTCAGCGGCCACAGTGTGATTTATGAAAACGGAACTCTTTTAAAGGAAAGTCAGCGCTTTGTAGATGAAAACCAGCTTATCTATGCGGATGTAGATCTGGAGGTTTTGGCAAACGACCGCAAAAAAAATACCACCTATATGACAGACCACAGACTTTACGCACAGTACCGCTTCGTTTCCTTCTCCCAAGGAGAGGGCAGCATAAGCCGTCTTCAGCGCTTTTTCCCGCAGAAGCCCTTCCTTCCAGCGGAAGATGCATCTTTGGCAGATAGATGCGGCGACATCTTCCATATCCAGGTAACAGGACTGGCAAAGCGCATCATGCATACCAACGCCAAAACCCTTGTTATCGGCATTTCAGGAGGTCTTGACTCCACACTGGCCCTTCTGGTCAGCGTCAAAGCCCTTGACTTTTTAAAACGGGACAGAAAAGAGATTATCGGCATTACTATGCCGGGCTTTGGCACCACAGACAGAACCTACCAAAATGCTTTGAGCCTGATGGAGGCCCTTGGCATAACCGTTCGCGAAATTCCCATCAGGGATTCTGTCATTCAGCACTTTCAGGACATCGGACAAAACCCTGATAATCACGATGTGACCTATGAAAACTCTCAGGCAAGAGAGCGCACGCAAATACTGATGGACATTGCCAATATGGAAAACGGTCTTGTAGTCGGCACGGGAGATTTGTCTGAGCTTGCTCTGGGCTGGGCCACTTATAACGGCGATCATATGTCCATGTATGCCGTCAACAGCGGCGTGCCGAAAACGCTGGTAAGGGTGCTGGTTAAGTGGGTGGCGGATTACAGTGTTTTAGAAACATCGGCAAAGGATATTCTTTTGGATATTTTGGATACACCTGTCAGCCCGGAGCTTCTGCCGCCGGATAAGGAGGGCAGAATCAATCAGAAAACAGAGGAGATTGTAGGCCCCTATGAGCTCCATGACTTTTTCCTCTATTATGTGGTGCGCTTTGGATTTTCACCGAAAAAGATTTTCTTTATCGCCGTGCAAACCTTCCGGGGAATTTACAGCAAAGAGGTTTTATTGAAATGGCTGAAGAACTTTTACAGGCGCTTCTTTTCCCAGCAGTTTAAACGTTCCTGTATGCCTGACGGCCCGAAGGTCGGTACCGTTTCCCTCTCTCCAAGGGGAGATTGGCGCATGCCAAGCGACGCCTCAAGCCGAGTCTGGGTGGCAGAAATTGAAGACATTGAGGCGAATTTGACACTCTATGAAGGATAAAAGCTCCAAACCTTTAAAATTTTGGCGGCTTCTCCTTGCAAAATGTATAAGAATGGGCTATAATGGTCAATATCATGAAGAAGATATAAATAATGCATTTGAGGAAAGCTAAGATTGCCGTATATATTTAAGAGAGCCGATGTTTGGTGCGAATCGGTTATAAAAGCAGTCCCTCCACTTTCCAACGCAGCCGGCGATGAGCCGGAAGGCCGGTACCCTATAACGTACCTTAAAGAGGCCGGCCCTTTGCGGGCGGGCAAATTGAGTGGCAACGCGGAATCTTTCGTCTCATGCATAATGAGACAAAAGGTTCTTTTTTTAAGCAGAATTCAAAGGAGGAAAACAATTATGCTGGATATTAACTTACTGCGTACAAATCCGGAGCTGGTAAAGGAAAATATCAAAAAGAAATTTCAGGATGAAAAATTAGTGATGGTGGATGAAGTCATCGAGATGGATAAAGAGTTCCGTGACTCAAAGGCAAAGGGCGATGCTCTCCGTAACCAGAGAAAGGTAATCAGCAAGGAAATCGGCGCTTTAATGGGCAAGGGTATGAAAGACGAGGCGGAGGCGGCTAAGGCTAAGGTATCCGCTATGGCCAGAGAGCTTGAGGAGCTTGAGGAAAAGGAAGCCGAATTAACCGCAAAAATCAGGGAAAGAATGCTTGTCATCCCCAATATTATCGATGAGTCCGTGCCAATCGGAAAGGACGACAGCGAAAATGTAGAGGTAGAGCGCTTTGGAGAGCCTGCGGTTCCCGATTTTGAGGTTCCCTACCATGTTGACATCATGGAAAAGCTGAACGGCATCGATTTGGACAGCGCCAGAAAAACAAGCGGAAACGGTTTTTATTATCTGAAGGGTGACATTGCTAGGCTCCACTCCGCTATCCTTTCCTACGCAAGGGATTTCATGATTGACAGAGGCTTCACCTATTATATTCCGCCCTTTATGATCCGCTCAGAGGTAGTAACCGGTGTAATGAGCTTTGCTGAGATGGAAAACATGATGTATAAAATTGAGGGCGAGGATCTGTACCTTATCGGTACCAGCGAGCACTCCATGATCGGAAAATTTATTGATACAATTTTGGAGGAAAAGGATCTGCCTCAAAACCTGACAAGCTACTCCCCCTGCTTCAGAAAGGAAGTAGGCGCCCATGGCATTGAGGAAAGAGGCGTATACCGTATCCATCAGTTTGAAAAACAGGAAATGATTGTCGTATGTAAGCCGGAGGAAAGCCCTGAATGGTTTATCAAGCTTTACACAAATACGGTGGATTTCTTCCGCTCTTTGGATATCCCTGTGCGTACACTGGAGTGCTGCTCCGGCGATTTAGCTGATTTGAAGGTAAAAAGCCTTGACGTTGAGGCCTGGTCTCCCCGTCAGCAGAAATATTTTGAGGTAGGAAGCTGTTCCAACCTGGGTGACGCTCAGGCAAGGAGACTTGGCATCCGTGTCAGGGGCGAAAAAGGCAATTATTTTGCCCACACCTTAAACAATACTGTCGTGGCTCCTCCCCGTATGCTCATTGCATTTTTGGAGAATAATCTTCAGGAAGACGGTTCTGTCCGCATTCCTGAGCCTCTCAGGATGTATATGGGCGGCAAGGAAGTCATAAAATAACGAAAATCTCCGCTTTTAACAGACTTTTTTTTGAAAGCAAAAATCAAATTATTTTTCTCCTTCAATATATCTGCGGAGTGTATCACAAAAAACAGAATAACATTTGATATACGAAAAAAAGCCTGAATATCAGGCTTTTTTTAGTACCGCTTTTTTCTCCGTCATTCGTTTTATCAAGAAATCATTGTATTCAAATACGCGCTTCATTCCTTCCAATTACCACGGTATATCGCCCTTATTCTCCTAATCCCAGTATATCCAACAGATGCTGCATATCCTTTGGACTATCCGAAAAAGCTTCGACATTATCTCCCACATACTCCTCACATTCCGGTCTTGTCAGACTGCTCTTTCTTGTCACAGGTCCGGCCTCCGTTTCCACTGTATACGTCCAGTTGACTATACCCAGATTATCAATCAAAGCTGTCAATACACAGGCGTACTTTTTCATTTCCGCCTCAAACAGAGCGGAATTTGTTATACCTTCCTCGAATTTGAGCGTCCATTCATAGGGCTCCCGCGATGTCTGCAATTCGTTTGTGTAGCTGCCAAGCTTCCCTGCCATTCCAAGCAACTGAGCTATTTTTCCGTTTGCCGGCATATCCCCAATGTAAGGATTTTTCGCACTGAATAAGTCATTGGCCAGTTTCGTGATAACCGTGCCGTCCTTTTCTATGGTAATGCCATTGATATCGGCTCTTTCTCCGGCTTCCCCCAAATTAAACTCCAAATTAAAAGCTCCCTCTTTTCTCCAAGGGGTAGGAAGACAGCCGTAAACAATCAGCTTGGTTGAACCATCCCTCTGCTTCTCCAGTCGATAACCCTTGTATGCAGAGGCGGAATCATAAAATATGCCGCCTACATTCACCTGCTCTCCATTCACATTGGTATAAGTGACAGAATAAGAGTCAACGGGATACCCAATGACAAACAGCTTCAAAAATACCGCAAGTCCAATCGCCAGCAGAGTTCCCAAAATACTGATTGCAATTTTTTTATGATTTCCGGCTCTTACTTTTTTTAAGTAATCTATCTCTCTTTCATTGGATGTCTTTCTCTTTATGCCCTCGGCTGCCACATCCTCCCTCATGTATCCGTATTTTTCACTGCATGCGCCGCACTCCTTCATATGCTTTTCTATCTCATTGTTTGTCTTATCTGAGGTCAATCCGTCCAAATATAACGGCATTAAATCCTGTATCATTTCGCAGGGTATTCTTTTTTCTTCCATTCCCTTTCCGCCTCCCTCACAATTTTTTCCTTGCCTCTGTAATAGTTCACTCTGGCCCAATTCTCGCTTTGGCCCATTATCTCCCCTATCTGCCGGAAGGAGAGACTGCCGCAAAGCCTAAGATACACAACCTCCCTCATGGGATCCTTCAGTTGATGGAGAAGCTTTAAAACCTGTATGCTTTCCCAGGAACAAAAAATCTCATCCTCCGCAGAAGCCGCCGCCCTTTCCTCATCCGTTCTTTGAATGTTTTCCTGTTGTTTTTGCTTCCGCAGCGTATCATACCACAGGTTTTTCGCTATGCCGCAAAGCCACGTGGAAATACTGCTCTTGTTTTCAAAGCTTCCGATATGCTTTACCGCCTGGTAAAAGGTCTCCTGTGTCAGCTCTTCAGCCAGGTCGGCATTTCCTGTCTTTGCCAGCAAAAAGCCATATACTGTCTTCGCATGCTCGGCATAGATTTTATCCATGGAATTCATATACGGGTTCCTCCTCTCTGTTTATTAGTCGTACAAAAACACAATTCGTTACAGGCGGTAGAAAAAAATTAAAAAACAAAGAGCAAAAACTTCTTAACTTATCCTGTCAAAATGTTCATATAAAATTTGCAAAAATAATTTCATGGCAGGACTTTGCCATTTGTTCTTGCTGTAGACAGAAACCGCGTCCATTTCCTCATTATCCATATCCAACGGGATCTCGCACAAAAGTCCCTTCTCCAATTCCTCTTCAACCGCAAACCGCGGTAAAAATGCAACGCCCAAATTGCTCATAACACTTCTCTTAACCGCCTCTATGCTCCAAACCTCAAGCCCTGTTTCCAGTGCTATATTCTTTTTTTTCAAATATCTCTTCCATATTTTCAGGTAGAAGGCGTTGGGATCGTTTTCTATGTGACATACGCTCTTCTTCTGATCAGGCGATACAAAATCCCTGTCCTTATCAGCTAATAAAAACGAGGAGACAAGTACAAGGGGGTATGTTCCTATCACCCTCGCAGTAAAGCTCTCAGGGTATTTGGCAACATCATAATGAATCGCAATATCGGCCTTTCCATTCATCATCTGCTCATATATGGCATAACAGTTCATCACCTTAAGCGACAGTCTGACCTGAGGTGCTTTTTTCTTAAACTCCTTTAAAACAGGCTGTAACTTATAGGTAACCAGGGTTTCCGGCAATGCAACTGTAAGAGCCCCACGTATATCGCCTCCGCTGCCGTTATGACACAATAGCTCATTGACAGACTCCAGCACCTTATCTATCAGCGGCAGAAGTTCTTTTCCCCCTTGTGTCAGCTCCATTTTACTGCCGTTTTTCTCAAACAGCTTCACACCCAGTTCATTTTCCAGCTGCTTCATTTGAAAGGTGATGGTCGACTGAGCATAACTTAAAGCCGCCGCCGCGTTTTGATAGCTTCCTGTTTCTATCACCTTTTTTACCGTATAAAGGTATTTCAATTCCATACGCGCTCCTCCGTTATTCAATTATATTGAATCAATCTATTTAATATTTCAATTTGATTAAATTTATTTGTGGCGATATAATAGCATAGAAATACAAAAAATGCAAGGAGTGTAAAAAATGGAAATTGACACTGAAATATCAAAAAGCACAGTAAAAATAAAAAAACAGTTTTACCAAATCGGCATTATAGCCGCCGCATGCTTTCTGTACGCAGTCAGCGCAGGTATTCGGAGCATCTATGGCATTATGCTTGGCACCATATCCCTTGAAACAGGAATACCGTACGCCGCTGTAAGCCTTGCTATTGCCGTAGGCCAGTTTGTTTTCGGCCTTGCACAGCCTGTATTTGGTATTATTGCAATAAAAAAATCAAATTTGTTCGTGTTGGTCATTGGCGGCCTCATGATAGCATTGGGATTAGCGGCAATTCCGCTTTGCACAGATGAACGGGCACTGATATTGTTTTTAGGTGTTCTGCTTCCCATCGGTTCCGGTGCCGTATCCTTCGGTATGATAATGAGCGCAGTTTCTGCCGCACTGGATGAAAAAAAGGCCGCAGCCGCTTCAGGCTTTATTAATGCCAGCAGCGGCGCGGGAAGTATTCTCCTTTCTCCTACCATACAATGGGCCTTTTCCGCAGCCGGATTTCAAAAAACCATGCTTTTTACAGCGATGTTGGCACTTCTGATTCTTCCCTTTTCCATAATCGTCACTAAAGCGGGAAACGTAAAAAAGGCCGCCAAAGAAAAAAAAGCAAGCGGTATTATGCCGCTTATTCAAAAATCCTTATGTGATAAAAGCTATCGCTGTCTCTTAATCGGCTTTTTTACCTGTGGATTTCACATGGCAATTATTGAAACGCACCTGTTTTCACAGATGGTTTCCTGCGGCATTGCAGAAAACATAGCTGCCATGGCTTTCTCCATCTATGGCTTCTCCTCAGTGGCGGGCTCTCTTGCCAGCGGCTTTTTCTGCAGTAAAGTTAAAATGAAGTGGGTCGTCAGCGCCCTATACGGAAGCCGGGCAGTTTGGATTGGCCTCTTTTTATTGCTTCCTAAAAATATTCCCACCTTTATTGCTTTTTCTTCCGTACTTGGTTTGACAGGCGCTTCAACCGTGACCCCCACCTCCGGCATTGTCGGAAAGCTGTTCGGTGCCGAAAGCATTGCAACTTTGTTTGGAATCGTTTTTGTATCTCATCAGACCGGCAGCTTTTTCAGTGCATGGCTTGGCGGTATCTGCGCAGAAGCCACAGGCAGCTATATACCCATATGGTGTATCGGAGCGCTGTTGTCTGTCGCTGCAATGTTTGTCAGCTGCCTAATCAAAGAGCCTGAATAAAAGAAGCTTATCTTCGCCGCAAAAAAATGCTGTATAAAAAAAGAATCCGCTGACCTGTAGAGTCCGTGAATTCTTTTTTATTGTGATATTCCTGATACATACAGGCAAAAAGCTGTCCCTTATTGCCCGATTTCTTTACAACAGTTCCTTCAGCTTTTCCTTCATGGCCTCCAAAGCCTGTCCTCTGTGGCTGATTTTATTTTTCAGCTCCATAGGCATTTCCGCCGTTGTTCTGCCGTATTCCGGCACATAAAAGATGGGATCATAGCCAAAGCCGTTTTCTCCCTTCGGCTCATGGGCAATGATTCCCTCAATAACACCCTTTGTGCTCAGAACGCTTCCATCGGGAAAAGAAGCGGCAATTACACTGACAAACCGTGCCGTCCTCTTCTCCTCCGGCACTCCCGCAAGCATTTCTATAATCTTATTATTTTTGTAATCATAAGGCGTATCAACCCCCAGATAGCGGGCGGAATAAACGCCGGGCGCTCCATGGAGAAAATCTATTTCAAGACCGGAGTCATCTGCCAGACATAAAAGACCGCTCCTCTTACGTATGGTCTCCGCCTTTTTTACAGCGTTCTCCTCAAAGGTCACGCCGTCCTCCACAACATCAATGTCTATCCCCGCCTCAAGCATAGACAGGACTTCCACATCCATATCGCTCAAAATCTGCTTAATCTCCTTAACCTTGCCCTCATTCTTTGTCGCAAAAATTATCATATTCATCTGCTGCCCCTCCAGATACTTACTCTAACCCAAGAGCCTTCTTCTGCTCCTTCACCAATTCCCCGCATCCCTTTTCTCCAAGCTCCAAAAGCAAATTGAGCTGCTCCCTGGAAAAGGTTCCGTTTTCCCCTGTTCCCTGTACCTCCACAAAATTACCGCTTCCCGTCATAATAATATTCATATCCACCTGAGCATGGGAATCCTCTTCATAGCAAAGATCCAGATGAGGTTCTCCTTCCACAATACCTACGCTTATCGCAGATATAAAATCCGTAACAGGCATTTCTTCAATCATGCCATCCTCCATAAGCCTCCGGCAGGCGTCATAAAGGGCAATAAAACCGCCTGTTATAGACGCAGTCCTTGTCCCTCCGTCCGCCTGTATGACATCACAGTCCACCGTAATGCTCCTCTCGCCAAGCCTTGAAAAATCTATTCCCGCCCTGAGAGCACGTCCAATCAGTCTCTGAATCTCCACAGAGCGCTGGTTTTGCTTCAGCTTATTAATATCCCTTTTGTTTCTGGTAGAGGTGGCTCTTGGAAGCATGGCGTACTCCGCCGTAACCCAGCCCTCCCCCTGGCCTTTTTTAAAGGGCGGTACACTTTCCTCCACGGAAGCGTTGCAGAGCACCTTTGTATTCCCCATCTCAATGAGTACAGAACCCTCCGCATATTTTGTATAATTTCTTGTTATTTTCACCTGTCTAAGACAGTCCGTACTGCGTCCGTCTATTCTTTCCATGTCAAAACTCCAACCTTTCATCTGTTGTATGCGCTGAAATCAATTCCCTCGGGCAAAGCTGTTTCTTCACCGTCTGCATATAATATTATACAGCGTATTTCCTTCAATGAATAGGCTGTTTTCACAAATTGTCCCAAAAAAAGCTCTGTGTCATAGCTGCCGGTCAGATTATTGATTTCCCCGCTCAGGTTCACAATCAGCCGCCCCTCAAAGTAATTTGTCCATAGAAGCTTTGTGCCCTCAGGCACTCCTGTCAGACAGTCATCCTCATTTAGAAAAAGCCTATCCATAAGCACCTCTGCCTTTTTGGCGGTATCCGCTTCTTCTTCAAATACCACATTCCTTTTTATCTCCCGATACTCTCCGTTATCCTGATTCTCATAAAAATAAACGCTTCCAAAAGCCTGGGCGTGCACAACCCGCGGAATGCACAACAGCATCACGATAACCAGAACGATTGTCCTCAAAAGCCGCATAAAACACACCTCCTGCTTGTATCTTATACCGCCGCCGCTTCCTCCTCAATAAAATACGTGATTGAAAAAAAGCCACTCTGCGGCACAAAAAAAGAAAAAGCCCTGTAAAAGAGCTTTTTCTCCTATATTTATCCGCTTATCTGGTCGAATACTGACTAAGCATCTGAACGATTGAGGTATAAATTGCATCGGCATACTTCGCCCTGACCTCATCCTGCGCAAGTCTTGACGCATCCTCTGCATTGGTCAGGAAGCCGCATTCTATCAGTACCGCCGTCACCTTTGCCTGATTCAGCACCAACAGGTCGTCCCGCACCTTGATACCTCTGTCCGTCGTACCGATAGCATTTATAATATTTGTCTGCATAAACTGGGCCGCTATTTTATTGGTAAGCTGTCCGCTGCCGTTTACCGGCTTATAGAGTGTTTCCGTTCCGTTTGGCACAGGGTTATTGGTTGCCGCGTTCTGGTGGATAGAAACAAACAAATCCGCCGACAGGTTCGCCATATCAATTCTGGACTGGTTAGTCGGATAGGTATCCGTCAGTCTTGTGGCATAAACCTTAATGTCTGGGTTTGCCTCCAAAAGACTGTATACCCTCAGCATAATATCCAGGGATACATCCTTCTCCACAAGGCCGTTTCCGTTGGTGCCGGGGTCAGTGCCGCCGTGTCCGGCGTCTATCACGACAACCTTATTGTAAACCTCCTTGGGGTTTAAAATCTGAATGTAGATATTATTGCTGTCCTCACTCACCTTCAGCACACAAATCTGATTTTCGTTGAAGGTAAACTCCGTATTGCCGGTGCTGCTGTTTTTTACCTCCACCGTTGACACATAGGCGTCATTTATTTTCAGATAGCCATACCCGTAAACATCTGAGTAATCTCCCGGAAGAGTCAGTGTATACTGTTTGTTCAGATAATTGTCATTATGTATCACGCTGTTGATGGCAAGACCTTTTTCTTTTTTCAGTGTCAGCGTTCTGTTCTGAGTGTCATAGCTCATATTCTCCAATGTGGATTTGTATACCCTTATGACAGCGCTTGTTCCCTCCTCCGCCGTTTCATACTCCATATTATCGGGTATCTCAAGAATTACCCTTGTTGTGTTTGCCTGAGGCTGTGAGGTTTTTATGCTTTTTATAAAATTAAGACCTGATGCAGCGTATTCGCTGACCAGATTTGACTCAGAATTAGGAATATCAATCACAATGCTGTTGGGTGATGTAGATGTTGAGATATTCATAGACGGCACAGTAGTACCAGTAATTTTCACTGTATCAACCTTGCTTCCTCCCTCTGCTGACAAATTATATACAGTATTTTTCTCAAATGAAATCTGCACACTTTTTTTGTCGCTTCCCAATACCGCGTTATAGCCGGAGGATGTCTTTAAATCAAAGACAACACGGGTAATTTTAACCGGTGTCACCTGATTCTGCGCAGAACGGATGCCGGATACATAGGCATTGTTTTCCACTGTTATATTGGTATTGCTAATTCCCATATTGGCATAATAAATATCTACAGCCAGACGGTTATCAGAAACGGCAATGGTCTCAAATTTTTCTATCTCACCTGTAGCGTGGATGACAAAACTGCCCGCTGAGGAATCCGGTACAGTGACCGAATTGACTGTTATTTCACTGCCGGAAGGGGTCTGTGTTCCCCCGCCTGAGGGATTGGAAGGAAGGTTTGGCGTCTCCTCAGCCGGTGCTTTTCCATCCTCATTGATAATCACTGTACGGGAAGGGTCATCCCACCCTACATAACAGTCCAGAGCCTCCGCCACAAAACGTACAGGTATCATGGTATAATCATTTACAATTTTAGGCGCCACATCCATCGTAAAGTTCGTGCCGTTTTTGGTACCCGTCACATTATTAATCTGCAAGACGACAAGGTCATTATTCCGCATGACATAGACCTCTTTTGTATCCGCATTCCACACAACCTCAGCGCCCATACTCTCAAAAACGCTTCTGGCAGGTACAAGAGTCCTCCCGTCAATAGAAACCGGAGGCACTACAAAGTTTGTAATCTGATTGCCGTTCAATGTTATTTTAATTTCCTCCTGGCTGTATTTGTGACTGACACCGTCATAAACCAGATTCATATCTACCCTGGCCGCAAAAGCGGCACTGTGAAACGCAACTATATTGAAGGCCGCCAATAAAACGGCAACCCCTTTCTTCAAATGCTTCAGCATAACAAACCTCCTGACACTTCTTTTAAAACCGATAACGTACTTAATAGTATAGCGAAAAACATTTGCTTTTGCACTAAAAAACAAAATATGAAATAAAAATTTAATAATTTACCTCTTTCTGCATTTCATTCCATTATATTTTGACACAATTTGTTCATACTACTAAAAAGGAGGTGTTGTTGTGGACATTAACTGTACTTTAAAATGCGGCCATCAAAAAGAGGGAAAGTGTATTTTAAACAATATCAGTTTTCTTACAGATACAAAAGCGGAAAAGGATTCGGAAAGCAACTGTCCATATTTTACACAGCGCCAAAATTCTAAATAAACAGTTCACGTTACCGCAGGCTGACTGAAATCACAGCACTGCCGTTTAAAATCAACGCACAAAATCCGTGCAATAAAAAAAGACAGGTATTCATCCTCCTGTCATTTCTGACAACACAGCTTCTTTTTTAATGTATCCCATGGATGTTTTTTTGCTCCCCGCCTATTTGACACATGGAAAACGGCTTGTCCCCAAAATGGGACAAGCCGTGATAACAGCCACTCGGCTGCTGTTATTCATTGTCTTTTTTCTTGCCAAAACCGAATAATCCTTTTTTCTCCTTGGGCGCTTCCACTGCCTCAACTTCCTTGTTGGAAAGGTTAGGCTCTTTGATAGCGTATACCTGATCCTTTAAAACGGGGATGCGAACTCCCCTGTTGGTACCAAACTCTATAATAAAGCATTCTGCAGTGACGTCTGTTACCTTGCCGTACATACCACTTGCTATCAGTACTGTGTCATCTACCTTTACGCTCTCACGCATCTCCTTCAGTGTTGTCTCTCTCTTTTTCTGTGGCCTGATGGATATAAAATACATTACAACAAAAATCGCAGCACAGTACAAAAGAATCATAACCAGTGGGCTGCCGCCAAATAAGCCGCCGCTTGCCGCCTGTGTGCTTCCTGACGCTGCCGCCGGTGCTGAGGTACCGCCGCCAACCTTGGTGTCAACCAATAAAAAATACAATAGTGAGTCCATTCATTTCGCTCCTTTGGAAATTAAAATTTTCTGCTTCGCCAAATTACATAACATTATTATTATACAAAAATCTTACGGAAACGTCAAGCCGTCCTATTCCCCCGCTTGCCGGAACCCTTCAAGCTTTGTCTTTTTATACTGAGGGAAGGTATCGTTGTCCAATGCGTCTCTGATTTCCTCCATCATGGTGTTGAAGAAATAAAGATTGTGAAGCACACACAAACGCATGGCAAGCATTTCCTTCGCCTTAAAAAGATGCCTGATGTAAGCCTTTGTATAACGCCTGCATGCCGGACATTGACAGGTTTCGTCAATAGGGGTGTCGTCCAGTTCATATTTGGCGTTGAGCAGATTCAGTTTTCCCTTATTGGTATATACGTGTGCATGACGCCCATTTCTTGCCGGAAGAACACAATCAAAGAAATCTATTCCTCTCTCCACGCCCTCCAGTATATTTTCCGGCGTTCCCACACCCATAAGGTAAGTCGGTTTATTTTGGGGCAGATAGGGAACTACCTCCTCCAGAACATGGTACATCTGCGCATGGGTTTCCCCGACGGCCAAACCGCCTACGGCGTATCCGTCCAAATCCAGCTCTGAAATCACCTTGGCATGCTCAATTCTCAAATCATCAAAAATAGCGCCCTGATTTATGCCAAAAAGCATCTGCTTTTTGTTTATGGTGTCGTCAAGCCCGTTTAGCCTGTCCATCTCTGCCTTGCAGCGTTTCAGCCATCTGGTCGTACGGTAAACAGATTCCTCCACATACTTGCGCTCCGCCGGTATGGACACGCACTCGTCAAAGGCCATGGCTATGGTGGAGGCCAGATTGGACTGTATCCGCATACTTTCCTCCGGTCCCATAAATATTTTCCTGCCGTCAATATGGGAGGAAAAATAGACGCCCTCCTCCTTTATCTTTCTAAGCTTTGCCAGCGAAAACACCTGAAACCCGCCGGAATCCGTCAGTATGGGCTTGTCCCAGACAATAAATTTATGAAGGCCGCCCATTTTTTTGACCACTTCATCCCCCGGCCTCAAATGCAGATGATAGGTATTTGACAGCTCTATCTGGCACTTAATGCCCTCCAAATCCTCCGTGGATACCGCACCCTTAATAGCGCCCAGCGTTCCCACATTCATAAAAACAGGTGTCTGCACAACACCATGGGGTGTATGATATTCTCCTCTTTTTGCACGTCCGCATGTTTTTAACAGCTTATACATGTTTATCTCCTATCCGTCAAAAATTTATCAGACTGCCCGGAGCGTTCTACAGGCAGTTTTTTGATTCAATAAGAAACATCATACATTTTTTTCCCGCTTTTTACAAGTATTATTCTTTTTCTCTTCCACAAAAGCCGAACTTAATGGTATACTTATAATCAAAAAATGGAAAAATAATATTTTCCATACACTATGGTAATTAAAATGGAGAGAGCAAAAATGTCTGAATTGAATTTAATCGCATCAACAACCTTCGGTCTTGAGGCTGTTGTGAAAAGAGAAGTAACCCGCCTTGGCTTTCAAAATGTGAAGACCTTTGACGGCCGTGTGGAGTTTACAGGAAGCCCGCGGGACATTGCCAGGGCAAACCTGTGGCTGAGATGCGCCGGCAGAGTCTGGCTTAAAATCGGAGAATTTAAGGCTGTCACCTTTGATGAGCTGTTTGAGAAAACAAAAGCGCTTCCCTGGGGAGACTGGATTCCTCTTGACGGCAAATTCACTGTTGTGGGTAAATCTGTCAAATCTACCCTCTTTAGCGTATCAGACTGCCAGGCTATCGTAAAGAAGGCCGTTGTGGAAAAGCTGAAGCTGAAATTCAATACCTCGTGGTTTGACGAGACCGGAGCTGAGTACACCATTCAGGTGGGCATATTAAAGGATATGGTCACCCTTGCCATTGACACTTCGGGAAGCGGCCTTCATAAGAGAGGATACCGTGAAAACGCTCTTGACGCGCCCTTGAAGGAGACGCTGGCCGCTGCCATGATTGAATTGAGCTATTGGAGGAAGGACCGCATTCTTCTGGACCCCTTTTGCGGCTCCGGCACCATTCCCATTGAGGCGGCCATGATTGCCAGAAACATTGCGCCCGGCCTTAACCGCAGATTTGCATCAGAAGAATGGGAACAAATCGGCAAAGATATCTGGAAGGAAGAGAGAAAAAACGCCTACAGCGCTATTGACTACGACTGTATGCCCCAAATATACGGAAGTGACATTGATCCTGACGCCATTTTGCTGGCAAAGGAAAATGCGGAAAAGGCAGGTGTTGACGACTGCATCACCTTTGAGACAAAGGCAAGCCAGGACATTACTCTTCCCGGCGATTACGGCTGTATGATTGCAAACCCTCCCTATGGGGAAAGGATCGGAGAGGTAAAAGAGGTAGAGGACATGTACCGTTCCCTCGGCGCCACCATGAACCAGAACCGCACCTGGTCAAGCTATGTCATTACCAGTATGGAATATTTTGAAAAGCTTTTCGGCAGAACGGCAGACGCAAAGAGAAAGCTCTTTAACGGCCGTATCAAAACCGACTACTACCAGTTTTACGGACCCCGCCCTCCTAAAAAGGAAAATTAATACGGCAGCATAATGATAAAATCAATTTTGGGGTATCTGCTCCCAAGGCCCTGTAGGAACATAAGCCAAATAGAAGCAGTGCAGTCATGCGGCTTTCTTAAAAATTTTGGCTTGCTGTTTTTAAAAACAGATGTTTTATGAAAAGCCGGAATTTATAATAGGGTTTTCGGCGGTCTGCTGTATAAAATTTTTATGTAATTTTATATTTTCCCATTTCATTGTATAATAAAAAGCAGGCAAGCCGGACGGAAAAATAACTGCGAAGCGGTTATTTCGATGGATCTGAGAAATTATCAGATTCCCGCGCTGTATCTGCTCACAGAAAAAGGAGTGAATGCGATGAAAAAACAGATTAAGGTTAAAAATATTTATGATGTACAGAAAATTAATCAAATTGTCTGCCGCTACGGTTACGATATCTGGATTCACAGCAAAAGCGGCATGGTGGACGCCAAATCCCTTTTGGGTATGGTGGCCCTTGGACTCAATGAGGATTTATTTCTCGTTGTGGAGGATGATATTGACACCGCCTCCCTTTTTCATGATCTATCAGAATATGTGGACTTTCACAGCTGATGTAAATAAAAAGCACAGATACATGGTATCTGTGCTTTTTTCTTCTCTAACAAAATCCTGCGTGTATTTCAAACAGAGCCTCTTTCGGCCCCGCCCTCCGAAAGTCCGCAAAATATCTATTTCATGAAAGGATTTGTCAACTTTTCATGGTTTAAGGTTGTCTTAGGCCCATGTCCCGGCAGTACAACATAATCCTCATTGAGACGGCTCAGTCTTCTGAGAGAGTGCTGTATTTCCTCCCAACTGCCTGTTGCGAAATCCGTCCTGCCGCAGGAACCTAAAAACAGGGTATCGCCCGAAATCAAATAGTTCTCAATGATAAAGCAGATACTTCCCACCGTATGTCCAGGCGTTTCCAACACCTTAAATTCCATAGTGCCTATGGATATGGTATCGCCCTCCTCCACAAGAACATCCGCTTCTATCTCCCTGTCATCCCCAATAAAACAGGACAGATTCTGCCTGCTGTCGGCCAAAAGCTCTTTTTCCTTCTCGGCGGCATAGATTTTACAGCCATACTTCTCCTTCAGCCGCAGTACAGAACTCGTATGATCGTAATGCCCATGGGTTAATAAAATTCCCTGTAGGGTATAGCCGTTTTTATCAATGTGCCTTCCCAATCTTCCCGCATCGGCATCCGGGTCGATAATCACACTGTTTTTTTCCTCATCGGTCAACAAATAGGTGTTTGTTCCCTGACTTGATTCCAAAACCTTGATTTCTGCAATCATATTATTTTCCCTCCTTCTCCTTCATCGCCTCCATAAGCGCCTTAGCCATAGCGGTCATCTGAGGCTTCTCTTCCTTTTTCTGATTTTTCAGATAGCTTTGTACCGTCTGCTTGGAGGCGCTTGACTGACTTTTCAGCCTCTCATGAAGCACATCCGCCTTTTCTCTGTAGCCGCAGCGGCAGACATAGGTTCTTTTTTCCCCTTCGCCAAACAGCTCCATTCTTTTGTGACATTTGGGGCATTTCATATTAGTCTCCATGCTGACGTTTTCACGGTAACCGCACTCCCTGTCCTCGCAAATAAGCATTTTTCCCTTTTTGCCGTTCACTGCAAGAAGATGCTTTCCGCAATTGGGGCATATCTTTTTCGTCATATTTTCATGGATATATTTTGCGTCGCTTGCGGCAACGCTTTTTACCAATTGGGTGGCGTATCCCTTCATCTCACTGATGAATTTCTTTTTATCTTCCCTGCCATTTTTGATTTTCTCAAGCCTTTCCTCCCATTTTGCAGTCAGCATTGGCTCTCTGATATCCTCCGGCACCAAAGAAATCAGCTGTATACCCTTTGATGTTGGATAAATAGTATTTCCCTTTTTCTCTATATAGAAGGAATTAAAGAGCTTTTCAATAATATCTGCTCTTGTAGCCGGTGTGCCAAGACCACCGCCGATATAGTCCCTCAGCTTTTTATCCTCAATAAATTTGGAAGGATTTTCCATAGCGCTCAAAAGCGCAGCCTCTGTATAGCGCGCCGGAGGGGCCGTCTTTAAAGCTTTCATCTGCGTATTTTCGCAGATAAACTCGCCTCCTTTTTTGATTGCCGGAAGAGACTGTTCCTCTTCCTCGCCCTCCTCTATCATCTGATAAACCCTCTTCCAGCCAGCGTTTACCTCTTCTCTGCCGGAAGCCGAAAAACTGTAGTCACCACATTGGAACTCGCTCCGGATGGATTTATACTCGTAGTCTGGAAAAAAGCAGGTCAGAAACCGCTTGACAACCAATAGGTAAATCCTTTTTTCATTGGTATTCAAGTTTGCCATATTGACACTTTCCTCAGTGGGTATTATGGCATGATGGTCGCTTACCTTGCTGTTATTGACACATACTCTTGCAATCTGCCGTCTGTCTCGTATGATTTCACTCACAATGGAGGAAAAATCACCTTTTGCCACTGCCTTCAGCCTGTCACGGAGAGTCGGTACAATATCCTCCGTCAAATATCTGGAATCGGTGCGGGGATAGGTCAGTGCTTTATGGTTTTCATAGAGCCGCTGCATCGTGGCCAGCGTTTCCTTGGGCGACAGCTGATAGAGCTTATTGGCATCTCTTTGCAGCTCCGTCAAATCATAGAGCAGCGGCGGCGGCGTCCTTTTTGCCGTAACCTTTACTTCCACGGCCCGAAACTTTTTCCCCTTTATCCCACTTATGATTTCCTGCGCTTTTTCCCTTTGAAATATGGCTGTCTGATTTTTGCCGTCGTGGTAGGTTACAAAAAATTTCCCTAAATCAGCATTTACGACATAGTAATCCTTCGGTATGAATTTTTTAATTTCCTCTTCCCTTTTTACAATCAGGGCCAGCGTCGGCGTCTGTACCCGTCCGGCAGAGAGCTGAGCATTAAATTTACACGTCAGAGCCCTGGTAATATTCAGCCCTACCAGCCAGTCCGCCTCCGCTCTTGACTGCGCGGAATCGTATAGCTTCAAATATTCCCGTCCGTCCTTCAGCTGGCGGAAGCCATCTCTTATCGCCTTATCCGTCTGGGACGAAATCCATAGCCTTTGTATTGGTTTGGAGAATCCGGCCTTCTCCAATATCCACCTCGCAACCAACTCCCCCTCCCTTCCCGCATCTGTGGCAATGATCAGGGAGGCTATTTCTTTGCTGTGTAACAGGTTTTTTACGACATGATACTGCTTTCCCGTTTCCGGTATCACCTTCAGCACCATTTTTTCAGGAAGCATAGGCAAAGTATCCATACTCCACTTTGCATACCTCTCCCCATAAGCCTCGGGTTCCGCTAATGTCACCAGATGCCCTAAGGCCCAGGTCACAATATATTTTTCCCCCTCTATATATCCGCCGCAGTTTTTTTTGCAGTCTAACACCCTTGCAATCTCTCTGCCTACAGAAGGCTTTTCCGCAAGCACCAATATTTTTGACATTTTTATCACCCGCTTACCTCAGTATCTCAAAATTTGGATAATACCTGAAGTAGACCTTTCCCAATATTTTATTCTTCTTTACATATTTATTCTGCCAGAAACGGCTGTCTCTTGAGTTATTTCGGTTATCCCCAAGCATAAAATAGGAGTCCTCCGGCACAGTATAGGGGCCATAATCACCATAGGCCTCCTCCTTGATAAAGCTGTCATCCAAGGGCTGTGCTGCGCCGTCTATATAGACCTTTCCCGCCCTGATTTCTACCGTTTCTCCCGGTAGTCCAATAATCCTTTTGACATAATCTATCTTTTCATCATCGGGATACTGAAAGACCACAATATCCCCTCTCTCAGGCCCGCTGAACAGATAGCTCAGCCTAAGTCCCATAATTCTGTCATTGGTCATAATGGTATTTTCCATAGAGCCTGAGGGAACTCTTGCGTTTACAATGACAAACTGGTTGATACAAAGGGCAAATACCAGCGCAGCCGCCAATAGCTTTACCCAGCTTATAATTTCTATTTTCAATGATTCCATATTACGCCTCCTGCCAAGCTGAAATACCATGGAATTTTCACTGTTTTCATTTATTATACGATAAAATAACGCGGCACACCTCGTAAACCCTGCATTTTACGCGGCCGTTTCACTTCTTAAAACTTTCAGAGAAAGCTTCCCTGCTCGCAAGCAGCCATTTGCGCAGCAAATGTACCGAAAAGCCTTAGGTTTTGTGGTTCTCTGCTGCAATTTGTTGTCATTATATCATAAATACAGCGGAATAACTCGGAAAACCTTGTTTTCCTCGTTCGCGTTGCTGCTCAAATCTTCCAAATAAGCAAGCTCTGACTGCCAGCCACGTTTATTTATTTCTCAGCTTTACTCCGCTTTTTCGCGAATATTATATCATAAATTTGCACGTAGTTCCTCATAAAACTAGCATTTTACCCGGCCGCGTTGCATCTTGAATCCTGTAAAGAAGCGTTCCCCGCCTGCAAATCAGTCATACTGCTTCTTTTCGGCATTTATACAAAACCTGTCCTTAAAAGCAGTAAACAGCAGCTTCTCATTGCTGACTTTACAACTGTCTATTAAATTTCTCTCATCTTTGATTTATCACAATGCTTTGTGATTATTGAAAATACACCAAAAACAAAAGCCGCCGCACAACCATATGCGGCAGCCATATAGCCATCAGCTCTTTATCACACCCTGTAACACATCAAAAAATCCTTCACACACAGATGAGCTGGTATCCCCTCCTCAAAGGGCACCTCCATTTCCCCCTCTATCAACGGCTTTAAGTATTCCAATCCAAGGGAGGACACATGATTTTGGGTCTCATTCAAAAAAGTCTTGGGCACATATTTCTCATAGTTGGCAATTTTGTTGACATCCTCCGGCACAAAATACACCTCATAGCGGCCGGTATTTTCCTTTCTTCTGATAGTAATCATTTTACCGTTCTCTCCTTGAAGAGCCGCCGTTACACCGGCCTCTCCAACGCCCTCGCTTTCCTCTATATCCTGCTTTGACACTATATGTCCGGCACATCGCTGCAGCACATTGATTTCTACCGAACGCACCTTAAGGCCAAGGTCCTTTTTCAGCATACTTTCCAGGCACTTCCCCGCACCGCCAAGCTGGGCATGACCAAACATATCCAATCCCGTTGCTTCCGCATTCTCTAAATACTTGCCATCCTTATCTTTAATCCCTTCGGAAATCACAATAATGACCTGGCTCTTATATTTTTGCACCTTCTGAATATCTTCCCTGCATTTTTCATAGTCGAAGGGAAATTCAGGCGTATAAATTAAATCGCAGACGCAATTGCCCTTCTTATCTCTTGCAAGCGCCGCCGCCATGGAAAGCCATCCTGTGTTGCGGCCCATTACCTCAATGACCGTGACGCTGTCAATATCATAAACGGCGCTGTCTGCCGCAATCTCCTTTACGGCAGAGGCAATATATTTTGCGCTGCTGCCAAATCCCGGCGTATGGTCTGTCAGTACCAAATCGTTGTCAATGGTTTTTGGCAGGCCAATAAGTTTTATCTCATAATCATTATTTTCAAAAAAAGCACTGAGCTTTTTTATGGTATCCATGGAATCATTGCCGCCGATGTAAAAAAAATAGCGTATGTCATATTTGCGGAATACTTCCAAAAGCTTCTCATAATCTTCCCGCTTTTCCTCATAGCTTTTCAGCTTGTAACGGCAGGATCCGAGAAAGGAAGCGGGCGTTGTCAGCAGCAGCCTCCAATTTTCGTCATTCTCCAGAAAGGACAGGTCAATCAAATTTCCCTCCTTTATTCCTTCAATACCATTTAAGCCCCCATATATTTTCAGGATTTCCTCCCTTTCAAACGCTTTTTTGAATACGCCGCACAGTGTGGCATTGATTGCGGCCGTTGGCCCTCCTGACTGTGCAACCAGGCAATTTCCCTTTAACATTGCAAACATCCTTTCCTCATGTCTCTTTTCTATTTTCCACAAGGGTTCTCTAAAAATTGTGTTCAAACCATTTCCCTTTTATTGCTGTACGCTCTGGCAAAAAATATCCGCAATACAATTCACTTTTTGTGAATTTCCCCGGCTTTTTCATCCCATCAGCAATAAAAATACAACAGATGCAGTCCGGCCCCGGTCATCCATTTTTAAGGCGGGCCACTCTGCGGTTATTATTTATATTTTACACTATTTCCGCCGCTTGTTCAATGCTTACCCATTTGTGCTCTGCATCATCCCCATAAAAAAACCGGAAAGCCTGTCCGCTTTCCGGAATACAATATTACTTCATACATTATTTTACTCCCAGTCATTCTATGAACGCTGCTGAAATTGAAAGACTGGCAAAAAAATTCAATATACTCCCTAAAGCAGCTTGACCCAAGAAAACAAAACGCAAACGATGATTGGATTCTGAAAGAAACGTCGAGGCCGTGTGACGTAAACAAAGAAAGCTTGATTCACCAAGCTTTCTTTGTTTTAATTTCTTACGGCGCCGACTATTTATGTTTTCGTCTCAATTTATCAGCAATATAAAATATCATCCAAAATATTAATCAGTGTAGCAGGAGTTACCTCGAAAACAGAAAGCTTCTTTAGTAAATCTACCACTGTCCTTCTGTTCTTTGACACAGCCCTCACATATTCCAAGTCCTTCAGCACCCTGTCCTGAAACTTTTCCAGTTCAATTCCGTACACAATATTGCGGCCTCTTTTTTCCGGATAGATCAGATTATACTTGATGTCACATTTGTTTCCATCCTCTAAAGTAATCTTTTTTGTCGCAATTACTTCATTTCTCACTATAATCTCCCCCTGTTTCCACTGTAATTCAATGATAAGATTATAGGATATGCCCTGTAAAAATGCTCATGTACGGTAAGGAAGCAAGCAACCGAAAACAAGAGATAGACCGCC
>JAHZDZ010000020.1 GCA_019422105.1 Bacillota bacterium | reverse complement strand
ATGAGTATCTCCGCTGAAATTTATCGTTATGATACCATAAAAGCGGAGAAAGCAGACTGCACAGAAGCAATACTGCAAGCTTGCTTGCAAGAGATTGTTTCAGGTGCAGACTATTTGCGCAGCAAATGTACGAATAAACCGCAGGTTTATGAGTATCTCCGCTGAAATTTATCGTTATGATACCATAAATTTACACGTAAAACCTTGCAAAACCTCCGGTTTTACCGGCTATGCCGTCCACGAAGCCTGTAAAAAGCAAATTCCCCGGCCACAGCTATTTCACTTATGGCGATACGCCATGCGAACAGCCATACTTTAAAAAAACAGCCATCGGTTTTTTGTACACCGATGGCTTATTTTCTCAATAGGGCCTTGTCAACTCCTGATACGTATCCGGCCTTCTGTCCTTAAAGAAGGTATAATATCTCGCCCTTTCCGTCTGCGTCAGGGAAAGGTCTATTTCAGCGGAGATGATTCCCTCCTTTTCCTCATCCAGAGCGGCTATTTCTCTGCCGATGGGGTCTATGATTTTGCTGTGGCCGAAAAAGCTCAGCGTTTTTCCGTCATCCCCAATTCTGTTGGCGGCAACCAGATGCAGGGTATTGTCAAAGGCCCTGGCCTTTGTAATTAAATCCCAGTCGTCCGCATAGGGATTTTCCCAGTTTGTGCTGACAATGAGCAAATCCGCACCTTGAAGGGCATAGCTTCTTGCCACCTCAGGAAAAGCCGTATCCCAGCATATCATAATGCCCAGCTTTCCGATTTGTGTATCAAACAGAGGGTAATCACAGCCGGCGCGGCACCACACCTTTTCTCCCGCAAAGGGATGAACCTTGCGGTAGGTGCCGAGGGGAGTGCCCTTATTGTCTATCAAAACAGCGGCATTGTACAATACATCCGTCATAAGAGGGTCCCGTTCCGCCAAACCATATACAATATGGATATTATACTTGGCAGCAAGCGCCCCCATAAATTTCATGCTCTCTCCATGGGGAAGCGTTTCCGCCATTGACTGAAAATCCTCCACTGTTCCTTCATAGCCTGTCGCCATAAGCTCGGGAAATACAATCAAATTTGTTTTCGGATATTTCTCCATTGTTTCTTCCACATATGCCTTCATTTTTTCAAGATTATATTTTTTGTCCCCCAGCCTTGGATGAAGCTGAGCGCAGGAAACTGTTATTTTCATTCTTCGTTACCCCCTATTTTTTAAACAGTAAAGTGACAAACTCCTTCAGCGCCGGTATGGCAATCATAAGAACACCAAAGCAAAACCAGCCGTACACACCCCAAAAATACCCGGTCAACATACCTTGACTCATCATATTTCTCACACCTCCAATTCATGAACCTTGTGATCCGGCTCATATTTCTCCAGCTTGCCAAAATCAAATTTATATCCGCTGAAAATAGAGCCTACGATAACAATAGCTGCCGGAACCAATAAGGACAACAGGTTGCCTATAAACCAGTTAATATCTTTGTTCGGAATTAAAAACCAACCCGCAAGACCTGCGGCAAGACCGCAGAAAATAGAAACAACCGCAACCTTCGGAGAGGTCTTTTTCCAGAACATACCCGCGATAAATGCACTTGTCGGCGCCGCAAACAAAATACCGCTGAAAATATCAAGCATCAACAGGGAGAAGCCCTTCAAAAGTATTGCAACTACAATTACAAAAATACCAATCGCATATGTAATCTTGCGGCCAAAGCTCATCTGCTGCTTTTCAGTCGCTGTTTTGTTGACATATTTCTTATAGAAATCGACTGTAAATAAAGCCTGAGCACCTGACAGACAGTTGCCTCCCGTGGTCATACCGGCCATAAATACCATCAGCACAAACATAATACTGCCAAGGCCGCCGCCGTAAATCAGCTTCAGCATATGGGGAGCAGCCTCAGAGGCAAGGTTAATACCCGCACCCTCGCCGATGCCAAGGGAAATCAGGGAACAGCCAAAAACACTGCCGCTTAATATGGGGATAGGCATCCATGCAAGCAGGGTACCCACCACATACGCCTTTAAAAGTGCCTTGGAGCTTGTGGTTGCAATCGCCTTGGAATAATAGCCCTGGTCAAGAAGGACCTGGCCCATGGCAATGACAATAGCCGTCAGTCCATAGCGGAAGCCTGCGGAGGAACCCAGATTCAATGCCTGTGGATTAAAGTTGACATTGTCCGGATTTGTGACAACATCCATAAGTCCGTTATAGATATTTTCCATGCCCAGAGATTTGATAATCAGCGGCACTGTGATAACGAAAATAATAGAAATGATAAAGAACTGTATGACATCGTTAAAAATAGATCCTCTCAATCCGGCCTTTGCAATGTAGATTGTAACAATGCCCATGGAAAGGGCCGCGCCCATCTCATAGGGAAGGCCAAACATGGAGTTGAAAGCAATACCGATTCCAACGCCCTGTGCAATTAAAACATAGATAATAACGCCGACGCCAAAAACAAAGAATATCTTGGATACCGTCCTGCCGTAACGCTGCTCTACAAACTCTGTAAAGGTAGTACATTTGGGCATCTTTTTGCGCAGATGCATGACAAGGGGAATAAATACAAAGAAAGGTATACTGTTTCCCCAGGAATAATTGAAACCGCCGGAAACACCGTAAATCGTGCCCGCTTCCGCCGCACCCATGATGGTTGTCGTCCATACCCAGGATACCATTACGCTGGCCGCCACCAAAGCATAGGGGATGCTCCTGCCCGCTGCAACAAAGTCATCGACACCCTCAATGGGGAACTTCTTTGATACAAAATAGGAAATGCCGATAAATATGATGGCAAAAATTCCAAGTATCAAATAACCGTAATAACTGCCCATAATCTCTTCACTCTCCTTTATTTCACTCGCATTTTTATGTACATTATTGTACATTAACGTCAATGTAGGTAAATAATAACATACTGTAGTTTATTTTGCAATACAAATTATTGAAATTTACAAGATTTATTTTTTCAAACAAAAAAAGCCATGATTTTCATACTGAAAATCACGGTTTTTCCCACACCTTTTATTTATATTTACCAAAAGCCTTCAATCAAAAGCTTCCATAACAAGCACATACTTCAAAGATCCAGGCAATACGTCCTTACCTTTCACCGCGGAATATTATGGGTATCCTCAAATTGCCTGCTCCAATAATATGTATTCTGATATTCCAGAACAGGCGGCTTAAAAAATCGGGAGGAAATCAGCGTAACAGCAAAATTGACGGACGTCCCAATCATTATCATGGGAAGACTCACCATATTGTAAAACAGCAAGAATAAAACGCAGAATAGGATACCGCTGGCTATTCCAAGCAAGGCCCCTTCCGAGTTCACAGATTTGGAAAACCAGGCGCATAAATAGGCAGGAAATACAACAATTACAGGAAGAGCCAGACCTGTAATCCAAAGATAAACAATATCATGGATATTGATGGAAAAGGCAAAGCCAATACACCCCGCTACAATGACAGCCATTCTGGTCCAGAAAATCAGTTCCCTGTCGTCCGCTTCTCTATGTAAAAACCGCTTTACAATATCATTGCTGAAAATAACGCCTGTCGCAAACATGTAGCTGTCCGCCGATGACATTATGGCAGAAAAAAGTGTTACCATTAAAAAAGCGGCAGTGACCGGCTTAACCATATTAAACAGGAACCGGTATATAATAAAGTCCGGGTCAATTTCCACAGAATCCACCGCATGCTGAAACACACCGATATAGGTCGGTGACAAAAGCAGCATCAGCGTTATGGTAAGCGGTATTAAAAAACCCCAAAAGGCCACCTTATCTGTTTTGCTGGAGTAAATCCTTTCCCAGTCGCTCTGGTCGCCCATAAGGAAAAAAACGCCAAAGGAGAAAAGATACATTCCTATTTCCTTCCCCCAGCCTACGGGATCCATACCCGTGATGCTCAATAGACTTTCCTGTCCGCTGGAAACAAAAAAACCGGTTACACCCTCAATTCCGCCGCCAAGCTTCATGCACAGGTACAGTATCATAAAAAGCCCTATGGTCTGCAAAATCCCCTGAAATACATCAGTCGCAACAACAGCCCAAAGCCCGCTTAATGCCGTATAGCCGGTAATTATAACAAAAGTTGCCAGCACAGCCAGATTTCTGTCTATGTTCAGGCTGTAGGTGAGCAGATAGGAAAGAGCGGTGAACTGCATGCCAATCATTGTGACATTGCGCACAATAAGCCCCGCAGCAACAGGAATGCGTACGGCCTCTCCAAATTTAGGGTAACGCAGGGCAAGCATATCCACAATACCGTTTAATTTCAGCCTTCTGATTCTTGTGATAAACAAAAAGGCAAAAAAGAAGCTGACAATACACGAAATTGCAAAGAGCCAGTAGCTACTGGCTCCGTTAAGATAGGAAATCCCCGCAAGACCAATAATCGTACCGCCGCCAACCCAAGTACCCAGATAGGTAAATATGATATAGCCCACGGTAAGCGCTCTGCCGCAGAGAATATATTCCTCATATGAGTGGAGCGCCCTTTTCATAAAAAATGCGCTCAGCAAAAATAAAATCAAAACATATACACATAAAATGACCGCAGAAAACAAATCCAAGTGTTATCACACTTCTTCCATATAGCTTCTGTATCTTTTTTTTACTGTATATATCGTATAAATCGGCAAGTATACTTAAGCCCTTTCAAGGGCGTCTGAAAAGCTTTATTTGCTTGACTCCACATCGCTGTGACTGTTGGATTTCACCCAATCAATGACCTCCTTCTGGTCAAAGCGTATATTTTTTCCAAGCTTAATGAAGGGCAGGCCCTGCTTTTTCAGATTATACACAGTCGTTCTGGTAACCTGTAGCATTTCACTTACATCCTCAATTGTCAAAAACTTAATATCTGCCGGCATACTTAACACCACCTTTACATAAAAAATCCCCACATTGCAATCCCAATAAAATAAGTATAAACATACCTATCCATAATATTAATGTACCCTATTTCCCTTTCCTTGTCAATAATGGACTTTAATATTTATACTGTACTTTAATATACGGTAAAATACAGTTATCGTCTGAATTTAGTGCCTGACCCCTGTTTATCATAAGAAAAGATATTCAATCAAGCTTATCTTAAAACGATGAATCATATAGAACAACAGAAAAAAGTCATACTGATAACAACCGATACCATAAAAAGGGGTAAAGAAAAAAGCTTGATAAATCAAGCTTTTCTACTTATTACAGCAATGCTGTTTTCGTTTTTTAAGGCCATCCATAAGCATACCTTTATTTATTAAATGAGCTTTCATTCCTCTTTTATAATACATACCTTTGCAAATATCAATTTCATATGCGGGCTGTATGCATGTATGTACAGTTAGTCTAAATTTCTAAAAACAAAAATAATGATCAGCGGCAAGCTTTAATCGACTTCTTTCTTCAGAAAATAATGATCTATTTGATTAAATTTCTCCTTTACGGCTGATTGAAAGCTCCTGCTTATCGGTAAAACATCTCCGTTCATTACGAATACAGAATCCGTCTTATATCCCTTTATTTTATATATGTTCACCAGATAGGACTTGTGAATGCGGATAAAATCCTTCTTTAGCACTAAATCCTCTATCTCAGTCAGCTTTCCATAGAACTCCTTATATCCCTGACTTGTCACCACCCTAATTTTCTTTGCGTTGCTTGCAAAATATAAAACTTCCTTCAAGCAAATCTTATAAAAGGTTCTTTCTGCCTGGAATTCAAAAAAAACCTCTTCTTTTTGAGAGACATCCATTGAATTTTTGAGATTTATTAATATTTCTCTTTCTTTTAAAGGTTTAATTAGAAAATTAAACGGGCGTGTTTTTATTAAGTCAATTGCCTTCTCCTTCAGTCCGGAGATATAAATAATGTGAATCCTATTATCATACAAAGTCTCTCTCAAATACCTGCCAATATCTATACCGCTGCAATCTCCCAAGTTAATATCTAAAAAAACCAAATCAAAATACATACTTTTTGTAATTCTTTTTATAAAATCTTTCCCCGAAAGAAAAACTTCTACCTTTATGGCTTTCTGCGTCCTTTCCGCATAATCCAAAATCAGCCCTTCTATCTGCGAGCAGAGTTTGGCATCATTATCACAGACAGCAACATGAAACATAGTATCTCCCCCCATGCTATGTTTGATTTGCAACTTACGTTCTGAATTCGCCGCAGCAAACTTTACAGGCTAAAGTCACCCTATCATTTCACTCCTCAAGCATTTCATAGAAGCCTGTTTGTAAAGAAACAATCATAAAAAGCTATTGACGCAGCAAATACCGAAAAACCGCAGGTTTTGAGGTCTCCGCTGAAATTATCGTTATTATATCACAAGCCGCAACATTTTTCCATATTTTTTATAATATTCAAAATTATTCCAAATTATTATGTAATCCAAAAGGCTGAAAAAGCGGTAAATCCATGATTCAGATTTACCGCTTTTATTTTTACTCTAAAACCTCATAAAACGCATCATTACCATAATTAGAATCCCATATCTGATAATAACTCCAAGCAGTGGCAAATGTTCCAACAACAATAACAGGCCTGCCCTCATATAAAATTCGGTAACTGCTTTGTTCTATAACCTTATTGGGCTGCTCATAGAGGTACTCTTCCCAGGTTAGCACTTCCTCCACTAACTCGTCGCTGATTCTATTGTCCTGCTCGTCAAGCATTATCCAATAAGCGCTCGCCCTCAACTCCGGTGTTGATTCAAGCTTCTTTAGCTTGTCAGATAGCTGATATATGCTGATAATACCCTTATCCGATATCTTAAAATTATAGTGAAAAAGAGAGACAACCTTTTTTACAGGCATATAGATAGTACCGTTGCAGTTGAAGCTTTCTGGTATATAGTGTGACGTAACCGTATTAACAGCAATTTCTCTGTTGCCGAAATAAACGGGAATATCTCCCACATAGGCGGTTTCCGTATGATTCGTATCATTATAGTATTTTTTCTCTTCGGCAGCTGTTTCAGAGGGCAGAACCCCTTTTTTGATATCCACAACACGATACTCCTCAATATAACCGACATCGGTATTCAGCAATCGGCAAATTTCTCTCAACGGCACATAGGTGATATTCTCGAACTCAAACCCTTCGCAGGAGATTGTTCTACCCTCACATAACAGCTCGAATTTCTGCATATCAACCGTCAGATAGCCGTCCTCAAAAAGCCCCTTTTTAATTTCATTTTGCCGCGCGATAATAGTCTCATATGCCTCTTGGCCAAACGCCGGGATACAATGTAAGAAGGTACTTCCTGTCAAAATCAGTATTATGAAAAAACTGCCGATTCTTTTCATGAATTTCACCCCAATAAATGATTACTTTATTTTGTAATTATATCCATATTGTCCGTATACCTCATCCAAACTTCCATAATGAATCGCATAATCTGTGTTGACAACCAGATAATACTCTGAATCAATGATAACACGTTCTATACTTTGGTTCAATACATGTACATCCTCCGGCGCCTTCTTCAATGCCAACTCCATCGCCCGTTCTTCCATTGCCGCCGTTATTTCCGGAGCATCAGCCAATGTAATTACAGCGTCTGTATTCTTTTCAGACAAGTATTCTACTTCTCCGTTTGTGGAAAAAGCAAAAAAACCACAGCCTGTATTAAATCCATCTATATACAGAGTATAATTCATTTCAAGCAGCTCATCTCCTGCTTCATTATATATTTCCTTGCATGTAAAGGTGTAATCGTCAGGATTAAAACTGCCAACTTTATCCCGGATTGCATTTTCAAGCCCTGAAAAGTCTTTATTGGCAAAATCAATCAAAATGCATTCCTCATTTTGCAGCATATTATTTTCATACGGAATATTGCGTTCTAAACTGTATGGTCCTGACAAATTTAAAACGCTGTAAGGATTTCCATATATTTTCCAGGAGCACACGCCGCTTGATTCAAAAAAACCTTCATCCGCCAATCTGGCAGAGTCTATGGTAGTTCTCCCAAGTTTTAAATTATAAAAAAATATCTCAAGCCACTCTGTTTGTAACTCGTTTTTCACATTTTCTTCCCAGCCAATAGCCGTTTCCACTCCTCTCTTTGTTGCAAACTGCGGCAAATTCCTGGTACCTATATTCGGAACTCCTGCGGTCTGACATCCTGAGAAAACCATCAACCTGGAATCTTCTATTATTTTATCATCTAATGGAACATAATGGCGGCCATCCGGTGCAATACCTTCCTGATCGTCTGTCCACTGGTAATCTCTGCTTACCCCCGTTCCATACTGTACTCCCCCAGCATTTCCAATTCTTTTATAATTGAAATAAATATGGGTTGGGCTACCATGTCCGTTCAAAAAAACAACGGATGCACCCACTGTATCAATGCCATTATGAACAGAGTTCAAAAGAGAATAGTTCGGAATTGTTATCAAGTGGACAGCGTAGCCCATTTTTTGAAAACATGACGCCGCATTTTCCGCGCTTTCTGTAGTATTAATGGCATCATCAGAAGTATCTGACTCATTTTTTCTGAAATCCGTTCCGACACTCAGAGCATATTCCTGTTCTCTTTCCTCTACAAAGGTTACGCTCACTCTGTATTCTTCATTGCTCCAATCATTTTTACCATAACCTTCAACAGACATATAATAAAATATACCCGGTGTTACATAAGTATAAAGATACTCTGATTTACCTGTACCTTTCGCTCCCTGTTCAATAATGTTTCCCTCTGAACCATATACATATAAATCATAATCACAGTCCTCCGGAACATTATTCAAAGCAAATTTTACGTAGCCATAAGTGTTAAACTTTATTTTAAAATAATCAATATCGCTTTTGCTTGAAATTTTCCCATATACGCCGTCGTCAATATAAATCCGATTCGCTTCCCGTAACGTATCATTTGGTTCTTTTTCATCCACTACGGATAACAGTTCTATATCATCATTAAAGCCATATGGAAGCAATAGTTCATACCCAGCGAACTCCTCCTTTCTCTCTTTCGCTTTTTCCCTTTCAGCGTCAACCTTCGCCTGAAGCTCTGCCCATTCCTCGTCAGTATAGCCTTCTTCATTGTCTGATTCCTGACTAAGCTCTTTATGTTCTATATCCTTATTTTGCTCTTCTTGTATATTCTCATTATCATTTAAATCGGTCAAACTATTTTCATTCTGTTCAGAAACAATCGGTATAAGTTCATCCGTAATTTGCTCACCGGCAAAAGCTGTCGCCGGCAGCATTGAAAAAATACACAGTGCAGCAATTAATTTACTGATATTTTTTTTCATAAAAATTCTCCTCCCTATTCTTCAACATAATAAGTGCGTAAAAACAAAACGGCTAAGCCATCTTAACAAATTCTTATGCAGTTTATTTGGATAAGCTCGCCGAGTATGACAAATAAATGCTGCAACAAGCACTTATTCATATTAGAATAAATGAAATTTAAAATTATTCATTCAAAAGGTAAAATTGACAACATATTTGGAATAATTTGTACTATAATGTTTTCTTTAAAATGCAATACAAAAAAACCCTAGTATCCATTGTTCGGATAAATAGGGCCTTCTCTATGAAAATTCGCAGACAGTTTTCAAAAATATAATATATTAAAGATCGCTCTCCAAAAAATATTTATAAATTTCGGAAAAAAAAAGACCAATTTTTAAAGAATAAAAATAGCTGTTCAATAAAATTGCACAAAAAAAGAAAGCCTTGATTATCAAGGCTTTCCTCGACGGAGAAGGAGGGATTTGAACCCTCGCGCCGCGCAAACGACCTACACCCTTAGCAGGGGCGCCTCTTCAGCCACTTGAGTACTTCTCCAAAAGCGCTTACTGCAAGTGATAGTATACCATCAGAAGGACATTCTGTCAAATGATTTTTTGTTTTATTCTCTGTACAAAAAGGACAGCATGCCTTAGCGCCCCGTCCTCCTGCTTCAATTTTGAGAGAAGGAATTGGAAACTAAGAAAATGCTGCTAAAACAATTACTGCCCTTAATCGTTGGTACCATAAATAACACTGAAGTAAAGAAAGCTTGTTTTATCAAGCTTTCTTTGCTTATCAGCTTCCTATTTTCTTTGTTTTCTTAAGACAAGCCGCTTGATTCCATTCCTTACTTTTCCTTATCCTTCAGTTTTTCAATAGGTCGGAAGAGTATCTCCTCTGATTCCCTCTTGGCATTTTCGTACGCCTCCACCGCCATTTGCTGAAATACCATCTGGGAATGGACAGACTCCTTGCCTCTTCTGTCAATCCTCTCATAGCTGCCGTCACTGAGCTCTACCCTTGCCTTTACCGTGTCACAAAGAGTGGTGCGCAGCATCTCCATAATCCTCTCCTTCAAATCCTCCTGCTCCACAGGGAACGCCACCTCAATACGTCTGTCAAGATTTCTCGGCATCCAGTCGGCGCTGGAGAGATAAATTTTACTGCTGCCGTCATTGCCAAAGTAAAATATCCGGCTATGCTCCAAAAACCTGCCGACAATACTCATAACCCTGATATTGTCGCTGACACCCGCAAGCCCGGGCTTCAAACAGCAGATACCTCTGACAATCAAATATATTTTCACACCTGAGGCGCTGGCCCGATAAAGGGCTTCTATAATGCCCTGGTCAACCAGGGAATTCATTTTGGCAACAATGATACCCTCTCTGCCCTGGGCGGCGATAGCCGACTCACTTTCAATCCACTGTAAAAAGGTCTCCCTGAGAGATGTGGGCGCTACAGCTATTTTTTTCCATCTGGGTGGCTGAGAGTATCCCGTCAACACATTAAACAGCGCTGATACATCCATACCAAAGGTTTCCCGCGCCGTAAAAAAACCGAAATCAGTATAGAGCTTCGCTGTGGAATCATTATAATTTCCTGTCGCCATATGGACATAACGCCTGATGCCGTCCTCCTCCCGTCTCACCACAAGGCACAGCTTACAGTGTGTTTTCAGTCCAACCAAGCCGTAAACAACATGGCATCCTGCCTTTTCCAGCTTTCTTGCCCAGTTAATATTGTTTTCCTCATCAAACCGTGCCTTAAGCTCCACCAAAACCGTTACCTGCTTGCCGTTTTCCGCCGCCTGTATCAGTGCCGCCACAACCGGGGAATTGCCGCTTACACGGTATAGTGTCTGCTTGATTGCCAAAACCTTTGGATCCCGCGCCGCAGCTTGTATGTAGCGCACCACGCAGTCAAAGGATTCATAGGGGTGGTGCACCAATATATCACGGCTTTTTATAACGCTGAACATATCCTCCCCGTTGACAAAAGCGGGTACGCTCTGAGGCGAAACAGGTGCAAAGCGCAGGTCGTCAAATCCCTTTAAGCCGCTGAATTTCATCCACACATTCACATCCAGGTATCCCGCCACCTCGTAGATATCCTCCTCTTCCAGCTCCAATATCTCGCGAAGGTATTTTCTCAAATCCCCGTCCATGTTTTTTTCAATCTCAAGTCGTACAGGCGCCCCCCATTTCCTTCTCTTGATGGATTCCTCTATTTCCTCCATCAAATCCTCCGTGTCCTCCTCATCAATATCCAAATCTGAATTTCGCGTCAGCCTGAAATAGCTGGTTTCCCTTATCTCACAGCCCTCAAAAAGCCTGTGTACATGCTCCTTTATGACATCCTCAAGCATGATAAAATACCGTCCGTTAGCATCCTTTGGAAGTTCAAGAATCCTGTCAACAACAGTAGGAACCTGTATTACGGCATACTTCTTTTCCCCATCCCTTATCACCTTGGTAATCAGGCTCAGAGATTTATTCGGCAGCAACGGCACAGGGCGGCTCTGGTCTATGGCCATAGGAGTCAGTATGGGAAAAAGGACACTGTTAAAATAATCGTTTACATATTGCTTCTGTTCCCTGTTCAGACGGGAATACTTTAAAAAATAAGCGCCCTTTTTTTCCATCTGAGGCAGCAGAGAACGCATCAGGCAATTATTCTGCCTGATTACCATCTGGTGTACCCTTTTGGATATTTCTCTTACCTGTTCCTGAGGGGTGAGCCCCGAGACATCCTTTTTGGTATATCCTGACTCAATCTGATCAAAAAGCCCCGAAACCCTCACCATAAAAAATTCATCCAGATTGGATCCTGTAATTGCCAGAAACTTAAAACGCTCCAGTAGAGGATTGCTTTTATCAAGAGCCTCCTCCAGTACCCTTTCATTGAAGGAAATCCAGCTTAATTCTCTGTTCACATAGTATTTCGTATCCTTAAAGTCCATTTACATCACCTTTTTTTTCTTAATAACCGCTCTCATGGCATAGACTTCCTCAAAGTAAAGCTTTTTCATATCAAAGGACCATTCCTCAATTTGCGTATTATTGTAGGTGCTGATGCCAATGACCATGGTGTTGTTTTTAATTTTGACGTCTATGTCATCAAACTTTTTAATATGTCCCTTGTCAAGGGCTTCCGCAATCCGAAGCAGCGCCGTCAGCTTCGCCACCGTCATTCGATCCTTCTCACTCAGCCTGTTATAGTTATTATCTAACATGCTCGGTATCCTGGTGCTGTGATACTTTACAATATTGGCAATTATCTCCGTTTCATGCAAATCAAAGCCAACGATTTCCGTGCTTCTGACAATATTGTAGGAATGCTCATAGTGGGCTGTAATGTTGATGAATTTGCCAACGTCATGCAATATAGCGGCAACCTGCAGATAAAGGCGCTCCCGCGACGACAGGCCATGAATTTTTTTGGTCTTGTCAAAAAGCTTCAGGGAATATTTTTCAACATAACGTGCATGATCATCGTCATAATTATATTTTAATGCAACTGCTTTGGCGCTCAATACGGAATTCTGCTCAAACTCCTTACGGAAGGTTTGGGATTCCTTCCCCATCAATTCGTCATACAGTATGGCATCGCTGATAAATACAATAGGCGCTATAATTTTATCCGCCGTTGTCGCCCGAAGAAGCATGTTGTAGATGCTCATGGCAGAGCGAAGCAAATCAGCGCTTTCCTGCTGCAGGTTATAGTCCTCCATAATCTGCTCAATGGTTTTATTTTTTAAGTCCTCATACAGGCTGTTAAAACGGTCCCTGTCTATATAGCAAAAAGCATTTTCCGTATCCCCTCCGCAAAGCCTTGCAATCATTTTAATATCTCTGCCGCTTGCAATCAGATGCTTGATATCCCCCTTTGGCAAGGTAGCATAAAAGGTTTCCGTAAACCCACGCAGATAATCCTCAATGACATTGGAGTATTGCTCCTCATATTCCTGCATATTTAAAAAAAGCTCCGAAAGTCTAAGGCTGCCGATACGGATATTTTGTGTAAAGGGCACCATACCTTTGTCATAGAGCGCAACTCCCAGATTACCCACGCCAATATAGGCCATCAGCGCAGGATTTTTATACTCCTTTATATCCTTGTAGCGGCGGATTATTTCCCTGAAAATAAGTGTTTTCTCCGCCGAGTCATCCAGTACCCGTACATTCAGTCCGCATCTTAGCTTAATCTGTTCCAGAACAAAATCCTTGTTTTCCGCCTCTCTGACCGCTGTAGTGGCAACAGCACGCACCCTTTTGATGCCATAGCCTTCTGCGGCAGTCAAAAAATTTTGTAAAATTTCACATGTTTTATTTACCTTTTCAAAGCTGATTCTTTTTGAGCTAAAGGTATCTCTGCCAAGGCTGACGGGATAAACCAGGCTTTCCAGCTTTCTTATTTCGCCGCCCATTACCTGCGCAATCTCAAGCCTCAAAGAATTAGAACCAATGTCAATGACTGCCGCCGCGCCTGCTTTGTTCTTTAAATCCATATTGTCACCTCCCATTCGATTCCGTGTCGTATGTGCTATGTTGTTTATAATACATATTATAAAATAGTATGTAGGCAAAGTCATCGTTTTTACAAAAAATTAACCCTGTTTTATCTTTTTCCCAAGTTACATTTTTTATATGTATACTCTGGTGGCGCGATCTATTCCACAAGAAAAATGCGGATTGACCAATGGTCAATCCGCACTCCTGTTTTTTATCTTATTGAACGGCTGCGCCGTCATCCGCTGTATTTGTTGATACATAAGGCATTGTGCTGTTATAGTTTGTGCCGTAGCCTGTCATAGTTCCGCTGTCAGTTCCCCAGTAGGAACCGGAGCCGTAAACGCCAGTGCCGATACCTGTACCATAGCCCGTTCCGTAGCCTGTTCTGCCGTAATTATTGTTGTAGCCGTTATAGCCGTATCCATAAACATCGTTTTCATAGCCCTCTTCTGTGCCATATCCATCGCCGTAACCATAGCCGTAGTCAGTACCGCTATTCGTACCATAACCATCCCAAGCGCCTCCGGCGTTATTGGTAAGCCCGTCTCCGTTTGAAGAACAACCTGTAAACGCCAGTACAGATGATACTGCCACAGCAGATGCTATATATTTTAAACTTTTCATTTTATAAGCCTCCTCAAGAAAGTTAGATATTACTGCCCTCTTATTTTCCGCTGTTTTAAGTTTCTCATACTGTGCTTAAGATGGATAAGGTTGAAAAAATTGCATGGGTAAAAGTATAGAAAAGAGATAACAATTGCTATATAATGGTTTCAAATAAACTGTTAAAAGGAGATTCTTATGAAATTTGAGCGTTCCAGCGGCGTCCTGCTGCATCCGTCCTCCCACCCTGGTAAATTCGGTATTGGCGATTTGGGCGAATCCTCCTACTTTTTTATCGATTTTTTAGAAAAAGCGGAACAAAGTCTGTGGCAGGTACTGCCCTTAAATCCTACAAGCTTTGGTGACTCACCCTACCAAAGCTTTTCAACCTTTGCCGGAAATTCCCTATTTATAAGTCCGGAGAAGCTGTTAAAATCAAATCTCTTAAAAAAAGAGGATATGGATAGCATACCCGATTTTCCGACGGATAGTGTAGACTATGGACCGGTAATATCTTACAAAACGAAGCTTTATCGGACTGCCTATGAAAATTTTTTAAATTCAGAGGATAGCCAATTAAAAAAAGAGTTTGCATCCTTCCAAGCGAAAAACCAATACTGGCTGGGAGATTATACTCTTTTTGCTGCTTTAAAGGATTATTTTATTGCAGAGAGAAAATACGAATACGAGACAAAAGAAATAAAATCATTTTATAAGGAAACTGCGGCCTTTTTGTCTCCCAATCTGCAAAAAGACTATTATTACGGGGCTGTTTGGAGCAGCTGGCCGGAAAAGCTGAAAAAAAGAGAACCCGCCGAAATAGCAAAATGGAAACAAAAATTAAAAAAGGAAACAGGATATTATGCCTTTCTTCAATTTGAGTTTTTCAGACAGTGGAACCAATTAAAAGAATATGCCCATGAAAGGAATATTAAAATAGTCGGTGACATTCCCATTTTTGTCGCTTTTGACAGCGCAGATGTCTGGGCAAATCCCGCACTGTTTCAGCTGAATGAAAAGGGGTATCCCCTTTGCGTTGCCGGTGTTCCGCCTGACTATTTCAGTGAAAAAGGACAGCTCTGGGGCAATCCGCTCTACCTGTGGGAAAACCATAAAAAAGAAAATTACGCCTGGTGGATAAGCCGAATTCAAAATACCCTTGCCACCGTCGACATTTTGAGAATCGACCATTTCCGCGGATTTGAAAGCTATTGGTCCATTCCCTTTGGGGATGAGGACGCAACAGGCGGACAATGGGTAAAGGGTCCCGGCAGGGAACTTTTTGAGAGTATAAGAGATAAGCTGGGCGAGCTTCCCATTATCGCGGAGGACTTGGGCATTATAACGGAGGAGGTATCCGATCTCCGTCTTTCTCTGGGGTTTTCCGGAATGAAGGTATTACAGTTTGCATTTGACGATTCGGAAAATAATCAGCATCTGCCCCACAACTATGATAAAAACACTGTGGTTTATACCGGTACTCATGACAATGACACGACTTATGGGTGGTATCGTAAGACCTCTGAACAGGAAAAGGATCTTTTTCGCCGTTATATGAATGTAGACGGTACAGAGCCACACTGGGATTTGATACGGCTGGCTTCTGCAAGTGCCGCTGATTTGGCTGTATTCCCCTTACAGGATATATTGGGACTTGACTCCGCCGCACGTATGAACACTCCCTCTGTCGCAGCAGGAAACTGGAAATTCCGCTATGAGAGCGAAGCTTTGACCAGCGATAAAGCAGAACACCTGCGGTATCTGACAGAGCTTTTCAGGAGAAAGGGCACAAAACTGGATTAAAAAGAGTTTTGGGAAGGAGAAAGCGTTTGCAGGCTGGTAAGGTGTAGTCAAAGTGTACGACCAGCCCTAAGGCGCTTTTGCTACATTCACGCTGAAAGTAGCATCAAAGTACTTAATTTTTAACCTTTATATTAAATCCTATACCTTTTCAAATAAATGGAATGAAACATTTTTAAGCTGTTTTTTTTAATTTTGAACTTAAAATTCATCCGATTACGTCTATAAGAATAGAGGAGGACATATTCATGCAGGAGAGGGAGAAAAGAACATACGAAATGCTGGATCGTCTTGGTGTTACCTACCATGTATACCATCATGAAGCAGTAATGACTATCGATGAGGCAAAGGATATTGATGAAAAGCTGGGGTTTCCCATGTGTAAAAATTTATTTTTAAGTACCCGCCACTCCACAGAGTTTTATCTGCTGGTTATGGTTGGCGACAAGAGATTTAACGCAGGAGCCGTTTCCAAGCAGCTGGGTGTTCCCCGTCTAACCTTTGCAAAAGACGAATATATGCTGGAATTTCTGGATATTTATCCTGGCAGTGTAAGCCCCTTAGGTGCCATGAATGACAAAGAAAACCATGTGACTTTGTTGGTTGACAGGGATATTGTCGAGGGACAGGAGAAAGTAGCAGTGCATCCCTGCGTCAATACCGCTACAGTTGTGCTCAGCACAAGAGACCTGTTTGACAGGGTTCTGCCGGCGCTGAATCACAGCGCAAGAATAGTTGAAGTTTAACCGGGACGGTGTTATAAAAATGCAAATGCCATTATATGATAAATGTAGGGAATACGCAAGAAAAGATGTTTATCCCTTCCACATGCCCGGGCATAAGGGCGGCAGGCTCTTGATGGAGGATGCTGTCTTTCATATGGATATCACGGAAATACCCGGTTTTGATAACCTTCACCACTGTGACGGCGTCATTCGGGAGGCACAGCAGGCATGTGCCAGAGTTTTTGGCGCAGAGGAAAGCTTTTTTTTGGTAAACGGTTCAACCTGCGGTCTGGAGGCGGCTGTTCTTACCGTATGCTCTGATAATGATAAGCTCCTTGTGGCCAGAAACTGTCACAAAGCAATATACAGCGGCTGTATTTTATCCGGCGCAAATCCTGTCTATTTCATGCCGGAATTTTTGGATTATCCATATCTTCCCGGCGGAATCGCTCCGAGAACAGTGGAGCAAATAATATCAGAAAACAGGGACGCAAAGGCCGTTATTTTAACCAGCCCGACCTATGAGGGCTTTGTCAGCGACATTAAAGGAATTGCTGAGATCGTTCATCAAAATAATATGGCGCTTATCGTGGATGAAGCCCACGGCGCTCATTTTGTATATGATGGATTTCCGACGTCCGCCGTACATATGGGGGCAGATATTGTCATACAAAGCCTGCATAAAACATTGCCCGCACCTACACAGACAGCACTTCTGCATGTCAGCGGACAGCGTATTGACCGTACAAGACTGAGAGAAATGCTTTCCCTGGTTCAGACTTCAAGTCCGTCCTACCTTTTTATGACAGCTATGGATCGCTTGAGGGCCTTCGTGGAAGGAAAAGAGGGAGTAAGAAACTACTTAATGCGCTTGGAAAACTTCCGCAGCAAAATGGAAAAACTGCAAAACATCAGACTGCTCGGACGGGAACTCTGCCATAAAAGCGGCATTGCCGATTTGGATATAGGGAAGCTGGTTTTTTATTTTCCAAACGGACAGACAAACGGCACGGAAATAGAAAGGCTTCTTTCAGATAAATATAAAATACAGGTGGAGGCAAGCAGCCCGGACACTATCATTGCCATGACAAGCGTAGCCGACAGCCAGGAGGGTTTTGACAGGCTTCAGAAAGCTATGTTTGCAATAGACGGTCTGCCGTATAATCCGTGCCAAAAAAGGAGGCCGGTAAAGAGAACCTATCTTTCAAAGCCCGAAATTTCAATGCCTCTGCGTCAGGCAGCATTTTCACCGAAAAGAACTTTCCCATGGGAAGAGGCAATCGGAAAAGCCGCCGGAGAATTTGCCATTCCTTATCCGCCCGGTATCCCGCTTATCGCCCCCGGAGAGAAAATTACAAAAAAAATAATTGACAACCTCAAGTATTGTATAGATAATAATTTAATAGTAACAGGTTTGAGCGATAAAGAGTATAACAGTATTAAGGTAATCGAATACTAAAATCAATTGCTCTTTTGGGAGGTGGTAAAATGAACCAGTACTTTGGCCCTGTTTCCTTATGGGATGTATTTTATGCGGCTGTAGCAGCCTTTGTGCTTACCATGCTTATTCAGCGCTTCCGGGCTATTCGAGGCGCTATGAAAAAAGAAGATGAGCTCTCCATGGACTACAAGGGTGTTGACTTGGTAGCAGTTATCAAAAAATGCAGGGATATGTTCCCAATTGATACAGTGTGCTTTAAGGGAAAAATATTCAGAACCGGAATGATTGTGCGAGTCACAACACTGCAAGAAAAAGTAATTGAAGGCCAGCTCATAGGAAAAAACAATCTGGATTTTCTGTGCATATTGACAAGCAGGCATATTATTGCGCACGAATTGGACAAAATTGAGGACATAGTGCTTTTGGAGCAGAAAAATTAAACCTATAAAAAATAGCCGAAAGGCTATTTTTTTTGTGAAAGGAATAAGAGGGCTGTCTGCAAATTTCTACTATCAGAATACACTTTTGCCGAAAAAGCCAAATGCGCAAATAAAATACTGCTGGCAGAATATCCAAAGGCAAATGCAGACCCTGCGTTTATGCATGTGCAACAGCGGGTATGCTGCAAATTGTTTTCATATCTGCCTGAATACCCCTGCCGCGCACAAAGTAAGTGGTGTTCTCCTCCTTATATTCATACTTTTCAAGTCCCTCTGTATGCAGGGGCGTAAAAGCAAAGCTTACATACTCCGCCATGCCTCCAAAACAGCTGCATACCTCCTCCATGGATACAGGATCCTTGGAATACACCTCATATAATAACAATATGCCGTTTTCTGTCTCAGCAATGACATACGCGTCAAGCCTTTCTATATAAAAAACAGATTCCTGCATAAAATGAGATAAGTAGAACATCAAAAGCCCGTCATTGCGCAGACTCATCACACCATTGCTTTTACGTCTGCTCTTCTCCCTCAAAAAATAATTCCAGTCCTCCCTGCACTTCATGGAGACAGGAACCGCCTTTTTTGTACCACCCCTTTTGATTTTTCCCCGATAGCGATATTCCGCTGTTCTTTCAAAACCAAATTTTCCATAGTAATCGAGCACACTGTCATTGGCAAACAAAAAAAATCCATCGCACGCTCTGTATTCGTGCAGTATACTTTCCATAAGAATACGGTTATAGCCCTTCTTTCGGTATTCCTTTTTTGTCATAACCGTTCCCAATTGTATATAATGCCTTTCAGCCCCGTTCAGATGGCAGTCTATGAGATTGACAGACACATTTGAAATTACTTCATCGCCAATCACAATGGAATAAGGACGAAACTTCTCCCCCCAAAAACCGTTCTGATACCACTTCTCAAAACTCAAGCCAAAGATTTCCACAGACAGCTTGTCGAAGGAGCTTCTCCATTTGGCATTATCCCTACAGCCCCTTTCTATTTTATAATCCATTTGATCCTCTCCCTGCCTTGTCTATACAGCCATACTTATTTTTTATATACCTTTTCACCAGTTTAGAGATAAAAAAGTACACTGTCAACCGGCTCCCCCGCAGTTTTTATATATGCACCAATTTCTGTAAGCACAGAAAGAATGCATATATTGATAAAAAATATGCAACTTCTGTTGTGTTCAGGCAATATATAGGACGTTATAATATTATTTGACCGTTTTTCTGCAACAAAGACCATTTTTCACTGCATAAATTTATTAAAATTTAACCGACAGTTAACAAAAAGCAGTTGAAAGTTTGCGTACATTTGGCTATAATAAAGTCCTAGGTACCGACTGGTTGGTCTGTTTTTTGAAGAGTACATATAGTAAGCGGGGAAGGCTATGAATACAAAGGATTTCATACTGAAAAAGGCGTTTCAGTTATTTTTGGAAAAAGGATTTTCCGAAGTATCCGTCAATGACATTATCGGCGCCGCCGGCGTCACAAAGGGAGGATTTTACCACTACTTTAAGAGCAAGGATATGCTGATTGAGGAAGTAATCTATAAATATATCTGCCCCTTTTTCATGGCTCCCGTTGAGAGTATGAAAACAGAGCTTTTAAAGGAAAAGGATTTGGAAAGTAAATTCAGGTTTTACTTTTTTAATGTACATAGAATCTGTGTGCCTGACAGTCTTAAGGAAGTGATTGGGGACGTGGATTTAAGACAGTTTTATTTTCTTGTCTATGAAGGGATGAAGCGCTATCGCTGTCTGTCTGAGGCGAGAAAGGAAATTTACAATGAAAAAATTCGGCTATTTCAGGATATTTTGGAAGAGGGAAAAGAAAAAGGCTTTCTCGCAGCGGATTTAGACACCCATGAGTGGGCAGTCATTATAAATTCCATCAAGGACGGAATTATATCGCTGAATCTCCTGGACGAAACCATTGATATAGATGAAAAATGCAGGATTTCATTTGAACAGATTTTAAATGAAATCAGAGCATGAGTAAGACAGATGAAATAAGGGGGCGTATTTACGTGTCTGACAACGAAGATTTTGTAAGACTCGGTATCGATATCGGGTCAACCACTATAAAGGTAATTGCAGTCAATAATAAATATACGGTTTTATTTGACCGATACGAAAGACATTTCTCGGAAATTAAAAAAACTCTGGAAAAGCTCATTCAGGAAGCTCATAAGGCCCTTGGCAATGTGACCTTTTCCGCTATGATTACAGGAAGCGGCGGCGTCTCAATTGCAAAGAGTCTGGGTATTCCTTTTATACAGGAGGTTGTCGCAACGGCCAATGCCATTGAGGCCGTTGCTCCCACAACTGATGTTGCCATAGAGCTTGGCGGTGAGGATGCAAAGATTATCTACTTTTCAAACGGCATCGAGCAGAGGATGAATGGCGTATGCGCCGGCGGCACAGGCTCCTTTATTGACCAGATGGCTTCTCTGTTACAAACTGACGCCATTGGGCTCAACGAGCTTGCCAAAAATCACAAGGTGATTTACCCTATTGCATCCCGCTGCGGTGTATTCGCCAAAACGGATATTCAGCCCCTCATCAACGAGGGCGCAGCAAAAGAGGATTTGGCCGCCTCCATTTTCCAAGCTGTTGTAAACCAGACCATAAGCGGCCTGGCCTGCGGCAAGCCTATCAGAGGCAATGTCACTTTTTTGGGCGGACCGCTCCATTTTCTCTCTGAGCTCAGAGAAAGGTTTATTAAAACACTGAGACTGACGGACGACACGGCCATAGTGCCAAAGAATTCTCATTTATTCGCTGCCTACGGTTCCGCTATCTCCGCAAAGCCCGACCACGAGGACAATTTTGTCAGCCTGGAAAAAAAGCTTGACAGTGCAAAGGATCTGACCATGGAGGTTTCCCGCCTCGATCCTCTTTTTCACAGTGAGGAGGATTATGATGCCTTCCGTGCGCGCCATGACAGGGATAAGGTAAAAAGGCTTGACCTGGCCTCCTATCGGGGAGACGCATTTCTCGGTGTGGATGCGGGTTCCACAACAACAAAGGTGGCCCTGGTTTCCGATAAGGGAGAACTGCTATATTCTTTCTACGGAGGCAACGAGGGAAATCCGCTGAAGGTTGTCATTGAAAGCCTCAATGAGCTTTACGATAAGATGCCCGGCGGTGTGATAATACGCAATACCTGTGTAACAGGGTATGGGGAAGGTCTCATCAAGGAAGCGCTCATGATGGACTTGGGCTATATCGAAACGGTTGCCCACTATAAGGCGGCAAGCTTTTTCCGCCCTGATGTGGACTTTATATTGGATATCGGCGGCCAGGATATGAAATGTATCCGTATCAAAAACCATGTCATTGACAGTGTACAATTAAACGAGGCTTGCTCCTCGGGATGCGGCTCCTTTATCGAGACATTCGCAAAATCGCTGAATTATTCTGTGGCAGACTTCGCGAAAAATGCCCTTTTGGCTAAAAATCCAATCGATTTAGGATCACGCTGTACGGTATTTATGAATTCCAGAGTAAAGCAGGCACAGAAGGAAGGCGCGCAGGTAAGTGATATTTCTGCCGGCTTGGCCTATTCCGTCATCAAAAATGCTCTGCTGAAGGTTATCAAAATATCAGACCCTAAGGCACTGGGCAAAAGTATTGTAGTACAGGGCGGTACCTTCTATAATGACGCCGTGCTCAAAAGCTTTGAGGTTATCAGCGGCAGAGAGGCAGTACGCCCTGATATTGCCGGAATTATGGGTGCTTTTGGCGCCGGGCTTATTGCAAGGGATAAATATGAGGAGGGCTATAAAACTACTCTCATTTCAAGGGAAGCCATGAACAGCCTGCAAATAGAGGCAAAGCTGGCGCGCTGCGGAAAATGCGCCAATAACTGTCTTCTCACCATCAATAATTTCAGCGGCGGCAGACGCTTTATAACCGGAAACCGCTGTGAAAGAGGGCTGGGGCTGGAAAAGTCAAACAAGGATATTCCCAATCTCTATGACTATAAATTCAAAAGACTGTTTGGCTATACACCTCTGCGCATTGAAAAGGCGCCCAGAGGCGCTGTGGGAATACCGAGAGTGCTGAATATGTATGAGGATTACCCCTTCTGGTTTACATTTTTTACAGCCCTTGGCTACCATGTAGAGTTATCCCCTGCGTCAAGCAAAAAAATTTATGAGATGGGCATTGAATCCATACCGAGCGAATCCGTCTGCTACCCTGCAAAGCTGGTACACGGACATATTATGTATTTGATAGAAAACGGCATTAAATTTATATTTTATCCCAGTGTGGCCTATGAGAGAGAGGATATCCAAAACGCGGATAACCACTTCAACTGCCCTATTGTCGCCTCCTATTCCGAGAATATCAAAAATAACGTGGAGGAATTAAAGGAAAAAAATATTGATTTTATGAACCCGTTTTTGAATCTGGGCGATAGGCCCTCCCTTGTAAAACGACTGTATAAAGAATTCAAGGGGAAAGGCATCAGCCAGAGAGAAATACAAAACGCGGTGGATAAGGGATGGCAGGAGTGGAGCGCCTTCCGCGAGGATATGCACCAAAAAGGCACAGAGGCGCTGCAATATATAAAAGATCATCATATGACGGCGATTGTTCTTGGCGGCAGACCCTACCATGTGGATCCCGAGGTAAACCACGGCATTCCTGAGCTTATCACAAGCTATCATATCGCCGTGCTGACAGAGGATTCCGTTGCCCATCTGGGAAACGTGGAGCGGCCTTTGGTTGTCCGTGATCAGTGGACCTATCATTCCAGACTTTATGAGGCAGCCGCCTTTGTCAAAACCAGAAGCGATGTTGAGTACGTTCAGCTGAATTCCTTTGGCTGCGGCCTTGACGCTGTGACAACCGATGAGGTCAGAGATATTCTGACAGCTGCCGGAAAAATATATACCTCCCTCAAAATAGACGAGGTCAGCAATTTGGGCGCTGCCAGAATCAGAGTGCGCTCCCTTATTGCAGCCATTGAGGACAGAGGAAGCAAGGGAGTCAAAATCAAAAAGGGAGATGCCTCTCTGAAACGCCACATTTTCACGGAAGAGATGAAAAAGGACTATACTATCCTCTGCCCTCAGATGTCCCCCATACATTTTGACATTATTAAAGAGGCATTCAAATCCTGCGGCTACAGGCTGGATGTTATGCCCTCCATGGACAGGGATTCCATCGACGAGGGTATCAAATATGTCAACAATGACGCCTGCTATCCCGCTATTATTGTTGTGGGGCAGGTTTTAAAAGCACTCAGAAGCGGCAAATATGATTTAAATAAAACCGCTGTGCTGATTTCACAGACCGGCGGCGGCTGCAGGGCCACAAACTATATCGGCTTTATCAGAAAAGCACTGAAAAATGCCGGTATGGAGCAAATTCCCGTAGTTTCCGTCAGCGCAGGCGGCATTGAGAAAAACCCCGGCTTCCAGTTGACAGTTCCCCTTCTTCACAGGGCGATGCAGGCCTTTGTATACGGTGATCTGTTTATGCGTGTGCTCTATAAGGTGCGGCCCTACGAAAAAATAAAAGGCTCAGCCAACGCCCTCTATGACAAATGGAATGAAAAGGTAAAGCAGGACGTAAAAAGCGGAAAATGGTCTGCCTTTAAAAAGAACATCAGGGGAATCGTCCGTGACTTTGATCGTTTTGAGATTACAAACGCAGTGAAGCCCAAAGTCGGCGTTGTTGGTGAAATACTGGTAAAATTCCATCCGACCGCCAACAATGACATTGTAGGGCTTTTGGAAAGCGAGGGCGCGGAGGCTGTCGTTCCCGACCTTCTGGGCTTCGGTCTCTACAGCGCCTACAACATGCTCCAAAAGGAAAAATATCTGGGCGGAAGCCGTAAAAATAAAATGCTTGGCCAGGCAGCTATAAAGCTTATTGAGTTCTATCAAAAACCCATGGTAAATGCCCTAATGGACAGCAAACGCTTTACAGCACCCGACAGTATTGAGCTTATCGGCATCTACGCCTGCTCCTATGTATCTCTTTGCAACCAGACGGGAGAAGGCTGGTTTTTAACAGGAGAAATGATTGAGCTTATCAGAAGCGGCGTTAAAAATATTGTCTGTACACAGCCCTTTGGCTGTCTGCCAAACCATGTAGTCGGAAAAGGTGTTATTAAGGAAATCAGAAAACGAAATCCTCTTGCGAATATCGTCGCCATTGACTATGACCCGGGCGCCAGCGAGGTAAACCAGCTCAACAGAATCAAGCTGATGCTGGCAAGCGCCAACAAAAACCTTCTGGCTATGGTGGAGGATGAAAAGGAGGTCAATCTGAATACAGAATTGACAACCAGCGATATTGATTTTTATCCTATATTGTAGAAAATAAAGAAGCGACCATAAAACATTAAAAATCCCTCCCGATAACGCGGAGGGATTTTTATTCCATGAAAATTCGTTCTGCTCTATGCAAAGCCTCTCCAATGTTCATTTCAGTGAGGACCCCGCCGTTCTGGAAAAAAATACTATGCTCCTTCTTCAAAATTGCGTTGGTTTTGACCTGTTCCGCGTATAAAATAGAAACAGCAGCATAGTCCTGTTCAGCCGGCTTTCTTTCTGTTAAATCTATGTAAAATAAAAGCCTTCCCGATTGACAGTAATATGTCCACTGCATATAATATAACCACTTTACTTTTTCAGTATGGAGCCGATTATATCATGGATGATTCAGACAGTACCGGCGCTGCCGGGCAGATTATTTCATTAAAAATAAAAAGGCATAGCCTGCTTTCCAATCTCAAGCGGGTTATGTCTTTTTGTGCTTTTATATCCTATAGAATAGAAAAGGAGATGAAACCTTCATGGATGGGCACAGTTTGAAGCCCCGGTGTTTTACCGGCAATCCGTATTACATGCCGGGGCGCAAAGAAAAAAGGTACAGATTTTTTTTAAGTTTCCGTTTTATGGACAGTATAAATAAAATATGGGTATCGCCCTTTCTGCGCTGCTAAAAAGATATTGACAATATCGTTGATACAGCGATAACAAAACAAAGTTTATAATAATTTTAGGAGTACTATCAGGAGGAATCTAAATGGAATCTGTTTTAGGACCCTTGTTGTTACAGGTGGTTTTAATATTTTTTAACGCTTTTTTTGCAGCGGCTGAAATTGCCGTCATATCCCTAAATCCGGCCAGGCTGAAAAAAATGGCCGAGAAGGAGGATAAAACAGCAAAACGACTTTTAAAAATGGTGGAGGAACCGTCAGGGTTTTTATCCTCCATACAAATTGGCATTACCTTATCCGGCTTTTTAGCCAGTGCTTTTGCAGCGGAGAGCTTTTCCAATATAATTGTACAATGGGCGGTTGAGGATTTAGGGGTTCGCAGAATACCGGAAAATATACTGGACACAGCCGCTGTCATTTTAATCACAGTGGTGCTCTCCTATTTTATGCTGATATTCGGGGAATTAGTGCCCAAAAGAATTGCCATGCAAAAGTCCATGGAGGTAGCAAAATTTACAAGCGGCGTTATCGCTGCCCTCTCCACACTCATGCGCCCCGTTATCTGGTTTTTGACAAAATCCACAGGCATCGCCCTGCACCTTCTGGGCTTGGGCGATGAGGAAAAAGAGGAAGGCGTAACAGAGGAAGAAATACGGCTTATGGTGGGGGTCGGTGAGGAAAGCGGCGCCATTGAGCCGGAAGAGAAGGAAATGATAGAGAATATATTTGAGTTTAACAATAAAGTGGCAAGGGAAATTATGACGCCCTGCGTGGACGTCAGGGCAATCCCCATTGAAATGGACACAAAGGAAGTTATCTCCGTCATCGAAAACAGCGGTTTTTCCCGCTTTCCGGTTTATGAAGGCAACATAGACCATATCAAAGGGATATTGAATGCCAGAACCTTTTTGCTGAAAAGCAGAGGCGGCGAAGAAAGCGGCCTGGCGGAACAACTTCACACCCCTTATTATGTACCGGAGTCCATTAAAATTGATGATCTGTTCCGCAATATGCAGAAAAATAAAATATCCTTTGCAGTTGTCATCAGCGAATATGGGGATACGGCTGGTATCGTCACCATGGAGGATTTGCTGGAGGAGATAGTAGGTGATATTTATGATGAGTTTGACGTGCCGGAGGAGGAGGAAATAAAAAAAACAGGGGATAATCTGTGGAGGGTATCCGGAGAACTGAGTATAGACGTACTTTCAGAAATACTTCAAATAGATTTTCCTGAGGATATTGACTTCTATACAGTGGGCGGACTAATCTTCAGCCGTCTTGATACCATACCACCGGAGGGCAGCGCTTTTGACATAACAGTTTACGGTATGGATATCCATGTGGAGGATATTGTGAACAGACGTGTGAAATGGGCTTATATTGAAAAAACAGAAAAGCGAAAGGCATCTGAAGCCTCAAGCTCTTAAAATAACAGAAAATAAAAAGCCATTCATCAGAAGGGGTTGAATCCCCCTGCCATTAGTGGGCAGCATAGCCAAAACTGTTAAACACCTGAAAAAAAAGAAAGCCTGATGTCAGGCTTTCTTTTTTTATTATGCCTATTTATTTTTTTCTGGCATTGCCTTACAGGGCCGAAAATTTATATTTTTCTGCCAAATCATTTTGCGGGTTCGTCTTACTTTTTCGTATTTTTCTGTGCGAAAACAGATAGCTTTTCACGCCAGCTCTTTTTCTTTTTATTTGCCAGATTCATTCCCACAATATTGACAATATAGATACCGGATAATACAACCTTGACGTTTTTCTTTGTCGCCAACACTTCATAAACATTCTTATCACAGGTAAGAGTCTGTATCTGCGGACCAATCTTTGCCTTTACAATAGCCATTTTGCGCATACGCGCTGTTTTGGGCAGCTTTTCATAAATCATTTTCGGCAGATTCTGCTCTGTCGGCTTTTCAAAGCGTTTATCGATGACAAATATCTGGACAGTCATTTTATTTTCTTCAATAAAATCCTGCGCCTCTATATATTTTTTCAGATTTTTTCTGTTAAAGAAATACAAACCGATGATAATTGCAGCAATGATAAAAATCACAATCAGGGTGATGTCGCCTGCTGATAAATGCATCCTTTGTTCCTCCTTTCTCTTTCTTTTTGTTTCATACTTTACAAGTACGATTACCGTAATACTTATTGTATCATTTAATTTGAATTTAGGAAATAGTAATTTTACAATCTTGTAAAAAAACTTGATTTTTGTCCCGTTTCAGGCAATAATAAAAAATAACCGAGCAAAGCGAGGTTATTTTTACCAATAGATTTGCGCAGTAATCTATTGGGTTCCAGTTTATTATCCGAGCAAAGCGAGGTTATTTTTACCATTAGATTTACGCAGTAATCTATTGGATTCCAGTTTATTATCCGAGCAAAGCGAGATTATTTTTACCAAAAGGGTTATAAAATAATTATAAAGTCAAGTTCTTAGGGCTTCTGTCCCTAAAACCCTGCAAGGGTTTTACCCTTGACTCTATTCAACCCGCGTAATTTTGCGGGTTCCTGAAAGTTTTCGCCTTGCTTTTTTCAAAAAGCGCGTGGATTTGGGCAAAACTCAAGGTTGAAAAAGCTACTGTGTCCTTCTATTGCAGAGGGGTTGACAAAAAAGGGGGAGATAGGAATGGACACACTCCAAATAATCGCAATATCTGTTTCCGTACTGTTGGTTATAAATGTTTTTCTGGCAGGGCTTATGGTTTTCTTTGAGCGCCGTAATCCGGCAAGTACCTGGGCATGGCTTCTGGTGCTTTTTTTTATACCCGGTCTTGGATTCCTGATTTATCTGATATTTGGCAAAGACAGTAAACGGGAGCGCATGTTTGCGGCAAAGGAAAAATACGATACGCAGATTTTTGACGAGTACATCCGAAAAACGAAAGGAAAGCTCATTATAGAGGAACAGAGAGAGGCCATTCAGGGCAGAGAATCCATCACGGGCTTCATGTATCTGGATGATATTGCGTCTTTGCACCTGCGCACCGGCAACTGGCTTACCGGCAACAACAGTGTAAGCCGCTTTATCGACGGCAAAAGCAAATTTGATTCCCTGATTGACGATATCAGGCATGCCAAAAGCTTTATTCACATGGAATACTACATTCTGCGCGGGGATAATCTGGGCAGAAAGGTTGTCGGGGAGTTGACAAAAAAAGCCGCTGAGGGAGTGGAGGTAAACCTTCTCTATGACGGCATGGGCTGCAGCGGGCTGCCAAAGGATTTTTTTGACGAGCTTCAGGAAGCGGGAGGACATGCCGTAGCCTTCCTGCCCCCTATGATAGCCAGAATAAACTACCGCAACCACAGGAAAATCTGTGTTGTGGACGGTGAAATCGGATATATCGGCGGATTTAACATTGGTGACGAATACTTAGGCGCCGTACGCCGCTACGGCCCGTGGCGCGACACTCATCTGCGCATTACGGGAGACGCTGTTGACCAGCTGGAATTCAGGTTTTTGCTGGACTGGAACTTTACTTCAAAAGCCAAAATAGGGTATAACAGCAGATACTTTCCTGAAAAGCTTCAATATGACGGAGTTAAAATGCAGATAGTCTCCAGCGGTCCCGATACTAAATGGAAAAATATAAGAGACGGTTATTTTAAAATGATGAACGAAGCCGAGAGAAATATCTACATTGAAACACCCTATTTTGTGCCGGATGACAGTATATTTGAGGCGTTAAAGGTTGCGGCTCTCTCAGGCATTGATGTCAGAGTTGTGATACCGGCTCATCCCGATCACTTTTTCGTGTATTGGGCCAGTATGTCCTATCTGGGAGAGCTCTTGGATGTAGGGGTGCGCTGTTACCAGTACGAGAAGGGATTTATTCACTCCAAAGCAATGTTTATAGACGGTATTGTTTCCTCCGTCGGCACAGCGAACATGGATATCAGAAGCTTTGACTTAAATTTTGAGGTTAACTCCTTCATTTATGACAGAGGTGTAACGGAAATGCTGGAGGCCGATTTTTTAAATGATTTGAAATACTGTACGGAAATCACCCCCGAGTGGTACCGGAAGCGCTCCGCTGTGTTTAAAATCAGGGAATCCGTATCAAGATTAATTTCACCTATGCTATAAAACGAGAGGACAGGCGGTTAGAAAATGAAGAAGAATGAATTTAAAGCGGAGTACACCATAGGATTTTTTGGATGCGACAATTTTTTAAAGCTGACACCTACCAGTATTGCTGTTTATTTTCAGGAGCTGGCTATAGCGCATTCCGACTCCTTGGGTTATACCATAGAGGTTTTGAGTGAAGCAAAAAAGGGCTGGGCCATTACCAATTGGCATATCAGCGTACTGCGCTATCCCCATAAGGGAGAAAAAATAAAAATAATCACATGGCCAAACGACTGCAAAAGAATGCAGGCGCAGAGAAGTTTTCGGGTAGAGGACGAAAGCGGCAGCATCATTTGTCTGGCAATGTCCCGCTGGATATTCATGGATTTGGAAAGGCGGAGACCGTCTCCATTTATGGATGGTATGGATACAGCCTATGCCTGTGATAAGACAGCCGCCATACCACAGGAAAAATACGGTATGCCAAAGGGCCAGCCGGAAAACCTTTATTCCGAGCGGGAATTTACAGTACGAAGGCGGGATACCGATACCAACGGTCATGCCAACAACACAAAATATATAGAGTGGGCCATTGACGACGTGCCGGATGAGATATATGACAGCTGTGAGCCAATGGACATCCGCGTCGTATACCGAAAGGAATGCTACAAGGGATCACAGATAATCAGCAGATGTTATCTGAGAGAGGAAAATGGTGAAAAAGAGTTGATTTCCTATTTTCTGGACAAAGAAAAGCCCTCTGTCGTATTTGCGGAGGTGGCAACGCTTTGGAAGACACGGCATTAATCCAAAAGGGAATAGAGCGCTATCATTATTTGGGACGGCCCATAAAAAACCCATATAAAAGAGGCCAGCACAGAAATACCCGTTATCTGATACAGTGCGGTGCAAATATCACAGCAGGCAAACAGGCATAGCGCTGCAAAAAAGAAACGCGTTTTCCGCGAGGGCCCGATTTTTACATTTTTCCATGCTGTGTATAAATCCAGAGCAAATAAACCGGCATAAACGGTGCCAATTAAAATTACAGATGGGGCAAGCACAGGTAAAAGTGCGCCCTGTTTTTTTATTTCCTTCCTTTGCATATGGATATAAACCATGTGGACAAAACAGAAAAGTAATATACCTGTAAAATATCTGTCCGTAAATAACAAAAAGGCGTCACAAAGCAGTGTGAGAAACAAGCCTATACAAACAGCACGTTTTTTACCCAGGAGTGAAAGGAAAAAAACGTTCAGTATAAAGATATATTTCAAAAAATTAGTGGAAACGGAGCGGAATGCAGGCAAAAAATCCATAGAAATAAAAAGAAGATATAAAAGAACAGCAATGGTTACAAACGGCACCCATTTTTTTGTTTTCATACCGAAACCTTCTTTTCATGGCGTATTTAACAGTAATATCTGTATAACACTCATTATGAACAAAATTCTTAATTCAAACACATGGAAAAAGCTGCTTTCCTATCAAAACCATTATCATGTACCGCCCTATTTTTTCACCAGTGCATAGATATCCCGCTTGGAAAGGCCCCTGTCCTTAGCCACCGCCTTCATAGCGTCCTTTTCGCTCATCCCCTCAAGCAAATAGCGCTCCATGTGTTCAGTAACAGTAAGCGCCTCCCATGCGGCAATTTCCTCCTGCCGCTTCTCCTCATGGGACTTTCCCTCTATAATCACCGCAAACTCGCCCTTAGGCGGATTTTCTTTATAAAAAGCAATCAGCTGGGACAACGTCCCCTTCTTTATCTCCTCAAACTTTTTTGTAAGCTCCCTGCAGCATGCAGCATTTCTGTCCCCTGCCGCTTCATAAAGCTCTTCAAGCGTCTGCAAAAGATGATGGGGGGCTTCATAAAAAATTGATGTTCTAACCTCCTGGGAAAGCCTTTTTAAAGCCTCCCGCCTCTCCCGCTTCTCCACAGGCAGAAAACCCTCAAACACAAAACGCCTGGTCGGAAGGCCGGAAAGCACTAAAGCAGTGGTCAGGGCCACCGCTCCCGGGCAGGCCGTGACCTTGACGCCGTTTTCATGGCAAAGCCGCACCATATCCTCTCCGGGATCTGAAATACCCGGCATTCCGGCATCTGTCACCAGGGCAATATTTTTGCCCTCCAGAAGCAGGTTTAAAAGCTGAGGGCCTTTTACTTTCTTGTTATGCTCATGATAGCTTACCAAAGCCGCCGATATTTCAAAGTGATTCAGCAGCTTTAAGGTATGTCTGGTGTCCTCCGCCGCTATCACATCACAGCTTTTCAAAACATTCAGTACCCTCAGCGTCATATCCTCCAGATTACCGATAGGTGTCGCACATAGGTATAAAATTCCGCTCATAATCCGCTCCCTGCTTCCTTATCAATTGTAGTATATATCATATACTTCCTTCGTATAACTGCCGTCAGCCCCATAAATAATGAGAGGAGGCTGTACCTTCACCATAGCCCTGCCGCCGCGTACAGCCTCTATCAGTACCATATTGGGCTCCTTATCCACATAGGGATGAATAAACCGCACCTTTTTCGGCTCCAGCTTATATTGCCTCAAAAGGCATACAATGTCTATGAGCCTGTGAGGTCTGTGTATCATATAAAACCGTCCCTGCGGCCTTAAAAGACGGGAAGCGGCCCCTATAATATCCTCCAGAGTGCAAAGCACCTCATGACGTGCAATTGTTTTTGGGGTATACTCATTTTTCAATCCGCCTCCATCATTCATATAGGGCGGATTGGTGGTCACAACATCAAAAGAAGAGGGCCTGAAAAGAGCAAGCGCCTCTTTTATGTCCCCCTCCACAATCTCTATTTTTTCTTCCAGACCGTTAAGCCTTACACTTCTGCGAGCCAAATCCACACTCTCAGTCTGAATCTCCAGGCCGGTGAAATGCCTGCCCTTTGTCTTTGCCTCAAGCAGTATGGGAATGACGCCGTTGCCCGTTCCCATGTCCAGACAGACCTCTCCCTCCAAAACCCTTGCAAAACCGCTGAGAAGCACTGCATCCGCACCAAAGCAGAAGCGTTTTGGATCCTGTATCAGCTGATAGCCGTTTCGGTGGAGGTCATCCACCCTTTCATGTTCAAAAACCGGCACATCTTTATTCATACTTATCATCTAAATTCAGATTAAATTCTTCTTCCGCAGGCTTGTCCTTCTTTTTCTTGCTCTTTATCACCTTGATTTCGCTGACATTATAAAATCCTATGGTAGGCGGATCGTTTTCCTTTTTGCGCACTGCCGCCTTCACCATCTGCATCAATACATTGGTGGATAATATTTCGCCTGTACCGTCAGGCGTTGCAATAATATCCCCCACATTCGGCAGTCTTCTGTTCAGCTCCTCGTAGACATCCTCCTCATATTTCAGACAGCACATCAGTCTGCCGCAGATGCCTGAAATTTTGGTTGGATTCAAGGACAGATTCTGCTCCTTAGCCATTTTAATTGATACGGGCTGAAAATCCCCCAGGAAGGTGGCGCAGCACAGCGGCCTGCCGCAGATACCGATACCGTTAAGCATTTTTGCCTCATCCCTGACGCCAATCTGCCTCAGCTCAATCCTTGTCTTAAAGATAGCGGCCAGCTCCTTGACAAGCTCCCTGAAATCCACTCTTCCGTCAGACGTAAAATAAAAAATCAGCTTATTATGATCAAATGTAATTTCCACATCAATGAGCTTCATATCCAGACCGTGCTTTGCTATCTTCTCATTGCATATGCCGAAGGCTTCCTTTTCCTTTCCCTTATTTGCTTCCTCCTGCTTCGCGTCGGCAGGCGTTGCAACACGGATAACCTTTTTCAAAGGCTGTATGATTTCCTCATCCTTCACCATGGTATTTCCCTTGGTAACAGTGCCGTATTCCACACCCCTCGCCGTCTCCACGATGGCATAGCTGCCAGGCTCTATGGTCTGGCCATCCGGGTCAAAATAATAAATTTTTCCCGCCTTTTTAAATCTGATGCCAACTACTTCTATCATGAAATTAACTCTCCTTTAAATGTAAAAGCATTACTTCCATGGCAAGCTGGAAATTTCCGTTTAACGCCAGCTGCCTTTTCGCCTGCCATACAGCATCCAGCTTTTTGGACAAGCCCTCGTAGGTTACCGATTGGGCCTGGGCTGTAATCTGTGCTTCCTTGTCCTTTTGTATCAGATATTTTTTATCCTTAAGCTTTTTCATTGCAAATACATCTCTGTACCAGAGATACATGATATCCAAAAAGTCAGGTCTTTCCTTGTAGACCTCCATTTCCTTGGCCATGGACATGACAGAGACAATATCCTTTTTTTCTAAGGATACCACCCAGTTCACCGTATCCTCCCGCATTTTGGCAAACTCTTCGCTTGAGGCTGCCTGTATCGCCTTTCCGATGCTTCCCTGGGCATATTCCGCATAAAGTGCAGCCTCATTGTCCCCGACGCCCAGTTCTTTTACCAGATAAGTCTTTACAGCCTCCGTACTGACCTGCCTAAGCTTCAGCACAACACAGCGTGAGAGCACCGTCGGCAAAAAGGCGTCAAGATTGGATGCTAAAAGGAGAAAAACCGCATATTCCGGCGGCTCCTCCAACGTCTTTAAGAAAGCATTCTGTGCCTGAGGCGTCATGGTATCCGCCTTATCTATGATAAATATTTTATAGCGGTATTTATACTGCTTGATGCTGACCTGCTCAATAACCTGCTCTCTGATATCGTCAATGCTGATTGCTTTCGTCTTTGTCGGCACTACATAGAAAACATCGGGATGGTTTTTAGAATCAAATACACGACAGGAATCGCAGACGCCGCAGGGCCTTTCTCCCTCACCACTGCATTGCAGGGCCTTGGCAAAGGTATTGGCGGCAAGCTTCTTTCCCAGCCCCTCTCCCCCGCTGAAAATATAAGCATGGGAGGCGGTATTATTTTTGATTGCCTCACGGAGATTTCTCTTCACATTTTCATTTCCCGCAATATCGTTAAAAGCGTACATTTCGGCTCCTTAAAACTTCACAAACTGCGCAACATCCAGCACAAATATGGTTGCGCCGCCTACCTTGACGTCAATAGGACTTGGCATATATCCGTCCATAGAACCATAGGGATTGCTCACAATCGTCGTTTCCACCCTTGATTTACATTTTGACTCAAAAATATGGATTACGTCCTCTACCTTGTCGTCATTCACACCGGAAATCAGCGTTGTATTGCCGGAACGCAGAAATCCGCCGGTCGTTGCGAGTTTTGTCACAAAATACCTGTTTTTGCTCAATAGGCTCATAACTTCCGGGGCATCATCATCATGTATAATTGCCAATATCAGCTTCATAAATATTCCTCCTGTCATCTTTGTAATATTTTATCAACTGCCTGCCATACCTGTTGTTTTACATCCTCTATAGTTCTGTCTGCCCTGATGCGGACTATCCTGTCAGGATAATGGTTTATCAGGTACTGATATCCCTCATATACCCTTTCATGAAACTCCGCCTTTTCGCTTTCCATGCGGTCAAGCTCATGGGACTTTTCCTCCTGCTTCCTGACAATGCCCTTTTCAGGCTTTAAATCGAAATAAAGAGTTAAATCCGGCGCAAACGCACCAATTGCCAGATGATTGACGGCTAAAATTCTCTCAACGCCCATCTGTCTGCCAAACCCCTGGTAAGCGAGACTGGAATCTATGAATCTGTCACAGATTACTATCTGCCCTTCTTCCATACAAGGCTGTATTTTTTCCTTCACATGCTGTATACGGGAAGCGGCATATAAAAAGGCTTCCGTCATCTCATTCATACTGCTGTTATTCCTGTCTAACAGTATATCCCTTATTTTCTCTCCAATAGCAGTACCCCCAGGCTCTCTGGTCAGAAAAACCCTATAGCCTCTTTCCGTCAAATGCTTTTCCAGAAGTTTTATCTGTGTTGTTTTTCCAGCGCCGTCAGTTCCCTCAACCGTAATAAATTTACCAGTCATACTGCACCTCTAAATCATTTATTGTATAGTATACCATAAAAGCGGAGATAAAGATGCTTAAGATGTACAATAACAAGCTTGCTTGTAAAGTGTGCAGCTCAAGCAGATATTTGCGCAGCAAATGTATCGAGAAACCGCAGGTTTCGAGGTCTCCGCGGGTTTTTATCATTATTCCTGCATAAAAGCGGAGAAAAAGATGCTTAAGATGTACAATAGCAAGCTTGCTTGTATAGTGTGCAGCTCAAGCAGACATTTGCGCAGCAAATGTACCGAGAAACCGCAGGTTTCGAGGTAGATCTGCGGAAGTATATTGTCATTATATCATAAAAGCGTAGAACCCCGCAAAACTTTCGCTTTGCTCGGTCACTTTGCTCCTCGAACCCTTCAAAGGAGCATTCTTTGCCTGCAAGCAGTCAGACCGCTTCTTCTTCGGCTTCTCTCCGCTTTTTTACGAACATTATACCATAAAAGCGAAGAAAGCAGGCTGCACAGAAACAAATACCGAAAGCTTGCTTGCATGAGATTGTTTCGGGTGCAGACTATTTGCGCAGCAAATGTACGAATAAACCGCAGGTTTATGAGTATCTCCGCTGAAATTTATCGTTATGATACCATAAAAGCGGAGAAAGCAGGCTGCACAGAAGCAATACTGCAAGCTTGCTTGCAAGAGATTGTTTCGGGTGCAGACTATTTGCGTAGCAAATGTACGAATAAACCGCAGGTTTATGAGTATCTCCGCTAAAATTTATCGTTATTATACCATAAAAGCGGAGAAAGCAGGCTGCACAGAAACAATACTGCATGCTTGCAAGAGATTGTTTCAGGTACAGACTATTTGCGCAGCAAATGTACGAATAAACCGCAGGTTTATGAGTATC
>JAHZDZ010000002.1:254684-312245 GCA_019422105.1 Bacillota bacterium | reverse complement strand
CTCTCGCGGTTATTCTAACCGCTGGCGGTACCAAACCTCTCGCGGTTATTCTAACCGCTGGCGGTACCAAAGATAAACCATCTCCGGACCCCATCTGAAAAATGCAGCCCGGTAAGTCGGTTTGATTTTTCAGATATTTCAGGTTCCCTTTTATTTCCAATGCGCTGTTTTTATTTTGCCCTTTAGGGCATGAAAGAGAGGGATTTCAGGGGGAATCTCCCCCTGAATCGTTTTAGGGGTCCGGGGGAATCGAAACCCCCGGCGTTTTGGCTACTTTCACGCTGAAAGTAGCATCAAAGTACTTAGCTTTTAACAATTTGTTTCAAATCCTATACTTAATCTAACAACACAAATATTTTATTCTACAGATTTCCTCTTCATCAGGCTGTTTTTATAAACCCTGTAAATCATATCCTCCGTCACCTCATTGGGGTGAGTGGAAAGCTTTGCTCTGTTTTTCATCATCTCCGCAGTATAATAGCAAATATCCTCCTCTGTATAAACCTCACTGCTCTCAAGAACCTCCTCTAAAAACGCGCCGAGGCTGTCAATGGAGTCAAAGCCCAGCAAGGAGAGAAATCTGCTGACCTTCGTCTTATCCTCAAAAAGCTTCAAATATTCCGCTGTCAATAGCCCGTTAATTCTTCCATGAGGCACCCTTTTGGCATAGGTTGGAAAATATCCCATTGCATGGGGCAGGGAGGTTCCCGCCTGAGCAATTACCATACCGCCTATGGTAGAGGCCAACAGAAGCTTTTCCCTGTCCTCAGGCAAATAGCAGCGTTTTTTCAGTGCTTCCGTGCAATCCCTGAATATTCTAAATCCGCATTCCGCCAACTGATCGCTCATAAAATTGGCGTTTTTGCAAAGATATCCTTCAATAAGATGAGACAAGGCGTCCACAGCCGTATTGTTTGTAATAGAGGATGGCATCTGCGCCATATACCTGGCGTCCAGAAAAGCCGCCGCCGCAAAGGCCTTTTGTCTGATGGATGTCTTTGTCTTTTCACTGTGCAGTGTCAGTACGGAAAACTGTGTCGTCTCAGAACCCGTACCCGCCGTTGTCGGCACCTCCACAATGGGAATATGAGAAAGAACCGCCTCCTGCAGCAGGGCGTCCCCCTTTACGCTAGGGTTTGCAATTAAAAAAGCAGCAGCTTTCGCACAGTCCATAGGAGAACCGCCTCCGATTCCTATGACAAAATCAACATTCCCCTTTTTTCCGGCCTCCGCCGCTCGCTCCACTGTCTCAAAGGACGGATTTTCCTCTATCTCATCAAAAATGACATGCGCAATTTTTTCTTTCTCAAGCGCGTTTAAAACATCCTGCAATGACCCATTTTTCTTTGCGGAGGAACGTCCTGTCAAAATGAGCGCCTTGCCGCCCATTTTACGGAAAACACTGCTGTGCTTAGCAATGCAGTCCTCGCCAAAATATAAATCAGCAGGCATGAAATATCTGAATTCCATTTTTTATCCACTCCTTTGCATAATTGCTTCCGTTTTTTATTATTATAAATTCAGGATACCACAGCCTGAAACGGCTGTCAAAAAATGCCTGTTCCGTTCGTCTAAAAAATGCACTTGCACTATTGACATTAACGCTGCGTTAAGCCTTAAGATAAATAGGAAGGAGGGGAAAACATGGACTATACCATAAAAAAGCTCAGTCAGCTGGCCGGCGTCACCACCCGTACGCTTCGCTATTATGATGAATGCGGTCTGCTGCCTCCGGGTTATATCAGTGAAAACGGCTATCGCATGTATACCTCCGGGGAGGTAAAGCGACTGCAAAAGATTCTCTTTTACCGGGCGCTTGGCATGGGGCTTGGGGAAATCAGAGAGATTCTTGATTCCCCTAACGACATCCAGCTTGCCTCTTTAAAAAGGCATCTCATGGCTTTGAGAGAAAAAAAGGATGCGCTGGAGCAGCTCATAGACAATGTGGCAAAAACAATTGACGAAGAGGAAGGAATAGGAATGATGACAGATCAGGAACGCTTTGAGGCGTTTAAGAAAGAAAAAATACAACAGAATGAGACAACCTATGGCAAAGAGCTGAAAGAAAAATACAGCGGCGATACCTTAGAAAAAAGTAACCGCAGGTTTTTGGAATTGTCAAAGGAACAATATCAGGACATGGAAACGCTTGGGATAAAACTGCAAAAGGAATTGGAAGAAGCTGTCCTGCTGGGGAAAAATCCTCAAGGGGAAACAGGAAAGCAGCTTCTTATCATGCACAGAAGATGGCTTTCCTTCACATGGCCCTCCTACAGTCCCCATGCTCATTTGGGACTTATCCGTATGTATCAGGAGGATCCACGCTTTTTGGAGTACTACGATAAAAATCGGCCCGGCTGTGCTGCATTCCTGATGGAGGCGGCGGAGAAATGGCTGAAATAGAGCCCCAAAAAGATAGCAAAACAGGACAGAGAAGCTTATAAAAGCTCTCTGTCCTGTTTTTAGCATTCCAAATTTGGCTGAATCTTTCGCAGCATTTCCATGCTTCCCTGTAGAGAAACCGCATTCAGTGCAGCGCCCTCAAGCCATTCTTTGTCTTCCTCTCTATACCTTTCAGGCATGTGAAAATAATTCAGCCGCCACAGCCTGACAGGCGGAAAACCCTTCATCAGCTCCATCAGCATATCTGTTGTCATGCCCGGATATAAAGTTGTCCGCAGCTCATAGGGGACATTGCTGCCCATCAGAAAACAAATCGTCTGGTAAACCTTTTCATAACCGTTCTTTCCGCATACTGATAAATAATCCTTTTCCAGCGCCTTTACATCAACGGCCACATAATCAATCCATCCCTGCTTTATCAGGTCCTCTATTTTTTCCAAGTGCTGTCCGTTAGTATCCAGCTTTACCCTGTAGCCCATTTCCTTGATTTTGCGGATAAAACCGTCCAGACCCCTTTGATAGGATGGCTCTCCGCCGCTTATGACAACGCCGTCCAATAATCCTCTGCGCTTTTCCAGGAAGGAGAAAATTTCCTCTTCTTCCATAATACTCTCTCCGCCTTCAATCAATTCCCTGTTGTGGCAGTAAAAGCAGTCCAAGTCACAGCCCTTGGTAAAAACGACACAGCTCAGCACTCCCGGAAAATCGATGGTACTGCTGCGCTGCAGTCCGCCGAAAATCATATTTTTAATTCCTCCGGTTTCACAACATATTTCACACGCTCCTTATACTCCTCCTGCTTTCCCTTATGGAAGTTCTGTACAGGACGCAGATAACCAACCACACGGCTCCAAACCTCTGTGTCCTTGCCGCATTCAGGGCAGCTGTAAACCTCGCCGTTGAGGTAGCCATGCTCCGGGCAGACGGAGAAGGTGGGAGTCAGTGAAATATAGGGCAGCTTGTAGTTTGTAAATGCCTTTTTAATGAGCTGCTTTGCCACCTCAACATCCTTAATCTGCTCTCCCAAATATAGATGAAGCACAGTACCGCCTGTATATTTGCACTGCAACTCATCCTGTAAATCAAGCGTCTCAAAAATATCATCCGTGAAGCCCACAGGAAGCTGTGAGGAGTTGGTGTAGTAAGGCGCATCAGACCCCGCCGTTATAATATCCGGATATTTTTTCTTATCAAGCTGCGCCAGAGAATAGCTGGTGCCTTCCGCCGGCGTTGCCTCCAGATTGTAGACATGCCCTGTTTCCTCCTGGAAGCGGGTAATGGTATCCCTCATAAAATCAAGGGTATCCAGCGCAAACTTTTGTCCCTCGTAGGTTGTAATATCTTTGCCCATAAAATTCAGGCAGGCTTCGTTCATGCCAATCAAGCCGATTGTATTAAAATGATTGAACCAGTAATGGCCTGTTCTCTCCTTTACGTTTTCAAGATAATGAGCAGAATATGGATACATACCGTTATTGGTCTGCTCCTCTATTGTTTTGCGCTTTATTTCCAGACTGTCCTTTGCCAGCTCCATAAGGTGCAGCAGCCTGCTTCTGAAATCCTCCTCGGATTTTGACAGGTAGGCGATTCTCGGAAGATTGATTGTGACAACACCTATGGAGCCAGTCAAAGGATTGGAGCCAAAAAGCCCGCCGCCCCTTTTTCTCAGCTCACCTGTATTCAGCCTCAAACGGCAGCACATGGACAATGCGTCCTCCGGAGAAAGATCAGAGTTGATATAGTTGGAAAAATAAGGAATACCGTATTTGCAGGTTACCTCCATAAATTGATTGACCACAGGACTGTCCCACTCAAAATCCTTTGTCACATTAATGGTGGGGATAGGGAAAGTAAATACTCTGCCTTTTCTGTCCCCCTCCATCATAACCTCACAGAAGGCTTTGTTAATCATATCCATTTCAGCCTGGAATTCGCCGTAGGTGGCCTCCTGGGGCACACCCCCAATAATAACAGCCTGATCCCTCAGCGTGCTTGGCGCCTTGATATCAAAGGTCAAATTGGAGAAGGGACACTGGAAGCCGACCCTGGTCGGTACATTCAAATTAAATATAAACTCCTGCACAGCCTGCTTCACCGTCTTATAATCCAGATTATCATAACGGATAAATGGCGCACAATAAGTGTCAAAGGAGGACCATGCCTGAGCGCCCGCTGTCTCACCCTGTGTTGTAAAGGTAGAATTTACAATCTGTCCCAGAAAGCTTCTCAAATGCTTTGCGGGGCTTGATTCCACTTTTCCCGGAACGCCGCCGAAGCCGTACATTAAAAGCTGCCTCAAATCCCATCCCGCACAGTAAGGGCCGAAAAAGCCCAAATCATGGATATGCATATCTCCTGAGGAATGTGCCTTCCGAATGCTGTCAGGATAAATCTCATGAAGCCAGTACTGCTTGGTAAATGCCTCTCTGATGTAATTATTCATACCGTTGATAGACTTTTGAGTATTGGCGTTTTCCTTGATACGCCAATCCCCATCCCCCAGATACTTGGAAAACATATCGATAGTCGCGCCGATTAAGGCGTTTGCCTCTCTGGCGCCCCGGCGCTTTTCTCGGTACAAAATAAAAGCCTTTGAGGTCTTTGCATGACCGTTTTCTATTAAAACCTTTTCCACCAAATCCTGAATGGACTCCACATCCACTGTGTCATCACCAAGCTGGGCCTTTGCAAGTATGATAACCTGATTCGTCAAATCCTCCGCCATATCCCAGTCATTGCCGCCGACAGCGCCTGCGGCCTTGAATATAGCCCTTGTGATTTTTTCCGGCTGAAAAGGAACGATATCTCCATTACGTTTTCTTATTGCTGTAAACATTGCTGCACCTTCCTCCTAGATATTGTGTACTAAAATGGATTATACACCATATATAGGAAAATTACAATGTCTCTTTCCACAATATTGATGTTCTTTTTCTGTACAATCCTACAAGGCAGGCGGCAGCAAATTACAAATACGATGGTTTAAATGCATCTATTTTGCAGGCGGAATTTTAACCGACTTTTTTGACATATCCTATTTTTTCTTACATTCTGCTTCACAAAAAAAGCAGACTGCATAGTGCAGTCTGCCCTGAAAATCTTATTTGAATAAGCCGCCGCTGATAACCAGCTTCTGAATTTCGTTTGTTCCTTCATAAATCTGAGTGATCTTAGCGTCTCTCATCATTCTCTCAACATGGTAATCCTTCATGTAACCGTTGCCGCCAAGCATCTGAACAGCTTCAGTTGTTACATGCATTGCTGCGTTTGTACAAACAAGTTTAGCCTTTGCTGCGGGAATTGAGTATGGTCTGCCTTCCTGTTTGTCAATTGCTGCTTTGTAAAGCATATATTTTGCCTGCTCAATTTCTACTTCAAGTTCAGCCATCTTGAATGCAAGATACTGGTTCTTGTAAATTGGTTTGCCAAACTGCTCTCTCTTCATTAAATACTCTTTTGCAATATCAAATGCACCCTCTGCGATACCAAGACCCTGTGCCGCAACACCGATTCTTCCGCCGTCAAGATCCTTCATAGCGATAGAGAAGCCTTTTCCTTCCTGTCCAACAAGGTTTTCAGCAGGAACAATAACGTTGTCATAGAATACCTCAGATACCTGAGCAGCTCTGATACCCATTTTATTTTCAATTTTTCCGATTCTTACGCCTGGCCATGCTGTCTCAACGATGAATGCGGAAAGACCTTTTTGTTTTAATTCAGGCTGTGTCAAAGCAAATACTAAAATGTAATCTGCTAAAGGTCCGTTTGTCGTAAAGCATTTCGCGCCGTTTAATACATAGTGGTCGCCTTCCTTGATTGCCGTTGTGATACATCCGCCTGCATCAGATCCTGCGTTTGGCTCAGTCAAACCAAAAGCGCCAAAGCCCTCGCCTGACAATACCTTTGGCAGATATTTCAATTTCAGTTCTTCAGACGCGGAATTTACAACGCCGCCGCCGAATAATGAGGTGGATACGGAATAAGCAATACCCATGGATCCCTCTACCTTGGAAATTTCCTCTACAGAGATTGCATAGGAAAGAACATCCATGCCCTGTCCGCCGTACTCTACCGGATAAGGAAGACCGATAAGACCCATTTTACCCATTTTTCTGTAAAGGTCAATACCAAACTCGCTCTTCTCGTCACGCTCGATAACACCTGGCAGAAGCTCGTTCTGTGCGAAATCCCTAACTTTTCTCTGTAACAGTTGATGTTGCTCGGATAATTCAAAATTCATGATAAAACCTCCCCATAAATAATAAAATATAATATTTAACTGGGCCTCCCCCATATTTCTTTTGTGAATTCTGTCGGCGATACGGGTTCAGCCTTTTGCTTAAAAAATGGTATTATCAACATCTGCCATCCAAATATTTTTGTATACAAAATATTAGTGTACAAATAATGTCTTCAAAAAAATATCACATAATGAACCACTCTTTATAAATGAAAACAGTTCCTATGCAAAAACAAATTTCAAGACATTTGGGATAAAACAGATATTATAATCTTATATGTACTTCTCTCTGTTGACTACACATACAATTTATACTAATAAGAATGAAATGTCAATACTTTTTTCCTAAATTTTTTTTAATTTTTATTTCTCTCATGATTAAAATTTAACAAATATGATAATTTAATAACAATTTTGGGGCTATCTTTATTATATTTTTATGCGATTTTTCTAAATGTAAAAAAAATACAATGATAATAACAAAAAAAGTCCCAGCAAATCTATATTTCCTAATTGTTCCTTTTACACTGTTAAAATCAAATTGTAATTGCGCTGGAAAATTAATTAACTAACATACCCTGTTTTTCATTTCCTTTCCATAAATCCTCAATGGCAAAAAAGAAAACGGTCATGAAACACACCGCACTTTTTTATTACAATAACCTTACCGTAATCTATACCATTATTTTCAAGCTGCGGCAGACAGTTAAAAGCATTCCTCTCATACTGTCAAAAAAACCATTTTAAGACCGAGGTGTCGCCCAAAATTATCTGTTTTTAAGCTTTCGGGAAAAAACGTCTTCGTATCTGACCCTATGGGCATGCTGAGGCAGATGATTACTATTCATCCGCCTCCTGCTGTATTTCCGCCAATAATTTTTTATCCTCTTTCGTCAAAGGAGCCTTTTCCAATAGATCCGGTCTTTTTAAAAGAGTTCTCATTAAGGATTGCTTTCGTCTCCATCTGTCCACATTGCCGTGATGGCCTGACAGCAAAACCTCGGGAACGCTTTTCCCCAAAAATTCCGGCGGACGGGTATACTGGGGATATTCCAAAAGCCCATCGGAAAAGCTTTCCTCCTGAAAGGATTCTTCCTTTCCCAAAACCCCCGGAACCAGACGGGATATAGCATCGATCATGGTAACGGCGGCAATCTCACCGCCTGTCAGCACAAAATCTCCCAGAGATACCTCATCAGTCACAATCTCCTCAATTACCCTTTCGTCTATTCCTTCATAATGACCGCAAAGAAATATCAGACTTTCTTCCCCAGAGAGCTCCTGAGCCATTTTCTGTGTAAAGGGCTTTCCCTGAGGCGTCATATACACCACACGCGTGCCGCTTTGGGCCTTTGTCTCTATACTTTTAAAGGCGTCATAGACAGGCTGAGGCTGCATTACCATACCTGCACCGCCGCCATAGGGATAATCGTCTACATGGCGCTGCTTATTCAGTGAAAAATCCCTGATATTAACCGCCTCAACCTCAATGCGGCCCTCTTTCTGCGCTCTTCCCAGTATACTGTAGGATAAGGTTGTTTGTATCATTTCAGGAAACAAGGTCAAAACAAAAAATTTCATTCCTCCCGCAACCCTTCCAGAAGATGTACCGTCATTTTTCTTTCCCTGACGTCCACCTTTAAAATACACTGCTTAATTGCCGGAATCATCAGTTCCTTTTGCTCCGGTTTTTGGCTGTCCCTCACAGAATATACATCGTTGGCGCCTGTCACATAAATATCTGCGATTTTACCCAGATATTCCCCGTCCTCTGTGAAAACTTCCATATCATACAAATCCCTTGCATAATACTCGTCCTCCCCCAGCGGCAAAGCGTCCTTCTCCTCAATCCATATGGTGCCGCCCTTGAGCAGTTCCGCCTGATTGATATCCTCTATCTCCTTCACACTAAGCAGCACAAACTGCTTGTGATAATTTACCTGTTTAATCGTATATGTTTTTTTCACTTTGTTGCATTCAATTATGATTTCTTTTAACAGCTCAAACCTGGCAGGGTCGTCTGTTGTGGGAAATACTCTTAACGTACCCTTTAATCCATGGGTACCGGCAATCTTGCCAATCTCAAAATAGCCTTCCATACGCACTCTCCAAACTTTGAAAAAAGGCCAGGAAGAGCCTTCCTAACCTCATACTGACAAAAACCGCAGAAGACCCTGCCCCCGAACTTCCGCAAGCCTTTGAAAAGACTTGAACTCTGTGGGCGTGAGGGTGCTGAATGTCCGGTGGACGTTCGTTAGCACCGACCGAAGCAGAGCGGAGACAGGCTGAATGTCCGGTGGACATTCGTTAGCACCGACCGAAGCAGAGCGGAGACAAATCCTCATTGGTTTTGACTCTTTTAACGTGTCAAGGCCAGGAAGAACCTTCCCAGCCTCGGTTTTACTGAATAATTTCAACCACTATTTTTTTATCCTCATGGATTGCTGCGGCCTTCACCACAGTGCGGATTGCTTTTGCAATCCTTCCCTGCTTTCCAATTACCTTGCCCATATCGTCACCAGCCACCTTCAGCTCCAGCACAAGGGCCTTCTCTCCGGGTACTTCACTGACGACTACGTCCTCAGGATGGTCAACAAGATTTTTCGCAATTACTTCCAATAATTCCTTCATTTAGAATCCTCCAGTCAAAGACTGTTCTGCCGGAAAAAACCATGCAGTATCCTTTTTCAATAATTGCTTGCAAAGGTTTAAATTAACCTTCGATTACACCGGCTTTTTTCAGTAAAGCCTTTGCTGTATCGGATGGCTGAGCGCCTGTGGAGATCCATTTTTTAGCCTCTTCTGCATCTACCTTCAATACAACAGGCTCTGCAGTTGGATCGTAGTAACCGATTTCAGCGATAGACTTGCCATTTCTTGATGTTCTGGAATCTGCCACAACAATTCTATAAAATGGTGCCTTTTTTGCTCCCAATCTTTTTAATCTGATTCTTACTGCCATTTCTTTCACCTCCCTTAAATGTCTCTTCAAACTTCAAAATAGCCAAAATACTATTTGTAACCCAAAAATGGGACTATTTTGTAACCTCACAGCTTTCCCATGAATGGAAATTTGCTTTTTTTCCGGCCTTTTTGCATGCCCGTCATCTGCTTCATCATTTTCTTCAAGTCCTCAAACTGCTTTAGGAGCCTGTTCACCTCGGCAATGGTTCTGCCGCTGCCCATAGCGATTCTTTTCTTACGGGGCCCGTTTAATATGGAAGGATTGCTTCTCTCCTCCCTGGTCATAGACTGTATGATAGCCTCAATGTGTCCCATAATTTTCGGATCCAAATCAGCATCGTTAATGGGTATCTGATTCATCCCCGGTATCATGCCGATTAAATCCTTCAGCGGTCCCATTTTCTTCACCTGCTGCATCTGACTTAAAAAATCGTCCAGTGTAAAATCGTTTTCGCGCATTTTCTTTTGCAGCTCCAACGCTTCCTTTTCATCGATGGTCTGCTGCGCCTTATCGATAAGGGAGAGAATGTCTCCCATTCCTAAAATCCTTGAAGCCATACGGTCAGGGTAGAACGGTTCCAAATCCTCCAGCTTTTCACCCATACCGATATACTTGATCGGTTTATTGGTGACACTTCTGACGGAAAGCGCCGCACCGCCTCTGGCGTCGCCGTCAAGCTTTGTCATAATAATACCATCTATACCCAGCTGCCCGTCAAAGCTTTCCGCCACCGTAACGGCATCCTGTCCCGTCATGGCGTCCACCACAAGAAGTATTTCCTGCGGCCTTACCTCCGCCTTTATGTTTTTCAGCTCCTCCATCAATTCCTCATTGATATGAAGCCTTCCGGCGGTATCGATTAATATAACGTCATTCTTATTTTCTCTGGCATATTCCAGTGATTTTTTCGCTATCTCCACAGGACTCAGCTTATCGCCCATCTCAAAAACAGGTATCTGGTAATTCCTGCCGACTACCTGAAGCTGCTTAATCGCCGCCGGCCTGTAGACATCGCAGGCCACTAAAAGCGGATTTTTGCCCTGTTTTCTCAAAAGCCCGGCAAGCTTGCCGCTTGATGTGGTTTTACCTGCGCCCTGTAGCCCGACCATCATATAAACTGTCGGCGGCCTGTTGGCAAAGGTAAGCTTGCTCTGGGTATTTCCCATCAGGTCAACCAGCTCTTCGTTTACAATCTTGATGACCTGCTGGCCCGGATTCAGACCCTCAAGCACCTCAGCGCCTATGGCCCTCTCCGTAACCTTGTTGATAAACTGCTTTACTATTTTAAAATTGACGTCCGCCTCCAAAAGAGCAATCTTAACCTCTCTCATGGCAGCCTTTACGTCTTTTTCCGTCAATACGCCCTTACCCTTCAGCTGCCTGAATACCTCCTGCAGCTTGCCTGACAAATTTTCAAACGCCATCCCGAAACCTCTTTTCAGCCTGTAATTTCGTCTGCTATCCTTTTAATTTCCTCGATTTTTTCAGCGGCTTCGCCATTTACAATTCCAGCAGCTTCCATTTCCTCTATCAGTTTTTTCATTTTTTCCACTGCTTTTTTATGTTGCATGAAACGCTCGACCAAATTGAGCTTTTCCTCATAATCCGAAAGTATCTTTTCTGTTCTTTTCAGCTGGTCACGCACCGCCTGGCGGCTTATCCCAAGCTCGTCCCCGATTTCTGACAGGGAAAGGTCATTTTGATAATACATTTCAAAAACAAGCTTTTGCTTCTGCGTCAGCAGTTCGCCGTAAAAATCATATAAAAGTGTTACGTGGAGCAAATCATCCATGTCTGCCGCTCTCCTGTCACTGGCTGTAAAGTAAATTTCCTTTACTCATGGTATTTTATTATACTCCGCATCTGTTGTCAAGCATTTTTCCTTTACACTCCTGTTTTTTTCTGCAAACATCTTTTGATAGGCTTTTTAAAAACCCATAGGATTTTAAATAAATGACAATTTTAAGTTTTCATTAATAGACTTTTCTATGTACTTTTCTTTGAAGAAAAGTGCCAAAAAAGCGCAATAGTCAGCACATTTCCACCTACGGCAGAAAGCGGGCAAAGCCTGGCGGAGGGGGGGCTTCCCCGCTGCTCGCTTATCGCAATGTCCCCGCTCCCTTGCCGCGGAAAGAAATCCGTTGAGCGGAGCGAGCTTTTGAGCGAAGCGAAAAATGTGCTGACTGTGCGGCCGGGCCTCTCGCGGTTATACTAACTGCTGGCGGTACCAATCCTCTCGCGATTACTAAACCGCTGGCTGGCGGTATCAATCCTCTCCCGGTTATTAATCCGCTGGCGGTATCAATCCTCTCCCGGCTATTAATCCGCTGGCGGTATCAATCCTCTCCCGGCTATTAATCCGCTGGCGGTACCAAAGATAAACCATCCCGGACCCCATCTGCGGAAAATAAAATTTTCCGCTTGAGTCAAGGGTGAAACTCTTGTAGAGGTTTGGAGGCAAAGCCTCCAAAAAGAATTATATTTAAAACCCTATAAATTTTTAAAAAAATATTTGAACAGCGCGCTACAGCTCATACTCCACCTTTTCATCCAACAAAATGCTGTTTTCAGTCACAAGAGAGTCATAAACCATTATCTTGACACCGCTTCCCCGCGCTCTTTTTAAAGCCTCCGCAAATTTGGGATCCGTTATACGGTTCGGTCTGAACATATACGGCCCCTTCATCTGTATCAAAAACAGTATTCCGGCCTCATAGCCTTCTTCCCTCGCCCTCATCAGCTCCATCACATGCTTTTCTCCCCTTTGGGTGGGCGCGTCGGGAAACATGGCCACTCCGTTCTCCTCCAGCGTTACGCCTTTTACCTCAATAAAGCCTCTCCTCCCGTTGTTTTCATAATACAGATCAAGGCGGCTCTCGCCATACGCCATTTCTCTCCTGACAAAATCAGGGACGCCTATTTCCGAAAGCCTCCCCTTCTTTAGTGCTTCCTCCGCCGCCGCGTTTGGTACCTGGGAGTCCATATTAATCAAAATATCGCCCTTGTATACGGCAATAATGGAGTATTTTGTTTTTCTGCCGGGATTCGCTCCCTTCTCCAATATCACCCTGGCTCCCTCTGTCAAAAGCTCTCTGCATCGTCCCGTATTCTTCACATGCACAATTTCCTCCTGCCCATCAATGAGCACATGGGCAATAAAACGGTTGGGACGCCTCAAAAAAATTGCTTCCTTTATGTTTTGGTATTCCATTTTTTATCCTCTGATTTCTATGTAATATTGCCGGCTATCCCCATAAATAAGCCGTGTCTTTTTCTTCTCCCCGATAAATAATAAAAGATATGATATTCCAATTGGCAAACCGCCCCCAATACTTGCCGGTCTTTCTCCGCAAAACCGCTCAGTGACCTCTGTCATCTTCTTCCTCCATAATATGATCCCCTCTGCTTCCGTCGGCATTGATATCATATCCATCAAATATGGTTCTCATTCCGCCTCCGAAATACCATTTTCTTTCCTCCAAAAAACTGACAAAGGCATTCCAAAACGCTTCCTCCGTCTGTTCCGTGGAGATTTCAACGCATCCCTGGATCTCAATTTCCTTATGGTGTTCCGAAAAATCACCTTTTTCTGTCCGTTTTTCCCTTTCGCCTTTGCAGCGCTGAAACTTCCTCATATGTACATCCCGCGCACAGCGCGGGAATTTCTCAATAATTTTTTGGCTGTATTTCATAAAATGCCTGAGGATGCTTGCAGACAGGGCATACCTTCGGCGCTTCCTCTCCGTAATGGATATAACCGCAGACACGGCAGACCCAAATCTGTGCTGCGCCCTTTTTGAATACCTCGTTCTGCTCGATATTCTTCTTTAATTCCAGGAAACGCTCCTCGTGATCCTTCTCCACCTTACAGACATTTTCAAAATATTTGCCGATTTCTGTAAAGCCCTCCTCGTAGGCTACCTCCGCGGACTTGTTGTAAAGCTCGCTCCATTCCTCATGCTCGCCATAAGCCGCGGCCTGCAAATTATCCGTTGTTGTTCCGATGCCGTTTAAGTATTTTAACACCTGCTTTGCATGAGCTCTTTCATTTTCCGCTGTCAAATCAAATAAAGCGGCAATCTGCTCATATCCGTCCTTTCTGGCCTGCTCCGCATAAAAATTGTAGCGGCTTCTGGCCATGGATTCTCCGGCAAATGACGCCAGTAAGTTTTCCTCGGTTTTGCTTCCTTTTAATTCCATCTGGTATCCTCCTTAGAAATAAAATACAATGTAGTGTCTTCCGGCGGACATCTTCCGTCAGAATTGATACATGTATAGTATCTCCCCAAGAGAGAGAGTTATACCCATATATACCGTTTTTTTACAAATCACACGGCTGTTTCTCACCGTATACTTGGCACAGGCTTCCGCCACAGAGGAAACACCTACTGTCCTCTTCACAAAATCAGATCCCTCAAACTCATCCTCCACCTCTGCCAGACGTTTTTGGGACAATGTTACAAAGGGTATTTTATAGCTTTCACAAAAATCCAGTATTCCCTTTTCTTCCCGCTTTAAATCAATGGAGGAAAGACATTTTACACTCTCTAAAGCTCTGCCGTTTGTATCCAGAAAATCAAATACCGCTCCCTCAACAGCCTCTTTGGACACACCCTTTTTACAGCCAATGCCCAGTACCAGATTTTGGGGCCGCAAAAACAGTGTGCTGCCTTTCACGTCCGAAAAAGCGTTTTTGCAATTGGAAAGAACCACATTATTGTCTCTCTCCTCTCCCTGTGCAATCAAAGGGGGTACATTCCCGGTCATGGGGCAATCTGTAAAAAATCCGATCTCTCTTCCATCAACCAGTGCGGCGCTGATTTTCTTCAGCGTTTCTATATTCTCGATCACACAGCCGTTTTTTTTTGCAAACAGGTCAAAGGCTGTCACACTGTGGTTGTCCGTTGCGGTTGTGATAACCGCCTGGCCGCCTGTAACCTCCGCTACCTTTGCCGCCAGCTCATTGGCGCCGCCCAGGTGCCCGCTCAATAGACTTATGACAAACCTGCCCCTGTCATCCGCCGCAGCAACGGCCGGATCCGACGCCTTATGGACAATGTAGGGCGCAATACAGCGCACGGCAATTCCTGCAGCCATCAAAAATACAATGCCCTCATATTCCCGAAACAGCTTTCCGGTAAAATCCTTCAACTCCTCACCAAAATCCTGTTTTCCAAAACAGTCACAGCCAAGAGCCGCCTTAAGCTTTGCCGCCGTCCTGCGCCCCTCCTCCGTCACATATAAAACCGCCGCCCTCATAGGCACTCTCCCTTTTGCGCCTTTCGAAAGCCGGTCTCAAAGGTCTTATCATACAGCTTCGACAGGGCATAATCATCCCCCAGAGCATGACTTACAAATATCAAAGCCGTTTTTGCAATTCCCGCTTTCCTCGTCTTTTCCGCTATGGTTGCCACGGTCCCCCTTATGATGCGCTGTTCCTCCCACGTGGCTTTATACACCACCGCCGCAGGGGCGTTGGGCCCATAGCCTTCCCTCAGCTTTTCCATTGCATCCTCTATTTTGTCCACACTCAAAAACAATACCATAGTCGCCCGATGCTTTGCCAGAGCTTCCAGGCATTCCGTCTCCGGCACACCGGTACGCCCCTCCATACGGGTTAAAATCACGGTTTGGGTTACCTCCGGCAGTGTCAGCTCTGCTCTTAGTGCCGCCGCAGCTCCGCAAAAGGAGCTGACGCCCGGAATGACCTCATAGGCAATGCCCATTTTATCCATAGCATCCATCTGTTCCCTGATTGCCCCGTAAATACAGGGGTCGCCTGTATGCAGACGGACAATGGCCTTTTTTTGCCTGTCACCCTCCTGTATAGCGGCCATTACCTCCTCCAGGCTCATATAAGCACTGTTCAGGGCAGTACAGCCCTCCTTCGTCTCCTTTATTAAATCCTTATTGACCAGAGAGCCGGCATAAATAACCAAATCTGCTTCTTTTAATCTCTTCAGCCCCTTTACCGTTATCAGCTCTACATCCCCCGGCCCCGCTCCTACAATTGAAACCAAGCTATCACCTTTTTTCCTTTACTACCATCGTTGTAAAATAACTGAAATCCTTGCCTTCCGTATCCTCTATATTCCGAATAACCGTCTCGCCCTCCATGCCGCATCTTGTGACAAGAAAGGTGTCCTTTTTTCCGTCTCTCAGCACATCCCTGATACTGTCCATATTTTGGGATACCTTCATCAAAACCACATTCTCGAAGCTGTCCAAAGCCTCTCTCATTTTTTCCGCATCTCGGCTCACAGGAACAATGCAAAGGCTTTCATCCTCCTCGCAAAGGCTTACGCCCAAGCGGGCAGCAGCAGCGCAGAAGGAGGTCACCCCCGGAACCAGTTCACATGCATAGCCCCATTTCTCCAATATTTCATAGAGGTACATACAGGTGGAGTACACTGTGGGGTCTCCCAATGTGACAAACACGGCGTCCATTCCTCCCTCCAGTATGCGCATAACCTTTTCAGCCGCCAAAAATCGGCTTTCCCTGCGGGTATTCTTTTCTCTGGACATGGCAAAGGCTATCTCCTCCACCAGACAGTCTTCCTTTATGTACCCCTTTGCGATGGCATAGGCTGTACTGTCTGCACTGCCGCCTGATTTCGGTACGATAAGACACCCGCAATCCTTCAATATCTCCACGGCTTTTACCGTAATCAGGCTGGGGTCGCCTGGCCCTACGCCTACACCGTAAAATTTGCCTCTCATTGTGTCTCCCCCTTCCAGCCCGTTATAATATAAATGGTATTGAGCGCCCGCATCAAATGCTTCTGTCCTGCTTTTTCCCCTTTGGAGAGGGAGACGCTCATTACCTCCGTTTCAAAGCCCTTTTCCTCAAAGCCCTTAACCGCCTCATACACTGTCTCAATGGTCACGGCATTGACAACCGCTCTTACATTTTTCAGCGCGCCGAGTCTTTCCAGTATTTCCGAAAGACAGCCTCTGCTTCCGCCGATAAACGCCCTGTCACAGGCGGGAAGCTGCCCTTTTATGGTTTCTTTTATATTGCCTTTTATAACCTGTATATTTTGCACCTGAAACCGCTTCTTATTTTCCTCTATGAGCGCAATAGCCTCTTCGTTTTCCTCAAAGGAAAGCACCTTCCCCCTCGGCATCCTCAAAGCGCATTCTATGGAAACGGAGCCTGTGCCCGCGCCGAAATCCCATAGCACACTGTCCTCTCCAAGTCTCAGCTTCCCAAGGGTCAGCGTCCTTATTTCCTCCTTTGTCATCGGCACCTTCCCCCGAAAAAAGGCACTGTCCGGTATGCCCTGGGTCGTATAGGGCCAGGCGTCACTCTCACCGTTTTTGAAAAGAATCAGCACAGATAAATCGGAATACGTTCCGCCTGCTAATTCAGACACACTGCCCCTTGTTATTTTTTCATCTGCATAGGACAGATTTTCACCGACAACAGCCTCAATTCCACCATAGCCGTACTCACACAGCAGCTGCAGCACTCTTTCAGGATTCTTTCCTGTAAATACTGCCGATTTACTGCCCTTTCTGACGGCGCTTACCATATCCATAGCCCTTCCGTGAACGCTGTAAAATGCCATATCCTCCCAGCGCATTCCAATTTTATTTGCCAGATACTGAAAGGAGCTGATACCGCTTTGATATTCCACCAGAACACCGTGAATCCTTTCCTCAATATAACTGCCGATGCCGAACAAAAACGGGTCTCCGCTGGCTAACACCGTTATTTTTTTCTCTCCCGCGTTTTTCTCCAGAAACAAAAGCATATCCTCCAAATTGTTTCCCAGAACAAATTCTTCCTTTTCCAAATAGGAGAATGTGTCAAGGTTCCGTCTTCCGCCAATCAGGACATGACTTTCTTCAATACAGTTTAACGCTTTTTTCGTGATATATTCTAAACTGCCCGGTCCAATTCCGGCCACGGTAATTTTCTTTTCCATACTGTTCCCCTCTGTCTAAAGCCCTGATTCCCATTCCTAATTTCTATTCTTTCATCTTTCAATCAAACTGTCCGCGCAACTGCTCTTTGCCAAAAGCCTTAACGTATTGTCAAACAGTACGCAGCCTGTCTCCACGCCGCCGCACACTCTCTGGCGCAAGCGTTCCTCCGCCCTGTCCGCCACTTTTTTGTAAACACCGCAAAGTCCGTTTTTTTCTATGATTTCCTCCGCGCCGTCTGTAGTCACACACTGGTACAGCGCCGCGATCGTTTCCTTCCCGGCGCCCTCCATGGCGCTGAAAGCACAGAGAGTTTCCATGCGGGCATCCGAAATCCTGCTGTGAGTGTGGAAATTTCCCGCCGCCACCTTGACAAGCTTGCCCATGTGCCCAACTAAAAGTACAGATTGAAAACCCAGCTGCACAGCACTGTCCATCGCATAGCCCACAAAGTTGCTGATTATCACAATCTTCTCTTTGGATATGCCAAGCTCCTCCACAGCAAAACGCTCTCCCATATTGCCAAACACAAAGCAAATATGCCGAAAGCCTTCCGCTCTTTTCATCTTCATCTCCAATAAAACAGATTCCTTCCACGCCTCCTCACTCATAGGCGTCACAATGCCGCTGGTACCGATAATGGAAATACCGCCCTCAATGCCAAGCCTCGGATTAAAGGTTTTCTCCGCTGTTTTTTCACCGTCCGGAACAAAAATGGTAACTGCAATTCCCCTGTCCGTCACCTTCCTGACTTCCTTTTTTATCATCTCCAAAGGTCCAGGATTGATGGCCGCCTGTCCCACCGAAACCTTAAGCCCGGGTTTTGTCACAACGCCGACGCCTCTGCCGCCCAATACTTCTACGTCCTTTCCCTCTGACCAAAGAACCGAGGCATAGATATAAATACCATCCGTCACATCCGGGTCGTCACCGGCGTCCTTACGGATGGCACAGGAGGCTTCCCTTTGATCAAAACGGCAATCCTCCGTTTTCAATTCCAGCCCGATACCCGCAGGCGTTTCAATTTCCACAAAAGAAACCTCCCTTTGCTCCAAAAGCATTTTTACCGCCGCCTTTGCCGCAGCCGCCGCACAGGAACCTGTGGTGTAACCCTTTTTGTACAGCTTTCCCGCAATTTCCACTTCCATTTTATCCTTCAACCGCTCCACCCCTGCTTTTATCCGCCATATAGAGAAGGGCGTTCACAACCGCAGCAGCTACATTGCTGCCGCCCTTTCTTCCCTCGGCAACAATATAGGGTACGCCGGCCCTTTTCAAAAGCTCCTTGGATTCCACCACATTGACAAAACCCACAGGCACCCCAACGACTAACGCCGGATACACTTTCTTTTCCTGTATCAGCTCATAAAGCCTTATCAATGCAGTAGGCGCGTTTCCCACTGCAAATATACGGCTGTTTTTCTCTCTTACCGCATAATCCATAGCCACTGTGCTTCGGGTCACCCCTTTCTCCTTTGCCTCCTTTGCCACCCTCTCGTCGGCAATAAAACACTTTGCCTGACCGCCAAAGGCATTGAGCGTTCTTTTGTTTATACCGCTAAGGGCCATAGTGGTATCCGTTACAATATCACAGCCCTCCCTCAGAGCGTGCAGGGCGCTCTCAACAGCCCCCGGACTTATTTTCAGGGTATCGGCATACTCCAGATCCGCCGTGGTGTGAATTACCCTTTTGACAATCGGCTCCTCCAGCGGGTCAAATACTCTGCCCTGCAACAGCTCACCGATAATTTCAAAGCTTTTTTTTTCTATTTCCATAGGAGAAATAAAAACAATATTATCAAGCATTTATCCTTCTCCTCTCCAAATTTTGCACTGCGTCAAAAAGGAACAGGGAATTTTTAAATCGCTCCAGAAATGAATATGGGGATAGCCTGCCAATAAATTCTTTTTCCTGTAGCCGCTGACCCATCTTCTCTCCTTCTGTCCTTCCCGCCTTTTTACCGACTCCATGCATGCTTTCTCCCCGATATCTTCTCTGGAATAGTGAAATTCGTGGGCCTTCACTGTCTGCCCCCTTCTCCCAAGTAGACAGTCCTCCAAAAAGGAAACCTCCACATACCCGAAATGAGAAAGCCTTTTTGTCATCTCACAGCCCCCCTGAAGCGCACCGGCCATCTGATATGTCCTGTCATTGCCATCCTTCAAAAAATGGCAGAGCGTCATCATGCCGCCGCACTCCGCATAAACCGGAAGACCCTTCTCTATCCCCTCCCTGATTTCTGCAAGAATACCTCTGTTTTCAGATAGGACTTTTCCGTACAACTCAGGATAGCCTCCTCCAATATAAAGCCCCTGTATTCCTTTGGGAAGATTCTTATCCCGAAGCGGAGAAAAAAAACACAGTCTGGCTCCCATGTCCTCTAACACGTCCAGATTGTCCTGATAGTAAAAGGAAAAGGCTTCATCTAAGGCAACGCCTATTTTAAGATTCTGAAAAGCGTTTTTGTATACGGCAGGGAAAACATAGGGCGTTTCCACCGCCTTCCCTCCCGAGGCGATTTCCAAAATCAGGCCAAAATCCACTGTTTCAAGCATCCCCTCCGCCAGACGGCTTATCTTATCGGAAAGCCCCTCTGTTTCCTCCGCCCCGATAAGTCCAAGGTGGCGGCTTTCAAGCTTCAGCTCTTCCTCAAAGGCGATATAACCCACGGCCTTCAAATCCGTGTATTTTTCCGTTATCTCCTTCAGCATTTGATACTGCATGGAACTTTTCACCCTGTTAAAGAGCACGCCCTTTAACGGCACATCCGCCTCAAAGGAGGCATAGCCATGAAGCAGGGCGCCTGCGCTTGCAGACATTCCCTTCGCGTCCACAACCAGTATTGTTCCAAGGCCCAACATCTTAGCCACATCCGCAGTGCTTGCCCCAGTCGTAGTGGAAAACCCGTCATACAGTCCCATGACGCCCTCCACAACAGATAAATCTGCATCCTGGCTGTTTTTCAGATACAGATATTTCAAAACCTCCCTGTCCAAAAGGAAGCTGTCCAGATTGCGCCCCGCCCTGCCGCAGACAAAGGTATGAAACATTGGGTCAATATAATCCGGCCCAACCTTAAAGGGCTGTACACTGTAGCCCAGCTTTTTCAAAGCCGCCATCACACCCATAGCCGCCGTTGTCTTTCCGCATCCGCTGTGAGTGCCCGCAATCACAATTCCCTTCATGGGCATCCACCTCCCAGTTTTTATTTTATAACAAAGCAATCGAACTATCTGTCCAAAAACCCGTTTTAAGCCCTGCGCATTACTCCCTGTCCTTTAAAAAAACGAAGCAAACAATTATCGTAAAACTTTGTTTTCCTGCATTGCAACCTTAATTTTACACAGAGTTTTGGTGAAACTTTAAAAAAAGCTATGGTTTAGACGGCATACAAGATTTTGACTTTTTCGTCATACCGTAATCGCTTTTTTTGGGATTCTTATACCCAAAGCTGTTTTATTTTTTTGAAAAATTTACGTGGAGGCATACAAGAAAACAGTTTAACTTTTTTGCCCGAAGGCCCGCTGAAAAAACTGTCTGGGCAGAAATATTTTTTTCATAAGCCTAGTATTCGATTCCCTTCTGCGCCTCCACACCGCTGTCATAAGGATGCCTGATACATTTCATCTCTGTCACCAAATCCGCCCTGTCTATTACCGCCTGAGGCGCGTTCCTTCCGGTCAGCACCACTGTCTTTGCCGCTTTTCCTTCTCCAAGCCTTTCAAACAATCCTTCCGGCGTCAGAATATCCGATACATCAAACTTCTTTTCCGCAAATACATTGTTAATTTCGTCCAGTATCACCAAATCATAGCTGGCATCCGCAAGCTTCTCCTCAGCCAGCTTCCAAGCCCTCCTCAGGGCCTCCCGCTGTTCCTTTGCAGATTTTGTCCAGGAATAGCCGATTCCCGTGGAATACAGCTCTACCCCCAGCTCTTGAAAAAACAGCTTTTCCCCGCACTGAAAATCGGGGGATTTTAAAAACTGCACGACACAGACCTTCTTCCCCCAGCCTAGAAACCGTACCAAAAGCCCCAAAGCCGCCGTCGTCTTTCCCTTTCCGTCTCCCGTATATACAATGACCGTACTTTTCTTCTCCATCTCTAAATCTCCTTTAAAACTTCCTCTATAGCTAAGGCAATACCTGTATTATCCCCGCGCCCCTTCACCGCAATGCGGAAGAAGGTATCCCCTAAGCCGTAAAAGCCCTCAGGATTTCTGATATAATATCCGCGTTCTAAAAGCCTTTCCTTCAAACGATAAGCGTCCAACCCCTTCTTCGTAACCTCCGCCAGGAAAAAATTGGCGGAGGAAGGGTATACGTGAATACCGTTTATACGGCCCAAAAGCTCCGCCATATAAGGCTGTTCTTCCTTTATCCACTTTCTTGACCTCTCTATATATTCCCTGTCGGAAAAAACCGCGCCTGCCGCAATCACTGCGGCGGTGTTTACCATCCAGGGCTCTGTGTTTTGGTTTATCCTCTCCCGCAATGTCCTGTCTGCCGCAACGCCATAGCCAAGCCTTACTCCCGGCAGGCCAAAAAATTTCGTCGCCGCTTGCACGAGTATCAGATTTTGATAATCCTCCACACGATCCAAAAGGCTTTCCTCCCCTGCCGCAAAGTCCATAAAGCACTCGTCCAAAAGAAGATACGATTGTTGTTTTTTTAGCCTCTCCAAAAAAGCAAGTATCTCCCCTTTGGGTGTCAAAAAACCGGTAGGATTGTTGGGATTGCAGTGAATATACAGCGTATTTTCCTCTATCCTTTCAATTCTGTCCAAAAAAAAGGCTCCTCTGTCAAAATCGTACAGCACACATTCCTCGAAGGGTATTTCCTCCTCCTCCAAGGCGCCCCTGTATTCTGAAAATGCAGGGGAAAGTATTACCGCTTTTTGGGGCTTCAATGCCCGTACTGTCCTGTAAATGACATCCACTGCACCGTTTCCGGGCATTATAAAATCCTTTGAAACGCCCAGATACGCGCCTATATTTTCTTTCAGCTTTCCATAAGACGTATCAGGATACCTGGAAAATTCATCCATATGTTCTAAAATCGCCCTGCGAAAGCTTTCCGGCACACCCAGAGGGTTAATATTCACGCTGAAATCCACTGTTTCATTCTGTAAGCCATAGATATCTCCGCCGTGATACTTCATTCTTTTTCCACCTTTATGTTATTGTTTCGATACGTTTTGCCCTGTCCTCTCATTTCTCAAAGCCAGCGCCATATACCCTTTTCGCCTTACCGAGTTTATCCGTGCATTACAGAAGCAAAAGCAGTCTGCACAGACTTCCGAAAACCAAAGCCAATACTGTCACCGCAGTCATCATGCTACAGGTTTTCATCACATGGCCGGCCTGAATCTCCTCTCTTTCCTCCCCTATCACTTCCTTCTCCACCATTTCACCGAAATAGGAAGTAGGACCGCACAGGGCAATTCCCATAACGCCAGCCCCGGCTGCCTCCGGCCAGCCCGCATTGGGGCTTTTGCTCTTTCCTGCGTCCCGAAGCATAATCCGCCAGCCGTTTTTATAATCCTTCCCGCTTAAAAATGCCCAGAAAACCATCAGCAGTCCTGTCAGACGGGCGGGTATATAATTGGCAGCATCGTCAAGCTTTGCCGCATAAAAGCCAAAAAACATATATTTTTCGTTTTTATATCCCACCATGGAGTCCATGGTATTAATGGCTTTATAAAGCATTGCCAAAGGCGCGCCGCCGATAAACATATAAAATATCGGTGCTATAATACCGTCGGATATATTTTCAAGCGCCGTCTCCGCCGCTGCTTTGACAATACCCTTTTCATCAAGCCCCTCCGTGTCCCGGCTTACCAGATAAGAAACCTGTTTCCTTGCCGTTTCCACTTTCCCGTTTTTCAGAGATACGCCTATTTTGCGGACTTCCCTGTACAAGCAGCGGTAGGCAATGCAGGTCCACAAAAGAAATATCTCTATTCCAAGGCCCAGATAAAAGCTTTGGCGGTAGAGAATCCTTAACAAAAAAAACACCGAAAAAAAGGTGATGGCGCACAGCGTCGCCACAAGAAAAAAACCTGCCCATTTCAATTCCGCAGACGTTTTCGCCCATACTCTCACCTTTTCCTCAAAAAAATGAATGTAGGCTCCCATAAGACGCACCGGATGAGGAAACCAGTAGGGATCCCCTATCAGGCAGTCAATCAAAAAAGCTGTCCAAACCGCAAATATCAAAGTCCGTCCCTCACTATTTCATAAATTTTGTCCATATCCAAATGCTTTCTTGCCAAATCAGCCAGCAAATCGTACTGTCTTTCCCTGTATCCCCTGTAATCCACCAAATCACCTATGTATTCCTTTTTTCCCCTTGCCAGACGAATACGGTTCAGATAGGCTCTGGCAAAGGTTCCGTTATCAAAGATACCGTGAAAATAGGTTCCTGCCACCGTCCCATCACAGTTTACCGCGCCCTCAAAGCCATCCCCTGTTTGGAGAAAGTACGGCGTTCCCTCCTGCCTTTCCTCCCGGCCCATATGTATCTCATAGCCTTTTACAAAGGTGTCGCATAAAAGCTCTCTCCCTTCCGAGAGAACCGTTTTTTTCTCTGTCGCAAAGCTTGTGGAAATGTCTAAGAAGCCAAGGCCCTCTGCCCTTTCCCTCTCAGACTCAACATGATGTATGTCATATAGCTGTTTCCCAAGAAGCTGGTAACCGCCGCAGATACCAAAAAGATAACAGCCTCTCTCCCATGCTCTTCTAAGCTTTTTGTCCATTCCCGCATCCCTCACCGCCTGCAAAGCCGCCATAGTGCTTTTCGTTCCCGGAAGCAGTATCATATCAAGTCCATCCAGATCCTCCCCCAAAGAAACAAACCGCACGTTTGTACCGGGCTCCAGCGCCAGGGCGTCGGCATCTGTAAAATTAGAGAGATAGGGCAGCTTCAGCACGCCGATTTCCAAATCAGCATCCTCCTTTATGGTGTTTTTGTAGGAGGCGTCGCTGTCCTCCTCCTCGATTTTAATATCCGTCATGGGCAGCACTCCCAAAACGGGCACGCCTGTCATCTCTTCAAGCTGTACTATCCCCGGCTTTAAAAGCTCCACGTCCCCGCGGAATTTGTTTATGACAATTCCCTTCACCATTTTTTTTTCTTTCTCACTCAAAAGATAGAGCGTGCCCACAAGGGAGGCAAACACTCCGCCCTTGTCAATATCGGCAGCCAGTATTACCGGTGCTTTTGCCATTTCCGCCATTCCCATATTGACAATATCATTTTTATTCAGATTAATTTCAGCAGGACTGCCCGCCCCCTCCAGCACAACAATATCGCTTTTTGAAAGAAGCCGTTCATAGGATTTTTTAATATCATCCTTCAGGCAAGGCTTAAAATCAAAGTATTCCTTTGCATCCATTGTGCAAAGCACACTGCCGTTTACGATAACCTGTGATTTTCTGTCGCTTGCGGGCTTGAGCAGTATGGGATTCATATCCACATGGGGAAGCTTGCCCGCCGCCTCCGCCTGGGCAACCTGAGCCCGTCCCATCTCGCCTCCCTCAGGCGTGATAAAGCTGTTGAGGGACATGTTCTGGGATTTAAAAGGGTTTACCTCATAGCCGTCCTGCTTAAATATCCTGCACAAAGCCGTTACCAGGAAGCTTTTTCCCACAGTGGAGGCTGTGCCCTGTACCATAATACTTTTTGATAACATCTACTTGACCTCATCTCTGAAACTGCCTGTTTTTACTTTCTTTATATTACTATAAAAACAGATGCAGTACAACCGGTAAGCCCTTCGGCAAATTAATGACGGAATAATCATCCCCGCAAAGCTTATGAAAGTGTGACTCTGCTTTTTCCCTTATTTAGCTGCAGTATCAGGCATATTATTTGTTTCCCCTCCGATCCCGCGTATTTCCATTTTACGGTTCAATTTTATTTTACGGGGTTATAATTGTTGTAGGAATGTGAAGAATGATTTATAATGTTAATGACTCATTACAAAAATGATTGGCATACAGCGATACGCTGTCAGGAAAAGAAATACAGGAGGAAGAAAATTGGGTACAAATGAATTTGAGGCAAAACTGAAAAAACTATCTACAGAATATATATACAACGAAGCGGTAGGAAGCCTGCTCCTTTTACTGCTGAGTAAAATGGAGGATGAGACAGAGGAAGGCCAAATCCCTTATGCGATACATCCGGAAATTTTAGAAATCAGGGACAAAATCACCTTCTATCTCTTGAAATTGGAGGACATTCTTTCCGACAAGGAGGAAAAGCTTGCCGCTCTTGACGATTGTCTGGAATTAAAAAAGCAGATGATCGAAATTTACGGAAATATTTACCGCTATTTTGCGGCATGGAATATTTCCTCCGCCCTTTTAAATGACGAAGTGGCACTTCGCAAATACCGGGAAGAGAATGTATCCTCAAAAAAGATAGCCTTTGAGCTTTTTTACACAGACTGTTTTGAGTTTCTGCACTCTGCCGAAACCCCACAGCAGCAAAAGCAGTACATGGGCCAGCTTTTCAAATGTGTTCCCATGAAAATGGCAAGGGACAAATATTTTGATTTGGTTAAGAAATCCCTTGAAAACGCATTTTCAGGCGAGTCTGAGACTTCCATTGATATAGCGCTCAAAACCTTTGAGGAGAGCTGTGCACCGGAGAGCGCCAAAGATTACGGAAAGTATTTCCCCGAAATCGCCCAGTGGCTGTCCTCAAAAAAGGATTTGAAACCATCTTGTCTCAATGATGAGGATTTGAACGAGGAATACACTGATTTCAACTCTGTATTTGACACATTAAACCGCATTGAGGACTACTTCTCAAGACTTTTTAATGATTTGCACTCACTGATCATTTTGTTTTATCTGAGCTTTGATTTTGAAGATTTAACAGAGGGCGAATTTGCCTATGCTGATTTATACCACAGCGTATGTGAAATACTGGACGGTGAGACCGATGATTTGGATAAGGCTGTAAAAGCAGATACCCTTAAAACCCTTCTGGAGGAGCATGTTGAGCCTGTTATTGACAAAGTAAACGCTATCAACAAAGAAGAGTTTGCAATGATGGACAAGGTAAAAAGCTTTGAATCACTGGAGGAAGATACCGCCAAAACCCTCGCCTCAGAAGGATTTGTGCGCTCCGCTTATTTTGCTGACATCAATGAAGAGCTTTTTAACTTCAATATTGACGCTTCCCTGCCGCCGGCGGGCAATGATTTCAAAGAAAAACGCTTTGAGGAATTTACAGAATTTATGAAGGAATATTTTAATAATCTCCCCATGCTCTACCGCAAAAGCGCCATGCAGACTCTTCTCGGTTCTCTGCCGATTGCAATGGATTTTGACGGCATCATGGCCTACATCCAAAATGCCATGGAAAGCGCGCCAAGCTTTGAGCATAAGGTTCTCATGGTAGATAAGGCCGGCATGGTGTTCACAGATAACGGCTTCCAATACCGTACGGGCAATGAGGCGGACGAGGAAGACGGCTGTGATTGCGGCTGCGGTCACGAGCACCATCATCATGACGACTGCGGCTGCGGTCACGAGCACCACCACCATGACGACTGTGATTGCGGTCACGAACACCACCACCATTGAAACAATTAAAGGGGACAGATAAAATGGAGCAAAACAGAAAGCCATATCTTTTTTTGGGAATTGGAATGCTGATTTTTGCACTGTGCTTTTTTTTCTTCGCATTAAAAAACCCACAGCTTTCCTTCCCGTGGAGTAATGCTGTTACTTACCTCATCTACACAATGTATTTCTTTATCATGATACTATGCTTTGTATTTTACGGAATTAAAAAAGTGAAATAAGAAAAGGAGGAATAGAAATGAACTTTACATTCTGTCATAATAATTTTAACGTACTTGATTTGGACAAAAGCATCAAATTCTACGGAGATGCCCTTGGTCTTAAGGAAACAAGGAGAATTGAGGCGCCTGACGGAAGCTTTATCATAGTCTATTTGGGCGATGGAATAACCGCTCATCAGCTTGAACTGACCTGGCTCAGAGACAGAAAGGAACCCTATAATCTGGGTGATAATGAATTTCATCTGGCCCTTTATACCAATGAATATGAAAAAGCGCTTCAAAAGCATAAAGAGATGGATTGTGTCTGTTTCATCAATGAGGAGATGGGCATTTATTTCATCAATGACCCGGATAATTACTGGATAGAGATTATACCCGCAAAAAAGTAAAATGGTGTATAAAAAAAGCCCCTTAGGGGGCTTTTTTTATTCAGCCTTTTTTAGACTTTTCTTTTACATTCATGTTTCCAAAAAGGCAATAGAAGCTCCATAATAATATTCCGCCGCCGGTTTTTTAACCAGATATCCGGTATTCAGATATTTTTTAACACTTCTCGCGTATCATCAAAATCTTCTCCGGTTTCTGAAGGCAGTCACATCAAAACACAAAAAAAAAGAGACTGAAAAAACAAAGTCATAACAGCTTTGTTTTTCAGTCTCTTCCTCTGCATTGTCATTTGCTTATGTCTGTGCCGGCAATTACTCTGCCTCTTTTTTAAATGAAATCATCATTTTTCCAGCTGTGAAAGCCTCTCTGTAAGCTGACTTAAAATTGCCTTATACTTCTCGCCCTTCGCCCTCTCCTCTTCGATAACGTTTTGAGGCGCTTTGGCAACAAAGCCCTGATTGGAAAGCTTTTTCTCCACCCTGTCGATTTCCTTCTGCATTTTTTCCTTTTCCTTGTTGAGTCTCTCAATTTCCTTTTCAATATCCACAAGCTCTGCAAAAGGCATATAGATGACAGCGTTGTGGATAACAACGGATACTGCGTCCTCCGCAATTCCCGCTTTATTTTCCTGTACTGCCAACTCACTTGCATAGGCAAGCGTTTTGAAGAATACCTCTGATTTTTCAAATATGCTTCTCACATATTCGTCCTCAGAAACAACAATTACCTTTGCCTTTTTGCTTGGCGCAACATTCATTTCCGCACGGATATTACGGATGCCTCTTACGGCCTCCTTCATCAAATCAATTTCCGATTCATTTTCCTTGAAATCCCACTCCGCCTTGAATTCCGGCCAGTCGGAAATCATGATGCTTTCCTCCTCGCTTTGGATATGGGTGAATAGCTCCTCCGTGATAAAGGGCATAAACGGATGCAGAAGCTTCAGCGCCTGAACCAAAACGGTTTTCAGCGTCCAAAGGGCGGCGTCCCTGGTAGAATCCTCCTTGTTGTAAAGCCTTGGCTTCACCATCTCAATATACCAGTCGCAGTATTCGTCCCACAGGAAATCGTGTACCTTCTGCACCGCAAGGCCCAACTCATAATGCTCCATATTTTCCGTTACTTCCTTCGCCAGAGTGTTTACCTTGGAGAGTATCCACTTATCCGGAGAAGTTAACAGCAGAAGCTTTTCACTTTCCTCGCTGTCCTCCAGATTCATCAGCACAAAGCGGGAAGCATTCCAAAGCTTGTTGGAGAAATTGCGGCTTGCGTCCAGTCGCTCCCAATAAAAACGCATATCATTTCCCGGTGCATTGCCTGTGACAAGCATAAGCCTTAACACATCGGCGCCATATTTCTCAATAACCTCCAGAGGGTCAATGCCGTTGCCGAGAGATTTCGAGAACTTGCGCCCCTGATCATCACGGATAAGGCCATGAATAAACACATCCTTAAATGGCAGCTCGCCAGTGTGCTCAAGGCCTGAGAACACCATTCTGACAACCCAGAAGAATATAATGTCAAAACCCGTAACAAGCACATTTGTCGGATAAAAATGCGCAAGCTCCGGAGTGTTTTGGGGCCAGCCAAGTGTTGAGAACGGCCAAAGGGCGGAGGAGAACCATGTATCTAAAGTATCCTCATCCTGCACAAATTCTGTACTGCCGCATTTGGAACACTTGGCGGGCATCTCTTTGCCTACCTCAATGTGACCGCATTTCTGGCAGTAGTAAGCGGGAATCCTGTGTCCCCACCAAAGCTGTCTGGAAATACACCAGTCACGGATGTTTTCCAGCCAATGAAGGTAAATTTTGCCGAATCTGTCGGGAATAAAACGCAGATTACCATTTTTGTACTCCTCAATGGCAGGCTTTGCAAGCCCCTCCATTTTTACAAACCACTGTTTTTTAATCATTGGTTCCACAACTTCGTTGCATCTTTCGTGTACGCCTACCGCATGGGTAATATCCTCCACCCTTTCCAGAAGCCCAAGCTCTTCCAGTTCTTTTACGATAAGCTTTCTCGCCTCGTAGCGATCCATGCCCTTATATTCTCCGGCATTTTCGTTCATGGTTCCATCGTCGTTAAATACCGTAATGCGCTCCAGATTGTGCCGCAAGCCAACCTCAAAATCGTTGGGGTCATGGGCAGGTGTAATTTTAACGACACCTGTTCCAAACTCGCGGTCAACATAGCTGTCCCCCACAATAGGGATTTCCCTGTTCATAATGGGAAGAATCGCTGTTTTTCCGATATATTTCTGATACCTCTCATCCTCAGGATGAACCGCCAAAGCTGTATCGCCAAGCATTGTCTCGGGTCTTGTGGTGGCAAGCACAAGATAATCCTCCGTCCCCGCAATCGGATAGCGGATATGCCAGAAATGGCCCGCCTTGTCAACATGGTTAACCTCAGCGTCAGAAATCGTCGTCTGACAGTGAGGGCACCAGTTCACCAGTTTTTCTCCCTTATAAATAAGTCCCTTGTCATAAAGACGTATAAATACCTCCAGCACTGCTTCCGAACAGCCCTCGTCCATCGTAAAACGTACTCTGTCCCAATCGCAGGAGCTTCCGAGCTTCCTTAACTGGTTCAGAATTTTTCCGCCGTATTCCTCCTTCCATGCCCAGGCACGCTCCAAAAATCCCTCACGCCCCACATCCTCCTTGGTCAGTCCCTCGGAAGCCATTTTCTGTACTACCTTTAATTCCGTAGAGATACTGGCATGGTCAATCCCCGGAATCCAGAGAGCATTATAGCCCTGCATCCTTTTCCAGCGTATTAAAATATCCTGCAGGGTATTGTCCAAAGCGTGTCCCATATGAAGCTGTCCTGTAATATTGGGCGGCGGCATCACAATGGTATAAGGCTTCTTTGATTGATCCACCTCAGCGTGAAAATATTTTTTCTCCAGCCATTTGCTGTACAGCCTGTCCTCTACTACAGACGGGTCATATACCTTTTCCAGTTCCTTCATGTTCATTTCCTCCTCTAACTGTTCTTTTCCATAATCAAAGCTTCATCGTTATTTCAAGTTAAAAGTTTCTTACAAGGCAAATTCCAGATAAAAAGCAAGCAGTCAAGCCAAAACTGACGGTTTGCAGCCGAATTTCTTTTGAAAAGCATTTGCTGAAACAAGCTGTTTTCTTCTATACTTTTGAAAACAAAAAAGGCCCTTCGCCCGTAAAAAGGGCGAAGAACCGCGGTACCACCTTTATTTCTGCCAAAGCAGACACTTTAAAGCCTGTAACGGGGCCGGCCGTTTATACCTACTATTTCTTCGGCACAAAGACTCCTAAGCTACCTTCTCCCTCAACCTTCCCGGAAAACCTTACAGCCCGCGGGCTTTCCTCTCTTTGGGCGTTTTAGAGATACTCCTCTTACTCAACGTCTTTTTCCTGTTTCGTTAGCTTTGATTGTATAAAATCCACAGTATTTTGTCAATAGTTTTTTCTGTCAGTCAAGTTTTTGTTTTCAATAGTAGCATAATCACTCCATTAGAAAGGTAAATATTTCTTCTCCTATTTCCACATAGCTTTCAGTTCCCATATAAAATCACAGTTTGTCTGTCTTCAAAATAGTGAATGAAATCATCAGAATGGTAAGGGCCCATGTAATACCATAAAGCGCCCCGCAACGGCACATACAAAACCCCGTTTTTTAATTCCGGCGCGCCTCCCATATCAAAGTACCGGCCATCCAAAAGCCTCTTCACTCTGCTGTCTCCAACCGTCATGGAATAGTTCTCATAGGATAAGCCCTTCAAAACAGAAACTGTCCGGGCCTCTTCATTCCATTCAAGTCCCTCGTCCTTATCAGGAAAAAACAGCCTTGTAAACTCCCGCAGCGGAACCATCATGGAGCCGTTTTTCAGATACGGTTTCTCCTTCAGGTGATATTCCCCATCATTCCAATAAACCGTATCGCTGCCGGCCGCCAGAAACAGGTACATGTCATTGAGTCCTATTCTCTCATCCTCCGTCTCCTGGCGCACAGCCAAAAACCTTTCATCAAGTACCGTATCTTCCAAATTTGAAAACATATTGTTCTCATATTTATCCCCGCCGACAAGCCACAGGGGATAATAAAAGGATTCACGGAGGCGAAAATTCTCTTCTTCCTTCCGCTTTAAAAATACCATATTCATAGAAATTTCGGAGGGTACCGTACTCTCCTTTTTTATCTCCACTGCCAGATCCCCATTATCGTTTACGCTGTAATCTGCCTCCATATCCCCTGTGATATCCAAAAACAGAGGGCTGCAAAAGGTCATTTTGGGTACAGCAAAATAAATTTTATCCCCTTTTTTCATCTGCCCTGCCCCAGTCTCCTTCAAATCAATGGAAGCCGGATGCATAAAGGTATCTCTGACAAACATGTTACAGGAGCCATATGTTGTAAACAAAATACTGCCGTCCTTTGACAATACCTCTTTCTTTTCTTCTTTTATTTCTTTAGGGCTTCCCTTTTCCAGTGTAAAAATACAGTCAAACAGCATCTCGTCCATTTCCATAAAGTCAAAAGCATTATCCTTTAACTCATTTCCGCCCGCCAGATACAATCCATAGGGAAAGGACTGCTGCAATGTATGAGAGAAATCGGCGGTAATCTTTCTCATGTCTCCATAAACCTGAAAACTGACATAGGACTTATCCGTGCTCTCCTGCTCCACCGTCAGCACAAGCATGCCGTCCTCCACACTTGCGCTGAGATCCAAACCTCCCTTTTGCGCAGTTTTCACTGCCTTTTCATAAAAGGGCAAACCATCTATTTTAAAATATAACTTATCCCCTTTTCTTAAGGCGCCTCCCTTCATCTCCTCTACCTCAATCACAGAAGGCCCTGCTAAATCACAGCCGATTAAACTGTGGGAGCCCTGAAAATAGAAATTCACCTTTTTCCCGTTCAAATTCTTTTCCGCTGTTTTCCACATCGGATCCATTTTCAGTTTATTGCAGGCAAGTCCGTCAAACTGCTCTCCATTTTCCGCCGCGGAGATAGAAATGGGAGACGATAACAAAAATACTGCAACAGCCGCCATAATTGCAATTCTTCTCAAAAAGTAAAACGCTTTCATTGCCATCACCCCTTTGTGTCTATTATATCATTAAAACAACACTCCTCGAATCTTTCAAAGAAACACTCTTTGCCTTTAAAAAAGCCAGACTGTTTCTTTTTCGGCTTTCTCAACCCTTGTTTGCGGATATTATATCATAAAAGCGGAGAAAAGGGCGGCTAATGAGCACACTGTGCAGGCTCGCCTGTAAAAGGGTGTTCATAAGAAACCATTTGCGCAGCAAATGTACGCTCACCGGCAAGAAAGCCGGACACCGCAGGTGTGAGCGACAGGAGGAGCACTTGGAGCGCAACCCAAGAATTTTGGAACGGTTTAGACGATAACGCCAAACACATGGAATGTGTAAGCGTTGTGGAGAGAGAATAAAATCCGCAGCAGCGGCTTTTGCCTTTGGCAAAAGTGATGAGCGAGAAACCGCAGATTTCGAGGTTCTCCGCTTAAACTTAACGTTCATTCTATCAAAAATGCGGTGTTCCTCGTAAAACCTGCGTTTTACTTGGTCACTTCTCACCATAAATAATAAACAAGCCTCTTTTCTTCCTTCTGTTTTATTTCAGTCTGCCATCATATTTCAGTTATTTTTATTTCAATAGAATAAAGCCCTCCCAATTAAAACACGTGGAGGGCCAAAGTTTAAAAGCTGATTTAATCTGCTTCTGCCTTTTGACAGAAAAAATTCAGTTACAGTCCGCTTGCCAAGCCGTCAAGCTTTCTCAAAAAAACCGTTGATTTCATCAATAACCTCTACTGTATGCGGATGGATTTCCTTCTGCGTCACTGAAGAAACAACAAGGAAAACGACAAAGGCCACCAGCATACCCCAAAGACCGCCGCTCAAGCCAAGAGGAGATGTCTTAGTGATATAGGTTAAAACAACCATAACGCCCTCTCCAATTACTATACTTGCAAGAGCGCCCTGCTTCGTCGCTTTTTTCCAGTAAACGCCGCCGATAACTGTAGGCGCCAAAGCCGCAACGCCGCTGTTGGCCAGATTCAGGATGTTGCCCAACATATCAGGCTTTTGCAAAGCGAAGATTACGGAGATAATACCAAACACCAGAACGCTTATTTTTGCCACCTTGTACAGCGTATAGTCATCCGCCTTTTTGTTGACATATTTTTTGTAAACATCCGTCGATACCAGGGCGCTTACCGCATGAAGCTGAGAGTCTCCCGTTGACATGGACGCCGCCAGGGCACCGGCAATTACCAGAGCCGCAAACACCATAGGTGTGTATTTCAGCAAAAGCTCGGGGAATATAGTGTCAGCTGATGCAATACCCGGCATAAGCACATTTCCGGCCATACCGATAGCGGGTGTAAAAATATAAATGGATGTCAAATAGATGGATGAAAACACAGAGGACCACTTCAATACCCTGAGTGATTTACCTGCAAAAAAGCGCAGTGTAATATGCGGAAACATCATCATGCCAATGGTGATGACAAGCCAGCGGGAAAGCCAGTCCCCAGGCGTGACAAGGCCCTTTGGCCCCGGCAGTGTAAAAAGAGCAGGCACCGCCTGGAACGCCTGAGCGTAAGCTTCTCCCACAGAGCCAAAATTTTTCAGAAGTATCCAAAGTGAGCCGATAACAAGGCCGACCCACATGAAAACGCCCTGTGCCGCGTCCGTTATGGCAACACCCTTCATGCCGCCCAAAAATACCAACACAATCATAATGGCAAAAAAGAAAAAGGTTCCGACGGTATAGCTGAGCTGACCGTTACTGATAACCTGGAATATGTACCCACTGCCTATGGCCTGCATGGCAACATAGGGGATAGTGAAAAGCAGGCAGATGGCGCTGACAAGAAGCCCCAGCAGATCGCTCTGATACACATCCGATACATAATCGGAAATAGACATATAGCCATATTTTTTGCCCACAAACCAGAAACGTCTGCCCCAAATCCAGAACAAAACGCCTGGCAGCACTGTCCATAAGCCGTTTACCCACCAGCCGATGCCATGGGTATACACAAAGCCGCCTGCACCCAAAAAAGCATAGGAGCTATGATAGGTAGCGCTGAAGGTCAGCGTCAGCACAAAAATACCCAGGCCGCCGCCGGTTGTAAAGTCCTTGATATTCTTTTTGTCCTGCTTTGCCGCATACAGCGCGATTCCCAGAAGGACAATCATATACCCGAATAAAATCCACAATCCTGTATTCATTATCTCGCCCTCCTAGTTTTTATTATCCCTGTCTACGGGAACAATTTCCTTCTGATCCTGGCTGCAATTCCAGCTTTTCAGCTTAAAAGCGGCAATCACAAAGTCTATAATCATGACAACAAACCAGAATTCAAGCCACAGCCACATAGTGGGATACTGAAACATCAGCGGGTTTTCCACACAATAATCATTGACAAATGACAGTATCGGCGGGTTAACCATCAATACACTCACAATCATAACAATATAAAAAAGCAATTCCCCTTTACTCTTTTTCATACTCTCCCCTGCCCTTTCTTATTTCAGTCCGTTTATAATCTTTACCAGATTATCAATGAGATGGTCATGGTATACTTTGCCCTTCGCCGCGTCTGACTTGGACGGCTCACCGGTTGTGCCCCCTGCAATTTCACCGGCATGCCTGATATGATCCACCGTACTTGGCACATAACAGAGGGTGTCATGGCTGAAGCATGGGTCAACGGAATACAAATCCTCCTCCTTCACGGGGTTATCCACCGCCTTTTCCAGATGAACAAACTCCGGCATTTTGTATAAAATATGGGAAGTCTCTATCTCCTCTGAATGGCCTACAGGTCCGAAGCCCAGTTCCTTCACAATGTCCTTGGACATAAAAGCCGGATCAAATATCTTTACCTTCACTCCCAGATTACTCTGTGCCTTTTGGGCCGCTATCTGCATCCAGGTCACATTGACAATTCTATGGCCGTTAATCAGCACAAATTTCCGGTAGCCGTGCTGGTTGAGGGAGGAAATGACATCATATACATACTCCACCAAAACATCCGGCCGTATGGTGACAGTGCCCGGCAGCGCCATATGATGAGGACTCCACCCAAACCATACAGGAGGCGTTACAATTGCCCCTGTCTTTTCCGCGGCCTCCTCCCCTAAAATTTTGGCAACATAGGAATCCGTTCCCAGAGGAAGGTGGTAGCCGTGCTGCTCCACACTTCCGATAGGGATAATAGCAACATCACATTTCTGCTGCTTTTCCTTCAATTCCTGCCAGCTGTTCTCCTCCAATTTGTAGCTCATATAAAACACCCCTTCTGATAATATAAATAAAGTATAATAACCCTTGGTGCCATCAGCCAATCTGTCTTTCTGAAAAAGACTTCTGTTCAAATATTTTATCATTATGCCATAAATTTACGCGGAGAACTTCCAAAACCTTCGGCTTTGTCGGCCGCATTGCTCAACGAAGCCTTCTAAGAATCACTCCCTGCCTGCTTTGCAGTCCGATTATTCTTTTTTCGGCTTCTCTCCACTTTTTCGCGAACATTATAGCATAAAAGCGGAGAAAAAGGCGCTTAAGAAGCACACATACAAGCTTGCCTGTTAAAGTGTGCAGCATAGGCAGCCATTTGCGCAGCAAAGGTACTGGCCACCGTCAAAAAAGCCGGACGCCGCAGGCGGCTTTGTCCCTGGCAAAAGTGACGAACATGAAACCGTAGATTCAAGGTATCTCCGCAAGAATTTATCATCATTATACCATAAAATTCCTTTCTGTCACCCCCAAAACACGCATTTTTGCCCAAAATTCACCATTCCAAGCCTTTTTTTCGGCATAGTACACCACATTTGTTTTTCACATAAAAACAAACCGGGCTGCAATACAGTCCGGTTTGTTTATTGTAAATCGAGAAAATTCAGTATTATACTGCGAAAAATCAATTTCGGCAGCTGGATTTCTTTTCGGTATCCTTCCGCTTTATTTTGAGAAAAGTATTGCTTATGCGCTTCCAAAAGCAGGCGGGCGTGGAAGATGTCCGCGGTTTTGCTTTTTATTCATGGGCAATTTTACTCAAAAATGGATTTCACTTTATCGGCTATCTTCTTGAAAATAGAGCCGATGCGGGCAAAGAAGCCCTCCTTTTGGGGCGTCCCCTCAAAATCTGTAATTCCGTCGTCCATATCGTCTTTTGTGATTTCATCTGTCCTCAAAATGACCTGTATGGAATCCGGCGCAGGGTTTTTGGAGGAGGTAAAGGAAATCATTTCCTGTTCCGCATCCAGATTCAAAAGGTTATTCTCGTTTTCGTAAGTGTCCAGCTCTTTATCCACTGCGTCCTTAATCGTATCATTGGCGTTTCTCAGCGTAGGTGTTTTTGCAATACCGTCTATTCCCTGCTGTAAAACGCCGATGAGGCCGTTTAAAGTATCCATGGTTCCAGCGTCCAGCTGATTGCCGCTTTGTCTCAGCAGATTTTCAAAAGCGGTAAAAAAATTGACGGAGCTTGTAAGGCCCTTTCCAAGCTGTGTTGTCAAAGTCTCCATATCCTTGAGCATGGAAACGGTGCCGTCCTTATAATTGTTCAAAGTATCGTTTAGGGTATCCACATTATCAATCAGCTTTGTCATCTGGTCAAAGGATTCTGTAAAGGTCCGGCTGATATTTTCTGTCTCCTCCAGAAGAGAATCAAAATTATCATAATTATCCTCCAGTAAAACAAGATATTCATCTCCCAAATCCACACCCTTTTGCAGCGCGTCAGAAAGGTTGCTGCCGCTTTCACACAAGCCCTTTAAGTCGTTAAACATATCCTCTGTGGAGTCCAGAAAATCTGCCAAATCTGTAAGGGAATTATTGCAGTAGTGTTCAATTTGCCTCAGATCTTCGTCAATGGATCCTGTCGCCTCGCCGATGGAGCCGCCCACCTCAGGGGGAATGACGCCTCCTGCCACAAGAGAGGTAAGGCACTGCTTGATAGCATAATTGATGGTGTAGACGTAATTGGATATATTTTTCAGCTCGTTTGTGGAGGTGTGAAGCATTGCCGAGGAGGTTTTCATATTCTGGCAGTCCCCCCTAAGCTCATCCATGCTGTCGCTGATTCTTTTCAAATTGCCCTTAATATTTTTGAATATTTCCTTTCTGTCCTCTTTTTTTGCATCCATATCCTTGAGCATTGTCCGAAGGCTTTCAATATCTGATTGTATCGCCGTCATGGAACTCTTGAATTCCTCCAGCTGCTTCTTGGAGCTGTCAATTGTCGCAACAATATCATTTATATTTCCGTTAATATCCGTCACCAGCGTCTGGGCATTTTGCAAATGGGGCACCAGCTTATTCAGCTCCTCCGAAATGTTGGATAAATCATCCAGCGCCTCATCGGCATTTCCGTATAACGCATCCTTTCCCTTACTGATGGTGTCCCTGGCTGCATTCAATCCCTTCAGGCCCTCTCTGGTCTCGCTGAGGCCGCCGCTCATCCCCTCAAGGGTTCCGATAATATCATTCAGACTGTCATGGATGGCGTCAGCGGAATCCTTGATTTTATCCTTAGCCTCCTTAATATCCTTGATTTCCTTCATTTGCTCCAGCGTTCCCGGTATCATCATCATAGTAATGCCGTCTGTCTCAAAACTGTCTGTGCCGATTCTGAGCGTAAAGGTGGTATGCTCTCCCGGAAGCGCCGCAAAGATAACCGCCTTGTAGGTGCCCATAGACTGAAGCTGTGCTCCCGGCGCCTCCAGAGAATAGGCATCCTCTGTATTTACCATTGTCGCCACCTGTAAAAGCATATTGTTTTTATAATAGTCCAAAGCCTTTTCATTTGGTATCGCCTCAATATTGATTTCAACCAGACCGGAAGCGCCTCTGAGTTCTTCCGCTTTTTTGGGAACACCATTGAGCTTGTAGGATACATCAAAGGACCATGGCAGTATGATTGCCCCGTCCTTTGGCTTTGTCTCAAAATAAAACCTGTCAACATCATCCTCAAATTTCCATGTAACAGAATCGCCCTTGACCTGCGGCACAGCGTAATTCGTCATGTTAATTACATCCTCATAGGCGCCGTAATCCGTAAATTCCCTGTTTTTATTCAGGCTGCATCCTTTTACAATGCTGATGTCCTTCTGTATCCCATAATAATCCAGATTTACATAAACCGCCTCGTCCGCTGAAACGCCGGGCTGCGCACCATACACAGAAGGCCCAAACGAAGAAACTGCAACTGCCGCCGCGAGGCATACTGTCAATATTCTCTTTTTTTTCATTGTGATCCTCCCCTTATTTCAAATCAAGCGAATGTCCTAATTTTTCCCTGATGTTTTCCTTCAGCTCGGCCCTCAGCCTTCTTCTCTCCCGTATCAGCTTATCCATCCTTCTTTTTTGATTGAAAATGAAATTATCTCCCAAAATCAAAAGGATGGGCAGAAGTCCCAAAACCAGAAGCATACTGAATAGAGCACCCCTTCCAACCAGCCGTCCAATATCGGCAATGGCCGCAACGGAGGAGGTGAAAAACAGGCCATAGCCTGCCGTTGTCAGTATGGCGCCGCTGGTTAGAACGGACAACGCGCTTTTGGTGATGGTGAGAATAGCAGACTCCTTTTTATCATGCTGATCTCTGGCCGCCAGATAATTACTGGTCACCAGTATGGAATAGTCAATAGTCGCTCCCAGCTGCAGACAGCTTACAATAATATAGCCCATAAATATCATGGTGTCTCCCAATAAATAAGGGATTGCCATGTTAATAAAGATAGCAACCTCAATGGGTATCATAACGATAATCGGCACAATAGCGGAGCGGAAGGTGAACATAACAACAATAGCTACGCCAAGCAAAGATATAATATTAACCCTGCTGTAGTCATCGGTAATGGTTGCTTTGATATCCTGGGTGGAGGGCGTTACGCCAACCAGATAAGAGTTTTCTGGATAATATTTTTGGAGTATAGACTGTATCTCATCGGAGCATTGAAAAGCAAATTCACTTTCATTGGAGGAACGCACCATAATCAGTATTCTGGAATACTCCTCCGTGTGGAGCTGACCCGTCAAATTCTCAGGCAAAAAGCCCTCCGGTATTCCCTCCGGCAGCGTACCCGCAAGAGAGGTTACACTCTTTGTGTAGGGAAGGGACTCAATCTCATCGCTCAGAAGCTTCTCTGTCACCATGGAGGAATTCGGCACTAAGGCCAGCATCAGATTGCTTTTGCCAAACCGCTCATTAATGGCATTTTCATCCTCATACACCTTAGTTCCCTCACTGGATCCAAGGGCGTCATTTCCATAAAGGAAGGAATTCATCCCCTGCCCCACATAGGCCGGTATGGTAATGATTAAGACAAAAGCCAGAATTCCATATCTTATTTTGTGTATAAATTCTCCCAAAGGACGGAAGGACGGCATAAAGGATCGGTGGGCGTATTTTTCCGTACGCTCATTCCACCGCAGTATTAAAGAGGGCATCAAAAACAAAACCGTAATCATACTGATAATAATACCCTTTGCCAATACGATTCCCATGTCCCTGCCTATGGTAAAACGCATAAATGCAAGAACGATAAAACCGACAACAGTCGTCGTGCCGCTGGATAAAATACTGGATACGGACTCCCTGATGGCATTGGCAATGGCCTCATTGGAGTCCTGGCCCTGCTCCTTATATCTGGTAAAGGCATGAAGCAGGAATATGGAGTAGTCCATGGAGGTTGCCAGCTGCAAAATAGCCGCCACCGCAAAGGTTAAAAAAGAAATAGTCCCCAATACAATATTGGTTCCCATATTGATAATGATGGCAATACCCATAATCAGCAAAAACAGCACAGGCTCAAACCAGGAGGTAGTTGTCAGACACAATATGGCTCCTATCATAAAAACACCAAGTACAAGGGCAACGGAAACCTCCCGTATCAGTGTTTCACTCAGGGATTTGTTCTGTACCGCCGTCCCTGCAAAATAACCCTTATCCCCTGTAATTTCTTTTATTTTATCTATTGCCTGATGGGTCAGACTGCTGGAATCCCCCTCATCAAAGGTAACGTCCATCACAGCATAATCGTCCTTGTAGTAATCCTCAATGTCCCTGTATTTAATAAAAATGCTGGACTGGTATACATCCTGGGAGGAATCTGCCCACATCACCATATCCACACCGTCTACATTTTCTATTTTATCCTTATATACCTTTGCCTCGTAGATAGAAACAGGCCCTATCATAATTCTTGCTGTACCCGGATACCCGAATTCATCCTCCATAATATTCAGTCCCTGCCTGGAGGCCACCGATTCCGGCAGATACTCGCTCAAGTCATAGTTGACCTTTACAAATGGGATACAAATAATGCTGATTATGACCATAATGCCAAACAGCTTTTCCACAAGCTTTCTTTTGTTTATGATAAAGTCAATTATTTTGTTCAGTCCCATATATTGTGTCCCCCCATTAATAAACATGGTGTTGCTTTTTGTTCGTATGTGTATTATAATACTATATGTATGATAAAACAATAATCAATATTTATTTTGATGTATAATAATCAACAAAAATAATTTATATGTCTACTAACTGTAAGGAAAGGATTTGGGGATTATGGCTGTGGAAAAAGAGGATCGCAGGATTAAAAGGACAAAAAAAATGCTCCGAAAAGCATTGGCGGAGCTGATGTGTGAAAAGGAGTTCAAAGATATCACCGTAAAGGATATCACCGAGCGGGCCGACTTAAACAGAGGCACCTTCTATCTGCACTACTGTGATACCTATGACCTTCTTGAAAAGGTAGAAAATGAACTGATTGACACATTTGTTCAGTTAATTGAAAACTACCGTCCTACGCAGGACAACCTTTCTGCCTTTGATATTATCAACCAAATTTTTGACTATATTGAGGAAAACCAGGAGATTTGCAGAATTATGTTTGTCAGTCCCTCCGGCAACAGCTACCTGAACAAATTGATTGACGTCATAACGGAAAAAGGGTTTGAAGTGCAGAAGGGACTTCTTCTTCATAACGCGGATAAAATACAATCGGAGTATAATTTCTGCTTTCTCGGATACGGTATTATCGGCATTATACGCCGGTGGTTCAGTGAGGAGGGAGCCGTTCCCCGGGAAGAGTTGGTTAAAATAATAGACAATATTATATTATCTGTCCTTATGCCCAGATTTGAACGTTCCCGGCAATGAAATCCAGCCGCAGCGTGGCTGGATTTACGGCCTGACCCTTTTTCGGTCAAGCCGTTTCCTTTATTCCTATTTTTTGCGCAATCATGCCGCAGCGTGGCTGGATTTACGGCTTGACCCTTTTTCGGTCAAGCCGTTTCCTTTATTCCTTATTTATTGCTCTGCAATCATGACGCAGCGTGGCTGGTATTCTGAACTTTTCGTATTGTTCAAACTCTGCTTTTATATCAATGTTCACCGTTTGAATCAGCCGCTGATAGTTATTTTTAGAGCTTGTCCGTTATCATCCGTTTTCATCTCATTATTCAAAATATATTTCCTCACAAAAAAAAGCTGTCCATAAATGAACAGCTTTTGGCGTCTGCCGCAAATTACATTCTTGTTACGTTGGAAGCCTGTGCGCCGCGTGCGCCCTGTACGATATCAAATCTTACAGACTGGCCCTCTTCCAATGTTTTGAAACCGTCACCCTGAATTGCTGAGAAATGTACGAATACATCATCTCCGCCGTTTACGGAAATAAAACCAAAACCTTTTTCTGCGTTAAACCATTTTACTGTACCTTCATTCATGTTAGGTACCTCCTCAAAATTATTTTTTACTCAAAGTCACATAAAAAAATCACATATTTGTACAAATTATATCCAGTGATCATATAATCTCTACAAATATGTGAAATCTTATACATACACCTTAAATACTGTCTCAGTATATCATGTTTTTTCTCCTCTGTCAATGAAAATAAATGCTGTTTCAAGCTTAAATCACATACCGATTTTTTTTAAATAAACCAAAAAAAGAAATTGTAATAGAAATCCATAATATCAATCATTTATATATTAATGAGGAGACAAGGTATCTATGACAAGCGGCATTTGGATGCTGATTGTGCCGTTATATTTTTATGCCTGTCCGCTTCAGATGCGGCAGGAATGCAGCTTTTCATACAAAAGCAATACAAGAATATCCCGCAAACCAGAATATGGCAATAAAAACAGGCCGTTTCAGAAGCTATTGCGGGCAACTGCAAAATCTTTTTGCCTAAAAAAAAACAAATACTTGCCGCCGTATTGAGAGGCACACTTATCCTTGGCATTTTGCTGTTGGGCTTGATAAACCATTCCTTTTTTACATCAGTCAGAAAAAAAGTAAGTAAAATTTAATCTGTCATTCTACAGTTATTTCAGAACAAGCAACGGCTATCCTCCAAAACTGTGTCTGACCCCAGGACAATTTAGCAGCGGGAGGCAGTTCCTTGATAAAACTGTCTCCCGCTTTTTCTCACATTTTAAATAAAACAGCCTGACAACATAGAAAAACGCCTGAGCAAACCCAAGTAAGGAAAAGTTTATTCCTCTATCAAAGCCGTGCCGTCTTCGCCAAGGTATACCTGAAGAGGAAGCTTATGGCTGGAAAACAACAGAGCGGATAGAGAAAACGCATAGCTGCCCGCATGATCAACAGAAATCAAATCTCCGATTTCCGCCTTTGGCAGCAGTACGCTTTTTGCCATAACATCAGCGCCGGTACATAAATTTCCGCAGATTGTAACAGTTTCCTTTTCTGCATTCGTTTCTTTGCCGACTACCCCAAAGGCAAAGGCATTTTCTTCCGTGTACAGCGGCTCACAGGCAGGAATTTCTCCATCCCCGCAATAACCCTTTATCATTTCCGCAAGAGACGGTCTCATAAAACCATTTAACGTATTTTTTACCAGAAGATATTTCATGCCTCTTGAAATTTTGCTGTCAATAATCGGTGTATAATAGGTTCCCGCTTCACAGACAACAAAACGGCCGCTTTCAATAATCAGTCTGGCATGCAGCTTATCCTTCATTTCGTCTAATATGCCGTCACATTTTTTTGACAGCATTTCAATGTCCAGGGGACTTTCCTTGCTTTTATCATAAACCAGTCCAACACCGCCGCCGAAATTGACAAATTCGATTGAAAAGCCCATTTCCTCCTGACAGTATACAGACAGCTCCAGCACCTTTTTATAATAACGGTATAACGTTTCATAGGATAAGATCTGTGACTGGATATGTACATGAACGCCGCAGATTGAAATATTTTTCAGTGACGCAAAAAATTCCTTTCTCTTTGGCAGCTCTTCCTCGTCCACACCGAATTTGTTGCTTGTCCCCTTTCCGCCTGACATGGTATAGTCAGGATTGATGCGGATACCAACCTTTAAGTGAATATCTTTCTTTTCGGCCAACTCCTGAAGCATTTCCAGCTCATGAAAGCTGTCAGCAGTGATTACCGCCTTATCATAGGTTTCCTCAAAATCCCGCATTGTCCGTCCGGGAGAGGAAAAAATAATTTTATCCTTTGGTATTCCCGCACGGACTCCCTTCATTACCTCCTCAACAGAAGCGGCGTCAGCGCCAAAGCCCTGCTTTGCGACAAAAGCGACTATGGATTCCATAGGATTCGTTTTCACAGAATATAAAAATTCAAATTTAGGCAGCGTATTCTTCAGCATCTCTGTCTGCCGTCTTAATATCTCCTCCTCATAAACATAAAAAGGTCTTTCATATTTCTGATAAATATCATACAGCTGATTTGTTCGCATATTATAATCCTCCCTGCTTTTTCTTTTATCATATAGCAAGGACAATGTTTTTACAAGCACATAAAACTGTATTCTTTCATGCCGGTATTGTTCTTCATGCTGGAAGTTTATTTATATAAAATAGTACGGGATTGATATAATTTTTTCTGGGGGCCTTTTTTCCAAACTTCTAGGGGCTTCTTCTTACCCGAGCATTTTTTTCAGATCCTCCTGCGGCGTACTGATAGGTGAAATATGATACTGCTCTATCAGATATTGTAATATATTAGGGGAGAGGAAAGCGGGCAGACTCGGTCCAATTGTGATATTTTGTATACCTAGATACAGTAAAGTAAGCAGAATACAAACCGCCTTCTGTTCATACCAGGAGAGCACCATGGAAAGCGGCAGCTCATTGACACCGCATCCGAATGCCTCTGACAGAGCAACTGCAACCTTTATGGCACTGTAAGCGTCGTTGCACTGTCCCATATCCATGATTCTCGGAAGCTCTCCTATGGTTCCCAAATCCAAATCATTAAAGCGGTATTTACCGCAGGCCAGCGTCAAAATAACCGTATCCTCAGGCGTCTGTCTCACAAAATCCGTATAATAGCTTCTGTTGCCTCTGGCGCCGTCACAGCCGCCCACAAGGAAAAAGTGTTTTATTTCTCCGCTTTTCACCGCCTCTATCACCTTATCCGCCACAGATAACACAGCACCGTGACCAAAGCCCGTCATAACCTCATCGCCGCCGTTTATGCCCTTAAATTGCCTGTTCTCAGAAAAACCGCCCAGGGCGAGAGCTCTTTCAATGACAGGCGAGAAATCCTTTTCTTCCCCAATATGGCGCATTTTCGGATAAGAAACCACCTCCGTTGTAAATACCCTGTCAGCGTAGCTTTCCTTTACAGGCATAATACAGTTTGTTGTAAACAGTATTGGAGCGGGAAGATCCTGGAATTCCCTCTGCTGATTGTGCCACGCTGTGCCATAATTTCCTTTCAAATGAGAATATTTTCTCAAAAGAGGATAGGCATGCGCCGGAAGCATCTCACCATGGGTATAAATATTCACCCCCTTCCCCTCCGTCTGCTCCAAAAGCAGCTTCAAATCGTACAGGTCATGGCCTGAAATTACAATAAAAGGGCCCTTTTCTACCGTGAGAGAAACCCTTGTGGGTTCCGGTGTTCCAAAGCTTTCTGTGTTTGCTCTGTCAAGCATTTCCATACATTTCAGGTTTACCTTCCCCGTTTCCATTACTAAGGGAAGCAGTTCATCCATACCCCAGTCCTCCCCTATGGCAAAGAGTGCTTTATAAAAAAAGCGCAGCACTTCCTCCTCTTCATATCCCAAAATCATAGCGTGATAGGCATAAGCGGCCATTCCCCTGATACCAAACAGAATCAACGATTTCAGGGAACGAATATCCTCATTTTCTTCCCAGAGCCGGCTCATATCATAATTGCCGTTATGGCCGCAGGGAAAAGCACATGCAGAACACCCCGGCATAATAAGGGCTTTTTCCCTGTTTACTCTCTCAATCATTTCCTGTATCGTATCTTCATTGAAATTTACATTTGTAACTGTCGTAAATAAGCCCTCCAGCAACAGCCTGTCAGTTTCCTTTCTTTTCCCATTGGTGTCACAAACCCTGCTAAGTCCTATCAAAGCTCCTGTCAGTTCATCCTGCAAATTAGCGCAGTCGGCGCTTTTGCCGCATACGCCTGTCTTACCCATGCACCCGCTGCACCCCGCAGTCTGTTCACACTGAAAACAAAACATTTCCTTCTCCATTTTTCATTCCCCTTTCTGATTGACTTTCTGAAAACAGTATATTATAATAAATCAAACAAATATGTTGTTTTTACAACGAAATAGGAGAAAAATATGGAAAACTGCAAAATATTAAAAAAATCTCCCCTGTTCCGCGGAATTGAGGAAAAAGAGATAAGCTCCATGCTGTCCTGCCTCTCAGCGCGGGAAAAAAATTTTCAAAAAGGCGTTTTTATATTCCGAAGCGGAGAAAAAATACATCGAATCGGACTGGTATTATCAGGTGCAGTTCATATTGTAAAGGAAGATTTTTGGGGAAACCGCACTATCATAGGGGAGGCTTCCTGCGGCAACCTGTTCGGAGAAGCCTATGCCTGCGCACAGTCCGGCACAATTGAGGTCAGTGCTGTAGCGGCTGAAAACTGCAGCATTCTTTTTCTGGACATCTTTAGGGTAATGAATGTATGCACCTCCGCCTGTGACTTTCACAGCCGCCTGATCCGGAATCTGCTTTCAGTGCTATCAGAAAAAAATCTCATGCTGACAAAAAAAATGGAACACATGGCGAAAAAAACAACAAGGGAAAAGCTATTATCCTATCTGTCCGACCAATCCCTGAAATGCGCCTCTCCATCCTTTGAGATACCCTTTAACCGTCAGCAGCTGGCAGAATACCTTGCTGTCGACAGAAGCGCCATGTCAAATGAGCTGAGCAAGCTGCAGAAAGAGGGATATTTGACCTTCCAAAAAAATCATTTTCATTTAAAGGAAGACATAACACTGGAATCCGCTCTTCCTTATCCGCACAAATAACCCCCTGTTTTCCATAATCGGTTCGTTATACTTTCCATTATTTTTTGTATCTATTGAAATAATATCAATTTCTTCTCTGCGGGAATACGATAATACAAGGGCAAAAAAACAGCCTGTTTCCAAGAAACAGACTGTTTTTTTGTTCAGCTTCTGTCAGGTCCAATATAGGAATTGCTGCCAAAGCCAAGAATCAGTATAAAAATAGTATTAAAAACCAGCAGACCAAATCCGAAGGCAATGCCGTACCCAAAAACCTTTGCCAGCTTAAAGCAAAGCATAATGGCAATAACAATATTGAGAATCGGTATAATCATTAACAAAAACATCCAGCCGCTACCAAAGGTAATTTTACAAAGGCAATACACATTATAAATCGGTATCAGAGACGCCCATCCGGGTATGCCCGCCTTAGTAAAGATTTTCCACACCGCGACAATGGAAAGCACAGCTATTGCAAATACAAATAAGGAATAGCCTGTACCAATGCCGACGGCAATCACATCATAAACATTTGAATGATACATTTTGTTCTCCCCCAAAAGTCAAATTGTGCCGAAAGGACACTTATATAAAGTATAGTGCCGAAACACAGTTTCGTCAACTAAGGCTGACAGTACTGTCCTCTTTCCCTGTTTTCATAATATATTTCCCTCTATATAAGGTTTCTATGTCTTTCATTCTGTCTTTTCTGTACTTTACCAACGTCAGCCGTCGGTTGAGAAAGGTCCTGAATCTCCATCTGACAAGTCAAATACACGCGCGTTTACAATTTACCGAAACAATCCCCTTGTCTCAATAGCTGACCTCCATAAGTATAAGACCATAAGCAGGCGCTGTAAATCCCGCTTTTTCCCTGTCTCTTCCCTCTAAAATATCTTTGATTTCCTCGGGCCGACGTTTTCCCTCACCCACTTCAATAAGCGTGCCTGTCATAATTCGAACCATGTTATACAAAAATCCGTTGCCGCTGAATAAAATGCGAATTTCGTCCCCGTCTTTATCAACAGAAATATCATATATTGTCCTGACTGTGGTTTTTTTCATCCTATTGTTGGAGCAAAAGGCCTTAAAGTCATGCTCGCCCAAAAAATACCGTCCTGCCTCCTCCATTGCCTTTATATTAAGAGCCTCCCTGCATTGATACATATAATTCCGCAAAAAAACATTGGGTATTTTACTATTCCAGATACGATACAGGTATTTCTTCTTTTTGGCGTTCAGTCTGCTGTGAAACCGAAACGGCATCTCCTTAATACTTGTCACCGCAATATCATGGGGCAGGTATTGATTCAAATAATCCATCAGCTCTTCGGTCTTCATGGAAGTTTCCAGCTTAAAGTTCGCAACCTGTCCCGCGGCATGGGCACCCGCATCCGTTCTGCCCGACCCCGCTATCTCCACCTCAGACCCGATCATTTTAGACAGTACAGTTTCAATCCTTTCCTGAATGGTATTGACTGTATTCCCCTGCTTCTGCCATCCGTTATATCTTCCTCCGTCATATTTTAATACTATTTTATAATTTTTCATACACTGCTCCTTCCTGTACGGCACTGCTCCTGTTTTATTTTCCCGTACGGTTATTCATATTATATCATAAATTTCGCGGAGTTCCTCCAAAACCTTCGGTTTTGTCGGTCGCGTTGCTCCTCGAAGCTTTCAAAGTAACACTCTTTGCCTGCAGGCAGTCATTTTGTTCCTTTTTCAGCTTCTCTCCGCTTTTTCACGGATATTATATCATAAAAGCGGTCATTTGCGCAGCAAAGGTATTGGTTACCGGCAAGCAAGCCGGACGCCGCAGGCGTGAGCGACAGGAGGAACGACTAATGCATGCCAAACCTCTCGCGGTTATGTTAACCGCTGGCGGTACCAAAGATAAATGGCTCGAGCCCAGCGAGCTTTTGAGCAAAGCGAAAAATGTGCTGACCTTGCAGCGCAAAGATAAATGCGCCGAGCCCAGCGAGCTTTTGAGCAAAGCGAAAAATGTGCTGACCTTGCAGCGCAAAGATAAATGCGCCGAGCCCAGCGAGCTTTTGAGCAAAGCGAAAAATGTGCTGACCTTGCAGCGCAAAGATAAATGCGCCGAGCCCAGCGAGCTTTTGAGCAAAGCGAAAAATGTGCTGACCTTGCAGCGCAAAGATAAATGCGCCGAGCCCAGCGAGCTTTTGAGCAAAGCGAAAAATGTGCTGACCTTGCAGCGCAAGGATTTTGGAACGGGTTCGACGAAAACGCCAAACACATGGTATGTGAAAGCGTTGAGGAGAGAGAACAAAATCCGCAGCGGCTTTTTTTGTCCCTGGCGAAAGTAATGAACATGATACCACAGGTTTTGAGGTTTCTCCGCTGAATTATAATTTATCACAAGGTTATCCTCAAAGCCTCCCATATAGTCAATCCGCTGCACGAATAAAAAATTATGAAGCAGCCGCCTTCATTTGGCTTTCTGAAAGGCACAAAAAAGAAAAGCGCAAAGCTTCGCTTCGGCTCTTTGCTTTTTTCATACCAGATAGAATTTACGCTTTGATTCCGGCTATTTTAATTTTATGGCTTATGAGCTGCAAATAAACGGCAGTCTGAAAACCCGCCATACACATCCATCCCACAATAACGCCAAGTGCAACCGCCGTTATTCCAAATCTGCCTGAAAGACAATAAGAGACAATAACCCTGATAATAATTTGAAGCGAAGTCGCGTACAGCGTCAGACGTGGCAGGCCCATTCCTCTGAAAAATCCCTGAAATACATTGCATACACCGCTTAAAACATAGAAAAGACTCATAACATGTAGGTACTCTTTTCCTATGGCAATTACCTCCAAACTGCCGGATCCTATAAAAATCCTCATAAATGCACCCGCAAATAAAAACACGGCCGCCGCTGTCACGGCGCAGTAGCAGAGGTTCACCAAATTACCTCCTTTCACTCCATAATAGATTCTCTCCCTTCTCCCCGATCCTCTGTTCTGTGCTGTATAGGTTGTAACGGAATCGGCAATACTGTCCCCCGGCACCAGTATAAAGCCGTCTATCCTTGTCACCGCGCTGTATGCGGCTATAGTGCTGACCCCCAACGGATTTACCGCACCCTGCACCAAAAGACGGCCTATATAAAGACAGGACTGCTGCAGGGCGGATATATAGCTGTAATTTGCTGTTTTTCTCAGCAACTCCCAATCAGGCTTCCTGTAATCAGACTTTTTCACACGCAGTATAGGTACACGGTACTGTATATAGACAATACAAAGTATAACCGCACATGCCTGGGACAAAACCGTCGCAAGCGCCGTGCCCACTACTCCCATCCGAAAGAAGATAACAAAAAGCAAATCAAGAAAAACATGGAGTACAGAGGAAATCATCAGAAAATACAAAGGCTCTCTGGAATCCCCAATTGCCCTGAACTGCGCGGAATAGATATTAAACAGAAACGTAAAGACAAGCCCTCCGAAAATTAAGACAAGATAAGCGGCAGCGTCCCCCATCAATGCCTCCGGTGTATGGATAAAGGCAAGCATCTGCTCTACAAAAAGGATGGCAGCGAGACTTACAGCCGCTGTAAACAAAGTACCGCAGGCAACCGCCGTACCGATTTGCCTTTTCAGCCTTTCCACCTCACCCGCGCCAAAGAGCTCACTCATCAAAACGGAAGCGCCCATGCACATCCCCACAATTATAAAAACCGCAATACTTATAATTGGATTGGCACATCCCACTGCCGCAAATGCCTCGTCAGACACATAACGCCCCACAATAATAGAATCCACACAGTTATAAAGCTGCTGAAACACATTTCCAAGCATCAGAGGCATTGCAAAGGCAACCAGCCTTTTGGTCGGATTGCCCTCTGTCATATCCACCATGTCAAATCCCCCATTTCAATAGCAGCAGAAAAAAATCCCATTTTCTCAGTACTGCCCTGTTTCTTCCAGATACCGGTCTATTTTGACAAGCCGCTTTTCCCCCTCCTGCCGGTTGGTATTAGCAATCAGATTGATTAATACCTCAAGGGTATACATCAAGCTCACATAGGTATTGCAAAAGCTCAGCCCCCCTGTAGAATTTACAATGACCTTATGGGCCCCCATTGTCAAAGGGGAATGTGCCTTATCTGTAATCAGCAGAATCCTGCATCCGGCGTTTCTGGCGATTTTCATTGTCATAAGAGCGTTTTTGGAATAACGGGAATAACTGATGAGCAGCAGTACATCCTTCTTGTCCAAGTCCATCAGGGTATCCACCGCATTTCCCGTTTCATTGACAATCCTCACATTGGGAAGCACCAACGACAGCAGCGCCCCAAAATGGCCTGCCAGGCCGGAACAGGTTCTAAAACCAGCTATATAAATGTTTCTGGCTCGATTGATGGCTTCCACTGTTTCCAAATACTTATCAGGCTCATTCAGACTGAAATCCTTTTCCAAATTGCGCATTACGTTTTGCCTTGTAGCCAGTACCAGTGTCTCTCCCGTCAACTCCCCATTGCGCCTGATATCCTCATAGGGAACGTTGCTCTGCTCCTCCTTTTCCCTGCGCCACGCCGCCTCACACTGCAATGCCTTTTTAAATGCGGCAAAGCTTTCAAATCCCAGCTTTTTTGCCATACGAATCACTGAGGAATCACTGATTCCGGCGGCATCCGCTATTTCGTTGGAGGTCATAAAGCAGGCCCTTGGTTTATGGTTTACTATAAATTCAAAAGCAGTATTCTCGTTTTTTGTCAGTTTACAGTGATAGCCCATCTCCTCAATGGTTTCCATGGTATCCATCCCCTTTTTGAATATTAATATTCAATATTTATTTTAAATTATTTTTTTATATTCAAAATTATACTCCTTTCCCGTCCCCCGTCAATCTGAAAAACTGCTGAAATATTTCTTTGCAATTCGTACACTTTTCGTCAATGCAAATGCTGCAATGCCTTTCGTAATGCCCCTCTACTGAAAGAATATCTCTGAAAAACCAAAATACCTTCTGTCGCACAGATACGACCTGTCCTTTATTTTATACCGCTGTAAAATAAAAAAGCTGTTTCCTGTCCCAAAATATCGGAACAAAAAACAGCTTGACTTCGGAAAATAATAGTATGACGATGATTAGGTACAAAACAAGCGCCGGCGGCTTGTGCATTGAAGGAGCATAACAGGTTTCCATAAGCTAATAAGCTTGCTAAACAAGCTTTTTTACTTTAATTCAGCTTAATTTCGGAATTCAAAATAGCTATTTTCTAAATTGACTGTAGATTTAATTTTTTCAGCATCTGGTCAGGATTCACGCTGTACTTCAACGCATTTTCCCTGCTGATTTTTCCACTTTCATAAAGTCCCAGAATACTGCTGTCCATTGTCACCATACCCTCGTTTGACGAGGAATAAATAACAGAGTCAATTTGATGTATTTTTGCTTCGCGGATAAGATTCCTGATGGCATTATTCAAATACATTACCTCAAAGGCGGGAATTATTTTGCCGTCCACTGTGGGTATCAGCTGCTGGGAAACAACAGCCTGCAATACAAGACTCAGCTGCAGTCTGATCTGCTGCTGCTGGTTGACAGGAAAAGCATCTATGATCCTGTCAATTGTATTGGCCGCGCCTATGGTATGAAGTGTTGAAATTACCAAGTGTCCTGTCTCCGCCGCCGTAACAGCCGTTTTAATTGTCTCAAAATCCCGCATTTCTCCAAGCAGTATGACATCCGGTGCCTGACGCAGCGACGCCCGCAGAGCGGATACATAGCTTTGCGTATCCGTTGATATTTCTCTTTGACTCACAACACTTTTTTTATGCCTGTGGAGATACTCAATCGGGTCCTCCAAAGTAATAATATGAGCGTTCCTGTTCTCATTAATAGCGTCTATGATACAGGCCAGCGTTGTTGACTTCCCGCTTCCCGCCGGGCCTGTTACAAGGACAAATCCCTTATTTTTTTCCGCAATGCGCATAACATTGTCAATAATATTCAATTCCTTATAATCAGGCAGATCAAAGGTAATGATTCTGACAACCGCAGCCAAAGATCCTCTCTGGCGGTAAATGGATGCACGGAAGCGGGACAGTCCCTTCAGTGAAAAGGAAAAATCGTCGTCCCCCTCCTTATAAAAATTATCCATACTTCTGTTATTGGCTATTTGGTAAATTCCTGTTATCAGCGCCTCTGTATCCTGCGGCATCAATTTTATATCATTCTGCCAGAGTATCTGTCCGTTTATTTTATAGGATACCGGCAGTCCGGCGACAATAAAAATATCAGACGCATTGCATTCCAATGCATTTTTTAACATTTCCTGTATTTCCATATACACAACTCCCGCTTATTCAAAACTGCCGTCCCATAAATCAAGTATCTGCCCATCGTAGTCCTGTTCATTGGTATTGACGTATTTCCACTTTTTTATCCGCCGTTCACCTGTATTCTCATCAAAGGCCACATCGGCCTCGATAACCGCATTTTCATTGACCTCAACAGCATAGATAACACCAACCTCGCCTTCCCCGCTGTAGACCTCAAAGTCCTGTCCCAATCCATCCCGCAAAAAAGCGGCCTTGTCAGTTTCCTCGCCCAAAACAGCCTTTTGAAAAAGCAGGTCTGCCTCCGCCAGTCTCTCCTCAGCGCGGCTGTCCGCAGCATAATAGGTGCTGATAGAAAGCGCCGCCTTTTTCGTCAGTGTATAGTCAGCCTCGGCACTTGTCAATGACAATGCAGAAAAAATTGTCATGCACAGTATCACAAAAATGATTAATATGGATGTGCCTCCTGCCGCAACGGTAGTCCTTCTGTTTTTTTGTGCCATAAAATCCCTTTTCTTTCTCAGCCCAAATATTTTTTTACCTCTAAGGAATAGATTGCTTCCTCTGTACCGTCTGTATAAAAACGGATGTTGCCATGCAGCATGCCGTCTGTCTCCTTCATATGGATTACCATTACATAGGAAGCATCAGCCTCTGTACACACCCTCAGCTTCCTATCATAAAAGGTATAAAAATCCCCGTTTTCCGCCCTTTCTCCCTCCAGAAAGGAAGCAAAATAATCGCTGTCTCCCCCGCTGTTTTTCGTAAGCTCTGCCGCATTTTGTACCTGTATCATGGCAAAGCTTAGTTCCCCGCTTTTTTGGCCTGTCACATGGGCCGCTGTAAAAATACGGACACAGACACAGCTTGCAATGGCAAAAAACAAAACGGCACAGACAAGCTCAATCAGTATGAGGCTCGATTTGCTTTTTTGAATCGTTTTCATGCTAATGACCCCTTCTATCTGCTTCTGGTATCCAAAAACAGTGTGTCCTCCTCGCCTTCCTTTGAAACGGCCTTCACCTTTATCAGACCGTCATCGCCGTTTTCAACCTCCAGGCTTCCAATATCCATAATTTTCGTGCCAAATTCACACGCAAGCTCATAGCCCTTCTCCACAAACATTTCCATGAGTGCTCCCTCATAGCTGTAAATATAGGTCACATACTCACCCGTTTCATAGGTTTCCTTTAATATGATGGCGTCCTGTCCATTGAGGCTGCCCGCCGCCAAAGCGTCCGCCTCATCATGCTGCCGCACCATATTCGTGATATACAAAAGGCTGGTGCGGGAATTAAAATGACGGTCGGAAGCCTCCACTGTATTCTGATAAATTCCGGCGCCAAAAAGAAGCACCGTTACCACAGAGCAGGCAAATACAAAAAAAAGCAAAACGGCAAACAAAATATCTATGGTATGTCTTTTTCTCCTCTGCTCCACTGTAAAACCTGCCCCCTTACTGTGCGATTACGGTAATATCAGGCATCAGATTAGCCCCCGCGCCGCTGTAATGCACCACAAATTTATCCTCGTCAAAGCGAAGACCGTAATGATTTCGCAGGTAGTCAATATCCGCCGGATACTGCCCCTCCAGGGCATAGCACTGCACAGCCGCCTTTCTCACGCTGTCTGCAAGCCTTGCCGCATATTCTTCCCTGTTTGCCTCACCAGCCCTGAGCGTTCCGTAATAAAAGCATAACAGAACAAAGGCAGTTAATATAATTTTCAGAAGGACTCCGGCCAGATAGTTTTTCTGCCTTTCCCTGATAAAAATACCCTTCATATGAATCCCCTATCCTATGGAAGACATAATGCCAAGTAACGGCAGCATGACACAGAGCACAATAATACCGACCACAACGGAGAGAACAATGACAAGAGTTGGCTCAATAGCAGAAACCAGCCCCTCCATGCGCTCCATTGCCTTTTCATCATAGATACGTGCAATTTCTTTTACCACACTGTCATGGGAACCTGTTTTCATGCCGACCTTCAGCATTTGCCCATATACGCCGCTTAAAATACCGCTTTTTATAACCGCGTCCGCAAAGCTCTCTCCCTCTTCCGTTTTCTTTTTACAGTCATCTATTTTTATGCGCATTCCCTCCTCCTGCGCAATGCGCCTGGCCATATCAAGGGCCTCGCCGCTGTCAAGACCACTTGCAAAGCTTAGGGAAAGAACATCGGCAAAGCGCGATGTTGCCATATCCGAATAAATTTTACTCTTTCCAAATAATGCAAAAACTGCTTTTTCCATTGCCCTTTTCACCATTGGCTTTCTGCGGAATAATAGCAAAAGCAGAGCCACCAAAAATAAGAAGACAAGCAAAACAAAAGCAGACTTTGCCAGTACATTGCCCACCTGCATCAGATAGACCGCACTGGCAGACATAGAAACACCCAGCTGCTCAAAAACGCCCTGAAAAACAGGAAGTACCTTCACAACCAAAACGGCAATGACAACCACCATCAGCACTACCATCACCGCAGGATACAAAACCGCACTCCGAATATTTTTGCGCAGATTATCCTCTCTTTGAAAAAATGCATGGAGCTGTGCCATCACGTCCTCCATATGTCCTGTCTTTTCGCCCACCTCAACCATATCCACCATATAATCGGGAAAGCTGCCTATACAACGAAGAGCCATAGAAAATGGCTCTCCCGCATCTGTATGCTCATACAGGTATTCTAATATATCCACTGCTTTTTTATCATGGAAATTATCTTTCATAATGGACAGGCCATAGGACAAAGGAATGCCTGCCTTCAAAAGCATAGATACCTCCAGACAAAAAGCCGCCAGATCTTCATTGGATAAAAATTCCGTACTCTCTGTATTCTCCATCGCCCTGCCCCTTCATCAATACGCAAACTTTGCAGTGTAGTTTTTACCGTCTCCGATATAATCAGCAATTGCTTTATTATTCGCCGCTTTTGCACCCGCCGCAAAGGTGGGATCCATCAGCTTCCAGGTTGTACCGTCAAAGTAAATAATGTTGTCAATCCAGCCGACTTCCTTCACATAGGCACTGATCCACGCATGGTAGGCTTTCCCCGAATACCCGACAACCAGCTTTGTGGGAATGGACTGGGAGCGGAGCATAGAGGTCATCAAGGCGGCATAATCAAAACAAATACCCTTTTTTGTACTCAAAACCGTATCTACATTGGGCAGATACCCGCTTGTTACTGTTTTTGCTTTTTCATAGTCATATACAATATTTTCTGTTGTAAAATTGTAAATCTTTTTGATGGTGTCCAGCTCGTCAGCACTGTCCTTTGCCAATTCCTCCGCTTTTTTTACAACAGCGGAACCACTGCTGAAATTGACATACTGGTTAGGATAGAGGAAAGGCAGATACTCGTTTTTCAGTGTCACATCAAAGCCTGCAGCGTTGGCAGTCGCATATTTGGTGCCGCTGATATTTTCAAACACGGTAACTGTATATTTTCCGTTTCCCTCTGTCAAAGGGAAAACCTGATAAGCACTGTTTGTGATATCGTAGGTATATGTTGTTCCGCCGGCTTTTGTCACCTGTGCTTTTATTTTTTTATCCAGTGCACCCAGATACTTTACTGTTACATACCCCTCGGCAGTATTGGAGGCATCGATTACCGCCTTATTATTTTTATACTCTACGGTTCCGGGGCTTGACGGCGCCAATACCGCGCCGGATGCCAGAGGCACTGGGACATCCTCTATTGTCACAACATCCCCGAAGGATACAACGGCCGCGTTAAATACCAAAACGGCACTCAAAACGCCGGCTGTAATAAAACTCCATTTTTTCATCTATCATCACCCTCAACTGTCTGTTTATAATATTTATACCAGTAACAGTATAGCATTTATTCGCTTATTTTTCCATATAATTTTACAATTCCATTTCAACGCCGGTGACTAATTTAATAGGGTTATTCTCACATAAATTCATATTTTTGTAGAAATATTCGGTATATTGTTATATAATAGAAAATAACCGCAGGGTGGTTATTTTCACGGATTGGCCCCTTGGGGCAAGCCGTTTCCTTATTTTTTATGCCTTGGCTATAAAAAAGCTGCAGGGTGGTTATTTTCACGGATTGGCCCTTTGGGGCAAGCCGTCTCCTTATTTTTTATACCTTGGCTATAAAAAAACCGCAGGGTGGTTATTTTCACGGATTGGCCCCTTGGGGCAAGCCGTTTCCTTA
>JAHZDZ010000002.1:0-254584 GCA_019422105.1 Bacillota bacterium | reverse complement strand
TTATACCTTGGCTATAAAAAAGCCGCAGGGTGGTTATTTTCACGGATTGGCCCTTTGGGGCAAGCCGTCTCCTTATTTTTTATACCTTGGCTATAAAAAAGCCGCAGGGTGGTTATTTTCACGGATTGGCCCTTTGGGGCAAGCCGTCTCCTTATTTTTTATACCTTGGCTATAAAAAAGCCGCAGGGTGGTTATTTTCACGGATTGGCCCTTGGGGCAAGCCGTTTCCTTATTAAAAACCGTTTCACCAACTTCTATTTTTGATTTTATTAATTTATTAAGTAAAGAGGTATCTCACATGGGCACAGCTAAATTACCTTTAGAAAATATAAAACTGAATATTCGTATGCTGGGCAGTTTTGAGCTGCAGTATAATGAAATCATTATTTCAGAGGAAATCAATAACTCAAAAAAAATGTGGGGGCTTCTTGAGTACCTTATTGTATTCAAGGATAAAGTAAAAACGCAGAGTGATCTCATGGAGGCCCTTTGGCCTGACGAAAATTGCCGTAATCCCTATAACGCACTGAAAACCCTTCTTTACCGGCTGCGTACGGTTTTGGGTCAAAACGGAATTCCGTTTTATAAGGAGCTTTTTGTACTGAAAAATAATACCTATTGCTGGAATACTGATATTCCCTGTACCATTGATTATGTTGAATTCGAGGAATGCTGCAAAAAAATAAAAAACGACGATACTCTTTCCGACACCGATAAAATGGAATATGCCCAAAAAGCCCTTTTACTTTACCGCGGGGATTTTTTGCCGAAACTGGCCCTTGAGACATGGGTTATGCCGCTGAATACCTATTACCGGACAATGTATCTGAATCTGGTAAACTATGTTGCGGATTTATATGAACGTCACGAAATGTTTGCTGAGATTATAGCTGTCTGCAAAAAGGCCCTTACAATTGACGAGTGCGAAGAAAAGATTCACCTGAAGCTCATTCAGGCCATGGTGAATTCAGGCGACTCCAAGAGCGCTTTAAAGCAATACGAATATGCGACCAATCTTTTTTATAATAAGCTTGGAATTAATCCCTCATCTGAACTGAAAAAACTCTACCGAGACATTGTAAAAACAGAAAAGGCAATGGAACTTGATTTAAATGTAATTAAGGATGAATTGCGGGAGCGGGATAAAATTAACGGCGCTTTTGTATGTGAGTATGAATTTTTCAAGGATATTTACCGTCTGGAGGCAAGGGTTTCCCAGCGAACCGGTCAGTCTATTTTTATAGGACTTATTACTGTCACAGACTATAACAACGAACCACTGAGTGCCGGCCTGTTATCCAACCACATGGCAAATCTTCTCCAAATTATCACAAACAGCCTGAGAAAGGGAGATGTTGTCTCTCGTATGGGATCCTCTCAATATGTGCTGATGCTCCCAACGCTGACCTATGAAAACGGTATGATGGTCATGGAAAGAATTGTCAAAAACTTCAAGAGGAATTATCCCAAGGCAAAGGTTTTGTTCCATTATAAGCTGCTGCCCCTCGATCCCATTGAGGAGATTCCGTCCATATAATTTGAGATACTGCGCGTATATTTATATGCGCTTTTTTTCGGAGAAATATTTGTACTTTTTTACAGAAAGGATTTTTCATATGCCTCTGACCAATATTCCTTATGTACCACATAATTTTACAAAAACGCTGTTATGTGTTGACAGTGTAAAAAAGCATGCCGTAACCGGAAAATTTCTTAACTGTTACCTTCCCTCCTTCCAGGCCTTTAAATCACTGGATGAATTTATATTCGAGCTGGAAAAGTTCTTTGACACCTATTCCATACCGGCAGCCTCAACGGAAAACAGAAGCTTTCAGGAAAAAAAGGAACGCCCGTCTTCGCCAAAAACCTTTCCAAAACCAATACGGTACAAGGATGACAGTATATTTGAATTAAACCGCGGTAAAATGGCCACATTTATTATCAGAGTCAATTCCCGCCAGTCCTCAACCTGGCAGGGCGATATTATATGGGCCGAAAAGAATAAAAACGAAAAATTTTCCAGTGTTTCAGAGCTTCTGACGCTCATACAAAATGTGCTTTTGCTCTGCCAATAACGCCAATATACCACTTATAAAATACATAAATTACAAAGGAGTATTCAAATGGAACCTATTAACGCAGGACTGCTTTCTATCCTACCGCCTATTATTGCAATCGGCCTGGCTCTCATCACAAAAGAAGTAATCTCTTCTTTGATAATCGGTATTTTGTCCGGCACATTCATCTATTCCCTGCAAACGGCCTCAGGCTTTGTCAACGTTATTGTCAAAACCGGGGATACAACCATGTCTCTGATGGCAGCAAAACTGGCGGACAATACCTCAATTATTATTTTCCTTGCCATTTTAGGCGCGCTGGTGGTGGTGATTACAAAAGCCGGCGGCTCAAAGGCTTACGGTGACTGGGCAAGCAGTAAAATCAAAACCCGTGCAGGTGCGCAGCTTGCAACCAGTGCCCTCGGCGCCCTCATTTTTATTGACGACTATTTTAACTGCCTGACTGTGGGCACTGTTATGAAACCGGTTACAGACAAGCACCGTATTTCCCATGCCAAGCTTGCCTACATCATTGACGCCACGGCTGCTCCTATTTGTATTATCGCACCTGTTTCTTCATGGGCGGCCTCTGTTATCTCCCAAATGGGCAATACGGGATTAAATGGCATGGAAACCTTTATTGAAACAATCCCCTACAACCTGTATGCCATTTTGACTGTGATAATGGTTGTTGTTTTATGCATATCCCCTCTGGAATTTGGTCCTATGGCAAAATTTGAGCACAACGCGCTGCTTCACGGCGATCTGGACTCCAGAGACGGCAAAAAGAATGCAGCTCTCGGAGAAAACACAATGCCTCCCGTGTCCTCCAGGGGAAAGGTATACGATCTTCTCATCCCTATCGGCGCATTGATTGTATTTTCCATTTTATCCATGCTGTATATTGGCGGCTACTTCGAAGGCGGTATGAGCCTGGCAGACGGCTTTGGCAATACAGAAGCAGGGCCCGCACTTGCATTGAGCAGCTTTGCCGCTCTTCTTTTGACATTCTTTCTGTTTATTCCAAGAAAGGTACTCACCTTTACTGAATTTATGGAGGGTATCAGCGAAGGCGTTAAATCCATGGTTGGCGCCTTTATCATCCTTACCCTTGCATGGACAATCAGTGGTGTATGCCGTGATTTGCTCAGCACCGGTGAATATGTGGGAAATGTGGTCGCCAATTCCAATATGCCGATTATGCTCATTCCTGCTATCATTTTTATTGTTGCGGGCTTTCTCTCCTTTGCCATGGGCACCTCTTGGGGTACCTTTGGAATATTGATCCCCATCATCGCAATTGTGTGTCAGAAGGTAGCGCCTCATTTAACAATTATTTCACTGGCAGCAACAATGGCCGGCTCCGTTTTGGGAGACCACTGCTCTCCTATTTCAGATACAACCATATTGTCCTCCACCGGCGCCTCCTGTAACCATATTGACCATGTATCCACACAGATACCCTATGCCATGGTGGTAGGCGCTTGCTGCGTTGTCGGCTATATTGTTGCCGGTTTTACCACAAGCCTGCTGCTCAGTCTTTTGAGCTCTGTAGCCTCACTGATTATCGCATTGGTGCTGCTGCATAAGTTTACAGAAAACAAGCTGAAGGATTTGCAGTAAAAAAATAACAGAACATACACCCGAAACAAAATCCATTGCTTAAATCAGCATATAAACTCGGCTATATGTGTTGGCAATGTAAAAAGACAGAAACCAAAGAAAGCAGGCTTCTTCTTTTAACCGATCTTCTCATAAAGGAGCTTTTATGGACAGAGAAATAACAAGCAAAGAAAATCTGATGGAAGTTTTAGATATACTGAACCGCCTGAACATAAAATATTGGGTTGACGGCGGTTGGGGTGTTGATATTTTACTGGGTAAACAAAACAGAGAACACAGGGATATCGACATTGATTTTGACGGCAGCTTTACAGAACTGTTATTGAATACTTTGGCAGCAAAAGGCTACGAAATAACAACGGACTGGCGTCCTGTACGCATTGAGCTTTCTCACCCCCGCCTGGGCTTCATTGACATCCATCCCCTTGTTCTGGAGGAAGACGGAAGTGCAAAGCAGGCAGATTTACAGGGGGGCTGGTACCATTTTGAAGCAGCATGGTTTGACAGTGCTCTTTTTGAAAATAAAATTATCCCCTGTATTTCGGCAGAGGGCCAGAAAATATTTCACAGCGGATACGAGTTGAGAGAGGTTGATAAAATTGACCTTGTAAACTTAGAAAAACTTTTGACTGATAAAAATATTTAATTCCTTTCCTCACCAGCAAAACCGAAACGGAAACAAAAAATATACAAAACAGAATAATGAATTTTTATATGCCGGCCGCTTTGCGGCCTTTTTCATTGACGGCGCATGAAAAAAAGCTTGAACAGTTTTCAGTTCAAACCCAAAAAACATTACTATTATTTTGCCGGATAAAATTACTGAAATAAATTGATATAGTCTGGCAATCTATCAACGAACAATAGAAAGAAAGGGCCTGTATCATTCACCTGAACTTCCGAAAATGGACCTCTATCATTCCGCAAGATTACCCACGGCATCAGACTTAACCCTGTCTCAGGGTGGGACTGTTTTCATGCAATTCAGGAAACTCATTCTGCCACTATTAAAGACGACAAGACAAGTAGTACAACTATATTTAGGGTAACGGATTGAACCTCTGTGTTCAATCCGTTAAAATAGCCACGCTGCTGCTATTATTCATTGTTCCTTTGGCAGCGGATTACGGCTTCCACTACATCCCCGTCTATTGCTCTGGGCGAAAGTGTTCCCTTGCCAAAATAAAATCCCTGCATATAGTCAACGCCCAACTGTACCAGCATCTCCATCTCCTGACGGGTCTCAACGCCCTCAGCTATAATCTTTATGTCGCGGGATTTCAGGTATCCCGCCAGACTTTGCATCATAGCCTGCTTTTCTTTATCCGTATCAATATCCCTGACAATGCTGATGTCTATCTTGACATAATCAGCAGGGGTAAAAAGCAGTACGCTCTCACTGTTATAGCCCGATCCAAAATCGTCAATAGCAATTTGGGCGCCCCATTTTTTGATATAGCTTTCCTTTACCTCCATAAGCTCATCATTTATTTTTTCGCCCTCCGTCAGCTCCATTACAATTCTGTCCAGATATGGCTCATACAGCCGTTCAAAAAGCTTTATATCACTGTTATTCAGGCACGCATTTGCAATAGAATTGACAAAAAGCTTCGTACCGCTGAATTTATCAATGTTTTCCCGATAGGTTCTCATACAGTTGAACCATGTCAGTCTCTCTATCTGGCCCAGTTTAGACTGGGATTTCGCTATTTTTATAACGTCCAGCGGCGTCTTCAGTCCCTTTGTTATGGGCCTCATCAACGCTTCATAGGCATATACGGAGGCATCCTTTGCACTCACAATAGGCTGGAATACATAGTTAACAAGCTCCTCATCTATCAGGCGGTCAAGTTCTTCCTTGCTGTCCAAAAGGAAAGAATCCTTTTCATAGTCCGCAATCTTAAACTCATTTACCTCGCCCTTTGTCGTATGCTTTACTTTGTACATGGCAAAATCAGCATATTTAATGAGCATCTCAAACTCCTCTGCATCATCGGGATACCATGCAATTCCGGCGGAAGCCCTGATTTTAAACTGGCTGGTTCCCGCCAAATCCAATATGCTTTTATGCATTAATTCCCGTATTTCCGCAATAATATTTCTGATTTCCTCCTTGCTGTCATAGCCATATACAAATACAAAGAACTCATCGCCGCTCATTCTGGCAACCAGTGCCCGATGTCTGTTGAAGCATTTTAATACATCAGCTGTCTGCCTGATATACTCATCCCCATAATCATGACCATAGGTATCGTTAATGTATTTCAGATTATCCAAATCCCACATGATAAGGGCCGAGGTTTTCAGCTTTTCTCTGTGCTCAAAGAGAGCCTGCATTCTGTCATAGAAAGCGCGCCGGTTGTAAATATCAGTTAAAATATCATAATCTCTTTCTCTCTCGAGGTTCTGCTTTTCCAACGTATCTTTTGTGACATCCATAATAACCCCGAATATTTTTTTGTCGTCCCTCGTCTCCTTAATTTTTATCCACTTCGGCTGTTCTCCGCTTCCACCAATTTCAACGGTGTACTCATCCTGCTCCCTTTTGCTGTGGTTTGCGCCCTGTCTGATATTATCTATAATCTTCTTATCAATATAGATGGAATCGCGGGATGGTCTGTCAACATTAAGAATCTCAAAGAGCTTATCTGTACAGAACACCTTATTGGAGTCAAAGTAGTATTCAAATGCACCTATGGGCAAATCTACCATATCCATAATCTGAGACATCTTTGACGCCGTATCCACAACCGCATTGCTCAGCACCTCAATTGCACTGGTCAAATCGTCAATTTCTCTGATATTAATGGTATCCAGCTTGACCTTATTGTCGGTGCCGCTTCCTCTCACCCTGAGAGCCAACTCCTTAATAGGCCTTGTAAAAAGCGTGCTGGCGATAATAATACCCATCAAGCCGATTAAAATCATAAGGACAATACTGATAAACAGCTTCAGCTGAAGCGTATTGGAAAAGCTTAAAAGAATATTTTCCTCCTCCAAGCCTATGACATACCAGTTTATCTTTTCAAAAGGCGTATTGGTATTATACAAACTCACAGGTTGTATAGCGGCAAGAGCCTCGTCGTGAACCGCCTCATTGCTGACAGAATATATATTTTTATAATTCGGTTTTTCAGAAACCTGTATGGTATCAGAGCCCCCAAAGAGCTTTTGAAATACGCCGCCGTCATAAAGAACCATTCGGTAGCCCTCTTCTCCGTCTTTCCTGATACAAATCACATATGCGCCGTTTTGATCCTCTGCAAGCTCATCACTGGGTATCATCTTTCTGAAATAGTCCAGTGTCACCTCCACACCTAATACACCGTAAACCTGATTGTCCTCATCCATCAGGGGAACAGAATAGGTAATAACCTCCAAACCATCCTTTACCAGGCGGAAAGGTGTACTCCAATAACCTAAGTCGCTGTAATCCGTATAGGGATATTCAACCGCTGCCTGAAAGGGCTCTCTGAAAAAAGAATCCCTCTGTATGTTTTCCGTAAAGTCGAAATTAGGGCTCCATCTGGTATCAAGGGCTATCCCCAGTTTTTTTGCTATTTTAGAGGAGCCGATTTCCAAAAGAATGTCCGAATTGTCATTTGGATTGGAAAGCGGGTTTAAATCCCTGATATAAATTCCACTTTTAATGCTGCTGTCACTGGCGTCTGTTTTGCTGTTTAAAACAATAAAGGCGCCTGTCACGGAGTTTTTTCTGAGGCAGTAAATCAAATCCTCCGAAATCTCCTCCAAAATCTGATTGGATAGTGCCAAATCCGTCTGTATAGCGCTGGAATCGGTTTTGTTGTCCTTTAAAACGGCAGATACAGTTTTGCTGATTTCTGTGACACTGTCATCAAAATTTGACCATCTCTGCACCATCTCATTTTGAACATAGGTAGTCCTGTTGGCCACCTTGTCATGGAATATATCCAAAGAAGTGGTTTTTGCCTTTTCCAGTGTTCCGCCTGACAGTATTGTCACAGTAAAAATTACAGTCTGCACCAAAATGACTATAACCATAGGGAGCAATAATTTTTTAAGTATGGAAACGCTTTTTCTATTCCTGTTCAATTATTGCACCTCCTGACCTGCCATTCATTATTTATTAAAAATATCTGTCAATTCCCTGCTGAATGTCTCAAACCAGTTGTCAAAATTCTCATCGCTTGTAAAATCCTTTACCGCCTCATCCAGACTCTGTCCCGATTCCAGAAGCGCCGCCACCTTTTTCCTGTCCTCTATGGCTTTGTTTTTAAAATTAGTCTCAATATATGTTCTGGCCTCATTTGTATTGTCAAACGCCGGCGGTGCATAAAGAGTACTTTCTTCATTTTGCTCCAGAGTTATCTGAAAAGATCTTTTCAATACATCTTTTTTAAATTCATCATCTGTTTTATCAAGGGATTCCTCTATCAGCTCATAATTGTTTGCCGCTTTTTTAACCGGCAGATAACCGCTGCTTACAGAGAATTCAATATTTTTTTGTATATCGGTAAAATATCTGAGAAATACCATTGCCGCATACTCATGCTTCTCATCCGATTTTTTTACCGCCAAGCCCGCGCCCTGCTGAACAACATAATTTTCTGCGCCCTCAAACATAGGGACGTTTAAAAACAGGGATTCTATATCATATGTATTAACATCGTCAACCGTAATACTCTGGGGAAAATAGACAAGGCCGGAGGTAGATCCGACATAACTTATAACCTCTCCGATTTTCATATCATCACCGGCAAAGTTATTATAGGAAGTAAAATATCCCTTGATATAGGGAATATAATAGTTATCCCACAGGCGGCGCATGGTGTCCTTATCCAGATTTAATGTAACCGACCCCTCCTCATTCTCCTGAAATATTTCCTCTCCAAGCTGCTTTGAGCCGACGATTATATAATTTGCCAGAGAGTCTCTTCCAAAAAATGCCTTTCCATCATTTGCCTCAGGCGTCAGGGAATCTGTCCAATTATAATAATCCTCTGAAACCGCAACAATCCCCTCCATGGTTTTCAGGCTGTCAAGGGACGCTCCTGTTGCCTGGGCAAATTTATCCCAGTCTGTTTTATTCAGCGCCAGTATTTCTGATGATTTTGAAATCGGGAAAATCATAAATTTCTTATCCTTGCCAAGATATCCCTCTTCGATATAGGAGTCCACATATTCCGCTTTCTCCTCCTCGGTAATATATTTATCCAAATCAGCCAATATATCCAGATTATACAGCCTAAAGCCCGCGTCCGCATATATAGCGAACATGTCCGGAAGCTCCTCCGCGCCTACCCTCTGGTTTGCCGCATCAAATATTTTCGTTTCCAGCTGCGGTATGCTTCCCTGACTGTAGGCCTCCACAATAATGCCCTTTTCCTTCCCCACGGTATTGTTAAATTCCGCCACGACGGTGTCAAAGGCAACCTGCATGGATCCATTATAATAATTCCATATTTTAATGTAAACCGGATCATCACTGCTTAATCCGAACTCTCCTTTTTTACTGGTACACCCTGTAAACAGCATTGCCGCAATGCTTATGATAACCGAAAACCGAAACAACCATTTTTTACCCTTCATACTCTTCTCCTCCTGTTTAACCTTCCTTTATTTTTCATTGCAGCCTGAGCCTCATCTCAATCATGGACGCCAGGGCAGTCAGTACGTCAATTTCCTCATTCGTCCAAAGCCTCGGCTCATCACAGTAATCAAAGCCTATAAAGCCTCTGAACGCCCCCTCCTCAATTATCGCCACCTGAAGCATCGCCTTTATATTCTGCGGGGCAAGAAGCCCATAGAGGCTTGCGGAATACGTTTTAATGTACTCTATATCGTTAAAGTACAGTATGTGATTGACGGGGTCAAAATAATGAGGGTAGTCATCCACATCCTCATAAGCAAAATTCTGAAGATTATCCCTCTGGGACTCAATCCCCTCCGCGCACCACTCAAATGTATTGCTGCAATATAAATTGTCCTGACTGTTCTCAAAGACATATACTCTGCTCAACGAATAATTCTGGCCGACAAGGCCCAGAACTCTGTTAACCGCCTCCACAGCATTTGACGTATCGCAGAAAATTCGTATGCATTCCCGTATCACCGCATAGTTTTTATTGCCGGAAAGCTTTTGACCTTCGCCCCTTTGCGTAAAGTAGCGCTGTTCCTCCAGCCCATTGTCATAAAACCGATAACAGTTTTTTCCCTGCATTTTTGCAGCATATAAAGCATTATCCGCCTTTTGATACAATTCGTCAAATTCCACTCCGTCATCTGGGTACATAGAAATGCCGATACTGCTTGATATACTCAGTTTAATAATTGACGCAAACTCCTGTGTATTGAATATATGACATAATAAATCCGCTTTTTCCCTGATAATGGATTCATCCACCACATCCTTCATAAAAACAAGAAATTCGTCGCCGCCGATACGCCCCACTATGTCTGTACTTCTGAAAAGCTTAGAGAGGTTTTGTCCTATTCCAACCAAAACAGCATCACCAAACTGGTGTCCGTAGCTGTCATTGATTTCCTTAAAGTTGTCTAGATCCACTATCATCATAGCATGAACACTGCTGCGCCCCTCATTTGTGATATAATCAATTACATTGGCATTAGCAGATACCTTATTCAACAGATTGGTCAGCAAATCCCTCTCCGATTTATATTTCAGTTTGTCCGTTTTCCTTTTTATCTCGTCTATGTTGTGCACCACGCCGATAGCTGTCACAGGCACTCCCTTATCGTTTCTGATGACCTTGCCCTTCATCTCATGCCATTGATACCTTTCCCGTGAATCAGGCGTTTTTAACCTTATCTCTCCAATGTCTGTCGTAGAACCCTCGAACATGGGCATAAGCAGCTTTTTGTCCTCCTCAAATATGCTGTCGTTTTCCTTCAGCCCCTTCCTATAGCCCCTTATCACTCTGGTAATACCTTCTTCTGATTTCCTGTTCCTGTCAACAGTAGTCAGTGTATCGCTGCAATAATCATATTCATATGTAATGTTGTCAGTACAGCTCAAAAACAACTGGTAACGCTTTTTTTCGTACTCCAGGGCCTCCTCCGTTTTCTTTAAATCCGTAATATCCAGAAAAACACAGTAATAATTCTCAGTGCCGTCGGATGAAACAGTTTTGTTGCCGTCAACTGAAATCCATACGGCGGCGCCGTCCCTGCGTTTCAGACAAAATTGTCCGCGCAGTGTGTTTCCCTTAAGGCTTTGAGCCTTCATACTTGTAAGGACAGCATTTTTGTCCTCAGAACAGACAAAATAATTTGCGTCCTCCTTCTTGCGTATTGTGTACTCCTCTTTACTTGTAGCCAGAAGTCTGTAAAAACCCTCCGAAGCATAGATTAGTCTTATCTCTCCGCTTTTTGGGCTCACCTCATACTGCGCAACGCCTCCCGGTATACTGTTGAGCAGATGATTCATACTGACATAGGTTTTTTCAAGCGCATCCCTTGTATCATGTATCTGTGTGACATCAAACACAGTCACATAGATATAAAGCTTTCCGTTAACGCCGCGCACCGCCTGCCTATTGCATAAAACCCATTTCACAGTGCCGTCAAAGGAGACAATACGGCATTCAAACCTTTGATTTTCCATGGTATCGTTGTTCAGGTCAGACACACATCGTTTCCTGTCTTCACTGTATATAAGCCTTCTGATGTCGTTGCCGTATTTATCCTCAAACTGTTCCTTCGTACAGCCTATTATAGAAAGCATGCCTTCGCTGATATATTTTAACGCATGGCCGTTCTCCAAATCGGCAGCAAATAGACCGCCGGGCAGATTGGAAATAAACGTATACAGGCCCCTGCTGTCAATAGGACCTCTTTCCCGCATCCCTTCATATACATCCTTGTCAAACAAAAAAGCATAGAGCACTTTCCCCTGCCCGATGGTATCCACCACATATCCGCATAATAAAAAAGGCACTTTCCTGCCGTTTCTGTCGGCAAAATCCAAAATCCTCTCTATTTTGCCGTCACTTGCCGCCAAAAGCTGAAGTCCCGCCGGACTTAAGCTGCTGCCGCGGTCATAAACCATACGGAAAAAATCATTTTGAAAGCTATCTTCTATTTCCTGCGGCTTATATCCTAAAACAGTAAAAAAGCACAGGTTGTCCCCTGTAAATATTCCTTTTCCGTCCAATATTCTGACTGTCAGAGGAATATATAAATTCATCTCATACTCATGCATAATACCGCATACCTTTCTCTCATCGCTTCCATAGAAGTATACACGTCCGTACATAACTTTTAAATTACATTATAGCATATTATGGATAGCATGGACAGCAAATTCTGGTAAGGATAACATGAAACTTCGTCAGTTTTCCATGCCATATGCTTTAAAGGAATAATGCAGGCAAAATAGAAACTGTTTATGACTTCCTCCGGTTAGCCAGACATCTATATTGACAGCCAAAGTAAAATTGGGTATATTGTAGGCACAGGTGAGCACCTGCCAACAGTCAGGCTATTATTTAGTCTGGCTGTTTTTTTGTACTGTATTGATAAAGGAGAAATTGCAGGAATGAAAATCAGAGTTTTGAATCTTCACAATGAAAAAGAAATGATGGAAATAATCAAAGACGCATTCACCTCTGCGCCATGGAATGATAATTGGGAGGATGAGAATGTTTTTCGTCTATATATTAGGGATATTGTTGGAAACGCCAATTCATTGGCTTTGGGCTTATATGATGAAAATAATCTGGTCGGATTGTCATTGGGCAGGTTAAAGCATTGGTTTGACGGAATAGAATATTGTATTGACGATTTGTGTATCAGTCCCTCCCATCAGGGAATGGGAGCCGGCTCGGCCTTTATCCGGCTGATAAAAAAATACTCACAGGAAAACAATTATAAAGAAATATCTCTGCGAACCAATCGGACAGCCCTTGCATATCAGTTTTATAAAACAAATGGATTTCTTGAAAAAAAGGAGAATGTATTTTTCAGTATGAAATGTAATGAATGCCAATCGGAAGTCCCATTTGGATCATTCTGAATTCAGGTCTAAAAAAATGATTACTTCCGTAAAAGATCGTCAGTTACCCATTCTCAAAACTGCCTGTATTCTTCCGAAATTAACTGCCCGTATAAGGCTATTCCGTATTTTCGACAGCAAAACAAAAAACATAGCCTTTATTCTCAAAATACATTGACATTAAAATAAAAAAAATATATATTTTAGATAAAGTAACAACTATAAAACTAAGAAAAAGGTGAGTTTCCAATGAGTACAGAAAAAAAAGATATGAGCCAGCTGATTAGTGAGGACGAAGCAAAGTACATAGCCAAGTGCCAGAAAATCCCCTATCTTCCTATCGCTTTTGAAAAGGGCGATGGCGCTCTTTTATATGATTATGACGGAAAGGAATATATTGATTTCCTTGCCAGCGCCTCCTCCATGAATATCGGCCATGGCAATAAGGAGATTGCCGAGGCGGTTAAAAACCAGATGGAAAACTTAAGCCAGTATGTTATGGCCTATTTTAATGTAAAGGAGCCAGTTGAGCTTGCAAAAAAACTGGTATCCATCGCCCCCATCAGCGGTGAAAAAAAAGTCATGTTTTCCATGACCGGTTCCGCTTCCATTGACGGCGCTATCAAGCTTGCTAAGGCTTACACAAAAAGGACAAAGCTGATTTCCTTCAGCGAATCCTACCACGGAAGTACCTTTGGCGCCATTTCCGTGTCGGCCCTGAGTCTTAACATGGTTAAAAGTATCGGACGTCTTCCTGATGTATACCATTTCTCCTACCCTGACAGCTTTCGCTGCAAATATGGCAGCAATCCTGAGGAAAACTGGCAGAAATGTCTGGAAGAAATTGAATATGCTTTCAAGCATTACCTTCCCGCTGAGGAGGTTGCGGCACTTTTCTTTGAGCCTATAGCGGGTGATGCGGGACTTATTATTCCTCCTGCTGCATACGTTAAGGCTTTGAAAAAGCTCTGTGAAGATCACGGTATTTTGTTTGTCGTAGATGAAATTCAGCAGGCGGTGGGCAGAACAGGAAAATGGTTTGGTATCGAAAATTTTGGCGTTGAGCCGGATCTTATCGTAATGGGCAAATCTCTTGGCGCAGGTCTTCCTGTAGGCGCTGTTATCGGAAGAAAGGAAATAATGGACTCACTGGAGTCTCCAGGCCATGTATTTACGCTGGCAGGCTATTCCGCAGGCTGTGTTGCATCCTTAAAAATGTTTGAAATTATAGAGCGTGACCATATTTTGGAGCACTGTCAGGAAATGGGCAGCTACATTGTTGAAAAGCTCAATGTGCTGAAGGATAAATATGACATCATCGGAGATGTAAGAGGAATGGGCCTTTCCGTCGCCGTCGATTTTGTAAAGGACCGCGAGACAAGAGAAAAGAATTTTGATGCAACCTTAAAGGTATGTTACAATGCCATGAAGGAAGGTCTTGTCATGATATACCTTGGCGAAAGCGTATTGCGGATACAGCCGCCTCTGGTAATCACAAAGGAACAGATAGACAAAGCCATTGACATCATTGATCGTTCCATTCAAAAATATCTCAACAATGAAATAGGGGATCATGTATACGACGAAATCAAGGGCTGGTAACAGGATAAAAGCGCTCTGCGGCAAGGCTTATCAGAATAGACCGTAACGGAGTATGCCAATGGCTGCAATTAAGGAGAGTCTGTTACGGCTGTCTGCTTACGGATAAGTCAGATTGACTTTTTTAGGCAGATGCCCCGCGGCGTATGCATAGAAAAAACAAAACGATATCGTTCCAATAAAAAAGCCTGATAAGACGGCTTGTCTGAAGAAAACAATGGGATTCCAATAAGCAGAGAAAGCTTGATTCATCAAGTTTTCTCTGTATCAATGTTTTCTCGAGACACTGACCGTTAAATCAGGCTTTCTTTTCTTCTTATTTATCACACCAACTGCTCATCAGGCTTCCCTCATGAATAACTCTGCGCTGTCACAATAATATAATAAGACCAAAAAACCGCTCAATTACATCAAGCTAGGATTTACGGCGGTTTCTTTTATCCTCATACATCCTATTGTCCGCGATTCGAATTAATTCGTCCAATTCTGAAGAATCCTTGGGATATCCGGACACGCCTATACTGACGCCCAAAAATTCACTCTTTCCCATCCATTTCATTCCCCTTATCCCTTGAATAAGGCTCTCCTCGTCCTTCTCGGCACTCAGCACCACAAACTCGTCTCCCGAAATCCTGTAAAGCCTTGAATGGCAGCTCAATACACGGCAGCAGCTAAGGGCAAAATCCTTCAGATACTCATCTCCAACATGGTGTCCATATTTGTCGTTGACAGACTTGAATTGGTTCAAATCCATAAACAATATAAAAAACGGACTGTCATTTTCAATCTTTGAAAGAATATCCTCCATCAGCTTTCCCCTGTTTGGCAGTTCCGTCAGATAATCCGTATAAACGGTTTTTTGCAGCGTTTCAATGCTCTTTGAGCTTTTCACCACCACATAAATCATGTAAAAGCTTAAGGCCGCATTCACCGCGAGGCAGCAAAGGGCAATTATTTTCGGCACACTGTTTCTGTCCATAATAAAGGCAAAATTAACCACGATAGCCGTAGCAAACCACATTAGACTCATTGCCTGTAAATACCCCTTTATGCTTTGCGGTATATTCTGCAATACATAGATAAATTTCTTTCTGACAAACCCAAGAAAGCTACGGAGTGTCAAAAGATATAAAAGGCTTTGCACAATAAGCGCGGCAGCAGCAAAATATGCGGGCGGAAGAAGCTTCCCAATATGCACCGATACGGAAAAGGCCAGCATTGTATAGATCCATGCCGAGCACATCACAATAAAAATCCTGTACAGGCTTTCCTCATACAAATACTTTAAAGGGATTAAATACAGAAAGCCAATCAGCACAAACAGTCCGTTGCCATTTCCGTAAAAACGCAGCTTCATAAGCAAAGAAAGAGCCACAGCCGTCAAAAAAACCGTAAACAGGCTCAAGACAAGCAGTATCCTGCCATTCCCATATTTCTTTTTTGAACACGTATGAAACGTCAGCAAATTCACCCCAACCATTTCAAGGACGATTAATATGTGACAGGTAACTACCATATTTATACCTCATTTCAAATCCGTTTTTATACATCCTTTAAATACTGCCGATAAAAATCCATGCCGCTGACGGGACGTCCAAACAAATAGCCCTGTATCATATCCAGATTCATACTGTGTACAATCGTATATTCATCCTGTGTTTCCACACCCTCAAGGCATACCCTGATATTCACATCATGGCACAGCTCTACAATAAAGCGGATAAACGTTGCGTCAAAATTGCTGTTTTTAATATCCTTGATGAAGGTTTTGTCGATTTTAACAATATCAGATGGTGACTGCTTCAGTATTTCCAGGGAAGAGTATCCTGTGCCAAAATCATCCATTGCTATCCGAATTCCCATCTGCCTGAGCTCACGGAAAATGCTTTGTACAGAAGAGCCGCTCTGCGCCAGATAACTTTCCGTAAGCTCTACGATAATATTTTCCGCCCCAATGCCCTCATAGCCAAGAAGCTCCTTTATAAACTGTAAAAATGACTCATCCTTCAGCTGTAAGTAGGAAAGATTGATACTCATGGTAAAATCAGGTTTTATTTTAACCCACTCGGCGCACTGCTTCACGGCCTGCTCAAACAGCCATTTCCCAACAGGTATAATCAGGCCGCTTTCCTCAAGCAAAGGGATAAACTCCATTGGCGAAACCGCTCCGTATTTTGGGCAGCTCCACCTGGCCAGCGCCTCCGCACCTATTATTTTCCCATCAGACGCACGCACCTGGGGCTGATAGTACAGCTTGAAATCCTTAAAATTGTTTTCCAGACTTTCCCTCAAAAGCTCCGTAATTTCCAGAGAACGCTCTTTTTTGAGCAATATGTTTTTTGAAAAAAATGTAACGCAGTTTTTTCCGCTGCTTTTTGAAAATTCCAGACTGTAACCGGCATACTTCATTAAAAGAGCGTACTGCGTTCCATCCTCGGGATAAAAAACACAGCCCGCCGAGAGCGTACAGTAGTATTTTTTACCGTCATACTCCTGCTGATATTTAAACTCATTGCGTATGGCATTGTAATATTTCTGCAAATCCTTTTTTTCCGCATTTGGCATAACCACGCCAAACTCATCACTGTCCAAACGGTAGATGGAAGCGTTATGAGGAAGAAACGCCTGCATTTTTTGCGACGTAATGCGGATTACCTCGTCCCCAAAGCTTCGGTCATACAGATCATTTACATGCCGAAAGTCATCAATGCCAAAAACCATAATACCTATGCTGTCCGACGGCCTGTTCTCCATCTGCCTTTTTATCTCTTCTTCAAAAACCAGCTTATTGAACAGCCCTGTCATATGATCAATCTTATTTTTTTTGCCAAGGTTCGTAATAAAACCCGCAAACAATTCCGGCTCCCCGTCCTGATCCAGCTCCAGATGCCCCCTGCACCTCAGCCAGACCCATTCCCCCTTTCGGTTTTTAGCCCGGTACTCCACACAGTGGCTTTGCGTCCTTCCATCCGTAATCTCCTGATTGGATTCCAAAAAAGCCATTTTATCCCTTTCATGCACCCTTGCGCCCCAGACTGCCGCCGCATTTTCAATAATCTCCTCCGGCAGGTCAAATTCCTCCACCATGGCTTTGGGATACCGGAAGGTATTTGTTTTCATATTGCAGACATAAAGATAGTCATCCGTACTGTCCACTAGAGCAGAATACAGCAAATCAGAATTATAAGTAAACTCCTTCAACGTATGCATCTCTTTTGTCTTTTTGGCATTTTTGCGCTCCGCCTGTAAAACGTGAAACCGCCTTTTTTGCTCGTACATTTTTTCGTCTGCCCGATTCAAAATATCAAGAAACGGCAGCGGCTGCCCCCAATCAAGCTCCAGCATTCCATAGCTAAAACTCAGTTCATAGGGAAGTCCTCCCTTTTCCTCCTCTTCTCCCAGCCTTTTCGAAACCTCTCTCATTTTTCTTTCAGCGTTAACACGGCTGCAGTTATAAAAAACAGCCATAAACTCATCACTGCTGAGACGGAATAAAAAATCAGGCTCTTCCATCTGCTCTCTCACACTGTCCGCAACACGGCAAATTGCTTTATCACCTGCCAGATGTCCGAAATTGTCATTAATTTCTTTCAGCATATTCACATCATAAAGACAAACCGTCACAAGAGAATGCTCTGTTTTTCCCCTTTTCATTAATTCCTCCAGTGCCCTCTCACCGGCCCGGCGGTTTAACACTCCTGTCATAGCGTCCGTATTGGCACTGCGGCTTAATACCTTTACATCCGTAATATCAATAGAATGCTGCAAATGTACAAGCCTGCCGTCTGTCCACTGTATAAGAGAATCATAATTTTCATAGGTTCTGCCCGTTACGGAATTTACCTCCTCCCACTTAAAGGAAGGGCGATCGGATTTATCCTCTAAAAGCAATTTCACCGGACAGAACTCACACCGCTTTGTCATACCCCTTTGCAGTACCCTCCAGCAAACCTTTCCCTCAGGAGCCTTGAGGTGAAACTGACTCTTCATTTCCCTGTTCATAAAAAGGATTTCATCCGTTTCCACATCCGTAATATATACACTGGAATGGATAGAATCCATCATTGCCTCAAACACAAAGCTGTACAGGCTATGAAGCTCCTTTGTTCTGTCATTTGCAAAGGCTATGCCCAATATGGTGACAAGCATATTCAACAGCTTCTTTTCCTCCCCGCTCCATCTTCCCTCAGCACAATCCTTTCCAAAGAAGGCAAACCCCAATAACACACTGTCATTGATTATGGGAAAGGCGGTTGGATAAAAGTCAGGCACAGGGGAAATGTCAAGGCAGCCCAGCATTTCCTCAAGCGCACTATCCTCCGGCATACCTCCCCTATCGTACATTTTTTGTACGGCTCCATAATATTTCAGTTCTAAACTTGCAAAAAAGGCATCTGAATAGCAATCATTTTCGCTCCAATGAGCCGATTCCGAAATTCTATATTCTGTATCCATTCTGATAAAAGACATGATTTTCACGGGCATCAGGGAGGAGGTAAAATCAGCCAATTGGTCAATGTCTTCCTTGATTGTTTTTGTCCCAACAAAAAAGAATTTGAACTCCCTCAGCATCCTACAGAAGTTCTCTATTTTTTTAACCGCTAGCTCTCTTTGCATGACAGCCATCCCCCCGATACATTCAAATAATTAATCTCATTATACTGTTTATTTCGCATTTTTACAAACTTTATGCCACCCAATGAAACTGCATATTTCCTAAATCCCTCTATCGGCATTTTTTGTTTTCGCTTCATAAAACACACTATACCCATCTATTGTTTTTCAAAAGCTTCCGCGTATTTTATATACTGATATGTCATTCTCGCCATATCCTCATAGCCGGATCTGTCAGGATGTGTCGTATCCGTTACAGTAAGGGCATAATCCTGGTTAAATTCATCTATAACCGGTTCCTCAAATTTAAAGCCAGCCAAAGGATTCACGCTTAAATACACGGGCACCAGAAAAATCCCCTTTTCTTCCTCTGTGCCGTATGCCTCCGTCAGACTCTTTATAAAAGCCAGTCTTTCATTTTTAGAGGTGTTGGTTTCCTCCTTTTCATAAGGTACAGCCGGCTGATTGATTAAAATTTTAATATTGGGATCGTAGCTGTGTATGCTGTCAATTATCGTGTTAAAATATCCCAGTATTTCTTCATGACTGTTATGGCCCTCCAAATTCAAATCGTTAATGCCAAGATTTAATAGAACCATGTCCACTCTATCGTAGTGGTTTGACTCCATATAATAACGGAAATCAAATTTTCCATTCCTTAAAAACGGGTTTGCAAAGCCGTATTTATTTTCCTCATTACAATAGTCATAGGCGGACCAGCCTCCACGGCCTTCATGCCGGCTGCCTTCCTTTCCCCTTGTTCCCAGGAAGGATAGCTTCGTGCTGTCGTCACGGAAAAATGATGCAACCGCTTCCGTATATACATCCTGATTAATCAGACTGTCGCCCACAAAAATAATATTTCGCTGTGCATCCGTTTTCTCTTCCGTAAAAATCAGCTCTATCTTGTGCTCCTGTCCATTCATCTTTACGGCAATCTCCATATCATTTTCACCGTCAATGAAAACATTGTTATTCACAATGCTGCCGCCCTCCACAGTAATCCCGCCATAGCTTCCTCCGTACATAACCGCGTTTTCCACGTAAAAAGGTACAGGCACCTCCTTCGTAACAGGAATATAAGCCGGCAGAACAAATTCAGCCGTTTTCACACAGTCCTCCCGAAAAGCGGTTTCCTCCGCTGTAAAACCATTTACTGTCTTTTGCGGAACCCTTACCTTTGATAAATTGAGCTTAAGCTTTATGACTGCGCCATTGCCTTCACTCCTTTTTAAAATAACCTCCGCAGGCTTTGTCCGTAGAAAATTTGTTTCCTGATAGCTCAGCGTACCGCTGTAGCTGTTGCCCCTTCCGTCCATTCCAACAATTTTCAGGCCATCCCTTTCGGGATAAAGCCCCTCCACATAAAAATTCTTTTCCTCCTCTGCATACTGTATGGAAACACCTGTCAGCGCAGACAAAAAAGAGTTCATATACCCGTCACCGGAAGTTTTGTTTTTAAAAAATTGATACGGCAAAACCGCTTTTTCGTCCCTTACACCCTGCGACAAGCCTGCGTCTCGAAATCCAATTACATCCGATTTCTCCAGTTTCTCCTGCACGTCCTTGTCAAAGGGTGTAAACACAGGCACAGCAGAAGGATAGAAGAGCTTTACCGCTCTGCCACTGTCATACTGACCCTTCAGGTAGGTTTTCAGCGCCTCAGTCGTGGCAATACCACGCACCTTCATAAAACGCACTAAAATTGACCCATATTCTCTTCCGAAGGATATGCCGTCAAATCTATTGTTTTTCTGATCCTCGTCCAGAAAAAAGTCAAAGTGAGTGCTGATACCGTTTTGTATACTGTACGCTTCGGGAACGGTACAGGAAAAAATCACCGTATTGCTGTTTTGATAAGCCGGCTGTGTATATCGAGACCAATTCTCGCTGCCATCAAAGACAATAACAGAGACATTCCGCTCTATCCCCCACAAGCCGTCTTTTTTCGTGATTCTGTCTGTATAAGCCTCTGACAGTCGGTATAAAGGCTTGTCCAGCGATATGGAAACCGTACCGTCCTCAGTTACCAAATCTATTTTACCGCTCTCGCCGCCGCCCGTAATGGCTGCGACATTCCACGGATTGATGTTGACACTCTCGTTTGCCTTTTGTATCCTTCCCGCACCTCCGATATACCATTGTTCCTCAGCGGCCCACGCTGTCAGCGGAAACTGTAGGACAGTCAAAAAAATAGCCATGCACTGCAAACCTCTTTTTCTTTTCAAAAGAGTAACCTCCCTGCTTTTCAACTTTTTTCTATCATATAATGTGAACAAAATCAGCGGAGAGTACCGCAAGACCTGCGGTTTTTTGGTACATTTGCTCCGCAAACGGCTTTCCAACAGCCCAAGTACCAAATAAGCCAGGCCTTATGGCTGTTAGGAGATCATGATCTCTCTGCCCTATGATACAATGACAACAAAATTCAACGAAGATACCTCGAAACCTGCGGTTTCTCGATACATTTGCTGCACAGATAGCCGCTTATGTGTTTACCTTTGCAAGTGAGCTTGCACAGTGTACAACTTCAAGCGCCTTTTTCTCCGCCTTTATAATATAATAATAACCGGAACAGTTCAATTACATTTTCTTGAAGATTATCACATAAAAAGCTGCATTGCAAACAGCACTAAAAGCTTCATAAAAAAGCATGGTTTTCTGACAAATCCAATCTTGCCTGGTTTTTGGCAAAGAATTTTGCCCTCTAAACAGTCAGCTTCTTAGGGGACCCCCTCTGTGAAAACCGCATATTGACATAATTTCACAAGAAACCAGGTCAAGGCTTTCAAAAAAAATCTTAAGGCGCAGGCAGTATCTGTGTCTTATTTCAGCACGCTGAAAGGCCCTGAAATAAATCCAGGGCCTTTCAAAGGGAGGGTGTTACTTCTATACAAATTACAGTGATTGTCTTTGTTTTTTCAGCGCTTCGTCTACGCTTTTTCCCGTTGGGCAGGCGCACAGCCCGCCCTCGCAGGTACACCGAAGCTCTCTTGGAAGCATTTTTCCTACCTCCATCATCGTCTGTATTGTCTCATCAAGAGGTATAAAGGCATCATAACCGCAAAGAGCCATATTGGCGCTCATAACAGCGTTGGCTGCCGCTGCCACATTGCGGTTGATACATGGAATCTCTGTCAGACCGCCCACCGGATCACAGATAAGACCCAAAAGGTTCTGGAGGGCAACGGAGGCTGCTGCAAAACCTTCCTCAACGGTGCCGCCCATAAGCTGCACCACGCCTGCCGCCGCCATAGCACTGGCAGCGCCGTTTTCCGCCTGACAGGCCGCGACCTCCGCGCCGAAGGTTGCCTGGTTGGCAATAAAGGCCCCAACCAAACCGCTGGCCAAAAGCGCCTTTACAATATCATCATCACAAAGCCCCATTTCCTCTCCAAGTGCAACGACAGAAGCCGGTATAACACCGCAGGATCCCGCCGTTGGCGCGGCTACAACAACATTGTGCGCCGCATTATTTTCCATCACCGCAACTGCCCACAGCATACTTTTATTCAAAAGCCCTGCATCTGCCAGCTTCCTCTTTTTCATTTTTTGCTGCATGGCATAAGCCTGAGGTCCCAAAAAACCTGTTTTAGGAACATCATCGGGATAATGTACCTGTGCTGATCGCCGCATAGCATCCAGAATACCAAACATCTTTTCCATCACGCCCTCCGGCGTTATATCCCCTACACTGCATTCATACTCTATGGCAAGCTCCCAGAGGGAGCTCTTCTTTTCTACGCTATAGGCCAAGGCCCTGCCCGCATTCACAAAGGGAGGCGCCGCATCTTTCTTTACCGCAACAGGCAATAACACCTCAGCGGTACGTACAAAGCTTATGCCGTGTACTTTTTTGATTTTTTCAATACATTCCCCTTCAAATCCCATCGGATTGGAAACGCTGTATAAAATGCGTTCCCTTTTTACCTCCACCTCATAGGAATTGCTTCCGAGTAAGGCTTCAACCTCTTTTACGGCTCCGGCTTCCGCCGCGATAAAAAGAATTTTCTCCTCTCCCTTTATCCTAACGGGGAATCCATCCATCTCTATTATCTCAAACATTCCGCCCCCCGTAGATCGGGTAAGCACAGTCATTTCCACTTCATCCTTATCATTCAAAATGTTAATTCTGGCTTCGTTGGGATGACCGGCCCGCAAATCCGCTTTAGAAAAAGTGACCTCTATATCTCTGTCCTCTGCAAACCTTATTGCGTCCTTCAGTCTGATATCCTCCGGACTAAACCCGAGAAGTCCTCCCACAAAGCCGTAGTTGGATCCCTGTCCAATATAAGTGCTGATATAAGAGCTATTCATATCAAATATAATTTCCGCTTTTTTTATTTCGCCGCCATATAATAACCGTGTCATTCTTCCTATCCTGGCGCAGCCTGCCGTATGAGAGCTGGAAGGTCCGGTCATGACAGGGCCGATAACATCGTTGAATATACTGGAGTATTTTCCCATCAATCTCCCCCCGATTTAAAAAAAATTGGATGCTTCAGTTTTCCCAAAACATCCAATTTTCAAAGTCCTCTTAAAAAACTACATTCCTGCTATAACCTCAATTTCAATATCAATACCCGCATAGAGCTTTGCACCGAAAACAGTAATCCTTGCGGGATAGCCGTTTGGAAAATAGGAAGCGTAAACCTCATTCATCTCATCAAAGTATTTTTCATCGGAAAGATGAATGCTGCATTTTAAAACCTTGTCCATGGAGCTTCCCACATCCTCCAGGATATTCTTTATGGTATCCATAGCCGTTTTGGTCTGTCCCGCAACGTTTTGCACGATAATTTCACCTGTTTCAATATCGGCGGATATCTGACCGGAGATAAAGAGTAAGTCTCCGTACTTGACAATATGGGAATATGGGCCTACAGGCTTCGGCGCTTTTGTTGTGCTTATAATTTCCCTCTCCATTATCACTTTTCCCCTTTATCCTTTTTTGTTATGACTACCTCTCCCGTATCTCCATCCATCTCAATAAAATCTCCCGATTCTATGATGGAATACAAGTCCTCTTTAAAATCGGCAACTGTCGGGATAGACAGTACCGCCGACGCAACGCCGGAACGGGAATCTATGTTGGAAAAGAGCCAGCCTGCCGGCGTAAAGCCCGCAACAGATGCGGAATGAAAATGGCCTGACCATCCTGTGGAGCCCTTACCATAGGGAAGCACCAGAATTTTTCCGGCAATACATTTGCCCTTTTCCGGATTTGCCTCCTCAATAATAATACCGGTTTTATCACTGACGCCTGACCAGCCCTGAATACTGTCGGGACAAACGATTGCCTCACCCGATGCCTTACCCGGAAATGCCGGCCTGCCTTTTAATACAATTTTTTCCATAGCTTATGCCTCCCATCTACCCTTAATTGCAGCTTCTACGCAGCGTTTTGTGTCACCATAGAATATCTTGCAATCCAAGTCCGTATGCAGATAATGCGCCTGTTTCGCGCCGTCCGTTGCAAAGCCGGTTTTAATTCTGTCAAATACAGTTCTTCCGCAGACCATAGGGCATGCGCTGTTTAACAAATGTGCCCCTGCATCCTCAATTATTTTTGCATAGCCGTTTACCACAGCCAGCTGCTGCATGGTCATATCCGTCCAAATCTGAAGGGATACGTTTTCATTTACCTTTTTCCCGTCCAAAAGCCTTGCAACATCACGGATTTCCTCCAGTGTATAATGAGGACATCCCAAAACAACCATCTGAATATCCTCGCTTCCCTCGTCACAGACGGAAGCAAGGGATTTATCATATTCCTCCTGTGTAATCACATAAGTAGCAACAGGCTCATGACCCGCCAAGGCCGCCTCAAGAGTAGGCGCCTCCGCCGTACAGCCAACAACGTGGCAGATTTCACATCCGCTGGTGGTCGCCAGGGAAGCATAGCAGCGTTTCAGCTTGTTGATATCAGGACGGTGAAAATCTCCTGCAAGAACAGGCCTGCAATTTCCGGGAACCATTCTTCCCAGTGTAAGTCCGATAATATCCCAGTCAAGTGTTGTCTCGCTCTTGCACTGAATCTCAAATACGTGGGTAGCATACCTGTTTTCCAGAATATGAAGTCCCCATTTCGGTGTTCTTCCGCAGATTGCCGACCAGCCCGATGCCTCCAGTCCGTCAGCGTTGCCGCAGGCGCCAAAGTAGGAATTGCTCATAAGGATGTTGCTGGATTCCGTTGATACAAAATGCTCTCCCCTGAGAGGAAGCCAGCCGCTCAGATAAGGAGTACAGCTTCCGGCGATACTGACGCCGGCATCCTTCGTCAGCTCAAGATATTTACGGTTTTTCTCAAAAACCTCCTTGGATAATCCCAGGGGTTCATAGCAGTATTGGTCGCAGGCACCGACACAGGTCTGTGAAAAGCAGTTGTCCGCAAACTGATCCAGCTTATAGGTTTTATCGCTGCACAGTATCATTTTTGAGAATATCTCGTCATAATCCTCTGAATTCGCTGCCTCCAAATAGGGGTGGAATCCAAAATAAACGGTTGCCTTCGTCACCTCACAAAGCTCCTCTGCGCCAAGAACATTGGCGTAGTCCACAATTTTTTCCAAAGCCCTCTGCTTGAACGGACCCATTTCCCCATCAAGCATACGCTTTTCATAATCTGTTAATTTAACCATAGTCCTCTTCCCCTCCTATTGATTTGATAACAATAATGTTTTAGGTTTTAAGCATATCCGAAAAGTTTCGGCAGGAACAAACCGAACTGAGGGATATAAGTTGTCAGAATCAATGTCGGCAGCCATGCAAAAAGAATAAGTGCAAGGTCAGGCCCCAGCATATCCTTTACCTCAGCTTTGGAAATTCTTCCGGCCAGATACAGTAAAGGAGCGGTTGGCGGCGTTACATTGCCCATACCGATATTGACGCCGAGAATAGCCGCAAAGTGAATCGGGCTTACACCCAGTGCCGTCACAACGGGAAGGAGGATAGGTGCCGCTAAAATGGTTGCGGAACAGTCATCCATGAGCATGCCAAGTATAATCATGAAAATATTGATCATAATCAAAATGACAGTTTTATGATCTGAAACAGAAGTCAGAAAGTTGAGAATCATATTGGGAAGGTTCTCGCTTATGTAAAGGCGGCTCAGTATCTGTACGGAAAAGAGCATGGCCATGATAACGCCGGCAGTCTCGCCTGCTGAAATTAAGCCCTCTTTAAATGTTTTGCTGTCAATTCTCTTGTAATAGAATATACCGACAGGAACCGCATAGATTACGGACAGGGCTGCTGCCTCTGTCGCAGTCAATATACCACAGTAGATAGAGCCAAGTATAATTACAGGCATCAAAAGGGCCGGAATTGCACTTTCGCCTTTTTTCTTCCTTTTTTCTTCCTTCAGTTCCTTATTCAGTTTTACGTTTTCTATAACACGTTCATAAACCTTAATATTGGGGTTCTTCTTTGCATAGATGCAGTTTACAATACTAAACAGTACAACCAGAAGAAGTCCGGGTATAACAGTCGCCAGGAAGCAGGCAAGAACGGATTCGCCGCTTGACCACGCATAGAGAATCATAAGCATGGAAGGGGGAATCAAAATGCCAAGAACGCCGGAACTTGCCAAAAGAGCGCCGATTAAGCCTTCCGGATAACCGTTATTCTTAAGCCTTGGAACCATGATAGAGCCAATACAGGATAAGGTAGCGGAGGAGCTGCCTGATACCGCACCGAATACAGCACAGGATACAACAGTAACAATACCAAGTCCGCCCTTAATTTTACCTACATACTTTTCAACTGTACCGATAAGCTTTTCGCCGATGCCGCCTTTGTCCATAATGGATCCGGCAAGCACGAAAAGCGGTATTGTCAAAAGAAGTATAGAATTTGTCTTGTTATAGCCATATACCATCAGCATGGAGGGGTCATATCCTCCAAAGAGACAGATACTGCCGGCGGAAGCCAAAAAGGCCAGTGGAATCGGCAGTCCGATTACCAGCATTGCCAGCAAAATAAGTAAAGCGATTACTACTGTCATGCCACATCTCCTCCTTCTTCTCCCGCATGCTTGATTTTTCCGAAGCTCTTAATCACATCGCGGATTAAATAAAGGGTCCAAAGGAAAAAGGATATGAATATCGGCAGCTGACCTATAACAACGGGAAGCTTAAATACATTGGAGGCCGCTTTCATCTGTATGGACCATGTAACATAGTTATAGCACCAGTATGTTGCGATAACCGATATAAATAAGCTGATAAGATATTTAATAAAGTCAAAGGTAGCTACGATCTTTTGGTTTTTGACAAACATGCTTATCATGTTCGCATTGATATGGGTATCCTTTTTCGCCGCCATAGCGCTTCCCGTAAAATAAAGCCAAAATGCCGTAAAAAGTATAAGCTCCTCTGATCCGTAAAAGTCCGTTTTAAAAATATAGCGTGTCATGGCACTGATAAATATAAGAACACAAACCGCAATACCCGTAAGAATCAATATCCAATTTTCCACAAATTCCAAACCGTCGTCCAGTTTTTTCAGCATCACTCTCATCCCTTTCTGGTTTAATTTAAGGCAATAGAATAGCTTCTATTGCCTTAAATTTATTTCTATTTATTCCAGACTTGCTAAAATACTGTCAATAAATTCCTGAGAGGTGTTCTTTGCAAGCTGAGGCCATACGTTTTGACGGCAGCTGTCAGCAAATGCAGCTCTTTCTTCATCTGTAAACTCAACAATGTTGATGCCCATGTCCTTCATCATCTGCATGTATTTCGCGTCGTCAGCCGCAGCCAGCTCAACGCTTTCCTTACATTTATCCTGGATAATCTTTGTGATAGCTTCCTGATCCTGAGGAAGAAGTGTCTGGTATGTCTTTTCACTCATGAATATCTGAGTAGCTTCCTGTGTCATCATGTAATGATAGTAATATTTGATAACATCACGGAAATACAGATAGTTCAGGTTTGGAGGTCCGCCTACCCAACCGGTAACGGTTCCTGTCTGGATAGCCGTATAGGTATCGGAATAAGCAATTGTGGAGGTTCTGAAGCCGAGATCCTTTGCAGCAAGAGCAAAGTTGTCAAGTCCCGGTATACGGACGATAGCGCCCTTGTCCTGTCCCGGAACATTGGCGTTTGTCAGCTCTGAGGCAACGCCGACACCGCTGAAGCCTTCACAGTAGAAGCCAAAGGTACGAAGCCCTAAGCCCTGTGCTACCTCAAATACTGTTTTATAAAGGTAATTTTCCGGATCATATGCTTTTGCCAACTCTTCATAGTTGGAGCCCAAATAAGGAAGCATGGAGCCCGACATTCTTGCGTCATAGGTTTCTACCGCCGTAATATGAGCCATATCAATGGTGCCCATCATCAATTCTTCAAAAACGCTGGTGTAATCTCCAAGGGAGCTGTCCGTGTACAGTTCTACCGTTACACGGCCTTCCGTTGCTTCCTTAATCGCGTCACAAATTTCCTGGTCCGATTTGGAAGCGGTGGAATCGCTTGGATGCTGATTGGCAAATTTCAATGTAACCGGCTTAAAGTCCGCTGTTGCCGCATCATCGGCTCCTTTGCTGGCGTCATCCTCTTTGGCAGTGCTGTCAGCCGGCGCTGCTTCTTTTTTCTCACCGCAGGCTGCAAGAGAAAACATCATAACACCTGCTAAAACCATAGAAAGAATCCTGCTGCTTTTTTTCATCATTTCTCCTCCTTCATTTTGGCGTTGCTGTTTGAAATAACCCTTAGATTTAATAGTGGACATTATTTTCGTAAAAAAGATTTCCGGGGAACTCTGTAAAAGTTACCTGTACAAAATCATGTCCTTTCCCCTTCAGATAGTTTGTCAGAACCTCTGCGACCTTGTCGCACATTTCCTGCGGACGGTGCATCCAGTAGATATCAACTGCGACCTCATTTGGAGCGTCCATCCTTTCCACAGGGGAATAGAAAACTTTTACATACTCCGCGTCCATTCCCGATGTTTCCACAACCATCTTTTTTAAATCTGCGGCTATTTCACCTAACCCTTCCTTTGATAAACCCTTTACCGTTACATGTGGCATATCATTCACCTCCCTCTGATATTTCACATACAAATAATTTTATAATAATAAAATTATTTTAAAAATAGTGGAAATATTGCATATCATTTTTCCATTTCTATTTCATTTATTATCCATATTATACATTATTCACCCGAATATGGCAACATTTATTTTTATATTCATAAAATAATACTGTCCAAAAAAGCTTTCATTTTTTTATACATAAATACTATTCGCCATGTTTTCCCCCTCATTTTTTTATGTACATAAAAAATTAACATAAAATGCCCCCCTATTTCATTGACACGCCCTTTAAAATAATGTATTATTTTCACAAGTACAAAAATTATTGGAGGTAGTCACTTGAGTATTTCAATTAACATCGGCGAAAAGCTGAAAGAAATCAGAAAAGCAAAGGGCCTGACTTTAACGGACGTAGCAGAAAAAGCAGGGCTTTCCCCTGCCTATTTAAGTAATATAGAGCGCAATCAGGCAAGTCCAACTTTAAATAACCTTTTTAAAATCGGAATGGCTTTGGATACAGATCTTACCGCTATCATGGAAGAAACCCCTGTGAACCAAGGCGTTATGGTTAAAAAAAAGGATCGCAAAACCCTGTTTTGCACCAACTCGAATATTGTTTATGAATCCATCACGGAAGACACCCATAACATTACGGGTATCTGTATTACAATTGACGAATCCTGTTATGACGAGATATTATGTACAGGTCATGCGGACAGGGATGAGCTGGGCGTTCAGACGGAGGGCTCCCTTATACTGTCCATGAATAATACCGATTATCCCCTGACAGAGGGGGACAGTATATTCATTGCAAGAAATACGCCTCACAGCTACAGGAAAGCCGGCCCCGGCAAATGTGTCACCTATTGGTTCTACGCCAAACAGACAAGAGAATAAAAAAGAGGATATATCAGATGATATATCCTCTTTTTTATGCCCTTATACCAATAAACAGGCTCTTAAAAGCTGTAAATTCTTATAAGCCGACACTATTTCAGTCGTCTGTTTTATTTTTACAGTCAATAGTACCAGTTATTTCAAAATCGGTTGCCCCTCCTGCTTTATTTTGGTATAATCTTCCACAGTGCATCCCACGCACACAAATGTTTCTCCCACAAGAATAAACAGAAGGGGTGTTATCATTGGATTTCTTATCACAAGTTGTAGGCATTATCAATAATTTTTTATGGAACTTTGCGTTGTTGTTCTTATTATGCGGTACAGGCGTCTACTTCACTATCCGGCTGAACTTTATACAGGTTCGTAAATTTGGAGCAGGTATGAAGGCGGTTTTCGGAAACATCAAATTTAACGGGGAAAAAGCGGGAGAAAACGGAATGAGCTCCTTTCAATCCCTGACAACCGCCGTCGCCGCCCAGGTCGGTACGGGAAACATCGCCGGAGCCGCAACGGCCCTTGCAAGCGGCGGCCCGGGCGCCATTTTCTGGATGTGGCTGAGCGCCTTTTTCGGCATGGCGACCATCTTTTCAGAAGCCACACTGGCACAGGAGTACAGAATAAAAACGAACGGAGAGGTAGCGGGCGGACCTGTATATTACATTACTGCGGCTTTTAAGGGAAAATTTGGGAAATTTTTGGCAGGATTTTTCTCTGTAGCCATTATTTTGGCCCTTGGCTTCATGGGAAATATGGTTCAGTCCAATTCTATCGGTGATTCCTTCCATACGGCTTTTGGTATCCCACCCGTAATCGTGGGGATTTTTGTTGCCATCGCCGCCGCATTTATCTTTATCGGCGGCGCCAAAAGGATTGCATCCGTAACTGAAAAAATTGTACCAATCATGGCTCTCTTCTATATTATAGGATGCCTGGCCATATTATTTGTCAACAGAGCTATGATACTGACCTCCTTCAAAGAGATCTTTGTGCTGGCGTTTCATCCCCAGGCAATGGCGGGCGGCGTAGCAGGCATCACAATACGGGAGGCAATCCGCTACGGCGTGGCAAGAGGGCTGTTTTCCAATGAGGCCGGTATGGGTTCCACCCCTCACGCACATGCAATGGCAAATGTGGAGCATCCCTGTGACCAGGGAATTGTTGCCATGATAGGCGTTTTTATCGACACCTTTGTTATATTGACTCTGACAGCATTGGTCATTATATCGACAAATGCCCTGGAAAGCGGTCTGACAGGCGCGCCTTTGGCGCAGACAGCCTTCAATTCCGTATTCGGCTCCTTTGGAAATATTTTTATTGCTGTATGTATGCTGTTTTTTGCTTTTTCTACAATTATAGGCTGGTATTTTTTCGGAGAGGTAAATGTAAAATATTTATTCGGCAAAAAAGCGGTAAAAATATATGCGGTACTGGTTATTCTGTTTGTCATTGTCGGTTCAAAGCTGAAAGTGAATCTGGTCTGGGATATGTCCGATATGTTTAACGGATTGATGGTAATTCCAAATCTTATCGGCTTACTGGCGTTAAGCGGTGTTGTCGCAAGAATCCACAAGGATTACAGAAAACGGGAAAACAGCAAAAAAACGATACAGCTCTAATCAGTACTTCGATTATTTTTGGATGCAGAGCCTCTGGCATCAGCCGGCTCGGGCAAGACATTTTTGACTTTTCTAAAACATGCTTTCAAAAATATCGGAATAAAAGAAGCCGTATATTTACATGATTACGATAAAGAACATCTGTAAAACGTCTGCTTAGATACGTCAATTTGATTTTTTTGTCCACCCAGGGGATTATCTTTATGGTATACCCTTCAGACTGTCAATAAACCTATTTTTGAACCGCGGAAAGGTTCAGAAAACAAAGAGTTTTCTGACTGGAATCTGCAAAACGAACTTTGTTTGTCTGAGGAAAAGAGGGAGTTTCAAGGCTTTTCATGGATTTCGAAAAGCTGCTGGAATGAATCTCTTTCTGCCTAACTCTAAAAGGACTTTTTTTTGGGGGGGATATATCTTTATGATATATCCCTTTTTTATTGTTCCTTTTCTCTTCCTTCTTTCCAAAATTCTCCCTTGCGCTAAAATTTATATTACAGTAGTCTTTACAAAAGAGAGCAAAAAAAGAGAGGATTTCAAAAAATAATTACACTATGCTTTAAACAGGGAGGAATCATGATGGAATGGTTAAAACGGCTGAGCAGTGCCATTGCGTATATAGAAAATAATCTGGACGGAGAAATTTCCTACGAAGAAGCCGCCCGTATTGCGTGCTGTTCTCCCTACTATTTTGGACGTATGTTTTCCTACGCGGCTGGCATTTCCCTGTCCGATTACGTGCGCCGGCGCAAAATGACCCAGGCAGCCTTTTTGCTGCAGTCCACTGACAGCAAGGTTTTGGACATCGCCTTAAAATTTGGCTATGCCTCTCCCACCGCCTTTAACCGCGCTTTTCAAAGCGTACACGGCTTACCTCCCATAGCTGCCAGAAAACAGGGGTGCAGGCTGAACGCCTATCCTCCCCTCCGATTTAAAATCAGCGTAAGCGGAGAAGAGCCCATGACATACCGAATAGAAGAAAAGGAACCAATGCAAATCGTTGGCGTCCGCATCCCTATTACAGAAAAAATGGAGGAAACTCACAAAACAGTACCCACTTTTTGGGCACAGATATTACAAAGTGACATATACAGCCGTATCTGCAGCTTATCAAATCAAAAGCCCTGCGGTATTTTAGGTTTAACCGTTTATGAAAAACCGGGAGAAATCTTTTATTATATCGGTGTCTCTACAGATCGGGAAGTGCCCGAGGGTATGCTCGCCTGCTCTATCCCCGCCGCAGCTTGGGCCGTATTTGAAAATGAGGGTTCCTTCCAAATGTCCGTTCAGTCTGTTTTTAAACGCTTTCTTACGGAATGGCTTCCCTTTTCCGGTTATACCTATGCTGAACTGCCGGATTTAGAGGTTTACCCGTTTTCAGACAACCCTTCCCGCATCGGGCACACAGAAGTGTGGATAGCAGTGAAAAAAGAAAAGGAGGAGAAAACATGGAATACAAAATAGAAATAAGAGAAATAGAAGGGATTCGCGCCGCCTTTGTGCGCTACAGCGGGCCGATTTTGGAGGCAAACAGAATTTTCCCCACTGTTTTCAAATCAATACGCGGAAAAACAAACGGCGCTCCCTTTTTCAATTATCTTGCAATGGACGCACAGACAAAAACAGGTGATATGGAACTTTGTGTTCCCACAGCGGAAAATCCCGGCGGACAAAATGTTTCTGTACAGGAATTCCCGCCTGTCAAGGCGATTTGCACTGCTCATATCGGCCCCTATGACACATTATACAAAGCCTACGAGGCAATTGATGCCTATGCACTGGAACACTGCATTTCATTGGTGCCGCCTTTCCGAGAAGTGTTTATCAAAGGGCCGGGCATGTTTTTAAAGGGCAACCCCAATGCCTATATCACTGAAATTATATTTCCCATAAAGGAGTGACCGCATGAGAGCAATTGAGGCTAAAGCCTTAACCAAAAAGTACAAAAACGGCGTACAGGCGTTAAAGGGCCTGTCTCTTTCTGTTGAGGCGGGCCAGATATTTTCACTGTTAGGTCCAAACGGGGCCGGAAAATCAACTCTTATTCAAATACTTACGACTTTTCTATGTCCGGACAGCGGCACAGCCAAACTACTCGGAAAAAATCTAGTGGAAGACGCCGCTTCCATCCGCAGGGAAATCGCCTGCGTCGCGCAGCGCACCTCCATTGACTCCCATCTTTCCCTGAAGGAAAACATGCTGTTTCAAAGCAAGCTATATAAAATCCCCTCTGAGAAAGCAAAAGAGCGCATGGATACTCTCATCTCCTGCTTCGGTCTGGAGCGCTATCTTCACTATCCCGTCTCCTCCTATTCAGGCGGTGTAAAAAGACGGCTCGATATCGCTCTCAACATGATGTCGAATCCTAAAATCTTATTTTTAGACGAACCAACTGTAGCTATGGATATTGTCTCCAGGAAACTCATGTGGGATATGATGAAAAAAATACGGGAGGATTTCGGGACGACTGTTTTCTTGACAACTCATTATCTGGAAGAAGCAGAAATGCTGAGTGATTCTATCTGCATTATAAAGGAAGGCAGAGAAATTTTACAGGAGTCGCCTCAGGCCCTCAGAGAAATCCTGCATAAAAATATACTCCGCATTGCGTTTACAGAAAAGGAAACGGCACAGCAGACGGCTCCTGAAATCGCCGCCTCTCTTGGATTTGCCAATATTCAGCAAAAAGGAGCATCCCTCCTTACAGATACCCAGAATCATAATGACATTTTACAGAAAACAATACGCTTTCTGATGGAAAAAGGCATTCCCTTTACAGGCATAGAAATCACACAGCCGTCCTTAGAGGATGTTTTCCTGAGGCTCACAGAAGAAAGGGGGAAATCCATATGAATATACTCCCAATTTTATGGAGGAATATGAAGTGGCGTTTTCATAACCTTTTTACAGTTGTCATAACAATATTGCAGCCTTTACTATGGCTTGTATTATACAGTGCCGTAGCAAATGGTACTATGCAGGATAGGGGGATGGAAAACTATACCGCCTTTATTCTGCCGGGACTTATGATATTGGTAAGCTTTGGCGCCTGCAGCAGCAGCGGTATCATGAATTATCTGATGAAAGCCGACGGAAGCTTTTACCGCGTTCTGATAGCGCCTGTAAGTCGCAGTGCTATTGTTCTCGGACAGCTTTTGGAGGCTGTGCTCTGCACCTTTTTGGAAGTTGGCATACTTTGTTTTATCAGTCTCTTTTACTCTGTAAAAATAGCAGCGGCACCGGAAACCCTTTTTCTCACGGCACTTCTGATATTCCTTGCCGCATTTTTCATGTCCGGGCTGTGCTATGGAATCAGCCTTACACTGCCCAATGAGGTTTTATACGAAACTGTCATGAATGCCATTGTACTGCCAGTATTTTTCCTCAGCTCCGCCCTTTTTCCTTCCGAAAATCTAAGCGGCGCCTTGAGTCTGGCCGTCAGACTTAATCCCTTTACGCATGTTATCAACACACTCCGCGCCCTTCTTTTGCAGGGCAGCGCGCCAAAAATAACAGTGATATTCACCGCATTTCTTCTGCTATTCATGTGTGCTGTCAGCTTTTTATGGGCTCTTAACCGGCTGATTAAAGAAACCAGCCTGTAACATGTGAGTACCTCAGGAATCAAACATACCTAACAAGCGAACTGCCCTGAAAGAACCCTTCTGCCAACAAAGCAAAAGCAGAGTTAAATTTGAGCAGCCAAACAGTAAAGGAAGGAGGAAATATCGCGATTTTCACGATTTTCCATCCTTCCTTTTTCCTTGTTCCAAGCCCCCATACAGAATGCTGTTCTACTTATATATCTGTAAGCGTTTCATGCTACGTTTTTCATATTGCTAATAAATAGCATTCATCGTTTTATTTCGTATTATTCAATATTTTATGAATATCTTTGTTCAGCTTATAAATTCTTTTATACTGAACAAATTCCTGTTCACTCATATCATAGCTGGGCCCCTTTAACTGCTCCTCTATTTCATCTGACAACGCTCTCAATCTCCGAATGATACTATCATAAGTCATATAAATTTTATTTTTATCTTCCGTTATAGTATCATCAACCGGCCGTTCCTCCCCGCTTTCTGCATGAATGTCGATTTTCATGTTTTCATCGGGTTCATTCAGCGATATTAAATAATAAGAACCATCCTGCAATCTGCCAATTGCTTTGCCCGCCGCAGATTTCTGAATGTGATATAACGACGCGTATATATTATTTTTTTTAGACTCCTCCACAATTCCCGCTTCAAGTATTTTATCCTTAATCTCCTTTGTTGAGTGAGTATTTCCATCCTGTAAAAGTTCAAATAAAAATGCTTTAATTTTTTGTGTGTCGCTGATTTTATTGCCCATCAATCATCCCCCCTTTCTGTAAACAAATCGTCAATACTCTTTAAATTCAATAGTTTCTTCATCTTTCTCAGACACTCTAAAGAAGGACTGCTTTTGCCACTGAAATAATTTTTTAAGGTACTTACGCTGATTCCCAGCTCTTCAGCAAATTTTTCCTGTGTAAACCTCTTTTTTTTAATAATCCCCTTTAGCCTTCTACCAAACGCCTTTTCATTCCAAGATTCATTCATCATCAGCACTCCCACCTCTCGACACATTATAAATATCATTCATAAAATCCTCTTTTTTTATTATACTTCATATCAACAATAAACGCAATGCAAATATTCAGCCAAACTATATTTGTCTATAACAGTCAACATTAAGTTGTAATTTTTTGTATTGCTTTCAGTTTAAATGTTTTTTATTCTTAATTCAAGACAAATTTCTGGCGGTATTGTATTTTGTGAATATGTTGGATAAATTAGGCATAATATAACACCTTTTTACAGCACTTTTAAAAGTTCATTTGGAATTCTGATTCATTCATCTTTTTTATCTCATTTTTTACAAGCAAAAAAAGATGTAAGAATTCCTACATCTTTCCTCTCACATAACAATTTTATTAAATTTTCTTTACATCACTTCATTCACTCCAACCTTACCGCACACATCCGCGATACAGCACTTATCACAGTGCGGCTTTGTCCTTGCTGTACAGACATCCCTGCCATGAAACACCAGCCTGTGGCAGAAATCGCTGCCCTCCTCCGGCGGTATCAGCTTCCACAGCGCCATCTCCACCTTTTTAGGCTCCTTAATGCCATCCACCAGCCCCATGCGGTTTACCAGTCGGATGCAATGGGTATCCGTCACAATAGCGGGCTTTCCAAATACATCCCCCATAATAAGGTTTGCGCTTTTCCGTCCCACTCCCGGCAGTTTCAGCAAAGAATCAAAGTCCTCCGGTATACTTCCGCCGTACTGATCCCGCAGTACCTTCATACAGGCGCTGATATCTCTGGCCTTGCTGTGTCCCAGCCCACAGGGCTTCACAATTTTTTCTATATCCTCCACGTCTGCCGCCGCTAAAGCTTCCACATCAGGATATTTTGCATATAAATCCTGTACCACAACATTGACTCTGGCATCCGTACACTGAGCCGCCAGACGGACGCTTACCAAAAGCTTCCACGCCTGGTCATAATCCAGTGTACAGCCAACATCGGGATACTCCTCTTTAAACCGCTCCACAATCAGCAGCGCCAGTTCTTCCTTCGACATAAATAACACCCCTTCGGCAGAAAATTATCTATAAATCTGTTTTTCATATTTAATAAGCAATGTAAGTATATCATACTTTATTCCGCCTTTTCCGTCAATTTTTACATCACCTGGGAAAAGAAACATTATTAATGACAGAGAAATAGCCTTCATTCGCTTTTTTGTCATTACACAAAAAAACAGCGCTTTCGCGCTGTTTTTCAAATCTTCTTCTCCATAGCCCCGAGCTGGAGCTATTACATTCCTTTCTCAATCCTTTAAAATCTCCTCTATAATTGTATTCACATGGATTTGCACTGTATCCAGATAGGGTACAGAAACCGCCGCTTCCTGAAATACCATGGGAAGCTCAGTGCATCCCAATACCAGAGCCTGGATGCCGTAATCCTTTTTCATTTTTTCTGCTATCCTTATGAACTCTTTTTGTGTCTCCGGCTTGACTATTTCATATACCAACTCACTGTATATCTTGCCATGGATATATTCAATATCGTTCTTATCCGGAATAAACACATCAATGCCGCTTTTAACAAAAGGCTTTTTAAAAAAATCATTTTCCATGGTAAAGCCCGTGCCCATCAGTCCGATTTTTGTAAAGCCCTGCTTTTTTGCCTCTGCACAGGTGGCCTCCACAATGCTGATAAGCGGAATTGGACTTTTCTCGCTGAGCTCATCAAAAATAATATGTGCTGTATTGGCAGACAAAACAGCAAAATCCGCACCGCAGTACGCTACCTTATTGACTGCCTCCAAGGTATACTGCGTCAAAAGGTCATACTTCTTCTCCTCACAAAGCTTTACCCATTTATACAGATCAATGCTCTCTATGGTAAGCTCAGGAAACATATCATATCCTACTCTTTTTTGTACTCCGTATACAATATCATGATAGTAGGATATTGTGGATTCCGGTCCCATACCACCCAAAAGACCTAATTTTTTCATATTGCAATCCCCCTTTCCGTGCAAAAGTTCTACTTTATAACCACGAAACATTCTGCTCTATTGCTGTTGCTCTACACTCTTTAACATTGGATACGCTTCCTTGCCGGACATCTTCACAATAACCGCTCCCACTATGAATCCTATAACTGCCGGAACAATCCAGGCAAAGCCGTAAGAGGACAGGGGTATCATACTGTAAAGCTTTTCAAGAGGCGCAATATGGATATTGGTAATGGCACTGCTGTTCATGGTAGCGACTGCCTCATAGATACCGATAAGGGATGCCATGAGCACCGATCCCTTCCACGCGCCATGGTTTGGCACAAATTTATGGAAGCAGCCCAGAAGAGTCATAACAATGGCTACCGGATAAATAAGCACAAAGACAGGATAGGTATAAGTGATAATATTCGCAACGCCTATGGTGCCCAGTAAAAAGCCAAAGCAGCAGTACACAATAATACAGGGATGATATTTTATTTTTCCGTGGGTCAGCTGAACCGTCAAGTCGGCAATTGTCGAAACAACACCTGTTGTTGTTGTAAGACATGCAAGGAATACGCCAACGCCAAGCGCAATATTTCCAATACGCCCTGTCAGCTGATTGACAAGGGCTGTCAGCAGCGCTGTCTGATCCATATCAGAGCTGAAAATGCCGGAACCGGTCGCTCCAAGATAGAGTAAACCGCCATACACCACTACTAACCCGATAAGCGCAACCAGTGCAGCAGAAAGAGTCATCCTCGTACGATCACTTTTGTTGGTATATCCTCTATCTTTGATGGATTTGATAAAGGTACCGGCAATAACAATACCTACGGCAACATCGCCCGTCTGATAGCCCTGAAGAAAAGCATAGGAAAACGCGCCCGTCTCGCCAGTATCTATTGGAGATCCAATCGGAGATACAAATGCCATAATCACAATCAGCACAAGAATAATCAACAAAAACGGTGTCAGCATTTTACCGACAATATCCACAATAGAGGACGGGTTGTTGGTAAGATATATGACAAGAAGAAAATAACACACAAGTCCTATGGTAAGAGCCGTATGGTTTCCCTGAAGTGACGGAATAATACCGAAAATGCCTGTTTCTATACCAACGCCGCCCTGGCGGGGAATACCGCAGGTTAATATAAATATGACAAAGAAAACCATATAAGCGCCTGTAAACCACCTTGAAACAGGGGCACACAGATTCTTGAATTCTCCTCCCATATTATCTACGGAAATAATGGTGGCTATGGGAAGCAGTATGCCTGAAAGAGCCAGCCCGATAACAGCAGGCTTCCACGCCTCTCCCGAAACAACACCGATTAAGGGTGGAAACACCAGATTACCAGCCCCAAAAAACACGGCAAACATGGCAAAACCTATAATAATAGCATTCGTTACCTTTTTATTCTTCATTGTTACTCCTCCCTTCCTAAACCCCTTTTTTAAAGAACCGATACATTTTACAGCGTTATACACTGAAGGGCATTTTCAATGTCCTCTGTGAGCGTATCCGCATTTTCAAGTCCAATGCTGAGCCTGATAACACCTGCCGGAAGGCCAAACGCTCTGGAATCCTCCTCCGTTGAGCCAAGAGTTTCAGAGGAAATCAGGCTTTCCGGACCGCCCCAGCTTGTGCCGCACTGAATCACCTTCAATGCATAGATGAATTGAAGCTGTTCCTCCAAAGTTCCCTTTAAAATAAAGCTCATCATGCCGGAGTATGCCGTCATGTACTTTTGAAACAGGCCGTATTGCGGATCATCCTCAAGACCTGGGTAAAAAACCTGTTTTACCTTTGGATGCTTTTGCAGATAGCGGGCCACCTTTATTGCCGTATCCCCGCACTGCTTCATACGAAGATTAAGCGTACGCATACCACGAATCGTAAGCCAAGCCTGATGAGGGTCAATCGTACTTCCCAGTATCCACTGATCCCTGATGCGCATTTCCTTTATGATTTCTCTGTCTGCCACAACCGCGCCTCCTACCGTATCGGAATGGCCGCAGATATATTTAGAGGCGGAATGACAGACAATATCAATGCCCCAGCGCAAAGGCTTCTGACAGATTGGTGTGGCATAGGAATTATCTATCATAGTATAGATGCCCCTTTTTTTTGCCATTCTTGCAATTGGCTCCAAATCCTGCATACGAAAGATTGCTGTTGAAGGGCTCTCCAGATAAATAAGGGCTGTCTCAGGCCGTATGGCCCTCTCAAAATCCTCCACCCTCGTTCCGTCCACCATCGTATAGGTGATACCGCAGCGCTCCGGCAGGTAGTCTGTGATAAAGGAGCGCATGGGACCGTAAACGGTTTCCACAAATATAATATGGCTGCCCTCCCTGATACAATAAAGAATACAGGCCGCTAAAGCCGCAGAGCCGGAGCAGAACATCAGGGCGTCCTCCCCTTCCTCAAGGGCAGCCAGCTTCTGTTCCGCCAATTCTATGGTAGGGTTGGTGATACGCGTATAAAGATAATGGTGCGGTTTTACATGGTTATTGGGTGTGGGCTGGACAAAAAGAGTCGTCTGGTAGATAGGCGGCGCAATTGCACCGTAATGTCTGGAATATACATCTCCTGTGTGGCACAGAATATCCTCCGGCTTTTCATAGCATTGCTCCGCTTGCTCCCTTATCAAATCCTCTTCCCTTCTTTGGAGCATTTTTTCGAGCATTTCTTCGTTGGTGGTATAGTATCCCTTGTCCTCCATAAACTCTCTCCTCCATTCCTGTTTCTCTATATTGACATCCCTTTCCCTCCAGGCAGTGCACTTACCTGTTATTATGGGAAATAATGATGATTGCATCAGCCTCGCTGCCGCTTTCATTCCAATAGGAATGCTCATAATTACCGGCAAACTGTATGCTGTCGCCCTCCTTCATACGGTATATTTTGTCAGAAATCTTCATTGTGTATTCCCCCTTTGTCACAATTACGTATTCCTCCGACGCAGCGCTGTGACAGGATACCGGCCTTGCGGTATGGGGCGCCAGTGTCTGTCTGTAAAATTCCAGATGATCCTCCGGCGTAAAATGAAATAAAACACAATAGTCAACACCCTTTTCCAGGCTGTAGCTCTCCATCGCACAGGCGGGGTAATAGGCAATGTCTCTTGCAGGCTCATGCAATAGCTCCTCAAGTGTTATATTAAGCCCTTCGCACAGCTTCCACAGCAGGGAAACCGTTGGACTCTTATTTCCTTTTTCAATCCCTGAAAGCATGCTTTTGCTGATACCTGTCAAATCAGAAACCATATCCAACGAAATTTTCATTTCTGTCCTGAGTTTTTTTAAATTTTTTCCTATTATTTTTGCTATGTCTGCCATGATGCATCCTCTTTTCACGTAGTTCATTTTAGAGGAATTTATACGCTATAGAAAATATACCACATAAAGCCTTGTCTTTACAATATATATACTAGCCAATAATGGATTGTATTTTTTGTGCATTAAGGTAATCCTCATACAATAAAGCATTCAGCCATACAGAAAACGCAAAAATATTAAATCGTATTTCTTTATTCTTCTTAACTATCAAAAAGGAGGCAGTACAGCGGTCAATCTGCAAGCTCCCCCTCATTTTTGATTTCCTCAAATCCTCTCTTCCTCATTCCCATCTTGCTGCTTTACTCCACTTTTTTCAATCATATGGAATATATTACCGCTTGATAGGAACATATATTTGTAATATCATATCAATACAGAACATATATTCTATATATATTTTTTTAAAGGATGATTGCAATGGAGAGGGTCATTTTACATTCCGATTTGAACAATTTTTATGCCAGCGTTGAATGCCTTTACAAGCCTTCCATCCGCAATCGGCCTGTGGCCGTAGCGGGAGATGCGGAAAAACGGCATGGAATCATACTGGCAAAAAACAATATCGCAAAAGCAATGGGTATCAAAACGGGGGACGCTTTGTGGCAGGCAAAAGAAAAATGTCCCGAAATTGTTATTGTGCCTCCCCGGTATGACCTTTATCTGAAATATTCCAGGGCTGCCAAAGAAATCTACAGCGACTATACAGATCAAATTGAGCCCTTCGGCCTTGACGAGTGCTGGCTGGATTTAACCGCAAGCCTGCGTCTTTTTGGCGGCGGCGCGGAAACCGCTGATAAAATACGAAAACGCATCAAAAAGGAATTGGGCGTTACCGCCTCTATCGGCGTATCCTACAATAAAATATTTGCAAAGCTGGGCTCTGATATGAAAAAGCCAGACGCTACCTCTGTCATATCCAAAGGGGATTACAGGGAAAAGGTATGGCCCCTGCCGGCGACAGATTTATTGTATGTGGGACAGGCCACATCCAAAAAACTGAAAAAATACTATATCCACACCATAGGAGATTTGGCCAGGTCTGATACAAAGCTTTTAAAACAGGAATTGGGTGTAAACGGTATTATGCTTTGGCAGTTCGCCAACGGCCTGGACATATCCCCTGTATCCAGGCTGGACACAACGCCCTGTATCAAAAGTATCGGCAACAGCACTACTCTGCCCTATGACGTATCCCGGGAAGAGGATGTGAGAATTACCCTGTACGTATTGTCTGAAAGTGTAGCGGAACGCATGCGCGACCATGGCTTCCTGTGTTCCACCATACAAATCAGCTTGAGGGATAAAAATTTATATGCCTTTGAGCGTCAGGGAAAGCTTTCCTTTGCCACAAACAGTGCCGAAGAAATTTTCCAGAGGGCTTTTTCCCTCTATTTAAGCAACAAGCCCTTTTATCCTCTGCGCAGTATAGGCGTAAGAGCCTGCGGCCTTACGGGCCTTGGAGGCCGTCAGCTCTCCTGTCTTCCCGCCTTTCATAAAATGGAAAAACAGGAAATGGCAGAGGCCGCTATTGACAGCATTCGGCAGAGGTTTGGCCATTTCAGCGTTCAAAGGGCCGTTATGCTGACAAAACCCGCACTCTCAAGCCTTGACCCAAAAGCGGAACACACGATACACCCCGTGGCGTTTCTAAAATAAAATCAGAAATGCTTTGTAATTCAAAAATAAAAAAACTCTGTCATACGAATTATGACAGAGTTTTTTATAGTGCTGTGCATTTAACATCGGCCCCATAAAGGCAGACAAAAAAGCGATAAGTTACCCAAATTAAAATTTAGATTTCTCATAATTGTAGGGAATGCTTGTCCCGACAACAACATCCTCTATTTTTTCAATGATAAGCCAATCATCCATATTTCCCTGATGGTCAAAGGGAAGTGGGCTGATTTCACTGACATCTTCAAATTCAATAAGGCACAGACATTTTTTATGCCAGCGATTCTTCTGTTTCTCAGAAAGCTGAAGCTGATTCTGGTTTTCCTCCAAAAGCCGCTCTATTTCCTCATCCGACAATTTCACATAGTTTTGAACCCCTTTAACAGTCGCCCTTGCGGAAATCGCAAGGGTTCCCTTTTCCATAAAGTAAAGAGTATCGCCCTCAAAAACTCTGCTGTGCGGAATTTTACGTCCTGCCGCTCCCCGTACAATCATGGTCTTTGTACCCGCAAGAATTTTATCTAATACACGCTCACCCTTTTTGCCTGTATTGTCACAATACACTAAATGCACCATACAGAAATCTCTCCTTTTTATTCTTCCGCAGTGTGGAAGAATCTAATTTGATAACAGCTTTAGTGTAGCCGCTCCCTATATTAATGTCAATTTATAAAATTATGGCAGACGAACAGTCTGCCCGAAAAGCAGAAAAGGACGTTCTTCCGGTAACAGGCAAAAAAACCGAGATTACCTACCTTTTGCGGGTTCCCCCTTGGCAGAGCTGAAAACGCCTGTCTCTATTACGGGCAGAGAAACATCCCTCAAAAGAAACCGCCCTGCCGCACAGCAGAAAAAAAGTGCAGGAGAAACAAAAAAAGATAAAATCGCTTTCTCTTTGGCGGCAAAAAGTGCCGCAGAATAAGTATAAAAACCCAAACCAATGATTCGTGGGCGTAAAAACAAAATACAGTTAAAAAGAGAGGTAAAATCCAATCAGATTTTATCTCTCTTTTATTCAGCAGTTTTCTACAGGTGCTCGCCGTTTTCATAAAAGCTGTCAGGACGGAAAGCAGTGAAGGTAACCTGTGTCATATCGTATTTTTTACGGAAAATTTTTGTCAGCGCCCCTGCCACATCATCCATTACCGCCTGAGGACGCTCCACCCAATAGATGTCTATCATGGGGTACTCCTTATCATTTTCCTGAAACAACACCTGTTCCTTATTTTCAAATAGTATCTTAATGTGTTCCAGAGGACAGCCCACAACATTTTTTACTGCCTTGGCAATTTGCAGTGCGTTCTCCCTGACAAATTCCCTCTCAACACCATGAATTCTGATATGAGGCATGCTAGCCCTCCTTTCTCTTCTCCGATACCGTTTTTACAACGTAAAAGCCGTTCATAACCGTCATAAGTAACACAGCGGCTGTCCACAGCACTCCCGCTATGCCAAAGGCAGGTATGATATTGATAATCCCTATCAGACAAAATATGATTCCCGCAAATAAACCCGCTTTATGGGAATGCTTTTTCAGATAATTTATCCGCATACCGTTCCCCCCTGTTTTCAATCGTTTGCTCCCAGGGCCTCCTGTTCTTCCTTCAGGCGGCAGCCGGTAGGCGTAATACAGCAGCCCGCGCTTCCGCAGCCCCTGAAATCCACAGGCATCCTCTTTCCCAAATCAATCATGGCCTCCACAGCCTCCTTCAGCGGAATCACAACCTCAAAGCCCGCCATAACCGCATTGGCACTGGTCGCCGCAACAGAAACGGCGGTCATATTCCTGGCAAGACAGGGCACCTGTACAAGACCCGCTACAGGATCGCATATGAGGCCCAAAAGGGACTGCATCCCCATGGAAGCGGCGTCACAAATCTGTCTTACACTTCCCCCTAGTATCTGCGCCAAAGCTCCCGCTGCCATAGAGGTAGCACATCCCACTTCCGTCTGGCATCCGTAATCGCCGCCGCCGAAGTTATTATCATTGGCCATAAATACACCTACCATGCCCGCCGTCAAAAGGGCCTCCGTCAGCGCTTTTTTGTCAAGCCCCATAACCTTTGCCGCTCCAAAAATTGCACCGGGCACAATGCCGGAGGAGCCGCCGGTGGGAAGACATACAATTTTGCCGCAGGCATTGCTGTATTCCATAACGCCCAATGATATAGGAACAGCATAATCCAAAAAGCCCATAGAAAGAGGATTATCCGAAATAAAAGCCTGCTGTACCCTCTTTGCCTTGGGCGTCACAATACCTCGGATGGCAAAATTGCTCTCCATACCCTTTCTTACAGATTCCTCCATAATATCAATGAGTTCTTCCCCATACCGCAAAACCTCCGCCTCGCTCCAGCCGCTCAGAGCGCTTTCGTAGCGCAGTGCCCCTTCAACGGGCGTAATTTTGTTGTCCGAACAGTACTGTTCCATCTCCTGAGGCGTTGCAAAGGGCGGCTTTCTGGCGCTGTTGATAACAACAGGATGCACCGGCACAATTTTTTGAACAGATTTAACAAATTCCTCATTCTTTATTTCATTCAGTATCCCTTCATCAGGATCCTCGCCCAGCTTTATCTCAAAAAAACCGCCGTCTTCCTTTTCTTCCGAAATAATATCATTCACTGCGGCAGCTCTGCTCCGTATTTTATCAAGCAAGGCATTCTTCTGCCCGCTATCCATTCTCTCCGTCAGCACTATCAGCTCATACTGGTCGCCCTTCACATCAGCCTTGAAGCCGTTGATGCCGTAAATCAGGCACATACCGCCGCCAATGGAAGCGGTTAGAAATTCCATTTTTCTCTCCCCGTCAGTAAGCTTCAGTCTCGCCGTTTCCAGATACTTTTCATGGCACGGAAATTCCTTTTCGCCAAAGGAAACCCGAAGCCCCGCCTCCTCTGCCTTCTGATAGGCTTTGGTAAACTCGGCATTATTCTGTTCCTTCCCTAAAAGACCGTTGATAAAGGCAATATCACTTTTCATACCTATGTAGGTAGCAGGAAAGGCGCTGCCCACCGGAAATTCAATTTCCGCCTTTTTGGGCGTACCGCCAAACACCTGCCTGCACAAAAGGGAAATCCTCACCGGCCCGCAGGTATTGGAGCTGGAAGGCCCCGGCGTTATGGGGCCTAAAACATTGTTGAATATACTTGGATACTCTGTCATCTTTCTCCTCCTTTTTTTAATACCCCATGAGGGTTGGCAAAAACAGGGCAATCTGAGGGATAAAGGTTACTAAAAGCAATGTGGGAAGCCACGCAAAGAGTATCAAAATCATGGTTGGCTTCAGCATTTTCTTTACCTCCACATTGGTCATTCTGGCGGAAAGGTATAAAAGAGGCGCAGTGGGCGGCGTAATATTTCCCATGCCCAGATTAACTCCCAGAATTGCCGCAAAATGAATGGGATTCACACCGATACTGACGACGACGGGAAGCAATATGGGCGTTGCAAGAAGCGTTGCGCTTGTATCGTCCATCAGCATGCCCAGAATAATCATGAAAAGGTTCACCATTAACAGAATAACATATTTGTTGTCGGATATTGAGGTTAAAATGCCCAAAATTTGATTCGGCAAATTTTCCATTATGTACAGTCGGCTGAGCATCTGCACGGAAATCATCATAATCATAATAACGCCCGTCGTCACAGCAGCTTTTGTAAAGGCATTTTTAATGATACTTAAGTTTAAAGACTTATAAATCCAAAGGCCAACCGGTATGGCGTAGACAACGGATACCGCCGCCGCCTCAGTAGGAGTAAGGATTCCTCCGTATATGGATCCGAGTATAATAACCGGCATCAGTATAGCGGGAAGGGCGCCAAACTCCTTCTTTCTCTTCCGCTCTTCCTTCTCCAGCCGAAACCTTTCCTCCAACTCCTCCCTGGTATAAACCTTCACATTGGGATTTTTCTTCAGTGTAACCACCGTTATGATACTAAAGAGTATCACCAGCATAATACCCGGAATCAGCGTCGCGAGGAAGGAGGCCAAAACCGACTGGTTTCCGACCCAGGCAAAGAGAATCATCAGCATTGACGGCGGTATCAGTATGCCCAAAACGCCCGAGCTTGCAATAATTGCACCGATATAGCCGTCAGGGTAACCGCTCTCCTTAAGCCTTGGCGCCATAATAGACCCAATACAGGAAAGTGTGGCGGAGGAACTTCCCGATATGGCGCCGAATACGGCACAGCTTACAATGGTAACAATGCCAAGGCCCCCCTTTATCCTTCCCACCAGCTTCTCCACACTCTCCACCAGCTTTTTGCCGATACCGCCGGAATCCATAAGGGAGCCCGCCATAATAAAAAGAGGAATGGTGAGTATGATGATAGAATTTACCTTGCTGAACCCATAAGGCAGAAGAAAGCTGAAATCATAGCCTCCAAAAGCCACAATATAGGCGGAGGAGGCGATAAAGGCCAAAGGTACGGGAACGCCGATTACCATGGTTGCGATTAGTATTAAAAGGGCAATTCCTATTGACATGCCTTCTCCCCCTTTCCGCCGCTGAAAACGTTCTTCAATATACCGATTTCTCTAATAAGATGCATAACAGTATATATCGTTGAAATAACAAAGGAAACAAATAAGGATACCTGGGATACTACCATAGGTATTTTATAGACGGAGGTCCTCGGCATCAGCTGAAGACTCCACATAACGTAAGCATAAGACCATTTAATCAGTATGAAAAACATAAAAATTGAAATGATACGGGTTGACACCTTTAACAGAGCATGCGCCTTGGGATTTTTTACCGCTGTTGACAGCAAATCCGCGGATATATGGGAATCCTCATAGCTAGCCACCGCCGATCCCACAAAGTACATCCAAAAAGCACAGATTAAAATAAGCTCCTCAGAGCCATAAAAGTCCATTTTCAATATGTATCTCATAAACGCCCCTATAACTATCATGGCGCATACAGCGGCGCTGGAAAGAAACATAAAGACATCAAAAATCTTCAACAGCCTGTCATTTACCGCTTTCAACACGTTCATATATGCACTTCCCTTCTGTTCATCCCGTTTTTACAATGGTTAAGTGAATAACACCTTCTTCTGATGCCTGTTTGGCAGAGGCACAAAGCCTCTGCCCGGGAGGGAACAGGCATACACAATAAAAAGGAGCTGTTTAATTGAGAGAATCCCTGAGGCCCTGGAGGAAATCAGCGCCATAAGCGTCCTCCAGCTGTCCCCATACATATTCGCGCACATCGTCCGCTATCGCTTTCTTTTCCTCATCCGTAAATTCAATTACCTGGATACCGGCATCTTTCAGCTTCTGCCTGTACTCCTCCTCTGTTTTTTCTGCATTGTCTATACTCTCGGCCGCCGCTGTCTCACACGCTTTCTTTACAGCCTCCTGCTGCTCGGGAGAAAGCTTATTCCAGGTCTGCGCGGACATCAGTATCTGTGTGCTCTCATGAACCGCGTCATAGCAGTAGTAGTACTTTTCAATATCCCTGTAGCCCATGTAATGGGTATAGGCAGGTGATCCCGTCCAGCCGTCTACAACGCCGGTCTGGAGCGCCGCATAGGTATCGGAATAAGGAATAGTAGAGGTTCTGAAGCCTAAACGGTCAAAGGGGAACTTCCAGGCGTCTACCCCCGGTACACGAATAAGAATTCCCTTGTCTGCATTTGAAACATTGGCGTTTTTTACCTCCTTATTGGAGCCAACGCCTGAAAAGCCATCACAGAAATACCCGAAGAACTGTATATTCTGGGCAGCCTCCAGCTCCTGCATCTGGGTATTAATAAAGGAACCCGGCGCAAATACCTTCCTCAGCTCTTCATAGTTATAGGCAAGATAGGGGAGGAATCCGGCGGATATTCTTGCATCATAGGTATCCGGCACCGAATTGATTGCCATATCAATAGATCCCATCATCAGCTCATCATAAACCTGTGTCCAGTCGCCCAGCTGGTTCGCCGGATAAACCTCAATTTTTACGGTGCCGTTTGTTTCCTTCTCCACTGTCTCCGCAATTTTATTTGCCGCTATGGTGGACGGCGCGTCAACCGCCGTCATAGTTGAAAAGCGGAGTGTCACCGTTTCTCCACTGCTTTCGCCGCCTGCGGCCTCCTCCTTTTGTGTTCCCGAAGCCGGCTCGCTTTTTTTCTCACTGCAGGCTGCCAGAGAAAATGCCATTGCCGCTATTAATAAAACGCTTACTAATTTTTTCATATACTCTCCTCCTTATCCTGTTAAAAATCTACGCCAGTCCAATCACAGCATACATTTCCACATCAAACGCTCCCATATTGGCCTCCACCGCACATCTGGCAGGCTTGATTTCCACATCCCGAAAATACGCCTCATAAACCTCATTCATTTCCTGCATTTTGTTTAAATCTGACAGATAGCAGCGCATCATCAATACTGCGTTCAAATCAAGCCCCATTTCCTGCAATATGGCTTTGATCGTTTCCAGTATTGCTTTCGTCTGCTCCTGAACTGTTCCGCCAAGCGGCTTACCGGTTTTGGGCTCTGCTGCAACCTGGCCGGACAAAAAAGCAATATCCCCATACTTTACTACCTGGGAATACCGCTCAGGCACGCTGAGCGCCCTGTCTGTTGAAAATACTTCTTTTTTTCCCATAGACTCAGCTCCTTTTCTACAAACAACATTTTCTGCATCTGTTTTTATTGATAAATGGATCCTCCCTCCCATTATCCACCACATCCTCCGGCTATTTTAAAAATCCGGAAAATTTTCTTTATTTTTTTCTATTTAGAAAATTATTTTTATAGTTTCAGATTACAAAATTCCCAACAATAAGTCAATATATTTTTTCACTTAATTTATTTTTTAGGATAATTCAACATTTATATAGCAATTTTTATATGAATATATTCTATATATAAAATCCCCTTCACACTTTATCTATGTGAATTTATTACAAAACAGCAATAATACAAATATGCTCACTATCCTTTGTATATTTTTGCTAGATATAAAATATTATGTTTTTATTTTCATAACAAATAAATTCAATTGACTTTTTTCATCTTTAATGATATTTTTAAATTACACTGCTATTCGTCATTCCAAATACTTAAATAACGGAGGGATAACCATGTCAAAAGTTACATTATCGGCCTATGAGCAGGAAATGCTTGACGGAAAATACGGCCGCATGAAACAGCTCGCTATGGAAAATATCGTACGGTATGCGGAAATCCTGGGAGCCACTGAATTATGTAAGGTAACAAAGGCTCACGTAAGCGGAGGAAATACCTGCCTGTCCTTTGGCCATGCCGACACCTATGAAGAGACATTCCGCAGAACCTTTTTTGCCACAGACGAGCCCTTTGAAATTGACAATTTTTCTGAGGAATGCTTTTCCCAGACAGATGTCGGCTCCTGCGATTTGGTTGACTGGAAACCCATGAATCACACAAAGGAGTACTTTGACAAAAATTGGGAGTTTCTGAAAAAGGACGTTGCCCACGGTGTTTCTGTCGTCGGTTCCTGCACCCCCTATCTCACCGGTTGGGTGCCTTTGAAGGGGGAGCATTTTGTCACAACGGAATCCAGCAATGTTCTTATGAGCAATTCTGTTTTCGGCGCCTGCGGCAACGCCGACGGAAGCGAATCCGTCATTTGGTCTGCTATCACCGGAAGAACGCCAAAATGGGGCAACCATACTCCCGAATACCGAATAGGCACCTCCCTTTACCGCGTTCACACCCCCATAGCAACCAGAAAGGATTGGGATATGCTGGGTTACACTATCGGGCGTATGGTAAAACTCAATTCCAATCCCGTGGTTTCACTGGATGCCGGCTATGAACAGCCCACAATGGCCCATTTAAAACAGTTTTTCGCTACCATGGCCGTCACAAGCGGTGCGGAAATCTGCCATATTGTTGGTATCACACCGGAAGCGCCAACGGTAAAGGCCGCTCTTGGCTATAAGGAGGCAAAATACATTTTTGACATTTACAGAGAGGATTTGGAGGTATCGGAAAAAATGGTGTGCGCAGAGGGAAGCGGCGATATACAGTTTGTTTCTCTGGGCTGCCCCCACTACACTCTTGAAGAAATCAAGCACGTCGCCTATGCGCTTGCACACAGAAGAGTTGCGGACACTGTAAATCTGGTGGTGTGGACCAGCCATCCAATCAAGGAGACTGCCAGACTGTCCGGTTACATAGATATGATTGAGAAAGCCGGAGGCCATGTGTTAAGCGGCGGATGCCCCGTCGTACAGGGGCCGGAATGCTATGAGGGAGTAACTAGCCTTGCCGTTGACGCCGGAAAGCAGGCGCATTACATGAAATCCCTGTCTCCGTGCAAAATTTTCTACGGTACCACTGACGAATGTATAGAAGCCGCAGTCAAAGGAAGATGGGAGGGTAAAAAATGAGTGAAAAAATTACGCTGAAGGGAAGACCTGCATTTCACGGAAAAGCCAGCGGCAAAGCGCTGGTGTGTAAAAACAGCATTCAGGGCTGGGGCGGCATGAATGGAGAGGAAGGGACAATTCTAGAAAAAGGCCACATCCATGAGGGCGTGTCCATCAAAGACAGAATACTGGTTCTGCCCTGCTCTAAGGGATCCTGCGGATGGTCCGGCCAATTCCATGCCTGCATGGAAAGCGGAAATTCTCCGGCCGGATGGCTGTTCAGCAAAATTGATTCCAGATGCGCCACCGCCGCATCTGTCTTAAAAATACCTGTCGTCTCCGACTTCACAGAATGCGATCCCTGCGATATGATAAATAGCGGTGACTGGGTGGAAATGGACGGCGATACAGGAACTGTCATCGTCACAAAAAGCTGAACCGGCTTGCTGTATGAAAACAACAAAGGAATTCCCCGCCCAGGCGGACTGTATCAAAATTGTTTTTATACGGCAAATTTTTGAATTAAATGGCCTTTTTGGCACTTCAATGTTGATTAAATCTATCAATCTATTATAATAAATTTAATAAAACATTGATGAAATAAAGGAGCCGGTAATGAAAAACTTAGGTGCGAATATCAAAAGAATCCGTAAAGCGCAAAATGTCACACTTGTGCAATTGTCAGAAAAGACAGGGCTTTCTGTCTCTTATTTGAGTAAGGTGGAGCGGGATATCACAGACATCACCGTTGTCAATTTAAATTTAATCTGCGACGCCCTTGATGTCGATATTGCTGATTTTTTTTCCAACAAATATAAAACAGAAAACATCACCCGTTCCCTGGAGAGGGAAATCATATCAGAGGATAAACACAGAAGAGTGGAATATCTCTGCAATCCTGAAATTACCTCACTGAAATTTACCGCAACCATACTCAAAAGCAATGATGCGAAGGGAGCCCCCTTTTCCCACTCCTTTGATGAATTGGGCATCGCCGTGGAGGGAATATTGGATGTCTTTGTAGACGACAAAACCTATATCCTCTATCCGGGAGACACCATATTCATAAAGGCAAATTCCATCCGCTCCATCAAGCGGCATGACAAAACAGGCAATTGTGTTTCCTACTGGCTCCATTTATCTCACTGATGTTTTTCAAAGGGAGATATTATGTTTTTTTCAAAAGCTGTCATCTGTATTATGTCTGTCTTTATGCTTCTTGGCTGCATAGACTCTGTTTTTCACAATAAATTGGGCCTTGGAAACCTTATGGAGCAAGGCCTTTCTTCTTATACCGATTTGGTCATAGCCATGGTTGGGATTACCTGCTTTTCCCCTCTGCTGTCTGCCCTTATGGTAAAGACAATCGGCAGGCTGTTCGTTTTTTTCGGCGCAGACGTTTCCCTGTCCGCCGCTTTTTTTCTCTCTGTTGACACAGGCTGTTATCCCTTCGCCCACAGCGTGGCACAAAACAGCACTCTGGCTAACTTCACGGCTGTCATCGTATCCTCCATGCTGGCGCCAACCATTGGTTTTTTATTGCCTATCTCCCTGCGCTATTTAAGGGAGGAAAACCACCCGTATCTTGCCCTGGGCGCCCTGTCAGGCTTTATCGCCATGCCCTTTGCCTTTTTTGCCGGCGGCCTTCTATTGGGCCTTTCCCCGTCAGAAGTGCTGAAAAACCTGTTTCCCCTCATTCTCCTCATCGGACTTTTATGCTTCGCTCTTATAAAGCATACCAAAAAAATGATAGCGGGCATTATCTGGTTTGCAAAGGGTCTGAATATTTTTCTCATACTGTCTCTTGGCATAGTCTTTTTTCAGTATTCCACAGGCTTTATCCTGATTCCCGGTCTTCTGCCGCTGCAGGATTTTTTCAAGGTTATCTGTGAAATTACCATTATATTGGCGGGCGCTTACCCCTTCTGCAATTTTTTATCCAGAATACTGAAAAAGCCATTTCGACTCATCGGTAAAAAAATGTCTGTCAATGAATGTGCCGTAACCGGTTTTGTTGCTACTCTGGCCAACTGCATGGCCACCATTGCGACATTTGAAAAAATGGATAAAAAGGGCTTGACGCTGAACGCCGCATTTGCCTCCTGCGCCTCCTTTGCCATTGGCGATCATTTGGGCTACTGCGCCGCTGTTGACAAAACTCTGATACTGCCAATGGTAGCGTCCAAGCTTTTAGGCGGTTTCTTAGCTGTAGGGATTGCGTGCTTACTCTACCATATGGTATATCAAAAAAACTGCATCAAAAAAAGTGAGGAGAAAGAAAGCAGCTCTGTTTAAACACATCAGGAATGAAAAATTATTTTTTCTGTTCAACGCATGAAATAGCATAAAAAAAGAAGGCCTGATAAAATCAGGCCCAGACTGTCAATAAACCCGCGGAAAGGTTCAGAAAACGAAGAGATTTCTGACTGAAAGCCGCAAGACAAACTTTGTTTGTCTGAGGAAAAGAGGGAGTTTCAAGACTTTTCGCGGTTTTCGAAAAGCTGCTGGAACGAATCTCTTTATCCCTCTGTCTAACTCAAAAAAGTCCCAAAAGGACTTTTTTGACAAGCTGAGCCTGATAAAATCAGGCTTTCTTTTTGCCAAAAAGATCAAAAGTAAAATCCTGCAAGGAGTTCACACTTGATTCTCCGGAAGTTCACACACAAAGCCTCTAAAAAGGCATGACTCAAACCTCACGCAAAAAATAAATAATTTGTATTTACGGAAAAAACATAGTTTTCCGAAAATATTTTTTGTCTCGCTAATCTAAAAAGTGATAAATTAGGATAATGCTCAAGTTTTATAACCCTTATTTTGCTCTGTTTTCAAAATAGCGAAAAGGCTTGGAAGCTCTCAAGGTCACAAAATCTACCTTTTTTATTTTGTTCTCTTAAATCAAATCGCCTGAAAAAAATGGCGGTTACGAAATTAGAAGTCAGACTCTTTGCCTGCCTATCAGCATACACCCTGTGCAATCATGGCCTCCGCTACCTTTTTAAAGCCCGCGATATTAGCGCCGGCTACGAAGTTTCCTTCCTCACCATACTCCTTAGCCGCATCCGCAACAGATGTATAAATATTTTCCATAATCTCTTTGAGCTTCCCGTCCACCTCTTCAAAAGACCAGCTCAAGCGCAGACTGTTCTGGCTCATTTCCAGTGCGCTCGTCGCCACCCCTCCGGCATTTGCCGCCTTGGCAGGAGCAAAAAGAATCCCTGAATCCAGAAATACACGGATAGCCTCCAGTGTTGACGGCATATTTGCACCCTCGCCTACAGCATAACAACCGTTTGCTACAAGCATTTTTGCGTCTTCCCCGTTAATTTCATTCTGTGTGGCACAAGGCAGGGCAATATCACATTTCACACTCCATACGCCCCTGCCCTCCGTATAGGAAGCTTCAGGATGGTATTTCAGGTAATCTCTGATACGGCCTCTTTTTACTTCCTTAATCTCTTTCACGGCAGTCAAATCAATACCGTTTTCATCCTCAATATAACCGTTTGAGTCTGACATGGTTATTACCTTCGCCCCCAGGCTCTGCGCTTTCTGAACCGCATAGATAGCAACGTTGCCGGAACCTGAAACCGCAACTTTCTGTCCCTCCAGGCTCTTGTCTGCCGCACGGAGCATCGCGTTTACAAAATAAACAAGACCATAGCCTGTAGCTTCTGTGCGGGCAAGAGAGCCGCCATAGGTCAGGCCCTTACCTGTCAATACTCCCTCATAGGAATTTGTCATTCTCTTATACTGTCCGTAAAGGTATCCGATTTCACGTCCGCCAACGCCAATATCACCGGCAGGCACATCAATATCCTGTCCGATATATTTGGAAAGCTCAGTCATAAAGCTCTGGCAAAAGCGCATAATTTCTCCGTCTGATTTTCCCTTCGGATCAAAATCAGAGCCACCCTTGCCGCCGCCGATTGGCAGTCCTGTCAGAGAGTTCTTGAAAATCTGCTCAAAGCCCAAAAATTTAATAATTCCCAAATATACGGAGGGATGAAACCGCAAGCCGCCCTTGTATGGTCCGATTGCGTTGTTAAACTGTACCCTGAATCCTCTGTTGACCTGCACTCTGCCCTCGTCATCCACCCATGGCACACGGAACATCAGCTGCCTGTCCGGCTCAACAATTCTTTCCAGTATGCCGTTTTTTTCGTATTTATCATCCGATTCCACCACCGGTCTGATGGTGTTGAGAACCTCTGTCACCGCCTGATGAAATTCCTTTTCCCCCGGATTTTTTTCAATTACTTTTTCAAGCACTCTATCAACATATGACATTTTCGTTCCTCCTTCAATTTCATATACAAATGTTTTTCCCATAACAACTACATTATAATATGATTGTTGCCCAATATACAATAAAAAGTGTGTTATACTGGCTATAAGCGTTAATTATGAAGCGGAAAAAAGAGTCCTTTTTTCTTTCTAACAGAATTTTAGTTGTACAAAATTCCTAATTTTGGATTTTAATTTTATGCATTTCACATAATTTACAGTTTTCTTTTTAAAAATAACGCACATATTAAGGGGGTAATAAAAAGAAAATTTATCAGCCGGGAGAAATCAAAATGCAGCCAATTATAAGCAGTGAAGAATTATCGCAAAAACTGGAGCTGTTGAGACAGACAATAGATACCATTGACTATGCATCCTTGCAAAACGTTATTTTTTTTAATATCAGCTCCTTCTATACCTTTGTGGCGGATATGAAATGTCCGGGCCGGCCGGATTACAGTATAGAGTTACTATTGGATGAAATAGAGAATTATATTCCCCTTTCTGTATCGGATGCCGCTCTGGATATTTTTTTGCAGACGGCAGGGGCGAAGGATGAAGAAGAAGTAAACAGGCTGTTAGGTCTGTTTTCTGCCCGCATTAAAATGGATTTCCTGAACTGTGTCAGGGCGGCCAAGGGAATAGAGGAATGGAATAAGCTGGTTAAATCTTGTGAATTTTTAAGACAGCAGAAGGAAAACCAATATGTTACCTTCTGATATTTTATATGCATGGAACAGAATAGGAAGATTTCATATTTACCATATTTGTGATACAATGACAATAACTTTTGCGGAGATGCCTTACAATAAACTTGAACGTATACTTCTCTCCTTTTATAATAATGCTCGCAACAAGCGGAGATATGCTGAAAAGAGAGCGGAATTGACCGCTTACAGTCATAGGACTACCTTTGGCGGCTTGAGAAGTGAAATGGCTATGCAATAAGGGGAAAGAGAAAGTAAAAAAGAAACGGGAAAGAATGCTTTTCTGTTGCATCAAATAATATTCGGAGTAACAGCTTACCCTTACAAGGTACTCCCTGGAAATGTAAAATAAATATGACGGCGGAGGCGTATGAAATGGAAAACAAACCCTATTTGTCACTGAACGATTACCTGAGAGAAAAATTTCATGAGAAGACGGCAAAGCTGTCAATTGACGGAGGGTTCAGTTGTCCAAACCGAGACGGTACTCTCTCCTTTGGCGGCTGTATTTTCTGCTCAGAGCATGGAGCCGGTGATTTTACCTTCCAGGGAGAAAGTATAACACAAAAACTTCTTCACGCAAAACAGCAGATTAATCATAAGTGGAACACCAATTCCTATATCGCTTATTTCCAGGCTTTTTCCAATACCTATGCCCCCTCCGCCGTTCTGCGGGAACGGTATAATGAGGCCATTAAGTTTCCACAGGTTAGAGGACTGGCCATCGCAACACGTCCCGATTGTATCAATGAAGATGTTATTGCAGTTTTGAAGGAGTTCCGTCAAAAAACATATCTCTGGGTTGAGCTTGGTTTTCAAACTTCCAAGGAAAGAACCGCACAAATTATAAACCGTGGCTATACAAACGCTGTATTTGAAAGTGCAGTGGAATCCTTACATAAGGCCGGTATTGAAACAGTTGTCCATATCATATTCGGTCTTCCCGGTGAGACAAGAAAAGACATGCTTCAGACTGTGGAGTATATCTCGACTATGCCTATAAAGGGCGTTAAGTTTCATCTTCTTCATATTTTAAAAAATACACCTTTGGAGAAATATTATGAGAAACACCCCTTTCCTCTTCTGGAAAAGGATGAGTACATTGCGCTATTGGCGGAGGCCATAAAGCGTATTCCGAAAGATGTGGTCATTCACCGTCTGACGGGGGACGGCTCAAAAAACAGCCTGATAGCCCCCTTATGGAGTCTGAATAAAAGGGATGTATTAAATTCCTTTCATAAATATCTGCGCGAAAATCACATTCAGCAGGGACAGTGCTGCCCGCGGTAGAGCCGAAAATTAAACAGGCGGGAAAATAGATTTGTCTTAATGAAATATTTATTATATAATATGCTTACTGACTGTCACTGACAGGAATATTTGTTTGAATCGTGAGACAGCTTATTGCTCACGATAAATATCATCATTTCATAAGGCACTGATTTCTTTCAGAGGTGGTTGCAATGTCAAAAACAAGCCAATTGGCGGAGAATAAATTAATACTGTTGTACCTGGTTGCAAAAATGGGGATTCCCCTTTCTAACAGCGAAATTTGCCAGTTTGCCCTTGAAAAAAATTACATGGACTATTTCAGCATACAGCAGTATCTCTCAGAGCTTGTGGAAAGCGGGTTCCTCGACAAGAGTAAGGACAACAATATTACCCGCTATACCATAACGGAAGAGGGAAGTGATGTTTTATCTTATTTTATAAAGCATATATCAGAATACGCCAAAAATGATATTGCCCAGTATGTCCATGAAAACGGAAAACGAATCAAGGCGGAATTTGAGGTCACAGCCAATTATTTCCTGGAAATGAACAATGAATATCTGGTGAAATGCGGATTATATGACACAGACGGCATTAATCTGATGGAATTAAGCGTCATGGTACCTTCCAAGGAACAGGCCAGAAAAATATGCCAGAACTGGAAGGGAAATGTGAACAGGCTCTATGGTAGCATCCTTCAAACACTTGTTGCAAACGAAGGGGAAAAAGAACCGACAAACAAAAAATGACCACAGCCTCTATTAATTTTTCTTCTTTTTGTAACAGTCCCATAACTTTTTTTCATGCTGTATATTTGAAATTAAAATAAAGCTGTCCTCCGCCGTATAAATATACCGCTTGAGGACAGCTTTTTTCGTATATTGCCTGGAATATCACAGTCGAAAACCAAATTCGGCATTCTATCTTTTTACTCCCCAAAATCCGCCTCCGGCCATTTCCGCGTATGGATAGCCCTCCACCTGAATTACTTCTCTTTCCGGCATGCGCAGAGCCGTCAGCTTTCCGCCGTAAACACATCCCTGGTCAATATCAATGGTATTATTGATAATTTCCGCCTTTTCCTTTGCGGTATGTCCGTAGATAATAAAGATTTCGCCGTCATACTTTTTAGCCCAGTCCCGTCTGACCGGCTTGCCAAATTCGTCAAATTCACCTGTCGTATCTCCGTAAAGGCAAACTGTACGAATTTTATTGTTGAACCGCCCGATATTTTCTTTTTTAATCCCTCCGTGCACCACCAGGAATCCTGCTTTTTCAAAGAGTATATAGTGGGACTGCTTTTTATAAATATCCATATAACGGGCGGAAAATGCCTCACGCTCATTTGCCGGAAGGGAAAGAAGCTCCTCCACTGTATTCTCAAGACCATGGCTCAGACGCACATGGTTGCCCAAAAGGTAACGGAAAAATTTATTGCAGTGATTGCCGTAAACCCACATAGCACCGCCAAATTCCACCTGATCCAGCCAAAAGGATATACACTTTAAATTTTCCCTGCCCTTATCACCAATATCTCCCACACTGACAAGTCTACGCCCGTCAGGATGCCTGTAGCAGTTGTCATATTTAGTGTAACCCAGCTTCTCCACCAGCTCTGTAAGCTCCTTATAGCAGCCGTGAATATCCCCTATCACATCAAATTTTTCATGCTTCCCCCTGTAAATGCGAAAATCATTGGTATAAACTTTTGCCATAACTACCCTCTTTTTTTCAGGTTATACACAGGACCTTCACATAATAATGTCCATAATTGTGTATAACCCTTAAAGTTATTCACATTATACACAAATTTAGTCACAGCCGAAACCCTTTTCACGCAATTTATCAGATAAATTACGGTTTCATGCTTCTGATAGCGCTTTCCCTTGCCATCCCTCCAAGCCTGTCAGCACTGTATCATATTATTTTGTGTTCTTCACGGCACTTTATGATTCATAAAATCTGCCATTTCATAAAAATTAACCTGTTATCCACCGCCGCCTGTTGATATCCCATATGGTGTTGACATAATACGCACCAAAGGAAACTATTTAAAACATGTGATAATCTGAAAAAAGCTATCATATATAATAGTAAACATACAATACGGAGGAAACATTATGAATATTAAAACAGAAGAAATCCCTCAGCCCTTTCGCAAAGCATTTGAAAATAGCAAATTGGACAGCAAAACTATCAGGATGGCCTCCAGTGAGCCTGTCGGCACTCCGCCTGTTTCCGGTCAAAACCGCCTAAGCACCATGCTTTTATTTTTATTTGCCCTTGATTTGCTGTAAATGGATACATAGTAAAAAGCCGGTTATTCCGGCTTTTTAAGTTGTCATCATTCTCAATAGGCAGGGATTTTCCCATGCTGCTGCAATAAAAAGAAAAATATGGAAACCGATTGAATACAAAGCAATTCCATTCGTAAAAACAGCCACGCTGCGGCTGTTTTTTATAAGTATCCCATTGACCGCATGATACCCACAGCCTCACTGAATTTCTTTTTCTCAGGCTCAGACATGCTTATTTTTATAACCTCCAGTATAGCATTTTTCTCCTGTGGGGAAAGGGCCTTCCCTCCCGTCAGTTCCTTTTGGTATCTGGTAAAAACCTCCATGGCCTCCATGGCGCTTTTTCCCTTGACGGATTCCGCAATTTTTATAATAAGCGACAGCTTTTCCTTTTCAATACACTTAAATTCATCCTTTTCAAATAAATCTTTATAATCCATCAGAGATCCTCCTTATTCATCATTGACATAAGTCTTTTCATTTTAATAAGCTTCAATACCATATCAATGTCCTTTTGTTCCTCCATATTAAAATATGGCTTGATAGCACGCAGCATGGCACCCCGCTTGTCATAGCCAGGGGCTGCGGGAACGCTGCTTCTGGACTGTATTGTCAGCGTATCCATATTCCGTATGGCGTTTACCTCCATAAGCTTAACAGCAACATACAGATTTTTTTGATACTCCTGATCTAAAAAAGGAATTGCCGCCTTCAGTACCTTCATAGGCCTTGAGGGGAAAAAGCCTTCTGAAAGTCTGCTCTCCTCTGCCTGTATATCGGGCTCCTCCTCGTTCAGAGTATTCATCACCATAGAAAATTTTTTAGCCATCTCCATGGCCTTTAGCATATCAGCAGGATTCATTTCACCGGTTTTATTTTCGCCATTTCCCATCATTTTTGAAAAAGCCTGTATCCGCTCAAGATTTTTTGCAAAATCATTATTTTCCTTCTCTTTGTTTTCTTCCTCCATGACAATTCCCCTTTGCTACTTTTACTTATAATAAAAATATGCGCAGCATTCTCTCTTTAGACTAAAAAGAGCAAAAGCAAGGGCAAACAGGGCTGTTTGAAGCCATAGAAGCCTCCTGCATACGCAAAACCCAAAAAATCCGGCCTATCATTTACATTTTCTAACAAACACCTGCACCGCCTAATGTAAAAACAAAAAAGGGCACCGGCATTGCCGGACCCTTTTTTGCCTTTTGGCCAAAAATAACATTTTATTATGCGTTTGTTTCACACATGTTGCAGCCGCATCCGCTTCCGATACCACCGCAGCAGCACAGAAGTAAAATAAGTATCAGCCAGATACCGCTGTCATTTGCGCCGCCTACCCCGCCAAAGTTTCCGCCGCAGCCGCAGCAGCAAATAAGAAGTATAATCCAAATCCATGACTCACTGCCATTTAAAAAGTTCATTGTATTTACCTCCTAAAAATGTAATTGTGCACAATCTATACTTATGCATCCTCCTCTCCTAATTTGACTGTTTTTTAAAATTTTTATTGGGTCAAGCAATATTTTGTCAAAAAATGAATCCATACATAGTATTGTCACAGAGCACGTCCAAAACATAAATTAATAGAAAGAAAAAGGAGTGACAAAAATGACACTGGAAAATAAAAGCAATCCTTCGGCAAATAAAGAGCTCCTGAAAAGCCCTTTTTTCCATAGAAATAAAGTAGAATTAATTATAGAATGCAGTGCCGGTACTTTGGAGGAATCCAAATTAAACCAGCTGTGTGAGGTAAAATACAGGCTTCCTCTACTCCACTCCTACGTGGTGGAGGCCCCAAAGGCAAATATCGGAAAACTAAAATTAATGGATAACGTTAAGGAAATCCATATGAACCAGAAAATCACTTCCCAAATGATAAATTCCAAGAAAATGACAAACTATGAGGGAATTGAGGACAGCGGCTATACAGGTGACGGTGTCGGCATAGCCATACTGGATACGGGAATCTCTCCCATTGCGGACTTTACGCGCCCTGAAAACAGAGTCGCCGCCTTTAAGGATTTCACAGAAGGGAAAAGCTATCCCTATGACAATAATGGGCACGGTACCCATGTATACGGCACATAGCGAAATTTTATAAAAGTTTCTTTTTTCTGTCAGATTTCCAGAACAAAAACAGAATTATATAGTAAGAAAGAGAAAAAACATGCTACTATAAAAACAGCAGAAAGGAGGCGCCTGTTATGGATGAACAAATACTGAAGCTTCTTACAGAGGATGCACAAAAAGGACTGAATGCGCTCATGAAACAATATATGGGGCTTGTATACTGCATCGTAAAGGGCAGGCTTTCCGAGGCAGGCACCAGAGAGGATATCGAGGAATGTGTCAGCGATACCTTTGCCCAATTCTATGAAAACAGAGCGAAAATTGATTTGTCAAAGGGCACCTGCAAGTCCTATCTGGCGGTATTGGCAAGACGGCTGAGCATTGACCGCTATCATGAAATCATCAGAAAAACAGGCAAAAACGATCCCCTGGAGGACAGGGAAAATGATACCGCTTCACTGGCAGACTATTCCTCAGTGGAAAACAGGCAGGTACTCTTGGAGGCAATACAGTCACTGGGGGAACCGGACAGTAAAATCATACTGATGAAATACTATTTCGGCCATAGCACAAAATATATCGCATCCTGCTTCCATCTGAAGGAAAACACTGTGGATAAAAAAGCACAGCGTGGTTTAGCGAAGCTGAGAGAATGCCTGGAGGAGGTGTTTTAAATGGATAAAAAAATAGAGGACGCATTAAATAGTTTACTGGAGGATATTGACGAAAAGGAATTAGACGGCTTGTTGGGAGATGAAATGATGGACTATCCTGACGACATTACTAAAAAAAGAATTGAAAAAAAGGTGATGGAAAAAACCGGCGTGAAAAAGAAAGTTTCTTTCCGCAAATGGGCATCGGCGGCAGCGGCAGTGCTTCTGGTATGCTTTGTATCTATCGCAGCCATAGGGCCGGATAAGATTTATGCCACAGTCGCAAAAATATTCCATTTCCTGCCCGGCATTGGCATCACAGACACAGAAAAGGAGTATGTTTATGTAGTAGATAATCTGACAGCGGAAATCCGAAATGACTACGCCAAGGCAACGATAAAGGATATGTACTGCGTTGACGGTCACCTGAAGGGAGAGCTGGTTGTCACAATCAATCCCGGCGTTATCCCTGATGAGGAGGATAACGACCCAAAAACTGATATTGGCAAAAAACTGCGGGAGAAATTCAGACCTTATCTTTTGTATCAGCAAAAAGAAGACACAATGTTTGGCAGTGGAAGCGGCTGGAGAAGTGAGGACAGCTTTGTTTTAGAATATCATCGTGACATTGAATTTTATCTGGACGTTCCTCTGGAGGAGAGTCACTATGAAATCCGTGTGGAAGGCTTTGCCGATACTTTTTCCTTTGATTTGATACCGAGTCAGGAATACGAAAACCTTTCTCAAATCGGCTCTACCGTTACCCATAACTCTGTGTCCATTACGGCCACAGCAGAGGAAACAGAAAACGGCTCCATCGTATCCTGCTATTTCTACAATTTTGGTGAGGACAATGTTACCGCCTTTGATAACCAATTTGTTTTTTCCACACTGCCCTACAGAATGGAATTTCCAGATTTCAAAAGCCGCGGGACTCCCTCCTACCTTGTAAACAGCGAGGGGAAAAAACTCTTCTATACCAAGTCGCAAAAGATGGTTCAAGGCGGCTATCAGTATACCTTTGACGCAAAGAAAGAGGACTATCCCCTTACGCTTCATATTCCTCCGCTGTCAATGGGATATGAGGAGGAGCTGTCGGCCATACTTCCGGTTCCCCAAAATTTTGACGAGCCCGTAAAGACGAATATCTCCATACCGTTTAAGGTCGGGAATGTAGAAATCACGGAAGTAACAAAAATACAGGCAACCTATCCCGCCGACTGGTTTGACAGCAGTAACGGCAAAAATAACGAAAATACCGAGATAACTGCTGATGAACTTAAGGTCACGCTGAAATTTACCAGTAACTCTGATACAAAGACCTTCTATAACTGTGATATTTCAAACAATGGAGTGCCGGGAATACACTCCTACACTACCGGAGCAGATATTGTGTATGTTGAGGAAGGAAATTACACCTTATGCACCTATCAGTTAGGGTTGGAGGACGGCGCACAGGAGCTTCCTGTACTGCTGAACAATCCGGTCTATTGGGCGGAAGGCGCCTATGATATACCTGTCAGCTTGGAAAATAAGTGACAAAAAAGAACCCCCGCCTGAAATGTCAGGCGGGGGTTCTTTGTCTTAAAAAGTAAGAAAATCGGAGGGCCTCCCCCTGAACCGTTTTATATCAGTACCTACAGTTTTAACTGTGCCAAAACCAGTTAAACGCTGACCAGCTAACACTGTATGTTACAGCTTAACTCGTTACTTCTATCTTTTTTACCGCCAGCGATTGTTTCCATCACAAGAGATTCGGTATACATTGATTTTTTCTTCTTAAGGAAAGAACCATGAAATTTGAATTGTTCTGCTATTGTTGTCTAAAAACCGTCCTCCAATTTATTGTCTGAACGAAAAGAAAGCCTGATGTATCAGGCTTTCTTTTTTAAGCATACCACTAGGCTTAAGGCAGGCTATAGCCCATTTTTATTTTACCAAATTGGAAATCGTTTTAAAGCATGGCGACTTTGCGGTCTGTGTAAGCTCAAAAAGTATCGCTTCATAGGACGTTAACAAAGCCCCTTCTGACAGAGCCCTTTGTACGCCTGTTTTTTTATTGTCCTTACGTCTGGAACCAATACAATCCTCAACCAATACAACATTGTATCCCGCTTCCCTCAAATCAATAACACTTTGCAGTACACAGACATGAGCTTCTGTTCCGCAGATGATTACATTTTTCCTGCCGCTCATCTCCAGCGCTTCCCTCACACCCGCATTCTGGTATACGCTGAATGTAATTTTATCAAAAGGCGTAAAATCCCCCAATGCGTCTTTTATCTCCTCCACACTTTCCCCCAGTCCCTTGGTATACTGCTGCGTTACAAGTACCGGAACCTCAAGGGCTTTCAGCCCCCTTAAAAGAATTGAAGAGTTTTTTAATACCTCTTCCCTGTTTTTAATTGCCGGCATCAGCTTTTCCTGAAAGTCAATCGCAATAGCAATGGCATCCTCTGTTTTTATTCTCATAATACTGCCTCCTTCTCATAATAATATAAAACCAGCTAAAAACCGTTGTTCACATATTTTAGCTATAGGTTATATTATACCATAAAAGCGGAGAAAGCAGGCTGCACAGAAACAATATTGCAAGCTTACTTGCAAGAGATTGTTTCGGGTGCAGACTATTTGCGTAGCAAATGTACGAATAAACCGCAGGTTTATGAGTATCTCCGCTGAAATTTATCGTTATGATACCATAAAAGCGGAGAAAGCAGGCTGCACAGAAACAATATTGCAAGCTTACTTGCAAGAGATTGTTTCGGGTGCAGACTATTTGCGTAGCAAATGTACGAATAAACCGCAGGTTTATGAGTATCTCCGCCAAATTTATTGTTATTAAACCATAAAGCAGTGCTTAAGATGCACACACACGAAATGTACCGAGAAATTTCAGGGTTCAGGGGTCTCTGCTGAAATGAATCGTTATCGCACCATAGCCTTCACTATATCAAAGGCATTTTTATGTTGACAGGCCGCAAACCCTTTAAAGTCAAGCCTTCCCAGTCACACATCCCTCCTTCTCACATATATTAATAGAAAAAAGGAAGGTGAATAACTATGATTATGAACAATTACAGGAGATATAACAAAACCATTCAGGCAAGGCAAAATAACAGCGGCGGCAACACTCCCGCTACGCCCGGAAATCAACCGTCCGTCATGCCTACGCTTCCCGGCAGCGGCACCCCAGCAACACCCGGCAACAATGTGGACATTATGCCCATGCTCCCCAACATAAATACTCCCGCTGCACCCGGTGAAGGACCTTTCCCTGACAGCAACACCGTCACACCAAATATCCCTGATATCAATGCTCCGGTTGCACCCGGCGAAGGACCTTTCCCCGACAACAACACCGTGACGCCAAATATCCCTGATATCAACGTTCCGGCTGCACCCGGCGAAGGACCTTTCCCTGACAACAACACCGTCATGCCAAATTTTCCTAACATAAACGTACCCGCTGCACCCGGCGAAGGGCCTTTCCCCGACAACAACACCGTTACACCAAATCCAAATGTCAATATTCTGCCTGTTTATCCCAATGTAACCGGCATATCCTATGTGCGCTTCTTTAATGCCGCCCCCAATACAGGAAATGTGGACATTTATGTGAACGGCAAAAAAACCGTGTCAAATTTAAGTTACCGCAATTTTACGGAATATATGCGTGCTCTTCCAGGCATTTACCGCATTTCAGTCTATGCAGCCGGAACCACCACACGCCCTCTCTACAGCGGCAGATTCAGTATCGCCTCAAACATTATTTACACCATGGCTGTTGCAGGACTTCCGGGACAAATCACAGTGGAGAGCATTGCTGACAGAAAAAGGGCAAAAAACAATTACATGTCCTACATGCGTTTTGTCAATCTTTCGCCAAATTCCTCTCCTTTGGACGTATATGTTGATAATGTTCTTGTTATCTCCGGCCTGCTTTATGAGGATATCAGCAACTACCTTTCTCTCAGGCCAGGAAACCATTCCATTACCCTAAAGGAAGCTGCCACTGATATCATTGTATTGGAAGATCCAAGAGCAACCTTGAGGGGAGGGAATTATTACGCAACTTATGTCGTTGGAGACATTACACAAAGTCCCGGCCTTCAGGTTGTTATTCCTCTGGAGGGTACTTCTTATCTCCAATTTTAAATACCATCTAAAAATCCCCTTCTACGGACAGCGCAAAGCCTAGGCTTTGCGCTTCGCTTTTTTGACTCTAATACGAACACATACAAATTTAACCTATGTCATACACAATAAAAAACCTTTCATATACCGGTAGGATTCAGGTACGAGCAGCTTTGCAGCTGTTGGAAAAACAAATACTGACCATGTACCGCGAAGAAGAATGCGGGCGCAAAAGCAGCTTACCGAAAGGTAGTTTGCCAGTCCGTTTTTCAATCATATTTTTGACAGCATAGGCGCACGCCCTCTTTTAATCTTTACCGGCTACCTCTCTCCAAAAAATCCTGATTTCCTGCCCGTTCTTTTCTTTTTTTCCAACCTCTATCCGTTTGATCTTCTTCTGCGCCTCATCAAAGCTTAAGACACTTTCATCCTCCAATTCCTTCCCCGCGGAATTTCTCGGTATTATAAGGCAAACCATCACGTCATTTTCCTTTTTCTTTTTTAAAGCATAAAGCACCGTTTTTTCCAATGCCTCATACTTTACATTACAGCCAGTACACAGCGTACGTCTGCTTTTACCGGCCGTTGAACAGCGCAGATAGGAACCGCAGCCCGTTTTTTCACCGCTTCGTATAAGAGGTGTACCGCATAAACCGCAAAACACCTTTCCGGACAGAGAATACACCCTTCCATTTCTGCCCGTACACCTGCGCTTTCCATCGGACAGAGTTCTGACCTTCTCAAAATCCTCCCTGCTTATAACAGCCTCATGGCAGTCCGGTATCCGTATCCAGCTTTCCCGGGGCACTGCTGTACGCTTTTTGCTTTTGTAGCTGATTTTCCGCTCTTTGCCCTGCACAAGTGTCCCTGTATATACCTCATCGGCCAGTATCCTTTTTACTGTGCTTGTACTCCATTTGCCCTTCTCTTTCTCCTCACTTCTTTTGTTTTTATAGGAAAGCCCTTTTGCCTTTTTATATTCCCCAGGGGGCAAAATCCCCTCTCGTTCCAATTGGAGACATATTGCCCGCAGACTACTGCCCGCCAAATAGAGACGATATATCGTTTTCACCGTTTCCGCTGCTTCCCCGTCTGTCACAAGACGGTATTTATCTGACGGCGATTTCTCATAGCCATAGGGGGCAAAGGAACCCAGAAATTGACCCGCAAGCATTTTATTTTTGAATACCTGCCTGATATTCTCCGATAAATCCTCTATATACCACTCATTGACAAGCGCGTGTATCTGTCTTGCCTTTTTGTTTCCTTTTTCAGAGGTGTCCACAAAGTCAACAACACCTATAAACCGTATCCCCAGGAGGGGAAACAGTCCATTGATATACCTTTCCGCCAGTTCCATATCCCTTGTAAAGCGGGACTGGCTTTTACACAGTATCACCTGAAACAAGCCTTTTTGAGCATCCTCAATCAGTCTTTGAAAGGACGGTCGGTTCTGATCCATACCGGAATAGTCCTCGTCCGCATAAATCTCCGTCACCTCAAAGCCCTGCTCCTTCGCATAATTCTCCAAAAGCATTTTTTGATTTTTAATACTTTCACTGTCATCCCCCTTATTTAATTTATCCATGTCCTCCTTTGAAAGCCGACAGTATATCGCAGCCTTATCCATTTTTTTCCCGCCCTAAATAACGATTATGAAATAAATATATGTAACCTCCCTTTTGTCCCATTCGTTTTATTACACGGAGCCCATGTAGCCGGCATAGCGGCGGGAAACGGATACCTATCCGGCGGCAGATTTTCCGGCATTGCACCCAAAAGCCACATCATCTCCGTCAAAATTTTGGATGAAAACGGTCAGGGGAATTCCGCTCAGGCCCTGGCAGGCATTCAGTGGATACTTGACAACAAAGAAAAATATAATATAAAAATCGCCAACCTTTCTATCGGCACCAACGACCGCAGTATCAATGTCCCATTAACCAAAGCCGTGAACGCCGCATGGGACATGGGTATTGTGGTGGTTGCGGCAGCTGGCAATATAGATACCAAAAATATCTCTGTGCCGCCAGGAATCAGCAAAAAAATCATTACGGTGGGCTCCTACAACGATATTCACATGCTTGCCGCATACCGCAACAACAGAGGCTATTACGCCTACAATAAATATATGCAGCTCTCTGATGTACTGGCGCCGGGAAAAGATATCATATCCTGTCTCTCTCCCACCTATTCCTTTGCTTCCAGAAACCGTGAGGAGTACAAGGTTGTGGAGGAAAACTATATCAAAATGAGCGGAACCAGCATGTCCACTCCCATGGTTTCAGGTGCCTGCGCACTGCTGTTGGAAAAATATCCCCATATCAGCCCAAACGAAGTAAAACAAAGAATAAGACAAAGCTCCTCTGTAATAGACTATAATGGAAAGGCCCAGATGGGAGGCCTGTTAAATATTGGAAGATTAATATTAGGAGGCTAAAATATGTCAGAAAGAAACCAGCTGTATGAATTGACAAGACTGATAGGCGACCGCTCGCAATTGGATCAGGAGGTCGCAGAGGTTTTTTCCGTACTGCGTGACACCCTGCAAAAAAGATATGTGGGAAAGCTCCATTCTGCCGCAGAATTTGAAAAAAGACATGCTATGGAGCACACGCCAAGAGAAATTACACTGATGAAAGCGCTACGGGAATTTACGCAGGAAGAACAAAGGCCCGGCATAGACCGCGCTATTGAAATGGCCTTTTTGATGAATACCATGCAGAAGGTACAGGAGGACTTGAGCAGCATCGCTGAGGAAGCCCGTCCCATTTACAAAATGGATGACGCCTCAATCGATCCCTCAAAGGCACAGGAAATGGAATCAAAATACAGTTCCGCCAGAAGCTCTGCCACCGTAACAGGCGCTCTGCTTGCCCTGGCCCTGTTCCATAAAATCTGAATAAAAAAAGCTGATATCCTCTATGAGATATCAGCTTTTTGATTTACAGATTGTTTAAATACAAATAGACCCCGGGGCTGAATTTTATAAGCTCCACGTTAAAAATCTATCCCGCTGCAAAATTGACCCTGTTCACTTAAATTTACTTATCATTTTCCTGTTCTCATAACCAATGAAATAAAACAAAGTCCAAACGCATATCACACTGCATTCGGGTATTTTTTGTCGTCAATGGCTGCTGCAATGGCACTGATGATTAGGACCTTCCTCATGATCTCCATGATGTCCGCATCCATGCACGCCATCCTCCTCGCCATGATGGTGTCCGCATACAAAATCGGGATTTCCGATTACCTCACCGCTTAAATATTTTTTTACAGCCGTTTCAATGCTTCCGGTAACGCCCGGAACGATTTCAATATTGCGAATTCTGAGTGCGCTTTTTGCCCCGCTGCCGATACCGCCGCAGATTAAAACATCTATTCTGTTTTGCTTCATCAATTCCGCAAGAGCGCCATGTCCGCTTTCCGACGTATCTAATGTACTCTTTCCGATTATTCTTTCTCCTTCCGCCTCAAAAACAGTGAACTCCTTACAGCTTCCAAAATGCTGGAATATTTCATTTCCCTGTGTTGTAACTGCTATTTTCATACTGACCGCTCCTTTTTTATTTACGTATTATCACAATAATTTCATCAAAGACTGCTGCTTATGCTGCACACTCCGGCAAGTAAACTTGTGTGTGCTTCTTAAGCACTGTTTTCTCCGCTTTTATGATATTATTACAATCGTTTTCAGCGGAGATACCTCAAAACCTACGGTTTTTCGGTACATTTGCTTCGCAAATAGCTGCTTATGCCGCACACCCCGGCAAGTAGACTTGTGTGCTGCTTAAACACTATTTTCTCGCTTTTATGATAAAATCGTTTCTTTGCCGCAATGCTTGCAGCAGCACCTTCTGCCATCGCATTCCCCTGACAGTTGATAGTTGCCGCCCTCAATGCTGATAGCCTTTCCTTGGGTCAAAGCATCTGCCACCTTAAATCTGGCGGAATACAATATCCTTTGGATGGTGCCTCTGGACACCTCCATCCGCGCCGCTGCCTCAGCCTGCTCAAGTCCCTCCATATCCACAAGACGCAGCGCCTCCAGCTCTTCCATGGAGAGCGTCACTGTCTGGGCATAGGCATTTACGGGCACAAAAAGCCTGTTATCCGGCTCAAAGCAAATTCTTCTGCACTTTACTCCTCTGGGCATAGGCATTACTCCTCTGCGTCTTATTGTGCATATGCACATCATTATTATATTGTGCATATGCCCATATGTCAATCCCATTTGATGTATAAATTTCAAAACCTGTAAAATTTTTGCTTTAAAATTTAAAAATTTATCAAAATGTGTTAGTATTGCATTACATAAATAATGCATACTAATTATAACAGACAAAAAAGGAGAGAATGAAATGGACGAAAGGATAAAAGCTTTAGCCAAAAATCTTGTAAACTATTCCTGCCGCCTTCAGGAGGGGGAAAAAATACTTATCAGCTGTAACGGTATGTATCCCATTCCACTGGTAAAGCAAATCATAAAGGAGGTATACATTGCGGGGGGAATCCCATTCGTGGATTTAAACACAAATTCTATTGAGAGAGAAATTCTTCTTGGCGCCGGTGAAGAGCAGATGAAGCTTATGGCAAAAATAGACGCTAAACGCATGAAGGAGATGGACGCCTATATCGGTGTGCGCGGTGAAGAAAATATTGCAGAGCTTTCAGACGTACCAACAGAAAAGCTTGACCTTCACAGCCGTCTTTACATGTCGCCTGTACACCATGAAATACGGGTGCCCAAGACAAAATGGGTAGTGCTTCGTTATCCCTGTCCATCTATGGCACAGTCTGCTCATACCAGTCTTGAAAAATTTGAGGACTTTTATTTCAAGGTGTGCAATCTGGATTATGGTAAAATGTCTCTGGCCATGAATGCCCTCGTAAAATACATGGAAAAAACGGATAAGGTACGTATATGCGGCAAAAACACAGATTTAAGTTTTTCCATCAAAGGCATACCTGCCGTAAAATGCGCCGGTGAGTGCAATATACCCGACGGTGAGGTTTATACTGCACCCGCTAAAAATTCCATCAACGGAGTCATCACCTACAATACACCTTCGGAATATAACAGCTTTACCTTTGAGAACGTACAGCTCACCTTTGAAAACGGCAAAATCACCAAGGCCACTGCCAATGACAGTGAAAGGATTGAAAAGGTGTTCAACACAGATGAAGGTGCACGATATGTGGGCGAATTTGCCTTGGGTGTAAATCCTTATATTACAAAGCCTATGAATAATATTCTGTTTGACGAGAAAATTATGGGCAGCTTCCACTTCACACCCGGCAACTGCTACGAGGACGCCCCCAACGGAAATAAAAGTGCTATCCATTGGGATTTAGTCTGTATCCAGACACCGGAATACGGCGGCGGTGAGATTTACTTTGATGATGTTTTAATACGGAAGGATGGCCTTTTTGTTGTTCCTGAATTAGAAGGGCTAAACCCGGAAAATTTGAAATAGCTAAAAACTGTTTTGGAATAAACCCTGTTGTCAGCAAAAAAACAGACAAAGTGTCATGGGCATCGCTGCCTTTGAAGATTAGAGTTATCCCAAATAAAATACAATTACAATCATTGGAATAAAAAAACCGGTACCAAAACTATTGTGTACCTGTTTCAAACTGTTCAAAAGACAGTAGTTTCCTAATTCTTTCAAAACACAACCGCTTTTAAATACGCGGGGCCAAAAATAAAAAAACCGCGTAAATACGCGGTTTTTTAAGTTAAATGTAAATCCCATGCAGGGTTTTAGAGATAAATCCCTATTTATTTTATTTACCTGATACACTGAACTGGCAATACAAACATGTGTAACGATTTTCCATTACTCAAGTATATATACCGTTATATTTCGGACGCCCCAGTTATAGGCTTCCTGCTTCGTATTGTAGCAAAGGTCAATTTTATTACCCTTGATAGCGCCGCCGGTATCCTCCGCCACAGCCTCGCCATAGCCCGGAATATAAATACGGGAGCCCATTGGAATAACCCTTGGATCTACTGCGATTACGCCGTATTCCGCCTGTGTACCGCTTGCAGTTGTACCTGTACAGCCAGGATCATAAGGAGTGTACCCCGTTGCAGTAACATTCAGCGCCTTTTTATAGGAAAAATTACCGGCTGCCGTTGCCACTGTCTTGGACGTTCCTTTTTCTATGATAGTGTTGACTGCCTCTTTCGAAATGACACGCTCTACCTCTTCAGATGAGGTTTTCTTTTCTCCCTCGTAAACATCCTTCATGGTAATCTCCGCTACTCCGGCAGAGCCTTCCTGCACCACCTTTTCTATACCGTATTCCAAAGAAGCATTTTCCCTTGTAATCGTCTCAAAGGGAATCTCTTCCGTTACGGTATAAACCTTTTCATAGGTGGAAACCAAATCAATTACCATATTCATGCTGAGAGGTGTATTCTCTGATACATTTTCAATTCTGTAAGTTGTGTCTATGGTGTCTTTGATGCTGTCTAAAAGCTCTCCGACAGTTTCTTTCGTAGTCGTTACCATCCTTGGAACGCCGTCCAGATTTATAATTACCTGGGGAGCGCGGGTGATAGTAATGGTATCGGTGTTATTCAATGTAGCACTTAATGATTTGCTTACATTATCGTCTTTATCCAATGTGATGTCCTGTTCCGCCAGAAATTCCTCGACTGTCGTACAGGATGTAGAATACGTATTTTCTTTGTCGCCGTCTACCACGGTGATGTTTTTGTAATCGGATGTATACGCTGATACGGTTCCTCCGAATATTGCCAGCAGAAATACTACTATAGCAACCACTTTCAATCGTTTCGTCATTTTTTCCTCCTTATGGGCCGGCACTATGCAGAAAACAGGGCAATAAAGTTTGTGGGAATTGTATTTGTTTTCAATGCCAGATTTACCCAGTTAGTTTTATTATTGACATAACTTACCGATTTATGCATCCGCATGAATTTTTCCATATGCTGGAAACGGAATACAAGCTAAAAAATAAGGATGAATCATTACGATTATCCTCATCTATTCGCTTTACTATAGTATATTAACACAAATGTAACAATTATGCAACAAATTATTTAAAAAACAAATTTTTGGCACTTTTTTTTGTAACATTTGCTACTTCCTCAGGGCTGATATGCTTGATTTGCGCCAGCTTCTCAACCACGTAGCGCAAATTTCCGGAATCGTTTCTCTCCCCTCTTTTTGGTACAGGTGCTAAATAGGGGCAGTCTGTTTCAATCAAAATTCTGTCAAGAGGTATGGTTTCGGCAACCTCCACCAGTTTTTTTGCATTGTTGAACGTAATAACGCCGCCAATACCAATAAGAAAGCCCATGTCAATATAATCAAGGGCCATCTGCGCGCTGCCGCTGTAGCAGTGAATTACGCCTTTGCAGACACCGCTTTTTTCAATAATATCAAAGCATTCCTGAGCGGCATCCCTGGAATGGATAATAACAGGCAAGTTAACCTCTTTAGAAAGCGCAAGTTGTTTTTGAAACCAATAGCGCTGAATGTCTCTCGGTGAATTGTCATAATAATAGTCCAATCCGATTTCGCCTACAGCTACAATCTTGGGGTGCCTGGTAAGCTGTTTCAATTCTTCTATATCTGATTCCTTCATTTTTTCTGTGTCATGAGGATGAACGCCCACAGCGGCATAGATATAATTGTACTTTTCCGCCAGCTGAATCCCATATCGGGAGGACTTCATATCAGCGGCGGAGTTTACTATATAATCGATACCCAAAGAGGGGAGAAGCTCTCCCAAGAGCTTCTCCCTGTCAGAATCGAACCGTTCATCATCATAATGGGCGTGGGATTCAAAATACATATCAGCTAACCTCAGCTCCATCCTTAAAGTCATTTTTCTCCACTGTCAAAAGGGAAAGTCCTTCTTCCTCGTCCACAGCGCATAAAACCATACCGTATGACATTTCACCGGCCATTTTCCTCGGAGGAAGATTTGTAACGACAACAACCTTTTTACCTACCATTTCCTCCGGCGTGTAATATTTCGCAATACCGGAAAGAATCTGCCTTGTCTCATTCCCTATTTTAATCTGGGATTTCAAAAGCTTATTGGACTTCTCTACCTTCTCACATTTTACAATGACACCTGTTTTCAGCTTTATTTTAGCAAAATCATCAATTGTGATTTCAGGAGCAGCCTCTTCCTCCTCCTTTTTGTCCTCCGCTTTCACCTGATTTGCAATAGACTGGGACTGGGATGCCTTGATAGCCGCTTCAAGCTCCACAAGCTCCTTTGCCATATCAATGCGGGGGAAAATGACATCTATTTTTGAGATAGAGCAGTCCAGAGGCAGAAGCCCCCATGTCTTTGCAGAATCCCAGCTTGTCATCTCGCCCTCTTCAATATTAAACTGCTGCCAGATGAGCTTTGGCGTTTTTGGCATAAAGGGCTGCAAAAGAACTGAGATAATTCTTACGGTCTCACTGATATTATAGAGCACATTAGCCAGCTTTGCTCGGCTTCCCTCATCCTTTGCCAGCACCCATGGCTGTGTCTCGTCTATATATTTGTTAGTCCTGCGAATCAATACCCACAGATCAGAGAGCGCATCGCTGAACAGCATTTTGTCCATGCTTGCTTCCACCTTGGCCGCAGTAGAGGTTGCCATCTCAATCAAATTCTTGTCAAATTCAGTTGGCTCGCTTTCCGCCGGAAGGCTCTCGCCAAAATATTTTGTTATCATGCCGGCAGTTCTGGAAACCAGATTGCCCAAGTCGTTTGCCAAATCGGAATTGATTCTCTGAATCAAAGCCTCATTGGAGAAATTTCCGTCCTGCCCAAAAGCGATTTCACGCAGAAGGAAATAACGGATGGCGTCGACACCATAGCGCTGCACCAATGTGTTGGGATCTATGACATTGCCGACGGATTTGGACATCTTGCCGCCGTTAATGACAAGCCAGCCATGACCGAAAATCTGTTTCGGCAGCGGCAAATCAAGAGCCATAAGCATAGCAGGCCAGATAATAGAATGGAAACGCACAATTTCCTTTCCGACTACATGAACATCCGCAGGCCAGTATTTTTTGAATTCTGAATCATCCTCCGTACCATATCCCAGAGCAGAGATGTAGTTAGACAGCGCGTCAACCCATACATACACGATATGTCCCGGGTCAAACTCAACAGGAATACCCCAGCTAAAGGAGGTACGGCTGACCGCCAAATCCTCAAGTCCCGGCTTCAGGAAGTTGTTGATCATTTCGTTTAGCCTTGTCTGCGGCTGAAGGAAGTCAGGATGCTCCTCCATATGCTTGATAATTCTGTCCTGATATTTGGAAAGGCGGAAGAAATAGCTTTCCTCCTTGACCTTTTCCACATCACGGCCACAGTCGGGACACTTGCCGTCTACCAGCTGGTGCTCTGTAAAAAAGGATTCACAGGGCGTACAGTACCAGCCCTCATAGGTGCTTTTGTAAATATCTCCCTGGTCATAGAGCTTTTTGAATATTTTCTGTACCGCCTTCACATGAATGTCATCTGTGGTGCGGATAAACTGGTCATAGGAAATTTCAAGAGTTTTCCACAGCTCCTTGATTCCCACTACAATTTTGTCGGTGTATTCCTTTGGCGTTACACCCTGTGACTGAGCGATGCGCTCAATTTTCTGCCCATGCTCATCCGTTCCCGTCAAAAACTTCACATCATAACCGCGCAGCCTTTTATAGCGCGCCATGGTGTCCGTTGCCACAGTACAATAGGAATGTCCAATGTGCAGCTTGTCACTGGGGTAATAGATAGGGGTAGTTATGTAGAATTTTTCTTTTTCCAATCTGAATCCCTCCAAATATATTTTGTTTTGCCTGGTTTTTATTTCATTTTGGATGTGGTTGTCTTGTTGTTTATTATATCCGTTTTATGAAAAAAATGCAAAAAAATCAGCATTTTTTTTGAACTTCCGGCAGATAATATGTTAAAAAGGGTTCTTTTTTGAAATTTTCATGAAAAACAAGGTTCTGCCTTTGTATTATGCCGTAAATCAACAGCAAAAACAGAACCGCTGTAAACTCAGATTACGGGAGCGGAACACTGTTTGATAAATCTAAACAGTCCTTTTAATCATGCCAATTTTCTCCAGAGCTTTGAAACAGTTTTTAAATATACTGTGTAGCAGCCGCAGAACCTATTGAATACAAATTGAATACATGATAAAATAATAGAACAAAACAAATAAACAGGAGGCTACAAAATGGTTGAAGGAAAAGCAGTAATTTTAAATGAAACCGGAATGCATGCCAGGGTAGCGTCCTCTTTTATCCATTTTGTAAACCGATATCCCTGTTCCGTCAATTTTATAAAAGAGAACAAAAAAGTAAACGCGAAAAGTATATTAAACGTTTTAATGATGGGACTGATAAAGGGCAGTGAAATCACTGTGGTAGTCGAGGGAAAAGAGGAAGAGAAGGTATTAAAAGAGGTTTTGGAATACCTGAAAAATATGAAGGATTAAAAAAGCAGGCAATCTTTTTTGATTGCCTGCTTTTTTAGTGAAAGTCAAATACGCTGTTAACCTACATACAAAAAGGATCTCTGAGGCGACTTATATTGATAAGACAAAATCAGATTATGATAGTTCTCTTTCGTCTTCAAAAAAGTGTACAAAAAAACATTCCGGAAAACAAAGAAGGCTTGATTTATCAAGCCTTCTTTGTTTTAATATCTCTTTTAAAAACCGCTTAAATGAACCCCATCATAGTTTTTTATGCTGCCAGCCTTTTTATTTCTGTGCAGCTTTATTCTGGCTGAACATCCATTCCATATAGGAGGTATCCTCCATAGCCAGTATTTCTATATCATGATACCCAATTCCTGCCGCATCCATCTGTGCTTTCGGGAACTCATGGTAAAATACATTATCGCTGCCAAGTCTTTTCAGTGTGCTGTAGAGTTCTCTGCTGCCAGGAAGAAGCTTTCCGCTGCCGGCCGGGTCGCCGTCACCCTGAAGAATGTAAATAGGCTTATCGGCAATATTATAAACCAGGTCTCTAGTATCATCAGGGTAACCGCCGCACAATGGCATTGCCGCCGCAAACATATCCGTATAGTTCATGTATACTCTGTCTGTGTTCATACCGCCCATGGATTTTCCCGTCACATATACCCTGTCAGGATCCACCAGCCCCAGAGCAATCATGGATTGAATCTTCTCCACAGCCTTTGCGTTTGTTGCAGCCTGGGCCTCATCACTTTGATCTGTATAAACAGGAGCCAATACAAAAGCAGGACGTTCTGCCTGGTTCTTCGGATCTGCCCATGCACTGACAACTTTATTTGCCAATAGATTCATCTGGTCACCGGAGCCATGAAGCGCCAATACAAGAGGCTGCGGCTTTCCGTTTGTCGCAGGAGCATACAGGTTATAGTCAAAATCCGCCGTATGCAGTGAGGAATACTGTGCAAAAGTGTCGGCAACTGCCGTTGTGGTATCCCTTACATCTGCCATTGTGAAGGAGATGTCATCCCGTCCCTCATACTTCACCGCAAAGCTGTCAACATAAAAATATTTTTCGGGAAAATCTGAAACCTGAAGTGTAAGCTTATTACCATCTACTGTAAGGCCGGAAATTTTAGCCTCAAAAGCGTGGGTTTCGTCTGTCCTGTAGCCGTTTTCCGCATTTGAGCCCCATTTATAGCTCTCTCCGGTCAATGTAAATTTGGATGCGTCTAAAACCGCCAACGGAAGAGGATTATTGACATAAACTTCTATGGTATCAATCGCATGCCCCTTTGCGGGAACAGCGGTATTCACCCTTATGTAGTCAATCAATCCATTGACATCCGACTTACTCTGTGCAAACAGCCAGTCCGCATATCTGCCGTCCTCCAGCGATATAATTTCCACATCATGATGCTTGTTGTCAAGAATACCCCTTGCCTTCATCTGCTCAAAGGAATATTCCATAAATTTAATTTTATAGCTTCCCGCTGCCTTGACTGTATCAACCAGCTGCCTGGTTCCCTCTATGGGAACAGATTTGTCGTTGGTTGCCTGTACAACCCAAACCGGCATATCCTTTAACGCTGTCAAATCAATTCCCTCAAAACGTGCCGCGCTGGGACACAGAGGAAGAGCGGCCGCAAATAAATCTGGATAGGTAGCCGCTATTCTTACCGTGTTGCCGCCGCCCATGGATTTTCCTGTCACATAGATACGGTCAGGATCAACTATGCCGTCCGCAACCATTTTCTTAACCTCCGCCGCAACCTGGTCAAGAGTGGAAACAAGTACCTCCGGATCCTGATCCCCGAATACAGGCGCCATAACATAAGCCGGATGCTTTGCCTGCGCTTCAGGCTCTGCCCATGCGACAACAACTCTGTTTGCATAGATATTCATCTGATCGCCGGAACCGTGAAGAGCAACAATCAGCGGCTGTTTCACGCTTGTGTCAGACGGTGTAAACAGATTATAAACAAGATCCGGTTTTCCCTTTTCCGGAACCGTGATTTGCTCAAATTCGTCGGCAACCGCTGTATATTCCTTGGTCACATCCGCTTTTGTAAAGGATAGGGAGGGATTCTTTTTACAGGTTACCTGAAAAGAATCAACATAAAAGTATTTTTCCGTAAAATCAGACACAGATAATGTGAGCTTTTCTCCCTCAGCCTTAACTGCGGATATTACCGCTTTAAAATCGTGGGTATCCGCTGTTTTGAAGCCATCCGCCTTGCTGCTGGACCAGCCATAGGCCTTACCCGCAATTGTAAAATCTGAAGCGGTCAGACCGTTTATCGCACTGGCCTTGTCAACAGTTACCTCAATGGTATCCAGCCTGTGCCCCTCGGATGGAACAGAACAATTCACCGTAATCTCCTTAATAACTTTTGTCTCCTCCGCAAACGCCGCCTGCGGAATCATGCCTAAAACCATACCCAAGCATAACAGCATTGAAATAAACCAACGTTTCCTCTTACCAGTCCTCATCAATTTACCCCCTTTAAAATAGACACTCTCCATCTGCAAAATCAGAGACAATATGCCGGTCCATCCCCCCTCTTGTCATAAAAATATATTGGAACGGAGATTGTCCCCCGCACCCTTCATTCAATACGCACTGTTTTTGTCGTTTATTGTATATTTTTTTAGGCTTTATGCCATTATTATTGTATTGATATAGGAACATAATATCATGGATGCCCATATTTTTAAACCAAATCAAATAATTTTTATACATTCCATAATAATTTTATAGATTTTACATCATGCAAAAAATTTACAATTCTGAAAAAACTTCCGTTTTTGCTATGCATAGGCCATAAAATCAAACCGCTCTTCCCGCCTCCTTGAAATATACAATAGCCTCAGGGTGAATGTTGTCATAAATTGAGCGGTTTTTGAGGTCAATCCGTTTCCAAAATACCGTTTTTTATTGCCGGCGCAATAAAAAACGGCTGACGATGGTATCGTCAGCCTCAGCAACAGGGAAAATCCCTTTCGTTTTTTATGTATTCTTATCTGTTTACGAAGTTCTTCTCTTTTTTCTTTTCTACAAATGCACCCATGCCGATTTTCTGATCCTCCGTAGCGAAGCAGAGTCCAAAAGCCTGTTCCTCATAGGCGATACCAGTCTTAATATCTGTCTCAACGCCTGTATTGATACATTTCTTGCTCTGTTTTACAGCAATCTGCGCGTTAGCAACAATTTTATTCGCCATAGTCATGGCCTCATTCATCAATTCCTCAGGCGCAACAACCTTATTGACAAGGCCTATTTTCTCAGCCTCAGCCGCATTGATAACATCGCCTGTATAAATTAACTCCTTCGCCTTGCCTGTACCAACAAGCCTTGCAAGCCTCTGTGTCCCTCCAAAACCGGGTGTAATACCAAGACCTACCTCCGGCTGGCCGAATTTTGCTTTTTCAGAAGCAATCCTGATGTCGCAGGACATGGATAATTCACAGCCGCCGCCAAGGGCAAATCCATTTACAGCAGCAATAACCGGGATGTCCAGGTTCTCGATTTTAAGGAACAGGTCATTTCCCTTTTTGCCGTAAGCAAAGCCCTCTGACGCGCCATAGTGAAGCATTTCACTGATGTCGGCTCCGGCTGCAAAAGCCTTGCCCTCTCCTGTCAAAATGGCAACATACATTTCCTTGTCACAAGCCACCTCGTCAATAGCTGCGTCTAAATCAGCCAGCTCCTGTGAACTGAGGGCATTCAATGTAGATGGGTTATTAAGCTTGATAATTGCTACGTGTCCCTGCTTTTCAACTGCTACTAAACTCATGAAAAGAACCACCTTTCTTTGGTTTATGGTTCGGAAAAATTCCGACCGCAATAAAGTTTAATTTGTAAAACATTTTTTACCGCTAAATATCCCCAATCATATTCATAACAGATTATCTGCCATCCAGCATAAAAAACCTTCTACGGAATTTATTGTACTCCATCCCCCAACCTATTGTCAAGAATAGGCAATTACTCTCCCTTTTACCGCCAAACCATCCCTGCGCTCCTGTAGTGACGGCCTCCGGGAAAATTCTGATAGGACTGTCCGATTGTTTTTCACAAATAACCTGAGTGGTTATCTCATCCTTTTGTATCTCTTTTGTTCAGCATCATATTCCTTGCCGCAGTTTTTTTCATTGTTTTCACTGACAGTATGCATACCACAATCGTCAAAATATCAGCAGCAGGCTGTGAAATATAAATTCCGATAATTCCAAAAATTCCAGGCAAAATCAAAATAAAAGGAATATAGAATAATCCTTGCCGTATCACGGAAAGAAACAGTCCATATCTGGAAGCTCCGATTGTCTGATAGGTAATGGTCATCATATAGCACAGTCCAAAGGCAGGGTATAGAATTACCTGAGAGACGAGCAGCCATCTGCCGTAATCCACAATAACCGGATTGCCATTAAAAAGACATATCAGGGGCTCTGCCAAAATGATATATAAAGCCGCAACAAGCACTGTCAAAAGCAGGGAACCTATTAATGTAAAGCGCACAGATTGATGAAAACGTTCTTCGTCCCCGGCACCAAAAGCATAGGAGGCCACAGGCTGATATCCTTGCATAAATCCCATAATCACATAGCAGCCAATTAAAACAAGCCGTTGAACTACGCCATAGGCAGCTATTATCTCATCAGATTGCGGCAGCACTGTCGCTGCGATGTTGGTCAGAGAAGCGGCCACAGAAAGGCAAATCTGTATTACAGCAGTCGGAATACCGATTAAAGTAACTGTTTTAATAAGATTCCAATTTGGACGAAATGCCTTCGCCTTAATTTTGATGACTGAACGCCCGCTGGCATAAAACCACGTCAAAATAAAAAATGTTACAAACTGCGATATTGTAGTGGCAAGCGAGGCCCCCTCCACACCCATATCAAATCCCCATTCAAACATAAATATCGGGTCTAAAATGACATTAAGCAGTGCGCCTGTAATTACAGCAAAAGAGGAAATTTTCACAGAGGATTCTGCTCTTGCGGCACAGTTCATACTTTGTGCCGGAAGGTTGGCCAAAGCTGCTATAAACATCCAAAACCCATAATCCTTTGCCAATGGCAAGGAAGCTTCGGAAGCACCGAAAGCTCTCATGAAAGGATCGATAAATACGATTCCGCCTGCACAAAGCAATATACCAATCATAACAGACAAACCAATCACTGTTGTAACAGTTCGGCTGGCCCCCTCCGCGTCTTTTGCTCCTAATTGACGTCCGGCTAAAACAGCAGCTCCGGCAGCAAATATGTTTTCGATTGACACCATAATAAGCAGCAGCGGAACTGTAACCCCAACTGCCGTAAGGGCTATATCAGAATTTAACATTCCAATATAAGCTGTATCGACCAGGTTATATATAGCTTTCGCCAGCAGCGCAAGCGTAGCCGGAACTGCCAGCTTTCTAATTGCTTTAGATGGCGCCATATCTCCCAAAACAGAGTTTGAATTTTTTGTATCGGCCATCACGCCTGCTCCTTCCTGTCAATAACACCATAAAGCAAAATGTTCAATGCTCTCCGGCAGCTTTCTTCATGTGCTTCAAATTCGGCAGTCTGATATTTGGCATTGATAAAATCCTGAAACTGCCGAAACGTTTCAATTACTTCTTCTCTCTTAATTTGAGGTCTTAAGGGAAGCGGAGACAATAGCCTTTCTAATATTTGAACATTCAAGGCATCAAATTTTTCTTTCCGTTTCCCCACATCTCTTTTGAGCTGAATGGGCGGTGCTGTCACCGCTTCACAAAAGATCCGCTGATAAATGGGATACTCTTCAAAAAAATCCATTCTGGCTGTAAAATATCCTCTTAATTGTTCTTCAGCATTTCCTTTCACAGTCTGCATTCTTTCTGTTAGATATTCCGTAAGCAAATCAAAGCATTCTTCCACACAGGCGAGAAATAAATCATCTTTTGTACTGAAATAATGATAGATTATGCCTTTGGAAATTCCTTCGGCAGAACAGATTGTGTTTACAGAACTTGCTCCATATCCCTGTCTGGAAAATTCAGTCAATGCACTGTCCATAATCCGTCGTTTTGTTTGCTGATTCTTTTCTTCTCGTTTCATGAACGCCTCCAAATAATTGACCAATCGGTCTATTTTCTATATTATAGCAAATATCGACCACTCAGTCAATATTTTAGATGCTCGGCTGATATCCCGCACACAGGGCACAGAATGGTCATTTTCTGACGATAGCATCCCTGGTGACATAGAACAGTAAAAATTCTTTATGATGTAACTGCCCTGATATTTCTTGATAAAATTGAAAGCGGCAGGGATTACTCCCTGCCGCCGGTTTGCAATATATAAATTCATTTGTTGTCTGCAAATTTTTTTGTACATCCCTGTATATGACAGGTATCCTTGTCTTCACCATCAGATTCGTTCTTCCTCCGGTAATATTTTACAGTATAATTGCTTTTGCTCCTATTACTAAGTGATATTTCAATTTATTGGAAAGCGCCAATTTTAAGGCGGCTGCCTTTAACCTGTAAATTTCATATGTTTGACAGAGCCCATAAATTTCTCTGCTCCGCCCCAAGCCTTGCCAATTTTTTCCCGCTGTGATAGGATAAACAAAACAGCAGGGCGCTATACGGCAAGGCCCTATAGACCGCACAATTTGACAATTTGGGGGGAGTACCTATGGAACAGCTTGAAGTATTTGAAAGTATATTAGATTCATACCCATATCCTATCGTCTACGTAGACAACAGTTTTATCATTCGGTTTATGAATAAAAACGCCAGATACCATTATTATGAAGAGCGCGGCTATCAGGACTTAATCGGACAGTCCCTTTTTCACTGCCACCGCACGGAAAAAGCTGTAGAGCGAATCAAAGCGGCTTATGAGGGAATCAAACAAAATGGAAAGGAAGTATTTATCGGCATCTCTACCCGCAACCAGAGAATGTACATGCAGGGGGTACGCAGTAAAAGCGGGGAGTGGATTGGCTTTATTGAGCGATTTGAGCTGAATCAGCAGCTATAACCGGTATTCTGCAAAACAAATTTGCGGACAGAACATAATTGTTCTGTCCGCTTTTTTATTCTGCCTGAGGTGAATATCGGCTGCCTCTCCGTTTCAATCGGCATAGTTTTTTTGTAATCACTGATATCAATAACAGCCATCACACAGCAGAAGCAATCAATTTAATAACCTATCTCCCCAAATTACTTACAAATATGGGACGGTAAACCAGATTTGCGCCTATCCTGGTGCTCTCCATCAGCGAAATTTTCGTCACCTGAAAGGTCTTTTCCGCAACCTGCACCTTGTCCTTCAATGCCTGCTGGCTCACATAAAGCTCCGCTTCCCGAGCCAGGGTAATATGAGGGCTTAAACCCTGCCTGTCCCTTCGGAAACCCTGACCCTCCAAAGCTTTTTCTAAAATGCCATACATTCTCCTCAATTCTCTGCTTTCCTCTATTCCTGTCCATATAATGGAGCGGTTCCCTCTTGGGAAAAACCCGATATTTTTAAATTTCAGCTCAAAGGGCCTGCATTTGAAAGCAGTCTGTGCTGCCGCCTCTTTTAGTTGTTCCATCTCTTCACTGTTTGTCTCTCCAATAAAACGGAGCGTCAGATGAAAATTTTCTTTTTTCGTAAAGCTGCCTTTTTTGCAGTAGCCCTGTACCCTATTCTTTATTTCTTCCATATAGTCCTTTATCTCTTCCTCAAACTCTATGGCAATAAACGTGCGCATGAAAAAATCCGCCTCCTTTCTGTATCAAAAAGCGCCGCTTTTGCGGCGCCCATATTTAATATCCGTATTTACGTGAACTTCTGTCTTCCTTATTTCATCAGATTAACAGCCCTGTCCACTACGTTTTCCACTGTAAAGCCAAAATCCTTGAACAACTGTCCTGCCGGAGCAGAAGCGCCGAAGCCCTCCATGGAAATCATATCTCCGTCAAGGCCTATATACTTGTGCCAGCCAAAGGATGACGCAGCCTCCACAGCCAGTCTCCTTCTGACAGCCTTTGGCAGTATGCTTTCCTTATACTCACTGCTCTGCTCTTCAAAAAGCTCAAAGCTTGGCATGCTGACAACCCTCGCGTCTATGCCCCTCTCCTGCAATAAATCATACGCTTTGTAAATCAATTCAACCTCTGAACCGGAAGCCATCAGTATCATATCAGGCACTTCTTTTTTGGAATCCCTCAGTATATAGGCGCCCTTTAATGCGCCTTTTCCTGTCTCCTTCAAAAGAGGCAGATTTTGTCTTGTCAAAACCAAAGCCGTTGGACTTGCAGTCCTTGTCAGTGCCGCATACCACCCCGCCGCCGTCTCATTGGTATCGCAGGGACGGAATACAGTATAATTGGGCATACTTCTGAGCGCCGCCAAGTGCTCTATTGGCTGATGGGTAGGCCCATCCTCCCCAACGCCGATACTGTCATGCGTCAATATGGAGATAACGGGAAGGCCCATCAAAGCGGAAAGCCTGAGTCCTGCCTTCATATAATCGCTGAACACAAAGAAGCCCGCAATATACGGTCTTAAACCGCCATGAAGCGCCATACCGTTTGCAATGGCTGTCATGGCAAACTCCCTGATACCAAAGTGAAGGTTGGATCCTGTCGGGTTTTCTTTGGAATAGTATTCCCTTTCCTTCATGACAGATTTGTTGGAGGGAGCCAAATCAGCGCTGCCGCCGATTAAATTCGGAACTGCCTTTGCCACCTTCTGCAATACCCTTTCAGAGGACGCTCTTGTGGCAATGTCCCCCTCATAGCTCCAGAAATCTTCATCATTGAGCAGGTCAGCCGCAGGCTTATCGGAATGCCATACTCTCCATTCCTCCGCCTCGCCGGGATATTTCGCGGCATACTCCTTCATTAAGCTGTTCCAGCTTTCTTCCTTTTCCGCGCCCTCATCAGAAAGCTTTTTCATATGCGCCTTTACCTCGTCCGGCACATAGAAGCTTTCCTCCCACTGCCAGCCAAGGTTTTTCTTCGCCAGAGCAATTTCCTCTGCGCCAAGAGGCTCGCCGTGAGCAGAGGCTTTTCCCTGCTTATTGGGCGCGCCAAAGCCGATTACCGTTTTAATTCTGATAAGAGATGGTTTATTCTCCTCCGCCTTTGCCTTCGCAATAGCCTCGTCTATGGCCTTGACATCGTTTCCGTCCTCCACCACAAGAACCTGCCATCCATAGGCCTCAAAACGCTTTTCCACATCCTCTGTGAAAGCAATATTTGTATTTCCCTCAATGGTAATATTGTTGGAATCATATAATAAAATCAGCTTGCCAAGGCCAAGGGTACCGGCTAAAGAAGCGGCCTCCGCAGAAACGCCCTCCATCAGACAGCCATCTCCGCACATCGCATAGGTATAATGATCTACAATTTTAAATTCCGGTTTATTGAATTTTGCAGCGAGATAGCTTTCCGCCCAAGCAAAACCCACAGCATTGGCAATACCCTGTCCCAAAGGTCCTGTGGTGGTTTCCACTCCTTTGGTATGCTTATATTCGGGATGTCCCGGTGTCAGAGATCCCTTCTGGCGGAAATTCTTCAAATCCTCAATACTAAGTCCATAGCCAAATAAATGGAGCAGGGAATATAAAAGCATGGAGCCATGCCCCGCCGATAAGACAAAACGGTCACGATCAGCCCAGGATGGATTGCCGGGATTTTGCTTCATGTGCTTTGCCCAAAGGGTATAAGCGGCGGGCGCCGCGCCCATGGGAAGTCCGGGATGCCCGCTGTTGGCCTTTTGAATCGCCTCCGCGGATAAAAAACGTATGGTATTAATGGATAATTGATCTGTATTCATTTTTCTGAAGTCCTCCTGTATTATTTTTTCGGCACTGTTTCCCAATCCTTGAGGAATTTTTCAATGCCTGCGTCTGTCAAAGGATGCTTTGCCATCTGAAGGATAACGTTATACGGAATTGTAGCGATATGGCAGCCAAGCCTTGCCGCCTCTATGACATGAAGGGGATTGCGGATGCTTGCCGCAATAATCTGTGTCTCAATATTGTGCATATCAAAAATGTCAACGATTTCCTCTATAAGGTTCATGCCTACTGTTCCCACATCATCAAGCCTTCCCAAAAAAGGGCTGACATATGTCGCGCCTGCTCTTGCCGCAAGAAGCGCCTGTGTAGCTGAAAAAATCAATGTCACATTGGTGTGAATGCCTTCTTTGCTCAGTATTTTGACCGCCTTCAGCCCCTCGAGAGTCATGGGAATTTTGATGACAATATTTTTATGTATTTTTACCAGTTCCCTTGCCTCCCTTACCATGCCCTCATGATCCAGGCTGATAACCTCGGCGCTGATTGGCCCATCAACAATTGTGGTAATTTCCTTAACAACCTCTACAAAATCCCTGCCCTCCTTGGCAATTAAGGACGGATTTGTGGTTACGCCGCAGATAACGCCTAAATCATTGGCCTCCCTGATATGTTCAACATTCGCTGTGTCAATAAAAATTTTCATTTAAACTCTTCTCCCCTTCTTCATTTCATGATATAAAAAGCCTGTCTTTCTCAACAATCTTTATATTAAAGCAATACGCTGATAAAATCAACCAACTGTGCAAATTTTTTGCAAAAGATCCTATGGCATCTCTCACCCCGCCGCAATATAAAGACAGCGGCAAAATCCAATTGAAAAAGGATTTTACCGCTTTTATCCGCCTGCCCCAGACACATTTGAACAAGCTGTCTTCTTTCTGTGTTATCTTACTGCCCATACCGAAAAATTTTTAGTGTACTGTAATCGCGGCGTCATTATACTCCATGTCCATGGAATCCTTGGACGAGACAAAGAAAGAGAAAGCTGTCATTTTATAGTTAAGCCCCGCGCTGTCTCTCCCCTCAACAACAAAATCAATGGTATCTCCAATATTCGCCTTGAAAGACGTGTCCACTTTTGCCTCATATCTTGTGCTGCCGTACTTGTCGCCTATGAACGTAAAATCTCCCGCCTTCTTTCCATTCAACTCAATATGGCCCTTCAGGCTTTTTAATTTATTTTCTTCCGTTTCATAAAGATTACATGCAACATGTCCGTCAAATTCCGCTGTTCCGTTATAATAGCTGTAGGAACCATTGTAGTCGGCATTATAAAACTGCACCACATAATTATCCTTTACACCGTAATAACCATAGCGATCGCCCTGGGTTTTCACCCCGTCCTCTGTCTCAATAATGATATTTACCCTCAGCTCATCACACAGGGGAATACTAGTCTTCGCACAATACACATACCCCTCTCCCATCTCGGGCTCAATGGTTTCATAGACCTCTCCGTCGCATACAATGCTGTAGCTCAGCTTCATTCCCTCCTTATACTCCTTAGGAACACCTGATATAGAGAGGGCAACCGTTTTGTTTTCTTCATTCAATTCCCCCAAGTCATAGGAAAAGCTGCTCATAATATCCGCCTGGCGGTTGAGGCTTTCCTCTACCTGCCCCGCTATGGAATTGACCGAGGAGGACACTTTATCGTCTATACTCTGCACATCTCCCTGAACAGACTGCAGTCTGTTTTCCACCTGTATCAGTCTGGAATTGACAATACGAAGTTGTATCACCATAACCAGTATCAAAGCAAATTCAATAACGGCAATGACAGTGAGCTTTCTGCTTCTTTTCTCTTCCTTTGGCGCAATATCGCCCAGTTTTTCTTCTTCCATATTCTTCTCCCCCTTTTTTTCCATTGTACCGAAAGGGCTGTATAAAGTAAACCTGTAAATACTTTCATAATTCTTAAGAAAAGCAGCAGCGGCCCCAAACAGTTTCATATAATTTCACGGCACTCTCCCATCCGATATATCGTTCTTGTTTCACCTGCCGAAAAAATTACTGCCGAGTGATTCGTTTTTCGTATAAACCATTTTTACATATATTCTCGTTGTCAGTCATAAAATCAATATTTTTTTATAGATACATAAAAAGCCTGCATCACCAAAATTGGTGACGCAGGCCCTTCTTCTTTGCTTATTTCAGGTAATCCCTGACAAAATCCTTTATTTTATCCTTTTCACAAACATTATGGTGCAGCACAGGCTTCGTCTCCAGCCCCCTGATTGGCACCGGAATTTTTTCTTTTGAAACCTTTTCCATCTCTCCCATAAGGGCAAAGGCATCCTCCGACGCATACTTTTCGTCAATGGCACACAATACGTCTTTTGTAAACTTATAAGGGCTGGCAGTGGACACAATTACCGTCTTTGTGAGGTCGCCCTCCTCCCTCTTATATTTTTCAAAAGCAGCATAGGCTACCGCCGTATGGGTGTCCATCACGTAGCCTGCCTTTTCATACATTTTCCTGATAGCCGCAAAGGTCTCCTCCTCCGTAGCATATTTGCCGCAGATGTCCTGACACTTCGCCGCAAGAGTGTATTCTCCCTTATCCTTAAGACTCTCCATGAGCTTTTTCGTCTCCTTCTGAGAGGTCAGTTTGCAGATAAGCCTTTCCAGATTGCTGGAAATCAAAATATCCATAGAGGGCGATGCCGTCACAACAAATTCCCTGTTTTTGTCGTAATGTCCCGTTTGGAAGAAATCATACAGCACCTTGTTGCTGTTGGAAGCGCATATAAACATGTTGACGGGAAGACCCATACATTTTGCATAGTATCCGGCCAGTATATTACCGAAATTTCCGGTGGGGACCGCAAAGTTGATCCTCTCCCCGGGCTGCACCTGTCCTCTTTTCATCATTTGCAGATAAGCATAGAAGTAATAGACAATTTGGGGCACCAGCCTGCCGATATTGATGGAATTGGCCGAAGAAAACTGATAGCCCTTATCATCCAAGTATTCTATCAGCTCTTTATCCGTGAAAATAGATTTTACCGCCGACTGGGCGTCGTCAAAATTGCCCTTGATACCCACAACGCAGGTATTTTCCCCCTCCTGGGTTGTCATCTGCCTTTTCTGTACAGGGCTTACGCCGTCCTCCGGGAAAAATACAATTATTTTCGTCCCCTCCACATTGGCAAATCCCTCCAGTGCAGCCTTGCCCGTGTCGCCGCTTGTAGCAGCTAAAATGACAATCTCCTTATCAATGCCGTTCTTTTTTGCCGCTGTCTTCATCAGATGAGGCAGTATGGATAAGGCCATGTCCTTAAAGGCCAGCGTCTTTCCGTGAAACAGCTCTAAAAAATAGGCGTCATGCCTTTTGACATAGGGCGCGATAAAGGGCGTATCAAATTTATCGTCATATGCACTGTCAATGCAGTCCCAAAGCTCGTCCTTTGTAAAATCCGTCAGATAGAGCCGCAGTATCTCATAGGCAAGCCCCTGATAGCTTAAAAACATAAGCTCCTCCAAGGGTTTGTCTATCTGCGGTATCCTCTCCGGTATAAAAAGTCCGCCGTCCTCGCATATTCCCTTCAAAATGGCCTGAGACGCCGTTACCCTGATATCACTGTTTCTCGTTCCTACATAATTCATCACAAAACACCTCTTTACCCTTTTTCTTTTATGCTGTTAAAACGTATTATACGTATACGAAAGACATTTGTCTACGCTTTCTTTTTATGGACATTGCGTATTGTTTTCTTTTTGGCAGGCGCCTCCTGTTTTTTCTTAGCACCCCCTGTGGTAGAGAAAGATAGGCCGCCCTTTTCCTCTATCCTGTTTTTCAGGCGGTAATTTTTATTCTCTCCCCCACCTTTTGACCACATTTTTTCCTTCGCAGTCTGCCTTGGGCGGATAAGACACTGAGGGCCGAAGCCGATTAAATCCTCTCTGTGGGCCTTTTTCAAAGCCTCCGCCACCAAATCGTAATTCTGAGGCAGGCGGTACTGCATCAAAGCCCTCTGCATAGCCTTTTCATGGGGCGTTTTGGGCACATAGACCTTTTCCATGGTGCGTGGATCCATCTCCGTATAATACATGGCTGTGGAGAGTGTTCCCGGCGTGGGATAAAAATCCTGCACCTGCTCCGGCATATGCCCAATGTCTCTTAGGTACTCCGCCAGCTCTATGGCGCTTATCAGATCGCTTCCGGGATGGCTGCTCATCAAGTATGGCACCAAAAACTGGTTCATGCCAAGCTTTTTGTTGACCTCATAATATTTCTTTACAAACCTGTCGTACACATCTCTTGTAGGCTTGCCCATTTTCGCCAGCACCCTGGGCGATACATGCTCCGGCGCCACCTTCAGCTGCCCGCTGATATGGTATTTGCAAAGCTCGTTGAAGAAGGTTTCATTCTTATCATATATGAGATAATCATACCGTATGCCGCTTCTGATAAAAACCTTTTTCACCCTGGGAATCTCCCTCAGCTTCCTCAAAAGCGCCACATAGTCCATGTGGTCAACCGTAAGGTTTTTACAGGGCGTTGGAAACAGGCACTGCCTGTCCTTACAGACTCCCTTTGTCTCCTGTTTTTTGCAGGCGGGCTCTCTGAAATTTGCCGTAGGGCCGCCCACATCATGAATATACCCCTTGAAATCCGGCTCCCATGTAATTTTTTCGGCCTCCGTTAATATGGAATTGTGACTTCTCGCGGAAACCACCCTGCCCTGATGAAAAGCAAGAGCGCAGAAATTACAGCTTCCAAAGCAGCCGCGGTTACTGATTAAGCTGAATTTTACCTCTTCAATGGCCGGAACACCGCCGTCCTTTTCATACACAGGATGATAGGTGCGCATATAATCAAGAGCATAGACCTTATCAAGCTCATTGGTTTTTAAAGGCGGCGACGGGGGATTCTGCACCACCAGGTACTCGTCATACTCCTCCACCAGCGTTTTCGCCGTGACAGCGTCCGTGTTCTGGTACTGTGTCATATAGCTTTCGCAGTACGCCCTTTTTGACTCTAAAACCTTCTTGTAGCACGGCAGCTTCATATAGTCATAGGGCCTGTCCCAGTCCTTTGTTTTATAGACAGAGCCCTTAATAAATGTTATCTCAGAGACGGGAATGCCGCTGTCCAAAGCCTCCGCCACTTCCACTATCTGGTGCTCGCCCATGCCGTAAAGCACCAAATCAGCACCGGAGTCCAAAAGGATTGAGCGGCGCACCTTATTGTCCCAGTAATCATAGTGAGACAAACGCCTTAAGCTGGCCTCAATGCCGCCCAGTATAACAGGCACATCCCTGTAAATTTCCCGTATTTTATTGGTATAGACAATATCCGCCCTGTCAGGCCGAAGTCCCGCCTTCCCTCCGGGGGAATAGGAATCCTTCTGCCTTCTTTTTTTTGCCACAGTGTAATGGTTCACCATGGAGTCGATATTCCCGCTGGAAACCAGAAAAGCAAGCCTCGGCTTTCCAAGACGCATGAAGTCCTCTTTTTTCTTCCAGTCAGGCTGGGCGATAAAACCTACCGTATAGCCATGGCTTTCCAGCGTCCTGCAAATAATTGCCGCGCCAAAGGATGGGTGATCCACATAGGCGTCGCCGCAGACATAGACAAAATCCAGTTGCTCTATACCCCTCTCTTTGACTTCCTCCATTGTAATCGGTAAAAACGGCACTAAAATCATTCCTCTCTCCTGCCGGCTGCAAAGCTTTTTTGTATTTTGTCACAACGATACTCCGCAGCCTTTTAAAATGGGACAGGCAGCTATCACCCTCTCCCGAAACAGCCTTTCTTATTATCTGTAAAGCCTAAGACGGACAACTGCTGTTTTTTCGTGCCGACGCAATAAAAAACAGTATTTCGGAGACGGATAACCGAAAGGTCTCCCCTCCATTCAATAGTCATACTGAAGCTTTTTTCCCATTCCGCTCCGCGCCCTTTCGCTATCCGGCGCCCTACATCCATCTCCACCCCGGATGGTATTTATTTTTCAGCCTGCCCCCTGAAAGCTTACCCCAGCCAAGGGGATAGGAATCCACCAATACCAGATTCCATCCGTCCTCCCCGTCAGCCTCTATGGTTTCCCCCTTCAGATAGCGAAGCACTCTTTCATCTCCCAGAGGCAAATCCACTGTTTTCTTCGCCTCAGCCTTACTGATACCCATTGCCAGCGCCTGTGTGGGCTCAAAACGCTTTTTTCTGATTTCACCCAGATACCATCCGCTTTTCATGACATGGAGTCCTTTTAAGTCAGGCACACCCTTCGGAAGAAGATACAGGCTGTCCTTCACTCTTTTAAATATGCCGTCAAACGAAACACACAGGGCTTCCTGGCAAAAATCCATAAATTCCTCTATCTTTGTCACATCAACACCCTTCTCCTCCGCCAGAAAACACGCCGCAGGAGACCCCTTTTTACGGAGCCTGGCAAGGAAATGGCCCTCCCCCTTTATTCTGTGGGGAAACAGACGGGCACAGCCCTTAAGCGCCTCCCGCATGCCGTCAGTATACCCTTCCGCAAAGCCGTAAGGCATGTGAGCAATTGGAAGCAACTCAAAGTCATCATGGGTATCCAAAAAATAATTGACAGCCCCTTCATTTTCTCCTATATCGAAGGTGCAGGTGGAATACAGTATCTCACCGCCCTCCCGAAGCATCACCGCCGCCTTTTCCAGAATATCCTTTTGCTGACTGAGACAAAACTGTATCATTTTGTCCCCCCATTTTCTGGCTACAGCAGGGTCCTTGCGGAACATTCCTTCTCCCGAGCAGGGCGCGTCAATTAATATTTTATCAAAATACCCCGGCAGTCTTTCCGCCAGGTTTGCTGGCGTTTCATTGGTTATCACAGCGTTCTTAATACCAAAAAGCTCTATGTTTTTTACCAGGGCTTGGGCACGGCTGGCGGAAATATCATTGGTGAATAAAACGCCGCTGTTTTGAAGCCTCGCTCCCACCTGTGTGCTTTTTCCGCCCGGTGCGGCGCAGATGTCAAGCACCCTGTCGCCTTTTTCAATGGGGATGATGCTTGCGGGCGCCATGGCGCTTGGCTCCTGCAAATAATAAAGTCCGGCGTAATAGTAGGGGTGCTTTGCCGGTCTTTCCTCCCCGTTATAATAAAACCCGTCCTCACACCAATCTACGGGCGAAAGGGCAAAGGTTCCCTTTTTTATAAAATCCTCCGGCTTTGTCTTCAGAGTGTTTACCCGAAGGCCATAAAGCCTTTCCTCCTCAAAGCTTTTGAGATACGCCTCATAATCCTCCTTCAATAACTTTTTCATCTTTTCCAAAAATTCTTCCGGTAAATACATATGAATACCACCTATATTTTAAATTCCTATCATAAAACTCTAAATCCTGTCTTATACATGTTACTAGAAAAGAATATATTTTACAATGTCAAACAACAAAAAACAACCCTTTACAAAACAAAATTTCTCATATAATATATCAATAGTAAAAACTACCTTTTGAAATTATTCGGCCGCAGCTGTATATTTTACGGGCATTTACACCCCGGCATTTATCCCCGGTATTTGCCTGTATGATTGCCCGTACGGCAGATAGAAAAATAAGGAGGAAAAAGTATGGGAAAAGCACAATGGAAACCCGGCACCGTTTTATATCCTGTTCCGGCCGCTATGGTAAGCCTGGAGGATAAAAACGGAAAAGCTAATATTATTACCATCGCGTGGTGCGGAACAGTCAACTCGGAACCGCCTATGACCTATATTTCTGTCCGTCCCGAGCGGTATTCTTATGACATTTTGAAGGAAACAGGGGAATTTGTCATTAATCTCACTACCAAAAAGCTGTGCAAGGCCTGCGATTACTGCGGAGTCAAAAGCGGACGTGATGTGGATAAATTTAAAGAAATGCATTTGACAAAAGCTCCCGCCTCAAAGGTCAGAGCTCCTTTGATTTACGAAAGCCCTGTAAATATCGAATGTGTTGTAAAGGATATCATTCCTTTGGGAAGCCATGATATGTTTTTAAGCGAAGTGGTTGCAGTCAATGTCAGTGATGAATACTTGGACAAAACAGGGAAATTTCATTTTGACAAATCAGATCCTGTCTGCTATTCCCACGGACAGTATTATGCTTTGGGGGAAAAGCTTGGCAAATTCGGATATTCTATACAAAAAAGAAAGTGAGAAGGGGAGTAGCAGGGTATGGTACAGATTACAGAGGTAACTATTTTCAGTATAGACAAGGGCGATGATACCTGGGCAATTGAAGGTGAGATCTTATTCGAGGAGGATTTAAGTACAGCCTTTGAGGTCACATATCTGACAGAGGAAGACGAGCTTGAGGATCTTTCCATGGAAATTGAGCCGGGCGCGTTTGATCCGGAGAATTTAAAACAGATGATTATACAGGCATCCATGGAATTTGACGACTGAAGTATTGAAATAAAACAGAATACGCCTGTCACAAAACCTGAAAAGATTTTGTGACAGGCGTATTCTTTTGTTCTTAATAAAGTCTTTTCTGCTTTTTTAACCGCCGACAGCTTGCCGCTCAATAGTAAAAGTGCATATACTGCTCCATAAAAAGGACACAGCCCGAGATAAATATTGCAAACCCTATCAGTATAAAACAGGTCAGTCCACTCATGAAATCATATTTGATTTCACACTTTTCCTTTGAAAAATAAGCCGCTAAAACCTCAACCCCAAGGGAAATAAATATAAAGGGCGACAGCTTCGCCATAAACAAAAAATCAAAATCCGGCATAAACATACCAATCAATGTCAAAACACCTATGACGATAAGGCTCAGGCCCATGGTAACGCTGCCGACACGCCTTTGTCTTCCCGCTGCACCTTCCCCATTACTCATTGTCATCATCACCCTTAAATTCAATATAGTCCTTCTCCTTTGACTGGGTTGTCTTTCCGCCCTTTACGAGATGGATTCCAAATACAATCAGCACAAATGCCACAATCAGGGTAGGAATGGAATTTACCAGCGAGTAAAGCCATGGGAAATAATCGCTGATCCACCATGCCATGGGCATCAGTATTGACTCAAATATGGCATAAATTCCAATAAAAATCAATGCCGCGCCAATCAGGGCATGCCGTTTCTTAAAAATATCCTTCCAGTCCTGACCCATGAGCTTTTCCAGACTTTCCATAAATTTCGCCTCCGCCCTTTCCCTTTCCTCCGCCGATAGATGCTTCAAATTAATGGTGTCAAAAAAGGAATAAAACCATACAATAGGCATTCCTATTGTAAATACCCCGCTTCTCAAAAACATGGAGATAAAAAACAATCCCCAGAAAACCAGCATAACTGCCGACCCCTTTTTCATCAGTCCCAGATACATTTCACCCGCACCCGGTATAAATGAAAATATAAATGTCAGAAAACCGCTTTTTCTATTTTCCATAATCAAAAACTCCCTTCAAACCGTATATGTCATTCACTAGCTCATTAAATTTCTCAGACAGCTGGTCTGATAGTGAGCCGGCATTATATTCAATCTTTCTCACCGGACGCAGGTCCAGATTCTTTTTGTAGTCCTCCACATGGAATATACCGTTGGTCCAAAGTGCCATTGCAAAGCAGGCGGCAACGGCGGCAGTGGCATACCTGTTTAAAAATACTCTTCTCACTCTGCTTTTTATATTGCGCATGATGCTGTCTGCCAAAGGCGTATCAGGAGTAAGCAGTGTCTCGCAGTCCAAAGCCAGCGTATATCGCAGAAGGCAGTCATCACAAAAAGAAAGGTGTTCACTTATTTCAAGCCTTGCCAATTCATCCGGCTCTCCGCAAATCAATTCTTTTAACGCAAAATCTGTCAAATGCCCATCTTCGCTAAAATATTCTTCCATAGCCTAATCTCCCTCCTTTATCATTTTTTGAAGCAGACCTCTTGCCCTGTAAACCTGCGTTTTTACCGTCTTTGGCGGTCTGTCTACAATACGGGCAACCTCATCAATGGTTTTCTCCTCCAGAAAAAACAGCACGGAAACCTTCAGGTAGGGTTCCTTCAGAGAATATACCTTCTCCTTTATCTCCTCCACACCTTCCTTATCCAGGTACACCTGCTCCGGCCTGGGCATGAGGGAAATGACGTTGCTTTCCTCGTCCTCCTCCGTATGAAGCTGTACCTTTCTTTGATATGCGCTTTTCAGAAAGTCTTTGGCCTTGTTGGCGGCAATTCTGGCAAGCCACGGCTTATAGCTCTGCGCGCTGCAGCTGTCAATGTGGGTGTATGCGGATAAAAAGGTTTCCTGGGTCAGGTTTTGGGCTTCCTGATAATCCTTCACAAATTGATAGCATATTGTAAAAACTAATTTTTCATATTGCTCCACAATTACGCGGAATTTGTCATTTGTCATATTCTTTTAAGCCCACCACCTTTCCGAAAGCTGCATACATTTATAAAACGATGCCGATTCTTTTGAGGCTTCAAAATTTTAAATTTTTTATTTCATTTTTTTACCGGAAAAATTGCTGTGCTGCCAGATACAACTACAATAATACACCCGTACCGTTACAAGTATTGTCCTTTTTTTGCTTTTTCAGCAAAAAAATATCACATATATTTGATGTTGTCCCCTATTTCTTTTATAATAGTAATAAAATATGATAAACAAATAGAAAAAACGGATTATCCCTTATTGTTTCCGTATTTTACAAACCCGAAGGAGGATCACAGATGGAAAAAGCAAAGGTATACTACACCGACTTCCGCACACAGACAGGGGACGGTTTGCCCTCTAAGCTCAAAAGACTGATACGGGAGGCGGGAATCGGGCAAATAGACATGGAAAATAAATTCGCCGCCATTAAAATGCATTTTGGTGAGCTGGGAAACCTGGCCTTTCTGCGCCCAAACTACGCAAAGGCAGTAGCCGATGTGGTGAAAGAGTTGGGTGGAAACCCCTTTTTGACAGACTGCAATACCCTCTATCCCGGCAGCCGCAAAAACGCCCTGGAACATTTATACTGCGCTTGGGAAAACGGCTTTACTCCCCTTACCGTAGGATGTCCCATACTGATAGGTGACGGATTAAAGGGTACAGATGATATATTGGTGCCCGTCAAGAAGGGCGAATATATCAAAGAAGCCAAAATAGGCCGCGCCATTATGGATGCGGACATTTTTATCAGCCTGACCCATTTTAAGGGCCATGAAATGACAGGCTTCGGCGGCGCTATCAAAAATATCGGCATGGGCTGCGGCTCACGTGCCGGGAAAAAGGAGCAGCATTCCAACGGTAAGCCCTTCATCAAGCAGAAGAAGTGCCGCGGCTGCCACAAATGCGAAAGAGAATGCGCCAATAATGGATTGATATTTAACAATGAGACAAAAAAAATGGAGGTCAATCAAAAAAACTGCGTCGGCTGCGGACGCTGTGTCGGCGCCTGTAATTTTGATGCCATCGCCTTTAAAAACGATGCCGCCAATAAGGAGCTGAACTGCCGTATGGCCGAATACGCAAAAGCTGTTGTAGACGGACGTCCTCATTTCCATATTTCACTGGTTGTAGACGTAACGCCATACTGTGACTGCCACAGCGAAAATGATGCTCCTATACTGCCGGATGTGGGCATGTTTGCGTCCTTCGACCCCCTTGCTCTGGATCAGGCCTGTGTGGACGCCTGTCTGAAATCAGCACCTCTTCCCAATAGTGTGCTTTCAGAGAATATGGAGAAATCTGATTTCTGCGACCATCATGACCATTTTGAAAACACAACTCCCAATGCGGAATATAAAACATGCCTGGAGCATGGAGAAAAAATAGGCCTTGGCACCAGGGAATATGAATTGATTATGATAAAATAATTGAGTAAAAAAAGTTTTCGTGTAAGCTTGTAGAAATTAATTAAAAACCTATAGGCCTTTCATCAGATATTTTTGCAATCCAATTTTAAAAAAGAACTGTTCCTAATGTACTTTTCTTTCAAGACAAGTACCAAAAGAACGCGATAGTCAGTACATTTCCACCTAAGGCGGAAAGCGGGCAAAGCCCGGCGGGGGCCTTCCCCGCTGCTCGCTTATCGCGATCTGCATGGGTGAGCAGCCGTAACATCGTAAGGTATAGTTGTAGTGTACGATCAGCCCCTTTCCAGTTCATGGTCAGCACTTTCTCGCCTTTGGCGGGAAGCTCGCTTCGCTCGGCGCATTTATCTTTACGCTGCATTGGTTCTTTTCTTCTTAAGAAAGAACACAGAAAGAGTACGTTTTAAATGTGCATTGTTTAAAATCCCATCCCTTAAAAAACATCATCAGTCATGCAAAAAAACAGAGACAGACAAGGCCTCTACACCTCATCCATCTCCTAATCCATTATTTTAACAGGCTTAAAATGCAAATAGTCGGCCGACACTAAAAAGAACTCTCTCCCTCCAAATTCCCCCTTCAGGCTGGCGTCAAAGGAATTCTCCCCATGAAGATGTCCGTAAACAACTTTTTTAATTTCTGCATATTCCTGAATCAAATCCGTAAATGCGGAACTTTCCTTATTATCGTTTGTCGGCGGATAATGCATCATCAGTATAATGTTTTCGTACCCAGCTCTGAGGGCAGCCTCAACAGACATCCGAAGACGGTTTGCTTCCCTTTTATAAAGCTTCTCATCCTGAGACGTATAATAGGTGTCATTGGGGCAAAGCCATCCCCTCGAACCGCAGACAGCATAATCCCCATATGCCGCATAGTCATTTCTAAGAAAAGTAAAGCAGGGAAATTCCTTCCTCACCTTTGACGCGGAATCCCACCAGTAATCATGATTGCCCTGTATCATAATTTTTCTGCCCGGCAAGCCTTTCAGAAAAGCCATATCCTCTTTGGCGTCCTCCATGGCCGTCGCCCAGGAAATATCGCCGGCAACCAGCACTGTGTCCTCGTCCCTGACAGCCTCCAGCCACCTCTCCCTGATTTTTTCACTGTGATTTTTCCATATGTCCCCGAATATATCCATGGGCTTTTCTTTTGCAAAACTTAAATGTAAATCCGCAATGGCATATAAACTCATAATCGTCTCCTAAACCCTGTAAAGCTCTGCCATAACATTGAGCTGTTCATTGAAGGATTTCAGCTTTTCAATGTCACCCTCGTCCCAAAGGCTGACAAACTGGCGGTTAATGGAATCCATCTCCTCCAGCTTTGCAACGAAATACAGGTTTTGTATATTTTCCAATATGTTTGCCAGCAAATTATTTTTTATTTCATTGAGTCTCTGGGCATGCATGATTTCCCCCCGTATGGTCGACATTTCGTTGTCCAGATGAAACGCTGCGGATGCGCAGTTAATCAGTCTTTCCTGCAAGTCCTCGGGGATATTGCCGCTGTATTTATATTTCAGAGAGTGCTCCGCCGTCGCCCAGAAATTCATGGCAAGGGTCCGTATCTGTATCTCCGCCAAAACTTCCTTGTGCCCCATAGCCGTATTTAAGGGATACCTGATAATAATATGATAACTTCGGTATCCACTGGGCTTTTTGTTGGCTATGTAATCCCTCTCCTCCAAAATCGTCATGTCCTGACCGCTTCTTTGCCTTACAAGAGCGATTACCTTGGGTATATCCTCCACAAACTGGCAGAGTATCCGAATACCCGCAATGTCTTCTATCTCTTCTTCTATTTTGTCATTGGGAATCTTCTTCCTGCTGGCCTTCTCCATAATACTGGCGGCTTTTTTTACCCTGCCCGCCACAGACTCAATGGGAGAATAAAGCCCTAAGCTCTTATACTGCTTTATGATGCTGTTGAACTTAATCATCAGCTCCTCTACTGCCTGCTCGTAAGGATACAATAATTCCTTCCAATTCATTATCTCCATAAAACCACTCCCCCCCCGCGCAGACACCGCTTATCCCTATGCAGTCATCTGCGTCAAAGCTTTCACTTCTTCCATTTTACTATTCCTTATAAAATAGTGCAACATTACTTATTTTTTTGTTTCATTTTCCCATAGAATGGGTTAAAATAAGGACTATGAGCTTAAAAGGATTATGAATCGAGAAAGGAAAGTACATTATGTCAGAAACACAAATCGCAGATATTATCAAAAAACACCGTATCTTCGGTATTATATCCCACCCTGACGCGGGCAAAACCACATTGACGGAAAAGCTTCTTCTCCACGGCGGCGCCATCAGGGAAGCCGGCACCGTGAAGGCAAGGCGCGGCGGCCGCTCCGCCAAAAGCGACTGGATGGAAATAGAAAAGCAGCGTGGCATTTCCGTTACCTCCTCTGTCATGCAGTTTGAATATAAGGACAAGGTTGTGTCTATCATGGATACGCCCGGCCATAATGATTTCGGTGAGGATACCTACCGTATTCTGACCTCCGTTGACAGCGCCGTTATGGTAATTGACGCGGCAAAGGGCGTGGAAACCCAGACAAGAAAGCTTTTCAAGGTTTGCTCCATGCGCGGCATTCCTGTCTTTACCTTTATTAACAAATTGGACCGTCAATCCAAAGACCCTCTGGAATGTATGGAGGACTTGGAGCAGGCCCTGGGCCTGCCCTCTGTGGCCGTCACATGGCCCATTGGAAACGGAATGTCCTTTGAGGGCGTTTATGACAGGCTTTTAAACAAGGTTTACCTCTACCGAAAAGAGGACGTGATTGACTTAGGCGCAAACGGCGTATACGGCGACAAGCTGGACGGCATTATCTCCCAGGCAAATCTGGACAACTTGAGAAATGAAATTGAGCTTCTTGACGGTGCAGGCAATGAGTTTGATATGGCGCTGATTTCTCAGGGAAAGCTTTCCCCTGTTTTCTTTGGCACCGCTCTGGTTGATTTTGGCGTAACACAGTTTTTGGATCACTTTTTGGATATGTCACCCGCACCCGGAATCAGAAAAACTACAGAGGGCGAGGTTAAGCCAACGGATTCCTTCTTCAGCGGTTTTATTTTTAAAATTCAGGCCAACATGAATCCTGCTCACAGGGACAGGCTGGCCTTTATGAGAATCTGCTCCGGCACCTTTGAGCGGGGTATGAATGTAACCCTTTCCCGAACGGGAAAACAGTTCAAGCTGAGTCAGTCCACACAGCTTATGGCAAACGAGAGGGAGACTGTGGATGTCGCCCACGCAGGAGACATTATCGGTATCTATGACTCCGGCAATTATCAAATCGGCGATACTCTTACAAACAGTAAAGAAGCACTTTTCTTTGAACCGCTTCCCACCTTCCCGCCGGAGCTTTTTGAGAGGGTACACCCTGTCAATTCCATGAAAGCAAAGCACTTCCAAAAGGGTGTGGAGCAGCTGGCACAGGAGGGCGCCATACAGGTATACCACAACGAGTACAATGAAACCATACTCGGCGCCGTAGGCCAGCTTCAGTTTGAGGTTTTTGAGTACAGACTCAAGTTTGAGTACAACTCCGAAATACGGCGGGAGCCCCTCAATTATTCCGTGGCCAGGTGGGTAAAAAATAAGGAGGCGGAGGAAGTAAAAAATTATACCAATTCCCGCATTTCCCTTGCCTTTGATCATTTTGATCGTCCTGTCCTTCTCTTTGCCAACCAATATACACTGGACACCTTTCAGGAGAAGAACAAGGATTTAGAGTTGATAGAGGCAATGGATGTCCAAAAGGAGCTTTGAGCATCCGCCTCATTTTTCGGCGGGAAACAGCAGAAAGCAAAACGGCCATCCTTAAGTATTCAGATAGGGTGTAAAAAACAGATACTTTTGATTCCCTTTTCAACCAGACAGTAAAAAACAGGGAGAACCCCAAAAAAGAAAGGCGTTTAAGTTTAATACCTTAAACGCCTTTTTTGCAAAAAGGAGAGCGTGCCATGGATTTTGTTCCCGCAAACCATATACTGCAAAATGTCAAAGAGGAAAACAAGCTTTGGTTTGGCATTGACTACGGCATGAACCTGTACCGCGGCTGCTGCCATGGCTGTATATACTGTGACAGCCGCAGCAGCTGCTATCATATTGACCATTTTGACACAGTGCGCGGCAAAGAAAACGCCCTTGCGCTGCTTGAAAATGAGCTTTCCCGCAAAAAAAAGAAAGGCGTTGTCGGAATCGGCTCCATGAGCGACACCTATAATCCCTTTGAAGAACAATACCGCATCACACGAGGCGCCTTGGAGCTATTAAACCGCTATGGCTTCGGCGTATCCATCGACACCAAAAGCAGCCTGATTACAAGGGACATTGATATTCTCCAAGCTCTGTCAAAAAAAGCTCCTGTTATCTGCAAGCTGACCATTACTGCCGCTGATGACAGCATGAGCCAAAAAACCGAGCCCCATGTCTGCCCTTCCTCAGAGCGGTTTCAGACAATTCAAAGGCTTCGGGAGGCCGGTATATTTACCGGTATCCTCTTAACGCCCCTACTCCCCTTTCTCACGGATACGGAGGAAAACGTTCTTGGAATCGTTCAAAAAGCTCATGAATCTATGGCAAATTTTATTTATTTCATGCCCGGCGTCACTCTGCGCGATAATCAGAGAGATTACTATTATGAAAAGCTTGACACCCTTTACCCCGGCTTAAGGCAAAGCTATGTCAAAACCTACCGCAGCAGCTATTTTTGCAATTCTTCAAAGGCAAAAAGCCTCTATCGCCTCTTTGCCCGGGAATGTGAGAAATATCATATTTTATACCGTATGAAGGATATTATAGCCGCCTATAAAATATTTCCCGCACAGCCGGAACAGCTTTCTCTTTTTTAATCCGTTTCATAAAAGCGAGGTAACTCCCTCCACCTGCTGAAGAGCTTTTTTCAACAGGGAGAGAAAACCCTCTGCGTATTCGGAGTGGCTGCCTATTTTTTGTATGGAATAAACGACTCTGTCAGGCGGGCCGTTTCTGAGCCTTCGATAGGAGAGCATGGGATTTTTCTCAAAGCGTGCAGCGACGGAAGCCGGAACAAGAGTCCAGAGGTTTTTGTCATAGGACGTCATAAAATCCTCCACCTGAGCCACCAAATCCGATTCCACAAAAGGAGCCTTTCCTCCAAACCAATGCCGGAACCAGGTATAGCAGTCCGCTGAGTAGCCTGAAAAAATGTTATATCCCACAGACAAATCCTCAGGTCCCACCTCCTCCTTGTAATCAGCATCCTTCCTGCACATGAAAAACATCTTTTCCGTATAGGCCGGTACGGCCTGTACATTTTTGTAATAATAGTTTACCCCTGTGAATGCAATATCTACCGTCCCACTGTCCACCTTCCGGTAGGCGTCAGGATAATTCAGCGTATCCAAATGCAGATTTACATCGGGATACTGCTTTACAAATTCACGAAGTACATCCGCGAATAGATAAAGGTAGGGCCCGTCTGTGGCCGCCATATGAAAAGTGTTCCTGTGCTGATATCTTTCCAGGGCCTTTGTATCCTCCCAAATTTTTTTCCACCTGTTTGCGATGGAAATGAAGGCGTTTCCCTTGTCTGTCAGGGTAATATAGCGTATCCCCTTTCTCCTCACAACCAACTCATACCCCAGCTCTCTTTCAAGCATGGCAATACGCTTACTGAGTGCCGGCTGGGAAATGTGAAGCCTGTCTGCCGCCTTTGTCAGCGTACCGTATTGTACAACAGCTAAGAAAGCCTCTATCTCAAGAACAGTCATACTGCACCTCCATAATATAGCTTAATAGTTATATTATAAATCCAATTAATTCATTTTACAAATAATTCATTATATTTTATGATAGTGGCAGAGGAACTTACTGATTATCAGTCAAAAATGGATTTGGAGGAATGAAAAATGAAAACATGCGAGGAAGTAAAAGCGATGCTGGCTCAAAAGCCAAAGGTTTTCCTTGGTTTTTTCCCAACCCCCTTCTATAAGCTGGATAGGCTCTCAGGGGAGCTGGGTATCAATTTATATATCAAAAGAGATGACTTTACAGGCCAGTCATTATTCGGGGGAAATAAAATCAGAAAACTGGAATATTTAATCGGTGACGCAAAAAAGCAGGGAGCGGAGTATGTGTTCACCTACGGCGCCACACAGTCAAACCATGCCATGCAGACAGTTGAGGCCTGCCGAAAGGCAGGATTAAAGCCTGTATTATATCTCACTGCAATTGTGGAGCCGGATGAAAACGATATCAAGGCAAATTTGCTCTTGGATAAAATAATGGACGCTGAAGTACATATCGTGAATATTGAAGCAGGAGAAACAGAAGGGGACGCCGAAAAGCGTTCTTTCCAGCTGGGAAAGGAACACATAAAGCGCCTGGAGACGGAAGGCCACAAGTGCTATGATATTCCCATGGGAGGCGCAAGCCTTATTGGAACAGCCGGCTTTGTCGGCGGCTATATTGAGATGCAGGAGCAGCTAAATGCCCTTGGAATACACGCCGACTACCTCTTTCACGCCACAGGAACAGGCGGAACCATGGCAGGACTGGTTGGCGGAAAAAAGCTTATTGGATCAGATACCAGTATCATATCTGTTGACGTCTTTTACCATGATGAAAATTACATACCATCCCGCACGGACCTCGGAAACGATGCCCTGGAGTGGCTTGGCGCAGAACGGATATTGACAGAGGAGGACTTCCGAAACGATTTGGCCTATTACCTTCCCGGCTACGAAAAGCCCAGCGAGGGCGGCACGGAAGCCATTAAAATGATGGCCGCAAAGGAGGCAATTTTTCTCGATCCTGTATACAGCGGCAAGGCCTTCGCCGGCCTTTTGGATTATGTGAGATGCGGCAGAGTTCCGCAGGGAAGCAATGTCGTATTCTGGCATACCGGCGGCGCTACCGCATTGTTTGCCGAAAAACAGATATTGGGAAAACTGTTTTAAATACAGCTTTTGATACAATAAAACTCTGAAACGTCTTATTAACAATTAAAAAGTCTTTTAAAAGAAAATAAACCGGCCCCCAAAACGAGATTAAAAATCTAACGGTTGGGGGCCGGATTTATCTAAATAGAATAAAAAGCAAATATGGAAAATATCCCATTCAGGATATTAATTTTTGCTGTATGGCTCACAGCGCTTCATCATTACGTAATAACAGCTTCATATCCTCCAAGAAAAATCAAACTCTGCTTTTATACAATATTTCAATGGAGGCTTTTCAAGATTTTATAACGGAACATCTTATCTGCCTTCGACCTTCTAAAAACACTTATCTCCTGCTTGCCATATGCAGGCTTTTTTTGCTCCATACTGTCAATGGCTGTTGCCGGTATTCATATTCATGGCCTTTGTGGAAGACAGTCCAACTCCTCTTGCTGCATTTATGGTATCATAAATTTTAATCGTCGGCGCAAGCCATACGCTGCCCGTACCACGGTAAACATTGACAAGCCCCTCACCGCTGACAGCGGAGCCCAAAAGGGTTTTTGCGGAACGCTCCACGGAAAAATCAATATTGCCGGAACGAAGCACTGCGAAATTGCCGTCCACCTTCAGCACATCATTTTCAAGCTCAATCACGTCAATTTCACAGCTCGGCACAGGACACTCCAAAAGCACAATTCCAGACCCCCTCAGCTGTATCTGAAAAATGCCCTCGCCGCCTAAAAGCGCAGAGGATACATTCTTCTGCATAATGGACTTCACCTCAATGCCTCCCTGGGCCGCATAAAACATTCCTTTATCCACTATGATTTCCTCTTTTTCCATCTCGATGAGAAGAAAGTGCTTGAAGGACGGCTCCAGCACAAGCATCCCCGTGCCCTTGTATTCCGGCTGAGCAATTGATTCCCCTGTGGTTGCGCTGGAGAATATTCTGCCCAGGGCATTGCCGGCAGTTACGCCCGATACCATCTCGAGCTTTCCCGTAAAATAACTCATAGCCCCCGGTTCAATTTTCACAGAGCTGTCCTCCAGATAAATAGCTGCCTGTCTGGCCCTCATATTCTGCTTTTCCATAAAATACATATCCTCGGCGGCATTTGTGTTGGTCGAGCCCAACAGTCTCTCATACTCCATAATTTCTATTTTACAGCCGTTTGCCTCCGCCGTATCTATAATCCTGATATTCTCCCTGGTACCGATAGCGCTTCTCATATCCCAATCCCTGCCTTTTCAATAATCGACATTTTTCTTTTATTATAGCAATAGGCCAACTCTCTGTAAATATGGACCGAAAATTTAACAAAGCCGCTTCAAAATACAGATAATAACCCAGCAAAAAAGGGGATACCTTCGGTATCCCCTCAGGATGTCAATTACCTATTTTTGAATCGCGGAAAGGATTGGAAATGGTCAGCACATTCCCGCCATTGGCGGGAAGTTCTCTGCGCTCGTGCCGTCTATCTTCGGCATGCATGAAAGAGTTTTCCAATTGGAATCCGCAAGACGGGCTTTGCCAGTTTGAGGAAAAGCCCTGATTTCAAGGAAACAGCGCGGAAGACACCGCGTCGAGCGAAGCGAGCCTTGCAAAGCAAGGCGTTGACCATGACGACAGTCAATCCTTGTACGAAGAAATGGGGCTTTATACTGCTATAATTTCAAAAAAGTCCCAAAGGGACTTTTTTGAAAAGCTGAGGGGATACCTTCGGTATCCCCTCAGACTGTATACAAAATAAATTTTACGCGGCAGGAGCTCGAGGACAGAGCCCTCGAACCGGAATCACATAGGCGGAATCCACTTCCGCCTACGTGTGGAAATACCGATTTGTAAAGGCTGAAAGCCCTTGTGCGAGCAAATCGGTATTTCGTCCATATGTAATCAGATTCATGGCGCTGGCCATGAATCTGCTGGGGTGTTCAAATTTACAGTATAACAAACCGTCCGTTTTCCACATCCACTGTAAATGTCGTTTCCGGCGCCACATCCTCTGCAATTATTTTTTTTGCTATCATTGTCTCAATATTTCGCTGTACATACCGCTTTAAGGGTCTTGCACCATAAACGGGATCATATCCGTTTTCGATAATAAAAGCCTTTGCCCCTTCTGTAATCACACATTTTAACTGCCTGTCGCTGAGACGCTTATTCAAATCCTTTACAATCAAGTCAATAATGAATGTGATGTCCTGCTTTGACAGCGGTTTATAGAACACTATTTCATCCAGACGGTTCAAAAATTCAGGACGGAAGGAATGCTTTAAAAGCTCCTCCACCTTATCCCTAGCCTCCTGTGTAATCTCTCCTCCGCTGCCAATTCCCTCAAGCAGATAGGAAGAACCCAGATTGGAGGTCAGTATGATAATCGTATTTTTAAAATCCACTGTACGCCCCTGAGAATCCGTGATACGCCCATCGTCCAATACCTGTAAAAGTATGTTGAATACATCCGGGTGGGCCTTCTCCACCTCGTCAAAGAGTACGACAGAGTATGGCTTCCTTCTTACAGCCTCCGTCAGCTGGCCGCCCTCCTCGTAGCCTACATATCCGGGAGGCGCTCCAATGAGCCTGGACACCGAGAATTTTTCCATATACTCGGTCATATCTATCCTTACTATATTCTTTTCGTCATCAAAAAGACTTTCCGCCAACGCCTTGGCAAGTTCTGTCTTGCCTACGCCTGTCGGGCCTAAAAACAGGAAGGATCCAATGGGCCTGTTGGGATTTTGGATACCGGCGCGGCTTCTCATAATAGCCTCTGAAACCTTTTCCACCGCCTCGTCCTGCCCGATTACCCTCTCATGAAGGATGTCTTCCAGATGAAGCAGCTTATCCCTTTCTCCCTCCATCAGCTTATTGACGGGAATGCCCGTCCACCGCTCAATAATTTTGGCGATTTCCTCATCTGTCACCTTATCCCGCAGAAGACTGTTTTTCGTGCCGCCCTCTTCCGCCAGCTTTTCCTCTTCCTCCAACTGCTTTTGGATAGTGGGGCGCTTGCCGTATTTTAATTCCGCTGCCTTATTCAAATCGTAATGCCTTTCCGCATTCTCTATCTCGGCGTTTACCTGCTCCAGCTCTTCCCTCAGCTTCTGTACCTTGTTGATGGCGTTCTTTTCATTGTCCCATTTTGCTTTGAGGGAATTAAATTCCTCTCTCATTTCGGCCAGCTCTTTTTGTATTTCCTTCAAATGCTCCTGGCTGAGCTTATCATTTTCTTTCTTTAAGGCCGCTTCCTCAATTTCATGCTGTATGATTTTTCTCTGTATCACATCCAGCTCCATAGGCATGGAATCAATTTCCGTCCTGATTAAGGCACAGGCTTCGTCTATCAAATCAATGGCTTTATCCGGCAGAAAACGATCCGTAATATAGCGGTTAGACAAGGTAGCCGCTGCAATAATGGCCTGATCCTGTATCTTTACGCCGTGATAAACCTCATATCTCTCCTTCAGCCCGCGAAGTATGGCTATGGTATCCTCCACCGTCGGCTCATTTACCATAACCGGCTGGAACCGTCTCTCCAAAGCGGGGTCCTTCTCAATATACTGCTTGTACTCGTTTAACGTGGTGGCACCAATACAGTGAAGCTCCCCCCTTGCCAGCATTGGCTTCAAAAGGTTCCCGGCATCCATAGCGCCCTCGCTTTTTCCGGCGCCCACAATGGTATGGAGCTCGTCAATAAACAGTATAACCTTTCCTTCACTTTTTTTGACCTCATTTAATACCGCTTTCAGCCTTTCCTCGAATTCGCCCCTGAATTTTGCACCTGCGATCAAAGCACCCATATCAAGGGAAAAAATCGTTTTGTCTCTCAGGGAATTGGGGACGTCCTCCTTGACAATCCTCTGGGCAAGACCCTCTGCGATTGCCGTTTTACCTACACCCGGTTCACCGATTAATACTGGATTATTCTTCGTTTTTCTGGACAGTATCCGAATCACGTTTCTAATCTCATCATCACGCCCGATTACCGGATCAAGCTTGTTGCTTCTTGCCCTCTCCACCAAATCAGTGCCGTATTTTTTCAGCACATCATAGGTATCCTCGGGATTATCGCTGGTCACACGGGTATTGCCTCTTACTGTGGCCAAAACCTTGATAAAACCGTCCTTGTCAATACCAAAATCCTTAAAAAGCTTTTTCAAAACTGTATTGGCGCTGGCAATAAGAGACATAAAAATATGCTCCACCGAGACATAATCGTCCTTCATGCCCTCCGCCAGCTTTTCCGCCTCCACAAAGGTTTTGTTCAGATCATTTGATATATATATATTTCCGGCCGTGGAGCCGCCTGAGGACACATGGGGAAGCCTTTCTATTTCCTCCCTCACCCCATTAAGAAGACCGTTCACATTTACATTCATCTTAAGCAGGAGCTGGGGAACAAGACCTTCCTCACTAGTCAGCAGGGAATATAACAAATGCTGCTGTTCAATCTGCGGATTCTGGTACTGTGCTGCGATGCTCTGGCAATTCTGTATTGCCTCCAATGATTTTTGTGTATATTTCTGCGCATTCATTATGGTTTCACCCTTCCTTTTTCAACCTTCTATTTATTTTTTAACAACCCATTCTCTGATGTCTGCAAGAGGTAATTGAATTTGTCCCATCCCGTTACCTTCACCAGTGAAATCATTGTAGCACATTAGCACTCACTTTGCAAGAGTGCTAACAACTTTCTAATTCTATTTACGCAGGCGAATAAAAAAGGTATGAAATAAATTTTCTATTTAGCAACTCATTTAAAAACATACCGCATATTAGCTTTTCTATTCGCCGATTATCTGCTAAAATGAAAGTAGCAAAAGCATTTTCATTAAGCTTGTTACAGGCAGTAAAAAACGGGCAGTAAAATCTGACCCGCAAGAAAATAAATTGAAGAAGAAGGTATGGTACCAATGGAAAAAATAATGCATGCACACGGCGGCGATTTGGACGCTATACAAAGGCAGTACGGCATTCTCAAGGAAGAAATCATGGATTTCAGCGGCAACATCAATCCCCTGGGCTTTCCCGAAAGTGTCAGGGACGCCCTGAGTAAAAACATTCACATTGTCAGCACATATCCGGACAAAAATTATATTGCCCTGAAAAAAAGCATCAGCGCTTACACAGGGGCGGCTGTGGAGCACATCACAGTGGGTAACGGCTCCACAGAATTAATATCCGCCTTTATCAAATCCGTAAATGCAGGGCATACCCTTATCATGGGCCCTGCCTACAGCGAATACGAGCGGGAAGCCGCACTGTGCGGCGGAGAATTTCATTATTTTCCGCTGGAGGAGGAGGATGGCTTTCTGGTAAATCTGGACAGGCTTTTTGAGGCTCTGACACCGGAAATCGGCCTTTTTATCGCCTGCAACCCCAATAATCCCACAGGTACAGCTATCACAACCGAGCAGATGGACAGAATATTAACCCACTGCCAGAAAAACGGCACGTCCGTTATGATAGATGAAACCTATATCGAATTCAGCGATAATCTCAATGACATCTGCTCCATACCGCTGACACGGAAATTTGATAACCTTTTTGTCATAAGAGGCGTATCCAAATTTTTTGCCGCGCCGGGAATCCGCTTAGGATACGGCATATCAAGCAGTAAAAAATTTTTAAATCTTTTAAAGGAAAACCAGGATCCTTGGTCCGTCAATATATTGGCAAGCTTTGCCGGGGAGAGACTTTTCTCCGACAGTGATTTTATAGAAAGAACAAAAAAACTCATATCCGATGAGAGAAAAAAGGCCCTGGAGGAAATCAGTACCTGGAAAAATATCAGGGCATACCCCTCCAGCTCCAACTTTATACTGCTGAAGCTTCTTACCGATAAAATTACATCGGCTGAAATCTTTGAGACACTCATTCGCCGAAAAATGCTGATCCGAAACGCCGCAAGCTTTACATTCCTCGATGAAAGCTTTCTGCGCTTTTGTATTCTTCTGCCAGAGCAGAACGCTCTTCTTTTGCGTGATCTTAAAAAGCTTGTGGAGGATGCCTAAGGATACTCAAATTGTATGTCCTCCTTGTTTTTCAGGGTGATTTGCCACGGATTCCATTCCGCTTTCTCACAGCGCAAGCTATGAATTTCTAAACGGGAAGCTGATTTTTTTCCGGTAGCCGATACATAATCTGTGCATTTTTTTGAAGTGAAAAAAACAGTCAAGGCGCCTGTGAAACAGAAAAATAAAATATCTAATAGCTTAACCATATTACAGCCACTATAAAAAAGGGACAGAAAGCGAAGCAATACGACGTCTTTCGTCCTTTTTTATTTTAGTTGCATTGTAGTTGCATTTTACTGGCATTAAACGATATTTGTATCTGAAAAATATAGGCAAAAAAGGTCGAGAGAAATTTTTCTTTTTGAGATAAACTCTATCTATAAAGCGGCATAGGAAGGTGAAAAAATGAAGGAACAGATAGAAGCGGTGCAGCGCATGCAAGATTACATTGAAGCTCATTTACAGGAAAATATTACCCTCGCCCATCTTTCTCAGGTATCCCTGTTTTCTCCCTGGTATTCCTACAGGCTCTTCGTGCGGTGGCTTAAACTGACGCCTGCTGATTACATCAGACGGCTTCGGCTGTCCAAATCAGCACTGAGTCTACGGGATAAAGGGGTGAAAATTTCCGATGCTGCCTTTGAAGCAGGCTTCCAGAGCGTTGACGGGTACCAAAGGGCTTTTTTCCGAGAGTTTGGCTGTAATCCAAAGGAATACGCCTCAAATCCAATTCCCTTATACCTGTTCCGTCCTTACGGCATCAAATATGCCGCCAACAGAAAGGAGAGAAAAGCAGAGATGGTTAAAAATGTTTTTATACAGACTGTAGAAAAACCCGCACGAAAAGTACTGATAAAAAGAGGGAGAGAAGCGAAGGAATACTTTTCCTACTGCGAAGAGGTGGGCTGTGATGTCTGGGGGCTTTTGATGAGCATAAAGTCTATCAGCGGCGAGCCTGTCTGTCTTTGGCTCCCAAAAAGGTATATTCTTCCCGGAACGTCAGAATATGTACAGGGCGCAGAGGTCAGCACGGACTTTGACGACAAACTGCCTGAGGGCTTCGACATCATTGAACTTCCCGCCTCCAAATACCTGATGTTTCAGGGAGAGCCCTTTGCGGAGGAGGACTTTGGAGAGGCCATTGATGAGGTGCAAAAAGCAATCGCAAAATACAATCCTGCTGTTGCCGGCTTGGAATGGGACAGTCAAAATCCCCGCATACAGCTGGAACCAATTGGTACCAGAGGTTATATAGAGCTGCTTCCGGTAAAGGAAACGACAAATAGTCAAATGAAATAAAATGAGAATCCAAAAACAGCCATAACACAAAAAAATGGAAGAGGCTTTCCCTGTCATCGGGGAAAGCCTCTTTTTTCATACATACAACAAAATAAATCAACAAGTCAGCCTGGCAATGGTTCATCAATAAAACAGCCTCTTTGCTCCCATTTCTATTGCCAGATAAATACCAAGCTTTTGAGGTGGTTATTTAAAAAACGTCCCATCAATAAAACAGATGCCATGCGGCTATTTCTTATTTCGCATCCGCCAATGCGTTATCCACTGCTTCCATAATACCCCTGCTGGAATTTGTAGCGCCTGTCACGGCGTCAACTCCCGCAGTGCCATTATTGGCAACAATGCTGTCAATAACAGTGCCCTCCGCACTCTCATAAATATTCTCTGTCTCTGCATGCTCCGTCACCTCAACAGCGCTGATTTTTCCATCGGCTACTGTTACCTTAACTGCAATTGGGCCGTTATTGCCTTTGCCCTCGCCCTCATATTCTCCGTCTTTATAAGCTGCAGCAGGCGTCTCATCAGCTGAAGTCTCTTTCTTTTCTGACGGTTCTTCCGTCTGACCCTCATCCGGATCGCTCCATATCACTGCCGCCGCATCCGCACGGGTTTCCTTCGCCGCATTCTGACCGGCAATCCTTCCAAAAATAATTGCCTGAAGCAAGCCGTTTCCTGACATATAAGCCGCGCCTCCCGCACTGGAGAAGCCTTCTGTCACGCCTCCGGCGGCATAGAGGCCCTTAATAATATCTTTGTCCGCAGTAAGGACATGTCCGGCAATATCCGTTACAAGCCCGCCCTGTGTATGCCTTAAATCAGCCGTTACCTTTATGGCATGATAAGGGCCTTCAAAATTCTGAGGAAGCTTGGTACGGTTAAATTCGTCCTCACCCTTGGCGATAGATGTCTTGTAATCCGCAATTGTCTTTGCTAAAGCATCCTTATCCACACCGATAAGCTCAGCAAGAGCCTCAGGCGTTTCGGCAGAAAAAACAATGCCCTTTTCTTTATAAGCCTCAAAATTTGCTGTATTTGCCGCATTCTCCTCGTTCAATATAATGTAGGCATAGTGTCCCGGCTGTGCCAGTACATGAGGAGAAAGCTCGGAATATCCACCGTATTCATTGGTGAAGCGCACACCGTCAGCGTTCACATATATACCGCCGCGGGTCATAATAGACTGGTCAATGCTTCCTCCAAATGCCTCACTGTAAAATGCGTGGCCCTGATATGCACCCATTTTGGCAATATCCGCACCAAGAGCCTGTCCCCAAAGAATGCCATCTCCTGTTGCGCCCGGCGCTACCATTGGAAATGCATCCTTTACCTCCGGCATGTACTTTTCAACCATTTCTTTATTTGCGCCAAATCCACTTGTGGCAAGAATAGTATTCTCCGCCGCTATAAAGAGTCTGCCGTCCTCACTGTTTTCTGCGTAAACGCCAGTCACCTCGCCCGCGTCATTGGTAGCAAGACCAGTACCCGGCGTGTTCAGCAAAACTGTAATGTTGTCCATACTCTCCAAAGCGGACACCATGGCCTCTGTCATTCCCTTTCCCTTGCCCTCTGCAAGGTGCATACGGTAATTGGACTGCCCATAATAAAGGGATGACGTCACAATACTGAATTTAACGCCCAGATCCTCCATCCACTCAATGGTGGGCTTCGCCTGCTGCGCTACTGTATAAACAAGGTCTTTTCTCACGCTGTAATTGGATGGACGCATAATATCACGTACAAACCATTCGACGCTGTCGTCAATACCCGCCTCAATCTGCTGTTTTGTACCAACAGCAGGTATCAGGCCGCCGCTCATCATAGTTGCACCGCCAAGATAACCTACCTTTTCAATCAATATTACATTTTTTCCTTCCTGCGCCGCCGCAATAGCCGCTGAAATACCAGCGCCGCCGCCGCCCACAACCGCTACATCTGTATCCAGCTGTTTGTCAAATTCCTGTCCGGCTTCCGGCGGTTTCTCCGGTGAAGGCTCCTCTTTTTTGGCACAGCCTGCCAGAGCTCCTGTGACTAATGTTGCAGCCAGTAACAATGATAGTAGTTTTTTCATGTGTCACACTCCTCTCAGATAATTCATTATAGTGTACACCAGTAGTATACAATAATTGTTAGTTTTTTGTCAATATGTGCGGTAGATTTCATAAAAACCCGCAGCAGCATCCCATTCTTTTTTTAAATTGTAAAAAAGCCTTCTATATTTCATAAATCCAAGCACGGGAACTTTCATATAAAAAAACCGTTATATAAAACAGAGGTATCCCGAAAACCACACAGAAACGAAAATTATTTTTGTTGTGGGATGAACTGTTTTTGCATATTATGGAAATAAGAGAAAAAACGGGGAAAACGCTGATTTTTTGTACCTTTGCCGGAAAAGGCAAAATGTAAAAAAAAGTTGTTTCGTGCACAGTGAAATGTTATAATATGTAATTAAGTCATTCTATAAATGGAATAGAATCATTTTTTGCATATTATAAATCTTTAACCTTAGGAGGATTTTTTCTGATGGGAAATTTATTCGGTACAGACGGCGTCAGGGGGATTGCCAATACAGAATTAACCGGTGATTTGGCGTATAACCTGGGCAGAGCCGGTGCTTATGTTTTGACGAAAGAAAAAAAGCACGCGCCAAAAATATTAGTAGGCATGGACACCCGCATGTCGGGAGACATGCTGGAATCCGCCCTTGTAGCAGGCATCTGCTCCGTCGGCGCCCACGCTTATCTGGCGGGCATTGTACCCACTCCTGCCGTTGCTTACCTTGTAAGAAAATATAATCTGGATGCCGGCGTTGTTATCTCCGCGTCCCATAATCCCGTTGAGTATAACGGAATTAAGTTTTTTAATTCCTCCGGCTATAAGCTGAGAGATGAGCTGGAAAACGAGATTGAGGCTATCCTTGCCAACGGCCTCGACAAACTGCCAAGGCCTATCGGTGCAGAAATCGGTACAAAGTCAATCTCTGAGGAGGCTTTGGATGACTATATTGATTTCCTGACCCATTCCACCTCAACGAAATTAAACGGCATTAAGGTAGCCATTGACTGCGCCAACGGTGCCTCCTACAAGGCCGCGCCCATTGCCCTGTTAAATTTGGGTGCCAGCGTCTGCATCATCCATAATGAGCCTGACGGCACAAACATCAACAAAAATTGCGGTTCTACCCATATGGGAGATCTCATGAATTTTGTCAAGGAGAACAATGCTGATATCGGCCTTGCCTTTGACGGCGACGCTGACCGCTGTCTGGCAGTTGATGAAAACGGCGTACTTATAGACGGAGACAAAATTCTTGCTATCTGCGGCCTTGATATGAAAAAGAAAGGTGTACTTAAAAATAATGCCATTGTCGGCACTGTCATGTCAAACCTGGGCTTTAGTCTTATGGGTCAAAAGCACGGCATCCAAATCGAACAGGCTAATGTAGGCGACAGGTATGTTTTAGAGCGTATGATGGAAAAAGACTATAATTTGGGCGGCGAGCAGTCCGGCCATATCATATTTTTAGATCACAATACCACAGGGGACGGTATTTTAACCGGCATTAAGCTGCTGTCCGTGTTAAAGGAAAGCGACAAACGTGCAAGCGAGCTTGCCGGCGTCATGGAAACACTTCCCCAGGTATTGGTAAACGCTAAAGTGAATAACAGCCGCAAAAATGAATATATGCAGGTAGAAGAAATCAGAAGAGAAATTCAGACTGTCACAGATAAATTTGCCGGAGAAGGACGAGTATTAATCCGAACCTCAGGGACTGAACCCCTTGTCCGCGTTATGATTGAGGGCAAAAACCTGGATATTATGGAAAAGGAAGCGCAGAAACTGGCGGCGCTCATTGAAGAAAAATTACAGTAGCTCAATATGGGGCGCATACAGCGCCCTTTCAAATTTTAAGCAAGCGGGAGGTTAGAATATGTGTGGAATCGTAGGTTATGTCGGCAGCAAGCAGGCTCCGTCAATTCTTATGGACGGTTTAAAACATTTGGAATACAGGGGGTATGACTCCGCAGGCGTTGCCGTATATGACGGTGACAAAATCAACTTTCTAAAGGCAAAAGGAAAATTAAAAAATCTGGAAACTATTCTTGAAGAACACCCTTTAACAGGCACCCTTGGCATCGGTCATACCAGATGGGCAACGCACGGCGCGCCATCCGATGTCAACAGTCATCCTCACTTGAGCAACGACAGCCTTATCGCCGTTGTCCATAACGGCATTATCGAAAACTATATGGACATCAAGGAAAAGCTGGCCGCTGAAGGGTACCGCTTTTTATCAGAGACAGATACGGAAACGGTAGCAAACTATATTGAGTATTACTACAAAAAAGGAATGGACTTTTTTGACGCGGTCTTTACCGTGGTAGATAAAATAGAGGGTGCTTACGCCTTAGGTATTTTATGCAGAGATTACCCTGATACCATGATCGCCGTCAGAAAGGGCGCCCCCCTTATTATTGGACTGGGAGAGGGAGAAAACTTCATCGCCTCCGATATACCTGCTATTCTCCACCATACCCGTCAAATCTATTTCCTTGAGGAAAATGAGATTGCCGTACTGAAAGATGATTCCGTAAAGATATTCGGAAAAGATAAAATAGAAGTCCATAAGGATGTGTTCCATGTAACATGGGATATTTCAGCGGCGGAAAAAGACGGCTATGATCATTTTATGATTAAGGAAATCAATGAGCAGCCTAAAATCGTCAAGGACATTATATCACAGAGGGTGCCGGAGGAAGCAGACGGCGTGCTGTGCGAGGACATCAAGCTGAGCCGTGAGGAACTGGATAATATTGACCGTATCTATATTGTCGCCTGCGGCACAGCCTACCACGCCGGATTGATTGGAAAATATCTTTTAGAGAGGATTGCCCGCATTCCGGTTGTCGCTGATGTTGCCAGCGAATTCCGATATAAAGACCCCATTCTTGATAACAGGACATTGGTGATTGTTGTTTCCCAGTCAGGCGAAACAGCCGACACCCTAGAAGCACTTAGAATTTCAAAGCGTGCCGGAGCGAGAGTATTGGCTGTCGTAAACGCTGTCGGAAGCTCTATTGCCAGAGAGGCGGATGATGTATTTTACATACTGGCAGGGCCAGAAATCGCTGTTGCCGCTACCAAATCCTTTACGGCACAGGTTACCAGCATGTACCTGATTACCTGCCATATCGCAATGGTAACGGGCCGTATGAGTCAGGACGAATTTAACGCCGTTAAAAAGGAGTTCTATCTTCTTCCCTCTAAAATTGATGGAATATTGAAAAAAAGTGCAAGGGAAAAAGAGCTGGCGGAAAAATATATCCACTCCAAAAATGTATTTTTCATTGGCAGAGGAATGGATTACCTGATTTCCATGGAGGGCTCTCTGAAGCTGAAGGAGATCGCCTATCTCCACAGTGAGGCTTATGCGGCAGGTGAATTAAAGCACGGTCCTATCGCCATGATAGAGGACAGCACTCTGGTTATCGCAGTTGCCACACAGGAAGAGCTTTTTGAAAAAACAGTGAGCAACATAAAAGAGGTCAAGGCAAGAGGCGCAAAGGTTCTTGCAATTGTAATGGAGGGCAATAAAAAAATGGAAAGCGTTGCGGATGACGTTATCTATATTCCAAATACAAGCTGGATTACAGCACCTCTTCTGGCCAATGTACCAACGCAGTTATTTGCCTATTACATGGCACTGGGCCTTGGAACAGATATTGACAAACCAAGAAATTTAGCAAAATCAGTTACCGTAGAATAAAAATAAAAAAAGGATGGCAAGGCGGAAAGCCTGCCGTCCTTTTATAATGTATAGGATTTTAAATAATAATTTTTCCCAAATCTATTTTTAGAGCAAAAAAATTCTTCTACGTACTTTTCTTTCAAGAAAAGTACCAAAAGAAACTAGGGACTGGCGCAAGGTCCCCAGACTCTGGCAGCGGAAAGTATGAATCGGCAGAAAAGAGCCGAACGCCGTAGGCGGCTTTGCGTTAGCAAAGTTCTGACCATTCCGCCGAGCGAAGCGAGCTTTGCGACTGAAGGCGCAAATGTTGACCATGAATCCCGAAGATAGACGGGACGGTCATAGACCGCTTTTCCTGAAAGGAAAAGTTCTGACTATGCGCCCGGGCCTCTCGCGGTTATACTAACCGCTGGCGGGGCCAAAGATAAATCCCCCCCGGACCTTATCTGAAAAATGCAGCCCGGTGAGTCGGCCTGATTTTTCAGATATTTCGGTTTCCCTTTTATTTCCAATGTGCTGATTTTATTTTGCCCTTTAGGGCATGAAAGAGAGGGTTTTCAGGGGGAATCTCCCCCTGAATCGTTTTAGGGGTCTGGGGGAATCGAAACCCCCAGGTCTTTTGGTTCTTTTCTTCTTAAGAAAAGAACATTAATATAGTTTTTAGTTAAGTTTATTTAAAATCCTATAGTTTTTTAAATATTTAATCATAAATTATCTGCCAATGTTTTATATTCCCAATTAATTGCTGCTGCTTTCGGCATAAAAACCTTCAAAAGAGCTCTGTTTAAAATCATTATAGGCTTTCCCCTCACATCTTATTATAAACTGAATACAAAAATCCCCTGCCATCCTCAAACAGATGACAGGGGATTGCTTTTTATGGCTGATTTTCCTCTGTGTGCTTCAATTCATCTCCGACTCCGCTTTCCGAAGGAGCCGAAAGAATGATACTCGCCATTGGCTTTTCCGATGAAACAGAAACATCCTCCGGCAGCGTAACCGTAATCTCCAATTGATGCTCTCCTGCCCCAAGACCGGTGATGTCAATCTGTCCCTTTAAAGCGCTCTCCGTAATTTTATTGATTTCCTCCGGCGGTCCGCTTATGGTAAATGCCGCCTCTTTAAAGCTCGGTGCATATTCCATCTCCAGTCCCTCTGCAAGATTGCCGGAAACAGAAATCTGACTCATCGGCAGATGGATTTCCTTTTCCGCTTCCTTAACGATAACAGCCTTCACTGTAATCTTTTCCTGTGAGCCGCTGCGGATATTTAATCCCACCGGAAGCAGATCTTTTATATTATAGGAAGCTTCCATTGTTTCCGTTTTTCCTTCCACATAGATACCCGGCAGCGTCAGCTCTGTAAATTGGGAAAGAACATCCTCGCTGCCGACTACCTCTATGCTGTCCGGACTTGCAATTACACTCTCAATCAAATATCCCTCCTGAGGCTGTCCCTGGGAAACAACTCTCACCGGAACTGACTTGCTTTTATTCACCGCTATGGTTACCTGTGCCTGAGTATCACTCAGCGTTAATCCGGTAACAGCCGTATTTTCCGCATCATACAGCAATATAGGCGCCGTCACCGTTATATCCTCCACCAGATTATCTGCGCTGACGGCCGCTTTTGCAGATTCCACCTTCTCCACCAGGGACTTTGCCCCCGTAATTTTTACTGATTTCGGCGTAACATCCGGGTTCGCCATAACATAGCCCTCACCTGTCTGCCCAATGACGTCAACCTGTATATCCTTCGTCACTGTGACAATACCATCCAGTTTTACATAGACATACAAGGGATCCCTGCCGATAATTTCATAGGTATCGCCGCTGCTGTTTGGAAGGGTTACATTTAAAGATACCGCAACACCCTTTCCCGTATCCTGGCCGTTCACCGCATCCTCCAAATCAATTGTTGCAAGGATATGGCTCTTATTCTGCGAAAGTCTGTCAAGGGCTATCCTGTGTCCTCTGACATTAATGCTCACCTTCAGGCCGTCCAATTCCTCCGCATTCGATATAATCAAATCATTCTGTCCAATTAACTCCTCGTTTAACAGCGTTACCGGAACAGTATATTTTCTGGTTTCCACCGGATTCTCTATATTGATTACGACAAACCATAAGCATACGGCAATCGCAACGGAAAGGATTTTCCAACCAATGTCCTTCATAATAAATTCTTTCAACTTATTCATTGGGCTGTCTTCCTTTCCATATTAAAATTTTTTTCTTGGGCTGAGAATTTTTTTGCAGGAGCATGCTGCGAAGTGTTTCAATACTCAGATTTCTGTACAGCGTTCCCCCCTTGGCCATAGAAATAGCCCCTGTTTCCTCCGAAACAACAATAACAAAAGCATCTGAAACCTCACTGGCGCCTATGGCAGCCCTATGCCTTGTGCCCAGATCCATGCTGACATCCCTGCTCTCTGTAAGAGGCAGAAAACAGGTGGCGGCGGCTACACGGTTATTTCTTATAATAACCGCCCCGTCATGCAGCGGTGTATTCTTCTCAAATATATTGATCAAAAGCTGGCTTGTCACAATCGCGTCAATTGGAATTCCGGTCCTCTCATGATCCCCCAACGGCACCTCCTGCTCTATGAGTATCAATGCGCCCGTTTTGACTGCCGACATTTTGTCAGCCGCTTTCAGTATCTCATCCACAATTTTTGCCTGGACTTTTTCTTCATCCCCTGAATTGTCGAATTTCATAAAGGAGGTAAAAACAGTTCCCTTTCCTATTTGTTCCAGCGCCTTTCTAAGCTCAGGCTGAAACACAACGATAACCGCAATTATTCCAACAGAAATTGTATTGGACAATATCCATAAAATCGTATTCAGATGCAGTACAAAGGCAACCACCGTAAATAAAAAAATGACGATAATCCCCTTAAACAGCGTCCAGGCCCTTGTTTCCTTAATCCAAAATATGATTTTGTAAATTAAATAAGCAACAATAAGAATATCCAAAATATCTATAATTCCAACTGCCGGAAAATAAATATTGCCGGTATTGATATCGCCGAAAAATGTACGTATCAAATCCATGTATTTCACCTCAATCAATTCAAAAACGGTTATGTATCAAAATCGGAGGGCGCAAGACATAAACCGATACCTCTCCATACAAATTGCTGTATCAATTCAACCCTCTGCATGATGGCACAAAATGAAACCCCTCACACTGTCCATCCGATTTTATTACTTTTTAAATTATAACATAAATTTATTCGATTATGAAATAAAAACGGCATTCTTTTACAATTTAATAAAATTTTAAGAAGGGTGTACAAAAGAATAAACTTGCATATTATTTTATTCCGTAACCCCCAAATTATGATTCCAAATATATAAATACATTATGAGAAACATGTCTGATAATTTTCCCCTGTCCCCCTCCCGGTTGACACAAAATCCCCCGCATGCTAAAATACTTAATAGATAATAAATATACTTTCTTCGGAAATGAGTATAACTCTACTGGCGGTACAGCCCGCGAGCGATCTGCTAATTCGGTGCAATTCCGATGCCAACAGCCAGTCTGGACGGGAGAAGAAAGCTTTCAATCATTGCGACTGGATGCTGTCTTTACTCTCCTCTACGTAACCGGAAGATCTGATACATCCGGCAGCCTGCTATTTTGACAGGTTTGTTTTTGGGTGTTTTTTATTTGTCTGAAAATCGTCCTGTACATCAAACCGATACCGTAAAGCTAGGAGGAGCCAAAATGGAAGCCCAAAAGAAGCTGCAAAATCCCTTGGAAACAGAACCTATCATTAAGCTCATTGCCAAATATTCTATCCCTACGGCACTGACACTGATGGTCAACTACCTTTATAATATCGTTGACCAGATCTTTGTAGGACAGGGCGTAGGTATCAACGGCATGGCCGCAACCAATGTGTCCTTCCCCCTCACCATTGTCGCCATTGCCATCGCACTTTTGATCGGGGATGGCTGCGCGGCAAACATAAGCCTCTGCCTGGGAAGAAAGGAACAGGAGGAAGCCGATAGAACCATAGGCCACTCCATCACCCTGCTGGCTGTATCAGGTATCCTGCTGGCCGTACTATTAAGCTTTTTTGCCCCCGGCATTGTCAGACTTCTCGGTGCGACTGACTCGGCATTTCAAGATTCGCTGGCCTACGCACGCATCATTATATGGGGGCTTCCCTTCCTCATGCTCAGTTCCTCCCTCACCGCAATCATACGCGCTGACGGAAATCCCCAGTATACCATGAAATGTATGATGGCCGGCGCTGTAATTAATCTTATTTTGGACCCAATTTTTATCTTTCCGCTGAAAATGGGCGTTGTGGGAGCAGGTATCGCAACTGTTACAGGGGAAGCGGCAGCAGGCCTTCTCTGCCTGCGCTATTTAAAAAAACTGCGGACGGTTCATATCGCAAAAGAATATCTGCGGCCAACCAGTAAACTCACAGGTCAGATACTGATATTGGGAATACCAAGTCTTATTACCCAGATTATGAGCGCCGCCGTACAAATTGTTATGAATAACCTTATGAGCATATACGGCGCAAAAACAATTTACGGAAGTGAAATCGCTCTGTCCGTATACGGAATGATAATGAAGGTTTATCAAATCGCACATTCCATGTTTGTCGGTGTTTCCTCTGCCACACAGCCCATAAACGGTTACAACTTTGGGGCAAAGCATTATGACAGGGTAAAGCGCACCTATCTGACAGCGGCCACGATTGCTTTGACTGTTTCTGTTTTATGGTTCACGGTTTACCAGCTTCTTGCGCGGCAAATCGGCATGCTCTTTGTTTCCAATGACGCTCTTTATCTGGACTGCTCACAGCATTTTTTCCGCATTTATATGTTGGCCTTTTTCCTTTACGGGCTGCATATGACAACAGCCTCTTTTTTTCAGGGTATTGGAAAACCTGTAAAAGCTTTGCTTATTCCTCTGTCGCGGCAGGCAGTATTTTTAATCCCTTTATCACTTATTCTGGCACAAAAATTTGGCGTTATCGGTGCTCTTGCAGCCGCGCCTATTGCAGACACCCTTGTTTTTATATTGTCCCTTGGTCTTGCTGTGAATGAATTCGGGAGCTGGAAGAAGCGGCATTGGCTTTCATCGGAATAGAAAACAGCCGCTGCGCATATGAAATTGCCATTCCTTTTCTTTTCCTACTACGCCGCAATAAAAAAGGTATGTTCTTTTTTATTTGGCAAATGAAAAAAATTTTTATTCATTGTAAGAGGGTATATACAAACTCATACTGCTGATAAGACAAGAGATGCAAAATGTGAATTATTCACGCCATCCTGGCTAACTATGCTTTTATTTATACAGCATTTTGTAAAAACACTTTCATTTCCCGCTTATCCAAATCAACAAATTGGTAAACAGCATAAAAACCGCTGGAAGCCTTATCCGTGATATAGAATACTTTGACAAAATACTCTCCGTTCTTTTCAAAAATCTCAATATCCTTTAAAACAGGCGTTAGCGCAGAACAGGATTTGTAGGGCAAATCCGATGAGCCATATAAATTTCTGAAAAACAGGGGCCTCCGTACATCCTCGGAAAATTTGCCAAATTTATATCTTTCCAATCCCTTTATCTGGCCTGTTAATATCATATCATCAATATCTTTGTTCATTTCCAATATCTCGCCTCTGTGTTTGGCATTGCATAAATCTATTAATGTAGTAACATTTCCCTCAATCTCTATACAATTTTTCCTTACCAGATTTTTTGCTATACTAAAAGGGAAGCCTGTAATAACAATTAAAAAAACAAACAGATAAAAAATCCATTTCTTTTTCATGTTACACATCCTCCCCCTTCCTTATCGCAGCATAACACAACGCATTCTCGACATACTCCTCCTCCAGCACTTCAAACTTATAAACAGCGCTGTAGCCGTTGTAGTCCCTGTTTAAAATATAGTGAACCTTTAAATAGTATTCGTTTTCCAGTTCGTAGAGCTCTATTTCGTTTAATATTGGCTTTATCCCGGAGCATAAATTAATATGCGCCATATCAAACCTGTAAAGGTCTAAATGAAGCAGCGGTCTTACCTCATTACCACCAAATTTTCTTGTATCCTCTATGCCAAGCCCAACCATATTATTGGTAAAAATACCGCTTAACGTCTTATACTGATTATGAATAAAGTTTTCCCTATGGTAAGGATAACAGAGGTCATACAGCGTTGTTTCTTCATTCTCAACATATATTCTCTGGTGCTTTACGGTATACTCTATCATTCGGTAAGGCGTTCCGCTCACAAATAGCAGTATGCATAGCATTATTGCCGTTTTCCTGTTTTTTTTCACTTTCGTACCACCGCCTTAAAATCATTCATTAAAAGCTGCTGTTTCTATTATACTATCAGACTGCACAGAAAGTAAGGCTCTCTTTCTTAGACCACTTTACAAAATACTTATTATGTCTCCTAAGCTGCCATTTCAACGATTCCTTAATGCTCCGTCGTATTCTAAGCAAATGGGTTAAAATTAGTGGTGATCTGTAATGAACTTAAATCAGAAAAAACACTTTTGAGGTTGTTCAGCTATAATGCATCAGTATGGGGAACTGTAATGACGAAATTCTCCAGACAAATAAAAAGCATACAGCCATTTGTACTGACCATATACTTTATACTCACTTTGCCTGATGTGTAATTGTCATTCTTTTTTTGGTATCCCGGTATTGCTTCGGAAGCTCGTCAAGAGGCAGAGAACGGACTTTTGCTTCTGTTCCGTCAAGCAGGCTTTGTTCATAGTACCAACATTTATACTCCAGAAGATGCAGCGTTTCCTGTAAATCCGCTATCTGTTTTTTAACAGCATCTCTGCGGGAACAAAATAGCGTGAGACGTTCACGCAATGAGTCGTCGCCTCTGCCGGCCATATCCATATAGGCTTTGATCTCTTTAATTGATAAGCCTGATTTTTTTAAGCATTCTATAACCTTTAACCACTCATAATCCTTGTCGGTAAACATACGGATTCCACCGCTGGAACGCTCCACAAAAGGAAGGATTCCCTCCTGATCATAGTAGCGAAGCGTGGAGGCGGGTACGCCCAGCACCTTTGCCATCTCACCAACTGTATAAATCATAATCTATCTCCTTCAAATTTTTTGAAATCTCGCAAATTTAACACTTGACTTAAAGTATACTTTAAGTTGTATGATTAACTTATACTCATTATAGATGGTGAGGATATAAAAGTCAATTATAACATACAGGGAGGAATTAGAATGAAAAAAGTATTGGTATCGTATTTCAGCGCAAGCGGGGTAACAAAAAAAATAGCAGAAAAATTGTCAAAGGAAATCGGGGCCGATCTATTTGAGATTCAACCGGAAATCCCTTATAAAGATGCCGATCTGGATTGGCAAAACAGTAAAAGCAGAAGCTCAATCGAAATGAATGACAAAAGTTGCCGCCCGGCAATCTCATCCAAAGTAGAAGATATGGGACGGTATGACGTTGTGTTTATCGGATTCCCAATATGGTGGTACAGAGAACCATCCATCATTGACACCTTTATGGCTGCCTACGATTTTAGGGGAAAAACAGTTGTGCCCTTTGCAACATCCGGCGGGAGTCAGCTTGGCAATTCCGGCAAAAATATGGAAGCTTTGGCGCCAGGAGCAAGTGTAAAAAACGGGAAAAAATTTGCGGCAAACGCATCCGGTAAGGAGCTTGCAGCATGGGCATCAGAATGGCTGTAAGTCAAGACATAGCTTACATATAAGATAGGAGATATAAAATGAGAAAACTTCCTATTTTTGCTTTGGCGGTTGCAGTATGTCTTACTTTCGGGCTAGCCGCATGTACAGCTCCCATAAACGAAAACACTGCCGAAAAGCAAACACAACCAGCTCTGGAAACGAAAAGTCAGGATAAAAATGACGATGCAGCAGATTTGACAGAACCGTCAAATACAAAAAAAGATGTACTCGTTGTGTACTTTTCCGCAACAGGAACAACAAAAAAAGTCGCCGAGAGAATTGCTGCTCTCACGAATGCAGATTTATATGAGATAGTGCCGGCAGAGCCGTATTCGGAGGATGATCTAAATTATAGCAACAGTCAAAGCCGTGCAACAATCGAAATGAACAACCCAGATGCACGTCCTGAAATTGGCGGCGAATCCGTGTCCCTTGACGGATACTCCACCATATACATTGGCTACCCTATCTGGTGGGGAGATGTACCCCGTATTGTCAGCACATTCGCAGAAACCTATGATTTCAGCGATATTACCGTTATTCCTTTTTGTACGTCCGGCGGCAGCGGCATTGGAAACAGCGGCAGCCATATCGCACAACAGGCAGGGAGCGGGAACTGGCTATCCGGCCAAAGATTCAGCTTAGATGTATCAGATGCTGATTTGCAGTCCTGGATTGATGGATTGCAGTCGCAGTGAAGGAAGCAAAAGATAGAACAAGGGCTTTTATTTCTGCATTCTAAAAGTCCTGCACGTTCAAAACAGTTTAGCAGCTGGAAATACGATGGAAAATTAACATTTTACATGGTATTGTAACTTATACAGCCGACTCTTTAACGCCGCTTTGCGTTGTCTGAGCATAAAAATAGGGAGGCAGGATACTATATCCTGCTTCCCTTTATTTTATTCAAGTGTAATTGATGTTTTAAAACAAATTGGGGTAGCACAGGGGTAAAATCCCCCCTCTTGTTTCCCGCCAATATTTATCCCTAAAACAGGCAATTCTAAGCATTTCATCCTGTTTTCAAACAATCTAAAAGTGCCCGTCACCCAATGGTTTTCATCGTGGGAAACAACAGAACGTCCCTGATTGCCGGAGAATTTGTAAACAGCATCACAAGCCTGTCAATGCCATATCCAATCCCACCCGTAGGCGGCATGCCAATCTCCAAAGCATTCAAGAAATCCTCGTCTGTATGGTTTGCTTCCTCATCCCCTGCCGCAAAAGCCGCTTCCTGCGCTTTAAAGCGTTCCCTCTGGTCAATGGGATCGTTTAATTCGGAATATGCATTACACATCTCACGTCCATAAATAAACAATTCAAAGCGCTCAACCAATTCCGGCTGATCCGGTTTTCTTTTTGTCAGCGGGGAAACCTCCACAGGATGATCCATAATAAAGGTTGGCTGAATCAAGTGTTCCTCCACAAATTCCTCAAAGAACAGGTTGATAATATCGCCGCGCACATGTCTCTTTTCATAGTGAACGCCCTTTTCATCCGCCAGCTTCTTTGCTTCCTCTGTCGTCTTTATTTCATTGAAGTCAATACCGGTATACTTTTTGATTGCACCAATCATCGTCAAGCGTTCAAAGGGGCTGCCCAGATCGATTTCAACCTCTGCATAAGGTATTGTGGTGGTTCCGCACACTTCTCTCGCAATGTGGCGGAACATATTCTCTGTCAAATCCATCATACCATAATAATCTGTATAAGCCTGGTACAGCTCCATCAGCGTAAACTCAGGATTATGCCTGGTATCCAAGCCCTCATTCCTGAATACTCGTCCAATCTCATATACCCTCTCCAAACCGCCTACAATCAGACGCTTCAGATAGAGCTCCAATGAAATTCTAAGCTTTACATCCTCGTCAAGCGCATTATAGTGCGTCTCAAAGGGCCTTGCGGCTGCGCCTCCCGCATTGGGCACAAGCATGGGAGTTTCTACCTCCAAAAAGCCCAGGTCATCCAGATAGCGGCGGATACAGCTAATAATTTTGGAACGCATGATAAACGTCTTCCTGACGTCCTCATTCATAATCAAATCTGTATATCTCTGACGGTAACGCATATCCGTATTGGTCAGTCCGTGGAATTTCTCCGGCAGTATCTGAAGGCTTTTTGACAAAAGCACAACCTCATTGGCATGTACAGAGATCTCTCCCATTTTTGTTTTGAACACAATGCCCTTAATGCCGACAATATCTCCAATATCGAACTTTTTAAAAGCCGCATAGTTCTCATCGCCAATATCATTTCTGCTGACATAAGCCTGGATTTTTCCATCCCTGTCCTGGACATTGCAAAAGGATGCCTTTCCCATAACACGCTTATTCATGAGCCTTCCCGCAATGGAAACCGCCTGTCCTTCCAACTCGTCATAATGCTCCACAATTTCTCTGCTGTGCTTATCCACATCATATTTTACTATAACAAAGGGATCCTTACCGTCTTCCTGAAGCTGTGCAAGCTTTTCCCGACGGATCTGCAAAAGCCTGTTCAGCTCCTGCTGGCTCATTTGTTCCTCATTTTGCGTTTCATTTGTATGATCAGACACGGAATTTTCCTCCTTATTCCATACTATTACTTAATTATCTCTAATACCTTGAAATCAATCTCGCCGGAAGGAGTGTCTATGGCAACCGTCTCTCCAACCTTTCTCCCCAAAAGCCCCTGTCCTACAGGAGATTCGTTTGATATACGACCCTCCATGGGATCAGCCTCCGCAGAGCCCACGATAACATAAATCGTTTCCTCGTCAAACTCAATATCATAAAGCTTCACCTTGGAGCCAATGCTGATAACGTCGCTGCTGGTTTCTTCCTCGTCAATGACCTCAGCATTTCTGAGCATTTTTTCAAGCTGCACAATACGGCTTTCAATTTCCGCCTGCTCTTCCTTTGCCGCATCATACTCTGCATTCTCTGAAAGGTCACCCTGTCCTCTCGCTTCCTTTATTTTTTCGGCAACTTCCTTGCGCTTTACGGTTTTCAGATCTTCCAGTTCTTCCTCCATTTTTTTCAGACCGTCATATGTTAATACAATCTTTTTGTCCGCCATGCTAATACACGCTCCTCTTTATCATTCTTAAATACCGTTCAGCAAAATACTCTCCCGCCTCACAGGTATTTTAATATTCGACAATATGGCAACTAAATTCCAAACGAATAAACACTCTGTTTGTATACAGAGTGTTTCAAAAATGTCCTGCGCTTTTGCATTGACTAAAATTATACATGACACATAATTAATTGTCAATAAAAAACCGCCGGAATGCCCATCAGAATAACAAATTCCATAAATTTCATGTTCCGTTTGCCAAAGTACCTGAAAGCAACATCGTCCTTCATGACGCTTCTTTCCCCTATTTTTGTTTCTGACACAGCTATCCCGCCTTATTTGAGATATTCATAAGGCGAAATGCTTCATTGCCCAGTTTTTTCCCATTGGCATAAAAATCATGCACAAAAACATCAGAATTTTTAAAGTAATGATATAGTTCCCCTTCCGCAACGCTGTTATACTGCTTCGTCAAAAAGCTTCTGAATAATGGATTCGATGTGTACTGGCACGCCTCAAAGAGGCTTGACATGACAAAAAGCCGGCCCGCCTTCAGCTTCATATCGTCTATAAATACCATATCGCTTCTTTTCGCCATAAGCCTTAAAAGCTTCTGCCTGTTTTTGTTCACATCTAGATAAAGACTGTTCTTTTTAAAAAAATAATCGAAATTTTCCAACTCCATGGCACAGTTAATAATAATATCTCCATTTCTGAGAAGAGTATTTTTACTGTTGGAAAAAACCTGCACATTCAGACCGCAGTCCTCATAAATATCGGATGCCTTTTCCTCAAAATTTTCTTTTCTGTCTGTGTAAATGCTCAAATAATTCACGTTTGGATAGATGACATCCAGAACAAGCTCAGTGAGAAAATTGCCGCCGTCCAGTATTACTATTTCCGCCGTACGAATATCCCTGTTTGTATATTTGTAAATTTTATGTATAATCTCTACCAGATAAAAGGCAAATATAATTTTTCCGTCTGCCTGCGGAAGACCTGCCGGCAGCGTCACGCCGTAGGGCGCTGATACAATATCACAGCCTGCCTTCTCAAACTGCTCCATTGTTCTTTTCAGCAGACTGTCCATTTTATCGCAGTGCCTTTTTGCATACTCACCTGTAAAAGGCAATACCACGTCAAGCCCCTTCACACCGAAAAGCTCCGCTTCCTTTACAGTATATGGATTTCTTTTTTCTATGTAAAAATCCAACAGACATTCCGGCAGTTTTTTAATCCATGGGCTAATGGAAATGTCCTCTTCTTTTTTTGCGTAGCGAAGATTTAAAAATGCCATTTTCAGCCACCTCTGAAAATTTGGTCTGGTATTAAGCTATGCCGTTAACACAAAAACTATGCGCCTTTCTCTATGAGAATCTCTGTCCGGTATATCATTTTAAGAATTCTGAAAAATATTTTTACAAAGTAGGCGGCACTTAAATTTTTTGCAGTTTCCCAAATAAAAAAACGGAACAAATCTGTTTGAACCGTTTGTTCCGTTTTTACTATAACTGCCACCATACGATGATTACACCGATTTATTTATCCTCTTGGGTTACAAGACAACTATCTACTCCATTTCGACTTTCAAATACTCCCTCATCAGCTCTTCCATTTCCTCATAGCTTTGGGCATAATTTATTTTTGCCCTCAATTCAGAGGCACCCTTCAGCCCCTTCGTATACCAGGAAACATGCTTCCGCATCTCCCTTACTCCAATAAATTCGCCCTTGTAATCAATCAGCATACGGGCATGGCGCAGGGCAAGCTCTATTTTTTCCCTTGCGTCAGGCTCCGGAAGAATTTCCCCTTTTTCCATATAATGGAGTATACGCCTGAATATCCACGGATTTCCCTGTGCGCCTCTTCCCACCATAATAGCATCACAGCCGGTCGTCTCCAGCAAATCCACGGCGTCCTCAGGCGTAAACACATCGCCGTTTCCAATAACGGGAATATGAACCGCTTTTTTTACCTTCTTAATAATATCCCAGTCCGCTTTGCCGCTGTAATACTGTTCTCTTGTCCGGCCATGAACAGCAACAGCGCTGGCGCCGTTAGCCTCCGCCTCCTGCGCCACCTCCACAGCATTGATATGGCTGTCATCAAAGCCCTTTCGGATTTTGATAGTAACCGGTTTACTCTGGGAATCAACAAGCACCTTTACAATTTCCCCTACCAGCTTTGGATTTTTCGTAAGTGCACTTCCCTCGCCATTTTTCACAATTTTAGGCGCGGGGCAGCCCATATTGACATCAATGATATCAATGGGATATGTCTCTATTTTTTTTGCCATTGCACCCAGTATTTTCGGATCGCTTCCAAAGAGCTGAACGGCTGCCGGCCTTTCCCTCTTCTCCACCTCTAAAAGCTTCACCGTGTTTTCGTTTCCATATAAAATACCCTTAGCGCTGACCATCTCCGAATATACCAGACCACAGCCCATTTCCTTACAAAGAATACGAAAGGGCAAATCTGTAACCCCAGCCATAGGCGCCAGAAAAACATTATTTTCCAATTCTACATTTCCTATTTTCATATTTCCACCTTTATATCTTCATACTAAAAAAGGCGCAGAGCACCGATTGCGGCAGTCAAAAGTCCGAGTCCTGAGGGAGCCTGCGCCCTTTCGAATAGGCCCCTCTATCTCTGTAAGCCGTATACACACGGCTCCCCAGCAAAAATTTTGTCCCTCTTTCCAAAAAGCATACAGTCACAGGCAAAAGCTCAGGGTTTATGATAGACTTTATGACGCACCAAAAAAGTGCCTGGCGTCTTTTTTTCACCACTCCTCAACAGCAGTTTTTATTTGCGTTTGTTTTTATGGTATAAAATCTTCAGACCCTTTAATGTGAGCATAGGATCCAGCACGTCAAATATTTCCCCGTCACTGTCAATGGTTCTGGCCAGTCCGCCGGTTGCGACTACCTTCAGGTTCGGCTCGTTTAATTCTCTTTTCAACTCATTGATAATATAAACCGTTTCTCCAACCTTACCCACAACAATTCCTGCCTGCAGGCTTCCTATTGTGTTTCTGACAATGAGGGAGCGGGGCCTCTTTATCTCAATTTTCGGAAGCTGTGCCGCTCTCTGGAACAAGGCGTCGGCACAGATTTGAATGCCCGGAGCCGTAATACCTGTTATAAATTCAGCGTTCGCACCCACAACGTCAAAAGTGGTGGCTGTGCCATAGTCTATTACAACCACAGGTCCCCCGTAAATCTCGTAACCCGCTACCATATTGACAATCCTGTCCGCACCCAGCTCCTTTGGATTTTCCATTCTCAGATTGATGCCCGTTTTCATACCGCTTTCCACTATCATCGGATCTATATCAAAATACTTTCTGATGCCATGAGTCAGGGAATACATAATATTGGGCACAACAGAGGAAATAATAACTGCCTCCAGCTTATCAGAATCAATTCTTTGCATGTCAAATAAGGAATGGATAAATATGCCTGTTTCATCTGCGGTGCGGCTGCTTGACGTTGTCATCCGCCAGTTTGCAATCAGCCTGTCATCATCATAAACGCCCAGCACTATATTCGTATTTCCAACATCAATTACAAGTATCATTTGTCTCACTCCTGTTTCTATTTTATAAAATTTATTTGTACATCACTTTTTTCATCGCCACAACCACAGCCGCCGAAATAATCGCCGCCGCAATCATTTCCATAATACCGTAGGTGGTAATAACCCCCCATATAGCAGGGCCCGCAGCAGAGCCAAGCTTTTCCGTCAAATCAGAGGCATAAATCACATACAGCATGCCCATAGAGCCTAATGTATTAACCATGCTTCCTACCGCTGCACTGATGAGGGAAGAGGGCATTTCCTTTTTTATTCCTTTTTTCAAAGCTATGTATAAATATCCGGTAATCAGGCCAATCAATATTCTGGGTATCACAGATACCAGAGGATTAATAAAATACGGATCCAAAATACCGGCAGGCGCCGTCAGGGCTTTCAAAAGCGAAATAAGCCCAAAGGCCAGTCCTACCACCGCACCAACCAACGGCCCCTCCAGTATGGCGATGATAATGGTTGGTATATGGGTCGTAGTGGCGCTGATTGGCTGAAGCGGTATCAGACCCAAAGGCGTATAAGCCAGTATTACGGTAATCGCAATCATCATACCTGTGACGGACAATGTTTTTGTTGAAATCTTCTTTTTTGATGCCATTTGAAAAATCCCCTTTCGTTCTCATTCAATTTTTTTGATATAAGACTAAGAAAATAACAAAAATCATGGAATGCTTTTTTCAAGTATATCTGGTTTTAACCATGACATCCTAAAAAATAAAAGACTGTAAATTTTATATTTACAGTCTTTATAATCCATGCTTTTTATTATAACAGCAAATCGAATTTTTACAATATTTTTTATAAAAAACCAGCAAAAAACGCGGTCTTTTTATTAATATCTTCCAGAATCCCCATGTAAAAAATGAGGCACACACCTATAAGGCTGCTATGCAAATACACTTCTATAATCAGACACACTTTTAATTGATGGAGGCGGATTTTATTTAACAATCACTAAAATAAAGTTAAGCAATTCTCTGTTTAAAAATCTATACCTTTTCATTCTTTCACAATAAAACTCATATAGTTATTATTCTGTTTTCCTTTCCGCCTGCGCCTCCAATTCCTCTTTGATATCCCCGCCCTTATCCGTTTTAAATATCAAAAACCACAGCTTCAACGCTTTCCATAATTCCGCCTTATCCTGTTTCAGTGCCTTTATTTCAAGCTCAGCGCCTATTTCATCAAAATCTATCATATCCCTTGGCACAACCGTTTCAAAATAAATTTCACCGTCCTCGTAAAAACCCAAAAGAAAAGTACAGCAAAGCTTTTGCGCCAAAACCACACAGACTATTTTAATTTCATCCTTAATTGTATCCGGCAGGCCGTCAAATGCAGGCTCCAGAAAATATTTCTGCTCTGCATAGGATGCCGCAGCCAATACCTTTTTCTCCATTTTGCTATCACTCCTTCATACGAATTGACACCTCTCCGGAAAAAACCGTTTCTCGCGTTCCGTCTTCCCGTTCCACAATCAATTCCCCATCCTTGTTCACAGAAACAGCTTTTCCGCTGAAGGGATTTCTCCCCAGCACATTCACATCCCTGCCTAGCGTAATGCACAGTGCCTCATATTCCTCCAAAAAAGAGACAAAACTGTTATCGCTTACATAGCTTAAATAGCATCTCTCAAATTCGGACATAACTTCCTTTATGATAGATACCCTGTCATAACGCCTGCCGCCCTCAATCTGGAGGGAGGTAGCCGCATTTTCTATTTCCCGGGGCATATTTTCTATATTTACATTGATCCCAATACCCACAATAATAAAGTTGACTTTTTCCATCTCCGCATTCATTTCCGTTAATATGCCCACAAACTTTTTGCCATGTATCAAAACATCATTGGGCCATTTGATATCAGCGGGAAGCCCTGTCACCTTTCTCACAGCCCTGCATACGCTAAGTCCCGCAATCAGTGTCAGCTTAGACGCTTTTGTCGGAAGAATATCCGGCTTTAAGAGTACGCTCATCCATATGCCGTCTCCCTTTGGAGACTCCCACCTGCGTCCCAGCCGTCCCTTTCCCGCATTCTGGCTCTCCGCCGTCACTAGGGTTCCCTCGGGGGCGCCTGCCAGGGCGAGGCGGCGTACCTCGTCATTGGTTGAGGTCGTTTCCTTTACACAGTACACATTCTGTCCCATAAAAACTGTATCAAGCTCTTCCGTGATATTTTCCGCTCTCAAAATGTCAGGCTCTTTTTTCAAAAGATACCCCTTATTTGTCACAGCGTCAATGACATACCCCTCTTCCTTCAGCTTTTTTATCTCCTTCCAGACAGCGCTGCGGGACACCTGAAGTCTCTCCCCCAGCTCCGATCCGGATATGTAATCGTTACTTTCCTTCAATAGCCTTAAAAGCCTGCTGTCCAAATATACTCCCTCCTTCCTGTTTGTGTCTGTTTTATCATAAACTGTTTTGGCCTGTCCCACAAGCACACAGCAGCTTTTTTTATATTCAGAAAAGGGCATAGTCTTCGCTATGCCCAACCGTTATTTTATTTGCTGCCATCTTCACGTTTATTCTTTCTTTTCTCCCAACGTTGCAACCATAACTGCCTTAATGGTATGCATACGGTTTTCCGCCTCGTCAAAAACCACTGAAGCGCTGCCCTCCAAAACATCCTCCGTCACTTCATAGCCTCTCACAGCAGGAAGGCAATGCATGAATATGGTTGTATCCTTTCCTGTTGCACCCATCAGCTCACGGTTTACCTGGTAAGGTGAAAGAACCGCCACCCTTTCCTTCAGCTTGTCTTCTTCGCCCATGGAAGCCCATACGTCGGTATAAATGACATCAGCGCCTTTTACCGCTTTTGCCGCGTCGTCTGTCACCGTTATCGTGCCGCCGCTTTCCTTTGCGAATGCCTCACATTCTGCCACAAGCTTTTCCTCCGGCCAAAGGCTCTTTGGGGAAGCTATCACATAGTGAAGGCCCATCTTGGACGCCCCAATCATCAGGGCGTTTGACATGTTATTTCTGCCGTCTCCGCAGTAAACCAGCGTTACACCCTTAAGATGTCCAAGCTTTTCTAGAATCGTCATAAAATCAGCCAGTATCTGTGTAGGGTGATCCTCATCCGTCAAACCGTTCCAGACCGGAACCCCACTGTACTTTGCCAGCTTCTCCACAACCTCCTGTGAAAATCCTCTGAATTCGATGCCGTCAAACATTCTGCCCAAAACTCTTGCCGTATCCTCAACAGTTTCCTTATGTCCAAGCTGAATATCGTTTTTTCCCAGATATTCAGGATGAGCGCCCTCGTCAATACATCCAACAGTAAAGGAACAGCGCGTACGGGTGGATGGCTTTTCAAAAATGAGGGCAACATTTTTGTGAAGCAGATTCATTTCGAAAATACCCTTTTTCTTCTTTTCTTTTAAGTCTATAGCCAGATCCAGCAAATAGCTTATTTCCTCAGGCGTATAATCCTTCAGCGTCAAAAAACTTCTTCCTCTTAGATTAACTGACATAATCTCTCCCCCTTCAAACTCCGATTAAAAATGAAAAGCCTGCGATTGTCCTTCTTACCCGGATATAAAAATCCGAAAAGGGCTGAATCCATTCAGCCCTTGAATATGACAGCTCTTATTTATTTTTTACTTTATCCAAGAAACGTTTTACATCAATGACCGCTCTCTCGTGAGTGCCCTCGCCTATTTTATCCTTCTCGTCATAGGCTTTTACGCTGAATGTAATAATTTTGCGGGAAACCTCCGTTACCTCCGCCACAATCCTTACATTCATACCGATAGGAGTCGCCGCCAAATGCTTCACATCCACCATCGTTCCAACCGTATCAACGCCCTCAGGAAGAACTTCTATGACCGCCTTTACGGCAGCCTCCTCCATCCAGCTAATCATCATGGGAGTTGCCAAAACGTCAACAGACCCGCTTCCAAAATGCAGTGCTGAATGCTTTGGCTCCACTGTCCTGTTCAGTTCACAGGCCATACCCTTTTGAATCATATACTCCATCCTTTATCCCTCTTTCCTCTGTTGTATTGTGTGCATTCTATTCTCACCCGCAATTACTATACGGTTTCAGGCCCGCCGAAATCAAAATTGATTTCCTTCTTCTCTTCTTTTTCTTTATGGAACAGAGACCTGAATTCATCGCCGGTAATTTTTTCCTTCTCCAGCAGTAATTTGGCAGACGCATGAAGAATGTCAATATTTTCCCTAAGCAGGCGGATTGCCTCCTTATATGCCTCATCCATAATGCGCTTTACTTCACTGTCAATGGTTGTAGCTACCTGCTCACCATAGTTTCTGCTGTGGGCAATTTCCTTGCCTATAAATACCTCGTCACCCTCATCACCAAACTGTATCGGGCCCAGCACCTCGCTCATACCGTACTTCATAACCATGCTTCTGGCAACCGCTGTGGCACGCTCAATATCGTTTGATGCGCCTGTTGTAATATCCTTTATCACAAGGAACTCCGCCGCCCGTCCGCCAAGGAAGCTGATGATATCCTGCTCCATTTCCTTTTTGGTCCTGTACATTCTGTCCTCCCCGGGAAGGGGCATTGTATAGCCGCCCGCCATACCAGTAGGGATAATGGAAATACTGTGGACAGGGTCTATCTCGCTGAGCACCTCAAACAAAATTGCGTGGCCGGATTCATGATAGGCGGTAATCAGCTTCTCACGTTGGGAGATAATTCTGCTCTTTTTCTCCGTGCCCACACCAACCTTTATCAATGCCTTTTGTATTTCTTCCATATCTATTTCTTTCTTACCGTCTCTGGCTGATAAAAGAGCCGCCTCATTCAATAGGTTCGCCAAATCTGCACCGGTAAAGCCTGCTGTCGTCTTGGCAATCACATTTAAGTCCACTTCCTCTGCCAGAGGTTTTCCCTTGGCGTGAACCTTTAGTATCTCTTCCCTGCCGCGTACATCAGGCCTGCCTACATATACCTGCCTGTCAAAACGTCCCGGCCTTAAAATTGCCGGGTCGAGAATATCCGCCCTGTTAGTGGCCGCAACAACAATAACACCCTCATTGGCGCCAAAGCCGTCCATCTCCACCAAAAGCTGGTTCAGCGTCTGCTCCCTCTCGTCATGCCCGCCACCGACGCCTGCGCCTCTTCTGCGGCCGACTGCGTCAATCTCGTCAATAAAAACAATACACGGCGCATTCTTCTTCGCCTGCTCAAAAAGATCACGCACACGGGATGCGCCCACACCGACGAACATTTCAACAAAATCTGAACCGGAAATGCTGAAAAAGGGCACCTTGGCTTCCCCTGCAACCGCACGGGCCAAAAGAGTCTTGCCTGTACCCGGAGGGCCCACAAGCAATACGCCCTTTGGGATTTTAGCACCCAAATCCGCAAATTTTTTCGGCTCCTTCAAAAATTCAACCAGCTCGGCCAACTCGGCCTTTTCCTCATCCAGACCCGCCACATCATGAAAGGTAACCCTGTTTTTGTCGTCAATAGTTACCTTGGCCTTGCTCTTGCCAAAGGACATCATTTTGCCGCCGCCACCGCCGCCCTGCATCTTCTGAAACATGAAGGTAAACAGCACAACTACAACAAGCATTAAAAACAGAGACGGCAGAAAGGACCACAGAAAGCTTGTTTTCGGCATATCAGGCGTAATCACCGTCAATGAACCGTCCAGCACCTTTTTATCTGTTATCTGGCTGAAGGATATAAGACTTGGTATGTTGATAGAGGCAGACGAACCATCCTTTAAGGTCACCTTTGCCGTACCATAGTCATAAACATCAGCGCTTTTTTGTATTTCTATTTCTTTAACCTCGTCATCATTTATTTTCTGAACGATATCACTGTATGTATACTCAACAACAGGTGTCTTTGTATAATTTTTACTGTTGGTAACGGACAGCAGAACAATAATAATCACAAAAATGATGGCATACATACTTAAACTTTGCTGCCATGGTTTTTTCAATCATCTTCCCTCCTTGTCAATTCTATTTCTTCCAAAATTAACCTCAATATTTTATCATAATAACACTGAAAACGCAACGGAAGACAAGCGCAATCGAAGGATTTCCTTCGCAGAAATTTCATAATACATCATCTCCCGCATGCCCTGCCTTAACGCAGCTCTATTATCAGTATACCCATTTTTTTCTAAAAAAACATCCGTAAAAACAGGGATTCCCACACACTGTTTTATTCTTCGTCCTCATCAAAATGCAGTATGCCGATATAATCCAGATTTCGGTAGCGCTGGGCATAGTCCAGACCATAGCCAACCACAAAATCGTCCGGTATGGTAAAGCCGGTATAATCCACACTTACCTTTGACTCGCGCCTGTCGGGCTTATCAAGGAGCGTACAGATACGCAGACTTGCAGGATTCCTGCTCAAAATCAGGTTTTGCAGATGACTCAGCGTTCTTCCTGAGTCCACAATATCCTCCACAATGATAACATCTCTGCCCTCCACCGATTCATCCAAATCAAGGAGAATTTTAATATGTCCGCTGGAGGCTGTGGCGTCCCCATAGCTTGAAACCTTCATAAAATTTATTAAAACCGGCAGATGGATGCGCCGCGCCAAATCCACCATAAAAATAACTCCGCCCTTTAAAACACAAATCATATAAATTGTTTTGCCCTTGTAATCCGTCATGATTTGCTCCGCTATTTCATCGATTCTTTTTTCAATCGCTGATTTTGAAATCAGTACTTCTACCCTTTCCTTCATCTTTGCTAATCCTCCCAGAATTCAATCCATACTTTTCTTTTTGTGTCCGCTCCCGCCAAAAATTCTTCACAGGCCCGCATTCCGGCTATCCATAATATCCGCCCTCCTGCCGTTACAATGGGAATCCGCCCTCTTTTTTCTCTGGGAACCTTTTCGTCAATAAAGTAATCCTTTACTTTCTTGCTGCCAGCTATCCCTTTGAGCGAAATCCTGTCTCCTGCAAGGCGGTTTCTGACTTGAAAAGACACCTCTTCCTCCTCATTACCGCAATCATTTTTAATTTTATCATAATCAAATGCTTTCGTACACCTATTCAGGGGCAATAAAACTTTTTTGTCCTCATTTAACGATATTCTGACATACTTTTTTGCTTCTTTTAGGTATATTGTTTCATCCAGGGGGATATTGTAACCAAAAAATTCATCTGCACAGCAGTATTTTTTTTCTGTCCTTATCCGTCCGTATTGCCGGTATGCTCTGTAACCGTAAGGCAAATCCACCATCGTGCCGGTTTCTTTATAAAGAAGCGCCTCAAGGCTTTCCATATGCTTTCTTGTAAAATTCTTTCTCCCCCTTTTGAGCCTCTCCGCCAGCATGCCAAAAACACGTCTTCTTATTACGCTCTCCTCCGCCGACAGCACCGCCGTATCCAGGCAAATACAGTCCTTTTTTTCCTCCCTCAGCGCCCTCAGCCATACCTCCTGCGCTATTTTTTCCAAAAAAGCATTTTCCTCTGCCACAAGCGCGGCGCTGTCCGCTATATGCTCCACTGCCTTTGGGTTTATTTCCTTTTCAAGATAGGGAAACACCCTGAGCCGTATTTTATTTCTGGTATACGTTTCCTCAAAATTTGTAGCGTCTGTGCGATAGGCGATATGGTTTTCTGCGCAGTAATTTTCTATTTCCTTTCTTCCGCACAGTATCAGGGGCCTTATTATGTTGTCTCTCACTGGGGCTATTCCGCCGAGTCCCTTCATGGCGCTCCCCCTGCAAAGGTTTAAAAGCACCGTTTCGGCCTGATCATTCCGGTTATGTGCTACTGCAATTTTGTCCGCACCGTACCGCTTAACAGCAGCATCAAACTCCTGATACCTAACAAGCCGGCCGGCTTCCTCCTCGCTTACACCCCGCTTGTCCGCTTCTCTTTTTATATCATAGTCAGCCACATGCAATTCAATTCCTAAAGACGCACAAAAATCAGCGACAAATTCTGCGTCGCCCTTTGCGTCCTCTCCACGCAGGCCGTGATTCACATGCACCGCTTTGATTTCCAGATTCCATTTTTCCCTGAGTGTTGATAGAAAATGAAGTAAAGCGGCGGAATCCGCACCGCCCGACACTCCTGCAATGACAGTGTCTCCCTTCTCCAGCATATGAAATTTAAGAATTGCATCCATGGCTTTCTGATACAAAACAAGCACTCCCAGTCTATAAGATCTCTTAAAAATTCATTTTAGCGCAACGGCCGCCTTTTGTCCATAGCTCAAAAAGGCTTCTCCCTCCAAAGCGCTGACGCACTCATCACAGCATTTTCACCCATAAGCATTGTAGCCGGCAAACGGATATGCTACTATGAAATTGTTATATCAATTATCGGAGGTGTCGTCTGCATCATGCAAAAAGCTTATATCTACCGGATTCTGTTTTCCGCAACCATAATGCTGCTTCCGCCATGGCTGACGGTTACGTTTGCCAAGAGCAATGCCGCAATGGCAATCTGTTTTTTGCTTTTTTTTGCCGTCAATCCTGTGTACTCTATTTATATAGGGGCTTACGCAGGAAAAAATATCAGGTATCTATGGGCCTTGCCTGTTATATCGGCAGTTTTATTTTTATTGGGTACATGGATATTCTTTGACATGGGCGAAAGTGCATTTATACTATACGCAGGAATTTATCTGTTCTTAGGGGCATTTTCTATGTTCATTTCAAGTTTAGCCCGCAAAAAAAATATGGATTGAGAAATTCATTGTCAAAAAATGAGCGGAAAGCTTCTTCTCTCTTCTCCTCCCTCACAGCAAAAGCGTCCAAAAAGGGAAAAGTGAAGTAAAAAGCCCCGGTTGCCGCCGGACAAAAAAGTCCGCCGAAACCAAGGCCAGTATGAATCCCTTCATTACTTCTCCCATACTCTTGCAGCAAACACCGTCATATCGTCTCCCACCTCATTTGACGCCATTTTTTTTGCCTGTCCCAGAACATAATCGGCAATATCCTGCGGATTTCTGCTCTGAAAATCCCGAAAGGCGTCTGTTATCCACTGAATGCCGTCCCCCCGGGACTCTATCATATCCGCTACGCCGTCTGTCATCATTAATATAATATCCCCGGGCTTAAAAACCATTCGGCTGGTTTCCGGCTCTACGGTTTTTAAAACTCCTACAGGAAGGGAATAGCTTTTTACCGCTTTTGCCTGGCCCTCCCTAAGAATATAGGTGGCGGCGGCGCCTATTTTAATGAACTCTCCCTCACCGCTGTATAGATTAACACTCAATATATCCAGCGTGGAAAAGGAATCCTCGTTGCTTTTCAGAACCAGTACGGAATTAATCAGCTTAACCGCCAAATCCTTTTCAAAGCCGCATTCCACAAATTTTTCAAGAAGCTCAATGGTTGTAGTGCTCTCACGGTTTGCCTTCTGTCCGGAGCCCATGCCGTCCGAAAGCGCCATAACAAAGCTGCCGTCTGAAAGCTCCAAAAAAGAATAGCAGTCTCCGCTTACACCGCCCTCCTCCTTTGGAGAGATAGCCACACCGCTTGATACTCGGAGTCTGCCCTCCTCAACCAGCTTAATAACGCCCTCCCCTTCTTCTCCGCTTAGATGCCCTTTCTCCTTTTTCAGACGCTTTTTGGTCGCCTCCTGACAAAGCTTTATAATTTCCTTAGTGTCACAGGCAAGCCTGCCTTTTTTTAAGGGACAGTGCAGCGTCATTTCCAGTATGCCTCTGTTGTTTTCCATTACGCTTATTTCCCGAAGCGCAATTCCCTTTTTGTCCGCCAGCGTCATAATGTCCTTTTCAATCTCCTGGCGGAAAATGGGCTTTATATCAATTTCTTCCGATATACTGTCAATTATCATGGAAACCGCCTCCAGCTGCTGGCTGACAAGCTGACGGCTCTCGGTAATTTTATTTTCCCAGAGTAAATTTGTGCGGTATCTCTCATAAATTCTATTGACTGTATCCACAAACTGCTCAATTCTGACACAGCTTTTTACAAAATGGGGAAGAATATCCCCTTTGGTAACGCGTCCCCTCTTTTCACACACAGACAGCGCCGAAAAAACTACCTGATACGTATTATAAAAATCTGTTTCCCAGCAATAGGTACACACTCCGCAGTGATTGCACACCTTGGCCGCCAGCTCATCCATAAGCTTTGGTATTTCTTTCTGTTCCATTTTTGTCTTTTTCTCATTTTTTTCAAAGGTTCTTGCCAGCGTGTCAAAGGCGTCCGAAAAATTCTTCAGCTTTTCTCTTGCCGCTGATTTATACCTCTCCATGTAGTCCCCTTCCTCAATTTCTTTTTCATAGCAGGAATAGGTATTCAAAAAAGCAAAAAATTTCTTGGGTAGAATCAAAAATGCTCCTGTAGCACATGCAGCGGCTATGAAGTTTCCGCCGGTAAAAAAAGCACTGTTCATATAGAAAAAGGTAAGGCCAAGGACGACAAAAAAGCTGAGACAGATAACGGCCTTGCCCATACCGGCGAGCACACCGCAGACAAGACCGCAGACTGCAAGCATAAAAAACAGCGTCATGTCCCCCTCCCCGCTGGAAAGAAGAAGAAAACCCATCAATACGCCGCCTGCACATCCCAAGCCTGCTCCTCCCCTGTAGGCCAGAACTAAAATCAAAAACGGAGCCAGCACCATTTTTAAAGGCACTTGAAATATCATTATACCGGAGGAGCCCGCCACAATACCTGCCGCAAGAAGAGAAAGGCTTACGAATTCCTCTGTGGACAAAATTCTCCTTTTCAGGCCATTTTGCAATACATCCGTCCCTTTTCCCAGAATATAGGTCAGAGACAACGCCATAATTCCCTCCATCACCGCCATAAATGACAGGAATTGTGACATGCCGTTGACAGCGGCAAATAGTATGCCTGCAAAAGTAGCTGTAACACCGCCCAAAACCGCTTTCTGTCTCAGGGTAAGCCTGTCCATTTTACTGGAAAGTATAAAATTTAAAAGGGAGGACAACAAAAAGAAAATAACGTATTTTGCCATACTCCCCTTAAGCCCGCTCACCGCTACACTCAATAAGGAAACTGCCAGCACCGTATAGAATCGGTAACCCTCCAGAAAAAATGAAGCCAGAAACGCAATACTGAAAGGCCGCAACATACCAAAAAGGCTGAACTGCCCATAAAAAAAAGCCATTGCCAGCAGCATGAAATCCTGTCCCGCCCCCTTAAAGGACAAAGTCGTCCGTATATTTTTCTTTGGCGGCTTTTCACTCTCCAAAACCTTGCCGTATGTATTTACCGTAATTTTTTCCATAGGTACCTCCCGTAAAACCATCTTCAGCTCAACTGATTATAATATGTGTTATTATAGTTTTTTATGCCTGTAATATTTGTCGTATTCTGGCATTGCCGCCCCCTTTTTTCACACAAAATGTGACAAATCACTTTTTATTGCCTGTGAAGTAAAGTCACTGACTGAAACAGATGAACTATACAGCGTCAATCTGTTAAAAATTCTGCAATAATACATAAAGAGATAGGCAAAAATTGTATACAGTAGACGTTGACTGTCCCTTCCATTTGTACTATAATTTAGGAGGTAATATAAATATTGCATACTATCTTAGATGGAGGAATGAAAAATGATAAAAGTACTTAGCACAGAAAAAGCACCAAAGGCAATCGGCCCATATTCCCAGGCTTTAGAAGTAAACGGCATGGTATTTGCATCCGGACAGGTTCCTTTCGATCCACAGACAGGTGAAATCGTTGGCACAACAATTGAAGAGCAGGCAGACAGGGCAATCAAAAGTGTTGGCGCAATTTTGGAAGAAGCTGGCATCGGCTATGAAAACGTTGTTAAAACAACCTGCTTCCTTGCTAACATGGATGATTTTGCTAAATTCAACGAAGTTTACGCAAAATACTTTGTAGGCAAACCAGCACGTTCCTGCGTGGCAGTGAAAACTCTTCCAAGAAATGTGCTTTGCGAAGTAGAGGTTATTGCTGTTAAGTAATTCATTTCGTTTGTACCATTTTTTCAATGGCCTTACCTGTTAAATCTATATTTAAGATATAAAAAAGAATGGAATTGAATTCCATTCTTTTTTTGCCTGAATGCGGCCTGTATGTCCTTTTAACAGCAGGTATGAAAAAATCCTGAACCATATTTTATACAAGCAAATTTCCAAGTAAACAGAAATAGAAATGTTTTTTCATCCAGCAAAAAAGCCACAGAACTCCTGCGGCTTTTACCGGTTTATATGTATGATTGCTAATAGCCCTTCCTGCCCGTTGCGCCGAGGATACCTATGGCCTCCCTGTATTTTGCAACCGTCCTCCTGGAAATATTAACCCCTCTGTCATTGAGCTGTTCTGTAATAACCCTGTCGCTGAGAGGAGACTTCTTATCTTCGTTGTCAATGATTTCCCGAATCATGTTTTTAATGGTATCAGGCGTTATTTCTCTCTCAAGCCCCTCCTTGGTTGTAGAGGAAACCCCTGTGGAAAAGAAATAGTTCATAGGATATATTCCCCAGGAGCATTGCAGATATTTATCTCTGACAGCACGGCTTACAGTTGATTCGTGCATCTCTATGATGGAGGCAATATCACTTAATTTCATAGGTGTCAGGTGTCCGGGGCCTATTTCAAAAAACTCATTTTGTATTGAAACCATAACCTCCAGCGTCCGAAGAAGCGTGGAATTTCTTTTGGATATGCATTTCATAACCCATTCGGCCTGTTTCATTTTATCACAGACATATTCCTTAGCCTTATCCTGGGCGTCATTATTCATAATGCTCTTATAATAGGAATTGATTCTAATCTGCGGAAAATAGGTGTCGTTGAGTATGATCTGAAATTTGCCCTTTTCCTTCACGATAATGGCGTCAGGCGTTATGTATTCGAGATTTTTGTCGGAGGTAAAGCTGTTTCCCGGCTTTGGGTTCAAACTTTTAATTACCGCCGCCGCCTCAATTATCTCCTCTATGGGCCTCTTCAGCCGTTTTGCGATAATATGCAGCTGATTTTTTGCCAGCGTCTCCAATTCATTTTCAATGATTCTCTTGACAGTTTCATTCTCTATATTTTCCTTTTCAACCTGCAAAAGCAGACATTCCTTCAGGCATCTGGCTCCTACACCCACCGGCTCAAAGCTTTGTATCAGCTTGAGCATCCTCTCCACTGCTTCCTTTTTTACTTTTAAATCCTCGGCCAGAGATTCCAAACTGTCATTGAGATACCCATTGGAGTCAATACACTCTATAATATAATGCCCTACCATCTTTTCGCATTTTTCCAAAGGAAGCACATTAAACTGGGAAAGAAGGTATTCATTCAAGGACTCTCCTAGACTCTGCTTAAAATTCCACATGTCATTGTCATTTTCATCTTCTTTGTCTTCCCGGTAATAGGTCTTATTTTGCTCATCAGCCGCATCCAGCCACTCAAGCTTCCTTCTGACAAGATCAAACTCCCTCTGCTCTTCCCTTTTTTCTTCACATTCCACAAGCGGGTTTTCCACAGACAGCTCCTTTACATACTCAATGAGCTCCTGTGAACTCATCTGCAAAATTTCTGCCGATTGAAGCATGCGCTGAGATAAAGCAAGTTTCTGACTGGTTGTCAATATAAGATCCATTCCTATACCCCCTTTCATATCATAATTATGTCTCGTCACAAAAAGCTGCTCCTGCATTTTTGTCAGCACATAAAACAGGAGCAGGATACTTTAAATAGGTAATCGGACAGCTCAAAATGAAAATAGTTCTCGAAGTCATAGATTCAAATTTCAAAGCATTTTTCACAGCAAACCGCACAGAATATTTGACTGCAGGTTATCATTACGTAAACCTCTCTTCGGGAACAACTAAGTATATTATACTATATGTCCGCTTAAAAATAAATAAATTTTTCATTTTCTCAAAAACATAAATCACGTTACTGACAACAGTTTTTGTAAAGTTTCCGTTTCGTACAGCAGTATGCATTGAAAATCATTTTTATCACCCCCATATTTTTAGATATAATATACAAAACTCTTTGAGAATTTCAGGGGGGAAGGCAACAAGCTTTCCCCCTGCCTATTTACTATTTTTTTAACAAAGGATTTCCTTCGCTGTCATAGACTTTTTACAGGGACAAAAATAAGATATACAAAAGCAAACCGCCCTTTTATCCACATTTGTCAAATTTAGTCCAAATACATATGCTATTTTACACGAATACATATGTCTTTTTGTACAAAGACGTAAAACCACTGTAAATTCCTTTACAAAATAATAAATTTTTAAAAAATTCTTAAATAATGTTGAACAGTTTTACAATTTGTATTAAAATGAATGTTGTTAAAAATTATGCAGTTATATTTTTATCTTTTTTACTTATATTTACATGAGAGTCAAATATCATGACCTAAAGTAAAAAAACAACAAGAACAGAGGGGGATATTATGCAAACTTTAACGTTTAAACGGGGAGTTCATCCGCCGGATGAAAAACAGTTCACAGCCGATAAACCGATAGAAGTGATACTTCCAAAGGTTGATTCAGAACTCTTTTTCCCTATGTCCCAGCACATAGGGGCCCCATGCGAGCCTATTGTTGCGGTAGGCGATTACGTAAAGGTGGGACAAAGAATCGCGGAAAGCGGCGCTTTTGTTTCCTCACCTATTTTTTCAAGCGTTTCAGGAACCGTAGTGGACATCCGTCCAATGCTGACTCCTGGCGGCGGCATGTCAAAATCCATTGTAATCAAAAACGATGGTTTAATGGCAGAGGCAGAGGGTTTAAATGAGCCTAAGGATTACATGAATATGACCAACGAGGAAATTTGCGCTGCAATCAAGGACGCAGGCGTCGTTGGACTTGGAGGCGCCGGCTTCCCGACTCACATTAAACTGGCTCCGCCAAAAGATAAAAAGATTGACTACATAATTGTAAACGCGGCTGAATGCGAGCCATACCTGACAACAGACTACAGAATCATGCTTGAAGAAAGTGAAAGACTCATAAACGGCCTCAAAATCGTTTTGAAGCTTCACCCGGAGGCAAAAGGCGTTATTGGCATTGAGGACAATAAACCGGAAGCCATCCGCGTAATGGAAAAAGCATGTGAGGGAATCGACAACATCTCCGTTGCAGTCCTTCAGAAAAAATTCCCTCAGGGCTCTGAAAAACATTTGATTTACGCTGTCACAAAAAGAGAAGTTCCCTCAGGCGGCCTTCCTGCCGATGTAGGCTGCATCGTAGACAACGTGGATACCATTGTTGCAATTGAAAGAGCTATCTTAAGAGGTAGACCGCTTATGCGCAGAATTGTCACCGTTTCCGGCGGCGCAGCAGCAAAGCCCGGCAACTATAAAATTCGCATTGGCATGACCTTTAAGGATTTGCTTGACGCTGTAGGCGGCTTTAAGGAAGAACCGGCCAAATTTATTGCCGGCGGCCCTATGATGGGACCTGCTATGTATTCACTTGATGTGGCGACAACAAAAACCTCATCCGCAATACTTTGCTTTACAAAGGAAGAAGCTTATATTCCTCCTGAAAGAAATTGTATCAGATGCGGCAGGTGTGTAGAGCACTGTCCGATGGCACTGATGCCTTTTGAACTGAACGCCCTTATACTGCGCGGCGACGGCGACGGATTTGTGGCAAACCATGGTATGGATTGTATAGAGTGCGGCAGCTGCTCCTTTATCTGCCCCGCAAAACGCCAGCTGGCCCAATCCATCAGAGCAGAGAAGAAAGTTCAGGCGGGAAAGAAGAGAAAATAATTAAGGGGGATATATAAAAATGGATAACGCGAACATTATCGTATCGGCTACCCCTCACGTCCGTTCCAAGGATTCAATTCAAAGCGTCATGCGCGATGTGCTGATTGGTCTTTTACCGGCAACGGCAATGGGTATCTGGTATTTTGGTTTAAAAGCGCTTATGGTAATTGTAATTTCAATTGCCTCGGCAGTATTTTTTGAATTTTTGTGGCAGAAATTGATGAAGCAGACTGTAACCATATCTGACCTGAGCGCAGCGGTAACAGGACTTCTGCTGGCTTTAAACATGCCTGCCTCCGCGCCATGGTGGATGCCTATTGTGGGCAGCGCCTTCGCAATCATTATCGCAAAACAGCTTTTCGGCGGATTGGGCCAGAACTTTATCAACCCTGCTCTTGCAGCCAGGGCGTTTCTTTTGGCTTCCTATCCGACAGCTATGACATCCTGGACAACACCGGGCTGGGTGGACGCCGTTTCCACGGCAACACCTCTTGCTACCTTAAAGGTAGGCGGCTTTGTTCCTCAAAGCGCTGATATTGTCAATGCATTTTTAGGCCGCGGCATCGGCGGATGTATTGGTGAAACCTGTGCCCTCGCTCTGATTATCGGCGGTATCTACCTTATCTTTAGACAGGTAATCAGCTGGAGAATTCCGGTTATCTATATCGCAACCGTTGCAGTACTGACATGGTTTTTGGGCAGAGACGGCCTTATGACCGGCTTCCCTGTTTATGAAATTTTCGTGGGCGGCCTTATGCTTGGTGCTTTCTTTATGGCAACTGACTACGCTTCCTCACCCGTTACGCCAAAGGGCCAGATTATCATGGGTCTTGGCTGTGGTATCCTGACCTCTCTTATCAGAGTGTACGGCGGATATCCTGAGGGCGTATCCTATTCTATTTTGATTATGAACCTTGCAGTTCCGCTTATTGACAGGTATACAAAACCTAAAATCTTCGGGGAGGTGAAGAAGGCATGATGAAAGAAATCGTAAGACCAGCAGCCGTATTATTAATCATCACAGCAGTTGCAGCTGCCCTTCTTGGATTTGTTTCCGAGACGACGAAAGTCGCTATCGAAGAGCAGACAGCCAAAACACAGGCAGAAGCAATGCAGGCCGTTCTTCCTGACGCCGATGAATTTAAAAAGGATGAAGCGGCAAAACTTTCCGGTACCATTGTGAGCGTAAATGTCGGCTATCAGGGCGGCGAAATCTGCGGCTATGTCATCAATGTACAGCCAAGCGGCTTTGGCGGCCCCATTGACACCATGGTCGGTATATCCGCCGATGGAAGCATTATGGGCATGAAGGTATTAAGCCATTCCGAAACACCGGGTCTTGGCGCTAAATCCACAGAGCCTGCATTTTACGAGCAGTACGCAGGCAAACAGGCTCCTTTGAACGTTATCAAATCCGGCACACCAAAGGACAATGAAATTCAGGCAATCACCAGCGCGACTATCACTTCCAGCGCCGTAACAAGCGGTGTAAACGAAGCGTACGACTGGTATTCAAACAACATTGGAGGTGCTAACTAATGGGGTCACCAATCAAAATTATTAAAAACGGTATCTGGGATGAAAACCCAACCTTCGTACAGGTTATCGGTATGTGTCCTACTCTTGCCGTTACAAGCAGCGCCATTAACGGTATCGGCATGGGCCTTTCCACAGCAGCCGTTTTGGTTTGTTCCAATTTATTTATCTCTCTGCTGAGAAAATTTATTCCCGACAAAGTCAGAATTCCCGCCTTTGTCGTAGTTATCGCCAGCTTTGTTACCATCGTACAGTTTTTGCTTCAGGCTTATCTGCCTGATTTAAACAAATCTCTGGGCCTTTATATCCCATTGATCGTTGTTAACTGTATTATTTTGGGAAGAGCGGAAGCTTTTGCCTCCAAAAACACCGTCGTTGATTCCATCATGGACGGTATCGGAAATGGACTTGGCTTTACTATTGCACTGACAGTAATCGGTCTTGTACGTGAGTTTATCGGCACAGGCACTTTATTTAACGCTCATGTGCTTCCTGAAGCTTTCCCACAGACATTGATTTTCATCATGTCCCCGGGTGCATTCCTTACCTTGGGATGCCTTATGGCTTTATATAACTACACAAGAAGCAAGAACAAGAAAAAATCTGCAGAGTGAGGAGGGGTAAATAAATGACACATTTAATATTGTTAGTTTTAGCTGCAATTTTTGTAAACAACTATGTTTTATCACAGTTCTTAGGTATCTGCCCTTTCCTTGGCGTTTCAAAGAAAATTGAGACAGCTGCAGGCATGGGTATCGCCGTTATTTTCGTTATGACTCTTGCGTCTATCGTTACATATATGGTGTACAATTTTATATTGGTTAAGCTGCACATTGAATACCTGTACAATATTTCTTTCATATTGGTTATCGCCGCTTTGGTTCAGCTGGTTGAGATGTTCGTTAAGAAAAGCTCTCCATCCCTTTACCAGGCACTGGGTGTATACCTTCCCCTTATTACAACAAACTGTGCCGTTCTCGGTGTTGCCGTTGTAAATATGCAGAAGGATTATAACTTTATCGAGTCCGTGTTAAACGGTTTCGGCGGCGCCTGCGGTTTTGCCCTTGCAATCATTCTCTTTGCAGGCATCCGTGAAAGAATTGAATACAATAACACACCAAAGGCTTTTGACGGATTCCCACTTGCCCTTGTTACAGCAGGTATCATGTCAATCGCGTTCTTAGGTTTCCAGGGCTTAATTAAACTATAACTGAAGGAGTGGCAAAAATGGACATTATGAGTATTGTATACCCAGTGCTCAGCATTGGTGGCTTAGGTCTTGTTTTTGGTGCAGGCCTTGGTTATGCGGGAAAGATATTTGAAGTAAAGGAAGACCCCAGGGTGGAAGCAATTCTGGAAGCCCTTCCCGGCGCAAACTGCGGCGGATGCGGTTATCCCGGCTGCGGCGGCTGTGCCTCCGCAATTGTTGCAGGAAACGCTCCTGTCAATGCCTGCCCTGTCGGCGGCGCCGGCGTTGCAGCAAAAATCGGTGAGATTATGGGTGTGCAGGCAGAGGCTGGCGAGCCAAAGGCGGCATTTGTAAAATGCGGCGGCACCTGTGAAAAAGCAAAATCCAAATATGAATACATGGGCATTGACGACTGCGGCATGGCAAACCAGTTGGTTGGCGGCGGCGCAAAAAGCTGTGCCTACGGCTGTCTCGGCCTTGGAAGCTGTAAAAAGGCTTGTGCTTTTGACGCTATTTCCATCGTGGACGGTGTAGCTGTTATTGACAAGGATAAATGTGTGGCCTGCGGCAAATGTGTATCCGCCTGTCCAAAACATATCATTGAGCTTTTGCCGGCAAAGAAAAAGGTGAAGGTACAGTGTTCCTCCAAGGATCTGGGAAAAGCTGTCATGCAGGTATGTTCTGTAGGCTGTATTGCATGTAAAATCTGCGAAAAAAACTGTCCTTTCGATGCAATCCATGTTATTGATAATCTGGCAGTTATTGACTATGATAAATGTAAAGCCTGCGGTATTTGTGCAAACAAATGCCCAAAAAAAGTAATCACAGGCGCGAAACCTCCTGTTCCAAAGCCCGAACCGGTTGCGAAGGCAGAGGAAAAAACAGGTGATGCCCCTGAGAAAAAAGCAGAGGCCGTTGCTTCTGAGGAAAAGAAAACAGAAGAATAAAAGTAAAGCTCCCGTTACAAATGTAACGGGAGCTTTTTTCATCATACACTTGACATTTTTCTGCTCCGCCTCTCCAAAAATCATGTCCCGCACAAAAAAGTTTTTCCAAAAAAACATACCTATTAGGATACGGCTAGGTTTTATTCCGAAATTCTTCTTTCTTGCATTGATTATCCAATCAATATCTGGTAAAATCAACACGTATTTAAAAACAGGCCCTTATTCCGGCGGCTCTAAATATAACAATAAAAGGAGATGGATTCATGTACAAAGGCACATCCAAAAACGCCATAACCCTGATGCTGCTCATATTAGCCGGCGTCGTAATCGGCGGTTTTATTGGTGAATATCTGGGAAGGGTGTCTTATTTGAGCTGGCTCAACTATGGCCAGGAGTTTGGACTCACCTCTCCCCTTGTACTGGATTTGGGCGTAATGAAAATACAGTTTGCCCTTGCAATACGTTTTACCATTGCCGGCATTATCGGCATTGTACTTGCTATCTTCGCCTATCGGAAAATCTGAATTTATATTATAACAAACGAGGTGCTAAGACATGAAAAAAATAATTCTTGCTTCCGCTTCTGCCCGCCGCAGACAAATACTGGAAAATATCGGCATACCCTTTGAAGTTATCCAGAGTAACGCCGACGAATATGTTGAGGTAGAAAACTCCCCCTATGAGTGGGTAAAAACACTCTCCGCCAGAAAAGCGCGGACAGTAGCCGAAACCGTCAGTGAACCATGTGTTATAATCGGTGCTGATACTGTAGTGACCGAACTTGGAAAAATCATGGAAAAACCAAAGGACGTTATTGACGCCTTCAATATGCTCAAAAGCCTGCAAGGGCGCAAGCATACCGTCTACACCGGCATGTCATTAATTTTTAAGGATGGAGCCGGCGTCACGGAAGAAAATTATGTGGAGGCAACCGATGTATATATGCACGAACTCAGTGACGACGAAATTAAAAAATATCTGGAGACAAAGGAACCCTTTGACAAAGCCGGCGGCTATGCCATTCAGGGTAAGGGTGCCCTTTTGATTGACAGCATTTACGGAGATTATTACACAGTAGTGGGCCTTCCTGTCACTGTATTGTTTAAGGCTTTAAAGGAGCATGGTATTCATCTGATGGATTACTGGAACATGTAAAGATACCACATAGGCATACCTCATTTTTAATAAAAGAAAGGACAGGCTTCACAGCCTGTTCAGACTGTAGACAAAATAAATTTTACGCGACAGGAGCTCGAGGACAGAGTCCTCGTACTGGAATCACGTAGGCGGAATTCACTTCCGCCTACGTGTGGAAAAACCGATTTGTAGGGGCTTCGGTTTTTCGTCCATATGGAAGCAGATGCATGGCGCTAGCCATGAATCTGCTAGAGCGGCAGCTTTGCCGACACTTTCAGACAGGCTTTACAGCCTGTTTTTTCATTGTTTAAGATAATTTTAATGATATTGCCGCGGCTATTCTATTGAAAAAAGACAGAAAAAGGGGTATTATTATTCTATTATGGATTTTTATGTCATGCGTTGAGCATAGCCTGCGCAATGGTTTATTTTTGTTTTCTGAAAAATAAGGACAATTTGTTTTTATCATAAGATTCACCTATACCCATTGACAGAAAAATGGTTATGATTCATAATAATCTGTCAATACTTATAGTGGCTTTACAGGCAGTAAAACAGAAAGGGGTAATGAAATAATGTTTTTAAAAGACATGGGAATAGATTTGGGAACCGCCAATACACTGGTATATGTAAGAGGCAAGGGAATCGTTGTCAACGAGCCCTCCGTGGTTGCAATCAATACACAGACAAAGGAAATTCTTGCCGTCGGCAACGAGGCAAAGGATATGATTGGCAGAACTCCCGGCAATATTGTCGCAATCCGCCCAATGAAGGACGGCGTTATTGCTGACTTTGACACCACACAGGCAATGCTTCGCTACTTTATCTCAAAGGCATATACCCGTTCCATGTTTGGACCAAAGCCCCGTGTAGTAGTCTGCGTGCCATCAGGGGTAACAGAGGTGGAAAAACGCGCTGTCATTGAAGCCACTATTGCGGCAGGCGCCAGAAGCAGAGACGCCTATCTCATTGAGGAGCCAATGGCCGCCTCCATCGGCGCCGGACTGCCTGTGGAGGAGCCTACGGGCAGCATGGTTGTGGATATTGGCGGCGGTACCAGCGAGGTTGCAGTCATATCCCTTGGCGGCATCGTCACCAGCACCTCACTTCGGGTAGCGGGAGATGAACTGGATAATTATATCGTCGGTTATATCAAAAAAGAATATAATCTGGCTATCGGCGACAGGACGGCGGAGGAAATTAAAATCAGTATTGGCTGCGCTTTTCCAAAGGAGAACGTGGAATCCGCTGAAATCAGGGGCCGTGATTTGGTTACCGGCCTTCCCAAAACAGTAACCGTTACATCAAGCGAGATACTGGATGCTCTGGAAGAGCCCGTATATTCCATTATTGACACTATCAAGCAGACACTTGAGGCAACTCCTCCCGAGCTTGCCGCCGATATTATGGAAAGCGGCATAACACTCACCGGCGGCGGCGCCCTTTTAAGCGGCCTTGATAAGCTTATCACAAAGGAGACGGGTATGCCTGTAAACGTTGCAAACGAGCCCTTAAACTGTGTTGCCCTTGGTACGGGCCTTGTTTTAGAAAACATTGAGAGCCTGAAAACCGTACTGCTTTCCCCCAGAAAAATGAGAATGTAAATTAAGGAGAGTTACCATTGGGATTTTTCGAAGAACATAAAAAACAGATTGTAATGGTTCTGGCTGTGCTGTTGTTTGTTGTATCCCTTCTCACGGCCGGCAAAACCACCCATATACCTGTCATATCAGGTATCGCCAACGCTGTCGTCACCCCTTTGCAGCGTTTTTGCACCAATATCGGCGGATGGGTCGGCACAAAAACCTCCGCATTGGGGGATGCTGATACACTCCAAAAAGAAAATGAAAACCTGAAAGCACAAATTAAAATATTAGAGGATAAAAACGCACGTCTGTCACTTTATGAGGAGGAAAACAAAAGGCTTTCCGCGCTTCTTGACTTATCCCAAAAATATCCTGAATACGAAACAGAAGGCGTCCGCATTATAGCAAAGGACCCAGGCAACTGGTACGATATTTTTACGGTAAACAAGGGAAAAAAGGATGGCCTTGCCTCCAACATGGTACTGATTGACGGCGGCGGGCTTGTCGGCAAAATTATCGAAACTTCCTCCTCCTCCGCCAAAGCACAGTCTATTTTAGACAGCAGAAGCTCTGTTCCCGCCATGAGTCTGCGCACCAACGACCTTGGCGTTGTGCGCGGGGATTATTCACTTATGGACGACGGCCTATGCCGCATGGAATACATAGACGCCGATGCGGAAATTATCAAGGGCGACGAAATTGTCACATCCCAGCTGAGTGATATCTACCCGCCCGGTATTGTTATAGGCTATGTCAAAGAAATCAAGACAGATTCTAACGGCCTGACAAAGTATGCCATTATTGAACCTAAGGTAGATTTCAAGCATCTGGATACCATACTCGCCATAAAAAATTATAATGCGGATGAGGAGGAACCGTAATTGCGAATACTGATTACCTCTTTCATACTTATTATCAATTTGGTTTTACAGTCCACCCTCTTTCAGGGCTTTGCCATAAGAGGAATTTTGCCAAACACGGCGATTATTATTATCGTTTCCTTTGCCCTCTTGCGCGGCAGCTTTGAGGGCGCAATGATCGGCTTTTTCAGCGGCCTTCTGCAGGATTTATTTTTCGGTACAACCCTTGGCTATTTCAGTCTGCTGGGCCTATGCTGCGGTTATTTTGTGGGTATTGCACACAGGGATTTTTATCGAGAAAACTATCTTATTCCCCTTACCCTATGTGCGGTAGTCACTTTCGTATATGAACTGCTGATATATTTGAGCAGCTTTTTGTTCAGAGGAAATCTGAACTTCTTTTATTACCTGAATAATTTGATGCTGCCCGAAACCGTTTATACCTCTGTACTGTCCATATTAATTTACAGGCTGCTCTATGGTATCAATGAATTTATCGAGGGCAAGGAGCGTTATAAACGTAAGCTTTTTTAAATGCTATCGCTATACATCGGCAAACCTGTCAAACCCGTAAGGAGCCAGGCCCTGTCACAATGAGATATCAGATGCAAATTACGCGCTTCCTTTCAGTTTGTCTGCCATAAAAGCAGCAGCATGAAAATATCGCTTGCAGACGCTTGTATAGTTTGGAGGAAACAATGAATAAATTCTTTGAACGGATCGCAGAGCTTGCAAAAAGCCGGATTTTCCTTCTGCTCTGCGGCTTTATCCTGTTATTTTTAACATTAACCGGCAGACTGTTCTATCTCCAGATTATTCATGGGGAACAGTCTCAGCAGGACTTAAAACTGAGTATTATGCGGGAGCTTACCATACCTGCTTCCCGCGGTAATATATATGACCGCTACGGCCGGCCTCTGGCAGCCAATCAGGTCGCATTCTCCGTAAAAATAGACGATAGTATCACAAGTGAAATTGAAAATAAAAACGAAATGCTTTATAACCTTGTTGTTTCACTGGAAGAAAAAGGAGAAGCGGTAGAGGATACACTGCCCATCACACAAAAGCCCTATTCCTTTACCTTCCCTGCGGATGACAAGGACGCGGAGAAAAAATGGAAACAATCTGTTGGGCTGGATAAAAAGCAACTGAAAATGAGTGCAGAGGAAGCAATGGCATATCTGGAAAATAAGTTTGATATTCCCTCGGGCTGTGACGAAACCCTGAAAAGAAAAATAATCTCTTTGGGCATTGCCATTCCCGATAAAAATTTAATGCTTGCCTCCCTCATACAGCTTCTGGAGGAAAACAATGAAACAATGGTGGATGAATTTCCCATATCCTCCGCGCAGCCCTATACCTTTCTTTTTGACGGAAACGACAGCAAGGAACAGTCTTGGAAGGAGCAATTCGGCATGAGAGGAGATGCCCTTTCCTATAATGCGGCTCAGACTGTGGATTATCTGGTGGATTATTTTGATATACCGGAAAATTTGTCTTATAATACAAAAAGAAAGATACTCTCTCTGCGGTATAACCTGTATCAATACCGCTACAAAAAATACCAGCCTGTCACAGTGGCTCTTGAGATAAGCAGCAAAACAGTGGCCAATCTGGAGGAAAAGCAGGACTCGTTCCCGGGTGTTATGATTGATACGGACTCCCTGCGCACCTATCCTCTTGGCGAATATTTTTCTCACATCCTCGGTTATATCAGAAAAATATCGGATACAGAGTTTGCCGAATTTCAGCAAAACGGATATGTGGAGAAATATGGCTATACCCAAACCGATATTGTCGGCAAAAGCGGTATCGAAAAGGTAAAGGAAACGGCGCTCAACGGCGAGGACGGAAAAATGCTTGTGGAGGTGGATAACGTAGGCCGCCGCATCAGTACCATTGAAACGAAGCAGCCTGTCAGCGGCAAGGACGTATTTCTGACTATTGACGAGGACCTGCAGGTTGCAGCCTATGACTATCTGGAGGAAACCCTGACAGATGTTTTGATTTCAAAACTGACGGCAGCATCCAAAAAAGATTATCCCATTACACTGAAGCAGTTTTTTATTTCCATGGTGCAGGTCGACAGCCTTTCCCTGAAAAAGATCATGGCCTCGGCAGACGGACAGCAGATGTATCTGAAACAGATTATACTGGACGAAAAGGCAAATATAGACATCTCTGAAAAAGAAGATAAGGATTTAGCCCGTCAGATATTGACAGATGCCATAGAGACAGGGCGGATAACCAGCAAACAGCTGATACTCTGCCTTGTAGAGCAGGGAAAAATAACAGCGGATGAGAATTATCTTAATCGAATACAGGCAGGCGCCATTACTCCTTTGAGTGTAGTCATTGAAAAGCTGCGGGCAAAGGAGCTGCGCCCCAGCGATACAGATTTGGATCCCTGCTCCGGCTCTGTGGTGGTATCTGACGTAAACACAGGGGAAACTCTGGCCCTTGTCACTTACCCCTCCTATGACAATAATGAGCTGGTAAACAACTTTAACAACGAATATTACAACAGCCTTTTGAATAATGAGTACACTACGCCTCTGGTCAACAGACCTCTGTCACAGAATAAGGCGCCTGGCTCCACCTTCAAAATGATTACGGCAATTGCGGGCCTTGAAAGCGGCACAATCTCGCCCAACACCACCATCCGGGATGAGGGCACCTTCACAAAGACGGGCATTCCCTATGCCAAGTGCTGGATTGCTGCAAACGGTACAACCCATGGCAGCATCAATGTTTCAACTGCCCTTGAGGTATCCTGCAACTATTTCTTTTATGAGCTGGCATACCGCATGGGAAATGCTTCCACAGGCGACAGCCTGAAATCTATTGCCACATTAAACGAATATATGGATGCATTCGGTCTTAATTCCCCATCAGGCATTGAGATCGGCGGAGATATGCCAAATATGGCCTCGCCTGACTACAAGGAATATATCACAAAAATGAGAAATCCGGATGCTACCACCAGCCAGACCCGCTGGGTAGACGGCGACACTATCCGTACGGCAATCGGCCAGTCCGTTAATAACTACGCGCCGGTTCATATGACAAAATATATTGCAACGCTTGCAAACGGTGGAACCCGATATAAAATGCACCTGATTGACAAGGTAGAAAATCCGGATAAAACAATATTTGAACAGACAGAAACTGAAATTGAGAATATACTCCAGGTTTCTCCAAAGAATTTGGAGGCTGTCTATGAGGGTATGCGCCTGGTAACACAGGGGCCAAAGGGAACCCTCCGCGGCGTCTTCAGTAATTTTCCTGTGGATGTAGCCGCAAAAAGCGGTACGGCCCAGGAAAATCTGAACCGCAGCTCCCACACCTGGTTTGTCGGCTTTGCGCCCTATGACGAGCCTCAAATTTCAGTCACAGTCATGATACCCTACGGGGAAGCCAGCTCGTCCCCTGCGGCAGTTGTTGCCAAAAAGGTCATTGCAGAATACATGGGACTCAATTACGTCCCTGAAAATAACCATATGGATAATGTTTTGGCCCAATAAATTTAACTCATGGAGGTAGGACATGAATAACGAAAACCATGTAATATTTAAAGGAACAAAAGACGGTATTTCTCTGCTTCTGGATGAAAACTGCGATTATGAGACAATAAAGGAACAATTAGAAAAAAAGGTGGAGGATGCCGCAAAATTTTTTGACGGCGTTAAAACCTCCATTACATTTAAGGGCAAGGAACTGACAGAGGAGCAGGAATCAGAGCTTCTGAACATCATATCTCTGAAAACCAACATGAATATTGCCTTTGTCAAAACAGAGAACGAAAAAAATACGGAACCATCTGTTATATTATCAGAGAGTATTAAGCAGGAAAACATTACGAAATTCCACAAAGGCGCCGTCAGAAGCGGCCAGTCCGTAGAGTTTAACGGAAGCGTCGTCATAATAGGCGATGTCAATCCGGGCGGTATTGTAAAGGCTGAGGGAAATATTATTATTCTCGGCGCTTTAAAGGGAATCGCCCACGCAGGCTCCGCCGGGCGCAGGGAAGCCTTTGTCGCCGCCCTCTCCATGACGCCGGTACAGCTGAGGATTGCAGACATTATAACCCGCTTTCCCGATGCAGATGAAAAACCGAATTCCAATATTCCGGAGTACGCTTATATCGAGGATGGGCAAATTTATGTCGTTCCCTTATCCTGACAGTCGCATTTTGTCGATTTAGGCAAAAATAGTAAGGAATTTGCTTAAAAAAAATGATGCAAAACTTGCATTTTTTTGTTAATATAGATATATATAGGTACATTAGAAATTTATTACTGTTTCATGAAATGTTTTTAAAAAGATACAAAAAACATCGATTTTCGTAAAATCCGAAATGGTTTTTTGTACCATAATGACATAAGAGCCTATATGCTAAATAGAATAAGCACTATTGCTAGGGGGATAACACAAATGGGTGAAGTAATTGTTATAACAAGCGGAAAAGGCGGCGTAGGCAAAACCACAACCTCTGCCAATATCGGCACGGGCCTTGCACAAAACGGCAAAAAGGTTGCATTGGTTGACGCTGATATCGGTCTTAGAAACCTTGACGTTGTTATGGGCCTTGAAAACAGAATCGTTTATGATTTGGTAGACGTCGTGGAAGGTAATTGCAGAATCAAACAGGCGCTCATCAAGGATAAACGCTATGACGGCCTTTTCCTTCTTCCTGCTGCTCAAACCAGGGATAAAAATGCAGTATCACCGGAGCAGATGCAAAAGCTTTGTGAAAATTTGAAAGAAGAAGGCTTTGATTACATAATTATTGACTGTCCGGCCGGTATTGAGCAGGGCTTTAAAAACGCCATTGCCGGTGCGGATCGTGCTATCGTTGTCACAACACCTGAGGTCAGCGCCGTCAGAGACGCAGACAGAATTATCGGTCTGTTGGAGGCTAACTGCCTGAACAATCCTACTTTAATTTTAAACAGGCTGAGAATTGACATGGTAAAACGCGGCGACATGATGACCATTGAGGACGTCACAGAAATACTGGCAATTGATATTCTGGGCGTAGTGCCTGATGATGAATCTATTGTCGTGGCCACCAATAAAGGCGAGCCGGCTGTAACAGATGAAACTTCCAAAGCCGGACAGGCTTATCGCAATATCACCAAGAGGATTATGGGAGAAGATGTTCCCCTGATGAACTTCGATGTTCAGGAAACCTTTATGGACAAACTGAAAAAATTATTCCGCCACGGCAATTAAAGGATGTGACAAATATGGATTTATTTAGTTTCTTTCGCAAGAAAGAGTCCCAGTCATCTAAAAATGTTGCAAAAGACAGACTGAAGCTTGTTTTGGTTCACGACCGCGTCAACTGCTCTTCCCAGGTACTTGAAATGCTCAAGACTGATATCATAAAGGTAATTTCCAATTACATGGAAATTGACGAGGAAGAACTGGATATACAGATTACACAGACACAATCTGATGACAACAATGGCACAGTACCTGTTTTATATGCAAATATTCCAATTAAAAGCATGCGTAAAGTAAATAACGACGCAGAGTAAAAATGGACAAAGGGGCGCAGTAACGGTCGGTGCCATAAGAAAACTTGAAGCAAAGAAAGCTTGATTTATCAAGCTTTCTTTGCTTATCAGGTAAATATTGTTTGTTTTCTTAAGGCGGCTCTTTCGATGTTTGCCTTATGAAGCCATTGACAGCCTGATTTTTGTTTTCTTAAGGGTAAACCGCCTTATACGCTCCTTTTATGTTCCTATCACCGGATAGAAAGGGTAAAACACTATGAACTACAGAAAAATACCCCAAAACTTTGATTACTGGCTGGTGATTGCCGTTTGTATCCTTTCTGTTTTCGGCATCATCTGCATTGGCAGCGCCCTGCACATAAACCTTGGCAAGAGCCCTTCCGATGTTATACAGCAGATTATTTTCTTTATCATAGGCATAGGCATCATGCTCTTTGCCGCTACTGCGGATTTGGAGTTTTTCTCCCGCTATTACAAGGTATTTTACGCCATAAATATCCTTATACTCATTGCAGTGCGGTTTCTGGGAACAGAGGTCAACGGCGCTACACGCTGGATCCGTATCGGACCTATCGGCCTGCAGCCCTCGGAGTTTTCCAAAATAATCATGATTTTTTGCCTGGCAAAACTTATTGACAAACAAAAGGAATGGGTTAATAATATACCTATACTGCTTATGATACTGGCATTTACAGCCGTTCCGGTGGGCCTGATTTTTCTTCAGCCTTCCCTCTCGGCTTCCATGGTGATTATGGTTATCTGCTGCGTACAGCTTTTTACGGCGGGACTCAGCTATAAAATTATCGGAAAGACTCTGGCCGTCGGCATCCCTCTGGGCAGTTTCTGTATCTATGATATTTTGAGGGAGGACCCTCTTATTATGGATAAAATACTGAAATCCTTTCAGTTGACCCGCGTCAAAGACCTGTTCCGGCCGGATATAAACAGCGACAGCTACTACCAGACATTGAAATCCATAAACGCCATCGGCTCAGGACAACTGACAGGCAAGGGCCTTTATCAGGGAACGTTGAATCAGCTCAGCTACCTGCCTGAGCCCCACAACGACTTTATTTTTTCCGTTATCGGAGAGGAATTTGGGTTTATCGGCTGTATTTTCGTCATAGCCGTCACTCTTTTTATATTGTTCCGCTGTATTGTCATTGCCATGGGATCCAGGGATTCCTTTGGTCAGCTCATTGTTGCGGGCGTTGTCGCCATGCTCGGCTTCCAGGCATTTGTCAATATGGGTGTAGCAACAGGAATACTGCCAAATACCGGCATGTCCCTTCCCTTTGTAAGCTACGGGGGCAGTTCCATGTGGACCAACATGGCCGCCATAGGGCTGGTATTAAATGTAGGCATTAATCGTTCAAAGTCACTATTTGAGGGGGTTTAATATGAATATCGCATTAATCGCACATGACAACAAGAAAAAACTGATGGAAAACCTTTGTATCGCATATAGGCATATTTTATGCAAGCATAGTTTGTTTGCCACAGGCACCACCGGACGGCTGGTAGAGGAGGCCGCCAATCTCACCGTCCATAAGTATCTGGCGGGACGCTTAGGCGGAGAACAGCAATTAGGCTCTCAGGTTGCCAATAATGACATTGATGTTGTGATATTTCTTCGCGACCCTGTATCTCCCAAAAACTATGAACCGGATATCAATTCCATTTTAAGGCTTTGTGATGTTCATAATATACCTCTGGCAAGTAACCTTGCCACAGCCGAAATACTGCTTCTGGCTCTTGACCGCGGAGACCTGGACTGGAGAAATGTGGTGAAGAGTTAAGCCATGAATCTGCCGACAAAAATATTACTGGTTTACTATCTCATACTGAATCTGGTATTGTTTTTCATGATGGGATATGATAAAATGCGCGCAAAAAAAGAGCAGTGGCGGGTGCCGGAGTCTACACTTTTTATCGCTGCCCTTCTTGGCAGCGCCATCGGCGGCTTTGCCGGTATGTCTGTTTTTCACCACAAAAACAGAAAACCTCAATTCTATATTATTTTCGGAATCTCTATTGTGCTGCATATCGCCCTTCTCTACTTTTTATACAGCACTGTTTTGACAATAAAATAAATGGGATTACACATCAGGCCATCAAAGGATAATTCCTTTGACGGCTTTTTTATTTGCTGTTGCTTTGCCCGCCCATTCACCTGCCCAAACGTCCAGAAAAGGCCTGCCCGTCTGCAAATGACCCTCACAATTTCTCTGTGGATTTTTTCAACTCTTCCGCATTGAATGTCATAAGTGAATTGGTATTGCAATATCGCATCATTTTGTATCACTCCTTCTTAACCGCCTTGCGTTGTACAATAAAATCTGCTAGTATAAAAATAAACATTTATCCCCCAAGACCATTTCATTTCGTAAAAGGAGGCGGACACTATGAAAATAAGAAAATCCACACTCTATAGGGTGCCTTTATTTTGTATCCTGTCAGGCATTATTGCTTATCATGCGGCTATTTTTTTTATGACACATTTTGCGGTTGTCAAACTACCTGACGGAACGGTATCTATTGATGATACAAGGGTATTTATCATTTACAGTGCACTATTCGCCGCAACGCTTTTCATAGGCGGCCGAATATTTTTTCGCAGCATGACACGGAAGGAAATATTTTTATCCGCATCTATTATTGTCGCCCTTGGCTTATTCATAGATTTCATACAATGGGCTTTTCATCTCACATCCGGCCCGGGTGCTGTCTTTTTCATGTATACCTCTCAGATTTTTGAGTGGAGCTCTATTGTACCTCAACTGTTATACAAACTGACCCATAACCCCTGGCTCGGCTCAATTTTGGGAAGCTTAACGCCGTATCTGTTCCTGTTGTTTGGAAAAAAAGAATAAAAAATAGCCGCAGCGTGGCTATTTTCACGGATTGAATGATTTTTATTCAATCCGTTTCATACTTTTTTATTTTTATTGCCGCAGCAATAAAAAGTACCTCTTCACAGACAAAAAGGCGGCCGCTTTTATGCGGCCGCCTTTTTTATCCTTAGAGAACTGCACATTTATCATTTAAAACCCCAAAACTGAAAAAGACTTTTCAATCAGCGGTATCCGCCCCGGTACAGCATTGTTTTCCTTTTCCTATTTTCCTCTAGTCCCCTTCCATCCATTCTTTTTCTCACAGTAGACCGTATATCCGTCCTTCCCCTTCTTTTTCGTCTCATAAAGCGCCGCATCTGCATTCCGATAAAGAGTTTCAAAATCTCTGCCATCTCTCGGCGCCATGGCTACACCGATACTGGTTGAAATTTGACAAGTCCTCTCCCCATCGCTGCACTCATGACGCAGTGCACGAACAAGGGTATCCGCTTTTTCCTCAGCCCACTGCTCAGAAGGAACCGGTACAAAAACCGCATACTCGTCTCCCCCGATCCGTCCGACAATATCCCCCGCACGAAACTGTCTCTTCAGCATATCCGCAAACTCTGCTATGACCATATCTCCGTAAGCGTGACCATTGGTATCGTTCACAAGCTTAAAGTTATCAATATCCAATATGAAAAAGGCATAAAACCTGTCCTGTGCCTTCTCCAGTATCCTTTGTATATGCTGCTGGGTCGCCGCCTTATTGTAAAGTCCGCTCAAAGAATCCCTCTGCATCTGCTCAAGCATCTGTCTTTCCTGTCTCTTCTGCGCGTCTATATTCTGCCTGTAAATGAACATACGCACGGAATTGTCTTCATTCCAGCGGAAAATACGGGCTGTAATACGCATCCAATAATAGCTTTTTCCATCATTCGTTATCATAAAATCATAGGTCAGGCTTTCTATTCCCTTCTCATATGCTGCCAACACATTGGCAGGCTTAAATGTGGAAATATAACCATCTCTGTATTCCTCTTTTATCTGACGCTGCGCAATTAAATGAAGCGCCTGCTCATAAGGCGTATTGCGCGGTACACCCAGGCTCTCAAAATAATGCTCTGTGGACTCGCTGGCGGCACGGTTATGGGTAATGTCAAGCTCATATATGTTCTCATATAACTGCTCCGTAGCAGCCTGAAAAACGTCCTTGTGCTCCTGCTCCTTAGCCACTGTCAGCTCTATAATCTGTGCATTATATTTCCGTATGATTCTTGTAATCATAAAAAGCACAAAGGCAACTACCGCCATAATGACAACGATACCGATAAAAAGCTGCCATGCAAGCTGCTGGTCAAGACCTGTGGTGTCATTGTCTACAATCAGGTACCAGTCCAGATTCGGCACATACTGTGTTACAACGTAGCCTTTGCCCTCAGGCGCAGAATACCAAAAGGACAGAGATTTTTCCTTTTCAGAGATAATACGCTCCTTAAAATCGGGATAGGCACAGGTTAAAAACAAATCCTCCGCATGATATCCTGTTTTATCGGTTGAAACCTCTATCGTGCCGTCCCCGTCGACCAGATAAGCCCGCATATCAAATTTAGCTTCATACTCTCTCAATAGCTCCTGTAAATAGTCGACACGAAAGCCAACGCCCACAACCCCCATATCATTGCCTTGAGCGTCTTTTATTTTGCAGTTAATAAATATGGTAATTTCGTTGTCTGCCGCCTCATCATTGTCAATATTGAGTGAACATTCTATGTCCGATTTTAAGAAATTATAATACCAGACATTCTCAGGGTCACCCTGTGTCAAAATACGGTCCAGACCGTTAAAATGATAATAGCGGTTCGTTTTCGCCGATACGAGAAAAACGGAATCATAGCTGTATTTTTCTTTGTAAGCATATAAATATTGCCTCATATCGTTTATAAATTCGCTGTCGTCAAGCCTTGACTGCTCCTCTGACAAAAAATTCTTCAAAAGGCTGTCATTAGCCATTGTCAGAGATACATTCATCGGCTTAGTGAATATGGAGTCAATATTATGATAAATCCCCTCAGACGTCAGCGCCGAAACTCTCTCCACATCCTTTTTGAAAATCCCCCTGTTGGAGTGGTAGCTGACAAAGGAAGTTATCACAAAGCCCAACACAATCACAATACAAACAAAAAGATTTGTTCTCATCAATATATCTTTTCTCATAGAAATTCCATTCCTTCCGGATAAATACCTGGAAACCTGTAAGATCACGTTATCATCTGCCATTGACTCCAAGTAAAAAAATACTGTCCTCTAAACAGGTAAGCATGTTTCTTTCTATTTTACATCAATTTGCCGACACTTTACAATCTTATTGCAATTATATTTTTCAGAGAATCATAAAGAGATACTCTGGTTAATGAAATTTCATAAACACTTCTCCGGTTTCCCTCGGTCATGTAAAAAGGGCAGCCGGATTATATAAAATCCGGCTGCCCTTTTTTAAAACCTTTTCCAGTCTATCTATTCCGCTGCATATTTTTTCTCAATATGAAAATACCCGCCAGCGATAAAAGTGCTGAAAAACTGTATAAAACAGGGTATGAGGTATCTCCCGTCTGAGGAATATCAGGATTTTGTTCCGTCTTAGCCTCAGGTATCTCAGGCAAATCCGCCATTGGTACTTCCTGCTCAGGAATATCAATTGTCTTCTCCTCTATGACAGGCATGTCAGACAACGGCACATCCGTATCCTCTATCGCCACAGCCCCTTCACCACCCGGCTGCTTTGGCTTGCCTGGTCTTCCGCCGGGGGTCACAGGTGTGGGAGTAGGATCTATGTCGGGTTCTTTTTCCCCCTCCTCTACCTTCTCACAGGCAATGGTAAAATAAGTCTTTCCTCTCACAGGTCCCATGGCCTCTATATCAGACATCTGAACAATATCGCCCAGCGCATAAAAACCACCGCCCGGCTTCTCCACTGCATCAGCAGGAATCTCAACAATTTCCCAGCCTATAAACCTGTATCCTCTCTCCATCTGTATGCTGCGCCACTCTTGAGACGGCTCCTTGCCAACAAAGCTGTTTCCCCCGTCGTCAATGGCCGCCAGCGCATCCGCGTAGGAAGCGTTGACAGGATAAATAGGTTCATTACTGCCAAATGCCTGATAGTAATAGGAACCATCTGCATTCGGCTGCCATTCGCCGCCAAAAAGGCCGTGAATTTCTGTTGTTTTATAGGCATTATAGAACATAACCGGATGTAATCTGGTATGGTAAACATGGAATGTCAAGCCTTCCTCCCATGCTACAGGTACATTCAGGAAAAGACCGCCTCTTTCCAAATCACTTACCATATTTTCTTCCCCGTCATTGACCGTTATCTTAGGCACAGCCCAGTTACCGTATTCTAATTCCCATTGGCTTCCTATACTCACCGTGCTTACCCTTTTAATTTCCCCGCTGTCAGGAGCCGGGAGGGAAATGCTTTCCTTTGTGATGACAGTACCGTCGTCATCCAGCCAATAATGTACCTCTGTAAAACGCTCCTGTGATGAATATGCTTTTATCGTCACATTTCCGTTTACATTCCCCAGATAAACGCGATAAGGCATAACATACTCATTTCCAAGATACCCGCTGTAGGTGCCTCCGTTATTGATATTAGCCAAAGAGCTTATGTTTGTTATTTCTCTGCCGTCTATAAATATCTGTATCTTTTCCCTCGTCAGGAAACTGCCTGTAAGAAGAAATTCCGCTTTTCCCTCTTCCCTGTCAATCGTGGAAATATAGTCCTCCTGTTTTAAAACCTCATAGGAACGTCCGCCGGCCGGCAAAGGCCCCATGTCCTTCAGCAAAACATTGCCGCCCTCTCCGCCGTCAATCTCATAGGAAACAGTATAGTTTTCTCTGGAATCCTCCCAGACAGCCTCGAAAGCGAGCTCTGCATAGGTATTCTCTGTCACCGTCACCTCTGTGTCTGCCAGCTCTGAAAAATCAGGTGAAAAAACTGTGCCGGATTGATATGTGCCGATTGCTCCCTTTGTCAGTTTCCAGCCGGTTAAAGTGACTCCCTCCGCCTGCTCTTGAGCCGCTGTTAAAATGGACTGCACCCTTTCCTCCGCTGTTACTTCGCCAAATTTCTGAAGCTCTGTCAGCCCGCTCAGACTTAATCTGTCTTCCATGTTACTGCCAATAAATCTGCCGCTTCCATCAAATCTCATGTAGATGTCACTGGGAATAATTCTTCCCCTAATCGTCAAATCTCCGGTCAGGGCAATCGCCTTAAATCCTGAGCTGAAGGAACCCAGCTGTACTTCCTGCCCATCGATTTCAAATTTCAGTCCGTCCAAACGAATTCCTTCTAAATCCGCCATATAAATAACGAGTTTTTCATGATTATAAAGCTGCTCCGGCATGATTACCATTCCGTCTGTCAGGTAGGTATATGCCTTGTTTGCATAATCATAAAATCTTATCTTAAACGGAGCTTCTGCAAAGGAAATTTTGTATCCCAGCACAATATCGTTGACGGGCATTATTAATTTATTGACTGCCTCCGGCTGTATGATGTTATTTATATCAGACGGATTCGTCACCTGCACTTTATCCTCGTCCGCTTTATCGCCGCCGGCTTCGCCATTGATGTCCTTCTCTATATTATCGTTTTCCTCTGTGCCGCCGCTTTGCTCATTATCAACATCCTGATTGCTTTCGTCTCCCCGATCATTTTCATTATCCTGATTATCGCTGTTGTCCTGAGTATTTTCATTATCCTGACTGCCGCCGTTGTCCTGATCACTTTCATTATCCTGACTGCCGCTGCTGTCCTGATCATTTTCATTATCCTGACTGCCGCCGTTGTCCTGATCACTTTCATTATCCTGACTGCCGCTGTTGTCCTGATCATTTTCATTATCCTGACTGTCGCTGCTGTCCTGATCATTTTCATTATCCTGACTGCCGCTGTTGTCCTGAGCATTTTCGTTGTCCTGTGTACTGTTTGCCTCCTGTGAAACAGAATTATCCGTTTCTGCGTATACATTGCCAGGAATAAACAGTGCCATTGCCAATATGACAGCAATAAATACCCTGCATTTTTTCTTCATACCCGGTTCCTCCCCTTACCTGGCATCTATAAAGGCCAGTTTATATAGCACAAAATGAATTTTTTCTTTTCTATATACATTTATTGTAAATATCTTCCGTTACAAATCGGTCACAAATTCAAATTTTAAAGATTTTTTTGAGATTTTTTTGAGACAACAAAAAAGCCCCCTGTTTTCAGGGGGCTTTTTACTTCTCAATATTTATTCCGTTTGACGTAGCTTGTATGCAGTATTCTGTGCGCCCTCGGTTTTCCCGGAGCATCAAAAAACTCATCATACAGCATTTTGACAACAGGGCTGTTATTCGCCTTTCTCAGGCTCATCTTTCTGTCCATGTCATATAGTGCCTTGGAGCGCAGCGCCTTCAAATCCTTGTAATTTCTGACGCTGTCACTTTGGCAGGGCTGACCGCCGCCGTTGATACAACCGCCCGGGCACGCCATAATCTCTATCATATGATACTGCTTTTCGCCCGATTTAACGCTGTCAAGAAGCTTTCTGGCATTGGCAAGACCACTGGTCACCGCCACATTGATTTCCATGCCCGCTACGTTGTAGGTGGCTTCCTTGATAGCGTCTGTACCCCGCACTTCTTTGAAATCCGTTTTGGTAAAGTCACCGTCAAGCATTACGCTGGCTGTACGCAGAGCCGCTTCCATAACACCGCCGGTTGCACCGAATATAGCACCGGCGCCGCTGGCTGTGCCGAAAGGATCGTCAAATTTTTCATCCTTCAAATCTATGAATTTGATACCCGCGCCCTTAATCATCTTTGCAAGCTCACGGGTCGTCAGAGCAGCGTCCACATCCTGGAACTCAAAGGCGCATTCCTCTTTTCTTGTAATTTCAAACTTTTTCGCCGTACAGGGAATGATACTGACCACATACAAATCCTCCGGGTCAATACCTGTCTTCTGGCAATAGTAGGTCTTCAAAACCGCGCCAAACATCTGCTGCGGAGATTTACAGGTGGAAAGGTTCGGAATAAACTCAGGATAATAGTGCTCACAGAACTTCACCCAGCCGGGAGAGCAGGAGGTGATAATCGGAAGAGTATCCTTATTTTTAACCCTCTCCAAAAACTCATTGGCCTCCTCCATAACCGTCAAATCGGCTGTCACATCCATATTAAATACCTTGTCTGCGCCAAGTCTGCGGATAGCGGCAACCATTTTGCCCTCCACATTGGTACCGATTGGCATATCAAAGCATTCGCCAAGCGTGGCACGGATAGAAGGCGCCGTGAAGAATACAACCTTCTTCTTCTCATCCGCAATAGCGTCCCAAACCTCGTCAATATTGCTCTTCTCATTTAAGGCGCCGACCGGACATGCAACAATACACTGTCCGCAGCCCACACAGGCAACCTCGTCAAGACTCTTCTCAAAGGCACAGCCAATATGAGACTTGTAGCCGCGTCCTATGACGCCGATAGCGGAAACGCCCTGTATTTTCTCACAGGCAGCCGTACAGCGCCTGCAAAGGATACATTTATTGTTATCCCTGACGACATAGGGCGACGCGTCGTCTATATCATAGCTGATTTCCTCCGCAAAGAAGCGGTCGGAATCTACATTGTAGTCAAAGGCAAGCTTTTGAAGCTCACAGTTGTTGCCGCGCACACAGGAGAGGCATTTCTTGAAATGGCTGGACAGTATCAGCTCAAGCGTCATCTTTCTGGAGGTTCTGATGTTGGCCGTGTTAGTCAATACCTCCATGCCCTCCGCAACCGGATAAACGCAGCTCGCCACAAGCCCCGGCTTTCCCTTTACCTCAACAACGCAGACACGGCAGCTTCCGATGGCATTGATACCCTTCAGATAGCAAAGAGACGGGATTTCAATGTTTATCTCTTTGGCAGCCTGCAATATTGTATAATTATCCGGAACCGTAACCGGCATTCCATTTATTTTCATGTTTACCATAGACATTTTTTATCCCCCTCTCTTACTTCTTCACAATGGCGTTAAACTTACATTTTCTCATACACATACCGCACTTGATACATTTCTTTTTGTCTATTACATGCGGCTTCTTTAAGACGCCTGATATGGCGTCCACAGGACAATTCTTCGCACAGACGGTACAGCCCATACACTTATCCGGCAGTATCTCATAGCACAGAAGCTCCTTACAGACGCCGGCAGGACATTTTTTATCCACCACATGCGCGATATACTCATCCCTGAAATAACGCATGGTTGACAATACAGGATTAGACGCCGTCTGCCCCAGGGCGCAGAGGGAGGTGGATTTCATGTGCATACATAATTCCTTTATCTTTTCCAGATCCTCGTATTCGCCTTTTCCCTCTGTTATTTTCTCTAAAAACTGGTAAAGCCTTCTGGTACCGATACGGCATGGCGTACACTTTCCGCAGGATTCCTCAACGGTAAACTCCAGAAAGAACTTTGCAATATCCACCATACAGTTGTCCTCATCCATAATGATAAGACCGCCTGAGCCCATCATAGAGCCTCTCTCAATGAGGTTTTCATAGTCAATAGGTGTATCAATATGGCACGCCGGAATACAGCCGCCGGAGGGGCCGCCCGTCTGCGCCGCCTTAAATTTCTTGCCGTTGGGAATGCCGCCGCCGATTTCCTCCACAATTTCCCGAAGCGTCGTACCCATTGGAATCTCCACAAGGCCAACGTTTGTAATTTTTCCGCCCAATGCGAATACTTTTGTGCCCTTGGATTTTTCCGTACCCATACTCGCAAACCATTCCGGCCCCTTGCTGATAATCTGGGGAATATTGGCATAGGTTTCCACATTGTTCAAAACAGTCGGCTTTCCAAAAAGGCCCTTGACTGCCGGAAACGGAGGTCTCGGACGAGGCTCGCCTCTGTGTCCCTCAATAGAGGTAAGAAGTGCTGTCTCCTCGCCGCAGACAAAGGCGCCGGCGCCAAGACGGATTTCCAAATCGAAATCAAAGCCTGTATCAAATATATTTTCACCCAAAAGTCCATAGGCTCTCGCCTGCTCAATGGCTATCTGAAGTCTCTTTACGGCGATGGGATATTCCGCCCTGACATAGACATAGCCCATGTTTGCCCCTATGGTGTAGCCCGCTATAATCATAGCCTCAATCACAGCGTGGGGGTCGCCCTCCAATATGCTTCTGTCCATAAACGCGCCGGGGTCACCCTCGTCGGCGTTACAGCAGACATATTTCTGCTCGCCCTCAGATTTTTTCGCAAACTCCCACTTCATTCCTGTCGGGAATCCGCCGCCGCCTCTTCCCCTGAGTCCGGATATTTTAAGGGCGTTTATGACATCGTCAGGGAGCATCTCGCTCAGAACCTTCGCAAGCGCCTCATAACCTCCTGTTGCTATGTACTCTTCTATATTCTCAGGATCGATAACGCCGCAGTTTCTAAGAGCCACACGGAGCTGCTTTTTATAGAAATTAGTCTCATTCAGGCTCTTTACGCTGCCGTCCTCCAAAACCGTTTCCTGATAGAGCAGATGCTTTACAACCCTGCCCTCTACAAGATGCTCCGCAACTATCTCCTCAACGGAGTCGGGGCTTACCATGCTGTAGAAGCTGCCCTCCGGGTAAATTATCATAATGGGTCCCAAAGCACAAAGCCCAAAGCAGCCTGTTGTGACTACCAGCACACTTTCTTCCAAACCATGCTCCTTTATGGATTTCCGCAATTGCTTAACCACCGCTTTACAGCCGGAGGAGGTACAGCCTGTACCGCCGCAGACAAGAACCTGATATTTATAGCCGGAAGCTTCCACAAGCTCCTTTTCGTGCTCTCCCACTTCACGGCGAACCTGCACAACCTTTTCCATTTTTGTTTTAATTGCCTTTAATTCCTCTATGGTCATGTTTTATCCCCCCTCTACAGATGCTTGTTGACAGATTTCTTGCGGTACTTTTCCAATATGCCGTCAAGATCCTCAACCTTTACCTTGCCGTAAACGTCGTCATTTACCATCATTACCGGAGCAAGACCGCAGGCGCCGATACATCTGGTAGAGTCCAGAGAAAACAGCCCGTCATCCGTACATTCGCCGCTTTTAATACCTAGACGCTGCTCAATGGAATTCAGTATTTTTTCAGAGCCCTTAACATAACAGGCCGTACCCATACAGATGCTGATTCTGTTTTCACCTTTGGGGGTAAGGGAAAACTGGGAATAAAAAGTGGCTACGCCATAGACCTCTGATAACGGCAGGTTTAGCCCCTCCGCAATCATTGTCTGAACCTCAATTGGCAGATAGCCGTAAAGCTCCTGTGCCTCCTGCAATACGGGCATAAGTCCGCCCGGCTGGTTCTGGTGGCGGCCGATGATTTCCATCAGCTTTGTTTCCTGTGCTTTTGTCCCCTTAAAGGGCAAAACAGCTTTTGCAGTCATTAAAACTCCTCCTTCATTTCTTTCCTATGGAAAATCCTTAGACGTTTTAACAAAAAATAGGTTTTGTCTAAATTATAACAAAATAGAGGCGTATTTGATATGTTTTTCTATCAATACATCATAAAATATTTCCAAACTTATTTGTCATAGTTGAACAATCCCCTGTAACAAATAAACGGTATATAGCCAATCATGCCATATTTATTTTCTAATGCAATTTAAATTTTCCCCTTCAATGTACAAATCAGACAAAAAGACGCTTTCACAGAAAAAAGGCCTCTGGAAGGGTATTATCAATTAGAGGTAAAAAATTTACATGAATTTTTACCAATTTTATCCTCAAATGTCTTTTTTAGAGTTTTACTTTGCTCAAAAATGCTTTTTGCCTGTGCGATATAACATACTGCATAAAATAAGCAACCCTCTCTCCTTCCCGTTTCCTTATATATAAAAATAGCCCCGGCAGTTTTTTCTGCCGGAGCCATAGTGAAAGAATCAATTAGTTTTCATGCTTAATTATATGGGAAATAGACTTATACAATATAAAGGTAATAACGCAGTTAATACCTGATTTCAATAAGTTAAAGGGAAGAATAATAGGTACAATCATCGGCAGTACAACCTCCATTGGCGTACCCATAAAAATAGGGGTCAAAATAAGGTTCATCAGCACCATTGCCGCCGTCATAGTCAAAGCGCCAACCAAAAGGGCTATCATGGCCGTTTTTTTCGTCTTATTCCTGTAATATATGCTTCCCGCAATCAAAGCACAGCTTCCCGTCGCCACAATATGCATTACAATACCGATAATGCCGCTTCCCGCGCTCACCGTTGAGCCCTGAATAAAGGAAACAATCACCGTCAGTAAAAATCCCGCTATGGGGCCATACATAAAGGTTCCAATGAGAATGGGAATATCTGCCGGATCATACTCTAAAAACGGCGCTGCCGGAAACAGCGGAAAATGTATCACGGAAACAAATACAATCGATACCGCCGCAAGCATTGCCATCACAACCAGCTGTTTTGTAGACATCCTGTTCACGGACGCCCCCTTTGCCATAAAATTACCCTGTTCTGCTTTTTCCATTTTCTTTCCCTCCATATTTGTCAATAAATTTTCAGTTTGCCGGGCAAACCGCCCCATAAAGCGGGTTGTTTTTCCATTCCGTCAAGAATAGGAATAAAAAAACAACCTGAAAATCTTCAGGTTGTCAACACGTCAAAATAAATAACTGGAACAAAACAGCATCCCAATACCTATTCTTCTCCCATCCAGACTTTACTGTCGGTTTTGGAATTACACCAAATCAGCACAAAACATCTGCGCTCGCGGACTTTACCGCCGGTCGGGAATTTCACCCTGCCCTGAAGAATCCTATCTTTAATTCATTTCTTATTATAACAGATATTTCCCTAATTTCAATAGCTGTTTTGAAATTTTTCTTCATTTTCTCTCTCTGCTGCATTCCCTTCCAAATACCGGCATTTACAAAGACTTAAACATTCTGCTCTTTCCTGAGTGAAGATACGGCAATGCCATATCCGATACAATTTTATCCGCATAGGCTAAAGACATGCCAGGACCTTTCCCTGGAAGATATTAATCGGGCCTCTTCAAAGGCATGGAGGTGCGTCTTTCCCATCTTTGACCTTTTATAAGCTTAAAAGCGCAGACATTACTGTCTGCGCTTTTTTCCGCTTTTCCTATTCTATTCCCTTCATGCTCAGTGCAATCCTTTTCTTTCCAATATCCACACTCAATACCTTTACATTCACAACATCCCCGACGCTGACAGCCTCCAATGGATGCTTTATAAATTTATCTGAGAGCTGTGAGATATGGACAAGACCGTCCTGATGAACACCAATATCCACAAAGGCTCCAAAATCTATGACATTGCGTACAGTGCCCTTTAACACCATTCCCTCTCTCAAATCCTCCATCTTAAGCACATCGCTTCTCAGAACCGGCGCAGGCATATCCTCCCTTGGGTCACGCCCCGGCTTTTCCAGCTCCTTCATAATATCCTCAAGGGTGGGAATACCGATACCCAATTCCTCTGCTGTTTCTTCCACAGAGAGTATTTTTTTCCTCAGTCCGGTGATTTTCTTCTCCTTCACATCCTGCTGCGTATAGCCGGCTTTTTTCAACAGCTTTTTTGCCGCCTCGTAGCTCTCCGGATGGACGCCCGTTCTATCCAAAACCTCATCACTTTCCAATATGCGCAGAAATCCCGCACACTGCTCAAAAGCCTTCGGCCCCAGCTTCGGCACCTTCAACAGTTCTTTTCTGCTCTTAAATTTCCCCTTTTCCTCTCTGTAAGCCAATATATTCCTGCTGACCGCTGTGCTGACGCCCGATACATAGGAGAGAAGAGAGGGAGAGGCTGTATTCAAATCCACACCGACAGTGTTGACACAGCTTTCCACAACACCGCCCAAGGCTTCCCCAAGCCTTTTCTGGTTCATATCATGCTGATACTGCCCAACGCCTATGGATTTCGGATCGATTTTAACAAGCTCCGCCAGAGGATCCTGAAGCCTCCTGCCAATAGACACAGCGCTTCTCAACGCCACATCAAACTGGGGGAATTCTTCGGCACCCAGCTTGGAAGCAGAATAGACGGAGGCCCCCGCCTCATTGACGATAACATAATAAATTGTTCTCTTGATGTCCCTCAGCATGTCCGCCACGAACAGCTCAGACTCCCGTGAGGCGGTGCCGTTTCCGATGGCAATGACCTCAACCTTGAATCTGTCAATCAGCTCTGTCAGCTTCTTTTTTGCCTCTGCTGTTTTATTTTGAGGCGGCGTTGGATATACCACTGCTGTGTCGAGGGTTTTTCCGGTCTGGTCAATAACCGCTATTTTACAGCCTGTCCGAAAGGCGGGATCTAAAGCCAGTACTACCTTATCCTTGATAGGCGGCTGCATTAAAAGCTGCTTCAGGTTTTCCGCAAAAACCTTGATAGCCCCCTCCTGTGCTTTTTCCGTCAAATCATTTCTGATTTCTCTTTCAATAGACGGCGCAATCAGCCTCTTGTAGCTGTCCTCTATGGCCTCCGTCAAAACAGCCTCCGTTTGACTGTCCTTTTTTATGATTCTGCGCTTGATTCTCTCCAGTATTCTTTCCTCTTCTGCTTCAATTTTAACCGTCAGAAAGCCTTCCTTTTCCCCTCTGTTCACCGCCAATACTCTGTGTCCCGCCATATTTCTGACAGGCTCTGAAAAATCATAGTACATTTCATAGACGGATTCTTCCTTACCATCCACTCCCTTGGAAGCCAAAAATCCTGTCTGAAGGGTATCCTTTCTGACCAGCTTTCTTATCTCCGCATCGTCAGAGACCGTCTCAGCCAAAATATCCTTCGCGCCATCAATCGCCTCCTGTACCGATGTCACCCCTTTTTCCTCATCAATAAAAGCGGCTGCATGCTCCTCAAGAGACACCAGAAGTCTCTGCCCCCAAATCAAATCAGCCAACTCCTGCAGCCCCTTTTCTTTGGCCGCTGTCGCCCTTGTTCTCCTCTTTGGGCGGTAAGGGCGGTATATATCCTCAATTTCCGTCACCGTCGTGGCGCACGAAAGCTTTTTCATTATCTCTTCTGTCATATTCCCGCTTTCTTCTATGCTTCGGCTGACCATTTCCCTTTTCTCATTCAGACCTCTCAGATAATTAAGCCTCTCATAAAGCTCTCTTAAGAGCTGATCATCCAGAGAACCCGTCATTTCTTTACGATATCTGGCAATAAAGGGTATGGTATTTCCCTCATCAATAAGCTTAACTGTGTTCTCCACCTGAAACGCTTTTATTCCAAATTCTTCCTGAAGTGTTTTTAAAATATCCATACTGTTCTCCTATTCTTTTTTCCTTTTGTTGCTTCCAACATTATTTTAACCAAAATTTTCCATATTTGCAACCCGCACAGCAGATGAAAAAGGCATGAAAAAATTCCACAGGCAAAAATGTCTGTCCAATACAAAAAATGAAAGGAGCGAAGCAGTTTATAGCGTGCCTTAAGAAACCAAACAATATTTATCCCAATAATAAAAGAAAGCTTGATAAATCAAGCTTTCATCGCATCTAAATACCAAAACCTCAGTGCCCTTCTCCTCAAACTCTCACAAGGACATGCTATACCCTGACTCCTAACGGAAAATGCGTTTTCCTTAAAAATCGGGCAAAACTTTTTTGAAAAATGAATTCAAGTCTTTTGAAAGGCTATAAAGGGACTAGCCTATATTTTCTCCAGCAGCGCCTCAAGAAGCATGCCTGAATTTTTGGACGCCTGCAAAACAAACTTATCAAAGGAAACATCAGCGGAGGAATCTGCATTGTCTGATATGGAACGGATGATGAGATAGGGTATTCTGTTCAGATAACAGGTCTGGGCAATAGCAGCCCCCTCCATTTCCGCACAGTAGGCCTCTACCGTTTCCCAAATTCTCGATTTTCCCTCCTTCGAGGAAATAAACTGGTCACCGCTGCCTATTCTTCCAACAAAAACATGCTCCGCACCAAAAAGAGCTGCTCCCGCTTCACGGGCTATGGCTATCATTTCTTCATCCGCCTTAAAAAAGCTCTCGTCCATCCTGGGTATTACGCCAACCGGATCCCCGAATACGGAAGCATCCATATCATGCTGTACCGCATCAGAGGAAATCACAATATCCCCTATTTTCAGATCTCTATAGACAGCGCCGGCAACGCCGGTATTTACAATATAATCAACAGCAAAATGATCTATCAGTACCTGTGCGCATACGGCTGCGTTTACCTTGCCGATACCGCTTCTCACAACAACAACGCTTTTATCATGAAAGGTTCCTATCACAAAATCAAGGCCAATCACATTTTTCACCGTGACAATATCAATCTTTTCCTTCATCAGTGTTACTTCTTCTTCCATGGCCCCTATTATTCCTATGGTAATCAAGGCTGATTCATCTCCTAACCGGCTGTTTACAGGGCATTCCCGCCTTTTTTGCCGCGAAGCCCCGGAGGGTAAAGTTTAAAAATTATATGTATTTTACCATACTTTTATGCTATTATACAATAGTATTATACATTTGCATATCCTATTGTATGAAAATAGAAAAAGGATGGTATCTTATATGAATACGAAACCATTGATTGCCATTACCCCCTCCCTTCAGGAGAGGGAAACAGAATTAAAGCTGAACCGGAAATATGCCGAAGCAGTTGGCTTATGCGGCGGCATTCCCGTAGTTCTTTGCTACGACTCCATTGAAAACTCCTTATCCGCCCTGGAGCATCTGCATGGTATTATTTTTTCCGGCGGAAATGACATTGACCCGCTTTTGTTCCAAGAAGAGCCCATTGTGGGAAACGGCGAAATCTCCCCTGTCCGCGACGCATTTGAACTGGAAATGTGCAAAAAAGCCCTTTCCATGAAAATCCCCATGCTGGGTATCTGCCGCGGTATGCAGATTATGGCTGTGGCAGACGGCGGCAGCGTCATACAGGATATTTACTCCCTTGACAGGAATTTTCTCAAACATGTTCAGATGGCGCCGACCTATTATCCCACCCATAGCATTGAAATTACAGAAGGCTCAAGGCTTCATCATATTGTGGAGGACACAAAATTACAGGTAAACTCTTTTCATCATCAGGCTGTCAGCGAAAAAACCGGCGAGCATTTCAGAGTTTGCGCCAGAAGCAGCGACGGCGTCATAGAAGCCATAGAGCACTGTGATTTGCCTTTTGCAATGGGCCTTCAATGGCATCCGGAATGTCTGTTTGAAAGAAACAGCCTGCACCTGCGCTTTTTTGAGGAGCTGGTTCAGGCCGCAATTCAAAGGATTTAAGGAGGTAAAAATGGATTTTTCAGTTTTTTTGAACCGTTTTCTTGTTGGCTCTATGGAATTGGGCATAAAGCTTTTATACTGCGCAGCTGTTATTATTATCTGTACTCTGCTTATACGTCTCAGCCGCAAATCCATACACAGGTTTTTTACCTCCAACAGGGATTCCGTCCGCTTCATGGACAGCAGAAAAGCAAATACTCTGGACTCCATGGTGTCAAGCGTTGTCAAATATATTTTTTATGCCCTGGCCTTTTTTATCATACTCTCAAAGCTTGGGGTATCCGAGGCGTCCATTGTAGCGGTTATGGGCGCAGGATCCGTCGCCGTTGCCCTGGGCGCTCAAAATTTGGTACAGGATATTATCGCGGGATTTTTTATCCTTTTTGAAGACCAGTACGGTGTCGGTGATATTGTAACCATAGAAGGCCATACAGGCACAGTGGAGGGAATCAGCCTCAGAACCACGCATCTAAGAGCGGCAGACGGCACAGTATTCATTATTCCAAACGGCTCTGTCAAAATCGTGACCAATATGTGCAAGGAGTTTATTAACGCAGTTGTGGACATTGATATTGACTACAGCGAAAACATGGATCGTGTCCTGAAGGTGCTGAATGATGAGATGGAAAAAGCCTTTATCGAAATCAAGGGGCTCAGGCAAAAGCCAACGGTGCTTGGCATCATATCCCTGGGAGAAAACGCCGTCACAGTCAGAATTACCGCAGAGTGTGAAATTAAGGAAAACTACCGCATAGAGAGGGAATTAAAGCTGACAATTAAAAAACGGCTGGATACGGAAAACATCAGCATTCCCTTTCCCCAGCGCACTGTTCATATTAAGAAAGATTAGGAAGGAGGTACTTGCTATGGATTTTTCAGTGGGCGATATTGTACAGACAAAAAAGCCGCACCCCTGCGGCTCAAATGAATGGGAAATATTGAGAACAGGTATTGATTTCCGTATCAAATGCAGGAAATGCGGTCATCTTGTCATGCTGCCCAGAACAAAATTCGAAAAAAGTGTTAAAAAATTGATTTCCCATCAGGAAAACACTCCTGAGGATCAGGAATAGGAAACAAAAAAAGAGAATCCAATGAAAAGGATGGGACTGCCAAGCTAGTTGAGATTTTGGGGAACTCCACCCCCGAAACCATAGTTCCAATGGTCAGTGCCATAAGAAAGAATTGAAGCAAAGAAGGCTTGATGAATCAAGCCTTCTTTGCTTATTAAAATCATATTGCTTTGTTTTCCTATTTTACAGCCCCGGCATTTCTTTCACAATCCAATCTAGTTTGCGTTTTGTTTTCTTAAGTCAAAACGCCTTACGCGTTTTTTCATTTATGCCTCGCTTTTAAAAAACAGTGGGTCAGATCTGGCTCAGGGCGATAATAAACCTCTTGCCGGCCGTCTCTTAAAACACAGTTTTCTTTTCCGTTGGAATAGAGAACTTTCGGCCTCTCTCCAGTTGCCCGCCGGCCGCGCCGCGTCCTTTAGCAGTAGCATTTTTTCAATACCGCCATAACCTCCGTTATTCTGTCATCCGCAATATAATAGGTCACTGTCTGCCCTTGTTTATCACAGTCCAGTATTCCTCTGGCCTTCATTGCCGCCAGGTGCTGAGAAACACCCGACTGGCTGATGCTGTCAAGCTTCTCCACAATTTCTCCCACACTCATAGGCCGCTCCGCCAAAGCACACAGTATCAAAAGCCTTTTATCATTGGCCAGCATCTTCAAGAGCTCCGCCAGCATCTTCGCCTTTTCTTCCATGGTTTCCTTCCTCCATTTTATCCCTATTCCTTAACCTGCAAATTTCCTGCGTCATTGTTCCCATGGGACAGTAAACGCACCAGGAGCGGGGTTTAAAGAGTATCATTGTCAAAATCCCCAAAATTGTGGACGTCAGCATCACACTGTAAAAACCGAAAGCAAACTGATGAATCCACCCCGGCAGTCCATAGTCATAATAAGCCCAATGCCATGGCAGGCGAAATGTCCAAAGCACCTTGACGGCCTTTCCCAAATCATTTGCTCCCGCATACACAAGATAGGTCTGATAAAGCATCTGAATAAACATTACCATAAAAAAAGTCAAAAAACCATAGCGGAACCATTTTGAGCGCATCCAGGAGGGAATTTCTTTTTTTCTCGACAGCCCAAAGCTTCCTCCAAGCTTCATAAACAGCTGCCCTCTTCCGCAATAACGGTTGCAGTAGCCTTTATCCCCCCTGACTACAGCAAACAAAAGCGGAACAATAAAACAGATTAATCCCAGCCAGGCAAACATAATATTAAAGAAGCCCAAAATAAGGTAAAGCAACGAAGCAATCCACAAATAATCATACCAATGCCGTTTTTGATTCATGCCGTTTCCTCCCCTCTCTCAACGAGATTTATGACAGATGCCGGACATTCCTTTACACATTTTCCGCAGCCCACACACCTTTTCTCACTGACAACCGCCTTTATACCAAAGGCAACCTGTATGGCCCCCATGGGACACACCTTTACGCAGCACCCGCACGCCACGCATTGATCCGTAATTCTGGCAATCCTTTTTCCATTCATAAGAAATTCTCCTTTATATCAACTGTATTAATATATTATTATATTCTAATATAATTGTCAACACCTTATCGAAAATTTTTCACTTAAAAAACGGATGGACTCTCCAAAAGCCCATCCGTTTCTCCTTATTTCTGTGTCAGACACTTTTCAAGCATGCACATTAAATCCTCCATGACAATAGGTTTGGTCAGATGTCCATTCATGCCGCATTCCAAGGAACGTCTTGTGTCCTCGTCAAAAGCGTTGGCTGTCATTGCAATAATGGGTATGATTCCTGAATCCTCCCTCTCCAATGTACGGATTTTCTTTGTCGCCTCCAGCCCGTCCATGACAGGCATGCGGATATCCATTAATATGGCGTCATAATAAAAGGGCTCATGGGACAAAAACATATCTACCGCTTCCCTCCCGTTTACGGCCTCCTCCGTTTGAAAACCTTCCATTTCCATAAGTGTCTGCACAATCTCCAGATTGAGATCGTTGTCCTCCGCTATCAGAAGGCGCCGTTTTGCAAAATTCGGTCTCTTCCGCCTTTTTTTCGCCGGCCCTTTATCGCCTTGCTCCTGCACCGCATGATTGCTGTAACGGAAGGAAAGGGTGAAATAAAATTCAGATCCAACCCCCTCTTCACTCTCTGCCTCTATAGTGCCTCCCATCATTTGAACCAGTCGGGAGGAAATGGATAGACCCAGCCCCGTTCCGCCATACTCGGCCGATGTGGTTTTCTGTGCCTGCTCAAAAGCGTTGAAAATATGTCCTAGCGCCTCTTTACTGATACCTATGCCCGTATCCTTTACCGCAAACCTGATTTTGACTTGCTCCGCCTCCGTCTCCACAGGCTCCGCCGATACGCTCACGCTGCCTCCGTTTTTGGTAAATTTGATTGCATTACCGATTATATTAATCAAAACCTGGTTCAGACGAAGCACATCTGCCCATAACAGCCGGTTTTCTTCATAGCTGTTTTGAAATACCAGTGTAATTCCCTTATCCTGCGCCTGTGGGCAGAGCAGACCATACAAATTGTCCATCTGCTCTCTTAGATCCATACTCTCAAAATTCAGCTCCATTTTGCCGCTTTCAATTCTCGACATATCCAGAATATCATTAATTAAATTCAGGAGATAGCTGTTGGCTTTTTCAATCTTATTCAGGCAGTCCAAAAGCTTTCCTCTGTCGTCCGTCACAGTCTTCGCAATGGTCGTCATACCTGAAATAGCATTCATAGGCGTTCTTATCTCGTGAGACATGCGGGAAAGAAAATCTGTTTTCGCCTGACTGATGGCATCCGAGCGCGCCTTCATCACAAAGGAAGAAATAAGCTTTGTCAGCTCCTTTAAAAGCTTTTTCTGTTCTTTTGTAAAGACATACTCTTTTTTATCACTCTCATAGGAAATGGCTCCCGTATACTCTCCCAGATTCCAAATTCCTATTTGAATAGAGGAATTCAATTTATACCTGTTTGCGTCACAATGCTCAAATACACCGTCGTTATCATACATTTGGAGCATAAATTCATACTCCTCCTGCTTGAGATAAAGCATCTGGCCTTTAAAAAAGTATTCCTGTTTTGTTGCCCACTGGTGCTTATACGCAACGCTCCTGTATTCCGGATCCACCTCCGTGATGGTTATTCTGTCAAGCCCATAATGCTTGCCCACCCTTGCCAAAAGCAGATAGATTGCGTCATCCAGCTTTTTCGCTTTTCCCAATAACTCCAGGGCAAAGGCGATGAAATCATCCTCTCTGTACTGAGCCTGTCCCTCTATCTCGTTAAAAAGATATTGCTGCGTATAAATTTGAGTCAGCACTGTGCCAAGCTCGTTTGAGGTATCCAGATAGCAGGCCGCCGCACCCTTGCCGTTTTCCTTTACATAGTGCAGCGTACTCTCGGCGCAGCGGTACAGCCCGCTGTACTCGTCCACCACGCTGGATGCGCACATACCGATACTTGCCGAAATTTTAATATCCGCTTCCTTCCCTAAAAAAAGGCCCTTTATCTTTTCCGCAATGGCGGGCCCCAAAATCGTGGCCCTGCTCTTGTCACAGTCCTTCACAAATACCATAAATTCATCGCCGCCAAGCCTCACCAGTATGTCACCCTTGCGGGTTTCCTGGCGCAGAACCTCTGCAACCTCCTGCAAAACGGCGTCCGCAAACACATTGCCCTCTCTGGCATTAATTTCATAAAATCCGTCCATATCCAAGAGCATAAGAGCACTTACCGTATGGGGCCCCTCCATATACTCCCGCACCTTTCTGATGCCTGCTTCCCTGGTGTATAGTCCTGTTAGCCTGTCCTTATTGCGCTCCTCCTCCAGGGCTGTCTCCATGGATTTTTCTTTGGTAATGTCATCAATCATCCCTACCGCAAAGGTAATCGCTCCATTTGCATCGTAAGTGATACCCGACATTACAATTCTGCACCATAAATCGGAGTCCTTTACTTTAAACTCTGCACGGGCGGTTTTTTCTCCCGCTTCTATTTTTTTGAACATTTCAAGAAAACTGTTCTGCCATTGCCCCTCCACCATATCACTGCAAAAATCCTCCGGCATATTCTCATACCGTCTGCTGCAATGGATAAGATCTGCTGTCCTTTCGGGAATAATGCCAAGCCGTTCTGCGGGATAATAGTAAAATTCACAGGTATCCGTACCCTCCAGGGCCATTTTAAGCAGGGTATTCCCCGCCTCCACCCTTTCAGACAGCATCTGGTTTTCTATCTCCGCCTTTTTGCTCTTGTCAATATCAAGAAAAACGCTCTGAATCAGCTCCTCCCCGTCACTGTCCGTGATATGGGTGGCATTTCCTATAATCCAGCATCTTCTTCCGTCCTTTTTAATCAGCTGGTACTCGTAGCTGTTTTGCCCGCCCTCGCTTTTAAGCCTGGTTAAATCATCCCTGATTTCATCCAAAAACTCAGGTGCTGTAAAATCGTCTAAAACCCAATTTTTTACATCCCAGAAATCTTCCGGCTCATAGCCAAATATCCGAATGGCTTCCCTGTTTGCATTTTTGAACTGAACGCGGCCGTCCTCCAAAACACGATACTGTACAATGCCGCATAAAACTGACTGAAAAAGGCTGTTATATTTTTCCGCCTGCGCTTCCTTCTCCGCTACTTCACTCAGTAACAGCCGGTTCATCTCTATCTCATTTGTGACGTCACAAATAACGCTCAGACAGACCTTGCGCCCATTGTCCGCAATGCTTTTTCTGCCTATATCATTGACCCATATATAGCTGCCATCCTTCCTGCGCATGCGGTAGCGCACCTTATACTCCCTGTTCTGTGCAAAAGCTTCCATCACCTTTTCGTCAACGGCATGTCTGTCATCAGGATGCATGCAGTTGATAACAAGCCCTTGGTTGTCCTCCACGAATTCCTCATAGGTATATCCCAAATGCTCCAGCATATGCTCATTAATATAGTAAAGGGGAAAGCCCTCCTCAATATATCCGCCCATAATGCCGCCGGAAAGACTTTTATTTAACAGATCAAAGGAGCGTTCGGTAATCTGTCTCTCAAACTCTTCCTTTGCCTTTTCTAAAAATTGTATGGGAAAAAATTCGCCCTCTTCCTGTAAGGAAGTGGCAACCGAGGCATGTATCGTCACAATTTTCACACCATCCGGCTCCTTTTGGCAGGCAGCGGTCACCCGCGCCTCCAAAGCCGCATCGTCTCTTGACACCAGTATTTCACAAAATACAATGCCGCACTGCTGGGAAACAATCTGCTCCTGTACCCTTTTAAAAACCAAATCGTAGGGAGCACTGTCCTGTCCGACTTCCTTCTCCAAAGATGCCTTCGCCTCTTCTTTGCTGAGGGCAACCTCATCCCTTCCTGTTCCAACCCATTGTATATGCTCTGAAAGATAGCGCAGCGTTCCTTCCACATTTCTGCTGCACAAATACTCACCAAAGAAAGATTTGACCGTCTCTTTTGCCTCACCAGGATAAATCTGCACCATAAATCCCCTCCCACCATCACACTATGAAATGTCGGTTCCGTCTGTTATGTCATTTTTTTGTATAGCACGCCCAATTATCTTTTTATAGATGGGAATGATATGCGCCTCTGTACTGTATTTTGCAATTTCCGTAATGGGAATCCATTTTACCCCCTGGTTTTCATCACTTTTCATCCTTATGCTTTCCTTCTCCGACGCCAGAAAAATATAAGACAAATTCAGGTGCAGATGCGATGGCACATATTCTCCGTTTTTCCAATGTCCATTTACCGTCAATGTATCAATTGACATCAAACCCCTCTTAAAAGGCAAAAACCTTGTCAAGCCGGTCTCTTCCTCCACCTCTCTTTTTGCCACAGCATACATATCCCTCTCACCGTCTGCGTGTCCGCCTGTCCATGTCCAGGTTTTATAAATGTTATGAAATACCATAAGCATTTTATCCATTCTCTCATTCAGTACAAGTCCCGAGGCGGTAAAATGAGCAATACGGTTTTCCCTTTTCAATACGGTATCCGGAAAAAGCCCGCAAAGCTCTTCTATCACTTTCTTATCCTGTATCTCCTGCTCGCAGTCAGAGTGATACAGTCTTATCTCATCCAAATAGTCCACATTTTTCCCTCATTTCAATCTCCTCAGCGCTTCCCCCAGATAAGTACGGAAGGCGGACGGCACCGCATAGCTCTCCGTAAGCTCCTCTGCACTGACCCAGCGAAACTCATCCCTCGTATCTTTCACCGAAGCGCAGATTCCCTCCATATGCCATTCAATATGGGTAAAAATATGCTTCGACTTCGGAAGGGCTTCCAAATGGTAAGCCTCCAGCTTCCATCGGGACAGCATTTCCTCTGCATAATTTCCCTTCAAAAGGCCCTCCTCCTGGGGAAATTCCCATAATGAGGCCAAAAGGCCCTTTGCCGGCCGCTTTCTCAACGCAATTTTGTCTTGACAGATCAACAAAAAGACAACTCTATTTTCTACTTTTCTTTCCTTTTTCACAGCCTTTTTTGGGTACTGCATCACCGTTTTGTTTTTATAAGCCCCGCAATAAAAGCGTACGGGACACTCCTCACACAAGGGAATGCCATTGGGCAGGCATACAACCGCCCCCAATTCCATGAGTGCCTGATTAAAGGCGCCTGCAAAGGGCTTTGGCATAAGCCTCTCCACAAGTCCGGTAATCTCCCTTTTTACAAGAGGATTGTTTATTTCCCCCTGATTTTCTTCCAAGCGGGCAAATACACGGAGCACATTGCCATCCACAGCAGGCTTTGGTATGCCAAATGCTATGGAGGCTATGGCACCGGCCGTATATTCCCCAATGCCGGGCAGAGAAAGCAGCTCATTATAATCCTCAGGCAAAGAACCTCCATATTTTTCAACCATAATACAGGCCGCCTTCTGCATATTTCTGACTCTGTTATAGTAGCCAAGACCCTCCCATAATTTCAGAAGCTCCTCCTCAGGGATACAGGCCAGTGATTTGACATCGGGCAATACCTGTATAAACCGTTCAAAGTAAGGCTTTACAGCCTCCACCCTTGTCTGCTGCAGCATTATTTCAGATACCCATACCCTGTAAGCGGACGGATTATCACGCCAGGGCAGTACCCTTGCCTTTTTTGAAAACCAATCAAGCAGAGGCTCTACAATTTCTTTTATACTATTGTCTTTCATGACACAATTCCTTTTCTGTTTTCTTTTATTATATAGGAAGCACAGGAATAAAACAAACATATTTATATATTACAATTATGCGATAACACAATATTTTCATTATATTTCAAATTCATTTCCAATCTTTCCCGGCTGGTGCTTTCATCTCTTGGGCAAAGTTTCACTTATTGACAGATAACCCAATAAAATGCTATCCACATACCGACCATTTTCTGTAATTCTCCTTATTGGCGTTATTTACAGACAGGCGTTTTTATATTGCTGTCAAACGGGCCAAGCCCATTAGAATAATAAAAAAAGTGATAACCGTGTCTGATACACTATTATCACTTTTATGCTGCATATGATTTGAAAAATAAGCTTAAACACAGACTTTCCCATAGAGTAAGCTCAAATCTGTTCATTTTCCACCCGTTCCCGCTTGGAACAGCTTTATTTTGACATAATTTCGCTTCCCGCTGCTATAGCAACAGTTTATCACATTTCAAAAAAATCATGCAAGCGGCAAGAAAACCGTAATATTTTTACAGAATGCGCTGGCGGCAAGCAAGGAAATGCATAGCATCTGGTATTTTGCAGTCCTGCCGTTTCCGGCTCGCCCGCTGTCCCTCGGCTCGGCCCATATATGCAAAAGCATTTCTCTTTTTTAATGTGGCACCTTGCCTTTGGACTTTTTCCCTGCATCACTACCATAACTTAAATTTGCCCGCTCTGTTCTTATTTTTCCGCATGGTTCTTCATCTCAGAAAGTATAACATCCAATATTTTGTTGGCGACCTCTTCCTTAGACATAATAGCAAGAGGAATTTCTTTTTCTCTGGTTATAATGGTAACAATATTGGTATCCGTTTCAAAGCCGCTTCCTGCCACCTTCAGATTATTTGCGACTATCATATCAATATTCTTCTTATACAGCTTCGCTCTGGAATTTTCTATCATATTCTGGGTTTCCATAGAAAAGCCACATACGAACTGCCCCTGTTTCCTGTTCTCTCCAATATATTGAATAATGTCTCTTGTCCGCTCCATGGGAATGGACATATCGTCGTTCTCTTTTTTCTTTATTTTCTCATCACTGACGTTTTTCGGCCTGTAGTCAGCCACGGCCGCCGCCTTTATAACAATATCTCTGTCTAAAAAATTATCCTTTACCGCCTGATACATGTCCTCGGCGCTGATAACAGGGATAGTACGCACAAAGGGCAAAGGCTCCAAAGCCGTTTTTCCGGATACCAGAATAACATCAGCACCTCTTCTGGTGGCCGCCTTTGCAAGCTCATAGCCCATTTTGCCGGAAGAGTGGTTCGTAATATAGCGGACAGGATCAATGCTTTCCTGGGTCGGCCCTGCTGTAACCAGAACCTTTTTTCCCAATAAGTCCTTCTCATAGGCAATTTCCCGCAATATATAGTCTAGCAACAGCTCTTCTTTTGGAAGCTTTCCATCCCCGGTGTCCCTGCACGCCAAAAAGCCGCTGGCCGGCGCCACAACCGTATAGCCAAGCCTCGTAAGCTTCCCGATGTTTTCCTGCACAACAGGGTTATGGTACATGTTTGTATTCATCGCCGGCGCCACAATTTTTTTGCAGGTACAGGCCAATGCTGTGGTGGACAGCATATCATCCGCCAAACCGCAGGCAAGCTTTGCAATCATATTGGCAGAGGCAGGCGCAACCATAAGCAGGTCGGCTTTCTTCGCCAGGGAAACATGGGCCACATGGAATTGGAAGTTGCGGTCGAAGGTTTCCACCAGACATTTATTTCCCGTCAATGTCTCAAAGGTAATTGGGTTAATAAAATGGGCGGCGTTTGCCGTCATAATGACATGCACATCACAGTGAAGCTTCACCAGCATACTGGCCAGATTCGCCGTTTTATAAGCAGCAATGCTTCCTGTTACCCCCAATATGACTGTCTTATCCTTTAACATAATTACACTCCCTTTTTCTTTCTATCCCCATGATGGGGATACAATGAATTTTAGATAAATTATAGCAGATAAGCATCAGAGGGTAAACCTTTATTTCTTCTGTGTCCGCGCGGTGCTGTCAAAAACCTGTTAGAAACCTTGGAGCGCAAAGTCCTCATATTTTTAAAAAAACAGGACATTTCAAGCGTCATTTACTTTAAAATTTGAGACACAAAGAGGACGGATAAAAATCCGCCCTCTCTTTTAATCACAAAGTCTCAATCAGTCTTGCCAGAAGGGCCACCCTGTAAGGAATTGCCCCTATATTGATATATTCCTTGGGATTATGCAGAAATTCTCCGCTCATGCCCATACCGTCCAATGTGGGAGTTCCTGTGGAGGAAGTAAAATTACCATCGCTGCCGCCGCCTACTGTATTTTGTACCAGTTGAAAGCCAAGCTCTTTTGCCAGCGCATCCGCTTTCTCAAACAGGGCCCTGTTCTCATCATTGAACTCCAGCGGCGGCTTCTCCACGCCGCCTAATATTTCGATGCGGCTTCCCTCCAAATAAGGCGTCAGGCTGTGAAGAGCCTCCTCAATTTCATTGAGGTATTCCATTTTTTTCACCCGTACGTCAATGGTAAACCAGCCTTTATCCGGCACCATGCACATATCGTCAATTCCCGCCGCAATATAGACAGGCGTTACGGTAATACCCCTCTCAAAATCATTGAGTTTATTCACCTCCAAAATCTGATGTCCAAGCTCAATGGCTGCACTGACGCCATCCTGAGGACTGTTGCCTGAATGGGATGATTTTCCATGGGCTACAATTTTGTAGACGCCCTTGCCCAAACGGGCTGTCTTCACATCGCCCCATCCCTTTTTCCCCGGCTCCATAACCAATGCGCATTTGCATCCAATAGCCTCCGCCATAATCCTATCATGGGATGTTTTGCTTCCCGGCTCCTCATCACCGCTTACAAATATCTTGATTTTCTTGTTTATGGCGATACCCAAGTCCTGAAGCGCTTTTACCGCATAATAGATGCCCACAAGACCGCCCTTCATGTCCAGTGCGCCGGGGCCGTAGGCCTTTTCGCCGTCTGTCCTCCAGGGCATTGTCTCAAGTGTCCCCAGCGAAAAGACTGTGTCATAATGCCCTACCAGAAATATGGTTTCCGTCCCTTCTCCATATTCCGCTATAAAATGGTCACCGCATTCCGTCTGAGGAATCACTGTAATACGAAAGCCCAGGCTCTCATAAAGCTTTTGAAAAAAACGGCCGCACCTGTCTGACGCCTCTTTGCTCTCATAGGTCGGGGACTCCATCTCAACAGCTTGTCTCAATATTTCCAGGAAATTTGTTTTTTCCTTTTCCAGATACTCTAAAATTTTGCTTCCGTCCTCCATATACTATCTGCTCCTTCCACAACGTACCAAAAATCATAATGTTTGCAGAAGTCTTGCCAAAAGGGCGGTGCGGTATGGTATATGATCAATAAATACATATTCCTTGGGATTATGCAGGAATTCCCCTGTCATGCCCATTCCATCCATAGTGGGAACACCGGTGGATCCGATATAATTGCCGTCGCTTCCTCCGCCGACATAGTTTTCATTCAAACGGAAGCCAAGCTCATCCGCCAATTTGTCCGCCCTTTCAAACATGGCTTTGTTTTGCTCGTTAAATTCAAGCGGAGGCTTTACAACGCTTTGAACCTCCAATTTGCAACCCGCAAGAAACGGCTCCAAAGCATTAATCTGTGCCATTACCCTATCCATAGCCTCCATAGTAGGTGTTCTGACATCCATTGTAAAATACCCCTCGCCCGGCACCGTTGCGCTGTCGTCAATGCCTGATGTAATGTAGATTGGCGCCACTGTTACTCCATTTTCATAATCGTTCATTTTGTCCACCGCACGAAGCTGATACTGCATTTCCATAATTGCGCTGATTGCATCCCGCGGCGCATTGCCGGAATGAGATGCTCTGCCATGAACAAAAACCTTCACAATCGCCCTTCCCGCACGGGAGGTTTTAATATCTCCTATGCGGCTTTTTCCCGGCTCCAAAACAATGGCATAGTCGCTCCTGCGCCCCTCCTCCAGATAGAGATCCTTTGTTGTTTTACTCCCCATCTCCTCATCAGAGCTGATAAGCATTCTGATTTTTTTATTTATGGGTATATCTAAATCCTGTAATGCCTTAACCGCATAGTAGGCCATAATAAGGCCGCCCTTCATATCCATTGCGGCAGGGCCGAAGGCTTTCCCGTTCTCCACTTTCCAAGGCATTGTCGGACCTACACCAAGGTCAAAGGCTGTGTCATAATGCCCGCCGATAAGAACGGTTTTATCTCCCTCTCCAAGCTCTGCAATAAAATGGTCACCGCATTCTGTCTGCGGAAGGACTGTTATTTGAAAGCCCAGTCTTTTATACAGGTTCTGAAAAAACACACCGCACCTGTCCGTCAAAGCCTTGTCTCCATAGGTAGGAGATTCCAGCTCCACAGCCTCCTTCAATAAAGCCACAAAATTATCCTTTTCCTTCAGCATATATTCTAAAATCCTTTTCGAGTCCTCCACTTAAAAAACCCCTTTCCGTTTAAAACGGCCCCCACCGAACAACCTGCGCAACAGTAATAATCACAAAGGCCGCCGCTGCATGGGTCAAAACCAAGGGCACTGCCCATTTCAGATATTTTGCATATTCCACCTTTGCAATGGCTATGGAGGCCATCATGGATCCCGCGGTTGGCCACAGGAGATTGCTCAAGGCATCTCCGAAACGGTATGCCTCCACGCATACCTGGCGGGTAATTCCCGACAAATCCGCAACAGGCACCATTATAGGCATAACAGTCAGCGCCTGGCCGGAGCCCGATGGTATCACAAAGTTAAAAAAGAAATTAAATACATACATCAGCTGGGCGCCAAACACAGAGGAAACAGAGGAAATCGGAATTGACATATAATAGACTATGGTATCTATTATTTTACCCGATGTAAGCACAACAGAAATGCTTTTCGCCATTCCCAACAATAAGGCCGCAAAGCAGACATTTTTTAATCCACTCACAAAGGATTCCGCCGTTCCGTTCACACCAAGGCCACCAAACAGTCCTGTCAGCACAACCATGCCGATAAATACAGCCGACATATCAACAGTTGTAAAATTAAATTTCATGGTGCCTACAATTAAAATAGCAAAACTGGCAACAGTAATTCCACATAAAAGCCAGTGACGCAACGTTATTTTTACTGTATCACAAAAGCCTGCTTCCTTGCCAAGCGGCTCCATTTTATCCTCACTCAAGCTCTGAGTGGGATCTGCTTTTATTTTCCTGGCATAACGGATAATAAAAAACAGCGTAATACCCATAAACAGAAAGTGTTCTCCTATTCTTACAGGCATCCCGGACAAAACGGGCAGCTCCGCTATTTTCTGGGAAATTACAGTCGTAAAAACATTGGACCAGCCGGCAGCGAAGCCGGTAAAGGTTGAGGCATAGGTTATACCAAAACCAACCAAGGAATCGTACCCCAGCTGTTTGGCAATCATAACCCCCAGAGGCACCGTTGCAACCACGGCGTTTGAAAAGGCTCCCGTTGCCCCCAAAAGGGAAAACACAATAGAAATTCCAATTAACATCCACTCTTCTTTTCCCGCAATTTTGGAAATCAAATTTCCCAGTATCACGGATATAGTTCCCGTATCCTCCAAAACCTTTATAGCCGCACCCACCGTAAACGTCAAAAATATTAAATCGTTGGCGGAGGACCAGCCCTTGGACACACAGGCAAATATGCCCCATGGGGTTACAGGGCTTCTATCAACACTATGGTATGAACCGGCAACTACCATCGTTCTGCCATCCACTGTCTCCCGCATATATTCCCCTGCCGGAATAATATAGGTAAGAACAGCCGCAATACAGGTAATGAGGAATAAAAGGGCAAATGCATGAAGCATTTTTTTGCCGTTACCTTTTCGGTTCATATTCATCTCTCCTGCAAATTAAAAAGCGTTTCCTATACATGAAGTATCAATCTCATAACAAGCATTGCAAGCAATGCATTCACAATAGCAATAACATAACACTGTGGGTAGTATTTTGGCGGCAGTCCGGCAGTTGACAGAATTCTGCCCATGTACTGAACCAGTGTTCCCAAAAGAGGAATTGCAGGCATCAATATGGTAATGTCTGTTCCGGAAAGCATACCGCTGGTGGCAAGAGACGCAGCCACACCACAGCCGCCGCCCATGGAAAGAATTGTGGACAGCAACACCGTTGCAGCAACACCCGGCAGACCAAAAATCGCCATAATAGGGCTCATAACAGTGCCGATTAAATCCAACAATCCGGTCATATTCAATATTTTGATTAATATAAAAGCAAATACAACATTAGGTGCCGTGGACTTTCCTATAATATTTAAGCCATTGACTGCACCTTCCACAAATGCCTCAATGGGATTTTTCTTTTTTACCTTAACTTCCGCGTCAGGATTTGGGGTATTGGCTGCTGCTAAATTTTCTGCCATACTATATCACTCCTTTACAAATTTATTTACATAAAGACGCATCATATTTGCACCGATTACCTTGAAAACAAATACCAAAAGCAAAGGAACAGAAATAGTTGTGCCTACAATAAACGGGAACAATGCGGCGCCGCTTGAAAAATAATTCGTTAAGATACCGCCGCCGGAAAATTGGAAAGCACAGTATATAATCCTCTCCTTCTCCGTCAAATCTCCCGTTTCCACCAGTCTTCTCGTCATAGAAGCACATGCGTCCGTTGACTGAAAGCTTGCAATCATACTCAAACCACAGATGCCGGGGATGCCCATTAAAGGCCTTAAAACAGGGGACAATAAGTTTTGAGCCGCTCTCAGTCCTCCCAGGTTTTCAATAATTTTTACAACGCCCAACGCAAACATGACCGGAGGAATCAGTGTTACCGCGAACAAAAAACCATCCCTTGCGCCGCTGCCGCCTGTACCTCTGAAGTTCGCAGCCAACGTTCCCGCTCCGTCAGTTAATTTGCCCATTCCGCCAAACGCTCCGCAGAGATTAGAGAAATCCAAAGCCGCTATAGGTCCCTGTGCATCCTTAAATATTCCTGAGAAAAACAAAATTGCTACAACAAGAGATAAATAAGCTACAATTCCGACATCCGATTTCTTCTTTCCTTCTTTTACATCCTTGCTCATCTCAATCCCTCCTTTAATTGCTCGCTTGTTACAGTGCATTTACCTGAGAATTACGCGCGTCTTTCTTGTATTTATTTTAGCACATAAAAGTACCGATATGATAATACTGCTATATTATAATGTTATGCATTAATGGTATAATATCCGCGAAAAAGCGGAGAGAAGCTAAAAAGAAGCAGTCTGACGGTTTAACAGTCAAAGAATGCTTCTTTAAAGGCTTCAAGGAGCGACGAGACCGACAAAACCGAAGGTTTTGGAGGAACTCCGCGTAATTTATGGTATAATGTTCGCGAAAAAGCGGAGAGAAGCTAAAAAGAAGCAGTCTGACAGATTAACAGTCAAAGAATGCTTCTTTAAAGGCTTCGAGGAGCGACGCGACCGACAAAACCAAAGGTTTTGGAGGAACTCAGCGTAATTTATGGTATAGTATCCGCGAAAAAGCGGAGAAAGGCCTTCTAAGAAAATGTCATAGCCTCTTGCAGGAAAGAAAGCTTTCTTAAAAAACTTTGATAAATAAAATAACCGAATAAAATCTTGTTTTACAGGGCTCTTCCTCACCTATTCCCGGCATAATTAAATAATTACGTAATATATTAATATATCAATATTTTGTATATAATGGTATACTAAATAAATAGGGTCCTTTTCTATATGGTAGCAGGAGGTGATAGAAATGACTCTGCAGCAGTTGATTTACGTCGTGGAGGTGGCAAAATACAGCTCTATCAATAAGGCGGCTAAAAATCTCTATGTATCCCAGCCAAGCCTGAGCAAGTCCATATTAAGCCTGGAGCACGAATTGAATGTAACTCTTTTTATCAGAAATAAAAAGGGGATTACCATTACAGACGACGGTATGGAATTCATTCAATACGCCAGAACAGTATTATCTCAGTTTAACAATATCAAACTGCTCTACGAGGCAAAAAATACCGGAATCCCCACAGTCAGGATAACAACAAGCAGACATACCTTTGTGACAGAGGCATTAATGGATTTTTGCAACAGCTATCTGGATGATTTGTCAAAATTCAACATCAGTATCCGTGAGACTCCGCCTCAAAAGGTGTACAAGGATATTCTGGACGGCACCTCCAATATCGGGATGGTTTCTCTTTGCAGGACAAACACCAGCTTTTGGAGCAAATTTTTTGAAAATAACAATATTGACGCCAAACTTATTTTCAGCTGTGAAGAGCGTATACTGCTCAGAAGAGACCATCCCCTACTGTCAGAAGACAAAATCACATTGGATAGGCTGAAGGAATTTCCTCTTATACAGTCATTTGAAAGCAATACGGAGTTGCCAAATTTCGACGCGGAAATAGATCTTTTGAAATATAAGGAATTTCCAAAAATCATACATACGGGAGAAAGAAGTGTCATCTTCAGCCTGCTTCGCACAACGAACTGCATCTTTTTCGCCACAACCGACATGTCCGTAACTACCTTTTATCCCGATTTGGTTTCTCTTCCGCTTCCACCGCCGCTTCCTCCGGTTATGTGGGGACATTACGTCATTTACTTAAAAAACAGGCCCATGTCTCCCGAGGAAAAAGCATTCATAAACGTTATGACAAAAATCCCAAAAAAACATTAACGTACACATCAAAGCATATTTCCCTGACAGAAAGTATAGTTCTGGTTGCCATAGTGGTTTCTGCAATTATATATTCATTTTCAAAACTGTTAAAAAACCAGTGAAACCGTTATGAATCATATATAAAAGGAACAGCCCTTACGCAGAACAGCGCATGACATTATTCATACATACCGTAAAAGTATAAATTGACCGGCTCTTTCAGAAGCGGGATAAAAAAACAAAAGAAAAATGCCTGATTTTATGACAGATATCATAAAAAATATTGGATCAAAAAAAGCTTGATAATATATCAAGCTTTTTTTGTTCATTAAATCATATTGCATTTCTTTTCTTAAGTTAATCTGTCTTATCAAACTTTTTCATCCAGGAAATATTGTTTTGGTTTCTGATACAGAATTTCATTCATTGTTTGCTTTCAAAAGCCAAAGCTCTCAGGCAAACCTCCATATCAAGTTTTTTTGAAATTCTGTTTTTTTATAATGCATAAAACAAGGAATACAATAAAAAAGGAAGGTGATACCCTTCCTTTTATTTTCTGTATATTTTATCTCAGTACTCTTCTTGCCGTCACATAGGTAGAAGCACTGTAGGCTTCATTTAAATTACTGATCGTAACACCCCATACCTTGCCTGAAGAAGAATGTATGTAATCACCATTACCAATATAAATGCCCACATGGGAAATACCGCTGCCGTCTGTATTAAATAAGACCAAATCGCCAGCAATTAACTCTGATTTGGAAACCTCGACGCCGTTACTTGCCATTCCGCTGGAACTTCTGTTCAGGCTGACGCCAAAATGTTTCATAACAGAATACACAAATCCGGAGCAGTCAACACCGCTTGTCAGATTTGTCCCGCCCCACTGGTAAGGCGTTCCGATAAATTGCTTTGCGTAAGCGACTACCTGATCGCCCTTTGAGGAATTTCCTCTGGAGGGCTTCTCACCGGAACGAACCGCCGCATAATCACTGCTGACAAAGCCGACTAAACCGTTATCTGTTTTAACCTTTGTCCATTTATCTGTATATTCTATAACATCCATCACTGTATTATAGGGAAGGACGCCCAGAGACTGTGCCCCTGTGGAAGCCTCTGCCCTGAGATTTACACCGCTTGTAGCAGTTACAATGGCATACAGGCTTACCTGCTGCTGTGCCGCCGCCGGCGCATTCACCGCCGCTACGCTTTCAATCATATTTCCCTGAAGAAATTGCTTGCTCACATAAGCTTGTCCATTATTTAAAGATACCTGATACCAGTCACCGGTCTGTCCGATAACCGTCACACTGTCTCCCGTGTTTACTGTAGATACTACAGCGCCCTCGGTGCTTGGTGTGCTTCTCACATTTACGCCGCTGGCTGTAACAGATGCAGTCGCCTGTGTAATATTTAAGAATTGACTGGATACAAATGCATTTACCCCGTCGTAGGATATGCTGTACCAATCATTGTTTTTTCCGTTTACCGTTACTTCCTTGCCTTTATTCAGCTTTCCAACAACATTTGAACTTGTACTCTCTCCAGCACGGATATTCACATTGTCTCCCATTATTGTTCCGTTCACCTGCGCAAACGCCTGTACTGCGCCAAGCATTGAAACCATAGTACCCAGTACAATAACCTGTGTTACCTTCTTCTTCAAGCTCATGTGTCATCCTCCAGTAATCTCATTCAATTTGTTACATTTTTGTTACATACTTATTATACAAACACCGTACTTTCTTGTCAAGAACTATAAGTAATTTCGTCGAAATTATTGAGAATTTCTTAAATTTGTTGAAAAAATAGGATATTGGAGGCTTTATTATGTTTTTGCAAGTTAACAATTTTGTAAATATTAAGAAATTGTTACGTAAAATTGTATTTATAAAAAAACAGGAGGCTCTTTCTCCTCCTGCTTTATGCCGGCATAAAATTTTCAAATATAATACTGTCACAATAATTTCTCATGCGGCGAAAATCCAGTTCATTTCTCACCGTCCATCCAAAAAGGGGTATTCCGGCTTCTTTTATTTTATCGGTAATCCTCCCCGGCATATTATCAATGTTATAGGATATAAAATCGGGTTTTGTCAAAGGATTCAGATACATATTTTTTAAGAGCAGCTTTTTCAAAGCCGCCAGCCTGTCTCCCTCAAAATAGGAGGATAGCTGTCCTCTGGGAACAGACGGCGCATTTTTTTTGAACCACATTAAGGAAAAGGGGCTGAAGGACTGAACAGCATACTCACCCTTATATCTCTCTGCCTCCTTCATAAAACATGCTTCTGTCCCCCCCGCCCTTAAATCTGTTTTCACCTCAACGAGCAGAGGTACCCTTCCTCCGACCAATGAAAACACATCACTCAAAAGAGGAATTTCATATTCTGTGCCTCCAAGCCTCAATGCTTTCAGCTCATCATATGTGCAATCCTTTATTCTTTTATCCATTCCCGTCATTCTCTTCAAATTGTCATCATGAAACACAACCGTTTTTCCGTCTGCCGTTTTGTGAATATCCAACTCTATGGGCAGTCCCTTTACAATGGCCGCTTCAAAGGCCCCCATGGAGTTCTCGGGTATTTTCAAATCCCTGCTGTGAAGACCTCTGTGCGCTATGATTTTTTCCAGTAAAAAATCCATTTGCCATTTCCTCCTCTCGCCGGACGAGACTCGTATAAAACGAATATCGCCACCCTTTCCATGCATTTTATGCGGCAGCCCTTTCTTTTCATTCCTTGCAGTATAGATCTCTATTGCAGAAATTCACACCTACTCCATACCCCGTACTTTAACAAATGTTCTGGGCATCTTCTCAGGCACCTCGTTTTTTATAGACGCTCAAATAATTTTTCCAGTATGCACTTTTCTCCAAAAAAGTATCAAAAAAGTCTGATGTACAGACATTTCCGCCAATGACGGAAAACAGGCAGATTGCCTTAGCAAATCCGCCTGTTTTTTTCTTTATTTCAGCTTCTCCAATTCCTCCGCAATAATTTTATTGACCATAGCCGGATCGGCCTTCCCTTTTAACTGCTTCATGGACTGTCCCATAAGGAATTTTGTCACCTTTTCATTGCCCTGCTTAAATTCCTCAACAGATTTCGGGTTTGCCTCAATTACACCGACAATAATACCTCTCACCGCGCCGTCGTCATTGACCATCTGAAGATTGTTATCCTTAATGTACTGTTCAGGCTCAATGTTTTCCGAAAACATTTTTTCAAAGACAGTCTTCGCCGTATTTCTGTTCACCACACTGTTTTTAATCAGGAGAATCAGCTTTCCGAGATTTTTGGCATCGAAGGAAATATCCTCCGGGTCAGTATTTGTCTCTGATGCAAGGCGCAAAACCTCGCCCATAATCCAGTTGGAAACCTCCTTCGGATTCTCACAGACGCTGTTTGCGTCCTCAAAAAGCCGCACAAGGGCTCTGGATCCCGTTATAATGTCAACGTCATATTCAGGAAGGGCATATTGTTCCAGATACCTGGCTTTTTTTGCCTCAGGAAGCTCCGGAAGCGCCTCCCTTACCCTCTCTATCCAAGCGTCGTCTATCTCTATGGGCACAAGATCCGGCTCGGGAAAATACCTGTAATCCTGGGCATTTTCCTTGGAGCGCATGGCATAGCTCTCACCCTTATTGTCATCCCATCTCCTTGTCTCCTGTACAACCTTTTCCCCTGACTCTATGAGGTCAATCTGCCTTTCTCTCTCTCCCTCAATAGCACGGGCTATAGCCTTAAAGGAATTGATATTTTTCATTTCCGTTCGGGTACCCAACTCCTTTTGTCCCACAGGCTTTACGGAAAGGTTCACATCCGCCCGCAGAGAGCCCTGCTCCATTTTACAGTCTGATACGCCGATATACTGCAAAATCGCCTTCAGCTTGGTCAGGTATGCAATAACCTCCTCGCCGCTTGAAAAATCAGGCTCCGACACAATTTCCAAAAGCGGCACGCCGCAGCGGTTATAATCCACCAGTGTACAGTCATCCCACGGGTCGTGGATCAGCTTTCCGGCATCCTCCTCCATGTGAATTTCCTTGATACGGATCGCCTTTTTTACACCGTTTACTTCTATATCAATATGTCCGTTCTGGCAGATTGGCAGATACAGCTGGGAAACCTGATAAGCCTTTGGCAGGTCCGGATAAAAATAATTCTTGCGGTCAAATTTATTATATCTGGTAATCTCACAGTTTGTGGCAAGTCCCGTGCGTATAGCGTACTCCACGACATTTTTGTTCAGCTTTGGCAAAGTGCCCGGCATGCCGGTGCAGATTTCACAGACATGGGTGTTTGGCTCCCCCCCAAATTCAGTGGAGCAGGAGCAAAATATTTTTGTTTTTGTGGAGAGCTCGCAGTGAACCTCCAAGCCTAAGACAGTCTCAAATTCCATGCCTTACGCCTCCTTTCCCTTAGTTGTTTCCGGTCTTTTTTTGTGGAAATCTGTTTCCATCTGGTAGCTGTAGCCAATATTGAGAAGCTTTTCCTCGCTGAAGGCGGGACCGATAAGCTGAAGTCCTACAGGAAGTCCCTCCCTGTCAAAGCCGCAGGGCACCACAAGCCCCGGAAGCCCTGCCAAATTCACAGAAACCGTATAGATATCTCCCAGATACATTTTCAGAGGGTCGCTCAGGTTTTCTCCCATTTTCAGAGCAGTCGTAGGCGCTGTCGGACTCAAAATCACATCATATTTCTCAAAGGCCTTGTCAAACGCCCTTTTGATAATGGCCTTCACCTGCAAAGCCTTGTTGTAATAAGCGTCATAATAACCGCTGCTCAAAACAAATGCGCCAATGAGTATTCTTCTTTTTACCTCTATGCCAAAGCCCTCGCTTCTGTTTTGATAGTAGAGCTTTGTCAAATCGTCTATGCTCTTGTTGCAGTATCCATATTTAATGCCGTCAAAACGAGACAGATTGGAACTCGCCTCTGCGCAGGCTATGATATAGTAGGCAGGAATAGCATACTGTAATTCAGGCATGTCAAATTCCTCCACAACAGCGCCCATAGCCTCCAGCTTTTTAGCGGAAGCCATTACCTTTTCCCTTACCTCCGCGTCAAGGCCGTCTCCGAAATAATCTCTCGGTATACCTACTTTTATTCCCTTCACATTGTTTTTCAGTATAAATTTCGGCCCTTCCTGCTCCACAGAGGTAGAGTCCTTTTTGTCGTGGCCTGAAATAACAGACAGCACCTCGGCCACATCGGCTACATCCTTACCGAAAGGCCCAATCTGGTCAAGAGAGGAGGCATAGGCTATCAGACCATAGCGGGAAACCCTTCCATAGGTGGGCTTAATGCCTGTCACACCGCAGAAAGCCGCCGGCTGGCGTATAGATCCGCCTGTGTCGGATCCAAGAGAGTAAAAAGCCTCTCCTCCTGCTACCGCCGCGGCAGAGCCGCCGCTGGATCCGCCGGGAACCCTGTTTAAATCCCAGGGATTTTTTGTCTCTCCAAAATGGGAGGTTTCCGTCGTAGATCCCATGGCAAATTCATCCATATTGCATTTTCCAAGTATCACTGCCCCGGCGTCCTCAAGCTTTCTCACCGCCGTGGCGCTGTAGGTCGGTAAAAACCCTTCCAGCATTTTAGACGCACAGGAGGTCTGAATACCTTTTGTGCACATGTTGTCCTTTACCGCCATGGGAACGCCTGCCAGCGGGGAGGTATAGGTACCATCCTCAATTCCCTTCTGCACCTTCTCTGCCCGCTCCATTGCTTCCTTCTCACAAACTGTAATGAAGCTGTGGTATAGAGGTTCCCTTTCCTTTATCCTGTCAAGGGAAGCTCTTGTCACCTCCGCCACGCTGATTTCCCTGTTTCTTATCATACTGCCCATTTCCAAGGCAGTTAACCGGCTCAAATCCATAACGCTCTATCCCCTTTTCTTATTCTACTGTTTTCGGAACCTTAAAACAGCCGTCCTTCTCATCAGGCGCATTTTTCAGTATTGTTTCACGATCAACGGAAGGCTCCACAACATCCTCCCTGAAAACATTCTTTACGGGAAATGCATGGCTCATGGCCTCAATTCCTTCCGTATCCAAGGTATTCAAAATATCCATATAGTTGATTATTTTCTCAATCTCCGTTTTCGCCGTTTCCTTCTCTTCCCCGCTTAATTCAAGTCTTGCCAATATACCGATATAGTCTATCATCTCGTCTGTTATTTTCATTGTCACCTCTCCTTTTTAAAGAACCTCTTTCTATTCATAAAAACAGGAGGCATGACCCTCCTCAGAATGCCGAAAAACCTATTTCAACCCTAAGCTTTGCTATCTTCTCACCCACCTATTCAGAAACTGAGGCGGAAGCCTTTTAGGAAAGCGCAAGCGTATGCGGATTCTATAGCTTCAAAGGTGAAACCCCCGCAGTGTTCAGGAACCATTCCCCGAATCCTTGCATTACAAAAATACTTGAGGTTTTTACTGCTCATTTATTTTAAGAGCCTTTCACTGAAAAGTTCCATAAATATACATTATCTACAATATCATAAAATACATGTAAAATCAACGAATCACCCCGCAATATTTCCATATTGCACCGTCTCAATTCCATAAACTTACTTCAGTACAGTATCCAGAAAACGTCCCTTCTCATAGAACAGCTCGCCGTCAGCATATATTCTGCCCTCCGTTTTCATGTCGTTTATCATATCCCAGTGGATAGCGGATTCATTTTTCCCTCCCGCCTCCTCCATAGCGCAGCCGACAGCCATATGCATGGTACCGCCCATTTTCTCATCAAAAAGGATATTGTAACTGAAACGGTCTATATCATAATTGGTGCCAATGGCCACCTCGCCAAAATAGCGGGAGCCTTCGTCGGTATCAATGTAGGAAAGAAGCTTTTCCTCCTGCGCCCTATCTTTGCAGTGCGCCTTTACAATGCGTCCTTCCCTTACCAAAAGCGAAACGCCCGCGAACGCATTCCCGTTAATGAGAGCCGGGTAGGAAAAGGTAATTCTTCCATTTATCATATCCTCCACAGGAGAAGTAAAAATCTCACCGTCAGGAAAATTCTCTTTTCCACAGCAGTTAATCCATTTTCTCCCTTTTATCCCCACCTCAATGTCAGTATCCGCACTGACAATGTGCAAAACTTCCTTCTTATCTAAATATTCTATCCATTTTTGCTGAAATTTCTCAAGCTTTTTCCACTCCTCCACAGGATTACTCCTGTCCAGGAAGCCTGCCTTATATACAAAATCCTCATATTCCTCCAGGCTCATTTTGGCATACTGTGCATCTGCGTTTGTGGGATACTGCGTTCCGCACCACCGAAGGGCACCGCTTCCCGAACGGCTGTTATAGACCTTACGGTTTTCACTGTTGCCAAGCCGGCGCATCTTCAGCCTCTCCCCGCTGATACTGTTCAGGGTACAGATATTATCCGTTCCCCAGGCCGAAATCCATACATCACTCCTGGCGCATTCTCCAAAACGAAAATTGGGCTTTCCAATCTGTTCTTCACTGCCATTTTTCAATAAAAACGCCTCTATTTGGGGCAAATCCACAAAATAGCGTACAAAAGCCCCCTTTTCAATGACTTTTTTTGAGACCTCCTTGATGAAAGGAAGGGACGCCTCCTCTCCGCTGACACAAACGTCGTCCCCTGCCTTTACTTTTGTAGAATAAGAAACCAATACTTCCGCCAGTTTTTCCAAACGTTCATCTCTCATTTTCTATTCCTCCAGTACAATCGTTTTTTTCAATAAAATTCAGGCTGTGTAAAAAGCTTTGCCCAAGCCCGCTTCCTTTTTGAAAAAAGCGAGGCATTATTTTTTCAGGAAACCGCGTATATACACAGCTTCTATCAGTCAAGAGCACAGCCCCGGCAATATTTCAGGGACGACATCCCTGAAAATTTAAATTTATCGGCACACCAAACCTTTTTTAAAAAGATGTTTTACCTTTTTACCCATTATACTATAAATTCATCCCTTAACGATAGCTTTTGGTTTTTCCACCTCCTCTTTTTATCAATGGAAAATGCGACAAAGACGGATGAATCTGTGTACCCTCTGTATCCCATCCCTAAATTGGCAGCCTTGCGTAAAACTGAAATCGTGCTTTTATCTTCTCTTTTCTCTCCAGTCATGATAAGATTGTTTTAGAAGCGTTTCCTATGGTAAAGTAGGTTAAAAGAGACAGATACAGATTGGTAAGGTGATAGTATGTCTAGCCTGTACAGAGCAATACAGAATCATAAGGGTATTTCATATACTGCAATATTCGGATTTGCAATACTTGTTCATTGCTGTTCTTTCCCTGTTTACAATCTAAATAAGCAGTGGTCTTATCTCTTTATTTTGATAAACATATTCTCCTGCACTGCCTCTTCTGTCTGCATTGGGGAGGGATTGGGCTGTCTTTTTCCCAACAGGCGTATACTGTTTATCATCGGCCTGACAGCGGCCTTCACCTGCGCGGGCATAGGCTGCCGTTTTCTGTTGGAATTTGGAGAAGTATCAAATACTTATAATTTTACTGCACCCAATCTCCTTTTGCATTTCATTGTGTCAATTTCTTTTTGTTCGCTGTCCTGGCGTAACACCGTGAAAAAAATGTGAAAAAACAGCTGGCATACGTTTTTATTGTCTTTACGCCTATAAAGGCAGCAAAGCTTTGAGTATGGCTGTACAAGTAAGTGAAAGCCCTGTCTTTTTCATAAAAACACCTCATGAAAGCCCTTGACAGATTTTAAGCCTTTCACTATAATCTGTATTATATCAAAAAGCGGAGACTCGTTTCAAAAAGCACTCCTGAACCGCTTCCGCTGATATTCAGAAGAAAAGACTTTGACGGGAAAATAGTAAAAAAGCAATTTGCCAAAAAGAGAGAGGGAATTGGTGAAAACCCTCGGCATATCTTTTTGAACCCTGCTCCCCGAGTTCCGCCCCAATAAAAAAGGCGGCGCATGCCTGCGTTAATGGCTGAAAGGCCGTTTTTCATAAACGGAATTAGGGTGGTACCGCCGGCAGAGTCTGGCCCCTTATCGTAAGAGGGGAACAGGCTTTTTTTATGTTCATTTTTAAAATTTGAGAGGAGAAAAAAATATGGCAAAGGAAAAGAAATTAGTCGAGTCCATTACCGATATGGAAACGGATTTTCCACAATGGTACACAGACGTTGTCAAAAAAGCCGATTTAACCGATTACTCCACAGTGAAGGGCTGTATGATAATCCGTCCCTACGGCTATGCCATCTGGGAGCTGATTCAAAAGCAGCTGGATGAAAGATTTAAGGCGACGGGACACGAAAATGTTTACATGCCCATGTTCATACCGGAAAGCCTTTTGCAGAAGGAAAAGGATCATGTGGAGGGCTTCGCCCCTGAGGTTGCATGGGTAACACAGGGCGGCGAAAACACCCTGCAGGAAAGACTTTGCGTTCGCCCAACCTCCGAAACCCTCTTCTGCGACCACTATAAAAATATTATTCAGTCACACAGGGATCTGCCAAAGCTTTATAATCAGTGGTGCTCTGTTGTGCGCTGGGAAAAAACAACAAGGCCGTTTTTGAGAACAACTGAATTTTTATGGCAGGAAGGCCATACCGCCCATGCCACAGCCCAGGAAGCCGAGGAAGAAACCATCAAAATGCTCAATGTATACGCTGATTTCTGCCACAATGTTCTGGCTATCCCTGTAATCAAGGGAGAAAAAACAGCAAAGGAGCGTTTTGCAGGCGCAAAGGCTACCTACACCATCGAAAGCCTCATGCACGATGGCAAGGCGCTGCAGTCGGGAACCTCACACAATTTCGGCGACGGCTTCGCCCAGGCTTTCGGCATCCAGTATACAGACAAAGATAACAAGCTTCAGTATGTACACCAAACCTCATGGGGTGTAACCACCCGCCTCATCGGCGCCATAATAATGGTGCACGGCGACAACAGCGGTCTTGTGCTCCCTCCGAAGGTTGCCCCCATACAGGTTGTCATTATACCCATTGCCCAGCACAAGGAGGGTGTTCTTGATAAAGCAGAGGAACTTAGGGAACGTTTGAGCAGTGCCGCAAGAGTAAAGGTCGACGGAAGCGACAAATCCCCCGGATGGAAATTCAGCGAATATGAGATGAAGGGCGTTCCAATCCGTCTGGAGGTAGGCCCGAAAGATATAGAAAAGAATCAGGTTGTACTTGCAAGGCGTGATACGGGAGAAAAAATTACAGTTTCCATGGATAATCTGGAGGAGGAAGTGGCAAAGCTTTTGGAGGATATCCAAATCACCCTCCTTCAAAAAGCAACCCAGAGAAGGGATTCCAAAACCTACAGTGCCACAAACATGGAGGATTTCGAGCGGATATTAAACGAAACTCCCGGCTTTGTCAAGGCTATGTGGTGCGGCGACCAGGCCTGCGAAGATGCCATAAAGGAAAAAACCAGCGCTACCAGCCGCTGTATTCCTTTCGAGCAGGAGGAAATCTCTGACACCTGTGTGTGCTGCGGCAAAAAAGCCAAACACATGGTTTACTGGGGCAGAGCATATTAATAGAGCTGATACCGTTATCAAAACGGCAGACCTCTGCCGGATAAAAATCTGAGATGAAGCCACTTCAGCCTGCTGAAATCGATTTAGAATTTCGTGCGCTTTATAAATTCATACGCTTAAAAACGGAGCAATATTTTTATCAAAGGGCTTCCCTTGCAAAACAAGACTTTTAGAGCAGCTTATTCTTTCTCGGACAAGTATGATATCGGCACAAGAAAAGATCTGGCTGCCGGTTTATTCTCATAAATCAATTTTTAATGAGGACCAATTCGACAAAACACAAAAAACAGCTGAATATATGGTCAGTGCCAAAGCACTCAGCCTTATTGTCAGCTGTTTTTCGTTTGAGATGAAAAAATATAAAACAATATTTCCAACCCTTTTTCAAGTTAGGAATATTGTAAGGGGCAAAATTGTCAAGCTTCAGGAAAACAATCTTTTTATTGCCGTCTCATTTTTAAAATCTATTTCATACAAATTGCCGTTGTCCACAAAAACAGCATCTGTCAATTCTATTTTCAAAATACAGGTATTCGCGTCCTCCTCGTGAACACTCTCATGGTAGAAAGCGTGAAAAACCTGCATCAATTCATTTCGTAATCTCCTGTTTTTTTCCTCAAGAGGATGCCCGCAGTTTTCTGCCCTTCCCCGGGCGTTCAAACGGTCTTTGTTAATGGAAACATTTGGATTAATTGCAATATCCTTCATCTTATGGGTAAGCGCATGTGTCATAACGTAAAAACTTCCATCCCTGTAATAACCATCCACTACCCTGGTGCTGGGCTCAAAACGTTTGTTTACTGTAGCCAGTACGATTGTATTGTCCCCTCCATAAAGCCGCTTTAATGCTGCAATTCCCTCCTGATAACTCTTCATTTTCCTTCCTCCTTCTTTTTTGTTAAAATATGCTGCAATAAACCTTATAGGAAAGCGCTCACTCAAATTCATGTATATACACGATATAGTCAAAATTATTTTGTTTTTTCCGTTTCATATACACGCTCTTTTGATGTATATACACGATAACATAGGCTGCATATTTTGTCAACCCCTTTTTCAAATATAAATTAAAAAAACAGCAGGCCGCTCTGCCACAAACAGCCCGCTGTTTTTTCAGACGCTTATCTGCTGTTATCCTTCAGCCATTGACAGGCGCATGCCGTATGGATAGCAGTGCCATAGGCGAGGGCATCCTCGTTAAACAAAATCTTCGGATTATGCATAGCCAAGCTGTTGTCCTTTCCCTCAAAGCCTGTAGCCAGGAAGAAAAATGTGCTGGGCACCCTATCAGACAGCTCTGCAAAATCCTCTGAAACATTAAGCCCGCCTGTCTCTAAAATCTTCCACTCCTCTGAAATTCCCCGAACGGTATTTAAAAGGCTGTCGGTCATACCCTTCTCGTTATAAACCGAACCCTCGTCAATGGTTACCTCAAAATCAACTGCTCCGCGGAACAAATCCGCCGTCTTTTCACTGACCTCCCTAATCCTCTTTTTCAGATATTCTCTTGTCTCATTGGAATAGGTTCGCAGTGTACCGCCCATGACTGCCGTCTCAGGTATAATATTTTCAGCCTGTCCGCTGTTCAAATATCCAATCGTAAGGGATACCCTGTCCCCGGGATTGCTTTCTCTGGATATAAGCTCCTGCAGCGCCAGATGGATATGTACCGCAATATTGATAGGGTCAATGGAATTTTCCGGCATAGATCCGTGGCTTCCCCTTCCCTTTATTGTAATTTTAAAACCAAAGCAGGCGCTGAATATATTGCCGTAGCCATACCCTACAACGCCCGCAGGAGCAAAGGGATACACATGCATGCCAAAGGCTGCGTCAACCCTTGGGTTTTCTAATATACCGGCCTCTACCATCTGTTTCGCTCCCTTGAAGACCTCTTCCCCCGGCTGGAACATAAATTTAACCTGACCTTCCAGCTCATCCTCATGTTCCTTTAAAAGCTTCGCCGCGCCCAAAAGCATAGATGTATGCAGATCATGCCCACAGCAGTGGGCAGCGCAATCGCAGGGGGAGGAAAAGGGCAGGCCGCTCTCTTCCTTCATAGGCAGGGCGTCCATATCCGCTCGTAGAAGAATTGTTTTACCCTCTTTTTTTCCTGCCAGAGCCGTCACACCGCCTCCCAGCCTCTTTGGAGCGTAGCCCATTTCCCTCAGCCTATCCTCCACAAAGGCAACCGTATTGGGTAAATCCGCACCTACCTCTGGATTCTCGTGCAGGTGCCTCCGCCATCCGACCAGGGTTTCCTTCATTGCCGTTGCTTCCTTTAAAAAATCCATATTCTCTTCCCCCTTCACCATAACCTTTTTCTTTTATCGTATCACAATAAGCGAAAAATGGAAGCCCCTCCATACGCTTTTATGCAAAACCAATCACAGTTATCAAAAGAAGCTTCACTAACAGCCTGCAGTACATTATCGGCAAGCCGCTTTTATCCATTTCACAAATACCCTTGAAAGCGTGTAGCTGACCTCTATTATCTCAAAAAAGCATATACCGGCAATTTTTTCAGCACACTGTATGGAGGATACATAAACTCACCGTCCGGTAATCCTCCCTTTACCAATACACTTTTTTTATGTGAAAAGACATCAAAGCTGTATTTTCCGTGGTAGGCACCAATACCGGATGCGCCAACTCCTCCAAAGGGCAGATTTCCATTGGCAATATGGCTGATGGTATCATTGACACAGCCACCGCCAAAAGAGATTTCGCCAAGTACTCTTCTCACAACCCTTCTGCGCCTGGTAAAAAGGTATAACGCTAGGGGCTTGGGTTGTTTTCTGATATAAGAAATCACGTTGTCCAGATTTTGATACGCTATCACAGGCAGTATCGGACCAAAAAGTTCCTCCCGCATACTGGGCTGCCTCACCGAAGTGACATTTATTACACTGGGTGCAATATACAGAGCCTCTTCCTCCCAATTCCCTCCAAAAAGGATATTTTCTCTTTCCTCCCTTAAAATACCCGTAAGCCGCTCAAATGCCTTACGGTCGATTATCCTTCCATATGTCCTGCTCATGCTGGGATCTGTGCCATACATTTCTTCCACCTGTTTGCTGTATTCCTGTATAAACTGCTTCTTTCTGCTCCTTTCCACAAAAACGTAGTCCGGTGCAACACAGGTCTGCCCGCAGTTCATATTCTTGCCCCATGCAATCTTTCTGGCCGCCCGCTTTATATCCGCGCTTTTATCTATAATGACAGGACTTTTCCCGCCTAATTCCAGCACAACGGGGATGAGATTATCCGCCGCCGCCTTCATCACAATTTTTCCTACTCTCTGACTGCCTGTAAAAAATATAAAATCGAATTTTGCATGTATCAGTGCATTTGTCGTTTCCACTCCACCCTGTATACATCTGATATAGTTCTCATCAAAGGTTTCCGCTATTATTTTTTCTATGGCCTCAGCCGTCCTGCCCGAAGCCTCCGACGGTTTTATGACAGCACAGTTTCCTGCCGCTATGGCGCCTATCAGGGGCTCAAATACCAGCTGAAAGGGATAGTTGAAAGGGCTTATGATTAACACTGTACCATAGGGCTCAGACATAATTACACTTTTGCCCGGCATAAGATAAAAGGGTGTTTTTACTTTTTCCCCTTTTGACCATTGTCCCAGATCGCGAACCGCCGTCCCAATTGATTTTAAAACCAGCCCTATCTCAGCATAATAGCCTTCAAAGGAACACTTTCCCAAATCTGCCTCCAAAGCAGCTTCCACATTTTTTTGATATTTTAGTATGCTTCTTTTTAATTTCATCAGCTGTTTGATGCGGAAGGATATGGGTCTGGTTTTCTGCGCGTTAAAAAACAGATTCATATCCGCCAGCATTCTCTTTATTTCACCGCTGCCGTATTCCCTCATAACGTCCACCATCCTTTAATAATATACCCTGCTTTTTATAAACAATATTTTAATCTCCTCATCTGTGGCATTTCTGAATTTATGCTTTCTGTTGGGCAATATTCTTATGGTGTCCTCTTTTTTTAATAAAAACTCTTCCTCCTCAAAAATAATATAGGTTTCCCCCTCCACCACATAGGCAATTTCCTCCTCGCTGCCATGCTGCGTGAAGCCTCCATAAGTCTCGCTGTGAGGCTTCAGTGTTACAAGGAGCATTTCTATGTTGGAATTTAAAATATTGGGGGTAAGCAGATCATACACAACATGCTTTTCGTTTGGCTTTACATGAGGTATCCTGTCCTCCTTTCTGAGTATCAGAGATTGATTGTCAATCTCCTCAATAAACAGTGTGGAAAGGGTAACTCCCAGCGCTCTTGCAATTGCCTGAAGCGCACTTAAAGACGGATTCGCCACGTTTCTTTCTATATTGCTGATAAGAGCCGGACTTAGGCCGGTCAGCCTGGAAAAATCCTTTATGGTAAAGCTATTTTTTCTACGAAATTCTATTATCTTTTCTCCCAGCTTCAATTTTTCCATATCTTTTCTCCTTTTATTATAATAAATATGATAACACATTATTTCATTATATTAAACAAAAAGAAAAGGCACCTTCCGCCAATATTTTTTTCAAAAATAAAACCACGCAGGAAAACGCGGTTTCAGAGCCTTTTATAATTTTCTTTGATTCCTGATATAGTCGGCCTTATTTTCGGTAAAAAAAGATAAAGATTTAAAAGCTGTATACTGCCCCAAAGTAAACATTACTTTCGTTACGGACTATAGAAATAGAAAAGCAGTTGCAGGTCCTTTGCAATTTGTCCTTCCCCTTATTCTATTTGCATTATCGGGATATGGATTTTCATTCGCCGCTTTATCTTGGGATAATCAGAAAAAATGTTTATACCTGAATAAATCTATGTCTTTACTCACATATGGTGTTTGAAAAGGTAAATTCAATATCCTCTAACAGTGCCTTTGCAGCTCAAAATCGAAAACTTCAATATCTTTTTAACACCAAAATCACATGTCTGTTTAAAGCCGATAAAAACAAAAAAAGGCTATGCTTAAGAAAAATCCCTTAAGCATAGCCTTTTTATTCATTACAATAAGCTGCCAATCCGTATAAACAGTGGCGCAAATACAAGCGCTACAATTGTCATCAGCTTAATCAAAATATTGATGGAAGGACCCGAGGTATCCTTGAACGGGTCGCCCACAGTGTCACCGACAACAGCCGCCTTATGCGCCTCACTGCCTTTACCTCCGTGGTTGCCCTCCTCAATATATTTCTTTGCGTTGTCCCATGCACCGCCGGCATTTGACATAAAGATTGCCATCAAAACGCCCGTTACAAGAGAGCCTGCAAGAAGTCCGCCAAGAGCAGTTGTTCCCAAAAGCACACCAATGATGATAGGAGAAACTACCGCCATAATGCCCGGAACCATCATTTCCTTTAATGCCGCTGTTGTGGAAATCTCAACGCATTTCTTGTAGTCCGGTTTTGCCGTTCCTTCCATGATGCCTGGAATTGTTCTGAACTGGCGTCTTACCTCCTCAATCATCTTAAAGGCCGCTTTACCAACAGACTGCATAGTAAACGCGGAGAAAAGGAATGGAAGCATACCGCCTACAAATAATCCGATAATAACCCTTGGGTCAAGGATGCTGATACCCACTGTATTCAATCCTACAACCTCTGCATAGGATACAAAAAGCGCAAGCGCAGTCAGTGCGGCAGAACCAATGGCAAAGCCCTTGCCCATAGCCGCTGTTGTATTTCCTACAGAGTCAAGCTTGTCAGTAATCACCCTGACGGAATGATCCAGACCGCTCATTTCGGCAATACCGCCGGCATTGTCAGCGATTGGGCCGTAAGCATCAACCGCTACTGTGATACCTGTTGTGGAAAGCATACCTACCGCTGCAAGGGCAATACCGTAAATGCCGGCAAACTGGTAAGCTACAAATATACCGACGCAAATCAGTAAAATCGGAATTGCTGTTGATTCCATACCAACTGCAAGACCGCTGATGATTGTTGTTGCGGAGCCTGTTTCAGACTGCTCTGCAATTTTCTTAACGGATTTATAGTCTCCTGAAGTGTAAACCTCAGTGACGATACCGATAATAAGACCAACGATAAGTCCGGCAATAATTGCAATTGCCTGGTTGAAGCTTCCAAAGAAATAGTTGCTCAGTGCAATTGCAGCAACCACTACCAAAGCGCTGGATACATAAGAGCCCATCTTCAAAGCCTTGTGAGGATTGGACTTCTCATCGCCCTTTACAAAGAAGGTTCCGATTATAGATGCAATAATGCCTACCGCTGCGAGAACCAATGGGAATACGGCCCCTTTAAACTGGTAGGATACAACACCCAAAGTAATTGCAGAAACAATGGAGCCGACATAGGACTCAAAAAGGTCAGCGCCCATACCCGCAACGTCGCCTACGTTATCGCCTACGTTATCTGCAATAACGGCTGGGTTTCTGGGGTCGTCCTCGGGAATGCCGGCCTCAACCTTGCCTACAAGGTCAGCGCCTACATCGGCAGCCTTAGTGTAAATGCCGCCGCCCACACGTCCGAAAAGGGCAATAGAGGAAGCGCCGAGGCTGAAGCCTGAAAGCACATTCGCATCGCCTGTCATAATGTAAACAATTCCGGCGCCCAATAAACCAAGACCGACTACTGACATACCCATTACAGCGCCGCCGGAAAACGCAATGGACAGAGCCCTGTTCATACCGCTTTCCCTCGCTGCGTTAGCAGTTCTTACATTGGCCTTTGTCGCAACGTTCATACCGAAATAGCCGGCAAGCGTTGAGAACAGTGCGCCTAAAAGAAAAGCAAGCGCGTTTGGCAGGCCAATGCCAAAACAAATAAGAACAAATAAAACAGCGGCAAAGATAACTAAAATTTTGTATTCCGCCTTTAAGAATGCGTTGGCACCTTCCCTGATTGACAGTGCGATTTCCTTCATTCTGTCTGTGCCCTCAGACTGCTTGCCAACCTTAGAGGCAAGAGTGAAAGCGAAGATCAGAGCGAGAATACCCACTACTGGTGCCAGGTAAATCAAATTCTCCATCATGAATCCCCCAGTTTTCCTTTTTTATTTTTTTTATTTGCATAAACCGAAATCTAATACTATATGATTCCCATTTTTCATATAATCATTCAAATTTCGGGTCACAGCCCAATATTATACAGTAAAACGCCTTCATTGGCAACCAATTGTTTTTTCACTGAATTAAGTCAACAATAAAGGAAAGCTGATATTTCCGCAATATCAGCTTTCAGAATGTTAATCATCATTCATATAATAACATTATGTCACTTATTTACTTGATAATCTATTATATACTATAGATAATCCAAATCCTATGCCAATTATTGCTAAAACTTTTATAAATTATTTATAAAAATTCAACATAATTTGCCTCTTGCTATAGGAAATATACTCAATATCGTAAAATATCAATTTTTTACCCCTTTCATTTTAACGGGGAAAAGAGAAATACAGCCCTTTCTTGCCTCCCAAAATTGTATATTTTTTAATACACAGCATTAAAAGCCTTTGTACAAATTGATATACAGTCCATGCTTTCCACCTGCTTCCTTTCCCTTAGGCCATTTCTTTTAAAAGCCTGGCCATCTCTATTGCTCCAACCGCAACATCATAGCCCTTGTTGCCGCTTTTTGTTCCCGCGCGCTCAATAGCCTGTTCAATATTGTCCGTGGTCAAAACGCCAAACATAACCGGAACACCGCTACCCATAGACGCCGACGCAATCCCCTTTGAAACCTCAGCGCATACATAATCATAATGGCTGGTAGCTCCCTTGATGACAGCCCCAAGGCAAATAACAGCGTCGTATTTTCCGCTTTCCGCCATACGCTTTGCAATGAGGGGGATTTCAAAGGCGCCGGGCACCCACGCTATATCGACGCCTTCCTCCTCCATACCGTGCCTCTTTAAAGCGTCCAGCGCTCCCTCCAAAAGCTTGCCTGTTATAAACTCGTTAAACCTTCCCGCAACGATACCCATTTTTAAACCTTCCGCCGTCAGCTTTCCTTCCAATACTCTCATTATCCTTTTCCTCCTTAATATTATAGTTATTCCGTTTATTGAAATGTTTCCAGCAGATGTCCCATTTTGTGCTTTTTTGTCTCCATATAAAATTCGCATTCCTTCTTATGTTCTGTCTCAATGGGCACCCTTTCCACAATCTCTAAATTGTATTTTTCCAGATTCCATATCTTATCCGGGTTGTTCGTCAAAAGTCTTAGCCTGGAAACACCCAAATCCTGTAAAATCTGTGCTCCCACTGTATAATCCCGCAAATCAGGCGCAAACCCCAGAGCAATGTTGGCCTCCACCGTATCCATTCCCTTGTCCTGTAAGGCATAGGCCTTCAGCTTGTTCAAAAGACCGATGCCCCGGCCCTCCTGCCTCAGATATACCATAACTCCCCTGCCTTCCCTTGCTATACGTCTCATGGCCATATCGTACTGGTCGCCGCAGTCGCATTTGCTGGACCCCAGTGCATCCCCCGTCAGGCACTCCGAATGCACCCGGCATAAAACAGGCTTTCCGTCCCCCACCGCTCCCATAGTAAGGGCCACATGTTCCTCCCCGTTAAGCTTATTGCGGTAACCAAATATTTCAAACTCCCCGTATTTTGTCGGCAGTGTCGCTTCCACAACCCGCTCCACTATCCTTTCATGCAGCCTCCTGTATTCCTTTAAAGCCTCAATGGTCACAAAGGTCAGATGATGCGCCTTGGCAAACGCTATCAATTCTCCTGTGCGCATCATGTATCCGTCCTCCCGCATTATCTCACAACAAAGTCCCGCCTCGGCAAGCCCCGCCAAACGCATAAAATCCACCGTGGCTTCTGTATGTCCTTCCCGTTCAAATACTCCGCCCTCCTTGGCCTCCAGAGGAAACATATGCCCGGGGCGCCTGAAGTCCTCCGGCTTTGCCCCCTCCTCTGCCACGGCCAGCGCCGTCATAGAGCGCTCCACAGCGGAAATACCTGTTGTTGTGGAAATGTGGTCAACGGAAACCGTAAAGGCCGTAGCGTGATTATCGGTGTTGCAGCTTACCATCTGCATAAGCCCCAGCTTTTTTGTCATCTTTTTACTCATGGGCATACAGATTAGCCCTTTGGCGTAGGTTGCCATAAAATTGACATTTTCCGTTGTGGCAAACTCCGCTGCGCAGATTAAATCTCCCTCGTTCTCCCTCTCCGGATCATCCGTCACAACTATCATTTTTCCCTGCCTTAAATCCTCCAGCGCTTCCTCAATGGTTCCAAAATTTTTCATATTCATTTCCTCCTGTCTTTATACTGTAAAATTTCTTTTTATCTCCTCGCTCAGTGAAAATTAACGGTTTATCCGAAAATACATGCACGGGGCTAAAATCCACAGCTTGCCAAGAATCCTTTATCTATAACGGTTTTGTTGACACCCTTTGTCCCCTCGTCCCGCTTGAAATACAATAACCTCTCCACATATTTCGCAATGGCATCTCCCTCCAAATTTACACGGTCACCGGCTTTTTTTATACCCAGCACAGTTTCCCGCCTGGTGTGGGGAATCATGGAAATACAAAATGTGTTTTCTTCCGCCTCTGCAACCGTCAGGCTTGTTCCATCCACCGCCACAGAACCCCTATCCATAATAAACCGCATCAAATCACCGCTGCACTCTATCTCATACCAGAAAGCGTTTTTTTCCTGCCTGATATTTTTTATTACTCCCACCTCGTCTACATGACCGCTGACAATATGCCCCCCAAACCGTCCGTCGGCCTTCATGGCCCTCTCCAAATTGACAGGGCTGTCTCTTTTCAATAGTCCCAGATTTGTCAAACGGAGCGTCTGCGCCATGACATCCACTGTAAAGGAGTTGGAGGTAAAGGCTGTTACTGTCAGACATACGCCGTTTACCGCAATACTGTCGCCAAGCTGTATGTCCGCCAATACTCTCTGCGCCTTTATGGTCATACTTCCCACATCGGCAGACACAATTTTTTCCAAACTTCCGATTTCCTCCACAATTCCTGTAAACATTATGCTTTTCCTCCTTTGCAGTAAGCCGTAATCAAAATATCACTGCCGCTTTTTTCGGCCTCCATGCCGTACAGTTCTATGGCTTCCCCCATAAGAGATACACCTTCTCCCTCAACCGCTGTCTTCGCCCCTTTCCCTCCTGCTATCTTGGGTGCGATAAACACAGCCAATTTATCAATCAATCCGCCTTGAAACGCGGAGTAAGCCAATGTGCCTCCCCCTTCCAGCAAGACACTGTCAATTTCCATATCGCCAAGCTTTCGCATCAGCTCCCTCAATTCAACGCCTCCTGCGCCGCTTTTTATCTCCAGTATCTCAATCCCTCTTTCCTCAAGCCTCTTGATTTTATCCCTTGTTTTCTGAATACCGCAGGCCACAATGCACCTGTCCCCCTCCATCAGCCTCAATACATTGGCGTTCTCCGGTATCCTTAAGCCCGTGTCCACAATAACCCTGATGGGATTTCTTCCCCCCTCTATTCTGGCGGTCAGACGGGGATCATCCTTTAAAACTGTACCAATACCCGCCATAATGGCGCTGTAGCGGCTGCGCATGCGCTGCACCATAAGCCTTGACTCTGCACAGGAAACCCATTTGGAATCCCCCGTTTTCGCCGCTGTTTTTCCATCCAGTGTCACAGCCGTTTTATAGAGTACGAAGGGTAGTCCTGTTGTGATATATTTCAAAAATACCTCGTTTATTTTACAGCATTTTTCTTTTAAGCTCCCTTTCGCCAACTCCACCTCTATTCCGGCGTCCCGAAGCATTTGAAGTCCTTTTCCGCTGACTCTCGGATTGGGATCCAAAAGTCCCACATGCACCTTTCTGATTTTTTTGCGTATAATGGCCTCGGCGCAGGGCGGCGTTTTTCCATAATGGGAGCACGGCTCCAATGTCACATACATCTGCGCCCCCTCCGTGTCCTCCAAAGCATTTTCAAAGGCGTTTATTTCTGCGTGGCTTCCGCCAAACCTCTCATGCCAGCCCTGGCCGATAATCCTTCCATCCTTCACGATAACAGCCCCCACAAGAGGGTTTGGACTGACCCTCCCCTCTCCTCTCTCAGCAAGCCTGAGGGCAAGCTCCATAAAGCTCTCATCCATTTTCTATCCCTCTTTCCACATTAAAAATCGTATACCAACAACTGAATATTCACCATGTTGATTGCGCCGCTCAATGTCCATCCCACCCTTTTCGCCTATAAAAAACAGCCCTGAAAAAATCAGGGCTGTAAAAAGCAAATAGAATAATAAAACCTTTTGGGCTATCTGCGCTTTTCCCCGAATAGAGAAAAAAAGCCCTGAGAATATATTATTCTCAGGGCAACGCAAACAAAACCATCCAAAAAGGATCTCTTATTTATCTTCTTTCATCCAGACTATACTGTCGGTTTTGGAATTACACCAAATCCTGCGCAAACACGCTCGCGGACTATACCGCCGATCGGGAATTTCACCCTGCCCTGAAGATCGATATGAACTTGTAAGCTATTATAATTCAAATTAATTTTATTTTCAAGTATTTTTTTCATGCGTCTGACACAAAGTGAAGCAAGAATCCCTTCCTTCGCCGATGGAACCATAAAAGGAAGTTATTGGCATACAAATAGAACTCCTCTGCATGCAAGCAAAAAGGACATTTACATATAATGTAAATATCCCTTTTATTTAAGCTTTAAATGCTTTCTATATCAATACACACCGCGCCGCAAAAATTTATTGTCTATAAATGGTTCCGCTGTAATAACCTGTATACTTATCGCCATCTATGTTTATATCTGTACAAGTTAAGGTCCCTTTATAGGTATATCCATTCCTCTCTGAGGTAACAGTGATTTTACTTGGCGGCATCTTGCCGTAAGTAACATATGTATAATCAATCACATCTATTGAGCTTACAGCCTTTGTGCTGTAATCGCTGGTTGCATATGACTGTAAATCCTCAAATTCAACGTTTATTGCAACCGTATCTTCCTCACTTGCTAAAAAATCAACCTCATTCACTACCATTTGTGCTTCAAATTCACTTCCGACAGCTTTGTTATCCGTTGTAGCAAACACATTTGCCACTCCAAAAGGAATCGCAAGGGATGTCATAACAACAACTGCGGAAAGCTTTTTAAAATTCATGATCGCAATCACCCTTTCTTTAATACTGCTTTTTGATCTTGCAAAACCACTGTAAACGACTGAACTGCTATTTTCACTTTTTGCGGCATGTAGAATATTTAACGCATAGACTTTCCTCTGCTCCCTTCCAAATACCTCTAAGACATGTCTGTCACAGGATATTTCCATGTCTCGGCAAATATAAATATATAATGTCCATACCAGAGGATTGAACCAACTCACACACAAAACGGCAACCACCAGTATCTTTATCCAGGAATGAAAATACTTTATGTGCATGTATTCATGCAGTATCACCTGCCTTCCATGAATGTCGTCTTCATCAAAGCGAAAGTTTGTGGGAAGTAATATAACAGAATGAATCAAACCGGAGGATAAAGCCCCATTGATTTCACAGGACATTAAAACCTTAACTTTTCTTTTGAAGCCCTGACTTATAAGCCAGCTTTTTATTTTTTCACCATCCTCAAATTCACCGGCGTCTTTTACCAGGTTCATGTCCCGTTTATAGCACATAAAAAAATACAGGCCAAATAAAAATATCCCTGTAAACCACAGTGTCATGAACACCTGTTTCGCCAAATGCAAATCAATGTACTCGCCTATTAAACTATAAATGTAAAAACTTTGCGTCTTTTTTAAAGTTATACCGCTTCTCATCCAAATTCTGAAATTGTAATACAGATTAAACACACTTAATTTTGACTCTACGCTAAAGGGCAATACCAGTCTCAAAACCCCCAATGCCCATAAAATTCCGTACGTCATTTGCGGAACCTTATTTATTGTCAGCCTTCGAATTACAATGGATGACAAAATAATCAGCGCAGCGGAAACATTCATGTCAAAATAGCTCATACCATCACCCCTATAACTTTTTAAACAATTCAAGTATATAAGGCCATGATAGTACTGTCTACTATTAATTTCACATTGCATGTAGTTTTTCTGATAAACGTTTTGATACGTTTGTACCTGGTATATTTGTAGTATATATTCAATTAAGCTCCGCGTCAAGCCAATAATGTCATAAACTGTAAAAAAATAAGACAGATGAACAAACACCTATCTCATTTTCTCATTCTCTATTCTCTTTTATCCAGTTTTCAATATCACTGATTTCGCTGTCAGACAATTCACCCTTTTCTGCAAAGGCCGACAGCATTTCTTTAAAGGAACCGTCAAAATATTTGCCCAAAAAACTTTTTGCCGCTTCTACCTGATATTCCGCCCTATCTACAATAGGATAATAATAATGGGTAATTCCTATTTTTTCATGGCTGACAAGTTCCTTTTCCTCCAGCCGATCCAAAAATGTTGAAACGGTTCTTAAAAGCCAGGGGATTCCCTCCGCGTTTAACACAGCGCATATCTGCTTTGATGTTAACCGCTCATTTGATTTTAAGAGCACATTCAGCACCCTCATTTCCGATTCAGAAGCCTGCCTTTTCTTTCTCAAGCATTTCACACTCCTTAAATACCATCCAAACACATGAACTGCGTGAATCCTCTCAAGCGCCTCGCCTTGAAGATTACTGTGGGTAAAGATTGATAGAAATCGGTTCAATCCATAAAAACAACCGCCGCAGAATGGATGATTATTTCATATTTTTACCAATTTAAAAAACGCCATTCTGAACTGTATCAATTACTACATTCATAATAGCGCATTCGGCTCCTAAAATCAATTTTTAAATTTTCTTTGAATACAAATAAAACGATTAAGCTATCCTATTTTTCTTTATAAAAAGCAAATTCAGTCTTATAAAATCCCGCATAACGAAAATGAAAACGTTAATGCACACCTGCAATAAAAGTGTGCATTAACGCAGGACGATAAAAAAATACATTACAACTCTATTCTCCTGCGATAAGCGTTCCTCCTCTCCCTTTTACTTCATTACAGCAGCTTGGACACATTTTTGGTGCTTATAATTTTTGCGCTTGTAGATACCAGTAACCATTACACTTGTACTTGGTACATATGTAGTTTATATGACAGATCTTAAAAAGTCAATCATTAAAATTGTTTATTCCAATTTTTTTTAGAGCACAGATAACCATTTTATGCAATCATAAATTGCTGCACCATACCGACTGCCGGTTTTACCACCCAAAAACCGAAATTGATAGATAATCCCCATCTATTTTTTGCGTATTTTTATCTTTTTTGAAGAATAAAAGATTTCCGCACATACTGCCATAATACAGGAAACGACACAAACCGCAAAAAAATGGATTACGCTGTTTTCAATAAAAAGCTCTTCTAAATGCACCGCCTTAGCGCCCCCCCTTACCAGTACAATGACAAAGGGATGAATAAGGTATATCCATAGGGATATTGTCCGCAGCGCCCTGTGGGGCTTGAAGTTCCAGCTCAGTATAATCTGGAACAGATAAAACATGCACGGGATAAGGGCAATATACATGCTGTCATGCCTTTGCAGCTTAAATTCATGAAGCATCAGCCCTTCTGCAAGCATAGCAGCCATAGAAACAGCAAAACCGGTATATAGACCTGCCCTCTTTTGTACTACAGGTCCTTTTGCCAGCCACGCGCCCATAATCAAAAATATCGGCGCATAAAATATGCCGTTGCGCGTGTAGGAGAATATGGAAAACATAGCCTCATAAAATGCTGAAAGTACAGGCAGATTGGCTATCAGACCATAATAGCTGTCCCCCAAAAGTCCTATGCTGTAAAATAGCAGGAAAAAAACAGCGGCAATCTGAAAAGAGAACCCCCGACCAAAAAACAGTACAGTCAAAACCCCTGTAATACAGGCAGGAAAATACCACAGATGGTAAAATGTCCCGTCAAAAGCAAGCATACGGATGATCCCGAGCAATCCAATGTCCTTCCAATGTCCGGCATAGATACCGATTGGCAAATAGAGCAGGGTTGCGGCGAAATAGAAAAAAGTTATCCTTTTCAAAAAACGTCTCAATGGCCTACTGTCTTTTATACTGCCAAACAGATACTGCGGCAGCAGAAAGTATCCCGTAACCATAAAGAAAAAAGGAACTGCGACCCGTGCCAGTATTCTTGTCAGCACAAAATCCGCACTGCCGCCAAAACAGGCCAGCGGCGAAGTATGGATGGCGACAACCAGTAAAGCTGCTGTCATCTTGAAACAGTCAATGCCTCCAAAAGCTTTTTCTCCTCTCACTTTACTTCCTCCATTGGGTAATGATAAGGCCGTCTGCATTGTTGCCTGATATTTGATATGGGTATCCGCTGTCAATTTCAAACGCAATTTCTTTACTATCCGTTTCCAGGTACGAAACTGCAGCAGTGAAACCCTTTGACAGAAAGATAAACGGATTTTCTCCATATCGGTGTTCCCTCAAAAAAGAAACGTACTCCTCCAGCACAAAACCATATGCTTTCATAATTTCGGCATGGGGCGAGCCAACAAAACGAAAATGCCAGGGCTCATGAGAAATTCCTGTAATATCTTCCTTTCCCTCCGGATACCTTTCCACAAAACCGTAATCCGCCGCCCTTTGCCGAAAAGCCTGACAGATGCCCTCATAGGGAAATGAGGGCCTTATAAAATCCACAGGCTCCTGATTCAGTGCGAGGTCAATTGCCAGTCCGCTTTGGTGCTCGCTGTGACCCGGGAGCGCCACATATTTTCTGGTAAAGGGAATACCGTTATCACGGAGAGATTGTGCATATATTTCTTTTTGCTCCTCAGTTGAGCGAAGACTGCTCACAGCCGTTATATTCCTCCATCCATACACTGCATTCATTAGCCGTGTCAAACAGACTGCCGCCTGTTGTTGCAGCAGGAAGCTTTTCCCTTGAAAACAGACATTTTCCCAGCGCCTCTCCCCTTTTTCTTCCCTGTAGGGATACTGTGCATTTATCAATACCAGGCAGCCTCTATGTATGTATTCCTGCGGTAAAATTAACCTTTTCACAGTACCGCCGCCGATTCTATTACGGCGGTAATCACCTGTTCAAAGGATATACCGCAAGCCCTCATCATGCTCGGAAATCGACTGTGAGCGGTAAAGCCGGGAATGGTATTTACCTCATTGAAAACAATTTCCCCTGTGGGCGTCAAAAACATATCTATTCTGGCAAAACCCTGACAATTCAAAGCTCTGTAGATAATACCGGCTGTCTTTTTAATTTCCGCAGCCTTTTCGCTGCCGATTCTGGCCGGAACATAGATAGCCGATGTCTCAAGGGTATATTTTTCCGTAAAATTAAAGAATCCCTCCGCAAGCTCTATCTCGTCTACCTCTCCGATTGTCAGCGTTTCATTCCCCATAACGGCACAGCCCACCTCAAAGCCCGAAATTCCTTCCTCCAACAGTATTTCTTCATCGTATTGGAAAGCCAGAGCCACCGCAGGCATAACACCGCTTTGATCCGCAACCCTGGTCACGCCGTAGGAGGAACCGGCTTTAACAGGTTTTATAAATAACGGATACCCCAGCTTTTCCGCCTTTTGTGTTATCTCACCCTCCGGTGTATTCCTGCTCAGTACGTATGAGGCCGGAACCGAAACGCCCGCCGCGTGAGCAAGGGTATGCGCTCTGTCTTTATCCATGCAAAGTGCCGAGGAAAGCACACCGCAGCCCACCAAAGGTATACCCGCCATAATAAACACCCCCTGTATGGTACCGTCCTCTCCGTATTTTCCATGAAGCACAGGAAAAGCCGCATCAATGGGCAGCCTGCTGACACCGTCCTTTCCAAATACCAGAAAACTTCCCTCCGAGCGGTCAAGTGATAAAGTGACAGGTGTACAGTCGTCAGGATTGCACCATGTATCCGATTCAATTTTTGCAGTATCCCCCCGAAATAAAAACCAGTCTCCTCCTTCCGATATGCCGACTAAAACCGATTCATACCTGTTCTTATCCATATTGCTTATAACAGCGTAAGCAGATTGCAGAGAAATGCTGTACTCAGGAGAGCAGCCCCCAAAAATCACGGCTATTTTTTTCTTTTTATCCGCCGTCCTCCCCATATGCTGTAATACCGAACTGTCTGTGCTTTCAAAACTATGGTTTGCCTTCATAAATAATCCTCCTTTTATTATCTCAGACGCCCTTTCCAAAAAATGAGCGCCTTGTTTTTTATGATGTACTTATCCTGCGGGCACTTTTCTACTGTCGTTCAATATATTCCGTTTAACTGTTTTAGCTTTGCGCCGAAACGTCTCTAAAATAAGAAAAGGCCGGCCCGTCCTGGTATTTCAAGAATACCAAAAACGGGCAGACCAAACTTTAACATATTCTGATTTCATTCCTAAGAAAGTCCTAAAATTTGCAGCATAATTCTTTAAGGGCAGGGGCTTTGCATTTTAGCAATAAAATTGTCTAAAGACCTGTCGGTCTCTAGACAGAAACTTCAGTAACTTGATTGAATATAGATAATCAAATATTTTTATGTACTTTTCTTGGTGAAAAGTACATAAAAAGCTGTGGACCAGCGCAATGTCACCAGACACCGAACGCCTAGGCTTCTCGCGGTTATACTAGCCACTGGCGGTACCAAACCTCTCGCAGTTATATTAACCGCTGGCGGTACCAAACCTCTCGCAGTTATATTAACCGCTGGCGGTACCAAACCTCTCGCGGTTATATTAGCCGCTGGCGGTACCAAACCTCTCGCGGTTATACGAACCGCTGGCGGTACCAAAGATAAATCATCTCCGGACCCTATCTGAAAAATACAGCCCGGTGAGTGGTCAGCACTTTTTCACTACGCTCAAAAGCCGCTTCGCGTCCGCGTCTATCTTCGCGGTGCTTGGTCTGATTTTTCAGAAGTTCTGACTACCATTTATCGTTTTCTTATTACAGAGTACTGATTTTAATTGCCCATTATGACATGAAAGAGAGGATATTCAGGGGGATTCTCCCCTGAATCGTTTTCGTCAGTACATCCTCACTCCATTCGGAGCCGCCTCCGGCGGGCGGATTTCTTTTCGCCGCCTGACAGCACTTTTTCGCTTTGCTCAAAAGCGGGCTCCGCCCGTGCCGTCTATCTTTGGTACCGCCAGCGATTGTAACAATTGCGAGAGGTTCGGCATGCATTGTCTGGGGGAATCGAAACTAGGCTGCATAGGCGAGCAGTCGTAACACCGTAAGGTGTAAACGAAGCGAACGACCAGCCTTTTCCAGGTTATGGTCAGCACATTCCCGCTTTTGGCGGGAAGCTCGCTTCGCTCGGCGCATCTATCTTTGCACTGCATTTGTTCTTTTCTTTTAAAAAAGAACACAGAAAGAATACATTTTAAGAACCAATCGGTTTCTATACAAGACAATTTATTTTCTGACTACACATTCAAAAAAGGATATCCCTAAAGCCTATTTTTGGCTTTAGGGATACCCTCCTGTTTTGTGAAATAACACCGTTATTCTTATTTAGACGCCAAAACCTCATCCAATATGGAAACAGCCTCGTCTATTTCCTTATCCGAAACAATGAGGGGAGGCACAAAACGGATGACATTGGGGCCTGCGCCAACCAGCAAAAGGCCCTTAGCAATACAGCCGTTTACAATATCCCCCGCAGGAACACTCAGCTCAATACCCTGTATCAGTCCCATACCGCGGACATCCGTAATTTCACTGTGCTTTTCCTGTAATTCCCTCAGTCTCTTCGTCAAATACTTTCCCTGCTTTTTCACATTGTCCAGTATTCCGTTCTCAAAAAGTTCATCCATAACCACACATCCCGCTGATGTGGCCAGAGGATTTCCTCCAAAGGTAGAGGCATGGTCTCCCGGTTGGAAAGCTGCCGCCGCCTTGTCAGTTGCCATCATAGCACCGATTGGCACACCTCCCGCAAGGCCCTTCGCGAAGGTCGCTACATCAGGCTTCACGCCGTAAACCTGATAGCAGAACAGCTCGCCGCTTCTGCCAACCCCTGTCTGCACCTCGTCAAAAATCAAAAGCAAATCCTTTTCATCACACAAAGCGCGCACTTCAGCCAGATACTCTTTTTTTGCAGGGTGCACGCCGCCCTCACCCTGTATGGGCTCCAGAAGGACTGCACAGGTATTCTCATCCACAGCCGCCTTTAAAGCGTCAATATCATTGTAGGGTACATGCTTAATGCCCGGAAGCAGTGGGTCAAGGCCTTTGTGGTATTTCTCCTGGCCTGTCGCCGTCACAGCGCCGTAGGTTCTGCCGTGGAAAGAGTGGGTCATGGCAATAATATCGCTCCCCGCCTTTCCTGTCATCTTTGCATACTTTCTCGACAGCTTCAGCGCCGCCTCATTGGCCTCAGCGCCGGAGTTGCAGAAAAACACCTTATCAAAATCGCTGTGCTCCACAAGCTTTGCGGCCAGCGTAATCTGCGGCCTTGTATAATATAAATTGGAACAGTGAATCAGTGCTGCCGCCTGTTCCGCTATTTTCTCCACCAGCTTTTTATAGTTGTGTCCAAGGGAGTTTACAGCAATGCCGGCCACAAAATCCAGATACCTTTTGCCCTCCACATCCCATACGTAGCAGCCCTCGCCCTTCTCCAAAGCCACAGGAAAACGGCTGTAGGTATTCATTACCACATTGGCTCCCTGCTCCACAATTTCCTTCATAGTATTCATACTTTATTCGACCTTTCTATTTTTCATCGTTTACAATCATTGTTCCAATACCTTCCGGCGTGAATATTTCCAGTATCAGACAGTGCTCCACACGTCCGTCCAGTATATGAACATGATTAACGCCCTTGTTGACCGCCGCCATGCAGCACTCAATTTTCGGAATCATGCCGCCGGATATAATTCCGTCCCTGATAAGCCCTTCAATTTCTCGTGACTGAATAAAGCTCATAATGGAGTCCGGGTCATTGATATCACGCATGACACCCTCCACGTCCGTCAAAAACACCAGCTTCTCCGCCTGCAAAGCGCCTGCAATGGCAACCGCCGCGTAATCCGCGTTGATATTGTAGGTATTTCCCTTTTCGTCCTTGCCGATAGGGGCAATAACAGGAATAAAATCATCCTTAATCAGTGAATTGACTAATGTAGGGTCAACCTTCACCACATCCCCTACCCATCCATAATCCACGCCGTCTTTATTGATTTTTTCCGCCTTCAGTATGCCGCCGTCCTTGCCGCTGATGCCGACTGCTTTTACCCCCTGAAGCTCAATATCCGTCACAATGTCCTTATTCAGCTTCCCTGCCAGCACCATCTCCACAATCTGCATGGTATCGTCATCCGTTACGCGCAGACCGTTAATAAATTTAGACTCAATCTGCATCTTCTTTAAAAAAGCATTAATATCCGGGCCGCCGCCATGGACAATGACAGGGTGCATCCCCACAAGCTTCATCAAAGCGATGTCCTTTATCAGCGTATCCTTTATCTGCGGATTTATCAGGGCGCTTCCCCCATATTTTATCACAACAGTCTTGTCATAAAACCGTTTGATAAAGGGCAGAGCTTCAATCAATATCTTGGCCTTGTCAATATATTGCTGCATTGGTTTTATTTCGTTTTCCATTTTTCTTCCTTCTCCTTATGAACGGTAATCCCCATTTATTTTTACATAGTCATAGCTCAGATCACAGCCCCATGCGGTAGCCTTCTCACAGCCCTCCGCTATTTTAATGTTTACGGTAATTTCTTTCTCGCTTAGAATAGAGGCCGCCTTCTCCTCATCAAAGACAATGGGCCTGCCCTGATCCATGAGTAGGATATTTCCTTTTTCAGAGGTATACGCAATATCTACTTTTGACGGGTCAAACTTCACACCGGAATAGCCCATGGCACACAGCACACGTCCCCAGTTGGCGTCCTCGCCAAACATAGCCGCCTTTACAAGGCTTGAGGTTACAACGCTTTTCGCTATGGTTTTTGCATCCTCACAGGTTTTTGCACCATCCACGTTAATCTCAATAAATTTAGTAGCGCCCTCGCCGTCCCTCACAAGGTTTTTGGCAATGCGTTCATTGACATAATGAAGGGCTTCTTTGAAGACATCGTAGTCCTTCCCTTCTTCCGTGATTTCCATATTTCCAGCCATACCGTTTGCCAGTACCACAACTGTATCGTTTGTGCTGGTATCTCCGTCCACACTCACCATATTATAAGTAGTTTTCACATCCCCGCTCAATGCCTTTTGCAGCAAATCCTGTGAAATAGCGCAGTCCGTCGTCACAAAAGCAAGCATTGTCGCCATATTCGGGTGAATCATGCCGCTGCCCTTCGCCATGCCGCCGATTGTCACCTTCACACCGCCGATTTCCATTTCCACCGCAACTTCCTTGGAGTAAGTATCCGTGGTCATTATGCTTTCTGCCGCCAGAAGAGCGTCTGCACGCGTATTTCCCAGTTTCGGCGCTGTTTCCCGTATTCCACTCTCCACAATATCAATGGGAAAGGGCGCTCCGATAACGCCTGTGGAGGCCGTCAAAATGCTGTCTGCCGAAACACCCAGACACTCTGCAAGGGTCTCCGCCATTTTTTCATTGGCGGCGGCACCCTCCTCGCCGGTGCAGGCATTGGCATTGCCGCTGTTGATGGCGATACCGCTGATTTTACTTTTCCCCTCCATTACGGCCATATTTCTTGTAACGGAAGCTGCCTTCACCACATTCGTAGTAAAGCAGGCAGCAGCGGCAGCGGGCACATCACTTTTCACCAACGCCAAATCCTTGATTCCCTTTTTTATTCCCACAGCGCCGCCGGTCGCCTGAAAACCTTTAGCAGCCGTAACGCCTCCGTCAATAATATTCATAACATGAGCCTCCCTTTTTCATCCTTCCAGTTCCACCATTTTAATTTTTCCTCGTCATAAACCTCATTCTCCGCATAATAAACCGCCAGACGGTATACATAAAGCACACACCGGTCAAGGGCGGCGCCCTCAATCATACAATCCTTTTCATACATGGCCTCGGGGCTTTCACCCTTTAAATCCTCTATCCTTCCATAGCCAAGCCTCAAAAGATGCTTCTCCATATTGGGGCCGACACCCGGTATCTGCTGCAATCCCTTTCCTTCCTTTTTTGCCATTGAAAACTCCTTTTCATCAGGTTCTCGACCTGTATTCACCGTTTATTCTCACATACTCATGGCCTAAATCACAGCCCCATGCGGTTGCTTCCCCATCTCCGTCCTTCAAAGCGATATGGACGGCAATATCCCTTTTTCTCAAAATCTGGGCCGCCATATTCTCATCAAAGAGCACCGGTTCTCCCCGCTCCATCAGGGAAATTCTCCCGTTCTCACTCTCAAAGGAGATATAAACGCCCGACGGGTCAAATATAGCGCCGGAGCTTCCCATAGCAGCTACAATACGGCCCCAGTTGGCATCCTCCCCAAACATGGCCGTTTTCACCAGATTGTTTGTCACAACACTTTTGGCCAGAAGCCTTGCGTCTTTTTCATGGCGCGCCCCTTTGACCTTCACCTCTATAAATTTCCCGCTGCCCTCGCCGTCGTGAACAACGTCCATCGCCAGCTTTTGGTTTATGTATAAAAGGGCTTCCCTGAAGTCCTCATAAAATTCACTGTCTTCCTCAATCTCCCCATTCTGCGCCATGCCGTTTGCCATAATCAGCGCCATGTCATTGGTGCTGGTCGCCCCGTCTACGCTTATCATGTTGTAGGTATTCATAACAGAATAGCTTAACGCCTTTTGCAGCAGTCTCTGAGAAATATGGATGTCTGTGGTAATAAAGGCCAGCACCGTAGCCATATTGGGATGTATCATGCCGCTCCCTTTAGCCATTGCGCCTATTTTTACTGTTCTGCCGGCAATTTTCAGCTTCAGGGCAATTTCCTTTAAAAAGGTATCCGTGGTGATGATACCCGCAGCCGCATTTTTGGCTTCCTCTCTGCTTCTGGACAAAGCGGGCCACGCCCCCTTAATCCCCTCATTAATCAGAGGCATATTCATCTTGAGGCCGATAATGCCGGTTGCCGCCGTCAATATTTCCTCCTTGTCCACACCAAGGCAGTCCGCATAGGTCTGGGCCATCTCCTCGTTGTCCCTGACGCCTCTCTCACCGGTGCAGGCGTTGGCATTGCCGCTGATAGTGACAATGCCACGTACCTTTGCGCCCTTTGATACAAGCTTTTTGTTCCAAAGGACAGGCGCCGCCTTCACAATATTCTGGGTAAACACTCCCGCCGCCTCCGCCGGCACCTCGCTCATGAGAAGGGATAAATCCTTTTTCACTTTTTTTAAACCAATATGCTTTCCTGTGGCATAAAATCCCAGAGGGGCCGTTACGCCTCCGTCAATAATCTGATGCATTCAAAACACCTCTCTTATGCCGGGAAAACAGGCATCAATTGGAGCCCTGTCTTTTCATCCAGCCCAAAAAGGATATTCATATTCTGAACCGCCTGCCCTGCCGCACCCTTCACCAGGTTATCGATAGCGCCAATCACAAGAATACGGTTTGTTCTCTCGTCAATGGTAAAACCTATATCCAGGAAATTGGAGCCTTTTACCCATTTTGTTTCAGGAAATACGCCTTTTTTTGTCAGCCGCACAAAATATTCGTCCTGATAGTATTTTTCATAAACCGCCTTGATTTCCTCATAGGAATATTCTTTTTTCAGGGACGCGTAGCAGGTTGCCAATATTCCTCTGTTCATGGGCGTTAAGTGCGGGGTAAAGGTCAAAACAACATCATGCCCCGCCGCATAGGAAAGCTGTTCTTCTATCTCTGGCGTATGTCTGTGGCTTGCCAGCTTATATGCTTTAATGCTCTCATTGGCTTCACAGTACATACTGCCAAGGGCCATTCCCCGTCCCGCGCCTGTCACACCGCTTTTTGCGTCAATAATAATGCTTTTATCATCAATGATGCCCTCCGCAACCAAGGGATAGAGGCTTAGAATAGAGCATGTGGTATAGCAGCCGGGATTTGCAATGAGAGCGGCCTTCTTGATTTTTTCCCTGTTAATCTCGCACAGGCCATACACCGCATCTTTCAAAAGCTCTCTTCCCGTATGTGCTACCTTATACCATTTCTCATAGATATCGGCATCCTTCAGCCTGAAATCGGCGCCGAAATCAATCACTTTGGTTTTGGATAAAATATCTTTTGTCACCGTTTTTGCCGCAACCCCGTGAGGAAGAGCCATGAATACAACGTCGCATTCCTCCGCCAGCTTCTCCATATCACTTTCCTCACATATGAGTTCCGTCAAGTTTCTATAATTTTCATATACCTCATCATATCTTTTTCCGATATAGCTTAGTGAGGTCACGCTTTTTATCTCCACATTCGGGTGCTGTATAAGTATACGCATCAGTTCCTGCCCCGCATAGCCTGTAGAGCCGATAACACCAGCTTTAATCATAATTTAAAAACCTCCTGTCTAACAATTCTTTCCTGTCCCATTTTCATAATTATACATATGTTTTAAATAATATGCAACTATTTTTAAAAAAATATTGAATATTTTTCAAAAGCAGTGTATAATTATTACTATCTTCATGAGAAGCCCTTACTTGGAAAATACATTAATTATTTTTCTCATCGGGAATCTCATTTCTATTATCATAACATATATCGGGACAGGCAGATACAAAAATAGCCGCAGCGTGGCTATTTTTACGGATTGGCCAATTCAGGCCAAACCGTTTTAGCAATAAAAACAGCAAACGTCACTGCCTCTAACCATTCCGGCATACATGCATCATCATAAGACAAACGTCACACTGCTGTATAAAGCCTCATCCCGACAGGCGGCATTTCATGGGCCGTACTGTAAATTACTACATATTATTAGGAGGATTTTAAAATGAAAGAAAAAATTGTACTCGCTTATTCAGGCGGCCTGGACACCACCGTTATCATCCCATGGCTCAAGGAGAATTACAACGATGCAGAGGTTATCGCTGTCTGCGGTAACGTCGGTCAGGGCAAGGAGACAGAGGGCTTAGAGGAAAAGGCTTTAAAAACCGGCGCAAGCAAGCTCTATATTGAAGATTTGACGGAAGAATTTTTGACAGACTTTGTTTTTCCCTGTGTGAAAGCAAACGCCGTATACGAGGGGAAATATCTTTTAGGCACTTCCATGGCAAGACCATGCATTGCAAAAAGACTGGTTGAGATTGCCCGTATGGAGGGCGCTACCGCCATTTGCCACGGCGCAACAGGAAAAGGAAACGATCAGGTGCGTTTTGAGCTGACAATCAAAGCCCTCGCTCCCGATTTGAAGATAATTGCTCCATGGAGGCTTGACACATGGAAAATGGATTCCCGCGAGGCCGAGGTAAAATATCTGGAGGACAGGGGTATTGAGGTTCCCGTGAAAAAAGGCGACAGCTACAGCCGTGACAGAAACATCTGGCATTTAAGTCACGAGGGTCTGGAGCTTGAGGATCCGGCTAACGAGCCAAACTTTAAGCATCTTTTGCAGCTTGGCGTATCTCCAGAGGACGCTCCTGATGAACCAACCTATGTAGAGCTTGAATTTGTAAAGGGCATCTGCAAAAAGGTAAACGGTATAGAAATGTCCGCAACCGAAATGCTTTCTGTATTGAATGAAATCGGCGGCAAAAATGGCGTTGGCATTGCCGATATCTGTGAGAACCGTGTTGTCGGCATGAAATCCAGAGGCGTATATGAGACACCCGGCGGAACAATCCTCTATTATGCCCACAGGGATTTGGAGTATCTGGCACTGGACAAACAGACGCAGGCTTTCAACGAAATTGCCAGCAATAAATTTACAGAGCTTGTCTACAGCGGCGAATGGTTCACGCCTCTGCGCGAAGCTCTCTCCGCTTACTTTGACAGTGTAAACGAAACCGTTACCGGCAAGGTAAAACTGAAGCTGTACAAAGGAAATATTATTTCCGCCGGTACAACTTCCCCCTATTCCTTATACAATGAGTCAATCGCAAGCTTCACAACCGGGGAGCTCTATAACCATAAGGATGCCGACGGCTTTATTAATCTTTTCGGCCTGCCTTTAAAGGTTCGCGCCATGATGAAACAGGCAAATGAGAAAAAATAACAGAAAAGAATATAGATTTTTAAAGTAAGTTCTTTTTGGAGGCTTTTCCCCCAAACCTCTACAAGGGTTTCACCCTTGATCCAGGTGAAAATTTTATTTCCCGCGGATACAAACAAATATCTGAAAAATCAGACCGAGCACCGCGAAGCGGCTTTTGAGCGTAGTGAAAAAATGCTGACCATTCACCGGACTGTATTTTTCAGATGGGGTCCGGGGATGATTTATCTTTGGTACCGCCAGCGGTTATTATAACCGCGAGAGGTTTGGTACCGCCAGTGGTTCGTATAACCGCGAGAGGTTTGGTACCGCCAGTGGTTCGTATAACCGCGAGAGGTTTGGTACCGCCAGCGGTTATTATAACCGTGAGAAGCCCAGGGGTGCGGGGATATTGCGCAAATAGCAGCGGGGAAGACACCCCCGCCGGGCTTTGCCCGCTTTCTTTTGGTACTTTTCTTGAAAGAAAAGTACATAGAAATGCTTTTTCAAACAACTTCCTTACTGATTTTATCATTGGAGGTTGCTGAGTCCCTTTCTTGAATAAAAAATACTCAGCGGAAAAAACAGAAAAAATAAAACACAGAAGGCCATGACGCTTCTTAAAGCCCGCGGCCTTTTCTTTGTAAAGGAGAATACATATGAAGCTTTGGGGCGGAAGATTTACAAAATCCACAGACAGCTTTACAGACCATTTTCATTCCTCCATATCCTTCGACCAGAGAATGTACAGGCAGGATATCGAGGGCAGTATCGCCCACGCGGATATGCTTGGACGGCAGGGCATTATACCAAAGGAGGATTCCATACTGCTTCAAAATACCCTTCTGGAAATATGTAAAGATATTGAGGAGGGAAAAATTGAGTTTGATGAAAAAGCGGAAGACATCCACATGAATATTGAGACAATTTTGATTGGACGCATCGGTGACGTGGGCAAAAGGCTCCATACCGGCAGAAGCCGAAACGACCAGGTAGCTCTTGACATCCGCATGTATCTGAAAGAGGAAATCAGAGATATCCAAAAGCTTATTGTTGCATTGCAAAGGGTGTTAAACCGGACAGCAAAGGAAAATATCAACACGATTATGCCCGGCTATACCCACCTGCAAAGGGCACAGCCTGTTACACTGGCACATCATGTCCTTGCCTATGTGGAAATGTTTAAAAGGGATTACGGCCGGCTTAATGATACCTTCAAACGCACTAACATCATGCCCCTTGGAAGCGGCGCGCTGGCCTCCACCACCTATCCTCTCGACAGAGATTATGTGGCGGAAAAGCTGGGCTTTGACTCTATCACCCTAAACAGCATGGACGGTGTAAGCGACAGGGATTTTTGCATTGAATTTCTCTCCGCCCTCTCCATACTGATGATGCATTTGAGCCGTTTCTGTGAGGAAATCATCCTCTGGAGCAGTCATGAATTTAAGTTTATAGAGCTTGATGACGCTTATTCCACGGGTTCCAGTATCATGCCCCAGAAAAAAAATCCTGATATGGCTGAATTAATACGCGGCAAATGCGGAAGAGTATACGGCTATCTCATGGGGCTATTGACTACGATGAAGGGATTGCCTCTCGCCTACAACAAGGACATGCAGGAGGACAAGGAGGGCGTATTTGCCGCCATCGATACAGTCAAAATGTGTCTGCCGGTATTTACCTCCATGCTTGCCACCATGAAAGTCAACAAAGAAAGTATGTATAACGCGGCAAAGGGCGGTTTCACAAATGCCACTGACGCCGCTGACTGGCTGGTAAAAAACAGCGTGCCCTTCCGTGACGCCCATGCAATTATCGGACAGCTGGTTCTTTACTGTATTAACAACAACACCAATCTGGAAGACCTTTCCTTAGAAGAATACAAGGCGATTTCCCCTGTATTTGACGACAGTGTTTATGACGCTATCAGCGTTGAGAAGTGCGTTGAAGCCCGCAATGTCAAGGGCGGTCCTTCCAAGGAATATATCAGTCAGCTGATCGCTTTAAATGAAGATTATTTGAACAAATGCTGAAATAAAAAGAGGATACCGTTTATCGTATCCTCTCTTTTTGTTTCAAAAAATCAAGCCTTGAACTCCTTCTACCTCTGCAAGCTCTTGAAAAAGCTTACCCGAAGCTTTATAAAGTATCAGTCATCGCTTTATTTTTCAGTGGTGAAGGCAATTATAAGTGTAGAGCGTGCCGCAATGAGATGCGCTTATTCATTTTTGCGGAAATCCCGTTTTTCCACGGCTTAATAAAGGTTTTTCCGTTTTTTAACGCTTGCAGCTATGAGTAAAGCACACAGTAGAAATCATTGTTCTCACCATATCGGAAAGTGTATATTTATGCATTTCTTCTTTGCGCTCATCCTATTTGCTTTATTCCCACCCCCTGTTGTCACAGGCGTCTTCATAGACATGTCTTCCCTTTTCTATAATACAAATTCCGTCAAGGGTAACCGTTGGCTCTGTAATAATGCAGTCATAGTGTATATTGCTGTCCTGTGCACCTCCCATAAAAAGGTTATTGCCAAACCCAAAATGTATGGTGCCGTAAATCTTCTCATCAGACAGAGGGTTTCCCATAATTTCACATTTGGGATTTGTCCCGATACCAAATTCCGCAATGGCACCCGCATAGCTGTCATAGGCGTCTATGTAATTTAAAAAATCTCCCGCCTGTTCCCCCTTGGCATGTACAATTCTTCCCTTTTCCATAAAAAGCTTCAGGGGAGAACAAAGGATACCCAATCCCGCTATCACACCGTCAACGACAATGATTCCGTCTCCCTTTCCCTCCAAGGGGGAAATCATGGCCTCCCCGGCGGGCAGATTGCCTACCGCGCCAAAGCCTGACAAATCCCCTGCATCCGCCATAGCTTCACGTCCCTTTAGGGGAAGTGATATATCCGTTCCCAGCTCTGTTGTAATCCGCACCTCTTCCGCCTGCGTCAGTTTTCGTGTCAGTATTCCGGTAATTCGCCCCATCTCAACATAATCCACGTCAAAGGTCTTTTCAATGACCTCCTGCGTTATTCGGGGAAGGCTTGCGATACGGACTCCCTTTTTTGTGGCGGCGCCTCTTGCATGGGTGTGGGTCAGAGAACCGCTTGTCAAAAGCATCGCCGCATCCGCTCCAAGCAAAGCGTCAGCAATAAAACGGGGAGGCTCCCCGCCCTCCTGCATGGGTCCTTCCATCGATACGACATCAAGACCCAAATCCTGCGCCGCCTCCTTAAAAATTCGGGTAAGAGCCGCCTTTCCCTCATCCGTCACCAGTAACAGTTTTTCATCTTTTTTAACAGCCAAACAACTTTTCAATACCGTTCTCGCCGCGTTGTAAACAATTTCACTCATACCTCTTCCGCCTTCTTCCCCGCTATTTTACTTCCTATCAGATAACAGACCAGAGAAACCGCAATGCCGTTAATTGCCGGAATAAAGAAATTCGGAAACAGCAGTGCTGCCCCAGCCCCCAAAGCCCAGGAGACACATCCGATCCAGTTTACCCCGTCTACCGGCTTCCAGTTTTCCGGCCTGCCTTTGCCCAGAATCCAATAGTCAGCAACGGCCGCTCCTACCACCGGCGGCACACAGGCGCTGATGAGGTTCAGGAAGTTTCCAAAATAATTGATAATCCCCACAGCCGCCAATGCAGTTCCCACAAGCCCTGCGGCCATTGTCATTGCAGCCCGCCTGTCGTCCTTCAGCTGGAACATATTCACAAGAGCAATTCCCGCAGAATAGGCGTTTCCCGTATTGGTAGTCCAGGTTGCCAAAACCAGTACCAAAAGTCCCAAAAACGGCACGCCGATACTGGTAAATATCAAAGTTATATCATAATTGCCCGTAGTGATTGCCAAAATGGCACCTATGACAAGAATACCGACTCCCCCCGGTATTACCCCCATAACCGCCGCTATGGATGTATCCCTGCGTGATTTGCAGTATCTGGTATAGTCTCCCGCGATTACGCCGCTGACCGCCATACCTCCCACTGCCATGGAAACACCGCTGACAAAGCTTCCCGGATTCGGCGGCGTATAGCCCGCCAAATGCTCCAGCGCCCCCGGCCTTGTCAGAGCATAATAAAGCCCATATAATAGCATCACCGCCAAAGCCGGCACAGAAATATAATTCAGTATCTTTATGACGACAAACCCGTAAATAGCTGTTGCCAGCATGACAACACCGCACAGAACATTCATCAGCCATAAAGGACAGTGTATGCCAAACACACTCTCCAAAAGCATATTCATAGAGGAGGCGCAGACTGTTGTCTGGAATGCAAACCATCCCGTCATAGCCACCGCAATAATACAGGATATGGCAAAGCCGGATCCTCTTTTCCCAAAAGCAGAGGATATTGCCACTGTTGTGGGAACCCCTAAATCGCTTGACTGCGAGCCCAAAAATACCATGTACACAACAATCAGGGAGTATCCCAAAAGCAAAGCCGCAACAGCCGGCCAAAAAGGCAGTATATCCGCCGCCATTCCTCCCAGCATAAGCCCCGGCACGGCAATTGCCGTACCTGCCCAGATAAAGGCAACAGACTGCCAGCTCTTTCTATCCTCCATTGGCACTCTTTCCAATGTGGTTGTTTCCATAATGGAGCTTTTCTCAGATTTCATAAGATACACCTCCGTTTTCAAATGTTTTTATCCGCTGGCAGGTTTTAAAAACGGACCATTTTACCCCTGTATGAAATATCCTTCAGCAGATGATCCCAGCAGCGGTAAGCGCCCTTATCCTCATTCCACCATTGGCGGTAGGCGGGCATGAAGGAAACCAGTACCTCCATTCCCTCTCTGGTCTCCGCATTCGTCAGCGGAAGGCAGGTATCCTCCTGCAATACGCAGATAAGCTCCGGAACCGTCAAATACACCTTTCCCTCTTTGTCTCGCATGAGAAGGTTTTCATTCTGGAAATCAATAAAATAACACCTTCCGTCAATCCCCTCAATGGTTGTGGTGCCATAGTCAAAGCCATTTTCCATTTTTAAATCGATTTTTGTTATTTTTCCTCTGCACGCCATTCTGATTTCCATGGTTTTTCCGATTTCTCCGACAATATCCGTTTTCTCCTCCATGGCTTTCAAAAGGATTCTGCCGATACTCTGGCAGTTGGTAATGGAGTTTGGTACAAGATTATCATACATGTCCTCTCTTCTCATTGCCCATGAGCTTAAGCCAACCTGCATGCCAAAGGCAGCGCTCAGATTTCTTGCTATGGTTTCCGCCTGAGCATTTGAAGTAGGGTACGCAATTAATTTGTCCCCCTCATAGCTTCCAAGCCCCATGGGACAGGGAAGAAATCCTCTTGCGGAATTTAAAGAGGTGCTCAATTCCGGCACAGCTCTGCCGCACCCGTCCGCATCAATGATAGCCAGACGCTTTTTGGGATCTTCGTCCAGCAGAATGGATACCAGCATAGGCATAAAAAGGTTTACCGCACCAATCTCTATGGGATATAAATATCTGACATTTTTGCCTTCCATTTCATAAGCCCTTTGAAACGCCTCCAATGAGCAGATACCTCCCGGTCCCAAATCCGCGTCAAGCCACGTGGAGGGTGATCCGACACAGACAACAGAAACGGCATAGTCATCCTCTGTCATCTCATCAATGTTTATCAGCTCCAACTCGATTTTTCTTCCCTTTGCCTCCAGTCTGTCCAGCATCTTCAACGCCAAACTCAAGGGGCCTCCTCCCCCTGCTCCTAAAAAGGTTGCGCCGTAAATAATTTCCTTTAAATCCTGTTTTCCTAACATCCTGCTCATATTGATTCCACCTTTCCGGCTCCGCATTTGAGCAAACGCTCCCATAAAAAACGATAACAACACATCAAGATTCCGTAAAGAAAGTTCCCGTCTCAAAAACAGTAAAATATCGCGACAATTTTACTAAATACAAGAGTGAAATTTCACTTTTCTATAGTTATAATATACCATCGTTTCTCTTGGCAGTGGTAGAATCTATTTTTTCGGTCTAGATATCGATTTTTTCGTTATCTAAATTGACGCACCTCCAAAAAGCAGATATACTGTTAAAAACGGCTTGTTTCATTTCAGAAAGGTGGTGTCTGTTTGACTTTTCAGCAGCTTTTTTATTTAGTAGAAGTATCTAAATGCGGCTCCATCAATAAAGCGGCTCAAAAACTATATCTTTCCCAGTCCACTGTCTCTAGTGCTATTCGGGAGTTGGAGAATTTTTTGGGCATTGAAATACTGCGCCGTACAAACCGCGGCATTGAATTTACCGAGCAGGGAAATGAATTCCTGCATTACGCCAAATCCCTTCTCCTTCAGAAAAACCATGTTGAGAGTATCTACCGTAAAAACCGTGTGCAGACAGCAAGCATCCCCTTAACTGTCGCTACACAAAGATACTCCTTTGTTTCAAATGCCTTTGCGGCAATCGTACGGCTATTGAATTGTACCCCCTATAACTTGACCATCAAGGAGGAAGGTGTTTTTGATGTGCTTTCCGACGTCGCCTCACACGTTGCCGATATAGGCGTTATCTTTCTGTCTCATCTGAGCGAAAACACCATAGACTACATACTGAAAACAAACCAGATGGAATTTTATGAGTTGAAATCCGTTAAGCCCTGTGTTTTTTTGCGCCGCGGCCATCCCCTTCTGGAAAAAAAGACAATAACAAAGGAAAGCTTGAACGCCTATCCCTATCTGCGCTTTGGCCCAAACGAAGGTATATCGCTCAATTTTTCGGAAGATTTTCTTCTCTCCTCCTTTGAGCATCCGCCCCGTATTATCAATGTTACAGATCATGCCACTGCCATCACTGTCATCACAACCACAGATGCCTTTACCCCCGGCAATGGCCTTTTGATGGAGGGTTCAATGGATTCCGGCATGGTATCCGTACCTGTGGAGGGTGATGACGATATGCGTATCGGCTGGGTAAAGCTGAAAAATAAGGCGCTGGGGGAGGAGCTGGGAGCATTTATACAATATCTGGAACAGTATTTGGAGGAATCCGTGTCCTTCACCGCCAAAACACAGCTTGCACTTAACAGATAAAATTGGAAATTGCGGGAGAGCTTTTCGCAAACAGAGTGCAGCCCTGCCGTAAACCGCCACACAGCCTGTTTGATAAAAAACAAAACAATACCCCTATGGTCAATTACATATAAATAGCAAAAAAAAGAAGATCCTTTTTTCTGTATCTTGGGCCACTATACCGAAAAGGCTTCTCGAAACCTTATCAAAATCATAGAAATCTATAATATCAGTTTTTGCCGTAAATGCAGAAGGCAGGTCTAAAATTTCAAATTCAACACATTCCTTCTCCCCTGCCTCTCTGCTTTTTAACCATATTCTAACTTTTCTGTAATTTCCTTCTCAGCTTATTGCCTTATCATACAAATATAAAAAAGGAGGAAATGATATGAAACGTAAAAAAATACTGTCTTTTTGCTTATCACTGTGCATGATGATTTCTCTGCTTCCCGCCTGTTCCCGCTCTGCGGCGGCTCAGACAGAAACTGAAATTCTGCTTTCGGATGACGGAATATCCGTAGACGGCAGCAGTATTTCCGCCGACGCGTCCTCTCCTGTCTATCAGTCCACAAAGATTGAGACCCATGAGGATGTAGCAGCGGATTTAAAGGATCTGGAAAATACGGTAGTCAATATTACTAAGGCAGGCGTCTACCGCATCAGCGGGGAGATAGAAAACGCACAGATCGCCGTCAGTGCCGGGGAGGAAGACAACGTCACCCTCATTCTGGACGGCGTATCCATAACCTGCCGTACAGCGCCCGCTATTATGGTTTACAGTGCCTGCGAGCCCGCAGAGGCGGAAAAAGCAGGCGTAACAATTTATCTCGAGGAAAATTCAGAAAATACAGTAAACGGTTCTCATACACTGAAAACAGAGACGGATACCGTCAAGCATGACGCCGCTGTCAGCTCCAATGTCTCCCTGATAATTGACGGAAGCGGCAGCCTGACAGTAAACGGTGACAACGAAGGGATTGAAGTAAAATATAAGCATTTAACTATAAACAACGGCATAATACACGTTATCAGCCAAGACGATTCTCTTAACTGCAGCGAGGACGGCATAGCACATATCACTATAAACGGAGGATATCTCTATTGCAGCGCAGCAAACGGCGAGGAAGGCGACGGCATTGACTCCAACGGCTACATTACCATAAACGGGGGAACTGTTATTGCCCTGGCCAATCCAAACAGTATGGACAGCGGCCTTGACAGCGACAGCGGCACAGTCATAAACGGAGGAACTGTTGTAGGCGCCGGCAATATGTTTGACCCGCTGGAGGAAGACTCAGAACAGCTTTATATGTTCCTGCAATTCAGTGAGGCAATAGACAATCTAATCTGTGTAACAGATGAAAACGAAAATCCCATTTTTGCCTATGACCTTCCCAATGATTACTCCTATCTCTCCTTCAGTACGCCGTACTTAACGGAAGGCACTTACCATGTTTACATTGGCGGAACCATAGAAGGAGATGAATCGGAGGGCCTCTATACAAACATCACTTCCTATTCGGGAGGTATACAAATGCAGCATGGCGGCAAGACGGAGGGCAGCATGGGCCGTGGCATGCATTTGCCACAGGGACAAAAACCGGAAGGAACAGAAAAACCTTATTACTTTGAGGAAGGTACAGATACGGCGGAAAAACCGAGAGAGTATAAAAATCAGACTGACGGCAGCGATACTGCCGGCAGGCCACAGCCGCCGGAGGGCGGAAAGTCTGACGGCAATGGACCAAGAGGTATGTCAGACAGCGCCGGGGAATCTTCCGTTGATTTTGTTCTCTCCGCAGCAAACAGAAGCTTCACCAATGTAAAAACTTCCGAAAAATCGGACACTGACGGCAGTGTACTTTCCTTCCAAGATGTTTCCGATAAAGATTGGTTTTTTAACAGCGTAACGGCAGCCGGCAGCCAAGGACTTATGTCCGGACTGTCTGAAACCGAATTTGCTCCGAATAAAACAATGACTGCCGCAGAGTTAATCAGCGTCCTCTTCCGCATGGATGGAGGAAAACAGGAAACTGCCACAGAGGGAAACTGGTATGATACAGCCGTGGCTTGGGGTCAAAGCAGCAATATTGCCGCCTCCTCCTTTGAGGCAGAAAAAACAGTAAGCCGTGAGGATACTATTTTGATGATATATCATATGGCAAAAAATAGGGGCCTGGATGTTTCAAAGAAAGATGATCTGTCCTCCTTCACAGATACAAAAAGCATAGCGGAGGAGGCTTTAGAGGCTGTAAAATGGGCCGTGGGCAGCGGACTTGTAAAGGGAAGCGGTAATCAATTGAATCCTGAGGGCAGCCTGACGCGGGCAGAAGCAGCTGCTATCCTGGTTCAGTTTTCAGCCATGCTCAGCGCCTGACAAGCAAAATGCACGCAGAGCTTCGCCGCACTCAATTATCTCGGCAGACGGTTTTCATAACCGTCTGTCTTTTTTGTCCTTTCTGTCCCTTATCATTGTCAGGCAGTATCACCCCCATACCGTCCTCCATTCAGCGCATAAAAAAACGGGCTATGGAACAATCTTCATGCCATAGCCCTCCTAAATTTCACACCATTGGATACCGTCCCCGAAATGCTCCATCAATAAACCGTTCGACAATTTTAATGAATAGAGCGGATGCCGAATTATATTCACATGATAATGATAATAAAACAGGCAATGTCCTGTTTTTATAAAAGCAAATTGTTTACTGGGCCATATCTCATGAAATTCTGTCCGTCATATAAAAAAAGGCAGGAAATCATCCTGCCCTCTCTTTTTATGTGACGTTCATTTTGTTAAGCTAACCCTGATATCCCCTTTAATTGATAGAATATTTGTTATTATAGTAGTTAAAGGTTGCCGTATACTCCGGCGTCGGTTCATTATGTATTTTATGAAGATGGTAATGTGCGTCAAAATCATGATAGTCATCCTCATAGGACTGTATAATATACAGTGCCAAATTAGAGCAGTGATCGCTTACCCTCTCAAAATTTCCCAGAACCTCAAGGAAGGAGATTCCCGCCTGTACACTGCACAGACCTTCGCAAAGCCTGTCAATATGCCTTTCCTTCAACTCAAACTGCAGCTTGTCTATGACCTGTTCCAGAGGCTCTATCTTCTCCACATCCTCCATATTTCTCTCCTCAATGCCCTTGATGGCCATGGAAAGAATTTCCTTCACGGCGTCTCCAATGATTTTTATTTCCTTATGCCCCTCCTCGGAAATGGCAATATCATTCTCCATATTGTACTGCGCTACCTCCGCTATATTGACAGCATGATCGCTGATTCTCTCCAAATCACCAATGGTGTGAAGCATTTCCGTCGCCAGCTTGTTATCGGAATCCTTAATATCCAGCGCCGTTATTTTGACAATATAATTGCCGATTTCAGATTCATACCTGTCCAACAGTATTTCATTTTCCTGTAGAATGTCCATTTTTTCCGGCACATAATTACCCAGAAGACCAAGGGCGTTCTCGAAGTTGTCATAGGTAATCTTTGACATGGTCAGAACCGTTTTCCTGCACTGCTCAATGGCTACGTTGGGCGTCGCCAAAAGAAGATCGTCCAATTGCTCCAAAGCTTTTTCCCCCTTGGAGGTCTCGTCCTCCTTTACAAAGACCTTGGAAAGCTTTATGAGCTTATTGATAAAGGGCAGTAAAACCAGAGTCGTCACAAAGTTAAAAAGCGTGTGGAAATCCGCAATATTACCCCTTGTCATCGGCGTCTCCCACCGACCGAAGCCGACAAAATACTGGAAGGAATAGATAATAATAAAGAAAAACACCATACCTATTGTATTTGCAGCCACATCAATGAATACCGCCCGCTTGGCGTTCTTTTTAGAGCCAATGCTCGCCAGAAGAACCGTCACGCATTTGCCTACGTTCTGGCCCAAAATAATAGGAACAGCCGTGGAAAAGGTCACAGCTCCGGTAGACGCAAGCGCCTGCAAAATACCAACTGACGCGGAGGAGCTCTGCAAAATGGCAGTCATCACCGCTCCCAATAAAATTCCCAAAAGGGGGTTCTGAAACAGGAAAAAGACGTCATTAAACCATGCCTGCTCCTTTAAAGGGGATAATGTTGTCTCCATGGTATTCATGCCAAAAAACAGCATGCCAAGTCCCAGCATAACCATACCCAAATCCTTTGATTTTCTTTTCTTGGAAAATAAATTGAGAGCCGCGCCTATTCCTATGAGTATCGGCCCAAAGGAGGACGGCTTTAAGAGAGAGAGGAGTATATTAGAACTGCTCAAGTCGCCAAGACGCAGTATCTGTGCCGTAACTGTCGTACCGATATTGGCGCCCATAACCACAGGCACTGCGTGGCTGAGCTTTATAATTCCCGCATTCAGCAAACCAACGACCATGATGGTCGTTGCGGATGAGCTTTGTATAACACCTGTGACAGCAGTACCCAGCAGAACGCCCTTAATTCGGTTGCTGGTCAGCTTTTCCAGCATTTTTTCTAGCTTTGCGCCCGCAATTTTTTCAAGCGCCGCTCCCAAAATACTCATACCAAATAAAAACAGTCCAATACCGGCAAACAAAGGCAGCATATCTATCAGAAACATATTTTTTATCCTTTCGCGTCTTCAGGCGTATTTTTCGATTGTATGTCATTTAACATGAACTTAACTTATTTTTAACCTAAGTATAACATTTTGCTTTCTAAACAACAATTGCAAAAACAACCAAAAAAAGACAGTAAATTCCCTTTTCCTTATTACTTTGCTATAGCTGTATTTTCATGTAAAAACAATTGTCAATGTGACAAATAAACATATGAATATCTATATCATTCAACACATATGCCACGCTGTAAAAGGACATAAAAAAAGAAAGCCGACAATGGCCGCTGCCTTAAGAATCCAATACTGTTGCATTTTGTTTTCTTAAGTCAAGCCGCCTTAAATCATGCTTTCTATTTTATTATATTCGTTAGGACATATCATCCAATATTTCATTTTATCACATTAAAATATATGTCTACACCTGCATAAAAGCTGTGTTTGTATTTTCAGCAGAGTGCTTTCGGTGTGCTGAGCGCACGCGCATTCTGCATTTTTCCAGAAGCTCTGCCATATCCTCAAAACCCTCCGCCTCCGAATTTTGGTAAAGCTTATCCTCCAAAAGATGCGCCTGAATGACAAGGCTGTAATAAAGCTGCACATCCAAATCTTCCATTTGGCATATCCTTGTCAGCATCTCACTGACTGCCGCATATTTTTCCCACAGCTGGGCGGTTGCCTTTTTGCGGCTGAAGGGGAAAAAGAAACAGTTTACACTATAAGCGATGACAATTCCCACAGCCACATACCCCAGCCGTATCAAAAGCATCTCTCCCACACCTTGGAGGCCAAAGCTGTTTAAAAACACAGCGCCGCCAAGAGCACCCACGGTTGAACAGGCAAATGTTCCCGTATATCCCGAAAAATAGAAGGATAAATAACCGGAAAGAATCATAATCACTGTTCTCCACAGGGCAGAAGACGCAAAAGAAAAAGCCATAAGGCCCATAAGACCGCCTATGACAGTCGCCGTAAAACGCTTCTTCGCCTTTGCCCCCACATCATCGGAATAGGGCATGGAAACAGATGCGAGAGTAAAAAGCAGCCATTTGCCGTGCGGCAGTTCCATTACCTGCACCGCCAAGGTAAAAAGTGACAGAATCAAAGCCACACGCAGGGCATAAATCACTCTGACAGGACTGATATCAAGCGCAGCTTTCAGCCGTACGGAGAAAGACATTACTGTCTTGCGGTAACGGAACTTTGTATCCGGCGCCGTCATATGATACAGATGATTCCTGATATAGACAAGTGCCCTGCAAAGCTCCTCCACGGAAGTATCTTCCTGGGCAGCATCAAAGAAAATCCCCTTAAGCTCAGGCAGGTCGTCTGCTTCCTTCTGCAAAAATTTTCTGCACTCCTTCAGCCATCCCTCAGCAGTCTCCAATATTTCAGCCTGTTTTGCGGAAAGGGGCCTCCTCAAATCCTGCAGCAGAATAATGAGATGCTCCAGCCCCCTTCCCGAATCAATCATGGCAAAGCTGGCATCCGATATATGCAGCGCTCTTCTGCGCCTTTCATAGACAATACGGCTCAGATTGCAGAGATTTCTTCTTACCTCCTCCAGGGAAACGGAGATATTTCCGCCCTCCAGGAGACATTCTATGCTCTCAACCGCCTCGTCCAACAGATAGGTCAGTGTGTCCCTTGTCACATCATGGACACGTCTTCTCCCCATTACAAGCTGGTACAGTATAATACAAAAAACACCTGCCAGTATCCCCAATAAGCGCACAGGCAGCTGTGCCGGTGAAGCGGGAGAAATAAAGACTAGAAACAAATAGGATAGTATATAGGGAAAATATAAATGGCTGGCATACTCATAAGTATAAGCATACAGTATAATAAAAATCATGATAAAATTCACGGGCAGCATATAAACCGGAGGAAAGCTAGATACCATACACGCCGTAACGCCCATAAGCAAAAGGACAAACGCCTGTATCAAAAAATGCTTTAGGGGAACTGCCGTCATATCCCTGGCCATGGAGGAGGACATGAGAATTGTAAAAATAACTCCCACAATTGAATTTTCCGCACCAAATATCATTTGATAGATATTTACAAAGGCAAAAATAAAAATCATATTCAACGTCGCAAAACGAAAATTTGTCTTTACGCTTGCTCTGGCGTTTTGTAATAATTGTAATGCTCTTTCTTTCAATACACATCATCAACCTTTCTGTATTCTATGGTAGCATAGTAAAAAAAGAAATTCAATAACGTCACTTTTGTACTATTTTTCATACTTATAGTTAACATAATGATTGATGCATAAAAGCAGTTTGTTTTTACCGCATTCCGGTCTACATACCTTTTTATTTTTTAAATGCCAAATTGCTTGATTCCCCTCTTCCGCTGAAATTTCTCGCTTTTATTCTTTTTGTATCCCCATAAATCATAAAATCTCATGCAAAAAAGCGGCTTCTGCAGAAGCCGCCGGCAATAGAATCAGTATTAAACAATTCTCATCATTTTTATAAAAAGCAGTCTTAAGACTGCTTTAGGGTGTCGACTTTGCCGATACCCTTCATCGAAAACAAGTTTCCTATGAATTTATATTAAGGAATAAACAGACATGTTCCGACGGCATAAATGCCTTGAAACCCGCTGTTTTCCCCGGTCGAGCAAAGCCCACCCTTCCGCAGTATAAAAAAGACTTAATCTACACTCTCAAAGCTTGATAAAACAAGCATTTTTTGCTTCAATATTTACTTTTGGCACCGGCCATTCACTTTTTATCACTAAAATAGTAAAACCCCATAGATCAGACAGGCAATCTTCTGAAGGCTTTTCCACAAAGACAGCGGAGCAGCTATTTTCTTATCAGTTTACCGCTGCCCCTTCTATTTGAGCCAGCATTTCCTTATTCCGCCTTACATCAGGAGCCATAACAACCTTCAATAATACAGGTGTAATCAGTGTTGTGACAATAACAACCATAACGATGGCAGGAAAGAGGTGGGGATCAATAATATTGGCCGCTTCGCCCTTTTGCGCTACAATCAGGGCAACCTCACCACGGGATATCATTCCCACACCTACACTCAAAGCTTCATGATTGGTAAATCGGCACATCTTTGCGCCTAATCCGCAGCCGATAACCTTGGATAATATAGCGACAATCAAAAGCACAATACTGAAAAGTATTATCTGAGGCGTCATTCCGGTTATTTCTGTTTTGATACCGATACTGGCAAAAAACATAGGAGCAAAAATCATATAGGATGTAATATTGAGTTTTTTCGCCAGGTTTTCCCTCGTATCTGCGATATTGCACAATATAAGACCCGCAAAATATGCGCCTGTAATATCCGCAATGCCAAAATACCTCTCCGCTATATAGGAGAGAAGCAGGCAAAAACCAAATCCGAAAATCGCAATACGCCTTTTCTGTCCCCAATTGTTGTCCATCTTCTTAAATATAAAATGAACGCCCATGCCCACGACTGCCAAAAATACAAAGAAAGCAAATATTCTGGCAAATACGGCAAATGTGTTGACGCTTTCCCCTGCAAAACCGGTTACAACCGTAAGAATAATAATACCCAAAATATCATCAATGATAGCAGCACCCAATATGGAGGTGCCGATTTTTCCCTTCAGGCATCCCATTTCTCTTAAAGTCTCTACCGTGATACTCACAGAGGTAGCTGTCAGTATCACTCCTACAAACACGGCCTTTAAAAACATAAGAGGATCGTCTGTACCGCCAAAAAACATGTAATATACGGCAAATCCCAATACCAGAGGCACAACAACTCCTATTACCGCTATAATCATGGATGCGGCGCCTGTTTTCTTGAGCTCCTCCAAATCCGTATCTATACCGGCAAGAAACATCAGCAATATAACGCCCAACTCCGAAATTTTCATGAGAAAATCGCCGCCCTGTACCATGTTCAGGCAGCTGGGCCCTACAAGAATACCCGCAACAAGAGCCCCTACGACCTGAGGCATATTAACCTTTTGTGATACAAGGCCCAATATTTTAGTAGAATACAGTATAATTGCTATAACGAGTAAAAAATCGTAAGACTCCATTCGTGTTCACTCCCCTTTTCATAAAATTATCCCCTGTCTACCATATACTGATTTAAGGGGCATGGCTTATTATAAATCCGCTAAAAATGAATAGCAACCAAATTAAGGCTGCAATGGCGTAGAAGTTTGACCGTGTAAATTGTGCAACATTGGTCAATAAACATAATCTCTCTGGAAATAATACCCATTTTCATATCTGTCCTTTTTTGTAAATTCAGTATAATAATTTTACAAAAGCTATGATAATCAAGGGTTTCCTCTTTTTCTCAAGTACATTTGTCTCTGGTAAAATTGCACAAAAAAGGACGGATGATGTAATCATCCGTCCGGTACGTTCTTTTTTCCATGTTGACAGACTTTTATAAATCCGCCTTCCACAGCCCGTGAAGATTGCAGTATGCATAGACAGCTAATGGCTTATCATTTTCCAATGTAAATACCACTTCCGGAGTCTCTCCCGGATTCAAATGCTTCATCTGGCTGCCCTTTTGGGTATCAAGATATATCCATTCAATAAAATGTGCCTCCAGCATAGGATGCTCTACGCTTCCTACCTTTACTGTCACCTTGTCACCTGAAACCTCCGCAACAGGAATATGCTTTTCTGTAGCGGCATCTACTGTGTTAGCTGTAACTTCCTGCATTGGCTCACCGCAGCATACTACCTTAACCCCTTTATTTTCAATCATCTCAACAATATTTCCACAATGTTTACAGACAAAAAATTTTTTTTCGCTTTTCATTTTTAACACTCCTGTCCTATGTATTAATCAACATTTATTACTATTTAATAATAATTCTTATTTCATCATTTGTCAATACCTTTTCTCAAGTATCAAAATTATTCTATCATAAAAAGGAGATAACACGACTCCGCTTATGAAACAAGACGTGCTGTTCCTACTGTCACTACAGTCATAGTGCTTTTTTACAGAAGTGAAAATTTTTCAGTCATTCCTCTGAAATTTATTTGATTGTATCCTTTCCGTCTGTGCCATAGTCCTTGTGTGCGCAGCAGTGTGATATAGCATATCAGAGGCTTCAGGACTCTTCAATTAAATCTCCCCGCTTTCTTTGCAGCATTTTTCGCACAGTTCTTTTACTGTACAAAAACAAAAAAGTCCCAATGGGACTTTTTTCTTATTCTGAAACAGGCTTTGCCGCCCGCCCATTTATTCTTTTATAGTACCTTCGCCAAAAAGCTCTGAAGCCTTTCGCTTTTGGGATGGGAAAAAATTTCCTCCGGCTTGCCTTCCTCGACAACCCTTCCGTCAGCCATAAACATAACGCGGCTTCCGACCTCCCTGGCAAATCCCATCTCGTGGGTAACCACGACCATTGTCATGTTATCCTTGGCAAGAGATTTCATTACCTCCAAAACCTCGCCTACCATTTCCGGGTCAAGGGCACTGGTCGGCTCGTCAAAGAGCATTACATTCGGTTTCATGCACAGCGCACGCACAATGGCAATACGCTGCTTTTGCCCGCCAGACAGCTGTGAGGGATAGGCATTGGCCCTGTCCTTGAGACCGACACGATCTAAAAGAGACATCGCCAGCTTTTCCGCTTCCTCCCTGCTTTTATTTTGAAGCTTCATAGGCGCAATCGTCATATTTTTCAATATAGTCATATGGGGAAACAGATTAAAATGCTGAAATACCATACCCATTTTCTGCCTGTGAATATTGATATTTACTTTGGGATCTGTGATATCCTCCCCCTCAAAGAGTATTCTGCCGCCGGTCGGCGTCTCCAGCAGATTCAGACATCTCAAAAAAGTGGACTTTCCGGAACCGGATGGTCCAATCACAACAACGACCTCCCCTTTTTTGATCTCTGTGGAAACTTGATTGACTGCCTTAATATCGCCAAAATGCATTTCCAAATTTTCAACCTTAATCAAAGAGTCATCAGTGGTCACTGTTGCGCAGCCTCCTTTCCAGCCTGTTTACACCTGCCGTCATAATCATGACAATCACAAGATAAATAGCCGCCACGGCAATCAGCGGCATAAAAGCGTCATATGTACGGCTCCTTATAATATCCGCCCCCTTCGTCAAATCCTCCAGGGCTATGTAGCCGGATACAGCGGTTTCCTTCAATAACACAATGGCCTCATTGCCCAGCGCCGGCAAAACATTTTTAAAAGCCTGCGGCATAATGATATAAACCATGGTTTGTACATAATTAAAGCCAAGGCTTCTGCCCGCCTCAAACTGACCCTTTTCAATAGACATAATACCGGAACGGAAAATTTCAGCCACATATGCCGCCGAATTCAGGCCAAAGGCAAGGACGGCCGTAAACACCTTATCTATTTTTACACTGCCGAAAATAACAAAATATACTATCAATATCTGCACCATGACAGGAGTTCCCCGAATTACGGTCAGATAAGCCTTACAAATCAGGTTTGGAAATTTCATTTTCCCTGTGATATCATGGGTTGAACGGATAATTGAAATCATAAGCCCCAATATAATACCGATAATCACCGCAAAAAAAGTAATTCTTAACGTATTGCCAAGCCCGTTCCACAGATAAAGCCATCTGTCGTCCGTAATAAAGTTTGCAGTAAAACGGAGCTTAAAATTCTCAATTGCCGCACCTATATCAAATTGCATGGATTTCTCTCCTTTCCCGAAAATCTTTGGTGAAAAAATAACAAGCCTTTACCTGATTAAAAAGCCCACCTTCCTTACGATAGGTGGGCTTTATGACCTGTTACCTAAACTTTAATTACTCAGCGGCGATATATTTGTCAACAATAGCCTGAAGCTCTCCTGACTCCTTCAGTTCTGCCAGCGCGCTGTTGATATTATCCAAAAGCTCTGTGTTGCCCTTCTTTACTGCTATAGCGTATTCTTCCTCTGTAAAAGGCTCATCAATTACCTTTACATTCTGATTTTGCTCTTCAAAAACCTTTGCGGGCTCAATGTCAATGATGACTGCGTCTATTTTGCCCTGCTCCAAAGCCTGAACCGCCTCATAGCCTTTGTTATAACGCTCTACTGTAGCGCCCTCAATATCTCCTGCATAAATGTCACCTGTTGTTCCAAGCTGAACGCCGATTTTCAGGTTTGCCAAATCATCCGGTCCTGCAATGGATTCATTGTCCGCTTTTACAATAATCGCCTGATAAGCCTTTACATAGGTATCGGAAAAGTCAACATTCAAAAGCCTGTCTTCTGTCACAGTCATACCTGCTGCGCCAATGTCAGCCTTGCCGGATTGTACAGATGTGATGATTGAGTCAAAATTCATATCCTCAACTTCAAGAGTCATGCCCATTTTTTGTGCTACTGCTGATGCAATATCTACGTCAATTCCAACAATTTCCTGACCCTCACGGTATTCATATGGCGGGAATTCAGCGTTTGTCGCCATTACAAGAACACCGCCGTCTTCCTTCTCTTCTCCCTCCTGCGTCTGATTTTCAGCAGGTGCAGGCGCTTCTTCCTTCTTTGTACAGCCAACTGCCGCAAACACCATTGCCGCAACTGCTGCCGCTACAATAACCTTCGTAAACTTCTTCATTATAAATCCTCCCGTAATTTTCAATTTGCTTCATAACGCATATTTAGTATTATACTTCAAGGCGTACCTCAATTCAAGATAAAATTAAAATTTATACTAAATTAATTCATAAAAATACAGGAGTATATTCAAACATTTTTATAACTTTCCACAGACAGAACAACTTGCGCCTTTTCTTTGCCACCCCATAACCCTTCAGGTCATAGAATGCATAAATTTTATATTATGCTGTATAAAACCCTGTCATCCTTAATCGTAGACAAAACCCTAATATCTCTGAGCTCCTCCTTATCTGTACAGAGGGGATCCCTGTCAAGAATGACAAAATCCGCCTTTTTTCCTTCCCGTATTGACCCCTTTTCATCCTCCTCAAAATACTGGTACGCGCCGTAAATTGTAATTGCCTTCAATGCCTCCCTGACGGTCAGTTGTTCCTCCCCTCCAAGCAAAACGCCCTTTTTTGTCCTGCGGTTTACGGCACACCATACTGCTTCCAGCATATTGGGCGCGATAACAGGACTGTCTGTATGGAATGTAAAGGGAATATGATCCATATAAGCCCTTCCGGCCGCACTGATGCGGCTGGCTCTCTCCATTCCCAAATTTTGAATGTGAATATCTCCCCAGTGGTAAATATGGGATATGAAAAAAGAAGGTATCATTCCAATATCTCCCATCTTGTCAATTTGATCGTGTCTGACTGTCTGAGCGTGTATCATAACCGGACGAAGACCTTTCAGCTTTTCCCTGTCCTTTTGTGTCAGGCCATAACAGGCATCTATCAATTGCTGGCTGGCCGCATCCCCGTTACAGTGAGTTAAAAGCTGCATGTTATCCTGAATAGACTGTTCAATAAACGCCTCCACCTCACTGTTTGTATATATAGGATAGCCGCAGTAGCCATCCTCCCCGTTTTCATAGGGCTTTGAAAGCCACGCCGTACGCCCCTGAGGCGAGCCGTCCAGAAATATTTTGTACCCGCCGATTTTCAGATGGTTTTTATAGCTTCCAATGTATCTCTTGTTTTTCTGTGCTGCAGCCCTGTCATTTTTTAAATCAATATAGGCCACAACATCCAAATGAAGCTTTCCTTCCTCCGCCAAACTGCAAAGCAGACGAAAATCCTTCTCCTGCGTCCGTCCATCCTGCACCGTTGTGACGCCGTATTTCAGATATTCCCGCTCCGCCTCCTGCATGAATTCCTCCATTTTTTCCTTTGTCACAGGAGGAATTTTTTTAGAAAATTCCATAAAGGCGTTTTCTTCCAAATAACCATCAGGCTCTCCCGCAGCCGTATCCCTTCCTATTCTCCCGCCGGCCGGATCCTTAGAAGATTTATCCACACCGTTTATTCTAAGTGCATAACTGTTTGCAACCCCCATATGACCGGACGCATGGGTAATGAGAATAGGATTTTCCCTGCTCACCTCATCCAGAATATTTCTGTCGGGGTGGCGCATTTCCTGAAGAAAATTGTGGTCATAGCCATAGCCTATCATCCATTCTCCCGCTTTTAATCCGCTCTTTTTCCTAAAATCCCTCATCATCTCCACGACTTCGTCAAAGCTTTTGGCGCCGCTCAGGTTTTTCGCCGTCAGCGTGCTGGCATAAGCCGTTATATGGCTGTGGGAATCCACAAAAGAAGGCATCAGAGTTTTCCCCCGCAAGTCAATAAGCTCCGTTTTTTCTCCAACCAGCTCCATAGCCTTTTTCTCTTTCCCTGCATATTTAATAATGCCATCCTTGACAAACACTGCCTCGGCATAATCCTCGTTCTCCATTGTAATAATGTTTCCATTGAAATATAGTGAACTCTTCATTTGGCTGCTCCCTTCAAAACTGTTTTACAACAGTATTCCCGGGCAAAGGACGATTTATCATAAAAGCGGAGAGAATAGCTCTTGAGACGCATACGTACAAGCTTGCTTGGTAAGATATGCGGCGTAAGAGGCCATTTGCGCAGCAAATGTACCGAAAAACCGCAGGTTTTGAGGTTCTCCGCTGAAAGATATCACTATACTATCATAAAAGCGGAGAGAATAGCTCTTGAGACGCATACGTACAAGCTTGCTTGG
>JAHZDZ010000019.1 GCA_019422105.1 Bacillota bacterium | reverse complement strand
GTGTACTTTTTCAATAATCTGGTTTGTCATAAATTACCTTATTAAACTCTCTTTTCTTTTTTATAATAGGTTAGAAAGGAGGGCGATTTTATGAAAAGTAAAATATATGGATATATGAGAGTGTCTACTAAGGAACAAAACGAAGATCGTCAGCTGCTGGAATTACTCAAATTTGGCATATCCAAAAAAAATATATTTATGGACAAGCAAAGCGGAAAAGACTTTGAACGGCCGGATTATCAAAAATTAGTGCACTCAATTTTAAAAAACGGGGACCTGATGGTAATAAAAAGTATCGACCGTCTGGGACGCAACTACCACGAAATATTACAGGAATGGAAGTTTATTACAGGTAAAATAGGCGCCGATATTTTTGTCATTGATATGCCTCTTCTGGACACAAGGCAGAGAAGAGACTTAATCGGTACGCTAATCAGCGATATTGTTTTACAGCTTCTTTCCTTCGTGGCCGAAAACGAGAGGGAAAACATACGGCAGCGCCAGGCGGAGGGAATACAGGCCGCCAGACTGCGCGGCGTTCATCTGGGCAGAAAAAAATCCCCTCTTCCAAAGGAATTCAATGAAATTTACCGTTTGTGGAAGATAGGCAAAATCAATTATAAACAAGCGGCCGATACCCTCGGAAAATCAAAAAGCACCTTTTTTCGTCTGGCCAAGCAATATGAACAGGAGGTTTCCCCGCCCGGCAAACAAATAATATCCTTTGATGTAGTACAGCAAAAACAATAGTGTCTGACGCGCAGTTTTCTCAGCAGCAGTTTATTTTTGCCCCCTGTTTGAAGGGGCTTTTTACATAAAAAAAGAACATCCTTTCAGATGCTCTCCGTTATATTGCGCCTTTCCAATTCCTTTGCTAATTTTTCCAAAAAGTAATCGGCAAACCGGATACCTTCCTTCTCGGAAATTAACAGATTCCCATGTCCTCTCAGGTATTTTTCAAGAGAACTGTCCTTGGGTATAACAGCCACATCTGCTTCCCGAAGCATAGGTACATCAAAAAGGCTGTCGCCGCAGGCAAACACACTGTCATGGCTCACTTTTTTTAAAAATCTTCTCACAGCAAGCCCCTTGTCCAGCACCTTGGGAAAGACATAGAGCTTTTCCCCGTTGGAATCAATGTAAACCTTATCCAAAGAAAGGGTTCTTTTCAACTTCTCCACTGACTCCTCCACAGCCGAGGACTTCGTAAACACAAAAATTTCATCCACAAGCCTCACTTCAAACTTAATATTGCTGTCATTTTCCAGTAAGTTTATTGCCCTCTCAAGCTCCCCCATACTATCCTCTATGAGAAGCTTTGTCTTTTCAAGCCATTCCCTGTCTACCCTGCCGTCCGCAAGAAGAATTCCCCCGTTGCTGGTTAAAGCAAACCGCGGCTCACCCTGGGGATAGAAGGAAATCCTCTTATATTGCTCCACAGAACGGGTCGTGACAGGCAAAAATATCACCTTGTCTCTTATCTCCTGTAAAATTTTGTATGCGCGGGCTGTCATATAGGAAAGGGCCTTTCCCTCCCTTGTCTCCACCAAAACCGCATCTCCGCTTATTTTTTTATAGGAATAAATAAGAGTGTTATCCAAATCCGACGCAAACAGAAGCATTTGCCCCTCCTTATATATCTGCATTCATATTTTTAATTATCCCTACAGCACGGTAATGCTCCAGCGGATACTCCACAAGCTCCACGTCCTTTTCAAGACAAAGCCTTTTGATATGTCCAATGTAGTCCTCTTCTTTTAAATCCCTCACCAATATTCTCCAGGGCACCCGCCGCAGAAGAACACGGGTTGTCTCCCCGATTCCCGGCTTGATAAAATTAATGTCCGATATACCAAAGTCCTTTTGTATCCTCTCCGCCTCCCGCACCTCAGGTGCGTTTAGGCCCTCCTCACACAAAACGTCAGCAGTCTCAAAAAAGCCTTCAATCGTGTCCAGAAATTCGTTGGAAACATCCTCCTTTTCCAGCTCTTCAAAATACACGGCACCGTGAAAATCCTCCGGCCCTGTGATGTCCTTATTTAATATGGTACGGCTGAACAAGCCGGAAACAGTGGCATTGAGGCAGGCGCTTGGAATAAGGAAGTCCTCGCTTGTCCCATAGAGCGCCGTTTTTCTGGCAGGATCGGCCAGTACGGCCAATTCCCCGCTGACGCCGGGATACTGTTCTACTTCACTTCGAAGCTCTTTTATGATAGCGCCCTTTCCAATCCATCCGTCCACAAACTGTATCTTCTCTGCACAATGCCTCTCCAGTATATAATCCATGGCATTGCGGTCAAGCCCTCTGCCCCGAATAATGGAAATGGTATAGTGCGGTACTTGTATGCGATAACGCTTTTCCAGATAGCGCTTTATCAGTATACCCACAGGCGTTCCGGCCCGTGCCAGAGACACCAGCACAGGAGTACCCTCTTTATACGTCATAATTTTTTCCGCCACAGCCTTGACAGCGGAGGCCGTCCTCTCTCCGTGTACCCGCAGAGCCTCCCTGTAAAGAGATAAATAGTCCTGCGTGGGCCTGTACTCCAAAGGGAGCATTTCACTGTAATGCACACCGCTTTGTATCCGTCTTTCCCTCTCCTTTGTGTCCAGAGCCTCCAGCTTTCCTGTCACATCCTTTAAAAGTATCGTTACATCCTTGCTGCTGTATGAAGAACGCATTTATTCCACCCACTTTACCGCAATTATCGTTTCCGTTCCAAAATACCTGAGGGCGCTCACAAGCTGCTTTAACCCATGCAGGTTTATATCAGGCGCGTCTGTCACAATGACAGCGCAGTCATATTTTTCTATATTATACAAAAATGTGCCTCTCTCCTTCTCATAAAGGCTGTCAAGCTGTACTCTGCTGTAAAGGGGATACCCCTTTTGGTCCGATGGCACAATCGGGCTTCTGGTGGTGGCATGCACAGCCGTCTTGGCGCCCTTTCTTTTCTCTTCTATTACCTTCGCGGCTGAAATCGCCGGATACATGCACTCCTCCGTTCCCAAGACCAGAATATTATCCCCGTACCCGTCCCTTGGAAGAAGGGGCAGTATTTCTTCTCCAAGAGCACGGCAGGCTTTTTCATACTCCTTCGCCTTTACGCCAAGCCTCGGCTCCATTCTGCCTTTTACTTCCGTAACAATAATATCCTCATCCTCTGACGGCGCCAGCGTAGGAACAGCGTTTACCGTCTCCGCAAAGTCAAAGTCATTGATAAGCTTCGCCAGATAATAGACGGCAATTCCCTTTTGTCTATAGCGTGCCATACTGTCCTCATCCATGCTGTTTAGCAGGGAAGCGACACAAAACTTATCTCTGATGCCCCTTTCCTCCAGAACGGCAATAAAATTCAATATGGTTTTCCCCGTTGTCACTTCGTCCTCCACAAAGACAATGACGTCGCAATCCGCCAGTATTTCTTTATCCCTGCTAAAAAGCTGCTGCTTTGTGGCATGACTGTGCTCCTCCCGAAACGTGACAACGGCAAAGGCAGGATCCATATCCTCCCTGGTTGTCTGAATATAATACCCGTCTCCCGCAAACTGCGCCGCAATCCGTGCGCCTATGGCTGTGGCTGTCTCGGCAAAGCCGATAAACAAAACCTTACTGTCCTTCAAGTCCTCATATAAGTCACTTCCAAGCCTGTCAAACAGCTCCAGTGCAGTCCCGGGACTTACCGGCACATGCTTCGCCTGAAAGCGGTTTACCAGCAGATAGCCTCTTTTGGTATTGTTTTCTCTCTGTGCTATCTGTACCATATGGTCTAATTCATAACCTGTCCTGTTCTCTGTCGTCCTAATCATGCTTCCTCTACTCCATAAATACTGGCTAACGCCATGATTTTTTTTGCCCATACGCCGTGTATTTTCAGCTCATTCATCCGCATGGAGCCCTCACCCTTCAGTACGCCCTGTGTCGTACTCTTCCAGCTGAGAACGCTTAAGGCGTCCTCATAGTCCTCCCTGCTCACCACATAAGCTTTTTGAATGACAGTCAGCTGCGACGGATGAATTGCCGTTTTGCCCACAAAGCCGTTAAGTCTGTCAAGGCTCAATTCTCTTTTCAGTCCCCTTTGCCACCGCTCATCAGACGTATCTCCGAAATATTCCCACACAGGCGCCGAGACAACATATTCCCGTCCGAACAGGTTCATAATGTCTCCCAAAACATCCTGCACAACGGCAATATCATAAATGGAATCGTCCCTGCCCCGCCGGATGCCGAATTTATTGCTGAAATCATTGCCGCCTACCCGCACATTCAGTACATATTCCCTCATAGAGTCAAGTACCTCCTTCACGGCATACAACTCCGCCATACGGCTTTTCTTTTCCATTACCCGGCCGCTTTCCAGTATGGGCATACAATACAGCTTCGATTTTGCGCCCTGATTGAGCGCAAGCATCGCCCGCCTGTAATCCTCCATATTGCTGCTGTCAAATTTCGGCAGCACAAAGCCGCTCAAAACCGATAGGGCATTCCCCAGACGCTCCGCTATTTCCAAAAGCTGTGCGGCGCTTCTGATGCGTATAAAAATAAGCGGTATATCTTTTATATCAAGTTTTCCGCCTATCCAAGTCTCATATATCCCGATTATGCTCTGCACCAATGCTGTTTTCGCGTTTTCCAGATTTTCATCCAGAATGGAGTCCTCCAGACAAAACACTACACTGTTCAGCGCTTCATAACGCCTTTGACAAATATCCCTCCCAGCGCTTTTATGATCCGCCGGCGCATATAACAGCGCCCCCACAGCATATTGAAGCAGCTCTCTGGGAGAATCCTTATCATATTCCGACCCCTGTAAAAGCCTTTTTACATTTAAATGGTTATAATTCACAGTATCCAAACCTTCCTTAAAGTAAGGCCATGCACGCCCCAAGAGGCGTGCATGGTTACCATTAACCTATTGACAAACCAATGTCCAATACTCTGCGGCAAAAAAACAAATTATCTGCCGCTTACTCATTACACGTTTACACCGAAATTACGGCACAGCGCGGCAAGACCGCCCTGGAAACCGCTTCCCACTGCGTTAAATTTCCATTCAGCACCATGCTTGTAGATCTCGCACACAACAATTGCCGTCTCAATGGAAAATTCCTCCATCAAGTCGTATTTCAAAGCCTCAACACCAGCCATATCGCTGTCGCTGGAGCGCTTTGCAACCCTCACATAGGCGTTGGATACCTGACCGAAATTCTGGCCTCTTTCCACAGCCTCGTGAATGGTAACCGTGATTGCTATTTTTTTAATTTCATCAGGAATCTTTGTAAAGTCAATCAAAATGACCTCATCATCCCCGTCGCCCTCACCTGTCAGGTTATCCCCTGTGTGGACGACAGCGCCGTCCCGCCCGTTGGTATTGTTATAGAAAACAAAATCCTCGTCCCTGAGAACTTTTCCGTTTTCCCCAAGCAAAAACGCAGCAGCGTCCAAATCGAAGTCGAAACCGCCGTCGTATTTGTTGGTATCCCAGCCAAGACCTACCAAAGCTAAAGTCATAGATTTTTCAAGGCTGACTCTCTGGCCCTTTGATAAATTAACGCCCATCTCAAAACCTCCCTGATTTTTCTATTTTTTCATGCGTAAACAGACAATAATATACTGCGCCTTTCTATCTGAAAGCAGCGGGACAGACTCAAGGGAAACCGTTTTGTTTTCTCCCGATACAAGCCCTCATTCAGACTAACCTATCATGGCTTTTATTTTGTATCCCGCTTCTTTACAGGTGCCGGCAAAACACAAAGCCGCTTTCCTATTTATTTACAGGTAACGGCTCGCCAGCTCGCCAAGTCCCTTGTCTCTGGTTGGCTCACCGATAGCGCTGAATTTCCACTCGTTCTGATAACGGTAAACCTCGCCGAAAATCATGGCGGTCATACCTTCATAGTTCTCCGACAGGTTGTATTTACAAAGCTCCTTGTTGGTGTCCGCGTCCACCAGACGAATAAAAGCATTTTTGATCATGCCGAAATGCTGGTTTCTCTCATATGCCTGATAGATATTGACGACAAAAATAATTTTTTCATAGATAGCGGGAACATTGTTAAGCTCGACAATAATCTGCTCGTCATCCCCGTCGCCCTCTCCCGTCAGGTTATCCCCCAAATGGGTTACAGCGCCGCTTCTGTGGTTGAGATTGCCGAAATAGACAATATCTCCCTTATCCATAAGCTTGCCTCCGGCCGCGCACATAAGCGCGGAGGCGTCACAGTCTATATCAACCGTTTTCTGTTTAAAAAATAATCCCTTTTTGGGCGCTTCCACAGCGTCCCAGCCAAGTCCTACAACTACTCTTTTTAAACCGGCATTTCCTTTTGTCAGGTCAACCTTCTGGCCCTTCTGCAAATTTACTGACATAAGATAATTTCACTCCATTCTTCCAAAATAATGACTGTTTTCATAACCGGCAAACCCTCGCCGCCTCAGTTTGCACCGCGGGCAAAGCCCAGGGAAGCAATCCAGCTTGCAAAGCCTCCCGGATTTCTGGTCTGTATCAGTATGGTGCCCGGCCCCTTGAAACGGCATACCAGACACTCGCCGCTCATAATGCTGTTCGCCCATCCGCTGGAAGCCTTCTCCAAATGGTATTCCATATAGTCAGGCCACGCAACCAGATGACCGTTATCAATTATGATTTCCTCCCCGGCCTCAAGATTGATGGGATGAATAGCGCCGTAGCTTGACAGAAACACAGTGCCTCTGCCCTGTACGCTCAATATAAAGAACCCTTCCTTGGAGAGAATGCCCTTCGCCAGGTTCTGCACTTTGGAATCAATTTCAATTGTGTCAGTAGACGCAAGAAAGCCGTCCTTTTGTACCCTGAGCCCATAAGTACCATCCAAATCCACATCAATAATACCGCCGGGCGTAGCATGGCCAAACAAAACCTCGCCGTCTCCCCTGTTTGCCGTCAGATACTGGAAGAAAAACTTTTCGCCAGAGAGCATACGGGTTAATCCCTTTAAAATGCCCCCCTCCACACCGCCGGTAACATCAATGGTACTGGACATGGCAATCATGGCATCGGATTCCGCCTTGATTCTTTCCCCTTTTTTAAGCCTGTATTTTACAACGGGAAAAGCCTCCTTGTACAAAATCTCATAATTCATCTCTCAATCCCCCAATTCTTTTGTATATTGGTTACTGCCGCAAAATATAGCAGACTTATGCTACGTCAATGCCAAAATTCGCGCAGAGAGCCGCAAGACCGCCTGAAAAACCGCTGCCAACAGCGTTGAACTTCCACTCGGATCCGTTTCTGTAAAGCTCGCCTACCACAACAGCAGTCTCAATGGAGAAATCCTCTCCCAAATCATAACGGATAAGCTCCTGTCCCTTTGCCTCGTCCACAACACGGATAAACGCATTTGAAACCTGTCCGAAATTCTGTCTCCTTGTCTCTGCGTCATAAATGGTTACGGTGAAGGTAATCTTCTGAACGGACGCCGGAACCTTAGTAAGGTCAATTTTAACCTGTTCGTCGTCTCCCTCGCCCTCGCCTGTCAGATTATCTCCCATATGGGTGACGGATCCGCTCTCATGCTCCTTGTTGCCGTAGAATACAAAGTCGCCCTGGCTTGTCACCTTGCCGTTTTCTCCCAGCATAAACGCCGCTGCATCCAAATCGAAATCTGAACCGCCGTCATATTTATTGGTATCCCAGCCCAGTCCTATCATAAGCTTTGAAAGTCCCGGATTTCCCTTTGTTAAATCTACCTTTTGTCCCTTTTGCAAACTGATTGGCATAATCAACACTCCTTTTTCTTCTCTGCAATTTTATTTTTAACAGGGTAATAAAAGCCGCCCTTCATGGTCAGTGCCATAAGAAAACACAGGGGCAAAGAAATTTTTTTAAGCTTTTTTTGCTCATTGTAATCCTGTTGACTCGTTTTCTTATGCCGCGCGGCCCCGGCGTTTTCCTTAAGAATCCAATCATGTTTCCATTTTGTCTTCTTAAGACAAACCGCCTTATTCCTTCCTTTTATAGATAAGCTTTCTGATTAAATCCACAGGAATAATCGTAAAAGCCAGTATTACCACCAATACCCATTCGCTCGCCGTCAGTCCGTAGCATCTGAGGATAACGCCGCCGAAATAGGTCATAATCACCTGTACCACAACTATGAGCAGCAGTATCCGTAAAAAGCCCGGATTTTTTCCGATATTGTCAAACAGATTCATCTTCTCCGTCCTTGCGTTAAAGGCATTAAACACTGCCGCAAAGATAAAGAAAGCAAAATAACCTGTCAGCATATATTTGTTCGCCGGGTCCTCACGGAAAAAGGCGTCCGTCTGGTGACCGATAAGCATTCCCATGCTCAAGAGGAATACCCAGACGCTGCCGGTTATAATCTCTGTCCACATGTACCTGCTGACAATACTTTCATCTCTGCGCTTTGGCTTCTCCTTCATATAGCGCCTCAGTGCCGGCTCACCGCCAAAGGCCAGAGCAGCCAGAGTATCCATGACAAGGTTTACCCAGAGAATCTGCGTGATTGACAATGGGTTTTCCATACCCATAAGGGGAGATACAAAGGAAACCAAAACTGCCGCCACGTTGATAGTCAGCTGGAATATAATAAACTTCCTGATGCTGTTAAAAATCGTCCTGCCGTACAATATCGCCTTATCAATAGAGCTGAAATTGTCGTCCAGTATAACGATAGCGCTGGCCTCCTTGGCAACCTCCGTACCGCCGCCCATAGCAAAGCCCACATCCGCTTTTTTCAGTGCCGGTGAGTCATTGACGCCGTCGCCTGTCATGCCGACAACCAGATTCAATTCCTGTGCGATTCTAACCAGTCGGCTCTTGTCGCTTGGAAGAGCCCTTGCCACAACCCTCAAGTCCTTGAGCTTTTCCTTCAGCTCTTCGTCTGTCAGCGCAAGCATTTCATCCGAGGTCAGGACAATATCTGTTTCCTTCATCAAAAGCCTTGCCTCTTTCGCTATGGCAACTGCCGTATCCTTTCTGTCGCCCGTAATCATGACAACCTGAACACCGGCGTTGTGAACCTCCTGTATGGCGTCTATGGATTCAGGGCGCACCTCATCGCGGATGCCCAGAATACCCACAAGGGTATAGCCGCTTTCCGGTATGGAGTCCTCCGTTATGGCATCCTCATTGACCGCCAAAGCGATAACGCGGATAGCGCGGTTTGCCAGCTCATTGACCTTCTCCTCCATGCCTCTGGCGCTTTCAAGAGGCTGCTTCTGTCCGTTTTCATCAAAGAACCATTTACATTTGTCGATAATTTTTTCCGGCGCACCTTTTAAAAGAGTATAATTGTACGCACCCCTCACCTGGGCAGCCGAATATTTATTGTCGCTGTTAAAGGGTATTGACGCAGCTTTTTCAACCTTAGGCCCCTCTGTGCCGTCCGGCAGAAAGCCAAGAACGGCCCTGTCTGTTCCGTTGCCGCCCAATATCCGTCTCCTGCCGTCCTCATGGGTAACAACCGCACTGGAGTTTTCGCATATGCTCAGTAAGAGCAGATCCGCCAGAGGCGTCTCAATACTCTGGAAATTGCTGTAATCCCGCAATCCGCCGTTGACAAAGGTAACCACCTCAAGCTGGCCCTTGGTAATGGTGCCCGTCTTGTCACTGAATAAAATATTCAGGCTTCCCGCTGTCTCAATACCGTTAATTTCACGCACAAGTACATTGTCCTTGAGCATTTTACCCATATTCTGGGCAGATACTATGGCAATCATGAGCGGCAGTCCCTCCGGCACAGCCATAACGATAATAATAACCGCCAATATAACCGCCTGTACCACATCATTTAAAAGTACCATCCAGTTTGAACAGTACGCCACAATAGCCGCCATATCAAAGGCGTTATGCACAACTATCCTCTGGAATAAAAGGGCCACCGCGATGAGAATACCGCCAATATAGCCAAATTTGCTGATATTGGCCGCAAGATTGCTAAGTTTCACCTTTAATGGGGATTCCCTGTCGTCATCCTGCTGAAGCTCGCTAGCGATTTTTCCGTATACAGAAGCATCGCCGACTGTTGTAACCTCCATAACCGCATTGCCGGAGCAGACAATAGTTCCGCGGAATACCTTATAGACGTTTAAAAAGTCCATCGCCTTGTCTTCATCCTGATAATTTTCGGGTATGGCCTTCTTTTTTGCTTCCTCGCTCTCGCCGTTTAAAACGGACTGGTCAACCTTCATGGAGCCCTCAACCAGAACGCCGTCCGCCGGCACCTTGTCGCCGGTTTGCAGCATGATGCAGTCGCCGACCACTATGTCATCTATGGAAATTTCCGTAATTTCACCGTTTCTATATACCTTGCACCTGATTTTGGAGGCTTCCTCCTGCAGCTTCTGAAACGCATTTTCATTGCGGTATTCAGAAAAGGTGGAAACAAAGGTAGCAAGGATAACGGCAATGGCAATTCCCGCCGATTCATACCACTCAGCCTGTCCCATAAAGGCAAATACCACGTTAATCACCAGTGCAACGCACAGTATTTTTATCATGGGGTCGCCAAAATTTCCTTTCAGTTTTTCCCAAAAGCCTTCTGTCCTTAACTCACTGAGACGGTTATCCCCATGTTCCCTGCGGGATATCTCCACTTCCTCATCTGTCAAACCAAGTTTCTTCATGCAGTGTTCCTCCTTAAAAGTCAAGTTCAAGTTATTTCATGCCGCTGTTCATTTTCTGATTAAAATCCGCCTTTAGCTGCTCCAAACGGACAGCGTCCTGCTGCCTTTTCTGCCTCGCCTGCTCCTGTATCTGCTTTGTCTCCTCAATTCCTTTGACAATGGTCTGCCATGTTTTTTCAAGTGTCTCCACCTTAACCGAACTGCCGCTTGAAAGCTGTGCCGTCATTTTCGCCTGGCTTGCCGTATTTTGGGCGTTTTTCAAGAGCATCTCGTTTGTCCTCTCGTCGAGGGCCTGCATGGCCTGCGCCTGTATTTTCTGCCTCTTCAATAAAATAGCCTGTGTCAGCGCCTGCTTAAAGACAGGGAGGGTAATAATAAAGGCGGAATTGATTTTCCTTATCAGGTTGAGATTGCTGAATTCCATGGATTTAATCATGGGAACGGACTGCATCGCCACATTCTCCGCAATTTTCAAATCCATTACCCTCTGGTCGAGGATTTCCCTTGCCTGCTCCAGGTTTTGTATATCAAACTGTAACATATTGTCCTGGGTTTTCGCATACTCGTCCCGCATTTGCACCAGATAGGCGTCTATTTCCTTTACGCCCTGCTCTCCTGCCAGTATGTATTTGACAAGCTGCTGGTAATAGTTCACATTGGACTGAAACATGGTTTCAAGCTTTTGGTTGGAGGCGTTGATTTCCGCCTCATACTCCTTCAGCTTCACATAAACCTTGTCTACCTCCTCACCCATATTGTGATATTTTGCCAATATCTGGTCAAGCTGCTTTTGTATATTTCCGAAGAGCTTTCCAAAGAGACCCTTTTTTTCATCCGCCGCAATCTCCTCCAAATCAAACTTGTCCATGATTTTTCCGAGGGTATTCAAAAGCTCGCCGGAGTCATTGATCTGAGCCATATTGACACTGTTTAAAATGGAGTCGGAGCATCTGGATATTTCCTCCGCCACCTCGCCGCCAAAGGTGACAATGGTGTTGGCGTCATTGACGTTGATGGTGCTGACAATATCGTCAACCTCCTTGGAGTTTGTAAGCGCCGTGGTCATATCCTTCCTCTCACGGACAATATCGTATTCCTTTACCTCCATTATTTCGGAGGGAGCTTTCCCGTCCCTCACCGGTTGATACTGCAAAGCCATACCTAATTCCTCCCTTTTCCAAACAATCGTTGAAACAGACCTTCGCTTCCCGTCTGCTGCGTCCTTGCCTTTAAAAGCGGCACAGTCAGATTGAAGAGATATTGTCCTATCTGGTACTGCTCAAAAGCGTCTTCCTTCACATATTTTTCCAGATTGCGGTATCCTGTCGGCGTAAATATGACTATATCAAAGCCAACCAGGTTTAAAAACAGCAGATAAATGCAGTCCTCCAAGGAAAACATTGCCTCATCCACATCTATCACCATAAGCTTGGGAATATCCCTGGTAAAATCAAACTGCTGTATGAGCCTCAGAGTATTTTTATCCAGGTTGAGTATGGTTGCCAGTATGGCGTACTCAATCCCCATGGTATCCGCCTCAATCCACTTTAAATCTATCATCTGCTGAAGCTTTTCCAGAATATAGTCCTGTATATCCTCACTTAAAAAATCGTATTTGTATTCCTTGTGCTTTTTTATTTCCTCAGGGCATATTTCCCCGTTTTCAAAAAATTTATAGACAAAGGGCCTTATGGAATTAAAGGATTCCGCCGTGATAAAGGGTATTTTTTTAATCAATATGGTTTTCTCCGTCAGCATGGACTCTATTGTTCTGAAATATCCCTGCTCATCCCCCTCAGGCACCCCGCAGATTTTCGCAAATATATTGGGGACAACCACCCGTCCGGCCTCCGCCTCAAAGCCGGGGCGGTATTTTGCCTCCTCCTTCCAGAGTATTTTGATTTCGTCATAGGTTGTCTTTAACGTCACAGGATTGGAGCGGGTAAACTGCCTGTTTCTGAAAAGTCCTGTTCCCGTATAAAGTAACTGATCAAGCTCTCTTTCCGCATTGTAGGCCGTCGTAGCCATTTTGACCTTTGGCTCGGATTTCGGGAAGGGAAGAAGAGGCGACGAATGGCCGAGTCTTTCCTCCATGCCTCTGTCCTTTTCTCCCATTCGGGCAAAAATCTCAAGCATTTTTAAGTCCGGCGACAGCAGCACCACATCAACAGGCATGCGGGAGAGCATATTTAAAAACTCTGCCTCACTCTCATTTAATATACCGTAGCAGAAAAAAATGGGAATTGCCTCTATCTGATAGCTCTGATAAAGGCCCGGCAGATACCGCTTCAGCCAGCACAGAAGCTTCATGCCATAATTATAGAGCTTTGGCAGGGTATCCTCGCCGCTTTCCTCCATGGTCTTCGTAAATGCATTCTGCACCATGGCTGTCAGCACGGTATCTCCGCCGTGGTTTATTTTCATTGCCAGTTTGTAAATCAAATCTTCCCTGTTTTGATAGGCCACAGGGGAAATCCCCTTCACCTCATCTATGGTTGGATTGCCGATTCGGTTTTCAACCGTAACCAGAGGCTTTCCGCTTTGCACAAGCCTTTGCTTCATTTTATAAATACGGCTGAGATACTGTTCATCACTGTCAATTCCCAAAAGCCTATAGTACAGGTTATATATTTTTGTCTGTCCCAAAGATCCCCTCTGGGAATTTCCTTTTTGAATCTCCTCCGTGATGTCCCCCTGCACCCAGGTGTTGGTTTCCACTGCGTCCTTTAGAGCTGCGCTCTTTTCCTTCATTTCTTTTACTCTTTCCATCTCCGTGATATCAAGGAGCGAAAAATGCCTGTCCGGCACGCCTCTTCTTTTGCAGTACAGAGCGTTTGAAAAGACAGACTGCCTGTCAATATTCAGATAGGAATCCTCCGACATAAAATTGACATAGCAGATGTCACAGCCGGCTCTTGAGAGAATACGCAGCATATACACCTCGTATTTTGAAATATCCCCCTCATAGAGTACCTTGGGCGCATCGTCGTCCCCCAGATGTCCGAGAACTCCCTCAAAAAGATAGCGGCTCCAGCACATGAATTTGACAAAAGCGTTTTTCAATATATTTAAATTCATACCCTGGGACTGCAAAAGACTGATTTCCTCCATCAGCGCGTCCAGAAAAAGCTGCCTTCGGGGAAGTACAACCCCCTTCAGCCACAGATGCACAGTCCTTCCCAGCTGCCCTGCCTCCAAGGAGGAGACGCCGCCTGTTTCCTTAAAAAAATAGTCCACTTCACCCTCCGTCGGATTTTTCATGGGCTTATTTAAATAAATACCTTTTTTTTGGGCCGCAGTCTGATATTTTTTGAAAAAAACCATATTTTCTTCATCAAAGCCGATAAAACGGCAAAAATATACCCCTGCCGGATTCCTTTTGGACACCGCCTTAAAATAATCGTCTCTGTTTACAAGTGTCAGCAATTCATACATCAAAATTCCTCTTCCCAAAAAAGTAATCAACTTTCCCCTATAACACTACTATAAATCAACATTTTTTTCAATTTCCGCGGCTATTTCTTAAGGTAAAATTAACATTTTTGCCTTATGTACTCTATCTATTGTATTTCACAGTCAAAAGTGTCTGAATACGGAAATCCAAACAGTACAAAAAGACGTAAGCCGCAAAAAGCTCTATTCAAGACCATATGTATTTCCATCAAGCCATATCCGCCGCCTGCATTGCCTGCCAAATGAAGAAAATGGCCTTGCCTGTCTGTAAAACGAACCTCCGTCAACAGACAATTATTTTTTTATTCTTCCATAATTTCAAGTCCATAGCTCTCACAGAGCCTCTTGATACCGTCCCGATAGCCTCCGCCGACAGCACTTACCTTCCATATGCCTTTATAGCGGTACAGCTCCAGGGCTATGACAGTGGTTTCCTCCGTTAGAGAGTCAATGGGAAAGACCATCCTTTCCCTGCCGCCCTCCCATATTTTAACTACAGGATTTTTCACCTTTGAAAAGTTCAGTTCCCTTTTGTTTCCGTAAATAGCATACGATATGGCAATACGCCCTGTATCCATAGAAACCCTCTGCAAATCAAGGGCTGCCGTACTCCTGACGTTTTCCTCCAAAACCCTGACTGCACCGTCCCTTGATACAGTATTGCCGAAAAATACCAGTCTCCAATCCTCAGCCGCCCTGTTTTTTTCATCCAGCAGAAAAACATAAGGGTCTATCTCCATTTCCTTGAGCTTTGAGGAGTATTCCAGAAGAATAGTGAGACTTCCCTTCTCCCAATCCCCAAGAGGCGTCCGCATGCCCCTTTTCAGCACTAAGGCATCCGGGGCAATCTCAACGGGCTTCTCCTCCTCAAACATATTCCCGCCCGCCAAAGGAGTGTCTTTTTTTACCGCAGTATAGAGCATTCTGCCCTCTGTGTAATTCTCCGGTTTTTCCTTTGCCGCGCCGCTGATAAAAATACGCCTGGTAAAAGAGGAGATTAAAAGAATATCACCGTACAGATACGTGCCCTTTCGAATCCTGTCACAGACTACTGTCAGAATATTTTTTCCCGCCTCCAGCGTTTCGGGGGAAACCGTAACATCCTTTACCAGCGCTCTTACACTGCATTTCACAGGAACCCTTACCTCAAGGCGGAAACTGCACTGCCTGTTAGATGGAAATTCTCCTAATTCCAGCGTATCGGGAATATCCCAAAAACCGTCCTCACCGCAAAACCCCTCCGTGCCGCCGGCTATCTCAACCCCCTCTGCATGGGTATCCTGCACAGAAGAAAGAATACTCAGACCATCCTTCTCATCTGTCACCTCTAGACGGATATTTTTAAGCGAAACACCCGGGGAGTCCACTGTGAGCACAGGGCCTGACTTCGCCCACAGCGTTGTGGTATTTCCAACGATAAAGCAGGGCCTCTTTACCACAAAAGGGCCTTCAAACTCGCCCCCCGGAAGCTCCGTCAGCCTGTCGCTGCCGCTGTCCAAAAGCCTTTGTATTGATTCATCCAAGCCTATACACCTCTCGCCTTATTTCCTTCCTGCCACCCAGTTAAGTCCCCAGTTGAAATATGCATCCATTTCCCTGTGTCCGTTAAAAAACTGCACAACCTTTTCCACGCTGAGGGTTTCATCCCCAACATTCTCAAGCATAGCAATAGCGCACATTTTATAGTTGGAGTTGTATTCATCCATTTTTACAATAATATCCTGGCTGCCGGGGCATTTCACCGTCACAATGCCGTCTACCTCCCGCCATTTCGCCACCCCCTCATAGATAAAGGTATATATGAGCACCCTTTTGATTTCCTTCACCATTGCGCCGTTAATCCTGAGGTTTTCTCCCCCGGTGCTCTCTCCCGTCCTGTCATCCCCGTCCAGCGCCATATAAGGAGGCATGCTGAGGCTTCCAAAGGAATTGCCAAGGGCCTGTACAGCGCCCTTCATTCCGTTTTTCAGCTCAAAAAGGCAGCCCAGATCCAAATCTATACCGGATTGTCCACCCAATAGGGAAGACAAAAAGCCCTTCTTTTTCCCCTGATTCCAGTTAAGGTTAATTAAAATCTCCCCCAGCTGATGGGATTCCTTTTTTTCCAGACTTACCTTCTGTCCCTTTTTTAATTCTACTGCCATACGCCTTACCTCCTTTAGTTTAATAATCTATATAAAATTGCCGCACAATTCTCAGCCTGTCAAAAAAGTCAAAGCCGCAGGTACTTTTCACGCCCGCAAGCCTTTAAAGGAGCTTGGCCAAATCTTCAGCGGAGGAGTGATTTTACCCTCCATCCCTTTCCGCAATTTTTTTATTGCAGGTAAAACGAGCTTGGCCGCTCTCTTTTATATTTGTTTTCTCGGTGAAAACACATCATACCCCTAACACCTTTTGAGTCGCTTTTTCTAAAAAAGCGGACAGCTCTGAGCAAAGTCCCAGGGTCTGAAACAGTCTTTTGACAGATGAATTTTGCTGTGCAACTTTATTCCGCCGTTATCTCTTCTCACTTTCAAAAACGCAGCAAAACCGCAGCGCCATGCCGTTCTCGCCCTCGGGAAGCAAAACGCTGCCCTTCTCCAGCTTTGCTTTGCCGCCCACAGGGATTCGCCTTCCATCAGGCCCTCTGAAGCCTTCCGCCCCGCTGTTTATCAAAAACCATTTTCCGTCTTGCTTTTTCACCTCTGCCACAGGATTTTGACGGGCCTTTTCATCACAGTACACATTGTCATAAAGATGCCAGCTGTAAAGTCTTGTGCCGTCTGTGACGCACATCCTCCTCAGCTTCAGATAGTGTCCTTCCCTTCCCCTTACCTTTCTGCAAAGGTCGAAAGCCGCCCGATTCTCTTTTGTGACTGCCGTCCCGCAAATGGGGCATCTGTCCCTTCCCTCAGACAGCACAAACCATTTTTTCTCACAACTGCCCGTCCCACAGGGACAGAGCATATCAAGGGTACTGGCAATGCCCTTTTCCCACTCCAAAGCGCTCGGCCTCAACTCAGGCTCATGAAGCCCATCGACAAAGGCCCTCAAAAAAAGCTTTTCCATGTAGGGCCCCAAATCCTTTATGGTTCCCCGCAGATTGTCCGGCCTGTTGGAAAAATCAAAGGGGTTTTCAATAAAGGTCGCCGCCGGACCCAAAGCAAGAAAATCATCATCCTCCGCGGATTGGGCAGAATAGACCTTCGGCCCATAAAGGGGATGGCGGCAGAACAGATATTCATATATCAAAACAGGAAGGGCGTGCAAGTCTGTATACACCGAGGGCTGCACCCTGTCCGGATGCCCATAGGGAAGAGCGAGGGAGGTCATCACCTCCGGCGCCATGTAACCCCTTGTCCCGACAACCTCCGGCGGAAAAATCCCCGGCACCACCAGAGAGTCAATATCAATAATGACACAGGAGGCGCTCTGGGGGTCAATCAACACGTTATTGTGGGATAAATCGGAATGGGCCAGTCCTGCCTGGTGCATCCGCCTGATACCGCGGCTTAACATCATGGACATCTGCAAAAGCTTTTTGAGATCTCCAAGCTCATGCTTTGCCAGATACCTCCTGTTTTTCCCCGTAAACCAGTTGCTCTTTTTGTCCTTGCCCGTCAGGTTTAAAACCGCCGAGGAGGAAGCGTCAAAAAAGAATCTGGAGGGATATGTGGGACAAACAATGCCAAATTCCGGCGAGCGCACAATATGGGTGGGCCAGCAGAATATGCCCGCAAAATGCGCCGCCAATTCCGCCGTATTTCCCTTTGCACCGCCCTCCCTCTCACTTTTCGCCGGATTATACCGTCCGATGATAGCCTCAAGCCGCGCGGCAAGAGCCTCATCGCCTGCCATGGCAGGGTCGTTGAAAAACTGTACCACATAAGATTTGTCCGGCGCAAAATAAGTGTGCTTCATTCCTCCCCTCGGAGGATCCGGCCTCCATATATAGGGGATTTTTTCCCCATTGTCTAAAACAGCATACAGCGTTTCCTGCATCAAATCACCATCCGGTATTTTGTCCTCTCACTCTGTCAGCATCCCACATCGGAGGGCTGGAAAATAACCAGCGTCCTGTCGTCAAAGGAGCCTCTTTTTTCATATTCTCCAAGCCATTGCAAAAGCCTGTCAGACTTTTGGATCCCGCCGCCGTAACCCCGAAATGTGCCGCTGTCCTTCTCAGACTCGGCATCCAAAATTCCACTGTCCCTTAAATCCATACAGAGCCTGCGCATATGAAGCGCTAGCGGGTAATAATCATCCCCCACGCCGTCTGTCATGACAAAAAGCATCGATATCTTCTGTCTGGACACATAAGTGCGGTTTTTAAGGTTCCTTTCCTCCAGCATGCCCTCCGACTGCAAAAATTCAGTCTCTCCGGCATATCTGCCGCTGTCCTGTCCGCCTATCACCTTCACCGCTTTCTCAAAGGGGGCATTCTCATTGACAAGAGCAATGCAGCCGTCACCGATACTCAATGAAACAGTGAAAAGCTCCTGTCCGTCATCTGCCTCCAACACAGCACCAATCAAAAGCATGCATGTTGTGGAAAGGTCTGAAAGGAATACGGAAGTATAAATATCCGCCAGACGGTCTCTTTCCCTGCACAGCGCTTCATAAGCCTTATGGACTCCTTCTCTTAACAGCTCTGCCAAATGACCGCAGGCGGTCAAGAATTCCTTATCCCGCATTTTCTTTTTAAGAGATTCCCGCGTCTTATCCGTCAGCCTCAGAAGTCCTTCCTCGATCCTGTCGGCCGCACCTTCACAGGCTACTCTTGCCCCTGCCGCTGAAAAGTTTTTAGACCCGGCTCCGTCAGATACCGCAATGATAAAAAAGTCTCCGGCACTGCGTATCTCAAAAAAATCCTGTCTCTCTTCTCCGCGCTGCCTGTGCTTTTTGCCCGTGGTGCCGGCGCCGTAAAGCACACCTCCGACTACAGAAATTTCCCTGCTGTCATCACATCTCCCTGAGGAAAAAGAATTCATTTCTGATTTTTTCTTGTCAATTTCATCAATATTTGACAAAACATCACATCCTCAAAAATCCTTGCAGACAAAGGGGCCTGAAACTGTCATTCAGGCTTCTTCTGCCATTTGCAGGTAAAAATTATAATATAAGGAAGCCCTCCGCCGAAGCGTCCTCCTTTTCTGTACCCCTCTGCGGTAAAACAGTACCGGCAGAAGCAGAGGCCCAGGAAAAAAACTGTGACAAATCTCCGGCAGTCAGTGTATTCATAATCAAAACTGTGTCCGTTATCTCTTCCAATATTTTCTTCTCAATCTGCGCCCCTGCAGCACAGCCAATCAGCTTTATTTTATTAGACGCCTTTAGTCTGGATGCCGTTTCCCTCCATGCATCTGTAGGCGCGCCGTCTGTCAGTATAAACGCAACAGGCTTCCAATCCCCCTTGCATTTGGCTGTTGTCGTTCTCACTTCCCTGTCAACGCATTCCTCCAAAAGATGAAGTGCTGCGCCTAAGGCGCTGACGCCGCCTGCACTCAGGGACGGCTCACGGAATTCCAGCAAAGGGGTAAGGGGAACAATCTGCCTGGCGCAGCTGGAAAAGGTAATCACCGAAAGAAAAGCTGTTTCTAGCGCCTGCGGATCATCCAAAAGCTCGGACAACAAAGCCTTTATTCCCTGTTTTACAGCCTCAATAGAGTCCCCCGCCATAGAGGAGGAGCAGTCCACAAGCAGATAAATGGGAAGCCTTCTCTCATATTCCATTCTGTTGTCCTCCTTTTTCTTCATGCAATTTTTACAGTTTATATGCCATAAAACATCAAAAAGAATAAATTATTAACAATTCCATGTTACCTTATCCTACAGCATTTGTCAATTTTCTTATCCCTTTTTCATGTAAATTTAACTAAAAATCAGAATAAATCTATATGTATTCTATACAACAAAACATGGAAACTAATAAATTATTTTTACCGACGCGGACAGCATACGTATACCGTATACAGCCTTAAATACCTCAAATAGATAGCTGCCCAAGACGGTTTGTCTTAAAAAACAAACCTCTCTATTGAATAAGCCCTGCGAAAATAACGCTGACAAAGTACCCCCAAGCAAAAAAAATATTGCTTTAAATACAAAAAAGCTTGATAAATCAAGCTTTTCTGACTGTTTTGATTTCAGGCCGGGGCATAAGGAGAGCCGTTTCAAAAGACTTAAAATCCTAGAAACAGTCTGTATTGTGCTGTGTAAAACCGCTTTCAGCGTCCTAACCTTTATGGTTTGTGGCAATATCTTTTGTCCGCGGCAAAAAGCGCATTCAGATTCAGTCTGCCTTTGCCGGTCATTTAGCAGCAGCCCCCAAAGACAACCTCTGACGGTTATTCCAATCCCTTTAGCGGAATATTCTTTTTTCCCATTCGCTATAAATCCTGTATTTCCATTTTATCCAGTCCCTTTTTGCGGCTGTATCTTTGCACCATAAAATGAACAATCAAAAAGAGTGCGGTTGGAATATTACACAGTACAAACAGCATTTCCGTTTTAAAAAAATATCTCCCGCCAAAGGGCTGCGCGAAAAAATACCCCTCAGCGTTAAAAAACAGCAGCACAATAAGAGAGATAGAAAACGTAATAACAGGTAAAACAAAACCGATCCATTTCTCTCTCCTTTTGGATAAACAGCCCTGTAACAGAATCAGAGCAGCAAAAAACAAAAATATAAAAAGAAAAAACATTATAAACCCTGCTCCCTTCTTTTCTTGTATTCCTGTATCAAAATCTTCGCCGTGGCAAAATCCAGTCTGTCATTCACAGCCAGCCTCTTAATCAATGCGATATAGGGTTCCTCCGCATTTTCCTCATTGATTTTTATTTTTTGTATAAGTCTGTCCAGTCTTAACCTTACCGTGGGATATGTCACACCGTAATCTCCCGCAACCTCCTTCAGAGAACCGCTGGCCAATATAAAATTCCTGATAAAAGCAACATCCTCTTCCTCCAGATTTGCCATCCATTCCGGTATCACCTCTATAGCCATCCATAACGCCCCTTTCATAAAATTGATTATATACTTTCATATTATTAAAATCAATATGCACCTTATCTTTTCATAAAATTAAACTATTTATGAAAGGCACAGTCAGGGAAGTCAAAACAGCGGCATCCCTGTTTCCAGTGATGCCGCTGTTTTGTCATACTTTCGTCTGTCAAAATTCTTCTGTTTAGCCGTAATTCCTATGTCCGAAATATATAGCGCTTTCTTGCCTGCCCTTCAGCGTGGAAGATAAACCTTAACGGAAGTCTCTGCATTCATGCCCAAAGCGGAATCCTTTATATATTCTCCTCCTTCAGCGTTTCTGCTATGTCGTCCCCCTTTATTTTGCCAAAGGAATAAAACATGGTGGCACTGACGATTAAAAAAACAAATACAATTACAAGGACATAACTTAACCACGGCAGCGTAAAGGGAAACAGGAAGCCCCCCTCCAGTCTATCATACATCAATACCGACATGGCCGTTCCCAGAGGAAGGCCATAGCCCAACGCCTTTATACCGTAAAATATGCTTTCATACCGAATCATTTTTCGAAAGCTTTCCTGCGTCATCCCCACAGAGCGCAGCATGGCAAATTCTCTCTTGCGCAGGGCTATGCCGGTAGAAATCGTATTGAATATATTCGCAACACAGATTGCGGAAACCAGCACAATAAAGCCGTAGGTGAAAATCGTTATGAGAAGAAGCATCTGGCTTTCCCTCTGCTTGTAGGTGTATAAGTCCTGTATAAAAACCGTACCGGACTTTTCATACCTCTTTACCTTTTCCTCCAACTCCCCTACCAAAGCGTCATGCTCCTGTGTGGTAAAGCTGATGCTTGGCTGTATAAGACAAACGCCTTCTTCTCCCGCTATCCGCTCCAGTCCGCTGAGGGGAAGGATTACCGTTATGTTTCCCGCTTCTCCCTTATTCGATATTCCCATTGGGCATACATCCGTGAAGGCTGCTACCTCCAAAGGCTCCAAAAGTCTTCTTTCCACTGCCTCCCCCTCGTCGTCGTACTCTACGTTAAATAGGGCAAGCACATCCCCCACGCTGGCATGAAGGGAAGCTTCCTCCGCATAGCGGCTGCCGCCATCCGCCCGAAATGCCGTCGTACTGAGAAATACCCCCTGTGTTACGTCCTTCTCCCCTGACAGAGACGAAATACCCGCTTCCTTCAGATATTTTGCAAAGTCATCCTCCTCAAGACCATAAAGCCGCACAATGGATTTATAATAATCCTCCCCGGGCTGTCCCTGAACAATGGAATCAGGCGCCATGTCTCTATCCAGATTCGTCCAGACAGGCATGAAATAGTGCAGAATCCTTTCATCAGCGTATTCCGCCTCCTCAAGACCTCTGAAAAATGACGTTTTATTCTCATACTCCTCTGGATTTGAGGTTTCCTGATAGGACGACACAACCACATCAAAGTTAACGCCGTCTGTTGTCATCTCCATTGATTTATTCATATACAGGGAAAAGCTTGATACGGTCAAAAATAAAAAAACACTGACAATCAAAGAAAATATAGTGGCAAAATACCTGCCCCTGTTTCGCTTCAGGTTTTTCAGCCCAAGCTCACCCTCCAATCCAAAAAACCTGCCTGTAAGTCTCATGGTTTTGACATTTTTTGCTTTTATGCGAATATCCTGTCCTTGCCTGATGGCGTCTATGGCAGATATTTTGCTCGCCCTTCTCGCGGGAAAATATACGGAAAGTCCTATGGTTACGGCGGAAAGAAGCACTGCCCCTAATACGGCAAATGGTGATACCACAAGCCTCAGGCTTTCCGTAACTCCCAAAGCTCTCTGGGAGATGGGGCTGATTACCATAAACATGATTCCTGTTCCCGCTATGCCCGACAATACCCCCAGTGGAATACTCACAGCTCCGATCACGCATCCCTCAAAGAGAACCGAGTTTCGTTTCTGCTTTCTGGTGGCGCCTACACTTGCAAGCATACCCAAATATTTCGCCCGCTCTGACACGGAAATGGCAAAGGCATTATAGATAAGAGATACGGAGCCGATAATGATGACGGCAAAAAGCATTGCCATGAAACCGTAAATTGTCTTTCCCAGCTGGCCGCCCCGAAAAATGCCGTACCAGCGCAAAAGACTATTGTTATACTTTACTGCGTCATCATCAATTCCCGCTTTCTGCGCTATCTCCTCTCCAATTTTATAAATGCCATGATTCACATGGTTTAAAACCACATAGGCATCAATTTTATCCCCTTGTGTCAGCACCTCTCTGTTAATACCCGTAATGGCGGTATACCCGGGAGACCAGTTATATTCTGTGGGAAGTGCCTCAAAATAGCCTACAACCCTATAGCTTTTTTCTTGACAGTTCTGCAAAATCTCAAGGGAATTTCCCGCCTCATCCGTCACAAGCTGCCGAAACGGGCCCATCTCTTGCGAGTTTTCAATGTCCACTCCCCCCAAAAGCGCCCTCTGTCCAACACTCAAATTGAGATAGTCCCCTGTTTGTATCGCTGCTCCGCTGTTATATAAAATGGAATCCGACAATATTATCTCACTGCCGTTTTGCGGATACCGCCCTTCTGTCAGACGAATATTAAAGTTTTCGAATCCCTGTGGATCATAGCCTGTAAGATACAGGTAAGGCTTGCCGCTGTTGCTGCTTTTTTCCAAAGCTGCAAAGCCTTCCTCCCTGAAAAGGGAAACATTTTTTACTTCCTTTTCCCCATCCGCCTTTTCTGCCTGCTCCGGAGTAATATTCTCATAAGCTATATTCCAGTTCCCCGAATAATTGATTTCCTCCCGCTGCATCAAATCCATATAGGAAAAGCCCAGCGTCGCCACAGCGGTTATCATCGCCGCAGATATGACAGCGCCTACAATTGTCACCAGCGTCCTTTTTTTGTTCGCCCGCAAATGGCGAAGCGTTACTTTATTTTCAATATTCATGGACGGATCACCTCGTCCTTCGCGATTTTTCCGTCCTCAATGGCAATAATCCTGTCCGCCTGCAAGGCAATCCTTTCATCGTGGGTAATGATGATTAGTGTCTGGCGGTAATTGCGGTTGAACATTTTCAGCAAATCAATAATCTCACTGCTGTTTTTGCTGTCCAGATTGCCGGTCGGCTCATCCGCCAGCACCAGGGCAGGCTGGTTTATCAGCGCTCTTCCAATGGAAACCCTCTGTTGCTGGCCGCCGGATAGCTGGTTTGGCAGATGACCCCTTCTGTTTTGCAGTCCCAGTACGCTCAAAAGCGTGTCAAGCTGTCCCCCATTTACCTCCTGATGGTCCAGCAAAAGAGGCAGCGTAATGTTCTCCTCCACATTTAAAACGGGTATCAGATTATAAAACTGATAGATAAGACCAATCTGCCTTCTGCGGAATATGGCAAGCTGTGTCTGGTTCAGCCCATAAATATCCGTATTGTCGATAAAAACCTTGCCCGACGTGGGTGTGTCAACGCCTCCCAGAATATGCAAAAGCGTAGACTTGCCGGAACCAGAAGGGCCGACAATGGCAATAAATTCACCCTTTTGAACAGAAAAGGAAATTTCCTCCAATGCCTTGACCTGTGTTTCTCCCCTGCCGTATACCTTAGATAAGTGTTCAATTTTTAAAAGTTCCATGTTCTTTCCCTCCTGTCAATTCACTTTATGGCAGAAGTATAGCCCTCCCCTATGACTATCCCATGACTTTTTCCTTACAAAATCGTCATATTACCTGCTTGTACAGCTTTATCAAAAAGGTGCTTCCCGTTCCCTTCTCACTCTCCGCCGTTATGTCTCCCCCTTGTGCCATAATAATGGTTTTCGACAGCGATAAGCCAATGCCCACACTGTCCTCCCCTGCATTTTTCCCTTTATAAAACCGCTGGAAAATGTAGGGTAAATCCTCCTTTTCAATTCCGGCGCCGCTGTCCTTAATCTCAATGGCACAAAACAGTGGATTTTCTTCACAGCGCACAGCAATTTGGCCTCCCTGCGGTGTGTTTTCCACACAGTTTTTTAAAATATTCCCCACCGCCTCTGCAATCCAGCAGAAATCTCCCGTAAAGCATATACCATCAGCCCCTGTAACGGAAAAGGCAATCTCTTTTAAATCCATCTGTATCAAAAAGGGATCCATCACGCGCTCTATGAGCCTGTCCGCCTGTATACTGTCTTTCTTGAACTGCACCGTTCCCGCATCAATTTTCGCCAGCTTAAGAAGAGATGCCACCAGCCATTGTATCCGCTCAATCTGCGCGTTCAGGCTTACAGCAAACTGCTGTCTTTTTTTATCCTCTATTTTTTCTCTTCCCAAAAGCTCCGTCATAAGCCCCATGGAGGTGAGCGGTGTCTTCAGCTGATGGGATATATCAGACAAGGCATCCGAGAGCTTGTTTTTTTCCGATTCCATCTCCTGCCTATCATTGGTCAGCATTGTTGTTACCTTATAAATGTCGTTTTTTAAAATGCTGAGTTCTCCTTCCCTGTTATCTCTGACATCCAGTGAATAGTCCCCCATACAGATATTCCGAAGCTTTGCCGATAGCTTTCTTATCTCCCCGTATCTCCACAGTGTAAAAAAGAAATAAAACAAAATAAGAAAAAGCAGACAGACTCCCCCAACTATGGCACAGGCAGGAGAAATACGGTACATCCAGAAAATGCCCGGCAGACATATCACAGCGGATCCCGCCAGAAACAGTCTTATCTCACTGTTATACAGCATTTTTATCACCCGCCTTGTAGCCCAGCCCCCGTACTGTTTTGATAAGCTGCGGATTCTCGGGATCCCTCTCGAGCTTGTCCCTCAGCCTTTTGATATATACCGTCAGTGTGTTATCATTCACAAAATCCCCTGTTACATCCCATAGCTCCTCCAAAAGCCTGCTTCTTGTCATCACAATCCCCTTGTTGTTTATAAAAAGCAGAAGAAGCCTGTATTCCAAAGCTGTCAACACAATTTCCTCTTCCCCTCTGAAGACCCTTGCCTCCTTTACAGATACCCTTATATTTCCGAGAAATAATTCATTCGCCGTCTTCATCGGTGCCCTGTATCTCCTGTTGACACTTCTTAACCGGCTCATAAGCTCTCTGACGCGGAAAGGCTTAGTAATATAATCATCCGCGCCCATATCAAGTCCCATAACTACATTTACCTCCTCGTCACAGGCCGTGAGAAAGACAACGGGAATTTCTCCCTTCGCCTTAATTTTTCTGCAAAGCTCATAGCCGCTGCCGCCGGGAAGTCCTAAATCCAGCAGCGCCATATCAAAATAAGTATTCTCAACCGTTTCCAGAGCGCTTTTATAGTCATAACAGCTGATGGGAAAATACCCCTCCTGCTCCAGGGAATAGGCAAGACCCATGGCTATAGTTCGGTCATCCTCCGCTACCAGTATTCTCATCTTACTTCCCCCTTTTCTTTCTTATATTATAATTGAAATAAATCCCGTCTAAGTGACAAAATTGTAAGAGAAAGAAAAATTTCAGGGAATTGTAAGAAATCAGACTGCTGTGGTTTTAAAAATAGGATTTCAAAGGTATATTTTTCCATTTGCAAAACTTCTATGATTTCTTCAAGGAGAATACATCGAAAAATTTTTTAAATCGGCATCCAAATATCTTTCGTTTCATTCATCCCTTCATAAATTTCTCCCCATTTTATCCATCGCCCCAAGCTCTCTCAAATCCTTCAAAAGAAACCTTTACATTGCTTTTACAAATCCAATCAGATATAATATGATGTAGTTTAGTATGTCATATTATATCTATATGTCCGATTTATTGTCTGTAAAGGAGAACTATCATGGAAAACATCGAAAATTTGACTTCGGAGGGCAGTCATACAAAAAAAGCATTACAAACCGCAGATAAAAGCAGCAGCCTTTGGAATGTTTTGGACGTCAGTGTCAATCAATGCATTGTCGACGGAGAGCTTACTATACTATGGGCAAATGACCGATTTTACGAAAGTATAGGCTATGCGGGAGATAAATGTACCTCTGTTTCCACTATGAGGCAGCTTTATCAGGAATACCCCGAAGAATTTATAAAGCTTTCTAATGCTGTAGAGAGCGCCATTAAAAAAAGCTCCTCCAAATTCAGTGTTGACTGCCGTATGCCGGTAAAGGAAAAGGGCTTTATCTGGGTACGCATATCCTGTACAGTCACACAGGAAACGGTAAACGGACATGCCGTATTATATGCCGTATACACCGATATCAGTGATCTCATACGGCAGCATGAAAAAACAAACCGCATGTATGACGAAAAGGCGGAGAGCTTTGAATGGCTGATGGACGAATATGTAGGCAATATTTACATCAGCGATATGAATACCTATGAATTACTGTATTTAAATAAAACGTCCTGTGCCACTTTACATACGACAAAGGAAAAGCTTTTAGGACGTAAATGCTACGAAGTGATACAGGGCAGAACTTCCCCCTGCCCTTTTTGCACCAATCAGTATCTCTCGGAGGATAAATTCTATGAGTGGGAATTTGATAACCCTGTGCTGGAAAGAACCTTCCTCATTAAAAACCGCATTGTCAACTGGTTCGGTCACCGTTCCCGCATCGAATTGTCCCATGATATGTACAGCACAGAATACAAGCTGGCAAAAAAGGATAGGGAGCGCGACGCACTCATCAGGACAATTCCCGGCGGCTTTGTCCGCATAGACGCCAGAGATTTCTCCACCGTTCTCTGGTACGGCGCCGGATTTTTGCAGATGATAGGCTATACAAAGGAACAGTTTGAAAACAAGCTGCACTCCAAATGCACCTACATCCATCCTGAGGATTTGGAACAGCTTCAGTCTGTCTTGAAAAAGATAAAGGAAACCGGTGAGAGCCGAGTAATTGAAATAAGGGTAATCTCCCATGAGGGAGAAGTAAAAACACTGACAAACACATTGTGCTATGTCAGCGGTGAGGAGAGCTGGGACGGCATTCCCTCCTTCTACAGTGTGGGCATTGATGTTACACAGGAAAGAATGGAGCAAAAACGTCAGCATAAAGCACTGGAGGACGCCTATCAGTCGGCACGGGTCGCAAATTCCGCAAAGACAAATTTCCTCTCCTCCATGTCCCATGACATCAGAACCCCCATGAATGCCATCATGGGCATGGCCGCTATTGCCCAGGCAAATTTGTCCTCACCGGAAAAGGTGCACAGCTGTCTGAATAAAATCAATGTATCCAGCCGTCATCTGCTCAGTCTTATCAATGAAGTTTTGGATATGTCCAAAATAGAGAGCGGAAAAATTGATTTGCTGCCGGAAAATATCCATCTGCCGGAGTTGATTCAAAATGTGTCGGATATGTGCAAACCTCTTGTAGCGGAAAAAAAGCAGGAGTTCAAAATTAATATCGGCAAGGTTCGGCATGAAAAAATAATTGCTGACGGGGACAGGCTTCAGCAGGTTTTCATGAATCTGCTCTCAAACGCCATTAAATATACGCCTGAAGGCGGAAAAATCAGCCTGATTATAAATGAAAAGCCCTCCTCAATCGATAAGAAAGGGCAGTTTGAATTTATTTTTACCGATAACGGCATTGGTATGCCGGAAGAATTTGTGCCACACATTTTTGAGCCGTTTTCACGGGCAGAGGATTCCCGCATCAGCAAAATACAGGGCACAGGTCTTGGCATGGCAATCACGGAAAATATTGTGCGCATGATGAACGGCTCCATACATGTGACAAGCCAGCTGGGCGTTGGCAGCCAGTTTACTGTCACGGCCCAGTTTGAGCTTATCGACGAGGAGGTGACGGGAGACAGCGAGCTGGAAGGTCTGCCTGTATTGGTTGTCGATGATGATAAGATGGTCTGCGAAAATGTCACCGCTCTTTTAAATGAGCTTGGCATGCGGGGCTATTGGGTACTCTCCGGTATGGAGGCCGTGCAAAGCATCGTAGAGGCCCATCTAAGAAACGACGATTTCTTTGCCGTTATTCTTGACTGGAAAATGCCTGAGATGGATGGACTGGACACAGTAAAGGCAATCCGCAAAAAACTTGGGAAAAACGTGCCCATTATCATCATTTCCGCCTATGACTATTACAATATAGAGGATGAGTTTATCAAGGCAGGCGCAGACGCCTTTATTACCAAACCTCTTTTTAAATCCAAGGTACTCCATGTCCTGCAGCTTTTCTGCACCAGCAATAAGATTGAGACGGCCTCGGCCCTGGCGGAAACAAAGCATCCAGAGCTTGTAGGTAAAAAAATACTGCTGGCGGAGGACAACGATTTGAATCGGGAAATTGCCGTTGAACTGCTGGAAATGCAGGGTGTTTCTGTCAATTCCGTTGAAAACGGCAGTCAGGCGGTTGAAGAATTTTCCGCCTCCCGCACCGGAGAGTATGCCGCTATTTTGATGGATATTCAAATGCCCGTTATGGACGGATACCAAGCCACAAAGGCGATACGTTGTCTTTCCAGAGACGACGCACAGACAGTGCCGGTTCTCGCTCTGACAGCAAACGCATTCATGACTGATATGGCAAACGCCCGCAGTGCCGGAATGAACGACCATATATCAAAGCCCATTGATGTGGAGCGCTTGATTGAGGTGCTGCAAAAATGGATCAGATAACGCAGCCGGCCTCATCCATAGCCGAGGTGCTTTTTGATGGCAGCTCCTTCGCAGCTTGTGTGTATCGAATAAACAGTCAGACCGCTTTCCCGAGGCGAATTATCCCATCTGACTTTTTGCAGTCCCTTTTCGTATGAAATTACATTATCAATGCTGCAATAACGGGCAAAAGAAAGCTTCAAAGAATATGGCGAAAGAAAGCAGACAACACGAAACAGATAAGGGGAGAAAGCCCGAATAACGGACTTTCTCCCCTTCCATATTTTCTTGCAGCGACGGTCATTTATCTCTGTTTTCTCCTCCGATATCAAAACCTACTGCTCATTCCTTTTACCGGCTTTTTCCCTGTACATTAATTTGTCCGCCTCCAATATAGCCTCCTGCAGATTTTCTCCCCCTGTCAGATAGGTAAAACCCATAGAGACGCGTGTATTATCTGAAAGGAATCTGCTTCTGAGCTCACAAACCCTCTTTTCAAATTCACCGCGGCCTGCCCCTTTGCATAAAACAACAAATTCATCGCCGCCTATTCGGTATACATCTTCCGGGAAAAAGTCTTTTAAGGCGGCCGCCGTCCGCTGAATCAGATCATCGCCAGCGTCATGACCAAAGGCATCATTGATGTCCTTCAAATTGTCCAAATCCAGAAATATAACACCTGCACAAAGCGTTTTATCCTCTTTCCATTCATCCATGTCCATTATATAGCGGTTACGGTTGAATACACCTGACAGCATATCATAGCTGCTGCTTTTTTCCAGCTCTTCCAATATTTTTCTCTTCTCCATATCATTGGACACAAACTGCGCAATCGTTCGCATTAATGACAGATCGCCGGGATCATTTTTTGGATTATCCACGCCGATAAAACCCACTATCTGCTTTTCCTTTAAAAGAGGTACTGCCACCAGAGAGTTAACTCCCTGGGGCGCCAGCAGTCTGTATTCGTAACTGTCATGAGGAACATCCCGTTCCAAATCCTGTATATTGACACATTTTTCCTCCCGAAACAGGTGAATCCACCCCTCCGCCCCGCTCAGGGGCAGGTTTTGAAGGTTGCCTATTTCCGGATGTATCCCCTTCCGGCACCATTCGTATGTGTTTGCAAATATCTCTTTTTCATAGTCAAACTGGAAAATATACCCTCGCTCGCCTTCATAAAGGTCACAAACCTTCTCCAACAGAGCGTTGATAGACTGGTCATTGGATTCGGCCGCCGTCAATTGCTGTATACAAAGCATCATTGCTTTCTCCGCGCTCAGGTCATTTTGAAGCTGCTGCTTTTCCAGCACCGTTCCGCTGATGTCATCAGCAATCTCCATGCGCAGTGTACGCCCGGCCAGCATTATTTTCTTGTCCCTGACAGAAAAATAGCGCTTCAGCATAGGGTTAAAGTGTTCCCAGCAGTCAAATTTATAAAAGCTCAGTCTTCTGTTATTGCAGAAGTGACAGGGCGCATCCTGCCCTTGAAGAATTTTATAGCAGGGCTTTCCAATATAGGAGGTATCGTCAGGAGAACGTCCCAGAATATGGAGGGTACTGCGTGTCATATAGATAAGTTCATGGGTTTTCATATCCGCCAGAAAAATAATGCTTCCGTTTTCCTCCAGTATCTTTTCATAAATTTCATTTTTATCAAAATTCATTTCCATCAGTCCCGCCCCGTTTCATATTTCAAGCGAAATTCCTCTTCCGGTATCGGCCGCGAAAAATAAAAGCCCTGTCCGCTGTCACAGCCGATTCCTCTTAAAAATTCCACATGCTCCCTTGTCTCTACGCCTTCGCAAACCACCCTGATTTCCAGGGCATGAGCCAACTCCACAATACCGCCAATCACGTTTTTGACTCTGGGGGAACCGTCATATTCACGAAGAAATTCCCTGTCCAGCTTCAAAACCTCTATGGGGAGTCTGTCCAGCAGGTTAAGGCTGGAATATCCCGATCCAAAGTCATCCATGGAAATAACAAAACCCAATTCCTGCATCTGCAGTATTTTTTTTAACATCACATCCGAAATACCGTTAAATGCGCTTTCCGTAATTTCTATCTCAATACAATGGTATGGAATCTGATAGCGCTTTATGATTTCTAAAACCGTAGCGTAAAATCTTTGCTGATAAATTGTAACACGGGAAAAATTAACGGATATGTAAAACTCACTTCCATGCTCCTCCATATACCTGCGGATATAGGCGCATGCCTTTTCAAGCATATAAAAATCTATTTCCGCTATCTGTCCATTGCTTTCAAAAAGCGGTATAAATTCGTCAGGCGGCATAATGCCATATCCTTCTATATCCCACCTCACCAAAGCCTCCGCACTTTTTACCTCCAAAGCGGACAATTCATATTTGGGCTGCAAATACATTTTAAACTCTCCGTTTTCAATGGATTTTTTCAGCCGGTTTTTCAGTTTATTCTCTCTGTTGAGCTTTTCCAGGAATTTTTCGTTATACCAGGTGGTTGTAGCCTTTCCCAGCGTTTTTGCGTTTTTGTGCGCCATATTGGCTTTATCAAGAGCAGACTGAACCGGCTCGCTTTTTTCGGTAAGCCCGTATCCGCCGACGGTAAAGGTTATAAACTCGGAAACATTCCGAAGCTCCTCCTGCTGAAACACCTCAGAGAGGATACGGCGCAAATCAGACACATTATGAGGCCGCTGCTTCGCCAGTATCACAAAATCATCTGCCGCAATGCGCGCGCACATCTCCTCTGTATGATAGCTCTTTTGCAGCCTATCCGCCAGCGCGCACAACAGTTTATCCCCCAGCTCAAAGCCATAGCTGTTATTGAGAAATTTAAAATCATCAATGTCAAATTCCATCAGACAGTATCTGTTATCGGAAAACTGGCGCAACACCGAGGCGGCGCCCGCCTTAAATCCCGCCCTGTTTAAAATGCCTGTCAGATTATCGGTATAAATACTGTTCTCCAGCGCTTTTTGGTTCCGCTTATTCAATAGCGTGAATATACAAACAGAAAGCACAAGAGCGGCCCCATAAGTCAATATAAAGCGGATAAGCTTATTTTCAGAGCTTTGTTCCGCCCGCAGCACCATTTTATCCGCTTCTGTAAAGTGTTCCTGACTCAGGGCATACAGTGCATCAAAATCTGCCTGTCCGGTGCGCACCAGCTGAATTTCTGTCTTAATTTTCCCCCAGATACTGTCCAGCTTATCCAAACGCTCCTGATACTCTCTGTCCTTATTTCTTTGAATAGCAAAATTGCCCTGTCCGGTACGCAGATTGTCAATAATTCCATCTAACCTCTCGATTAAAGCGTCATCCTGCTCCCCGTTCATTTCTTCCTTCACAAGCTTTTGCGTCGCGCCGCGTACAATGCCGCTGTAATTGATAATTCTGGCGTCGCCAAGACTTTGCATTAATAATGCCATCAACACAATTACAGCAGCTATCCACATACAGGTATAGAGTAAAAACTCATTGTTTTTTTTCATTGACAACCTCAATTCTACGCACTCTGACGTCAGGATTTTCCCTCAGGGGACATAATCGCCCGTAATGCAGCCTAATTTGTCAAAACATTGCTGTTAATATTAATATTCTACTGCAATCAGAGAAGATTATCAATTGGAAAAATGCCTCTTTATCATAAAGGAATGCCCGCCGCGGCCTTTGTTCTCATACCCTTTTTTTGTGACGCAACCGTGCGGGGCTTGTTTCATTTCCTTTACAAAAAGTGCTTAATCGCAACTCCATCAGTCTTGAGAAATCAATTCCTCTAAAACATTGCAAAGCCTGTCTATATCAATGGGTTTACTGATGTGAGTATTCATGCCTGCCGCCAGCGCAGCGGAAATATCGTCACTGAAGGCATTGGCCGTCGTTGCTATAATAGGTATGGTTTCTGCATCGGCGTGGATGCTGGTGCGTATCTGTCTGGTCGCCTCATAGCCATTCATAACCGGCATCTGGACATCCATCAAAATCGCATCGAAATGTCCCTGTGAAGCGTTCAGAAAAGTCTCTGCCGCCTCAAGTCCGTCAACGGCACACTCAGCCTCTATCCCTCTCATATGTAAAAGCTCTACGATAATTTCCCTGTTAAGCTCATTATCCTCCGCGACCAAAAGCCGCCTTCCCCTGAGACATGTCCCTTCTGCCGTCTTATCCGAGGATTCCGCCCCGCAGTGAAGTGCCGATTGTATTGCCGCATACATAGAGGAACGGTAAAGAGGCTTCGGCAAAAAGCCATTGGCTCCCGCCTGTCTGGCCTCCTCCTCAAATTCCGTACTGTCATAGGACGATATCATAATAATAGGCAAATCAAATCCCACATCCGCTCTAATCCGCCGCGTCACCTCAATACCGTTCATGTCCGGTATCTGCCAGTCAATGAGACAAAAATCAAAATCGCTGTCCGCTCTCCTAGCCTCCGACACCCTGCGCACCGCCTCAGAGCCTGTAAGACTCCATTCCGCCCGAATTTTTATTTCCTCCAGCAGTGACGTTGTTTCTATGCACACAGATTCATCATCATCCACCACCAGCGCCTTTAGTCCCAAATCAGAAAAGTCCGGCTGCGGCTTCTGCTCCTCATCCCTCTGCATGGGCAAATCTACAATACAGACAGTCCCCTTATCCGGTTCACTTTCTATGTCAATACGGCCGCTCATCAGGGAAACAAGATTTTTCGTAATGGACATTCCAAGCCCTGTTCCGCCAAATCTGGCAGAAATAGTGGAATCCGCCTGCTCAAAGGGTTTAAATATCTTTTGGAGCGACTCGGCACTCATACCGATTCCCGTATCCTTCACAATAAACCGCAGAGTATCCGTGGATTGCCTGGTAGCAATACGGGATACAATCAAGTCTACTCTGCCACCCGGCGGCGTAAATTTAACCGCGTTGGAACCCAAATTAAGCAAAATCTGATTCAGGCGCAGCGGATCTCCGATATACTGCGTCCTGCCCTCAAAGCCCTCCAAAACTGCCTTAAACTCAATCCCCTTGGCCTTAGCCTGTGCATAGGTCGTAGACACAAAACCGTTTATCACCTGAGACAGATCAAAGGGCTCTGATTGAAGCATCATCTTTGCGCTTTCTATTTTAGACATATCCAATACATCATTTATCAGCATCAGCAAATGCTTGGAGGAGATATTAATTTTGCCAAGACAGTCCTTTACCCTATCAGGCGATTTCACAGATGCCGCCGCAATGGTTGACATACCGATAATCGCGTTTAGGGGCGTACGGATTTCATGACTCATACGGGACAGAAAGTCACTTTTGGCCGAGTTTGCCTTTTCCGCGTTTAATAACGCGTCCTGCAAAGCCCTGCGTGATTTAATTTCCTCGGTGCGGTCAGAAAAAACACTGATATATTGTGGTATTCTCATATGCTCAACACAGTATACACGCACAGAAATCCATCGTTTTTCCCTGTCAGGAAGGGTATATTCCACTACCTTTGACAAAGGGGATTCAAAATTGCCGCTTCCGGTTGCCTCCCTGATTTCCGCCGCGTCCTCCGCCCGAAAACCCTGGTAAATGTCATCCAGCTTTTCCACAGAATAGCCCAGCACGCGCTTTATATTCAGGGAAGTATAATATACCTCTTCCGTTTTCGCATCACGTATTAAAAAGGCATCATCAATACTGGTTGACAGACTGTCAAAAAGCCTGATTCGCTCCTCCAATTCCTGTCTCTGCCGCCGCAGCACATATTGAGAAAGCAAAAGACCCCCTATCATAAGGCCCATTATAAACAGGGAATCCCTTATAATATCTTTTCTGAGTAATTCCGCCTCCTGCTCGTATTGCATTTTTTTATTCTGTGCACTCTCAATCATTTTGTCAATCTGTCCCAGCGCCTGTCCATACAGAGGGTAAAGATAATTTTGTTCGTATTGCTCTACCGCTTCAAGGCTGTTATCCTCCAAAGAGGCAAAGACAAGACATTCTGCCTGCTGTTTTTTCAGCAAATCCATGGTATCCTTAAAATCAGCGATATGCGACTGTTCTCCCAGATACAGCTCCTCTATCCTCTGAAGGGGCTCCTTCATTTCCTCATAAAGCACGCTCAGAGCATTTTCCACCAAAACAATATCACTTTCTCCTCTGTGGGTAGTCAGACGCTCTGTGCGAATTCTCATTTCCGCCAAGCGGGTCTGCAAATCCCCCGCTGCGATTACGACCTCGAAGGGATGCTCCGATATTACCTCTGTATTTCCTGCCAGCCGATTTGAATTAGAGATTGTCATGACCAGATAAATCAGCATAAGACCTATCAGTAAAATCGTACTGATTGTGCTCAGACTGAACATTTTATTTTTTAGCTTCCTGTCCGCCATGTTTTGATTGCTTTCCTCCATTTTTTTCACTCCTATACTTTCATTGACACAAATTGACGACTATTTCCAAATATTCAACCTTCGAAACATTTCTTTTTACACAGCAAAAGCATATGGGCAGTCCATACCGCTAAAAATATAAAATACTCAAATTTCCTTAAATACAACAAAACACCGCTTTGACCCGTAACCTGTCAGTACGGCAAAGCAGCGCACCATGCTCAATTTATACTAAATCATATTATATCTGAATGCTGCCGTTTATACAACTTCTTTTCCGCCAAAAAATGACATAATTTCGTATAATTTTAAGAATCCTTGTAGAAATTATGCGCACCTGTAAGTATAATAGAATTGTATTAAAAATTCGGTTAGGGAAGCTTATTTTACATATGATGCCGCTAAAAATAAAACGGCAGGAAAACCTTTATAATAACATACAGAAATACTGTTTTCGATTGATAGAAAAAAGCACCATTTTCCCAATTTAAACAGGAGAAACAAAATAAAAATAACCGAACCGATAAAGGAAAGGAAGTTAACGATGCCTCATTCCAACAGCCAGGAACAAACAATTTACCGCAGCCTTGCGGGGAAAATACAGTTGGGATTTTACGACAATGGGAAACGGTTTCCTTCCGCAAAGGAAATTGCGGGCCAGTTCCATGTATCCTATTGTCCGGCACAGCGCGCCTTGAAAGCCCTGGAAAGAGATGGTCTGGTAAGGCTGTGCCGCGGAAAAGAAACCCTTATACTGAAAAAGCCCTTCAATAATTATCTTGCCAGCAGCATTTTCCTCCGCCGTGCCAAGGCTTTGGCCGATCTCAATAAAAGTCTGGAGCTGATCTCCCCCGCCCTGTGCGTTCATGGTATGGGACAAATGGCCTCTTCCGCATTCTCCATGCAAATTGCCTCCGAAAATTTTGAGTACCCTATGCCACTATTGTACTGTCTTTTTGAAAAATCACTTAAGGCACTCAAAAATCAAACTGCTTTGAGTCTGTATTACGATATAGGCGCTTTTTCCGGAAGTGCCTATCTGGACATTCTCTATTTGCAGTATGGAAAAAAAGAAACCGATACTTTCCTGAACACAGCCGCGAAAAATATTATGCAGTCATGGGAAAACTGCCGGAATAATCCTCCTTCCCTCTCTTTGCGGCAAATGGAAATGGAGGCAAAAGAGTTTTTCGGCAAAATAGACGGCTATTTGGAACAAGCACAGGCGAACATATCAAATGAACAACAGGATGCCTTTTTGTGGGAGCCCCACAAGGGACGTCCCCGTTACTGTGATGTAATCGCAATTGACATGATATGTAAAATCAACCAGGGCATCTATCCCGTAGGAACACTGCTGCCAAACGGTGCGGTGCTGGCCGAAATATACCATGTCTCCGCAATTACAATGCGCCGTACCATCATCCTGATGAATCAGCTTGGCGTAACGAAAACAATTAACGGCATCGGAACACGTGTTGTTTCGGCAGAGGGGGACACAGTTCCCTATAAGCTGAAGGGCCTGATGCTTGACCATAACCTTCGGGAGTTTCTGGAGGCGCTTCATCTGCTGGCTATCACCTGTGAGCCCGTCATAAAATATACCTTTTCAAGCTTCACGGAAATGAACATCAGCAGTATACTGGACAGCGCTTCTTTAAAGGATGAAAAGAGGGCAATGGTCGCGGTGATAAGCGCCAGTATGCAGGCAATTGTAAACTGCTGTCCGCTTGCAGCTATTGGGGAAATCTACAGTAAGCTTACACTTCTTTTGCTCAAAGGAAGCGTGCTGCGTCTGAGCGAAACCGGAGAAGAGCACGTTGAGGGGTGGCGCGCCATATCGGAGGATATAACCAAAAGCCTGAATGCCGGAAACGGCACCGCTTTTGCACAGGCCTTCCGCCAATTGGCCGTAAACAACTTTGTGTCCACAAAGGAAACTCTTCTGGAAATCGGTGTGTCCGGAATAGATGAATTAGCGTTTCCCTTCCATAACGCATAATAAAATGTGCCTGTTATCTATAAACGCAAGTTATATCGGCAATTGGAGCCCTGCTTTTCATAGAAAAAAGCAGGGCTTTTGCACTTCTAAATAAACTTTTCCTATGGTGTGGCTGCATACGGTACAGCTGCAACCTTTATTGTAAAAAAATCCCAACTGTGATAAAATAACTTTGCTGCGGCATAAAGAATTTAAAGCCGAAAGCCGCTTACTATTTCAAAAAAACGTCAATACTTCTTTATAATTAAGGAGGAATTTTTATGAATACAAATAAATACACCAGGATATTGAAAACTGTTTTCTGGGAGATTATCGGCAGTTTCCTTATTGCAATCGGCATCTATAATTTTGCGGTTTTCGCCAAGTTTCCCATGACGGGCTTTTCAGGCATTTCCATTATTTTATACCGTCTGTTTCAAATTCCTATCGGTGTCAGCACAATCCTTTTAAATATCCCTGTAATACTGTTGTGCTTCCGCCTTCTGGGAAAGGGCTTCCTTTTCAGATCCGTGCGCTGTATGATACTGTCCTCCCTCATTATAGATTATATCGCGCCCCTGCTTCCGGCCTATGCAGGAAACAGAATGCTTGCGGCTGTCTCAACCGGTGTTGTCTCAGGGCTTGGCTATGCCCTCATCTATATGCAAAATTCCTCCACTGGCGGTACAGACTTTATTATTATGGGCGTCAAAGCCCTGAAACCCTATTTGTCACTGGGTAAAATCACATTTCTCATTGACGTTGTTATCATACTGGCCGGCGGCATACTCTTTAGCGATGTGGATGGTATTATTTACGGCATGATCATCAATTTTCTCATCGCAGTTGTGATTGACAAGACAATGTATGGCATCAATGCCGGAAAACTGGCCCTTATCGTAACAGAAAAAGGGAATGAAATATCCGATGTTATCGATACGGTTATCGACAGGGGATCCACCTTGCTGAAAGCGAAGGGGGGCTACCGCAAAAGTGATAAACAGGTCGTCATGTGTGCCTGCAACAACAAGCAGATGTACTTTCTGCAAAAAGCAATCAAGGAAGCGGATCCCGAAGCCTTCATCATTGTTCTGGAATCCAACGAGGTTCATGGGGAAGGCTTTAAAATGCTCCAGGTAGGCAGCAAAGAGGAAGCATAATAAAACCTGCTCTTATAAACGGTAAAAATAAAAAGGCGCTTTCTTCGGTTTCCAATCCGAAAAACGCCTTTTTTGTATGTCTTTCTTAAGAATTTGTAACATAACCTTCCTTGACGCTTTCAGGAAAAAGATTTACTCTGAGAAAAATGGCATCTATTACTTTTGAAAATCGTCGAAAAGGTTTTTCAGGCAGATTTGTACAAACAGCTGTTTTTCCGCTGTTTTTCAGAATGGAGGATAATGAAAATGGATACAAAAATATTGATTATTGATGATGACAGGGAGCTTGGACGGCTGCTAAAAGACTGCCTGAAAAAGGAGTTTATACAGACGGAGCTATCCTATGACGGAATGGATGGCTTAAAAAAACTAAAGGAAAATGCTTATCAGCTCATCGTGCTTGATATTATGCTGCCGAAAAAAAACGGATTTGATGTACTGTCAGAGCTCAGACATTTTACAAAAGCCCCCGTTCTTATGCTCAGCGCCCGCAACGAGGAAGTGGATAAGGTTTCGGGCCTGCGTCTTGGTGCGGATGACTATTTGACAAAGCCCTTTGGCATAAACGAATTTACCGCCAGAGTGCAGTCTCTGATAAGGCGCTGCACGCAGTTTAATGCACCGCAGAAAAAAGAGTTGGAGCCTATTGCCTTCCCGCCTCTTTTTATTGACAGGGAAAAGCGCATTGTCACATTAAACGGCGAAAATATCGTCCTCACAGGGAAGGAATTTGACGTTCTTATCCTTCTTGCCTCAAACGCCGGCAAGGTTTTTACAAAAAAACAGATTTACAACGCCGTTTGGAAGGAAGAGTACGCCTTTGATGACAGCAATATTATGTCCTATATGAGCAAGCTCAGAAAAAAACTTTCCTGGGAAAACAGGGAGGATTTTATACAGACGGTTTGGGGCGTAGGCTACCGTTTTCACAGCGGGGTGGATTTATGATCGGGTCTTTGATGCCGTTTCTGCTCTTCGGGGCTTGTATTATCGTCCTTCTCATTTTGCATTTTCGGTGTCTATCCTATGAAAAAATACTTTCAGAAATCAATGATGTGCTGCATGATATTGAAGAGGGCAGCACCCGGCGGAAGCTTCTGGTTCAGCCTGATTCCCCCGCTTCTTCCGTCTGTTTTCAAATAAACCGCATTGTGGAAGACTACAATTGCAAAATAACCTTACTGAACCGTCAGACCTCAGAAAACAAACAGCTTCTCACAAGCCTCTCCCATGATCTGCGCACACCTCTCGCGTCTCTTATGGGGTATCTTGAAGCCATAGAGATGAATTATATTTCTGAAAGCGAAAAAAAAGAATATCTGTCTGTAGCCGTGCGCAAATCCCGTGATTTAAAAGAGATGGTGGATACCCTTTTTGAATGGTTCAAGCTGGACGCCGGAGAAAAGGAATTTTTGTTTGAAAATGAGGATGTGAACGAACTGACACGAGTAATCGTCGCTGATTTCATACCTCTTCTTGAAAAAAGGCATATGCAATATGAAATATCCATTGAGAGCACACCCCTTTATGCCCATCTGGATAAAGCCTGCTACCGCCGTATTATCTCAAACCTCATCTCTAACGCACTCCTCCACAGCCAGGGCACCCTTCTCGCCGTCAGCATCAAGGAGGAAAAGAACAGGATAGCCATTGAAGTCAGAGACAACGGAAAGGGTATCTCCCAAAAGGATCTGCCCCATATTTTTGACAGGCTTTATAAGTGTGACGAATCCCGTTCCCACCAAAGCAGCGGCCTTGGGCTTTCTATCGCAAAGGCCCTTGTAGTGGCCCACAACGGAAAAATAACCGTTTCCTCCATGCCAAACGCTTTCACCTCCTTTTGCATTCTCCTTCCAAGAGCAAAAATGTAAAAGCAAGCAAAAAGAAAGACTGCCGCAAGCTTTTGGCAAGGTTATGGCAGTATACTGGCTCTATAAAGGAGGAATAAAAATGAATCATTATCTGTTGGAGACAAAAAACCTTTCCATGCGCTATGGCGAACAGTATGCTGTTAAAAATCTGAGTCTCCACGTGCCGAAGGGGAAAATATACGGACTGTTGGGCAGAAACGGCGCAGGCAAAACCACCGCCATGAAAATGGTCATGCAGCTGATAGCGCCTACGGAGGGAGAAATTCTGCTTTTCGGCGAGTCCGCCGCCAAAAACTGTAAAAAGCAATTTAAGCGTATTGGCGCTATGATTGAAACCCCTGGCTTTTACGGACACCTGACCGCCCATGAAAATTTGGAGATATTGGCAAAACTGAGAGGTGTCCAGAAGCCTGACGCCATTGAAAGCGCCTTGAAGCTAATGGGGCTTGGAGAGGAAACAAAAAAAAGGGTATCCCATTATTCCCTGGGCATGAACCAGCGCCTTGGCATTGCCGCAGCCATACTTCATGAGCCCGAGCTTCTCATACTTGACGAGCCGACAAACGGGCTGGACCCTATCGGCATACGAGAAATGCGCTCCCTGCTGAGATTGCTCTGCGAGGAAAAGCAAACCACAATTGTTATCTCCAGCCATATTTTATCGGAGGTCGAACAGCTGGTAGACTGTATGGGCATTCTGCAAAACGGCGAACTTTTGCAGGAAATCACTATGGAGGAGCTTCATCAGTTGAACCGCAGCTATACACAGCTTCAACTCTCTCCCCTCTCCCTGGCACTGCCCATATTGGAAAGGGAATGCGCTGTAAAGGATTACATTGCCGTGGACGACAGGACTCTCCGTATTTTTGATACAGGGCTTGATATCAGCGCCGTCAATAAAACGCTGGTCTCTTCCGGTATCAATGTTTACGCTGTATATCCACACGAAAGCAGTCTTGAGGACTATTTTACAAAATTGACGGGAGGGAAGGGCATTGCTTAAAACACTACAGGCCGAAATCATAAAAACCAGGCATAACAAGTTATTTTTACTCAGCGGGGTATTCGCTTTTCTTTTGCCCCTTCTGACTGCCTTGAAGGATGCGGGATTTCCCAGCGCCTTTCATCTGCCGCCCGAAACCTGGGCAACATCGACACAGGACATCGGCATCACTGTTCTCATCAACTTATTAAGCGGAATCGTTGTCACATTAATGTTTCAAAAGGAGTACGCAGAAAGAACCATTATCGGCCAGCTTACCGCTCCCATATCACGAAATGAATTTCTATGGGGAAAGCTATGTCTGTGGGGAATCTGGCATATGGTCCTCACTATACTCTGCTTTATTTCCACGATAATTGGTCTTTTTATTGTTTATCAAAAAGACGTATCGGGACAGCTGATACTCAGCACTCTTCCGTCCTTTCTAAAGCACGGATTGTTAAGCTTCCTTTCCCTCTCCCCCTTGATGGCTGTAGGGGTGCTGCAAAAAGGGCTTTTTTACCCTTCTGTTATTATCTGCCTTTTTTTCACACTCATAGCTTCCAGCAGCTATATGATGCAGGGAAGCCTCCCCTATCTCCTGCCCTGGAGCGCGGCAAGAATGCTCTCAACCGTTGAAATCAGCGGTTCAGATACTACCATCTGTATATTGTCTGTCACAGTGTGCTTTGTTATCGGTATATTGGCCGCCTTTTTATCCTTCCGGCGGCAGAAAATATAAATACATATTTTTTAAAGTATCTTTTGCGGGACGGAAAACCCTCCTTCATGGGTTCGGGAATGGTCAGCACTTTTTCGCTCCGCTCGTGCCATTTATCTTTGGTACCGCGAGAGGTTTGGCATTCATTAGTCGTTTCTCTTGCTGCTCACACTTCGCTCGGCGGCTCTGTCTTTGGTACCGCCAGCGGATAACATAACCGCGAGAGGTTGCCGCTGCATGAAAGCGTTTCCCGCCTGCAATCCGCAGGAATAGCAAACCGGAAGAGTATGCTCCGGCGGCAAAGCCATACCCGTTGGGAATTTGTGAGCAGTGAACCGCAAAGAGAAGTGCAGCGGCCAGAGTCTGTTTTCTCCAAGGGAAAATTTCTGACAGCTAGGGCTTTGCCCGACCGAGGAAAACAGCGGGTTTCAAGGCATTTATGCCACCGGAACACGTCTGTTTATTCCTGAATATAAACTCATCGAAAACAGGTTTTCGATGAAAAGTGGCGACTTTATTGACACTCTCAAATCAGACCGTTAAACCAGTTCGATTTTTCAGTATTACGGACTCCAATAATAACTTGAAATCCCCCTCTCCTATATAATATCGGCTTCGATGTTAATTTGTGGTAGACAATAAAAAGCACAAACGGTATAATAAAAAATAGCCGCAACGTGGCTATTTTTACGGATTGAATGGCTTGTATTCAATCCGTTTCCTTAATACCT
>JAHZDZ010000018.1 GCA_019422105.1 Bacillota bacterium | reverse complement strand
GAAAGCAGGCTGCACAGAAGCAATACTGCAAGCTTGCTTGCAAGAGATTGTTTCGAGTGCAGACTATTTGCGCAGCAAATGTACGAATAAACCGCAGGTTTATGAGTATCTCCGCTGAAATATATCGTTATTAGGAATACAAAATAAGCAGCCATTTGCGCAGCAAGATGCTATCCGTTTCCGTATTCTCCGCTGAAGCCTTTTCAACCTCTAACCAAATTTTTCACGTATATCGCACAGCACCTTCTTTTCGATGCGGGACACCTGCACCTGTGAGATGCCTATGACTCTGGCAATTTCCGACTGTGTTTTGTCGTCGAAATAGCGCATCATAATAATCTGCCTCTCCTTCGGCTTCAGCTTTCCCAAAATCTCCTTCAGCGTAATGATATCCACCACATTGTCGCCGTTGTCCTCCTTCTGTCCCAGCTTGTCTATGAGATAGACAGGACTGCTGTCACCCTGGTATACCGTCTGGTAAATGGATTCCACCTCACGGCCCGCGTCCATGGCCATGACAAGCTCCTCAGGCGCAACCCCCAGCTCCTCCGCCATCTCCGTGATAGTGGGGTCACAGCCGTTTTTATGCCGCAGGCTTTCCTGCAAGTATTTTGCTTTCATGGCAATTTCCTTTAAGGGCCTGCTGACCTTTATCAGTCCATCGTCCCTCAAAAACCGCTTGATTTCTCCCATTATCATCGGAACAGCATAGGTTGAGAATTTAACCTCAAAGGACAAATCAAACTTCTCAATGCATTTTAACAGGCCAATGGCGCCGATTTGATACAAGTCCTCCATATCATAGCCACGGCCCATAAATTTGCGGACAATGCTCCAGATCAATCCGGAATTTTCCTTGATAATTAACTCCTTCGCCTCTTCATTTCCTTCCTGTGCCTGCTTTATCAGTTCCTTTGTATGGTCCATGCCTCTCACCCCGCAAGCTCTAGGAATTTCCCAGTACTTTTTTCATTTGAATGCGGGTGCCCTGTCCGGGGCGGGAATCCACCTTTATTTCATCCATAAACATTTCCATGACAGTGAAGCCCATTCCGCTGCGCTCCAGCTCCGGCCTTGAGGTATACAAGGGCTGTCTGGCTTTCTCCACGTCCTCAATTCCTCTGCCCTCATCCCAAATTTCTATGGTAACGCTTAAGTCCTTGTATCCGCAGCTGATATGTACATTGCCGTCCTTATTGTCATAGCCGTGTATGATAGCGTTTGTAACCGCCTCAGAGACGGCGGTTTTAATGTCTGTAATATCGGCTACCGTCGGGTCAAGCTGGGAAACAAAAGCGGCGACCGTCACCCTGGCAAAGGCTTCATTTTTTGATTTGCTGGAAAAGCTCATCTCCATATAATTGTCAAATTCCATTTTTATCCCCTCCTTACATATTCCCGGCTGCTTCTTCCACTGTCTTGTACGCAGGGATAATTTTATATAAACCGGATATGCTGAAAATCCTGTCGATATTCTCATTCGCCTTCACAACCGCTACCTTCCCGCCGGAAAGCTCTATAAACTTATACCTGCCGATTACCATACCGATTCCCGAGCTGTCCATAAAATTGACGTTCTCAAAATCAAAAATAATGTTTTTACACCCCGACGCCGTGAATTCCTTTTCGATTTTATCCCGTATGGTTTCAGACGTATGGTGATCCACTTCACCGTAAACCGACACAATCAGGTTTCCGCCCTTTTTGCGAAACGCAATGTCCATAATTTATCCTCCTTATGCATTTACTCCTATTTATATTACCATAAAATTACAGTCCTCCCCTTTTTTTCGTCATACAAATTCTCTTATAATACGACTCTCCCTTCAGGCAATTATGGCAAGTAAAGCTTTTCGCCCGAGCAGAATGTGAAGCCCTTGCAGGCCTTGGCGGCAAAAGCTCCAAAAAACTCTGTTTAAAATCCTGCCAAATCAGAAATCAGTCTCTCCGCTGCACGCTCAGATCCCACGATGTTTACTTTGCCAAAGCAAAAAGGAGCGCTCATCAGAATGAAACAGCACAGGCAGGTTTCCCGAATTTATGGCACAGCGCAGGCAAGCCTTTCTTTTGACGCTACACAAAAAGAACCTCTATACAATACTGTATAAAGGTTCTTTATACCATTCAGGCTGTCAAAGGGCTGCTCCCCCACAAACGGCCCTCATTCATCCGTCTTGATATTCAAAAACAGCTTAAGCGTCATGCGCCCAATCCGTTCAAATAACCGGCCTGATGTTATTTTTTGTCTACATCAAGCACAGAGTGAAGCATAACGTTAGCGCCCTCCCAGCACTGCTCAACCGGTGTAAACTCAGGCTCACAGTGGCTGTGTCCGTCTTTGCTTGGCACAAATATCATTGTGGTAGGCATCATATAGGAGACATACTGAGCGTCATGTCCTGCGCCGCTGTTGATAAGCATGTTTGGATAGCCGAACGCGTCAGCGTTTTTCTTCACATAGCCAACCAGCTCTTTGTCAAAGTATACAGTATCTCTTGCCCATGCCTCCTGATACTCTACACGGCATTTTGCCACTTCCTTCGGCATGTTTTTGATAATCTCGACAACCTGCGCAATTACCTTGGGATCCTCATGTCTTGCGTCAAGGGAGAAATCAACGTAATCAGGAATTACGGTGTGTACACACGGATGACATACAATCTCTCCTGTAGTGTAAACCAAAGCAGGATCCAGCTTATCCAGCTCTTTATGTAAATAAATCAATACCTGTGCTGCAGCGTAGAGTGCGTCCTGTCTGAATTTCATGGGTGTTGTTCCCGCGTGATCCGCCTGTCCGTAGGTTCTGATTCTGTAGTTGCACATACCAAGCACGCACTGCACAACACCGATGTCCTTCTTCTCAGCCTCAAGGATTGGTCCCTGCTCAATATGAAGCTCGAACATTGTCATGTAATCTTCAGGGTTTAACCTGTTTTTAATATCGCCCACATAACCGCTTTCCTGCAAAGCCTCGCCGAAGGTTTTTCCCTCCGGATTCTTGGAGGCAAGCATGGTATCCTTGTCAAACATACCGCAGACAACACCGGAGGACATCATGGCAGGAGGATAAAGAGAGCCTTCCTCGTTTGTCCAGATCATAGCGGTGATGGGGTGCTTATGAGGGATATTCTGTGTCGCAATTGTCTCCACAACCTCCATAGCAGTCATAACGCCCAGGATACCGTCATAGTTTCCGCCGTTTCTGACAGAGTCACAATGGGATGCCATAACAATTCTCTTTGCGTTGGGGTCGCTGCCTGGAAGAGTGGCATAAATATTCGCCATATCATCCGTTGTAATCTCAGCACCCACAGCCTTCATCCTTTTTACGAACTCAGCCCTTGCCTGCAAAGCCTCGGGGGACAGAGAGAATCTTGTGATACCGCCGTTTCCTGTCGCGCCAAAGGTCGCAAAGGTTTTAATTTTGTCGTCCAGCCTGTCTTTGTTACATGTGATCATAAAAATGCACTCTCCTTTTATTCATTATACTTTTATTTGATGTTTATACCACCTATAGAAAGCAAATACCGTACCAAAAAATAAAAAGCGCATAAAAAACAGAAGCTTTCCACACAAATTTATGCCATTTCGCCTAAGAGAGGTGCAAATTATGTAAATCTGCATACCTGCCCTCCTCTCCATCCACCAAAAGTATAATCTGCAAAAGGCTGTGAAATCTCATTTCCTTCCGCCTGTCGCAAATAAAAAAATGCATTTCTTCATAAAAATGCATTTTTTCATATTATTTTTATTCTCTTTCTTTTATTTTCGGCGTACCCTCTGTATTGCAAAAATAACACCGCGCCTGCTATGCTTTTTTGCATACAGAAAGATTTTATACCACATCTTCCATATAAAAATGTTGAAATAACTGCATTCTTGCACTTTTACATACTATGCATTATTACATACGCCTATATCCGTTCCTACTTTCGATAGATGGATCTGCCGCTCACAATACAGTTTCTGATGTTCCCCTTTACCCTTTGTCCGTCAAAGGGCGAGAACTTGGATTTTGAAAGGAATTTGGAGGCGTCTATTTCATATTCCTTCTGAAAAGCGACTACCGTCAGATCGGCGTCATAGCCCTCGGCCACCCTGCCTTTGTTTTTTAATCCCAATATTTTAGCGGGATTTTCTGACATTTTTACAGCCAAATCATAAAGCGACATCCTTCCGCTCTCCACCAAAGCGGTATAGCTTAATGGAAAAGCCGTCTCAAAGGCGGATATGCCATAGGCGGCATTGTCAAATTCCTTTGTCTTATACTCCAGCTTTGTAGGGGAATGGCTTGAGGCGATTACGTCAATGGTTCCGTCCAAAAGTCCTTCCAAAACGGCCTCTGTGTCCTCCCTTGTCCGAAGAGGAGGGTTTACCTTGGCAAAGGTATTATAGTCCTTTGTGGCCTCCTCTGTCAGGAGAAAATAGTGGGGGCTGGTTTCACAGGTAACATTGACGCCTCTTTTTTTCGCCTCCCGTATAAGCTGCACAGAACCCTTTGTGCTGACATGGGTGATATGGAGCTTATTGCCCACACATTCAGCCAAAACCGTATTGCGTGCGACAATAATATCCTCTGCCTCTCTTGGCATTCCCTTAAGTCCCAGAACAGAGGACATATATCCCTCATTCATCACGCCGCCGTCCGACAGCTTTTGATCCTCACAGTGGGTCATCACCGGCAGGTCAAACATTTTGGAATATTTGAAAACATTTCGAAGCAGGTGGGTATCATCTATAAAATTGTCGCCGTCGGAAATACCCATAATACCGGCCTTTTTCATTTTTCCGATTTCCGCAAGGCTTACACCCGCACAGTCGTTTGTCATGCTTCCGTAGGGGAATATATTCACCAGAGAATAGGTTTTGCTTTTGGAGATAATGTATTCCACTACTGTTTTGTTGTCTATGGCAGGCTTTGTATTGGGCTCACAGGTAATGGAAGTAAAACCGCCTCTCGCCGCACTCATGGAAGCGGATTCTATATCCTCAATGTATTCATAGCCGGGATCACAGATATTGCAGTGCATATCAATCAGCCCCGGCAGTATGTAGCCCTCCTGGGCGTCCCAGAAATCCACATCCTCATAGTCCAGATCCTTCCCTATTTCGGCAATCACACCGTCCTCAATATAAATATCCAGCAGTGCCTCAGGAGCATACTGATCGGATACGATATGGGCGTTTTTAATAATCTTTCTCATGAAGCCCACCTCCTATCTGGGATAATATGTAAAGGAGCGCCATGCGCACAGACACACTGTTGGCAATCTGGTCGTTAATGATACACTGCCTGCTGTCTATGACCTTGGAGGAAATTTCAATCCCCCTGTTGATGGGGCCGGGGTGCATGACAATGGCATCCTTTTTGGCAAACCGAAGGAGATTCTCATCAATGCGGAACAAATCCTTGTACTCATCAAGACTTGGCAGCATATTGGGGGCGTGATTCTCCATTTTAAGCCGCGTTGTCAGTATAACATCCACATCCCGCACCGCCTCCACAGCGTTATAGAAAACATCAACGCCATAGTCCTCCACCTTAGCGGGAAGAAGGGTCGCGGGGCCGCATATATTGACCTCGGCGCCCAGCTTTTTCAGGCTCCAGATATTGCTCTTCGCCACCCTGCTGTTTTGGATGTCTCCCACAATGGCGACCTTTAGTCCCTCAAAGCTTCCCTTCTGCTCCTTAATGGTGAGAAGATCCAGAAGAGACTGAGCAGGGTTTTCATTGTAGCCGTCCCCCGCATTTATTACGCTTGCCTCCACGCTCTTGCTCAAAAGCTGCGCGGCTCCCGCCATGGGGTGCCGCAGTATGATAAAGTCCGCCCCCATCTGATCCACGAGCTGTCCCATATCCTGAAGACTTCCCGTTGTAATCAAGTCATTGGTCACATCCATATCCACCACATTGGCGCTGAGATGCTGGGCCGCCAGCTCATAGGACAGCTTTGCCCTGGAGCTTTGGGTATAAAACAGAAGTATGACCGACTTCCCCTGCAAATGGGGCGATTTTTTATTTTTCTGGTTCATGATATATTTCATGGTTTCCGCCGTACTTAAAATGTACAGTATTTCATCGGCACTGATATCCTTCAGCCCTAAAAAATCCTTGTGCTTGAATATCAAAGAAATCTCCTCCCCCTGTCTATAAATTGCCAGCCCTTTCTATAAGCTTCCGGAAATATTCCGGCAGGGCCGCCTCAAATTCCATATACTCTCCCGTCACAGGGTGCAAAAAGCCCAGCACACGGGCATGAAGTACCTGCCCCTGCAAATGAAAGGGCTGTTTTTTGGGTCCGTAAACCTCATCCCCCAAAAGAGGATGCCCAATATAGGCCATATGAACCCGTATCTGATGGGTGCGCCCGGTTTCCAGCTGCGCCTCAATATAAGCAAACTTGCCCAGCCTCTCCAATACCCTGTAATGGGTGACAGCGTGCTTGCTGTTTTTATTTGTCACGGCCATTTTCTTTCTCTCCACCGGGTGGCGGCCGATAGGCGCGTCTATGACGCCCTCGTCCTCCCTCGGCTGGTTAAAAACAATGGCGTTATATTTCCGTGTGATGCTGTGCTCCGCCAGCTGCAAAGCCAGAGACTGGTGAGCAATGTTCGTCTTTGCCGCCATCAAAACCCCCGAGGTATCCTTGTCTATCCTGTGAACAATGCCGGGGCGCAGCACGCCGTTAATACCGGAAAGCTCCCCGCGGCAGTGGTACAAAAGGGCGTTTACCAGGGTGCCGCTGTAGTGTCCCGGCGCCGGGTGCACTACCATGCCCTGAGGCTTATTTACCACAATAACATCCTTATCCTCGTAAAGAATGTCAAGGGGAATATCCTCACCCTCTATTTTGAGCTCCTCCGCTTCAGGCACCGTCACCTGAAAGATGTCCTTTTCTCTTATTTTATAATTGGATTTTACCGCTTTTCCCTCCGCCGTTACATTGCCGTTTTCAATCAGCTTCTGTACCGCACTTCTGGAAAGCTCCTCCAGACACTCAGATAAATACAGGTCGCATCTTTTTCCCGCGTCCTCTTTTTCCGCAACAAAAGTAAAAATTTCCATTCTTCCACCTATTTTTCCTTTTTAGGCTCATCCTTGATGACAAAAAACAGAAGGTAAGCCAAAATCAGCGTTCCCGTGACAACAAAAACATCTGCCAGATTAAATACCGGCCAGGATATAAACGTAACCTCCAAAAAATCAATGACATAGCCGTGAAACATCCTGTCAATGAGATTGCCCACAGCACCGGAAAAAAGCAGCACCAGACAAAGGCGAACCCAGTTATACTGCTTATTTTTAGGCATTTTAAAAAATGCGACTATCATAACAACAGAGACTGCCACAGTCAAAATGACAAAAAACCATCTCTTCCCGTGAAGTATTCCAAAGGCGGCACCCCTGTTTTCCACAAAGGTAAAATCAAGAAACCCTTTTACCGCCGTCATGCTGTCAATGGGCTTCAGCCTTGTAAGTGCCAGAAATTTTGTCGCCTGATCAAGTCCTATTAAAACAGCACAGGCAATTGCCGAAATCAATACCATATTTTGTCCCAACCTTTATAATACATATTGAATTGCTTCCATAATCTCTTCTTTTGTCAAATCGGAGGTACGATAGGGAGTCCCCATATCCTTCAAAAGCACAAATTTTAAACGGTTATTGTTTACCTTTTTATCCAGAAACATCTGGGCGTAAACGTCCTCCGCCCTCAAACCTTCTGTTTTCACAGGGATTTGGAAGGACTGAAGTGTTTCCCTGAAATCCTCCAGCACCGTAAAGGGCACCATTTTCCTTTTGCAGCTCAGAAAAAGAGCCGCCGTCATGCCAATGCCGACGCACTCGCCGTGAAGAAGAGTAAAGCCCTTCAAACTTTCTATGGCATGGCCTATGGTGTGACCGAAATTTAAAATCTCTCTCCTGCCGCTTTCTTTTTCATCCTCTGAAACCACTTCCGCTTTGAAAAAACAACACTGCCTAACAATATCCGCCATTAAGTCCCTGTCAAGAGCCTTTATTTTATCCCTGTCTCTTTTCAACCCCTCATAAAATTCACCCGAGGCAATGGGGCCGTATTTGATTACCTCCGCCATGCCTGCGCTAAATTCCCTTGGAGGCAGGGTTTTCAATGTGTCCATATTCATATAGACAAATTCCGGCTGATAAAAAGCGCCGATAATATTCTTGCTTCCCATAAAATCTACGCCGACCTTGCCGCCTACACTGCTGTCCACCTGAGACAAAAGGGTTGTCGGCAGCTGTACAAAGGAAATCCCCCTCATAAAGCTTGCAGCCGCAAAACCCGCCATATCACCGCAGACGCCGCCGCCGAGGGCCAGCACCACACTCTTCCTGTCCATATGCTTCTCCAGGAAAAAGCGGTAAAAATCGGATATGGTCTCAAGCCTTTTGCTGTCCTCTCCCGCCGGAAAAGTGTAAGAAAAGACCTCTGAAAAAACGCCCTGTGAAATCAGCTTTACCTCCTTTAGATAAAGCCTCTCCACATTGGAATCCGTGATAATGCAGGCCTTCCGTCCTTCCAGTTTTGCAGCCCTCACCGCCTGTGAAAAGCCGCCAAAGCCCTCCTCAAAATAGATAGGATATGTTTTATCAGGCGTATTTACTGTTAATGTATCCATTCTGCAACACCTCAATTCCAAATTCAATCACTGCCAATAACATCATACTTTATTTTGTACAAATTGGCAATTAAAACCAATTAAGCGAAAATACAAACTAAAACAAAGAAAAGGCTCTTGACGAGCCTTTCTATGTATCAAAAAGTCAAACCACGGACTCTGTCCGTACCTGCCAGCCTTTGAAAAGACTTGAGCGAAACTTTGCAAATCATCAAGCCATGCTTGATGATTTAAAGAAAACAAGATTTTAAAAAGGTGAAGTATTCGGGCAATCCAAGGCTGAAAAAAATTTTAAATATCCTGAATACTCTGTAAACCCCATACACATTAAAACTTCAAAAAGCCGGTGGGATTATAAAAAGCCCTCTGCCCATTTTTTATTCGGGCAGACCTCAGGCTGTTTTATCGCTTTTTTCCTTTTCCTTACTTTCCTCTTCCTTCTTCGCAAAAATATCATTTTTATCAATGAGCTCTATTTCCGCGTAGAGAAGCAGCTTCACTCTGGTGCGCATCAGCTCATACTGATTCTTCAGCTTGTCTATTTCCTGCTCCAAACGGAACATTTCATTTTTTGCGGCACGCATATAGTCCTCCGCTTGAAGCTTTGCTTCCTTTTCAATCTGCACAGCCCTCTGCTCCGCCACCGCCTTTGTTTCCTCAGCGGTTTTTTCCGCCAGTAAAAGTGTATTTTGAAGGGTTTTCTCCACAGAGCGGTAATAATCCACACTCTCGTTTAAAATGCCTATCTTGTCATTCAGCTCAATATTATCCTTATAGAGCTTTCCGTAGTCCAGCATCAGCTGATCCAAAAATTCGTCAACCTCCTCCGGAGAATACCCAAGAGCAACCTTTTTAAACTCCTTAGACTCAATTTCATTTGGCTTAATCACGATAATCCCCCTCTATACATATTTACCCAGCGTAACTGCAATTCTGTCCTTTTTTGTTCTGCCCCCGATTTCCATAACGCGGATACGTCCAAGCCCCCGCACGGAAATCATATCCCCCTCCTTTATCACAAAGGAGGTATGATTGATGCTTCTCCAGTTCACATTCACCTTTTCGCCCTCTATGTATTCCTTGGCCTTCCCCCGGGAAAGCTTGAAAGCGGCGCCCAGAATACAGTCAAGGCGCAGGGAGGAAACCGTTTGTCTCGTTTCCTGAATCTCCTTAGCGGGAAGTGTAATATCACCGGGAGAAGTAACCTCACATGTAACCTTCGTTCTCGACACCTTTGTCAGATTCAGCGCGATATAGTCCGCTATTTCCTCCCTGACAAACGCCGCTGTAAAATCGTCATACAAAAAAATATCTCCCATTTTTCCCCTGTCTATGCCAAGGCCCAGAATAGATCCGAGATAGTCCCTGTGGCTGAGCTTTTCCGCAAACTTCAAATTCGTCTGAATCTTTACCGCCTTCAGGGGAAAATCCTCGTGTCTTATCTCCATGTAGTCAGGTGAAAAGGCAAACATACGCCTTTCGCAATCCGCGGCCCCACCGAAGGCGACAATATTCAAATCAGGCACACGGCGGAATTCCTCCTCCAATATACCGCTCATTTTCGGATCCATAAAGTCTGTAAAAGCCAAAGCAAAATGCCTTAAACTGAAATCAGCCTGATCCATGGCTTTTGCTGCCAAAAGCTTTTCCTCAGGCTGTTCTAATTTTTTTAATATTGCTTGTCTGTCCATAAAACCTGTCACCGCCGCATCAAAAAGCACCTATCAGTGAAATCAGTATCAGCTTTACGATATTCATTACAAAAAGGGCGATTACCGGCGAAAAATCCAGTGACATTCCGCCGCCGATAGGCGACCTGTCTATCATCTGCCTGATTGGACCGAGTATGGGCTCTGTCAGGGAATAAATCAGATTTGTGATCGCCCCGCCTCCCATAGGGAGCCAGGACAACAAAATCCGAACAAAAATCAATAAATAGATGACATAAAAAAATGTGTCAATTGACTGTATCAAAAGATTCTGCATTGTAACCTCCATTATTTTCCTGAACTTACCCAAGGAAGAATAATGCCTTTTGTCTTCAGCTCCTCTTTAAAATCGCCGGATATGTCTACATTTTCCGGAGCAATAATAAATATATTGTTAGCCACTCTCTGAATGGTACCATCCAGGGAATAGCATGTCCCGCTCAAAAAGTCCATTATTCTCTGGGCTATGGGGTATTCTACTTTTTCCAGATTGACGACCACGGGCTTCTTGCTCTTCACCTGATCGCATATTTCCTGCGCATCCTCATAGCATTCCGGTTTGATGATAACTACCTGCATCTGGATATTGGTATGGATGCTGACTACCTGGGATGTATTTTTCCTGCTGGAAATACGGGAAGGCGCATAATCCACGATTTCTCTCGGGGAGGATTCCCGAATGCTTTCCCTGGGTGCCGGATAGTCATAGTCGTCCATCATTTCATCGTCGTCTTCATCGTCATATTCCTCGCCAAACATTAAATCTTTCATTTTATCAATAAATCCCACTATCATATCCCCCTAAATTATTTTGAATAATCTCTCGCACCAAATATGCCGGTGCCGACTCTTACAATCGTCGCGCCTTCTTCAATGGCGACCTCGTAATCACCTGTCATTCCCATGGACAAGGTATCCATGCTTATATTATTCATTTTTTTTGCATTAATGTCAACTAATAATTGCCTTAATTGCCTAAAATATTTCCTGTTATCTTCACTATTTTCGACAAAAGGCGCCACTGTCATAAGCCCTTTGACACATATATTGTCGAGAGTGCTTATCTGTGAGGCTAAGCTCTCGCATTCCTCAGGCATAACGCCGAATTTTGATTCCTCCCTGGCAATATTTACCTCTATTAAAATATTGGCGCAAATGCCCTTCTGCTTCGCCCTTTTGCTGATTTCCTCCGCCAGCTTCATAGATTCCACAGAATGAATCAGGGTAACCTTATCGATGATATATTTTACCTTATTTGTCTGCAAATGTCCAATGAGATGCCATTTCACACCCGGGCCCAAGGGCTCGTACTTGTCCATGATCTCCTGTACCTTGTTTTCACCAAGCTCCACAAGGCCGTAGTCCACAGCCCTCTGAATTCTTGGAATATCGATGGTTTTTGACACTGCCAGAAGAAGAATATCCTCCCGCCTTCTGCCGGAGCGCTTGGCCGCCGCCTCTATTCTTGCCTCAACTTCCTTGATATTTTGAACAATCATATCCTCCATAGCATTATCTCCTTACTTAATAAACAATTTCACCTTCCTGAACCGTTTTGGCGTCGGAAACAATATTATCATATATCTTAAGCCCCGAGCCGCTGGCGGCGGCCCTCACAATGGAATAATCCGTGTTCTGGCTTTCAATATCAATGATTGTGAATTTGGCAATGGTGCTGTTGACCACATAAACCCCCTGATAGGTAGCCACGTCGCTTATGGTATAGCTTGCAGCGTTCTCCCCCGTGCCGTTTAATATGGTATCCCCCACCCGCAGGCTTTCAAAGTCCTGAAGAATATAGGCATAGGTGGTTTCCTGCTCCTCCTTCTTTTCCGTCTCCCTTCTGGACACGCTGACCTTCACAAAGCTGTCGCCCTTATCCCCTTTCTTGATAACACCTTCCTCCCCCGCGCTCTCAATAATACAGGAGGCCGGAATTTTCAGAAAGGTTTTTTCAATAATGGCGCTGTTTGGAATCTTAATGCCCCTGCTTTCCTCTGTTTCAACAGTGAAGCTGATATTACGGGCATCAACAACATCCGTAATATTGCGTACGGATTGAAAGAGCACAAAGGTTTCCTTCTCCCCCGGGGTCAGCTTATAGATGGAGACATTGAGCTTTTTCTCCTCCTCGTCAATCACAGCGGTAATCTCTACGCTGTCACCCTCCTTCCAGGAGGTTATCATATCGTTTGGAATATAGGAGGCCATATACCAGGTGTTGGACTCCACAATCTTGAATACGGGATCTTCTGCCTTCACATTTTTTGTCTTCGATATAAATTCGGAGGACGCATTCATTTTCGTGTCTTCCTTCGTGACCGATTCCATAGCCTCCGGCGTAAATTTTTCCTCAAGGCCGTCCACCTTCAAAGACAGTATGCCGCCCGACTGGGCCGTCACAGAGGAAACATTGTCCGCCAGCTGTTTTTCGTACTGGCTTTTTTCCTGAGTCAGAGCCGCAATGCTCTGTACATTTTCCGTCAGCCAAATATCGTTTCTCAAATCCATCTGGGTTTCTATCTGGCTTTTCATATAATAGACATTGGAAAAGTTACCGTCAATAAATTTATACGTATAATTGTCCACAGTGTTTGCTATATTTTTTTCAATACGATTGACGTCATCCTGAAAGGCAGATAAATCGCTTCTGTTTTTCTGTGCCTCCAGTATATTTTTATCAATATCCTGTATTTTCATTTCTATGGAGTTGGCATTGTCCGCATTTCTGATGGAGCAGACCACAGCACCCTTTTTCACCTTGTCATATTCCGCGTAATTATAATTTGGCTGCCCGTCCATAGGGCTTTTCGCCACATATTCATCCCTGATGATTAACCCATTCAGAGATTTCGGTGCCTCCACGCTTCCATAGGTCACTGTCTCAATGCCAATGGAGGGCTTATTTAAAAATGCCAGCAGATAACCGCCTATATACATACTCAGCACAATAAAGGTGATAACCGTAATGCTTTTATGGGCATTGCGTCTTGGCCTGCGCTTTTTTATCCTTTTTGGCTCCTGCACGGCCTGCGACGGCTGTCCGGAAGCCCTTTTAACAGGAGGCCGCTTGGGCTTTCTGGCCTGCGGCGTCCTTCTTTTTTGGGGAGAAGCACCTGAATAGCCCTCCCTGCCGTTTTTTCTAGCCATAAGAGTCTTCCTCCAAAGCTTTCCAATTTAGATTCATATGTAAAATGCACAAACTAATTATTTTATCCCTGCTGTTGATACAATATACATACTTGTTTCATTATAATACATATTTTGGACAAGGTAAACAAATATCATGGAAAAGTACAGAAATCACGAAATTTTTCGCGGCGAAAACAGGACAAAATTCCACATTTTTTTATCCCGCGTTTCATGAGCCTCTTCGTCAAAACGGCAGGTCTCCTCTGATAAACCGCTGCCATTTATCACATGAAAAAATAAAACGGCGATGTGGTGGGGCCGATGCAGTATAACTTCCAATTATTCGGCAGATACCACGAAAAAAGAGCAGCAAAACGATATCGCATTCCCTCCGCAGCATAACAAAACGCTTAAAGACCCGGGAAAAGCTTTCAGCTTGAAGCCGTAAGAAAAGTAATGTTTTCCGATAGAAATTCCCCTTGCTTTTAAAAAGCGGAGGAGATTGGACAGTGTCCAAAACGCAGCATGGATTTATTCCCATAATGAAAGCGCCATACTGATGACAGTATGGCGCTTCGCTTTTCTAAAGGGTTCCTTTGGGGCTCTGCCCCCCATTTTATATTGACAAAGCCAAGGACATGCACTTTTTCTTAAAGAATAATACAGATTAGCCCGCCGCTTCCCTCGTTTATAATCTTTTGCAGAGTCTCCTGAAGCTTCATCTGGGCGTCCTCAGGCATTCTGTAAATTTTATTCTGCATCCCCTCACTGACAAGATTATTCAGCGTTCTGCCAAAGATATTCAAATCCCATATCTTTTCAGGCGACGTCTTGTATTCGCTCAGCAAATCGGCGATAAAATCCTTGCTCTGCTCCTCCGTTCCCACAATGGGGCTGACCTCCGTCTCGATATTGGCTTTAATCATATGTATTGTCACATACAAAATGATGTTTTACGCTCTTTTCCCTCCTGTCATATTCCACCCGTTCCGTTTGGCCATCTATAAAAGCAGCCTCAAGCAAAAGCCTTTTCTTATCAGAGCCCTCCAACACCGTAATCCTTTCCGTCAGTTCTCCGAGAAGCAGTTCTCTCTTCTCCCCCTGTAAAAGACCCTCCAGTGCGTTTTTCATATCTTCCATTTTGCTGTATGGCGTTTTCATCCTCCTGTGCTCTTTCTCCAGCAGACTGATTTTCTCCCCCAAAGAGGCATTGCGGCTCAAATAGCTCTCCTTCGGAATCTTTCCCTCCAGATACAGGTCCAAAAGCTTTTCTCTCTGGCTCTCAAGCTTTACCATCTCCTTTGCCGCCTCCCCTTTGCCCTCTCCCTTCTTCCCGCCGTCAAGCACAGCTTCATAGCGGCGGCACAGTGCTTTGACAATGTCACACCTTCCCAGAAAGGGCTTCAGAAAAAGAGTGTCAGCCACGGCATTTAACTCCTCTGTATAGACAGTAGGCATGGCGCATGCGGCCTTTCCTCCCTTACGGTACACAGCACACTGCCACGCCTCCCTGTTTCCTGTACTGTAGCGGTAAACAGTACGGTGGAATGCTTCGCCGTGCAGGGCGCAGAATATTTTGCCGCTGTAGGCATAACGGCTGGACGTAGATGTCTTTACTGTCTCCTTTGCCCTTTCTCTCTTTTTTTGATAGAGGGCATTCGCACTTTCCCAAAGGGTTTCTGATACAATCGGCGGCACCGTCTCCTCATCCTTAAAAACCACCCATTCCGCGGGGGAAAGAAAAACCTTGTTTTTCATGCGGTAATCCACAACCTTCGTTTTGTTGCCGCAGTAATAGCCCTTGTACTTAGGATTCGTCACAATATTCCGAACGGTTGTGGCGCAAAAATCAGTGCCCGCACTGCTCTTGTATCCCATGCCGCTCAATCGTCTGGCTATGGCCCGTGTTCCCATTTTGCCGTTGGCGTACCAGTCAAATATAAGCCGCACGATTTCCGCCTCCTGCTTTTCAACCACCAGCCTTCCGTTTTCCTTTCGATATCCCCAAAGATTGCTGTTTCCCAGCACCCGCCCCTTCTCAATGGAGCGCTTCATACCGAATTTTACTCTCTCGGAAAGCTTGCGCACCTCCTCCTGCGCAATGCTTGACATGATGGTAAGCCTCAGCTCCGCATCAGGCATCAGTGTATTGATATTATCTGTCTGAAAAAATACGCCCACGCCATAGGACAAAAGCATTTGCGTATACCGTATGCTGTCCAGTGTATTTCTGGAAAAGCGGGAAATCTCCTTCGTAATAATAAAATCAAATCGTCCCTCTCTGGCGTCCGCCACCATCCGCAAAAAGGAATCCCGTTTGTTGACGCTGGTGCCGCTAAGTCCCTCGTCTATGTAGCCCTCCACATATTCCCATGCCTGATTCTTTTTGATAAATTCAGAGAAATAGTCAATCTGGTTTTTCAGGGAATTAGCCTGCTCATATTTATCGGTGGAAACTCTCGCGTAGTATGTAACCTTCATTGGTATCTCATAAATATTTGCACCCTGCTGAAAAAGATTTCGTATACGGTACAGATCCATCTATTCCCTCTGTACAGTTCCGATATTTTTATACTGCTCCATATGCAGGGTATCCGTATTTTTCTTTTCCTCCAAGGCATTCCCTTCTCTTCTTATTCCATCGGAAACCTTCAGGTAAACATCATAGGTAATTTGCTTTTTTTCATATAACAGCCTGTTCAGCGCCAGACTAAGGGCCAGCTCCGTCAATGCATCTTCCCCTTCTCTCAAATCCATTCCCCCCTTTTCAATAACCGGATAAAAACAAGCTCATCCATTCCTATCCTATGAAGGGGATTCTCGAAATATCCGCCGCCCTTATTTCCGTATCCGAGAAATTTTAAAAACAAAAAAGGGCAAGGAAGCGCTGTAATGCGCCTCGTGCCCTTTTTAAAATGTATAGATTTTTAAATCTATCCTTATGAAGTCAAACAGAGAATTAATATTTCTCCACAAACCTGTCCAAATAACAGCATAAATTTTTTAAAAATACTAGAGCTTCTCTCCAAAAAGAGCCCTTTTTCTGTTCTCCAAAAACTCACACAGTATCCCTGCCATTACCTCATGGCCCTCCCGATTCAAGTGCAGTCCGTCCAGATACAGACCCTCCCGCATTGCTTTTTCAAAGGCAGCCTGAAAATCCACATACTCAACTTGGTACACTCTGCTGAAAGTAAGTATCCACTGCCTGTAAGCCCTAAGACTTCCGTTTAGCTGTCCGCAGTCTGCAAAGGTTTTCCACCGCGGTGTCAGTGTCTTTTCCTCCGCCAGTACAGGGATGCCGATGACAGGCTTTATTCTGTGATAAGCCAACTGGTTGGCCATAGCCATCATGTTAGTCCTCACTATCGGCAAATCACAGCCCATCATAAAATCATTGCTGCCGCCCATTACAACAGCCATATCGGCCCTCTCCAGCACTGTATCCCTATAGAGCCTTGCAAGCATACCGCCTGTGGTATCGCCGTTCACTCCTCTATTCACAAATGTATGTCTTTCTAATCTTTGCCCAGCGTCATGAACCCATGTATCCTTTCTTGCCACGCTAAAGCCATAGGTCAGACTGTCGCCCAAACAGATTATTTTCATTTCCATCCGTCCCATTTTATATATTGTTTAAAATCCTGTACCCTGCTCAGAAGGAAATACAATATAACCGTCTCGAAGGGCAGAGAAACAGCATTTTTGATTACTCTGGCCGGAAATCCGGCTAAAACAGAGGGTGTATAAAGCACCACCAAAAATGCAGTGTTCAACAGTATATTGCAGAGAAGTACCTCCAAAAGCCGCAGGGAAACAATCCGCCCCCATGTTATTTTTTGACGGAACAAAAACTTTCCGTTCAGATAACCTGACAAAACAGCCACCAGTGTAAAACCAATGAAATATACACCCTTGGGATTTAGAACATAGCAGACAATATCGCTCACAAGGGCGGAAATCATACTGACTGCCGGTCCAAAAAGCATTCCCGTGAGGGCCGAGACAAGAAACTCAAAGCTGAAATGGAGGCTCGGTGTAATCTGTATTGTCATAAAATCAAATACTATCTTCAAGGCCGTCAGAAGACTGACGGCCGTCAACACTCTGATATTTCTGATATCCAATGCATTTTCATGGATTTCCCTCATCTGTCTTCCTCCGTTAAGTCCCTATATAAGGTTAAGCAAAACATTAAAAAACCGCCCAATTCTATAAAACAGCCATCAAAAAGGCCGTAAACACCCAATGCCAAAACACTCCCCGTACTTACGTGCAGCATGTATTTGAAAAAAACTTTCCATCTACGGCCCGCAAAAAAAAGGGGGATTTTTCCCCCTTCCAACATGCCGAAAATTTTCGAGCCAAAACACCGCCTTTTTAAGCCTTAACCGTAATCCCTGCGCAAAATACAGCTTAATTAGGAGAGAAAAGAGCTTTCCCATAAAATTTTTGCTCCGCTTTTAATACGGCTGGGTTAGGACAGGACTGACAAGCTGAAAGGAGGGATTTTCTTCCCTCCTCTCGGTGTGTCAAAGGACGAAAGAGATCTTTCATCACTTTTTTCTTTGAGAAAAGCGCCTGTGACGCCGCCCTATTTTGGGCGGTGATTCGGCCTTTCAAAAACATTGAAATACTCCGTATTTTGCTGCGCAAAACCGCTCTTTTGGTTTGCTTTTTCTGCGGACTGCATGCGGGGCGCTGCGCCCCCCGAACCTCAGCTATTTATCAGCAAAATCAGGCCTATTGATATTATTTATAAAGAGGATATTTGTCACAGATTACAGTAACGCCCTTGCGGATATAGTCAATATTGTTTTCAAAATCCGTCGCCGCCAGCTTGATAAACTCAGCGATTTTCACCATGTCATCCTCTTTCAGCCCACGTGTTGTCACAGCAGGCGTACCGATTCTCACGCCGCTTGTCACAAACGGACTCTTCGGATCATTTGGAATAGCGTTTTTGTTCAGTGTGATATAAACGTCGTCCAGCCTCTTCTCAAGCTCCTTGCCGGTGACATCCATGTTTCTCAGATCCAGAAGCATCAAGTGGTTGTCCGTTCCGCCTGTCAGGAGGTTAAAGCCCTGTGCTACCAAAGCGTCAGCCAAAGCCTTTGCATTTTTGATAACCTGCGCCTGGTATTCTTTAAACTCAGGCTTCAAAGCCTCGCCGAAGCATACTGCCTTAGCGGCGATAATATGCATGAGAGGGCCGCCCTGTGTTCCCGGGAATATTGCCTTGTTGATTTTCGGGCCAAGCTCTTCCTTACACATAATGATGCCGCCGCGGGGGCCTCTCAGTGTCTTATGTGTTGTAGTTGTCACAACGTCCGCGTAGGGAACAGGGCTCTGATGGAGGCCCGCCGCAACAAGCCCGGCGATATGGGCCATATCAACAAAAAGGTATGCTCCTACTTCCTTTGCAATATCCGCAAAAATATCAAATCTGATTTCCCTAGGGTAAGCGGATGCGCCTGCCACAATCATTTTTGGCTTGTGCTCATGGGCCAGCTCACGTACCTTATCATAGTCAATCCTGTGTGTCACATCGTCTACGTTATAAGGAATAAAATTGTACAAAACGCCCGACTGGTTTACGGGGCTTCCGTGCGTCAGATGACCGCCGTGAGCAAGGTTAAGGCCAAGAACGGTGTCGCCCGGTTTAATCAGTGCAAAATAAACGGCATTGTTTGCGTTCGCGCCGGAGTGAGGCTGAACGTTTACAAACTCAGCGCCGAAAAGCTCCTTCGCACGGGCAATGGCCAAATCCTCCATAATATCAACATCTTCACATCCGCCGTAATAGCGTTTTCCGGAATAGCCCTCCGCATATTTGTTTGTAAGTACAGAGCCCATTGCAAGCATAACTTCTTCTGAAACAATATTTTCAGAGGCAATAAGCTCGATATTTCTCCTTTGGCGCGCCGCTTCCCTCTCCATTGCCGCTCCGACCTCAGGGTCATGGGCAGCGATGAATTTCATCACTTCATTGATCATTTCCTTCATCCTTCCTTTGATTAAATATATATATGGAAATAATTAGTACACCTTTTTAAAGCCGCAAACCTATCTTCTCGGCGCGGTGTGGATGGAATTTCCCTCCACCGCCTCAAGCGCTTCCGTCACCCCTTCGTTATAGGTGGGGTGGGGGCGCATAGCCGAGAGCATCTGCTCCAGGGTTAGGCCGTTTGCGATAGCTGTTGTGAATTCGCTTATCATATCGGTTGCCCTGGCACACATCATCTGGGCACCGATTATCTGATTGCTGCCCTCCTCGGCAACCACCTTGACAAAGCCCCTTTCCTCACGGGAAATAACGGATTTGCCGTTGGCGGACATGATAAACTTGCCGCATTTTGCGCTGATGCCCCTTCTCTTCGCCTCGTCCGCGTCTATGCCGACGGAAGCGATTTCAGGACTTGTATAGATACAGGAGGGAACCAGATCCAGATTGATTTCTCCTTTTTTGCCTGCCATCCCCATTACCGCGTTGATTCCCTGGGCGCTGGCCACATGGGCAAGCTGTATGCCCTTAATGGCATCCCCTATGGCGTAAACATTTTTCATGCTCGTCTCAAACTTTTCGTCTACCAGTATGCTGCCTCTGTCCATTTGAACGCTGACGCCCTCGGCAAACAGTCCCGCCGTATTGGGCTTTCTGCCGATTGCCACCAGTACGCCGTCGCAGGGCACACACTGTACCTTTTCTTTCTCCTCATAATAGCATTTGAGGCCGTCCTCCATGGTGATTTTTTCAACCTTCGCGGAGGTATGGATGTCAACGCCACGTTTTTTCAGTATCATTTTTAAATTCTGTGATATTTCCTTATCCATATTCGGAAGTATTCTGTCAAGGGCCTCTATAATTGTCACCCGAGCGCCCAGAGCGCTGTACACGGATGCAAACTCCACACCGATAACGCCGCCGCCGATAATCACCAAGTTATTGTATATCCTGTCATTCATGGAAAGAAGCTCGTCGCTTGTGATGACATTTTCAAGATCAAGGCCGGGGATAGGGGGCCTTGACGGAACAGAGCCCGCCGCTATCAATATTTTTGCGGCTTCATACTCAACTCTTTCCTCTGCCGTCTTAACCTCTACCCTTCCCTCAGACAGTATGGTGCCTTTTCCGTTTATCAGTGTTATTTTATTGCTTTTGAAAAGGGATAAAATGCCGGAACGGATTTGGTTTAAAACCTCGTCCTTCCTTTGGTGTATTTTCTTAATATCATAGGAGATTCCCTCCGCGTACAGCCCAATTTCCTCCAATGACTTCATTTCACTGTAAAGCTCCGCCGCGTGTATCAAAGCCTTTGTGGGAATACAGCCTCTGTTCAGGCATGTACCTCCTACCTCCCGCGACTCCACTACCGCCGTTTTCATTCCAAGCTGTGCCGCCTTAATGGCCGCTACATAGCCGCCTGGACCTGCTCCTATGACAATCAAATCAAATTTTTCTGACATATCTTAACCTCCAGATTACTAGATGCTGTGGTAAAGAAACAAATACTGCCATGTATATAGATTTTATATCAATTTATAGTAGTATTATATTGACATACCAGCCTAAATTTCAAGTATTATTTTCGGGCCAATTGCTCACAATTTATTTTTTAGTAAGCAATCATGTATATTTCCTATCAAAACAGCATTTTTTCGTTATATTTTTATCAATATTTTCAACCATGGGAATACCATTGTCAAACAGTTTGAAACCCATGCCGCATAAGAGCCATCTGCGAAAGACAAATGTTTATATCGCACTGTTTTTTTCCATAAAAATAATACCTCCACAGGTAAAATTGTGAAATAAAAATTTATGCAAAAAGTTGTAAAAAACTACAAGTATATTTTTTAACAATTTATTCTGCCCGGCAGCCCTTTTCCTTCCCTTTTGTGGGTCCATAAGAAAAGCTGTCCTTTCACTGTACAGGTATTCTATATTGTATTACATTGGCCTGCCGGCTCCCGCCGGCGTCTTTTATAAAGCCCTGTACCGCCGTTTCCAGCGGTACAGGAATAAGCATATTAAGACTCAAAATCAAATTTCAGCTTTGGATTTCTGGCTGCTCCCACCTCGTCAAGTCTTCTGACAGGTGTATGAAGCGGCGCATTGTGAAGGGCCTGCGGATCTGTCAGAGCTGTCTCATAGAGCTTTCTGAATACAGCGACTGCCTCATCCAGCGTCTCCTTGGACTCCGTTTCCGTCGGCTCAACCATTAACGCCTCATGAACTATCAGAGGGAAATACATGGTTGGCGGATGGATGCCGTTATCCAAAAGTCCCTTGGCAATATCCATAGCGTTTACGCCGGCTTTGCTCTTCAGGCTTCCAATATCCATGACAAACTCATGCATGCAGATTTCGTCATAGGCCATATCATAAATATCCTTCAGCTGATTCATCATATAATTGGCATTGAGCACAGCATTTTGGGAAACCTCGGGGATGCCTTCCCTTCCCAGTGTAAGGATATAGGTCAAAGCCTTTACCACCACAAGGAAGTTGCCGTAGAATTCCTTTACACTGCCAATGCTCTTGGCGCTCTCAGAAAAAGCATAGCTTCCCTCTTCCCCGCATACCCTCGGATTCGGCAGAAATGGCGTCAAAAGCGCCTTGCAGCCTACCGGGCCGCTTCCCGGGCCGCCGCCGCCGTGAGGGGTGGAGAAGGTCTTGTGCAAATTCAGGTGGATGACGTCAAAGCCCATATCGCCCGGGCGTACAATACCCATCACCGCATTCAGGTTTGCACCGTCGTAATAGTTAAGTCCCCCTGCATCATGTACAATTTTGGTAATTTCCAGTATATTTTTGTCGAATAAACCGACTGTGTTGGGGTTTGTCAGCATTAAGCCCGCTGTATCCTCCCCCACAGCCTCCCGCAGCTTTTCAAGATCAACACATCCGTCCCCGCGGGATGGAATGCTCACTACCGTAAAGCCCGCCATTGTTGCACTGGCAGGATTTGTGCCATGGGCGGAATCCGGTACAATTATTTTCTTGCGCTTGAAATCGCCTCTGTCCTCATGGTATGCCTTGATCAGTAAAAGGCCCGTAAACTCGCCGTGTGCGCCTGCCGCCGGCTGAAAGGACATAGCGTCCATGCCCGTAATCTCGCACAGGCTCTCCTCCGCCTTCTTCAAAACCTCCATGGCACCCTGTACAGAATAGGCGGGCTGCAAGGGATGAACCGACGTAAAGCCCGGCAGGGAAGCCGCCTCCTCGTTTACCTTCGGGTTGTATTTCATGGTGCAGGAGCCAAGGGGATAAAATCCGTCGTTGACGCCGTGGGTTCTCTTCGCACACTCTGTGTAATGTCTGCTGATATCGTTTTCGGAAAGCTGCGGCAGGTGAAGAGGCAGCTTCCGCATTTCCGCTTTCAGTTCATAAACGGGAACATCGCATGGCGGAAGAAGGCTGAGGCCCCTGCCCTCTACGCTTTTTTCAAATACTAATTTCATTTGCCGCACACCTCCTTCAACACTGCAATTACCATATCCATTTCCTCTTTGGTGTTCTTTTCCGTCGTACACCAGAGAATACATTCGTCATCTCCTATTTTCACAGGATAGCCGCCAAGAATCCCCTTATCCTCCAATGCTCTCAGAACCTTATCCGTGTTCCCGGGACAAGTGGTTACAAATTCATGGAAGAACTCTCCGTCAAATTTTAACGCAAAGCCGATTTCTCCAAGCCTCTGTGCAAAATACTTCGCTTTTGACAGACACAGTGTGGCAGCGTCTGTGAGCCCCTTCGCTCCCATGCTTGTCAGGTAAACGGAAGCGGTCATAGCGCACAGCGCCTGATTGGAGCAGATGTTGGAGGATGCCTTCTCACGGCGTATATGCTGCTCTCTTGCCTGAAGGGTCAGAACATATGCCCTTCTGCCGTCAACATCCTTCGTCTCACCCACGATTCTTCCCGGAAGCTTTCTGGCCATTGCCTTCACCGCCGCCATAAAGCCAAGATAAGGCCCGCCGAAGGCCAGTGACATACCCAAAGGCTGGCCGTCGCCAACGGCAATATCGGCGCCGCATTCCGCCGGCGTCTTTAAAACCGCCATGGCAATGGGATTAACGCCCATAATAAATTTTGCCCCCGCATTGTGCACAATTTCACCGATTTTAGTACAATCCTCTATCTGTCCGTAGAAATTAGGCTGCTGAACATAGAAGCAGGCAGACTGTGCATCCAGCGCTTTTTCAAGAGCCTCCATATCGGTTTTTCCGTTCTTTTCAGGAATGATTTCCACTTGCGTATCGCTGCCGAAGCAGTAGGTTTTTATGGTGCGGATAACGTCCGGATGGCTTGTGGCGGAAACATATGCCTTTACCCTCTTTCTGTCCTTGCACATCCCCACAGCCTCCGCCGCAGCGGAAGCGCCGTCATAGACAGAGGCGTTTGAGGCATCCATTCCCGTAAGAAGGCAAATCATAGTCTGGTATTCAAAAATAGACTGCAGAATACCCTGGCTGATTTCCGCCTGATACGGGGTATAGGCCGTCAGAAATTCCTCTTTATTGACTACGCTTTTTACAATAGACGGTATGTAGTGGTTATAAGCGCCTGCGCCGCGGAAAATATGCGGAAAGACAATATTTTTCCCCGCCATGTTCTCCATCACGCTTTTAACTTCCATTTCAGACAGTCCCGGCGCAATGGCAAGACCGCCCTTTATTTTTACTTCCTCCGGAATGTGGGCAAATAAGCCGTCTATGCTTTTCTGGCCGCAGGCCGCAAGCATTTCCTCCCTTTCCTTTGGGGTTGTGGAAATATAAGAACCCATTTTTTTCCCTCCTCTTCATTTGGGGTGTCAAGGCTTTATTATTTAGCGGCCTCTTCCTCTTTCACAAACGCCTCGTACGCTGCAGCGTCCAGAAGCTCTTCCTTCTCACTGATGCCGCTTACCTTGATAAACCAAGCGTCATAAGGGGTTTCGTTGATAAGCTGAGGACTGTCCAAAAGCTCCTCATTGATTTCTGCAACAACGCCTGTAAAAGGACTGTAAACATCGGAAACGGCCTTCACGGACTCCACGTCCGAGAAGCTTGCGCCCATAGAAACCTCGTCGTCAATCTCTGGAAGATTTACAAAAACAAGATCGCCCAGCTCCTGCTGTGCATAGTCGGATAAGCCTACAATTGCTGTTGTTTCATCCACAAATTTTACCCATTCATGTGATTTTGTGTACATAAGCTCGCCTGGAAAATTCATCATTCATACCTCCTGATTGTTTAAGTGGTTAGTTTCATTTATCAAGACTATTCATAAATTTGCAAAGCAAATTTATTTATAACCGACGGCATCATACGAAGCCTTATTCATCCGTTGCCTCCTCCCGCAAAGGCCTGAGGCCTCCCGAATCGGTTAAAGTATCTATATATACGCCAACTAGCGTACTGCATCATCGAAGGCGCTCTGTGAAGCCGTCAGTCTGCCAAAAACCTCAGCCGCCCCTTTTGAACGGTTCTGCCGCAGCTTTTGAAAAACCGAAGCTCTCCGCATCAAAACGAATAGCTGACTCCCCGCAAAGACGGGGCAATATGTTTTTACTTTATTGACAGCCCGAAACCCCTTCGGAATGATCTTTTTTTAGGTACTTCTCTCCGGCAGCCTTTCAAATAGCAGAGCCGGAAGCATTTATTCTCCTCCAAAGCAGAGGAAAAACAAACGCCTGTCTATTTCACGGAAAATGAAAAGCAATTCTATTTCGCCTGGCCTTTTTTATAAAACGGCAGTGCGACCACTTCGGCCTTGACTCTTCTTCCTCTTACCTCTGCCTCAACCTCTGTGCCGATTTCTGCGTATTCCACATCCAGAATAGCCATAGCAGCCGGGTATCCCAGATAAGGACAGTGTGTGCCGCTGGTTGTCATGCCGATTTCTCTGTCCCCTGCAAACACCTTTTCATGCTCTCTGACAATGCCCCGTCCTGTAACCTTCAGTCCCACTCTCTTTTTTTGCAGCGGCTTTCTCGCCTCAACAGCGGTTTTGCCGATAAAGTCATCCTTTTTCATTTTCACCGCAAAGCCAAGTCCTGTTGTCAGTGGGTCTATGGTGTCATCCATCTCATGTCCGTAAAGGGGCATGGAAGCCTCCAGCCTTAAGGTATCCCTGGCGCCCAGGCCGCAGGGAATCAGGCCCAAATCACGTCCCGCCTCCAAAAGAGCGTCCCACATTTTTGGGGCGTCCGCGCTTGCCATGTAAAGCTCAAAGCCGTCCTCCCCTGTGTAGCCCGTCTGGGATACAATGCATTTTATCCCGCAGACAACACCGTCGAAGATACAGGTATAGTATTTTTCGGGGATATATTTCTCCTCTGCGACACGTTTTAATATTTCAAGCGCTTTCGGTCCCTGGAGGGCAATCTGTGCTACAGAATCGGAAATATCCTCAAATTTCACGTCCCCCTCCTGATGAGCCTTCATCCACTCAAAATCCTTTTCTCTGTTGGACGCATTGACAACAATAAGGTATTTGCCGTCGCTGTATTTGTAGACAATCAAATCGTCAACCACGCCGCCCTCCTCGTTTAACATGGGGCTGTATCTGGCCTGGCCGTCGGTCATGTTTGTAAAATCATTGGTCATTATCCGATTCAGGTTTTTCAGGGCGTCGCTTCCCGTACACATTACCTCTCCCATATGGGATACATCAAAAAGCCCCGCCTTTGTGCGCACCGCCATGTGCTCTGCTATGACGCCGCTTTCATACTGCACCGGCAGAAGATAGCCGGCAAAGGGCACTATTTTGCCTTTGTACTTCACATGTGTCTCATATAAGGGTGTTTTTAATTCCATAACCACATCTCCTTCTCCATTTTAACGGTTTCATACTGACTGTGAAAATCCTTTGGAAAGCTACGAAAAAAAGGCATCTGAAACTAACCTAAGTTTCAAACGCCTCTGTCCTTTTACCTGAAAGATTCCCCTGTAATAGACAGGGTTGCTTCATCGGTGGCCTTATCGCCTCTCCAAAGTCTCGTCCAGATTTGGTTCTTTTGCCTGAGAGTTTATTGCGGCTTCCCCTTCGGCGCTGCACCTGTTTCATGCAGTCTCTCCCAAATCCTTCATCCGAATTATGTAGTTTTCAAAAAATAAAAGGCATATTAACAGAAAAAAAATTATTCTATTAATGCGCCTTTGTCCTTTTACCTGAAAGATACTATATGTAGCATATAGCTGCCTCTTCGGTGGCATGAGCCTCTCCAAAGTTTCGTCCAAATTTGGTCCTTTTGCCTGAGAGTTTATTGCGTCTTCCCCTTCGGCGTTACACTTAAACAGCTGTAACCTCTCCCAAATTTTTCATCCGAATATTCATTTTTAATTATTATATGCGACATTTCACGGGGTGTCAACCGCCTTTGTGTCTAAATTTATTTTTCAAAATTCGTGATTATCGCCAAAATAATGCCGGCTGAGAGGACATTTTTACGGCCGTGAGCAAAATATATCCGATGATAAACCGCAAACCGCCCCCGAAGGTATCTGCCCGAAAGCCATCAGACATACAAAGCCCCGGCCTGTCAGGAATTTTCACTTAAGGGAAACGGACTCAGCCGCGAGAGGCTTGCAGTCTGCTCACAAATTCAAACAGGTACGGCTGCGCCGCCTGTCCTTCTTCCGGTTTGCTTTCTCCTCTGAAAGAATTTTTACCGCTTTTTCTATGGGTTCAAAGACCGCCGGGAAATTAGGAGAATCACTTTTTCACCTGCTCCCCCTCCTTGCGGTATTTCTTAACATCCTCCTTAAACTGCTTCCATGCATCCTCGTGCTCCACAAAATACAGAGGGCACTTTTTGCCTGTAATATCATAATGTCTGATAACATTATCCTCCTTCAGACCGCTTATCTTTTCAAGCCATGCCGTAAGCTTAACAAGAGCGCTGTAGCTTTTGTCTGTAAACTGTCCCGTCTCGTCTGGATGGCATACCTCTATGGAGATGGTATCGTTGTTGCGCCAGTTGCTGGCGGAGGACTTTTCATCCAGGGGGATACATTGTATAATTTCCCCCGAAAGCCCCACAACAAAGTGAGAGCTTGTCTCAGAATCGGCATTGGTATAAAAATCGTGGTTATTCTGGGCAGAAGTTCCGGGATTTGCCACATAGTGAACGACAATATCTCTCACATCCTCCAGCTTTTCACCCCGTCTTGAAGCCCCATCCACATCAATTATCTGCACGTCTATCCAGTCAGGCATAGCGGTATTGGTAAGCCTTGCCACCCGCAGCCCCTTAAAAGCGTTGGCGTCAAGCCACCGATACCCCATAAAAAGGACGGCTCCCGTTAAAATAAGCAAAAGCAGCTTATACAGACAACCCTTCCTTCTTCTCCGTTTTTTCTTTCCCCTTCCGTCTCTGCGTGCCATAGCCAAGTCCCCTCTGATACTCTAAAAACGCCCCTTCCGTCCTTCCGCTGAACGAAAAAAAGCGTCATCCCCTCTGTCACATACCGTCGTCATAAAGCCTGTCAATCATAAAAGGCCGGCTGCAAAGCGATGTATAAATAACAGTGCGCCTTCCCGTCCTTCGTATACTCCTTTGGCACGGTACTCTCATAATCCTCCGAAAAGGAACGGTTTATCACACCCTCCCTTTTGTCAGACCATACCCTTTCCCACGCCTTTTTTGCGCATACGGCCATGTCGCCGTTTTCATCCGTCTCAAAATATCTGCGGTAAAGGCCCTGCGCGGTTTTTTCCTCCATCTCCCGAAAGAAGGAGGCGTACACCGCCATAACGGTCAAATCATAATCCCCGCTTTCATCCCTTTCATAATTGCTGTAGCGGGATACGGGAGAAACACCCTCCCGAAAGCCTCCCTCGCTGTCAAAAAGCAGAGGAATTCTACCGCTTAGGATGTCTTCCCATAATTTTTCTGTATCCGCCATGCCCTTTCCCGTATTGTTTGTCCTTATCGTTACTGCCTTCAAACTGTACGCCATATCCTTTTCTCCTTATTCCGGCCTGTGCATGGCCTGTTTTCTCAAAACGGCAAAATTCCCCGCTTCTCTTCAGCCAGCGGCAGAAAACCATACCCTCTGTTTTCCGCCGCACATTCTTTTCCCCCTGCGTATACTCAAAAAATAATACTACTCAGTATAATCTATCTGCCGTAAAACGCTGCTAGGGCGCGCCCGATAAATTCCGTGGATCCCGCGCCGTAAAGCTTGTCAAGATTTTCCTGTATCTGCCTGTTATGAATATATTTTTCGGACATATCCAGCATAAACGCTGTCATATCCTTCATCTGATAGAGCTGACTTAAGACAAAATCAAGCTCTCCCACAATTTCCTTTACCTCATGAGACCTGACATCCTCTCCTGTTTTGGCCGCCAATTTAAGCAGAACATCTTCACACCGTTTTGTATACGCCTCCATTATTTTTGCATTATCCGGGTTTGTTCCCGCCTCCAAGGCGCTTTCCTTATCTCCGTACCACTCCACCACCTTGGCGAAATTTTTCTGCCCCTCTCCGCTTGCAGCCGTTTCCAGAAAATGCCTTCTAAACGCCTCCATGCTGCCGTATTCCTTTATAAAAACATCTCTCTGCTCTATTGTCATATTTTCCGCAATTAAGCTGTACAGTCTCTCTATTTCATCCCTGCCAAACACTTCGAAATCCAATCTGTTTTCCCCCTTCAAGATAGCGTCCATACTGCCTATAATGCGCTCCAGCCTCTCCTTTTTCAAAACCAGTATTTTTTTCTGGTTTTCCAGAAGCAGGTTTCTGTCAAGGGCAGGATTATCCAGAATCGCTTTGATTTCCCTCAGCGGCATATCAAACTCCTTAAAAAACAGTATCTGCCTGAGCCTCTCCAATGCTTCACCGTCGTAAAGCCGGTATCCCCCTTCACTTAAATGCGCCGGCTTCAAAAGGCCGATTTCATCATAGTAGTGAAGGGTGCGTACGCTGATACCCGTAAGCTTTGACACTTCCTTAACTGTTTTCATCCTTATACCTCCTGTCCCTGATAAATCCATCCTAAACTATGACGCAGCGTGAGAGTCAACAGGTATTTTTAAATTTAATGCCGAAAAATAAAATTCCGCAGAAGCCGCGTAAATTCGCGTTTTCTATCGCCTTTGTCCACTTTTTTCTAAAAGCGGGCTTTACAAAGTTCGGGTATAGTCAGTTTTAAACAATACAAAAAATTTCGGCATTACCGCAGAGATTTTCAAAAATAAATGGAAACGCTCTGATGGTACAGGCTTGTCACCGGCAAGAAAGCCGGACGCCCCAGCGGCGGCTTTTGCCCCTGGCAAAAGTGATGAACATGAAACCACAGGTTTCGAGGTTCTCCGCTATAATTTATCGTTATTTTACCATAAAAGCGGAGAAAAAGGCGCTTAAAAAGTACACTGTGCAAGTTTGCTTGTTAAGGTGTACAGCATAAGCGGCCATTTGCGCAGCAAATGTACCGGTCACCGGCAAGAAAGCCGGACGCCCCAGCGGCGGCTTTTGCCCCTGGCAAAAGTGATGAACATGAAACCACAGGTTTCGAGGTTCTCCGCTATAATTTATCGTTATTTTACCATAAAAGCGGAGAAAAAGGCGCTTAAAAAGTACACTGTGCAAGTTTGCTTGTTAAGGTGTACAGCATAAGCGGCCATTTGCGTAGCAAATGTACCGAGAAACCACAGGTTTCGAGGTTCTCCGCTATAATTTATCGTTATTTTACCATAACCCGTCAGCACTTTCCACCTTCTTTCTGCCTTTTGCCATATCCTCGGGATGTCCTGCCCAAGGAGCATCCAAAAACTCCACCCATTCTTCCGCTTAAGGGCTCTGTCAGCGGCAAAGAGCATAAAAAAAACGGCAGGCTCATTTTTTCAGCTTCTGCCGCTTTTTTCATATTCACCCGTGTTGTACTGACGGTTTCTTTACCCGTTCGTTGCTGCCCCACCATCATGCTGCATTAACACCTTCCCCTTTCCTGTAACAAATCAAAAACATCATTTTGCATCAAACCATATGTATTGACTCACCTCTTGCTTTCAGTTTAATGCCGTAGCGAGAGCCCTGCTTGAATATTTCCGGCTCATCCAGCTTGATTTCATCAAACACAGGGGAGACAATGCCATAGCCCTTTCTTCTGACGTCGCTTAAAGCATACTCAATTTTGTCGTACTCCTTTTTAATCTCAGAAAGCCTCTTGATAGTGGATATAAGCTGGTAATCATTCTCAATTGGCATATCAATGGTTTCACTGAGAACCTTATAGAATAAATCATCGTTTGTGGCGATTTCAATGTTTGCGCTGCCGTCTCCCGGAAGAATCTTATCTATGTACGCCTTTCTGATATAGTCGTTATCCTCAAGCGTAACCGTACAGTCCTTGATTTCCCTCAGCTTTGTGACCTGGTTTAATATGTTTTTTATGGCCTTTATAATCTCCTTTTTCAGCCAGTGATCCATATCCAGCGTTTCAATCCAGACAGGGAAATTCAGCTTGATCTCCTTCACCGGAAATTCATAAAGCACATTTTCCAATATGGAATTGATGTCCTCCGCCTTTAGCTGGGCGCAGTTGACCGCAATGACAGGAACATCATATTTCTGCGCCAACTCCTCCTTCAGACTCTCTGTCTCCGGCGCATAGGGCTTTGTGGTGTTCAAAAGGACAATGAAGGGCTTGTTGATTTCCTTCAGCTCGTTGATAACCCTTTCCTCTGCCTCAATATAATTTTCTCTGGGCAAATCTGTGATAGAGCCGTCCGTTGTAATGACAACGCCTATAGTGGAATGCTCATTGATGACCTTTTTCGTCCCGATTTCCGCCGCCTGGCTGAAGGGAAGGGGCTTTTCCGACCAGGGGGTGTTGACCATACGGGGCGTATCCCCATCCATGTGCCCTTCCGCCCCCGGCACCAGATAGCCCACACAGTCAATCATTCTCACCTTAAAGCCCAGATTGTCCCCAAGGTTTATTTCCACCGCCTCGTTTGGCACAAATTTCGGTTCTGTCGTCATAATGGTTTTTCCCGACGCACTCTGGGGCAGCTCATCCTTCGCCCTCTCCTTGGTGTAGACATTTTCAATATTCGGCAGTACAAGCTGATCCATAAACCGTTTAATGAAGGTAGACTTGCCCGTCCTTACCGGCCCTACCACACCGATATAAATGTCCCCGTTGGTTCTCTGTGCAATATCGCTGTAAATATCAAATTGTTCCATAATCCTTCCTCCTTCAATCAAATGTATCCATACAATTCAATATATGTCAGTACAATTTCCATTATACCTTGAACAGGAACGGAAAAGTTCTGCAGAAGGGACAGAGAAGCAAAACCGCTCCGCTTGGCAATGGCGGGGCCGCAGAAAAGGCTTAAATAAGCCCATAAATTCATTGCTCCAGCATAAATATAACCCGTGCGCTGCCGCATCAGGAATCGCTTTAACCTCACCGTATTCACCTCTTTGTAAAAAGGCCGGAAAACAATATTCCGGCCTTCTTTGAAAGGGAAACGGATTCCCTCCCTCATTTAGTTTTCAGTTACTGTATAGATATTGACTATCTCTTTTTCTGCTGTTTCTTTCATTGTACAAAAAGGCAAATTCCGGAGGTATTCCGATATATTTTTGTCACAGCAAACCGCACGCCTCCAGCGCCTGCTTTATATCCGCAATAACGTCCGTCTCATCCTCAAGGCCAACGCTGAACCTGAAAAATCCTTCTCTGAAAATCTGCGGATAATGGGGAAGCTTATCGCTGTTTTTATCGTAATAGACAATAAGGCTTTCCACATCCCCCAATGACACGGCATGGGTCACAAGCTTGAGGGAGTCAAGGAATTTTTGGTGTACCTTTTCGTCCCCCTTGATGTCAAAGGCAATCATGCCTGAATACTGGCCTTTCATCAAACACCGGGCCCTGTCGTAATCGGGATGGCTCTTTAACCCCGGATACCACACAAATCGGACAGCGGGACATTGCTCCAAAAATTCCGCAGTAGCCAAAGCCACCTTGCTGTGCTGCTTCATACGAAGGGGAAGAGTAATCAGTCCTCTGGCGATTAGCCATGCGTTAAAGGGACTTAAAATACCGCCGAAGTTCACCATGGCTATCTCCTTAATCCGGTCAATCAGCTCTTTACACCCCATAATGCAGCCGCCCAGAGAGTCACCGTGTCCATTGATATATTTCGTCATGGAATGGATTTCAAGGTCGGCCCCCAGCTTCAGGGGATAAATGCAGATAGGCCCGGCAAATGTAGCATCTACAGAAAGGACTGCTCCAGCGCCGTGGGCGATTTCCGCGATAGCTGCAATGTCGCTTATACCTGTTGTAGGATTTCCCGGCGTTTCAATATGTATCAGCTTTGTATTTGGCCTCACTGCGTCTCTCACGGCCTGTGTATCTGTAGTGTCAACAAAGGTTACCTCTATTCTATATTTTTCCGGCAGATATTTGCGGAACAAAAGGTTGGTGGCACTGTAGCAAACCTCTGACACAATCGCATGGTCGCCGGTATTTAAAAACGGTATAAATACACCTGCAAGGGCGGCAACACCGCTGGCAAATATAACGCAGTCCTCAGCGCCTGTCAGTGCGCAAAGCTTATCCTGCAGTACCATCTGATTTATGTTCCTGTTTCTGGCATAGATATTGGTATTCGTGCCGCTCCAGTCAACGGGCGAGCCGTCTGTGGGTATTCTGTAATTTGAGGTCATGTAAATCGGCTCGTTGATGGCACCGAAAACATCATCCTTTCTCGCGCCTCCATGTACAGCCAAAGTGTTGACTTTAGCATTTTTTATCATATTTCTCCGCTCCTTTTTCTATAAACCGTTATTTTTAACCTTGAATACCCCCTGCACGCATTTTTTTGGCACAGGGAGATGCCCAGTTCTTTAGGGCAAGCTTACTCACCAGCATTCCGCATTTTTAACGCAATCTATATTTGCGGCGTGAAACACAGGATCCTTCCCCTGCTTCTTTTGCGTTATATAATCATTGGTAACGGCTATAACCTGCTTTCCGAAGAAAAGAAGGGATACCATATTGGTGATAATCATGACCGCCAAAAATGCATCCGCAATATCCCACATCAGATTTACGCTGGCAACGCCGCCGAAAAATACGACCATAACAAAAGCAAGACGATACAAGGTTCTTCCGGCCATTTTCCCGTTGGTAAGGAAGGTAAGGCAGGTTTCACCGCAGTAATAATTCGCCATAATGGAGGTAAAGCAAAACATGCAGATGCACAGTGCGAAAATCACTCCCGCCCAGCTGCCAAGCTCACTGATAAAAGCGTATTGGGAAAGCTCTATGCCCACAAGGTCAACGCCTGTATAGGCCTCGGCGATAATGATAACAATGGCTGTAGCCGTACACACAACGCAGGTATCCATATATACAGCCAGTGTGCCAAACATTCCCTGTTTTACCGGATGGGAAACCGTTGCAGACGCACCTGTTGTCGGTGCATCGCCGTGGCCGGAGCCGCTGGAAAACACACCCCTCTTAATCCCCTGTATAAATATTGTGCCAAAGGCTGCACCTGTAACGGCACGGGCTGAAACCGCCTCCCTGAATATAAGAGCAAAGGCCGACGGTACGTTTTTTATATTGATGACAAGAACGGCAATCAGCATGAGAATGTATATAACAGTCATAATCGGCACGCCCTTTTCTGCCACACGGGCAATCCGCTTCACACCGCCGAATATAATAAGGCCGATTAAAACCGCGACGATAGCCGCGCTGACAAAGACAGGTATTTTAAAGCCCTGGCGCACGGCAAGGGTGATGGTATTGGTCTGCAGTCCCACAAGGGCAAACCCAAGGGAAAATATCATGACAAAGGCGTAAAAAACACCAAGGCCATGTTTTCCAAGTCCTTTGGACATATAATACATGGGACCTCCCCTGAAAATATCCCCCTCTCTTGATTTGTATACCTGCGCCAAAGTGTTTTCGGCAAAGGAAATGCCGGCTCCCAAAAGGGCTATAAGCCACATCCACGGCACAACCCCCGGGCCGCCTACAATAATTGCCATGGCAACACCCGCCACATTTCCCGTACCAATACACCCGCCAAGAGTAACACAAAAGGCCTGAAAGCCCGACACACCGCTTTCATTTTTTCCTTCCCTGATACGATCCTTTACAAGCTTTATTGTCTCAGGGAAAAGCCTGAATTGGGCAAACCTGTTACGAAAGCCATAATATAATCCGAGAAAACAGGCAAGTACAATAACAATATTCCAAAAATAGCCGCCAAACTGCAGCGCAATACGATCAATCTGTTCCATACGCTTCCCCTTTCTCATGTTTTCTTTAACTGACAATTCAACTATAAGCAGTCATTTATAATATTGGCTGCCAAAATAAATCTGCATGAAACGGTTGGACACTGCCTGTAGATCCCAAAGGCAGTGCCACAGGCCCACTTTTACTTTAAAAACGCCATATCCAAGGCAGCTTGCCTTAAGGAAACAAATCAATATCTCTTTTGTAAGGAAAGATTGATTGATACATCAATGCTTCTTCCCTTACTTTTATTCTTATGGCACCGACCATTACGCACGGCTTGCCTTTTTTTGGCTGATAAGAAGTCCCTTTTTTTCACGCTCTTTTAGAATAAAACCGATAAAATCCAATATCAGGCGAGCGGCCGTCTGGCTTGTAACGCCGGACAAATCATAGCATGGTGCAACCTCCACAAGGTCAAAGCCGATTACATTTCCCTTTTTGGCAATTCCCTCCATAAGCTCGTTTACCTCATTGTAGGTAAGACCGCCTGGCGAAGGAGTTCCTGTTCCCGGCACAATTGCCGCATCAAGACCGTCAATATCAAAGGTTACAAAGTAATTGTCCCCCTGGGGCATCTGGTCGAGTACTGCCTGCAAACCCATTTTGCGCAGCTGCCTTGGGGAGATAATGGAACAGCCGTAATTTTTAGCGTCCTCAAAATCGCTTTTGCTGCTGCTGCCGATTCCCCTTATGCCAATCTGCCATATTTTCTGTACATGTTCCATCTCACTCATGCGTCGTATGGGGCTTCCCTGTCCAAGGCGCATGCCGGAACGATGATCACACCAGTCCAGATGGGCGTCAATCTGTATGACATGGAAGGGGCCGTAATCCTTCAGCGCGTTGGCAAAGGGAATTGTGACGGAGTGATCGCCGCCAAGCCCCACAGGGATGACCTTCTTTTCCACAAGCTTATGTACAAATTTATCAATATTGTCAAAGCACTGCTCAAGGTCAGCGTGTACCATATCCACATCCCCGCAATCCACAACATTTGTCACCCTTGGGTCAAGATAAACCTCGTCCCGCTCCGGATCATAGGAGCCCTTAAGTCCCAGAGAATACAGACAGGATGAATCACGAATCCCCCTTGGACCAAGCTTTGTTCCCGGACGCCATTGCGTACTCATATCATAGGGCATACCAAATACGGCTGCGTCCGCCTCAATAGTTTCCAAATCCGTGTGTATGGGAAACTTGGAAAAAGAACTGATTCCCACAAAGGGAAGGTTTAATACTGCTCGCTCACTCTCATGAATCATTTGCGCTTCCTCCTTATAATTTAAATTTTATCCATTCTGCAAACCATACTGTATGATGTATCGGAAATAAAGTTCACAAAACAAAATATTATACAAAATTTTGTTGCAATTATACTTTACTTTTAAAATCCATATGAATTTTTTCTAATTAAAGTATACGAAATACCTTGAAATATGTAAAATAGTTATATATAATCAATTAATAGGCATTGCCTATTAATAAACATTCTTTTTGAAACGAGGTGAGATCTGAATGAACATTCAGGAATTTTTGTATGCGGTTGAGGTAGCCAAAAGCGGAAGCTTTACCCGTGCGGCGGCGCGCCTGTATGTAACGGAGCCAACGGTTTCCCAGCAAATCAGACGCCTTGAAAAGGAGCTGGGAGTAAAGTTGTTTACCCGCTCCACCAGAAGCGTTTCCGTTACCGAGGCGGGAAAGCTGTTTTTAAAAGACGCTGTTCCCTTGACTGCACACTATCAAAATATCATGGAAAATATGAGCAGAATCACAAGAGACAACATCACCTCCCTGTCCATCGGAATGACGCCCGCAATGAATGTATTTGACATTCAGTATTTAATCAAAAAATTCACCGCCTCCCACGAAAATATTCTTGTATATTTTGACTATATGACCGACAAACGGCTGTACACAGCACTTTTGGAGGGTACACTGGATTTCGCCATTTTAAAGCTCACACCCGGCTTGCAGAGCTATTTCAGCGACACACAGTTTAAAAAGATTCTGTTGAAGGAGGAGATATTCCAGATAATCGTGGATGAAAGTCTCATAGCGGAACCAAAAGAAAGCTTCACACTAAAGGATTTGGAAAACATTCCCGCCGTCCTTGACGGAATAGATACCTTCATGGAAAAGGAACTCCGCCAGCTGTACCAGGAAGAAAATATAAGACCTCTCTTTGCGCCTGTCCGTTCCAATGATTTGCGCCATCTGTTTGATTCCGTCAAAAGAAAAGAGGGATACCTCCTAGCAAGCACCTCCCTTGCCGACTGGTTTAAGGAGCAGCATCCGTTTTTCGCAGCCCCTTTGGTGCCGGAATATCACAACGATATTTTTCTGATATATCAAAAAAATCTGGAGCTGGGAAAGGTTGACAGGGCCTTTATTGCGGACATAAAAAAGTGGATAGAGATGGATGTATAGCACTCTTGCCGCCATAGAAGAAGACCAGGCATCTTCGCCGCTGGAAAAGCAGAAGTTTTGTATCAAAGCGTTCCCAAACATAGCAGAGCATGAAAAAAACAAGGAGAAAATCCATATATGGATTTTCTCCTTGCCTTTAAAGCTACTGATACTGTTTGAAAATCTGCTCTATAACGCCATATCCTTTACACCAGAGGGCGGATGTATTTCTGTAATGCCCCATATCAGCAAAGACTATATCGGCGGCAAAGACATAAAAAACTTACATAAAAAAAGGCCAAAACAGGGGCCCTCCCTGTTTTGGCCTTTTTTAATACCCTCTTTTTATTCTCCCATCCTCCTTGCTCTTTGCATTCCTCCACACACCCCGGCGTAAATAATTATCACATCTATGTCCGAAAACCGCCGGATTTAATATCTGACTGTGGTATAATGAAAAAAAAGAGGGAGGAAGCACCATGGAAAAAAATCACGAGGCCTGCTACGCTGCATTCAAATCAAAGGATACACGCTTTGACGGACGCTTTTTTGTCGGGGTCAAATCCACAGGAATTTACTGCCGCCCGGTGTGCAGGGCAAGACTGCCAAAGCCTGAAAACTGTATCTTTTTTGCCACAGCGGCGGAGGCGGAGCGGGCGGGCTTTCGCCCCTGTCTGCAATGCCGCCCCGAGCTTGCGCCGGGTCAGGCACCGGTGGACGCTTCCAAAAGCCTTGCAAGACGCGCCGCCAGACTTCTGGAGGAAAACTGTGCGGAGTTTGAGAGTCTGGAGGATATGGCCTCCCATCTTGGCTGTACCGGCCGCCACCTGCGTCGGGTGTTTTACGAGGAATACCGTGTTTCCCCTGTGGAGTACCTGCAAACCTGCCGCCTGCTGTTGGCAAAAAGCCTGCTCACCGACACCGGACTTTCTGTTTTGGACGCTGCCATGGCGTCAGGCTTTGGAAGTCTCAGGCGTTTCAACGAGCTTTTCAAAAAGCAGTATCGCCTCACTCCCGCCGCACTTCGCAGGCAGGCGGCTCAGGGCAAGGCCGAGATCAGCAATACCGTCACCGTATCCCTTGGCTTACGCCCGCCCTACGGCTGGGACAGCCTTCTTTCTTTTCTCTCACAGCGGGCAGTCCCCGGCGTGGAAGCGGTAAGAGACGGCGCTTATTACAGAACGGTGAGTCTAAACGCAAGGTCAAGGGGTGAGGTGCGGGGCTTTATCAAGGTGGAAAGCAGGGAAAAGCAGAATGCCTTAGGCGTCACTGTTTCCGCCTCTCTTCTCCCCGCCCTGCCACAGGTGCTTTCCAGGGTGCGAGACCAGTTTGACCTTTTCTGTGCCCCTGATGTGGTCAGTGAAACACTTTTGGCTATGAATGAGCTGAAAGAGGGCCTTTTCGTCCCCGGCATACGGCTTCCCGGCTGCTTCGAGCCCTTTGAAATGTGCGTCAGAACAGTGCTGGGGCAGCAGATAACCGTCAAGGCCGCTACCACCCTTGCGGGAAGAATGGCACAAAGCCTAGGCGAGCCCGTTCAAACAGGCATAGACGGCCTGACCCGCATCTTTCCCACAGCGAAAGCGGTTCTCGCCCTGGGTGATCCCATATCCGACAGCCTTGGACCCCTTGGCATACTCTCCGCCCGCGCCAACACTATCCGCGCTCTGGCAGCAGCATTGGAGGAAAAAACAATCCTGCTGGAGCCGGGCGCAAATCCGGAAGAGACAATAGAAAAGCTATTGGATCTTCCCGGCATAGGCCCATGGACGGCGCAGTATATCGCCATGCGGGCGCTGGGCTATACAGACGCTTTTCCCGAAACGGATTACGGCATAAAAAAAGCATTAGCGCCCCGCACCCGAAAGGAAATACTTACCTTAGCCGAAAACTGGCGCCCCTGGCGTGGCTACGCGGCAATGAGCCTTTGGAATACATTGTGACAACCGTTTACCGATAAGGAGGAAATACATATGTACTATTCGACAACTATCCCCTCTCCCCTGGGACAGCTTACCTTGGCCAGCGACGGCAAAAACCTTTCGGGGCTGTGGATGGAGGGCCAGAAATATTTTTGCGGCACCATAAAAGGCGAATTGACGCCGATAGGCAGCCTGCCCGTATTTGAAGCGGCAGGCAAATGGCTTGAACGGTATTTCGCCGGAGAAAGGCCGGATATTTCCGCCCTTCCCCTGTCCCCTGCCGGCGGCGCCTTCCGTCAGGAGGTATGGCATATTCTCTGTGAAATCCCCTATGGAGAGCTCACAACCTACGGGGAAATCGCTTTAAAAATGGCGGAAAGGCTCAACAGAAAAACCATGTCCGCCCAGGCTGTAGGCGGCGCCGTGGGACACAATCCCATCTCCATTATTATCCCCTGTCACCGTGTGGTGGGTGCAAAGGGCAGTCTGACCGGCTACGCCGGAGGCATAGACAAAAAGCTGCGACTGCTTGCTTTGGAGGGCGTGGATATCTCCCGCCTGACAGTGCCGTCAAGGGGGAGTGCCCTGTGATTATCAGCGCAAGCCGCAGAACGGACATACCCGCTTTTTATGCCGAATGGCTGATAAACCGTCTGGAAGAGGGCTTCGTTCTTGTCCCCTCCCCTAAAATACCCGAAAGATTGGGGCACATAGAGCTTTCACCTGCCAATGTGGACTGTATTGTGTTCTGGACTAAAAATCCAAGGCCCATGCTTGATAAGCTGGACAGGCTGGACGATATGGGCTTTCCCTATTACTTCCAGTTTACACTGACTCCCTACAGCAGAGACATTGAAGGCGGTCTGCCGGAAAAAACAGAGCTTGTCAAAACCTTTCAAGCCCTCTCTGGGCACATTGGTCCCGAGAGGCTCGTATGGCGCTATGACCCCATATTTACGGACAAAAACCACAGCGCCTCATGGCAAATGGAAAGCTTCTCCCGCCTGTGTGAAGCCCTGCATCCCTATACAAAGCGCTGTATTATCAGCTTTATAGATATTTACCCAAATAACGGGGCCCTTTACCGCACCATGACAGAAAAGGAAATCTACCGGATAGCAGATGGATTTTCCCAAACCGCCGCAAAATACGGACTGGCTCTTTTTACCTGTGCCGAGAAAATCAGCCTTGACAGCTTCGGCATTGGCCACGCCGCCTGCATTGACCCTCATATGATAGAAAGGATACTGGGCTGTCCCATCACTTCAAAAAAGGACACAAACCAGCGGCCCGCCTGCGGCTGCGCCGAAAGTGTGGATATCGGCGTCTACGGCACCTGTGTTCATGACTGTACCTACTGCTATGCAGCCTCAGGCAAAAGAGGGGCAGTCCATGATCCCAAGTCCCCCATGCTTACAGGATGGCCGCGGGGGGATGAGATTATCACAAATCGCACGCTGCCATCTCAAAAGGTGACACAAATCAGCCTCTTTTAGAAAAAAGTCGTCGTCCAATTGCAGGAATGTCATCTGTCCTGAACAGCATTAAAAACCTGCATGAGGCAATAGCGCAATAGAAAAAAGCCCCGGCTTCCGCCGGGGCTTCTCTTTTACACCATTTAACTCACTTTTTCTCTTCCTTCTTCTCCTTCTCAAAGGCTTCTATCTCATACCACTTGCGGTTAATCCAGTCCAAGTAAAAGTTTAAGCTATTATCATTGATCACATTCCAACGTCTATCATTTTCAAAAACCGCCTCCGCCCATACCAGTATAAGCTTGATAAACTCTATGGTCTCTATTTTGCATATGATTTCCTCGTCTGCATCCTCATAACCGTCCTCTATATAGGTATAATCGGGATAGACATTGATGCTGTTGCAATTACCGCCCCATCCCGTTTCCTCCTTTACTTCTCCCGTCACCACGAGCAAGAAAGCATTAACCTGTTCTTCTATCTCATCAAAGTAAACGCCCACGTCAGATAATAAGGAACTTGTAAGTAAACTTGAGTTTTCCAACTTTTCCCCCGTTTTGCTGTCGAAGAGATTATCACAATTCAACACAATTTCTTTCTCTTCCTCAAACAGTATAATCTTTGCTCCTTTATATTTATTCATTTATCTTTCCCCCTTTGTATACCGGAAAAAAAGAACCGACTTTATCCCCCTTCATATGGAATTCTATCTCCAAACCGTTCCCAGCCGTTCCCCTATATATATTGCCTCCGTGATATTTTTTATTTTTCAATGCCTCATTTAAGGCATCAATAACCTGTTGTTCTGTATAACTGCTTGGAAAAAAGGTTGATTTTTTCCTTTTCTTTTTACCATTGATACTTACTTTGGCTTGAAATACACCCCAGGCGTCCGGCTCCGTTCTTGTTCCCTCTATTATGGAACCTCTTGAACCGGGAAAGTTTTCATAATGAAGACCACGAGCACCGCCATTTTTATCCCAGTCTCCTATAAAAACATGAACCAGAGCATTTTCATCCGACGTTTGAAGGAGTTCCTCTGTGTCTTTCAGACTATTTATTGCTTCCCATGCCTCTGGTGAGATTTCATTCTGCATAAGCCCTGCTTTTACAGCATCCGAAGCGAGTATCTCCACTTCCCCACTAGATTTATTATTGTATACCTCTTTTCTTTTTATTGTACCACCTTTGCCCGCCTCACTCAAGTAGGGACGCATACCGCCATAGAATACGGCCCCTGTCTCTTCCGGCAGGACACTCATGCCATAGCCGCCGGAAAGGGCAGGCATTGGCATGCTCTTGCCCGAAACAAAAAGACCGCCCGTTCTGCCCGCTCCCGCACTGTTCAGAAAGGCTCTCATGGAATCGCTGACTATGTCGATGCTTTTTTTGATTTCCTCCACAAGACCTCTCTGCCCCACGTAGGAGCTTTCCTGTAATACGGTTTTCATGGCGTCGTTGATTTCCAGAATATTGCCCGCCGCCGACAGCTTATCCTCCAAGGTGGCAGCGCTTTTTCCGATTTCCGCATAATTGCTCTTTAAATCCCTCACCATGCCGTTCAGAGTCTCCTTATTGGCTCTGGACAGAGACAGCCCGCTGACAGCGCCGTCCAAAAGTCCAAACAGCCCGCCGGTCACGGCACCGGAAACAATATCACTTTTTGAGGGCTTTTCTCCCTCCGGCGCAAGAAGGTAATCGCCTCCCGCCAGTGCACCGCCAAAAGCGGAGCCCTGAGCGGCGCGGTTTGCGATAAAAGGCAGTAATTTGCCCTCCGCACCCGCCGCTGCCGTCAGCTTGTCCCCCGCCTTTCCCGCCAGTGCGCCCAATCCCGACGCGCCGTAAAAGGCCGCTGCACTTCTCGCCCCCTTGCCGAGGGCCTTGCCTGGGCTTTCTCCTCCGCCGAGGCTGTTCAAGCCCTGTATGCCGCCATAGGCCAGGGAGGAGGAAAGGGGTCCCCCCGGAAGCAGGGTGGCGGTGGCAGCCATTTTAAGCGTTTCCCCCACACCCTCTCCCACACCAAAGGCAATCGGATGACCTTCCTGTGCCATCCTCATGGCCTGGGGCAAATTGGAGGAGGGGTTATGCGCCATAAATCCTTCATTCTGCGGCAGGTGAAAGCTCAGGGAATCCATTCCGCCCAAAACCGCCGCCCCGCCTCCGGTATTGGCATAGAGAAGGGTTATAAGCTCCCCCGCCTTTTTTACGTCCTCCAAAGTCGCCTCTCCCCTAAATTCACTCTGAAACTTTTTTTGTATCGCTTTCATCCAGTCCGGCATGGATATATTCGATCCGCCTGACACAACAGCCTGCAATGCTTTTGTGCCCTGGGTCAGCAGTCTTTTCTTTTTCCCATATTCAATTGTATCGTCATTAGCGACTTCCGTGTATTTTTTTATAATCTCCTTTGCCGTCAAATCCTTATCCATTTTATAGTTCTTATAGGCCACAGGCCCCTGATAACTCTCGTAGGCTTCTATCGCCGGCAGATAAGAGCTGTTAAACGGCATATGATTTTTCTCCCGTTGAGAGACAACGCCGTTGTAGATTGGAGGCACATAGGTATCGTAAACTTTCTGCTCATAGCCCTCTGTCCCCTGCTGCCTTATCATTTCCAGCGCCCTGTTCATCTGCGGGTGATTTTTCTCCCACTGGGCGACAACACCGTTGTAGATTGGGGGCACATAGGTATTGTATATTCTCTCCTCATATGTATCGGCGCTCTCCCATGGCAGAGGCATAGAGGGAAGAGCCGAAGCAGCTGCATACCCCTGTGCCCCGTTGGGATTTGTCCGCTGAGGCACAGACTCTGTAAAAAGCTTCTCTATCCTGTCCTCAAAAGCCTCTGTGCTTTCCCCCTGTTTTTTTGCTGTTGCAGGCGGCGCACTGTTCTGCGCCGTCACACTATTAGTCGCTTTTTGCGTCACAACGGACGCGGCATGAGAGCTGCCCCCTGTCCCTGTCCTCCGTGGGTCGTTTTGTGAGGCGGCGGTACTGCCGCCGCTCTTACCTGGCGCCCCACTGTGGCCCGGCGCGCCGCTTCCTCCTCCTGAGCGTCCCCCGCTCATCTTCGCCAGATTAGCGGTCACCTGTTTCACAACCCTGTCCTCAAAGTTCTCTGTTGCCTCGCCTTTTTTACGCTTTCGTCTGCTTCCAATTGCCACACTCTCACTCCCTTTTCCCCATACGGAAAAAGGCCCCTGCCTTTTCAAAAGAAAAGTACAAAGGGCCCAACTCAAAAAAATTATATCTGGTATTTGCTTAAGATGGCGTTCAGATAGCTGTCGTCGCCATAGGCCGCCATAAGTTTGGCATAATCGAGGGCGGCATTCCGCTCCGTCAATTCCCTGCTGTAGCTGGTTTCGTCGTTTTTGCGTCTTTCCGCCTGAGCGTCCTGCTGCACCTGATAATTCCAGGTGGTATTGTATCTGTCATCATTAACCTTGTCACGCTGCTGTTGATAGGCCATCTCCTGTGCCCACTGGTCATAGGCCATCTGCTGGGCAAGCTGCTGCTGCCACAAAGAAAGGCCCTGCATACTGGTCTGCGCCTGCATATCGGCAATGTCGGAATCACCCGTGAGCTGGGCATTTTTCTTTGCCAGCTCAATATCCGCCATGGAATTTTGCCTCTGCCTCTCATTCTCGTTGTAATTATTCTGGTAGTTATTCATAAGTCCCAATATGGAGCTCTCCGCGGCGCCGCCGGAAAGCCCCGCCGCCTTCATCGCCTGGGGCAGATTCTCTTCCGACTGCCTTCTGTTAATATATGCCTGTCTTGCCATATCGTCATAGCTTTGGTTCATTTTTCCCGCCTGGTTGTCAAGCTGATTTATGACAGCGTTTATTTTCGCCTGGCGCGCCTCTTCCTGTAAACGCTGTATGCGGCGCAGCTCATCAGCAATATCCTCCGACGGATCCTTATAATGCCCGCTTGGCCCGTCCGGCGGACGCCCGCCGCCACCGCCACCGCCGCCGGAATCATTGTTGTCATTGTAGTAGACGGATGTGGAGGAAATCAAATCCGTGTTCTTGTCCAGTCCGTGTTCCTTTTTTGCCTCCGTCCAACTGGACTTTTCGGATTCGATCTTGCCTCCCTTGTAGTTATAAATATGGGTTTCCTTCTTTGCCATAGTATCCCTCCCTGCCTATTTCCTCTTTTTGCCTTTTTATATCTGGTAGCCCAAAGCTCTCAGATAACTGAAATCTCCCTGGGCTGCTTTCAGCTTTGCCCTTGAGAGCGCCGCATTTGACTCCGTCAGTTCCCTGTTCCTGCTCGTCTCATCCTGATAACGCTCCTCATTGAGAGCGTCCCTGTCCATCTGATAGTTCCATCGGGCATTATAGCGGCTGTCCTCCAGAGAGTCTCTGTTCTTTTGATATGCCATTTGGCTTTGCCACTGGTTGTTTTGCAGTTTTTGATTCATACTCTGCTGCCACGCCGCAAGTCCCGCCATATTGGTCTGTGCCTGCTCTTTTGCAATCTGGGAATCCCCTGTAAGTCTGGCGTTTGCCTCGGCCTCGTCAATCCCCCTGAGGGCTTTCTGCCTTGCCTGCTCGTTTGCGTTCAGCACGTCCAGATAGCCTGTCTGCACTCCGTTTATGGCGCTCTCTGTAAGTCCGCCGGAAAGCCCCGCTGCCTTCATGGCCTGGGGCAGATTCGCCTCTGACTGTCTTCTGTTGATATAGTTTAGCCGTGCCATATCATCATAGCCCTGATTCACCCCTGTTTTCTGTCCCTCCAACTCATTGAGCACAGCGTTAATTTTTGCCTGACGCGCTTCCTCCTCAAGGCGGGCAATCCTCTCATACTCCCTTTTTAACGCATCCTCGTCATTTCTGTCCCTGCTATAGGAATCGGGCCCGTTATACCAGTCCTGGAAGGATATGCCGCCATTTCCCCAGTCAAGGCCCGTCCTTTGGGCAATGTCCCTTCCCGTACTGTTATCCTTTAAAGAGGACCAGCCGCCATAGCCCATATAGTTGGGGTCATAGGAAATCTCATCCTTCAGCCTGTAATTGTCTCCAAGCCCCGCCTGCTTCTGTGCCTGGTCATAGCGGCTCACATCCGTGGTCCACGTCTTTGTTTTTCCTGTATTTTTGTCAACAAAGGTATACACATGGGCCGTGTCACTGCTGTGGGTGTATTGATTATTTGGATCGGAGGGCGGCACAAAGCCCTTTGAGCCGCCGGATCCCCTGCTTGTCCCCGGGCCTGTCACCGATTTGCTGACTGTGTGTCCATTTTTGTCAATCACATGGGTTGTTGTCTGACCCTTTCTGTTGGTATATTGTGTTGTCACCGAGCCGTCTTTATTTTTAACCATCCATATCCCCTTTTCTCCTGTTATTGCAATATCTGTATTCCTCAATGCACCGCTTCACAAACCTTCCGAAACAAAAAAACCAAATTTTCATCTTTTTGTCAGCAAGCAATATTGTATTTCATTCAGATAACTCTTTCAAAGACAATACGGCTTCCTTAAGTGTGGCTCTTGAAGCGGTAACAGACAAGCCGGCAAAACAGATGCTCTGTCTCTTTCACGGTACAATATCAGGCAATGCCTTGCAGCGTTACTTTTTGTGAGCATCCTCCCCCGTATTTTCATCGGCCAATGACGGAAATTTTGCAAAGAGATTTTTCATCACCGCCCCCAGAGTTCCTATATCCACTGTCTCCGCAGGATTATGGGGACTGTTTAAAAGGCCGTTATCTCTCATAAATTTCTCACACTCTGTTTTCCATTCCTTTGTTTTTTCCATTGCCTTCTCCTCCCCTCCATAGTAGTACATAACCCTATTCTTAAACCAATCCCAGTTGATGCCGTCCTTTATGTAGACTTTATCAATGAGTATCCTTGGACAGTTCTTTCCCGTCCAGTCGTGGTGTGTTTTCATCTCCTCCATGCTGAGCTGGTATTGCTTTAATAGCCTTGCCGTAAGCCTCGCGGCGTTGTCCACCGCCTTTTTTCTGTCCCCCGATTCGCAAACTTCTATTCCGATGGAAAAGCGGTTTCCCGCCGCCACGCCGCAGTGCCAGGCTTCCTCCCTGTCCGGTATGGCCTGAATGATTTCCCTTTCATCCACAACATAGTGCCAGCTTGCGTCCCGTGTATTTGAAGGATTGTCCAGCCATGCCCTTTCATTTTTTGCTGTGGAATTGGGATTTCCCGTGCTGTGTATGGTCAGGCTTATTTTTGGGAATATCCCGCCCGGCCGCAGCCTGTGCCCATGCTTTAAAAAATCCTCTGTGATGTTCATTTCTTATCACTGTCCTTCGTTGGGTTAACACCGCCCAGATAGCCCACTAACCCCCCGCCGATTGCCATGGACAGCTCCATATTGTCATAGAGTATAGCCATCACCAGGCCGATACCGCATATCAGTATAACCGATAATTCTGTGATACTGATTTTATCCAGTAAATCCTTCATTTTCCTCATCCTCTCCTGTAGTCAGCTTTTTTCCGCTCTCACTGTCTGTTATCGGCATGCATGGTCAGCACATCCTTCACTGCGTTCCGGAGCTCGCTGCGCTCGGCGGGGT
>JAHZDZ010000017.1 GCA_019422105.1 Bacillota bacterium | reverse complement strand
GCTTGTATTCAATCCGTTTCCTTAATACCTTTTTTATTGCAGAGCAATAAAAAATAGCCGCAACGTGGCTATTTTTACGGATTGAAAGGCTTGTATTCAATCCGTTTCCTTAATACCTTTTTTATTGCAGAGCAATAAAAAAAAGCCGCGGCATGGCTATTTTTACGGATTGAGCAATTTTCAGGTCAATCCATACCCTTTTTTATTGCATCAGCAACAAAAAAGTTGGTATTGTATAGGATTTTATAAAACAGCCGAAAAAAGTTCACTATTTTACAAAGGCTGTCACCTTTCGGCTGTAAAATCACTTAAAAACAGCTTTGACAGCTAAACCAACCATATAATTTTAGGGGGAAATTTTTATGGAAGAAAAGAAATCATTTTTTAGCAGCAGCTTCGGACGATACCTGCTTCCAGGTATCATACTGCAATCCGTCCTCATTGGCGGCGGATACGCTACAGGACGTGAAATTACAGAGTACGGCGCAAAATTCGGCGCTTACGGCTGGTTATCCGGCTTGGGAACATTAATTGGATTTGCCGTTGTATCCATACTGACCTTTGAACTGGTTCGTCTTTATAAAATTTATGACTATAAATCCGTTCTGAAGGAAATATCCGGTCCGCTCTGGGTGGTATACGATATTGTATATGCCATTTTTATGGTTATCATTATCGCCGTTATGGCCGCCGCTACCGGATCTATCATCGAGGAGACTATGGGCCTCAATTACTGGGTAGGCGTTGCCGCCATTACAGTCGTTGTCGGACTTTTAAATTTCTTCGGAGATAAAATTATCGCACAGTTTGAAACACTAGGAACCATTTTACTTTATGCCGGCTATATTCTCTTTTCCGTACTGGTAATATCCGCCCGCTTCGGCAATATACAAAAGGTATTTGCCACGATGGACACCAGCTATACGCCAAATGCTACAATCGGAACGGCTATATGGGCAGGTATCATTTATATGGCCTTTAACCTCGTTGTTATTCCGTCAAGCTTCTTTACACTGAAAAACCAGACCTCCAGAAAAGAAAGTGTTATAAGCGGCCTCATTGCAGGTCTTCTTATGACAATTCCGTGGTTTTTGACCTACTTCTCTATTCTGGGCTTCTATCCTGACGAATCCGTACTGGGTGCCACCGTTCCATGGCTTGAAATGATGAAGGGTATTGCCGGACCGTTTATGATTGCCTTTTTCGGCCTTATCATGGGCTGGACATTAATCGAAACCTCAACAGGCATCACCCACGCCCTGATTGACCGAGTCAATAACGGCCTACAGGAGGCCAACAAACCGGTCATGACCCGAAGGCAAAGATGTGCTCTTACCTTCACCGTACTTATCGGCTCCACTGTCCTTGCAAAAATCGGCTTAATCGATTTGATTGCCAAGGCATATAACGCTCTGGCTTACGTATTTATCATCGTTTTTCTGATTCCGTTATTGACAGTAGGTGTATATAAAATTTGTAAAAAAAGTAAAGAGCTTCAAAACAAATAATTCATCAGATATTAAAAGAATCCTATCCTTTATGGATAAGGTTCTTTTTTTAAGCCTCCCCCTGCCCCGGCGGCAAAAGCACAGCCCTTATCCGCCTGATCGCATATATCCATATAGATTGTCAGAACCTTGTGTAGGTAATGCCTGCCGCAATCCATTACCAACAGCACACGAAAAAATAAAAATGAGTATTGCAATTTTATACAAAAGTGTTATCATATTTTTATGGATATAGAAATATCACTTCCTTTATAAGGGCCTGTGGCTCAGTTGGGAGAGCGCCGCCTTCGCAAGGCGGAGGCCGAGGGTTCGAATCCCTTCAGGTCCATGCTAAAAAGGACAAAGCAAATGCTTTGTCCTTTTTTATTTATGCTTCTTTTTTACAGACAGGCACTCTTTTTGTCACAGCCAGCGGGATAAAATCTCACAAAGTACGTTGAAATCAATAGGTTTTACCAGATAATCGTTCATACCGGCTGCTTCCGCAGCCTCCCTGTCCTCATCAAAGGCGTTGGCAGTCATAGCGATAATCGGTATTGTCGCCGCATCCTTTTTCGGTAGACTTCTGATGTTTTTTGTCGCCTCCAGCCCGTCCATAATCGGCATACGGATATCCATCAAAATCGCCTGGTAATATCCGCTCTCCTTCTCTTTGAATTTGTCCACCGCTATTTGCCCGTTCTCCGCAGCTTCAACCTGTACGCCATACATTTCCAATATGGACTTTGCAATTTCCAGATTCAGCTCATTGTCCTCCGCCAGCAAAAACCTCTGTCCGTCAAAAACGCTTTCCATATCCGGACTTTTCTGCCCCATATGATGATTTTTTACACGCAGGCGGCAGAAGGCGTCAAAAATCGTAGACTGAAACAACGGTTTTGCAATAAAATAGTTGGCGCCGGCCTGTCTTGCCTGCGTTTCAATCTCGCTCCAGTCATAGGCTGTGATAATAATGATAGTAGCGTCCGGTCCTATAAGCTTTCTTATCCGGCGTGTGGTTTCAACACCGTCCATTCCCGGCATCTTCCAGTCTATCAGCGCTACGTCAAAGACCCTATTTTCGGCAAGTGCTTTTTCTACCTCTTCTACAGCGCGGTAGCCGTTTTCCACCCAAAGGGACTCAGCGCCTATGTTTTCCATAATCGCCGCCGTCTGCTCCCCAATTATCTCGTCATCATCAGCCACCAATACATAAAGGCCCTTTAAAAGCTCTCTTGATTTGCGCTCCTTTTCCCTCTCCTCGTCATCCTCCGCCAATTCCATCGGAATTGTCACGGTGAATTTGGAGCCCTGGTTTTGCCTGCTCCACACATTGATAGTCCCGCCCATAAGCTGTATCAGATTATACACAATTGACAATCCCAGACCGCTTCCGATATTATTTCTGGCAAAATCGGCGTTCTCCTGCTCAAAGGGCTGGAAAAGATGACTTTGAAATTCCTCAGACATACCAATACCCGTGTCCTGCACAATAATTTCCATGTACGCAAATCCATTGGCTCGGTACTGTTCCCTGATATTGATTGTGATGTTTCCTCCATTCGGCGTAAACTTCAAAGCGTTCGATAAAAGATTCATTAAAATTTGATTCAGACGAAGGGCATCTCCTACAAAATATCTGTCAATAGGCTCCTGGTGGTATACCTCATAGTTTATTCCCCTTTCACAAGCCTGAGGATACATTATGGTGTCAATCTGCGCTATCAACTCCATGAAATCAAACTGACTGTGAGACAGCGCCATTTTGCCGCTCTCAATTCTTGACATATCCAAAATATCATTTATCAGTGACAGAAGGTAGCGGGATGAGGTATCTATTTTTTGAAAGCAGTCCTGTACTCTTTCTTTGCTCTCTATTCTCATCTGCCCTATGGTGCTCATTCCAATGATAGCGTTCATGGGCGTTCTTATATCATGGCTCATACGGGAGAGAAAATCCGATTTTGCCCGGTTGGCAGCTCTTGCCGCAAAAAGAGCGTCCCTGAGAAGCTGTTCCTGTCTGGCTTTTTCGGCTCTCTGCTCATCCAACAGCTTTATGGTATCGATACCGATAACATCGTTGTTATAATCGTTGTCCACATAGATGAAATTGCATGCTACCCAATGATACTTTTTATCCGGTCCCAGCTGCTGAAGCTCCATATAAATCTCTTTTTGCCCCGAAGCAAAAGCTTCCAGTATATTTTCCCTGCTGAATTTTTTCCTGTACTCCTCACAGTAATCGGGATGCACCGCCTCCATTGCCCTGTCAATCAGCTTGTCATAGCCGGACTTATTATCCAGCATATAGGTATATTCTTTTCCCGCAACACAGTCATATGTATTTTTTGTCAGATTGACGGTCAGAACCGCCTGATTGGAACTTAAAAGAGCGGAGCTGAAAAGCTTGTTTTTCAGCATCTGCTCCTGCTCCCTCAGCTGCTGAAGCTGCTTTGTCTGTGTTATATCCAAAAATACCGCCTGTATTACCTCCACGCCGTCAGCGTTTGGAAGATATTCCATGGATACGCTGATCCAAAAGGCAGATCCGTCCTTGCGCCGGGATTCTCTTTCATAATAAACCTGTCCGCCTTCTCTCACAAGCTGACTCAGCTTATTTTTAATCCACGCCTTATCCTTGTCCAGCACATTTAAAAAGGGATCCCTTGCCCAGGTACTGTATTCTTCCTTCGTGTAGCCGTATATTTCCCTTGCCCTTTTATTGGAATTAATAATAGAATAGGGCGGCTCTGCCTGAAACTGTATAATGCCGCAGGGCACAGAGTCATAGAGCTGGTTGAGAAATTTAGTCTGGTGCGCAATCTCCATATTGGCCTTCAAAAGCCTCTGCTCCTGCTCCTTCCTATGGCTGATATCGGTTATAAAGCAGCTGATAGACGTTTTCCCGTCACCATCCACAAACCTTTTGCCGATGTCCATTACCCAAATGACACTGCCGTCCTTTTTCACTGCCCTGTATTCCTCGTTATAGCTGTTGCCGCAGGCAAAGCTGTTTTGTATATATTTCCAGGCATAGTCAATATCCTCTTTATGAATAAAACCGGAAGCCTTCCCCCCTGTCTCCTCCATAAATTCCCTTTCACTATCATACCCCAGCATACGGTACAGGTTTTCACTTATCCAGCTTATTGTAAACTCCCTGTCCGGCAGGCATACCAGCATTCCGCCCGGCAGCTGGCGAAGCATGAGTTCAATCTGCTGTTCCTTTTCTCCCAGCTCATTTTTCAGCTTTAAAAAAGCCTCTCTGGAATTTTCAATGGGAAACATTTCTCCCGGCTTAATGGCGTCAAAGGGAACGGAGTTATGTATATGCGCTGTTTTCAGCACACCCTTTTCCCTCCTGAAAACGAATGTAACCCTCTGCTGTGCACAAAGAAGCGTACCCGGCTCAACAGATTCCAAACGACTCCTCCCCTCGCAGAGATAAACATTTTCCGACTGCTTCGCCACAACATATTCTTCGTCCCACATTCGGCACGCCATCAGCTCATTGCGCGCCTTCAAAAAACATTCCGCAACAGCCTCAGCGCCCTCCGCTTTTTGCAGCTCCCCCCCGCCAAGCCACACAATATCCTCCGTAAAGGTAGAAATCAAATATTTCACATCGCTGTCACAGAAATATTTGTGCAGTATTTTCGAGGCCAGGGCCTCCACTTCATTTTGTTCTTCCAAAGTCATAGCGAACATTCTCCTTACTCATAAAGCACTTCAAGACAAAATAATCTATGTAAAACTATCTAATACTGTAATACATCTATTACAAATTTATTACAAACAGTATAAGTATATCACACTGCAAAAGTTTTCACACAACATATTTCAAAAATCCTATAAAAATGCCCCTCCCCAAAGAAGAGCCCTCAGCGCTTTTAAAAGTCAGGTTCTTAAAGCCAAATATTGCAGCCGGCAAACTTTTAATGCCTTCAAGTCAAAAACGCATTTCGGAATTATTCCCCCCGATGGATATTGTCTCAGCAAGTCGCTTCGAGCTTCCATTTTGGAGATTAAAAAAGGGCTTACCGACAGCTTGTAGGGATGTCAATAAACCCATATCGTTTTTTCACAGGCAATAAATTTTGATAAAAAATCATCTAAGCTTTTCTCATTGTACAACCGGTTTACATGCTTATTTTACTCCCATCCAGCCGGAAATAATAATCTTTTGAACCTCGCTTGTGCCCTCATATATTTCTGTAATCTTAGCATCCCGCATCATACGCTCCATTGGGTAATCCCTGGTAAATCCGTAGCCTCCAAACAGCTGGAGACATCTTCTTGTCACATCACTGGCATTATCCGCCGCAATAAGCTTCGCCATAGCAGACTTATGCCCATATTTCTCATGCCTGTCCTTGGCGCAGGCTGCTCTGTAAACCAAGAGCCTCGCCGCATCTGTTCTGGCCTGCATTTCCGCCAGCTCAAACTGCGTATTTTGAAACTGGGAGAGACGCTTCCCAAACTGAATTCTTTCCCCAACATATTTTACCGTCTCATCGATTGCACCCTGGGCTATGCCAAGTGCCTGGGCTGCTATGCCGATTCTTCCGCTGTCAAGTCCTGCCATTGCAATTTTGAATCCCTCTCCCTCTCTTCCAATCAGATTTTCCATCGGTACAACACAGTTATCCAATATAATTTCACAGGTTGCAGAGCCCCGTATGCCCATTTTTCGTTCTTTTTTTCCGATTGTAAAGCCTTTTGATGAGCTCTCCACAATAAAAGCGGAAATCCCCCTGTTGCCCTTGGCCCTGTCGGTCATGGCAAACACAATGTATGTGTCCGCGTATCCCGCATTGGTGATAAATATCTTTGTACCGTTTAAAATATAATGCCCATTCTCCAAAACAGCCGTTGTTCTCTGGGCTGAGGCGTCTGTTCCCGCCCCCGGCTCTGTCAGGGCAAAAGCCCCCAGCTGTCTGCCGCCTGCCAGCGGTGCCAAATATTTTTCCTTCTGCGCCTTAGAGCCGCTCAAATATAAAATGGAAGCACAGAGCATATGCACAGATACAATAACACCTGTTGTTGCACAGGCCTTTGACAATTCCTCCACACAAAGAGCATAGGTCAGGTTGTCCATCCCCGAGCCTCCGTACTCCTCGGGAAAGGGAATGCCCAGAATACCCATGTCCGCCATTTTACGCACCGTTTCCACCGGAAACCTTTCCTCCTCGTCTATTTCCGCCGAAAGAGGCCTTACCTCTTTTTCCGCAAAATCACGGAACATTTCCTGCAAATCCAAATGCTCTTGGGACAATGAAAAATCCATAGTTTTACCCCCCTTTATTTGTCATATTCATAGAATCCTTTTCCCGCCTTTTTCCCAAGCCACCCCGCCTTCACATACTGCCGAAGCAGAGGACACGGCCTGTATTTTGTATCACCGTATCCCCGGTACATTATTTCCAGTATAGACAAAACCGTATCAAGGCCAATAAAGTCCGCCAGCTGCAAAGGACCCATTGGGTGGTTCATTCCTCTTTTCATAATCTCATCCACACCCGACGCATCGGCTACCCCTTCATACAGGCAGAAAACCGCCTCGTTTATCATAACCTGCAGTACCCTGTTTGACACAAAGCCCGGCACGTCCCGCACCTCCACGGGAAATTTTCCGATTTGCTGCGAAAGCGTCTTTATTCTCCGGTACGTCTTGTCACTGGTTGCCAATCCCCTGATTATCTCAACCAAAGACATAACAGGCACGGGATTCATAAAATGCATCCCTATCACCTGCTCCGGTCGTCCGGTAACGGCGGCAATTTCGGTGATAGGAAGAGATGAAGTATTGGTAGCTAAAATACAGTCTTTTCCTGTTATTTCATCCAGCTTCCGAAAAACCTCTCCCTTCACATGCATATTTTCCACAATGGCCTCCACGACAATGCCGCATCCTGCGGCATCTCCCAGCGACACGGAGGGATGTATCCGCGCCAACGTGTTTTTACTGTCCTCCTGTGTTATCCTGCCTTTCGCCACGTCCTTTTCAAGCATTTTTTCAATGGAGCGCACTCTTTTCATTACAACAGAATCATCGACATCATTGAGATATACCTGCATTCCCGCCCCGGCAAATACCCGGGCAATACCGCCGCCCATTTGGCCCGCACCTATTACCATAGCGTTTTGAAATTCCATAAAAAACCTCCTTATGAAAACAGCCCCTTCCTTTTTCAGGCAGGGGCGAAACTGTCACACGCTGAGCCACACAGCATCTGCTTGTGCCATGCCGCTGCAGATGGCGCATATTCCGTTTTTCTTTCCCGTTCTTCTCAGCTCATTTACCATAGTCATAATCAACCGCGTTCCTGTTGCCCCTATAGGATGACCAACCGCAACGGCGGAGCCGTTGACGTTTACCTTTTCTTCCATGGTTTTTTCGTCCATTCCCAAAAGCTTACAGCTTACCAGCGGCACTGCCGCAAAGGCCTCGTTTATCTCAATCAAATCAAAATCCTGAAGGTTCCTGCCATTTTTATGCAGCATTTTTTCAATGGCCAGTCCGGGGACTGTGGCAATATATTTTGATTTTCTTGAAGCCTGCGTATAGTCCACTATTTTTGCCAGTATCGGCACACCCAGCGCCCGTGCCTTTTCCCCTGACATCAATATAACCGCCGACGCTCCGTCATTAACACCGGGAGCATTCCCGGCTGTCACCGTCCCCTCTCTTGTATAGACAGGAGAAAGCCTGGCCAGACTTTCCAGTGTCGTGTCGGGCCTCGGCGCCTCGTCCCTGTCTACAATCAGGCTTTTTCGTCGGGTTTTTACCTCCACCGGCACAAGCTCCTCTTGAAATTTGCCCTCAGCCTGTGCCTTTGCCCATCTTATCTGGCTGCGCAGCGCCCATTTATCCTGATCTTCTCTGCTCACACCATATTCCTTGGCAACCAGGCCGCCCAAAACTGCCATATGTACATCATTCTCGGGACACCACAGACCATCATAAACCATGGCATCCACCATTCTGACGTCTCCCATTTTATTCCCCCAACGGGTAACTCTGGATAGATACGGCGCATTACTCATGCTCTCCATACCGCCGGCAGCAATAATATCGGCATCCCCGGCCTTAATCATCTGACAGCCTATCGTCACCGCCTTCATCGCCGAGCCGCATACCTTATTGATGGTCACAGAAGGGATCTCATGGGGAATCCCTGCCTTTACGGCAGCCTGCCTGCCCGGCACCTGTCCCGCCCCTGCTGTAATGACCATCCCCATGATAACCTCATCCACCATATCCCCCGATATATGGGCTCTTTCCAATGCGGCCCTTAAGGCTGCCGCCCCAAGCTCCGGCGCCGTAAGCTCTCTCAGCGCCCCGCCAAGCCGTCCAAAGGGCGTTCTTGCCATACCGCAGATAACAACCTCTCTCATCTCTTTTTTCCTCTCTGCTTTCGCTAAGCAATTTTCTACAGACTTTTTGTCTTTTTTATCTCCTCAATCAACGCCGGAATCACCTCGAAAAGATTACCCACTATGCCATAATCAGCCACCTCAAAAATAGGAGCGTCTGCATCCTTATTGATCGCGATAATGGTATCTGAACCGCTCATGCCTGCTAAATGCTGTATTGCCCCGGAAATACCGCAGGCGAAATAAATTTTGGGCGCCACCGTCTTGCCTGTCTGTCCCACCTGATGGGCGTGGGGAATCCATCCGGCATCAACCGCCGCCCTGGAAGCACCTACAGAACCGCCAACAGCCTGCGCTAAATCCCTGATGTAGGAAAAATTTTTTGCCTCGCCAAGCCCTCTTCCGCCCGAAACAATGATTTCAGCTTCCTCCAGATTAACGGATTCCGCCACCTCTTTGATTCTCTCCAGAAGCTTTGTTCTGATCAGAGCCTTAGGAATATGTATGTCCTCCCGCAGTATGGAACCTCCTCGTTCCCCGTCAAAGGCTGTCTTTTTAAATACGCCCGGACGCACAGTTCCCATCTGCGGCCGAGTGCCGGGACAGAGTATGGTAGCCATAAGATTGCCGCCAAAGGCAGGCCTGGTCCAGGCCATATTCCCGGTCTCCTCATCAATGGCAAGTCCTGTACAGTCGGCAGTCAGACCTGTTTTTATACGGCAGGCTACTCTGGGCCCCACGTCACGTCCGTTATTGGTAGCGCCGATAAGAACCGTTGACGGTTTATATTTTTTAATCAGCTCCGTCAGGGCATAGCTGTAGGGATCCGTACTGTATATGCTGTACTCCTCCCCTTCCACCAGTATCACCTCATCCGCACCATAGCCTATCGCCTTGTTTGCCGCCGCCTCCACATTTTGCCCTATGACAACGGCGACAAGCTTTTCTCCCTTTTCATCCGCCAGCTGCCGTCCCGGGTTCAAAAGCTCATATCCAACACTTTTTGCCTTCCCCTCTTCTGTCTCAATAAAAACCCACAGATTTCTGTAATCCTCATGCATTTCCTTTATCCCCCCTACATCAGCTTCGCATCGCTTAAGAGTGCTGCAAGTCTCTCGGCTGACGCCTGTGCTGTCTCCTCCGCAATTTTAACGCCGTTTTTAGTTCTGACAGGCGTAAAGGTTTTCTTTACCTTGGTGGGAGAACCCCTCAAACCACATTTTTCCGTATCGATATCGATGTCCTTTGCGCCCAGAACCGGAATGACAGCCTTATTCGCCGCCATTTTGCTCTTGATAGAGGGATACCTGGGCTCATAAGCCGTTTTTACTACTGTAACCACAGCGGGAAGCGCACCTGTGATAATATCATACCCATCATCGCTCTCCCTTTTTACCCTTAATATCCCGTCCTCCACTGTCACATCGGAGGCATACGTAATCTGCGTATAATCCATATGCTCCGCCAGCTCAGGTCCTACCTGTCCGGTATCCCCGTCAATTGCCTGCTTGCCGCAGAAAATAAGGTCAAATTTTTCTCCCAAAGCCCTCTCTACCGCCTGAATGGAAACGGAAATGACATAGCTTGTTGCCAGAGTGTCAGAACCGCCAAAAGCCCTGTCGCTGACAAGATAAGCCATATCCGCCCCTACGGAAAGACATTCCTTTAAAGCTCCCTTTGCCTGATCCGGTCCCATGGAAAGAACCGTTACCCTGCCGCCGGCCTTCTCCTTTAATCGAACCGCCGCCTCCAGGGCATAGGCGTCAAAGGGATTTACAATACTTGGAACTCCGGCGCGTATCAAAGTGTTGGTTTCAGGGTCTATTTTTATTTCAGTTGTGTCAGGAACCTGCTTTACACAAACCAGTATATTCATAGCTGCCTCCTTTGCCTTCCGATAATTACAGCAAATCATTTTCCTTCAATATTTTCTGTTTTTTCAGCCATTTTTCCGGGTAAACCACATTTTCGGGAAATGGCAGCCCTGCATCACAAATATCCCTGTCTATACCATAATAATTAATGGGATAGCGCAGCCCGTATTTATTCAGCTGTGACAGTCCCTCCAGAAGCTTGTCAAAATGCTCCGGCTTTAACGTCATAATCACCTCGCTGTCCTCCACCCCGCCGAACTTGCGCTCCGGGTACGTGGGGAAGGTAACAGCGGGCGCCGATGTAGTTATTGTCTTAACCCAGGAATCGGAGCAGGCGGTATCCCCCGCATAGGTTATAACAAAGGGCTCATAGTCCCTGTACTGCCACGCACTCATCAAAAGCATGGCCTGTGCGGGATTCGGATACAAAATCACAACGTCGGGATTGGGAATACGGTTTGTCGTAATGGGGGATACGGCCACCGCCTTTGTCTTCCCGTTGACATACCTTAAAAGCTGCTGATGCCTGTCTCCGTCCTCACTTCTTCCAAACCATGACGGGCAAAGATGGCCTCCTGCCAGCATCTCTTCCCTTGAGATAAAGCCCAGCGTGCCCTTGCATACCAGCGTAAGTAAATCCTTCTCCGTCACACCCACAGTCAGATTTGCCCTCGCTGCCTGTCCCAGAATCTGGCAAATGGTGTGGGACACCTTCGGCCTGCGGATTTTGGGAATTGCAAGCATTTCCTCCTCATTGTCAAAAAGCTTCATTGCCACCGGCGTAAGGCGCAGATGGAGCAGCCTTACCAGTTCCTGTGAAATATTCTGCCAGTCATAATCTGCCATAGAAATTCGCCTCCTTCGACATACCTTCTCCACAGTCAGGCATCCCCCTCAGGCGCCTGCTCCTTTCTTATTGCTGTAGTCATAAAACCCTTTTCCTGTCTTTCTGCCATAGTGTCCGGCCGCAACAAGTCTTTGAAGCGTCACCGGCGGCAAAAATTTTGGATCCTTTGTCTCCTCATAGATGGACAGTGCGGCATGCATGGCGCTGTCAAGCCCTGTCATGTCAAAGGTTTCAATGGGGCCCATGGCCCATCCATAGGCAAGGCGCATTCCCCGGTCAATTTCCTCGGCCGTGGCTATCCCTTCCTCCATAATCCGGATGGCCTCAATGGTGCTGCATATGCCGATGCGATTCATGACAAAACCGGCTACATCCTTATTGACAACGCAATACTTTTTACCTATCCTCTCCACATAATCCTTGGCGGCTTCCACCGTCTCCTCCGACGTCTCCTGTCCTTTTATAATCTCCACCATGTTCATCATGGGAACAGGGTTAAAAAAGTGCGTGCCCACAATTTTGTCTCTTCTGCCAACTGCGCAGGCCAGCACTGTTATGGGGATGGCCGAGGTATTGGAAGCTATCACCACCTCCGGTCTGCAGCGGCTGTCCAGCTCCTTCAAAAGGCTATTTTTCACCGCTAAATCCTCCGGCACCACCTCTATGACAAAATCTGCCTCCGATGCTTTGTCTAGGTTTGTGACAGGCAGGATTCGCTTTAATATATCGGCCGCTTCCTCCTCAAGCTTTCCCTTTGATTTTAGCTTCGTCAGAGACCACTCTATGTTTTCCAGAGCGTTCGTCAGAGCTTTTTCGCTTGTATCCATAAGAAGCACCTCATAGCCCGCCGCCGCGGAAACCTGCGCAATTCCCCTGCCCATAAGGCCAGAACCGCAAATCAAGATTTTATTTATTTCCATACATTCATCTCCCCCGCATATCAAATCACTTCAAAAATTGTGGCAATACCCATGCCGGAACCAATACAAAGACTGGATACCCCGTACCGCATGCCCCTTCGCTTCATCTCGCTTAAAAGCGTTATACTGATTCTGACGCCGCTGTTTCCGAGGGCATGTCCCAGGGCAATAGCGCCTCCGTTCACATTTACAATATCGTGGCTTAGGTTGAGCTCCCTCTCACATGCTATAACCTGCGCGGCAAACGCTTCATTGATTTCTATCAGCTCCATCTGATCCAGAGAAAGCCCCGCCCTCTTCAGCGCAATACGAATTGCCGCCGCAGGGCCAATACCGAAAATATTCGGCCTGCATCCTGTAGCCGCCTGAGAAACAATCCGCGCAATCGGTGCTATGCCAAGCTTTGCTGCCATGCTCTCCTTCATCAGTATCATGGCGGAGGCTCCGTCATTGATACCGCAGGCGGTTCCCGCCGTCACCGTGCCGTCTTTTATAATCGGCTTTAAGCCCATCATCTGCTCAACAGTGGTATCCCTGCGGAAATGCTCATCCTCCTGAAACAGCCTCGTTCTTTTCCTTCCATCGGGCACCTCAATGGGAATAATCTCATCCTCAAAATACCCTTTATCATTGGCCTGCGCCGCACGCATATGACTCTGGTAGGAAAAGACCGCCTGATCCTCCTTTGTGATATGATAGATACCGCATAAGTTTTCCGCCGTCTGCGCGGCGGGCCTTTTCAAAGGATCCGGGTTGTCCGCAAGTGTCTGGGTCAGCGTATCATACAGCACATTATCGCCCATGCGGTAACCAAACCTTGCCCTGTCCAGCACAAAACGGTATCTGGACATATTTTCCACGCCTCCCGCCAGAACAACCTCCTTTCTCCCCAGGGTGATAGAGTCCGCCGCATTGTGTATGGCCTGCATCCCGCTGCCGCAAAGCCGCTGGACGTTATATCCATCACATTCCTCCCGAAGTCCCGCTTTGATAGCCGCCCATCTGGCAAGGCAGGACTCGTCGCTTCTGTTTTCCACATTCCCGAATATTACCTCGTCAATCAATTCTTTCCCGATTCCCGTGCGCTCAATTACCTTTTCAATCACAAAGGAGGCCATGTCTATGGCCGGTACCTCCGCCAGTGAACCGCCCATCTTTCCCACTGCCGTCCTTCCCATTCCCGCTACTACAATACTGTCTCCCATACCATTCCGCTCCTCACTTTTTCCATTTCCTGCATTATGCTTTCAGATAGTAAATTAGATATCTTTTTAAAAGAGCAAAAGACGTGCCAAGGACTCAAAAAGCAACACCGCATGAAAATCTGCGGCTTTCCAAAAAAACAATTCGGCTTCCCAACCAAAATTGTCTCAAAATCCCGTACAAATCACTACACTTTGACTGATATATCCTACAAAATGGAGGCCGATTGCATTTAATTCCCTTCCTATGCTATAATCAAATTGTATTATTTTGTCTGAAAAGGGGGAGCTGTATGAAAACGGAAATTTACAATGAATCACAGGACAAAATCAGGGAGGCCCGCAAAAACTTCATTGAGGGCAACAGCATTGCTTCGCCCTATATGCGCCCCGAGGTATTAAGAGCATGGGAGCGCTGCCGCCAAAAGGACGTGTCCCCGCTGACAAAATCGGCTCCCGCAGAGGATGCCGTTTCCTTCCAGAGGCGTCTGAAAAAAAATGCCGCTTTCATACAGGTTGTACAGCCTGCCATCGAAAAGCTGTACCATTTTATCAAAAACTCCAGCTTTACTATCGCCATCAGCGATGCACAGGGCTATCTTCTTACCGTACAGGGAGACAGTGATATGGTAGATTCCGCCATGAAGGGAAACGGTATACCAGGCGCCGACTGGAGTGAAAGCGGTATAGGGAATAATCCAATCGGCACAGCAATTGCAGAGGATCGCCCTTTGCAGGTATTCGGCTATGAGCACTACTGTCTCTGTGCAAAGAATTGGGCCGGAAGCGGCGCGCCGATTCACGACCCTGACGGCAGTATTCTTGGCGCCATCTCCATCTGCGGCAAAAAGGAAAATGTAAATTATCATACCTTGGGCATGGCTTTTATCACAGCCTACTCCATCGAGAAACAGCTTACTATTCTTCAGGCGCTTGAAAAAGTGGACTTGGCCTATAAACATAACAATATTATTATCGACGCCATCGACGAGGGTGTTATCACCTTTGACAGGGATAAAAAAATACTGTCCCAAAACAAAATGGTCACCTCAAGCCTTGGGGGCTCTTTTGTCGGAAGAAATTTGGCCGACCTCTTCTTAAACAAATCCTTTCTCAATTCCATAGACAACAAAGTGGAAGTCACCGACTATATGACAAATATTATCGCCAACGGGAAATCCGTTCCCTTCACTATAACCTACCGCATCATAAAAACCGCTGCAACTCAGCGCGGTATACTCCTGATGACAAAGGTTTCAAGGGTAAAAAAGCTGGCGCAGAAAATTGTGCAAAACGAGGCCAGCTTCAGCTTTGAAACCATAATCGGACAGGATAAAAATTTTATTGACTGTCTTGATTTGGCAAAAACCGCTGCAAATACGGATGCCCATATCCTGCTGACGGGAGAAAGCGGCACCGGAAAGGACGTTATCGCTCAATCCATCTATAATTCCAGCTCCTACCGAAGCGGTAATTTTATCGCAGTCAACTGCGGCGCCATTCCAAAGGAACTCATTGCAAGCGAGCTTTTTGGATATGAGGAAGGCGCGTTCACCGGCGCGAAAAAGGGCGGGCAAACAGGAAAATTTCTGCTTGCAAACGGAGGCACCATATTCCTGGACGAAATAGGAGAAATGCCTCTCCAGCTGCAATCCTACCTATTGCGGGTCATCGAACAGAAAGTCATCAATCCTGTGGGAAGTCAAACCTATCTCCCCATTGATGTGCGCATTATATCCGCCACCAACAAGGACTTGATGAAGGAGGTTGCCCAGGGTAATTTCAGGCAGGATCTTTACTACAGGCTTAATGTATTTTCCATCAACATACCGCCTCTTAGGGAACGAAAAGACGACATTCCTCTTCTGACCAGGGCCTTTATTGAAAAATTTAACCATAAGTATACCAAAAGCGTTCGGACCATATCGGAAGAGGTCAGGGCAATTTTTATGAACTATGACTGGCCGGGCAATATCCGCGAGCTTCAAAATATTGTCGAGAGGACTGTCATACTGGCAAAGGGCCCCCTCATAACCTCAGAGCTGCTCCCTTATTATCTTCAGAAAACCTCCTTTTTGCCGGCGGCAAAGCTTCTTGATATTCAGGACGAAAAGCCCGAGGATGAAAAGGAATGTATCAAGCGCCTTTTGGAAAAAAATTACTGGAATATCTCAAGAGCGGCTAAGGAAATGGGTGTTGCCCGTTCTACTCTCTACAGTAAAATTAAGCTTTACAACCTGCGCGAAAGCAAATCCTGACATAAGGAGAGAACAATTCCTAAATCCAATCGCATAATGCCTTTTTCCTCAAAGCATACAGAGAGAAAAAAGCCTGCCAATTGATGCCTGGCAGGCTTTTTCAAAGGGAGGGCAATTATTGTTGCCGAATCAATCAAAGGATATAAAGCATTTTTTTTGCCTCAAAGGATAACTCCTCCCGAAAAGCGGGGTGCGCAATGCCTATCAGCGACTTCGTTCTTTCCCTGACCGTTTTGTATTTTAAATCTGCAACACCATATTCCGTCACAACATACTGTACATTATTGCGAAGAGTTGTGACAACGGCCCCCGGTGTCAGTATTGGTTTAATTTTACTTTTCATCTCACCCTGCTTGTCTGTGTAGGAGGAATTAATGGCAATGATACTTTTTCCGCCTTTTGACATCTGCGCGCCCATAACCCATTCAAACTGGCCTCCCGTACCTGCAAACTGCCTGTATCCTATGGATTCGGAGCATACCTGCCCTGTCAGATCAATTTCCATGGCGCTGTTGACAGATACCACATTATCGTTGGCAGAAATATTTTTTATATCGTTCACCCAGTCCAGCTCAAATATATAAGCCTGAGGGTTATGGTCCAGAAATTCCCACAGCTCTCTGTCACCTGAGACAATGCTGCCGACCAGCTTTCCGGGGCACAATTTTTTTTGGCTGTTATCAATGACACCGGCCTTCAATAGCTTCACGCAGCTGTTGGTTAAAAGCTCAGAGTGAAAGCCTAGGTGCTTTTTCTCCGAATGAATCAGATTTTCCCCCACAGCATCTGCAAGACCTCCCTGTCCAAGCTGAAGACAGGCCCCGTCCTCTATCAATTCCGCTATATAGCCGGCAATATTGATTTCTGTCCGGGTAGATTTCTTTGTTTTAATCTCGGAGACATCGTTATCCTCCTCAATGATGTAATCCACCTCGGAAACATGGATCATCATATGCCTGTCGCCCTCGCTTAAAACATAGGGCAGCTTTTCGTTCACGGTAGCAATTAAAACCTCACAGGACGGACTTTCAAAGGCGTCCCTGCTTACATGAATTCCCCAAAGGCTGCGGCTCATCCAGCCGTTTTCATCTGGCCTGGAGCAGGTTATGGAAATTACCCGCGGTCTTCTGCTCTCAATGATTTTTCCGGTCCAGCTCAGATGATTGGGCAGATAGGTTAGATTGCCCTGCCCATAAGCCGTTTTTTCCCCCGTAAAAAATACCGAATTAATAAGTATGTTATCCTTGTAATCCGGCTTTATAAATTCCACCTCGCCGGCAAAGGTATTTGCCATCACCTCAATATGGATGTCCTTTTCAAGCACGGTTTTCGCCATAGCGGCCTCAAAGCGCCTCGGCATGCTGGCGCCTCCCGTAAGCGCTACCGTATCCCCGTTTTTTATCTGCTGCGCCGCTTCCTCAGGTAACACCAGCTTCTTTTTGTACTGTTGCTCCCAGGAGGCAATCTCGTGATAGCGGCCTTTTCTCACCGCTCTTCTTTCCTCCATTTCTTTCTCTCCCTTCCAAATAAATCACACCAATAGTACATAACTCATCTAATTTAATCTATCTGAAGGCTTGAATTTTCCACTCAAAAATGAAACATTGTCAGCCTTAATACCTTCCCAGCAGAAGCTTTGGCAGTATAAGGCAGATATCAGGAAACAGAACTATCAACAAAACACCAATCATCATAACCGTCAAAAAGGGCACTGTCCCCTTTACGATTACTTCTATCTTTTCTTTGAACTGCCCTGACAGGGCAAACAATATGACGCCAAAGGGCGGCGTTACCTGCGCCACCATCATCATACAAACGGTGACAATCATAAAATAAGTCGTGTTGATTCCCATAGAAACGATAATTGGATAAAAAATGGGAATTGTCAGATACATAATCGGCACAGGATCTATCACACAGCCAAAGATAAAGTATACAACTACAATAAAAAGCATCAGCATAAGAGGAGAAACATTGGCCTCGGCAATAAAGGTGGCAATTGCCTGAGGTACCTGCATATAGGTGAGTACATTGGAATATACCGTAACTGCGCCGAGAATAATAAATATCTGTCCTACAGAATTTACGGTTCCCCTGCAGGCATCCATAAAAGTTTTAAAGCTGAATTTGTCCCTGTAAAAAACAGGGCATATGATTAAAGTGTACAAAACTGACAACGCTGCCGATTCCGTTGGGGTAAACACACCGGAATAAATCGATACCATAATCAAAACAGGCATGCCAAGGGCCGGAAGCGCTTTTTTCAGAGCTGTCAATCTGTCTTTCATTGCAGCCGGCGTCCTATGTACCTTCGGCGCTTTTTTTACGGCAATCAATATTAAAAGCAGTGCCAGAAATATTCCCGGCAGATAACCTGACATAAAATAGAGCAGTATATCGCCGTTTACAAGCCCCGCAAACAATACCATATAAATACTCGGCGGTATCATAAGCCCTAAAAGCCCGGATACAGCGCAAAGACCATAACAGTAGGATTTCTCGTAGCCCTTGTCTATCATCTCGCCTATGGCCAGAGAACCCACTGCTATTGTCGTTGCAATAGCAGAGCCTGTCACAGCGCCGAACAAAACGCAGGCAAATATAACCGCAATGGCAAGTCCTCCTCTTCTGTGCCCCAAGCACTTGTCACACAAATCAAACAGGGATTCCGCAGGGCCGCAGTTTCCCATCAGATTGCCGGATAAAAGGAAAAACGGCGCCGCCAGTATGACCCAGCTGTCATTTGCCGTAAAATAGGCAAGGGGTGTCATTGTGCCTTTTAACGCCATACCACCCGTTCCTACAATAACGGCTGGCAATCCCAATGAAACAAATATGGGCATAGCCGTTATTGTCAGCAACGCAAAGCCCAACAGCATTATCGCAAGTAACATAGCTCATTCTCCTTTCTTTTAAATTGCTCCCTTGTAGCCTTCTCCTTTATCCTGCTTTACTCCCCTTTTCAGCTCCGTATAGTATTTGATTTTTTTTACTATCAAAAGAAAGCAGAATAAAAATGCAATGAAAAATCCTACAGGAATCGCAATACCCGGCATCCAAAGCTTAAAAGCCTGGGAATTAGTCAGGCTCTGGAGGTCGTAGAGCTGCTTCTCCCAGCGCACCGCATGGTACAGCACAAAGCCCACATAACATGTGGTGAGGGAAATGCTGATAATTTCCAATATTGCCTGCACCTTCTCAGAGATATAATTCATCAGCAGGTCAACCTTAATATGTCCCTCCTTGAAAATCAAAGGCCCGCACATCAATACTACTGTGGCAATATGGAAATAACGGCAAAGCTCTTCCGTCCACTGAAAAGCCAGCGAAAAAAAGGTTCTTAAAAACACTCCTGTCAGTACAATTCCCGTATAGCCCAATAATAGCACACAGCATACTAAGACGACGATATTGTCAAGCTTTTCTGCAAATTTCAATATTTTGTTCATTGTATCCCTCTCTTCTTTATCTGTGAAAAATCCTCTTCACAGCTCAACAAAAACCCTGCCCCCTCCAAAAAAATTTTTATGTATCCCAGCTGTCACAAACAGCTGGGACAAAAACAGACACATAATCGCAGATTTTACTTTCCCGCATAGTTTTCAAGCATGTAGTCCCATATCTCCTTAACCTCCGGATGCTCCTTTGTATATTCCTCCGCATAAGGTGCAAAGAGATCCATTTCCTTTTGCAGCTCTTCCTCAGGGAAGGTATACATCTCAACACCCATTTCCTTTTCAAAGCCTTCCCAAGCTTCGTTTGCTCTGGTACGGCACTCTTCAATCGCCCATTTTGTGGTATCTTCACCGGCCTCATTCAGCACCTGCTGCAAATTTTCGGGAAGGGAGTCAAACCATTCCTTAGAGATGCAAATCATATTCGCCAGACCGGGATAGTCGATATTATTGACAGCACAGTATTTAATGTTCGGAATCTGATTGGCATAGCCATAAATCGGTCCAATAACGGTGCCGTCAACAGTGCCCTGCATAAAGGCCGTCAGCATTTCTGAGCTTGATATGGCTACCGGATTAAAGCCCAGGGCTCTTCCGATTACGTCACCGGCCGCGCCGCTTCCGGTTCTTATTTTAAGTCCTTTTAAATCCTCCACTGTTTTGATCTGACTTTTCATGGTGAATACGGCCCTGTTGGGGTCGGCTGCACCGTTATATGCTACAAAGCCGTAATCTTCAAAGGCGGGGAGAATTTTTTCCTTATAGATATTCTCGTTGAAATCCAGCATATTTTCATAGGTTTCCTCTGTGTCTCCAAATATGTTCGGGTAATTGTATACACGGTACATAGGCGTCACGTTTTCACCGAGATAGCCATGGGAATAGCATGCCTCAATCCTTCCGTCCAAAACGGCGGCCATCTCCTGATCTAAAGGCATCAGCTGGGCAGCCGGATAAACCTCTACCTTGATTTGACCGTTGGAATTTGCCTCCACCAGATCTACAAAGTGCATGACAATATCGTGATTAAACGTCGTTGTCGCATTACAGTGGGAAAAACGCATGGTATAGGTTTCTTTTTCTTCCGCCTCTTCACCCTTTTGCTCCTGCGCCTCATCGCCTTGTTTATTGACGGGAGCCTCCTCCTTTTTGGTGCCGCACGCCGCAAGACTTACACACAGCACTGCCGCAAGAAGCATAGAGAATAATCTTTTCTTCATAATATCTCTCCTCCTCAAAATCCCTTTTCCTCACAATGTCATCCGCTGTCATAACACCATAACCAATCGTTTTCCAGCACCACCTCCCCTATAAAATAGATGTCAATGCCGCAGCAAATAGTTAGCCGCGATAATTCTCTGTATATCGGAAACACCTTCGATATGGGGCGCTATCAGGGAGTCCCGCAGCATCCTTTCCACCTGGTATTCTCTCATAACACCGTAGGAACCAAGAACATTCATGGCAAGTACGCCGCACTCCACGCTTAAATCCGCTATATATCCCTTGACCAAAGCAGCCTGTGCCTTAAACTCCTCCATATTCTCCACATGGTTGGCCATAGACCCCACTCGATACGCCATCCATCTGGCGCTCTCGTATTTGGAGGCCAAAAGCCCTATTTTGAGCTGTATTGCCTGGAATTTTCCAATAGGCTTTCCCCTGTGCATTTTCTCCTTTGCATATTTTAAGGCCGCCTCATAGGAGGCGCACATAGTGCCCAGAAAAGCGGCAATAAAGCCAAGCTTACCGTAAGCGCTTGCCTCAAGGAGTATGTCGAAGCCCTGCCCCTCCTTCCCCAAAACACAATCGGCAGGCACCTTTACATTGTCCAAAAAAATATCGTGTACGGGGCTTCCAAATAGTCCTATCTTCTCCCATGCTGTTGAAATAGAATACCCTTCACAGAACTTGTCAAAAATAAAAGCTGTACAAAGTCCCGTATCCGCATCCCTGGCATAAAGCAAAATAGGTCCCGGATAGGAGGCATTAGAAATAAAACGCTTCGTACCGTTTAATATGTAGTAATCGCCCTGGCGCTGTGCCTTTGTTGTCAGCTGCTTGGGATCCGACCCCGTTTCCGGCTCCGTAAAAGCCATAGCCGCCCTGTATTCTCCCCGCAAAGCGGGCGGAATATATTTTTCCTTCTGCTCCCCGGTTCCAAAAACGCTGATAGCCTCAAGGGGCGTCAGGCTTACCAGAAGTGCTGACGCAACGCCTCCCGATACCTTGGCGATTTCCTCCACTGCAAGCACAAAATTTTCATAGCCAAGCCCAAGGCCTCCGTATTCCTCCGGCATGACAATGCCTAAAAAACCCATCTCTGTCATTTGGCGGAACAGCTCGTCGGACAGCTGATCCTTTTTGTCTATCTCCTCCATCTGGGGCCGCAGAACCTTATCCGCAAATTCCCGAGCCAAATCCCGAACCATTTTTTCGTTTTCATTCAGTGTAAAATCCATGGCTCTCCTCCTTCTGTTGAAACTCTATATTATCCATCCATATTTTTTTGCCTCAAAGCGCAGTTCTTCCCGAAATGCAGGGTGTGCAATGGCTATCAGTGACTTTGCTCTCTCCTGTGTACTTCTGTACTTCAAATCAGCTGTGCCGTATTCTGTCACTACAAACTGTACAGAGGTTCTCGGCGTTGTCACAATGCTCCCCAAGGGCAGCACGGGCTTAATCTTTGAGTGCAGACAGCCCTGCCTGTCATGGTAGGAGGAGTTCAAGGCGATGATACTTCTGCCGCCCTTTGAACACTGTGCCCCGTACACCCATTCCAGCTGTCCTCCCGTACCCGTATACTGCCTCGGCCCAATGGCCTCGGATGCTGTCTGCCCCACCAAATCAATCTCCATAGCGTTATTGATAGATATTGTGTTATCATTCGCCTTGATATTATCGGCCTTATTGACCCAGTCTATTTCCTTGATACAGACCTCTGGGTTATTGTGAACAAAATCCCAGAGAGCTCTGTCTCCAACTACTGCCGCCGCAACCGATACTCCCCGATACAAATTTTTTCTGCTGTTGTTGACAACGCCCGCTTTCATTAGTGCCGCCACAGAATTTGTCAGCACCTCCGCCTGATAACCCAGGTCCTTCTTATGGGCATCAATGAGGTTCATGCCGATGGCATCCGCCAGTCCCCCCTGTCCCAGCTGGAGACAATCTCCATCCCGTATCATTTCAGAAATGTATCCGGCAATGGCCTTTTCTGTCCTTGTCGATTCTCTGGTCTTAATCTCCTGCAGCGGAAAATCGTTTTCTACCATATAATCTATCTCCGAGATATGTACCATGGTATGCCCCTCACCGTCACTCAAGGTATAAGGCAAATTGGAGTTGACCTCCGCAATGACTATCTCACAGTCAGGGGATTCCAATACCCTCCTGTGGATGTGGGATCCCCATATACTGCGGCTCATCCAGCCGTCTTTATCCGGCAGAGTACAGGTCATGACAACAACTCTTGGCTTTCTCTTCAAAAGCATATCCCCCGTTTCGCCAAGATGAATGGGAATATAATGTATATTGCCATTTTGAAAACGGCTGCGCTCAGCACCGAAAAAGAAGGAATAAAAATTCGCGTTGTTTTTATATCTGTCCTCTGTTATCTCATGGGCTGTGAGCTGAAACGGTGCAATGTATGAGATGTGTAAATCCTCACGGTAAATGTATTCCGCCAGCCTCCGCTGAAAGCCGTCCGGAAAAATAGCACCTCCCGTGGAACAGATAACATCCCCATTTTGTATCAGGGGTAGAATTTCGTCATAGGAAACCCGCTTTTTCTCTAACTGTTCCCCGGCAGGAAGCTCATACAGTCTCCCTCTTCTTACCGCCATCTGTTTTTCCATACTGCCTCCTCCCCGCTATTTCAGCACAAGACCGGCATACAGTATCCTCTGAACATCGGATACCCCCTCGATAACAGGGTAAATCAGGGAGCTGCGCATAAGCCTTTCTATGCCGTATTCCTCAGTAACACCATAAGCACCCATAGCTGCCATCGCCTCAGCACATGCCTGAACCGCCAAATCGGAAACATATCCCTTCGTCAGGGCCGTTTCCGCCTGAAAAGCCTTTAAATCCGTTATATCATCCGCCATGGCCCCCACGCTGTAAACCATCCACTTCGAGCTGATATATTTTTCAGAAAGATGAGCAATTTTCAATTGTATCTGTTGGAATTTTGTGATTGGCTCTCCCCTGTGCATCTTTTCCTTTACATATTTCACCGCCAGCTCTCTGGCCTGTCCAATAACACCCAGCGCAGATGCAGCCTGTCCCAGTTTACCGTAGGCGCTGGTTTGCAGAAGAACACGGAAGCCGTCTCCCTCCTGTCCCAGTATGTCCTTTTCCTCAACCCTTACATTGTCCAAAAAAACATCATAAACGGGGCTTTCATGAAAACCTACCTTTTCCCATTGGCTGGAAAGGGAATAGCCCTCACAGAATTTATCTATGATAAAGCCTGTACACCTGCCGCTGTCCGTGTCTATGGCAAAAACAAGCATGGGACCTTTATAGGAGGAATTGGTGATAAACCGCTTTGTACCATTTAAAATATAGTGATCCCCTTCCTTTTTCATGGTAGTGGTAAGCTGTTTCGGATCAGATCCGGTAGCCGCCTCCGTAAAAGCAAAGGAAAGCACGGCTTCACCGCTGATGCCCTTTGGAATACATCTTTGCCTCTGCTCCTGTGTGCCAAACATATTAATTGCCTCCATGGCCGCGACACTTGTCAAAACCGAGCAGGCAATTCCCGGAGACACTCTGCTGATTTCCTCTATGGCTATGAGAAAGCTGCTGTAATTTAAGTCCAATCCGCCGTACTCCTCCGGCAGTACCGTACCTAAAATGCCGATTTCACAGAGTTTCTGATAAAGCCCCTCCGGCGGATGCTTTTCTCTTTCCATATATTCTATCTGAGGAAGTATCTCATTTTGTGCAAATTCCCTGGTCAATTCCCGTATCATTCTCTCGTTCTCGTTAAATTTAAAATCCATATAAGCCTCCCTCCTGGCTTGATGCAAACAGCTTACCTGAAATGCGGCTCCCTTTTTTCCAAAAAGGCCGCAACGCCTTCCGCGACGTCATCTCCCATAAAAACCTCCTGGAAGCAGTTGGCCTCAAGCTCAATACCGTTTCTAAGTGTCGTATCAGCCCCTCCATTGACTGCTCTTTTTGCATTTTTCAAAGCCAGAGAGGAAAAACCGTTTATTTTTTCAGCGATTGCCATCGCCTTGTCCATTTCCTCTCCCTGCCTCGTTACATAGTTTAAAATTCCCATTTCATATGCTCTGGCGGCAGATATTGGCTCGCCTGTAAATATCATTTCCTTCGTCTTAGCCCGGCCGATAAGTCGGGTAAGTCTCTGTGTCCCCCCGCCTCCGGGAAAAAGCCCCAGTTTAATTTCCGGCAGTCCCAGCTTCGCCTTCTCAGAGGCAATCAGTATATCGCAGCACAGCGCCATCTCAAGCCCCGCTCCCAGAGCAAGTCCGTTAATAACCGCTATTGTGGGCTTCTCCAAATTTTCAAGAAGATACCAAACGTCATAGGCGTTATAGACAAAATCATAGGCTTGCCCTTTTTTCCCCGTCATGTCCATAAAACCGTTGATATCCGCACCGGCCATAAACGCCTTCCCCGATCCGGTAAGAAGCACTGTATGAACCGCTTCATCCTCTCTGGCCCTCTCCAGCGCCGCCCTGATTTCCCCCCGCAGCCTCTGGTCAATTACGTTGAGCGGCGGGCTGCACATTGTAATTACTGCCGAGCATCCTTTCCTTTCATATGTCAGCAAATCCATTTCCTTCTCCCCCCTAAAAATTTACTTACCTTTAAATTCCGGAGTCCGGCGCTCAAAAAATGCGTCTACGCCCTCCTTATAATCGACTGAGGCCCCGCTGACAGACTGAGAATATCCTTCCAGCTCAAGCATCCCCGCCAAGCTTGTCTCAAAGCTTTTATTCAGCATTTTCTTCGCAAGCCTGTATGCCACAGAAGGCCCCTTGGCAAGCTCCAGTGCAAAGCTGCGGGTTTCCTTTTCCAAATCCTCATGAGGCACCAGCCTATTGACAATTCCCATTTCCTTTGCCTCCTCTGCATAAATCATCCTGTGGCTGTAAATCAGCTCCTTTGCCCTGGACAATCCCACAAGCCTCGGCAAATACCAGCATCCTCCCATATCAGGAACCAGACCGACATTGGAAAAAATTTCTGAGAATTTTGCCCTGTCGGAGGCTATCACCACATCACACGCTAAGGCAAGGTTCATACCCGCCCCCACAGCAGCTCCGTTTACAGACGCTATTACAGGCTTTGGAATCTCTGCGAAGGCCAGAACCATTTTTGTGGTAGCCTCCATATGTCTGTAAAAATCTACTGCTTTTCCCTGATATTCTCTGATCTCTGTTAAATCGCCACCCGAGCAGAAAGCTTTTCCGGCTCCTGTCACAATAACTGCCTTTACACTGTCATCCTCTCCGACCTTCTTTGACAGGTATTCAATTTCATCAAGCATTCGGTTGTTGGCCGCATTCAACGCCTGCGGCCTGTTAAAGCATATTGTTGCTATATGGTCCTTCACATCATACAGTATTGTCTCCAACTTCATTCTCCGCCCCCGCTTTCCTCGTTTGCCATTCTGCCCTTCAAGCAATGTCTTTTAACTGCCATCCCCTCTCCGGTTTGGTTTCATTTTCTCCGATAAAAGCTTGTGCAAAATAAAATTACTCTGCCTGCTCTAGTAAAGAAGCAATATCTATGCCAATTTTTTGCAGTAAAGGAAAACCGTTCCGGCAGATTTCAGGTAATATATGGAAATATTTTTTAACTGCTCCATTTCACCCTTTATGAAGCAAAAAAAATACCGCACCCTTTGCAGAAGCCCAGCTTTTTTCATACGAGTATCGCTTTTTCTGAATAAGCCGTCTTTTTTCAGCAGCAGCAAACGAACCTAAAAAACGGCTGACGATACACAGGCTGCTTTATATCATTTATCGAAACATAGGTAACAGCTGTCTATTTTTGTAATACAAACTATTTTTAATGCAAAATAAATATATTTCTCATTCGTTTTCTCTCTTTTTTGTTTATTTTTTATATTTTACAACTACAAAATGACCGAATCATACACTTTGTATCAAACGAAATACATTATAAAATACACTTTTTACACTTCTGTCCTCCGCCCCTCTGTACCGAAAATCAAAATAAATTGGAATTCATTTCTCAAAAACGGACATTACCCAATCTTTTTGTTCAATTGCAGATAATGTGCCCGTAAAAGAATCCGACAAAGACAGTAATCACTTATTGGCACAATAATTGCTCTTTATAATACTATCTGCCGCCTTTCAAAAAAGCTTATCTGAATAAATTTCTGAATAAAATATGGAGGTGTTGTCCGTTTATGAAAACCAAACTATGTGATTTATTGGGCATACAGTACCCTGTCATGTCCGGCGGAATGCAATGGCTGTCGGAGCCCGCATTTGTTGCTGCCGTATCAAATGCGGGCGGTATCGGAACCCTTTCCGCCGCATCGCAGGGAAGTGTAAAAAATCTGAAAAACGCTATACAAAGAGTAAAGGAATTAACCGATAAACCCTTTATTGTCAACGTTTCTATGTTCCCCTCCATTGCGCCGGACGATATGGCCCTCACTTACTTTGAAACCATTGTGGAGGAGGGTGTCAAAATAGTCGAAACCTCCGGAAGAAGCCCGGAAGCCTACATTCCCATGCTGAAGGCAGCAGGTATCAAAATAATCCATAAGGTTCCGGCTGTTCGTTTTGCCAAAAAGGCGGAGCGCATCGGCGTCGATGCGGTTACCCTGATTGGATGTGAATGTGCCGGAATGCCAGGCCTCGATGAGGTGGGAACCTTTGTCTTAACCGCAAAGGCCGCAAAAGAGCTTTCTATTCCAATTATTGCAGGAGGAGGCATCGCCAACGGACGCGGTCTTGCCGCTGCCCTGGCTTTGGGCGCTTCCGGCGTCGTCATGGGTACACGTATGCTTGCCACAGTTGAAAACACCATACACGAAAACTTCAAAAAATGGATGATAAGCGCCGATGAGAGGTCAACGGTACTGATACAAAAAAGCTTACGTAATCCGGCAAGAGTAATCAATAATGAGACAGCCAAAAGGGTTTTAGAGCTGGAAAAAAACGGAGCGTCCCCTGAAAGACTGGCTCCCCTTATCGACAGCGCTCTTGGGAGGGAAAATCTCTTAAATGGGACTGTGGAAGAAGGCATATTTGCTATGGGCGAATGTGTAGGTCTCATTGACGGCATAAAGCCTGTCAAAGAAGTAATAGAGGAAATGGTATCGGACGCTGAAAAAATACTGTCCGATTTAAACAAATCGATTCTGACAATTGAGAAAAAGGAGTGGTAATATGGATTACAAATACATCAAATACGAGGTGAAAGACAAAATACTGACCCTTACCTACAACCGTCCCGAACAGCTCAACGCCTTTATTGCCCCCATGGAGGCCGAAATAAAGGACGCCCTTGACAGGGCGCAGCAGGATGACAATATCAGGGTCATCATAGTCACAGGCGCAGGTAGGGGCTTTTGTGCCGGCATGGATTTAAGCGCTGATACAGCCTTCGATTTCAGCGGCGCAAAGCCCGAGGAGCACAGGGACGGAGGAGGAACAATCGCCCTCAAGATTTTTGAGATGAAAAAACCACTTATCGCCGCAATAAATGGCCCTGCAGTGGGCGTAGGCATCACTTCTACGCTTCCTATGGATATCCGCATCGCCTCCACAAAGGCTAAAATGGGCTTTGTATTTGCCAGACGTGGCATCATAAGCGAGGCGTGCAGCAGCTATTTTCTCCCTAAAATTATCGGAATTTCAAGGGCAATGGAGCTTGTTCTTTCGGGACGTATCATATCCGCCCAGGAAGCGCTCCAATACGGCATTGTCAGTAAGGTCGTGGAGCCGGAGGAACTTCTGCCCTGCGCCTATGCAATTGCAAAGGAAATTGTCGATTATACGGCGCCGGTCTCCGTGGCGGTTATACGGCAGATGTTCTGGCGCATGCTCGGTGCAAAAGATCCAATGGACGCTCATGAAGCGGAATCCATTATTCTCCAGTGGATAGGCCGTCAGCCGGACGCCTTAGAGGGCATTCATTCCTTCAGCGAAAAAAGGCCTCCTCAATTTACAATGAGTGTGGAAAACGACATGCCGCCTGCTTACCCCTGGTGGAAAGAAAGAAAATTCAGAGACGGACAATAGGAAAAGGGAGGGAAGAAAATGCCGCTCATGACCGGAGAAGAATATATAGAAAGTATAAGACAAATGAACTGGAATATTTACCTGCAGGGGGAAAAAATAGACAATCACCCCGAACATCCCATGCTGAAGCCCTCCATGAACTGCGTCAAGCTAAGCTATGATTTGGCCCTTATGCCGGAATACGAGGAGCTTATGACTGCCACCTCCAATTTAACGGGAGAAAAAATCAACCGTTTTTCCTCTATTCATATGAGCGTAGAGGATTTAGTGAAGAAGGTAAAAATGCAGAGACTGATGGGTCAGAAAACAGGCGCGTGTTTTCAGCGCTGTGTGCTCTGCGACGGTGCAAACGCTCTATACGCTACTACATTCGACATTGATGAAACCTATGGCACAGAGTATTTTGAAAATTTTAAAAAATATCTTGCTTATATACAGACCAGAGACTTTATTGTAGCGGGCGCACTCACCGACCCGAAGGGCAGCCGCGCCCTGTCCCCGTCCAAACAAAGGGACCCGGATTTATATTTAAGAGTTGTGGAAAGGCGTCCTGACGGTGTTGTGGTAAACGGCGCCAAGGCACATATTACAGGTATTACCAATGCCCATGAGGTTTTCGTAATGCCGACTTCCGCAATGAAGCCTGAGGACAAGGATTACGCTGTCGCCTTCAGTATTCCCGTTGACACCCCTGGCATTACTCTCATTATCGGAAGGCAAAGCTGTGATACCAGAAAAATGGAGAAAAGCGATATTGATGTCGGTAACTGTAAATTCGGCGGTGTAGAGGCTCTTACCATATTTGACCATGTTTTTGTGCCGAATGAGAGAATTTTTCTGAACGGCGAAACAGAATTCGCGGGACTTTTGGTTGAGCGCTTTGCAGGCTATCACAGAAACAGCTATGGCGGCTGCAAGGTCGGCGTCGGAGATGTACTTATCGGCGCTTCCTCCCTGATCTCCAAATACAACGGCACAGAAAATGCATCTCACATTAAGGACAAACTGATTGAAATGACCCACCTGAATGAAACCCTGTATTCCTGCGGTATTGCTTCCGCAGCAGAAGGGGGACAAACGGCATCGGGTAATTTCTATATCAATAACCTGCTGGCCAATGTATGCAAACAAAACGTAACCCGATTTCCCTATGAAATCACCCGCCTGGCGGAAGATATTGCAGGAGGCATCATGGTTACGGCTCCGTCGGAAAAGGACTTAAAAAGCGCCGCCGTCGGACATTATGTAGAAAAATATCTTGCCGGAGCAGACGGAGTTTCCGCCGAAGCAAGGCTTAGATGTCTCAGGCTTATCGAAAACCTCACGCTTGGCTGCGGCGCAGTTGGATACCGCACTGAGTCCATGCATGGTGCGGGAAGCCCTCAGGCGCAAAGAATCATGATACAGCGTCAAAGCAATATTGTGGGCAAAAGGGTACTGGCAAAGTCCATTGCCGGAATAAAAGAATAAAAGGAGCATTTTCTTCATGCTTTTTATAGCCTGCCTGTCAATCCCGGCGGGCTATAGGCCTTTTTTCCCATAAAACCCGGGTGATGTGGAAAAACGAATTATTGTTGAATGGTTATTCTCTTTTGGTATCCGGCCAGAATTCCATCTTTTTCCCTTTGATCCGGCTTGTCTTCTCCGCTTCAAACCAAAAAACGTACAATACACCCTTCCGGCCCCTTATCATTCACTGGAGGTGAAGGAATGATAAAAGCAGAAAATATTTCAAAACGCTATGGCAATAAAACGGCAGTTGACAACATCAGCTTTGAGGTAAAAAAGGGAGAAATATACGGTTTCTTGGGTCCCAACGGATCAGGTAAATCTACTACACTGAATATGATTACCGGTTATCTCTTTCCTGACAGCGGCAAAATCTATATCGACAGTTATGATATGTCTTCTGAAGCCGTTAAAGCAAAACAGAGAATAGGTTATCTTCCTGAAATACCTCCTCTTTATCAGGATATGACTGTAAGAGAATACCTTTCCTTTTCAGCAAATTTAAAGGGTGTCCCAAGAAAGGAAAGAAAAGATGCCATTGCAGAGGCCATGGAAAAAACAAATATTGCAGACATGGACAAAAAACTGATACGAAGTCTCTCAAAGGGATATAAGCAAAGAGTCGGCCTCTCCCACGCATTGCTTGGAAGTCCGCCCGCTCTCATATTGGACGAGTCTGCCGTAGGGCTTGACCCGAAGCAGACTATGGAATTCAGAAGCCTTATCAAATCGTTTGGGAGAGATCACGCTATTATACTGAGCTCCCATATTCTTTCTGAAATCAGCGAGATTTGTGATAATATCATGATTTTATCGGAGGGCCGCATTGTGGCAAACGGTAAACCCGATACCCTGGCCGGGCAGTCGAATCGTAAGGAACTTCTTATCAGCGTTCGTGCACATAAGAAAAGAGCAGTATCCATACTGAATGCCTTATGCGAAGACCAGCAGCTTTTTTCCTTTGACATACTTCCCGCCGCGGAAAATTCTACTACAGATATCCTTATTTATCCCGGGGAAAACGCAGAGGTGAGAGACTGCCTTTTTCGCGGCTTTGCAAAAGAGGACTGTCCGATTATACAGATGAAGTTTAATAACTGTCATCTTGAGGATATCTTTTTGCAGCTTACATTAAACGGCAACAAAGAGAAAGGATGGTGACAGGTATGAAATTGGCAGTCATTTACCGCAAAGAAATGCAGACTTACTTTACCGGCATGACAGGATATGTTTTTCTCGCCGTCCTGAGCCTGTTTACCGGAATTTACTTTGTCAGCTACAATATTTATCAGGGATACCCCTTCTTCAGCGCAGTGTTATCTACCATAGCCGTGGTTTTGCTGCTGGCTGTTCCTATTTTAACAATGCGCTCCTTGGCGGAGGAGAAAAAGACAAGAACAGATCAGATGCTATTGACCTCTCCCATCACACTGACAGATATAGTCCTGGGCAAATACCTTGCACTGATTACCGTCTTTGGCACAGAGGTTTTGCTCGCGTCCCTTGGCCCCCTCATCCTTCGCTTTTATGGAGGAAAGGGTTCCCTGCTTTCTGATTACAGCGCTGTTTTAGGCTTTTTTTTACTGGGCTGTGCCTATATCTCAATCGGTCTGTTTGTGTCCTCCCTGACAGAAAGTCAGGTTGTAGCGGCAGTGGCAACCTTTCTGGCGCTTTTGATACTTTACTTCATGGATGGTTTGACTGACTTGGTTTCCCCCACTCTCTTTGCTTCCTATGCCGGATTCTGTATTCTCTTTCTTTGTCTTGGCGGTATTTTGTATCTGTTTACACTGGACAAAAAAATCATGTGTGCTGCTAGTCTAAGCGGTATCCTTCCCCTTACCGTTTTGTATCTGACGGACAAACGAATATTTGCTGACAGATTCACTCAGTTTCTCGGTAAATTATCCTTTGCCGACCGGTTCGCCGCCATGGCGAACCAGATATTTGACTTCACTTCAATATTTTATTTCATTTCTGTAAGTGCACTGTTTGTTTTTCTCACAGTTCAGTATATGAAAAAAAGACAGCAGGGTTAAGGGGGAATAAAAATGAGAATACACTTCAGCCGTAACAATAAAACCGCACTCTCCATATTTACAGCAATACTGGTCATCGTACTATCCAACACAGCCCTTACCCTCATCCCTAAACAGTATACACAGCTTGACTTGAGCAAAAATAAACTGTATACCCTGGGGAATGAGACAAAACAGACTGTCTCATCACTCACAGACGATATTTCCATTTACCTGGCAGCGCCCTCAGGGCAGGAGGACGCTATACTGGTGAAGATGCTGGAACAGTACAAAGGATTATCCAAACATATTAAAACAGCATGCGTAGATCCAATTTCAGACAGTTTTTTTTCACAGCAATACGGCGAAAATATAGAGGCAAACAGTATTGTCGTCTCAAATGGCAGCCGATATAAAATAATCAATAATAGTGATATTTATATAACAGACTACCTCTCCTATGAGTTTACAGGAGTATATAATATAGATTTTGATGGGGAAGGCCAGGTCACCGGCGCTATCCGCTATGTTCTGTCAGACACCCTTCCCAAGCTATATACCCTGAGCGGTCATGGTGAAAAAGAGCTTGGAACACTGGGAAAAGATGCAGTCACCAAGCTGGCTGTGGATCTTACAAGTTTAGATCTGATGGTTTCGGGGGAAATCCCTGTTGATGCGGCTGCGCTGCTCTTGAACGCTCCCTCCGTGGACTATACCGAAAAGGAGGTAGCCGCACTGAAAAATTATCTGGAAACGGGCGGCAGCATTTTTTTGACAGCTTCAGAAAAAGTGCAGGATATGCCGCGCCTTATGGGCATGCTTGAGGATTATGGCATAGAAATTTTAAACGGGACGGCTATGGAGGATGACGGCAATTTTTACCAGTACCCAAATTACATCATTCCAAGCCTTCAGGAGCATGAGATAACACAGTCTATTGCGGATAAGCGAATAAATATTTTCATTCCAAATGCACAGGCGATTGAAACCAATACAAAAAGCGGAGACGCTGTGCTTCAATCCCTTCTTGTCTCCTCTGAAAAGGCATACTTAGAAAAAACAGATGGTGAAAAAGTGAAAAACGGCCCCTTTGACTTCGCCGTTGCCGCAGAAAAAGGAGAAGGAAGGCTGGTAGTCGTTTCTGCCGCCTCACTTTTAGATGACACTCTGGTGCAAAGCTTTTCCGTCGCAAATATTGACTTCTTCTCTAACACCCTGCAATGGATGCTGAGAGAAAATCATACGTCCCTGACCGCCGTCATACCGCCTAAAAGCGCTGCGGTTGAATACCTTACCCTTTCCTCCTCCACTGTGACAATGTGGAGCATACTGTCGGTTATTGTACTGCCCTCAGCAATACTTGCATCGGGGCTTTTGATTTTATACCTGAGAAAGCAAAGGTAGTCTGAAAGATTTTATCAGACTCAAAAAGCTGGACTGTACCCTAAACAGGCATAGTCCAGCTCTTATTTTTGTTCTCTGACGTTTTTATCTTCCCCGGTATTTCAAACAACTACTTACTCCCCAAAGGTAAGGAACGGCCATTGCGGTTTTCTCCCGCTCAGTACATCGTCAATTCCCATAGCCGCATGAAGCCCCATGGCATCCATCGTTTCAATGGTAAGCCCCGCATTATGAGGTGATACAATCAAATTGTCCAGAGTAAAAAGAGTATTATCCACACAAGGGGGCTCTTCCTTCATTACATCCAGTGCCGCTCCCGCAATCACTCTATTCTTCAGCGCCTCATAGAGAGCCTCTTCATCCACAGCAGCTCCTCGTGCACAGTTAATCAAGTATGCCGTCGGCTTCATTTTGGAGAGAAATTCCTTATTTACCATATTGACTGTATCTTTTGTAGACGGCATATGTATAGACACAAAATCTGACTGTTCTAAAAGCGCCTCCAGCGTACCTGCCATTGTCACGCCCTCCGGCGCGTCCTTTTGTGCCACATAAGGATCGTATGCCGACACCCGCATACTAAGACCCGATAACGCCTTTTTGGCCACCTCCCGTCCAATACGTCCAAGGCCTATAAGCCCCAGCGTTTTTCCAGTCACATCCCTGCCTTTTTTTATATTCCTGGCCTCCCAGTTTCCCGCCTTTGTCTCCCTGTCCATCAAAACAGTCTGATGGGCGCAGGCCAGAATAAAGCCTATGGCATGTTCCGCCACAGCGTTGGAATTGGCTTGGGGCGCTATGGTAACCCAAATATAGTTTTCCTTGCAGTAATCCAAATCTATATTGTCAAGACCAACACCGAATCGCCCGATAACCCGCAGCTTTTGCGCCGCCTCCAATACCTCCCCGGGATACGGCGCCGTTCTTGCCAATATGCCGTCCGCATCCTTTATCAAATTCTTTATTGTTTCCGCATCAGTTCTTCCGTCTCCCACTGCTACATCATAGCCTTTTTCTGTCAAATACTTTGTTCCCATGTCTGTAATGGGCTGCGGTATTGCTATCTTAAATTTCATAATATACCTCCCTTTCAGGCATAATAACCCTTTATAACAGACACGCCGCCCCGGGCGCTCTGCATAAGCATTGTGGTGTCATTGGACCACAGATTCAGCTTCATGCCCTTGTCCAGCCATTTCTTCATATCCTCTGCAGGTCCGGCAGAAAAAATGCCGCAGTATTTTTCATGATCCTGAGCTGCCTTCAGTACCCGGTCAATAGCGTTTATGAGGATAGGATTGTCAAACTGGCCAATAATATCATAACCCTGGGACAGGTCGTTTGGCCCTATGAATACAGCGTCCACGCCATCTATATCCAAAATAGCGTCTACGTTTTCTACTCCTTTTTTTGATTCTATCTGGCAGATAATCAAGGTTTCCTCATTCTGCCTTTTCATATAATCTCTTCCTGATGGTATTTTCTCAAAGCCTGTGTGGGGCCTGTAGAGGGAAATGCCACGGTTACCCATAGGTGCGTATTTGGCGTATTCAATTACTTTTTTAACATCCTCCGCGTTGTCCGCGTTTGGCATCAAAATACCATCCGCTCCTAATTCCATATATTTCATAACAACCTCCCGCCTCGGCTCCGGTATCCTCACAATACCCCCAATACCAAGGGCTCTGGCATAGCTTAGAAGCATGCCCACCTTACTATAATCCATCGCACCATGCTCATTATCAATGACAAACATGTCAAACCCTGCAACCTGAAAAATTTTGACAACATCCTGGTGATCAAAGGAATTGATCATGGTGCCCAATATTGCTTCCCCGTTTTTCAGTCTTGCCTTCAAATCACTCATGCTAACTCCTCCCATTTTTATCTTGAATTATTTTAAAATCGACGGCAGCCATAATGTTATGGGCGGGCAAAAAGCGATAAATAAAACACAGGCAATCTCCGCCAGCAAAAAAGGGATAATGCCCTTTACCACCTGTGCAAAGCTGATGCCCGCCGTAGAGGCGGCTGTAAACAGATTAATGCCAAAGGGCGGCGTGATAAACCCGACCACAAGGTTAATGCAGTAAACGACTCCCAGATGAAGCGGATCAACGCCAAGCTGTATGCCAATAGGCACAAGTATGGGCCCCAAAATCAATATAGCCGGACACGTATCCATAATGCAGCCCACCACAAACAAAATGGCCATTAAAACCAGCATATAGACAGTCTGATTATGTACAAGGGGAATAACAGCGCCGGCAATCATCTGCGGTATCTTTGCCGATGCCAGTATCCAGCCGAATATATTGCTTATTGCGATAATTGTCACCACCATTGCCGTCGTCGTAACCGTCTGTTTCATAGCGGTCATCAGATTTTTCATCGTCAACTCCCGATACACCATACCTAAAACAATGGTATACACAACACAGATTGCCGCCGCCTCCGTTGGAGTAAAAAAACCGCCATAAATTCCTCCGAGAATCAGCACCGGCAGAAAAAGTACACCCAAAGCATGATAGGCAGAGCTGAGCTTTTCCCTTGCGCTGTATTTTACCTTTTCACTCTTAACACCGTTTTTACATGCATACACCGTATTTACCAATATCAGCACCAAAGCGATAAATAGCCCCGGAATAATACTGGCCATGAACATGTCCGGTATGGATAAATCCAGAGAAGCACCATAAATAATCATGGTAACGGACGGCGGAACAATAGGCCCTAAAGCACCTCCGGCAGCAATAATACCAGCAGAGGTTTCTCGGCTGTAGCCCGCCTTTCGCATGGAAGGAATCATAATCGCACCGATAGCCGCCACCGTCGCCGGACCCGAACCTGTCAGCGCTGCAAATATAGTACAGCAAATAATAGTGATGGTTCCCATACTGCCCGGAAATCCGCCGCAGGATTTCTCCACACAGTCTACGAGCCTTTTGGAGAGGCCCCCATGCTCCATGAGATAGCCCGAAAGGGTAAAAAGAGGTATTGCCAGCAAAACAAAACTGTCGGCGCCTACAATGATGCGCTGTGGAATCAGTATCATTTTTGTCAGCCCTGTAGATAAGAGGAAAAACACACTGGACAGCCCAATGGAAAAAGCAATGGGTACGCCAAAAGCTAAAAGAACCATCATGACGCCTAAAAGCAATACCGCCTCCATATATTATGTTTCCTCCTTTCCCAGCACCTTGTATAACAGCCTGATACCATTGTTAATAATATTTATAAGCATTCCCGCCCCCGAAACCGGTATGGCCAGATAGATAAAAGCCATAGGCACATGCAGTGTAGGACTTTTCTGCTTCATGGTCATGCCAAGCATTTTATAGCCCTGTACAATCATAACCCCGGCAAAAACCGCCATTATTATATAAAGAATCAATTGATGCCAATCTTTGGCCTTTCCCTTCAGACAGTCGTTTAAGAGCTCTACACATGCGTGAGAGCCATAAGCAACACAAAGACTCGATCCAAGCATAACCATCCATATAAAACAGTACCTTGCGCACTCCTCCGTGCCGTCCATAGAAGCTCCCAGGACTTTCCTGGTAAATACCTGCAAAACACAGGCCGCAATCAAAATAGATAAAAAGCCAAGACCCGCCCATTCATAAAGTGTGTTGATTTTGGAAACAATTCTATTTACCGCTTTCATTTTTTACCTCCTGTTCGGGCAGAGGGCTTTTGAAAAGCCCCGCCCTATTCAGACAAGTGGAAACGCTTTCATTTTCTGCCTAATTTCTCAAGCGCTTTATTCAGTCTTTCCTCCCCTACGGCAGACGCATAATTATCATAGGTTTTCTCACAAACCGCAATCATTTCATCCAGATTTTCCACTTCATTATATTGAAGACCGGCAGCAATCATCTCTTCCAAAAAGCCCTGTTCCGCTTCCTGCAAATACGCTCTCTCCTCAACAGTAGCCTTTTGCGCCGCTTCGTTAAACCAGCCCTTTTCCTCCTCCGTCAGATTATCCCAGAAGCTGCCGGAAATACAAACCGCGTAAGCTGTGAACATATGATCCGTTTTGGAAAGATAGCTTGCTACTTCATAGAATTTCTTTGTATTGATAGAGGCCACCGGAAGCTCCAGACCGTCAATTGTTTTTTGTGAAAGACCGGTAAATAATTCACTGAATGCCATAGCCGTTGGATTCGCACCCATTGCCTTGAAGGCATCCAGATAGGTAAAGGATTCCGGCGTTCTTATTTTCATGCCCTTTAAATCAGCAAGACCGTTAACCGGTTTCAAGGAATTCAGAACCTTTCTGAATCCATTTTCTCCATAGCCCAAAATTTTAACGCCAAAATCAGTATAGGATTTTTCCTCCAGCTCTCCCATAATCTCTTTGTCATCCAATATTGCGTGGGCATCATCATAGTTAAGGAAAAGATAAGGTAAGTCCAGTATTTCGTATTCGGGCACAAAATTCGCAATAATCATGGTTGTCACCAATGCCGCGTCCACCGTACCCATCTGAAGGCCCTCATACATGTCCCTCTCTCCGCCTAGCTGACCGTCACCCAATACCTCCACTTTATATTTGCCGCCGGATAATTCACTTAAATAATCGCCGAAAATTGTACAGTATTTGTTATACGGGTCATTTTCTTTGCCGGGATTTGCGTGTCCCATTTGAATGACAATCGTTTCCCCGTCCCCCTGCGCTTTTTCCGTAGACTCTGATTCCGCCGGTGCGTCTTTGGAGGAAGAGCTGCCGCTGCATCCGGTCAATACGCCTGCCGCCATGGTGAGAGCAATTACAAGTCCAAAAAACCGTTTCATAAATACGCCTCCCTATTCTTTTAAAAATCATACTCCCTGTGAACAATCAGCCCATCTTTTATAGTCATTTCAGGCTTTATAAACTTTTTGACAACAACATTGTTGCCATAAAAATCTTTGTACCGCTTCTCTATATCCACAATCCGAAATACAGCAATATCCGCTTTCTCCCCCTCTCTTAAAAATCCATTGTCTCCTATATGGATTAATCTGCCCGGTACCTCCGTACACCTTTTTATGATTTCCCTGAAGGGCATACCCCAATTATAGAGCTCGCTGATTATGGCGGAAAAGGACATGGACGGCTGGTTTGTCGCAGAGGCAACAGCGGAATCAGAGCTGATAATATCCGGCAAAAAGCCTTGTGACAACGCCCTTTGAAAGACATCCGCCGAAAACTGTGTATTCCCTCTTGCTGTCTCAAAAAGCACTCCCTTTTCCCTCGCCCGCCAAATTTCCGGCAGTATCTTTCCTCTTTTATCCAATATGGTTTTCCCCATTTGGTGAAAAGCATGACAGTAAATATCGCCCGGCCGCAGCAGCTCCAGAGTGTCCCCTACCTCACCCGGCGAATTGCTGATATGTACGGAAAGCCTCCTATTTGCCTCGGCCGCAATCTCCACCGCTCTTTTGAGCGGCTTTAGACCAAGCTCCTTTACAATGGGAATACTCTGCCGCAGCTTCAGCCCTGCTATCGTATCCCCATACCTTCTGCAAAGAGCCGTTATTTTCTCCTGCTGAAAACCGTCGGGATTCACTCTTTCCATGTAATCATGAGAAACCTGTCCGCCGCTGCTCATCAAGAGAAAAGCCTTTGTATCCGCCATACCTGATACTAAAACATTGTGATAAAACGCTTTGAAATTAGCTTCTCCTGTACTTCCCCCGTCTACCACTGTGGTCACGCCGTTTGGAAAATGGACTACCTCCGGCGGAAGTCCAAAGCCGCAGCCCCCATAATAGATATGGGAGTGAAAGTCTATTAATCCCGGAGTTACATAGCATTCATGAGCGTCAATTACTGTTTTCGCCTCTGTTTTTTTGTATTCCCCCACTCCCGCAATGAAGCCTTTGTCAACCGCTATATCCATATTACCCTCAAAGCCAAGGACAGTATCTATAACCGCCCCGTTTTTGATTATCATATCTATCATGGCATCACCTCCTATAACACAAAAATTATCCATTTGCCAAAACGTGCAAAAGGAACAAGATCATTCCTTTCTTTTTATTTCTTTTTATGGTATACTAAAGTTCACAATGCAAAAAGTTTCCAATTATTTTCCTTATTTCTCTGTTTATTTATCTATTTATACTGTATCACCAAGGTATATAAACGTCCATTACCATTTGTACCATAGTTATTATAACTAAAATCTTATATATTATTTAACCGCCGGTCTAAGACGGCTTGACTAAGAAAACGAACTTCATACTATGGTTGGGTTCTTAAAGAAAACATCGAGGCTGTGTATCCTAAAAAAACAAAGCAATAGATACGACTAAGCAATTCATCAAGCCTTCTTTGCTTCATCGTTTTCTTATTACACCGACCAGCAAGGGGGTATTATATGAACGATAAAAATTTTGATTACTTTCTCACCATTGCTGAGCAAAAAAACCTATCCAGAGCAGCGGAAAAGCTTTTTATATCTCAGCCGTCTCTGAGCCAATACCTGAACCGCCTTGAAAATGAATTGGGTGTCAAACTTTTTGACAGGACAAAAAGTCCCCTTCGTCTGACTTATGCGGGCGAGCGTTATCTCAGATACATCAAACAGGTAATGGCTCTTAATAAACAGATGTATGCGGAATTTGACGAGATTAAGTCGAACAGGCGGGGACGGCTTACCGTCGGCATCAACACCCAAAGGGGTGCATTTATGCTTCCTGAAATCATCCCCAGATTCTATGAAAAATTTCCTTGTGTTGAGCTCAAAATAATGGAAGGCTCCTCCGACTATATGGAGAATCTCCTTATGAAGGATAAAATAGATTTTTGTTTTTTAAACCTTACCAATTATGATGAGGAATTTTCCTATGAGCATTTGATGCATGAGAAAATTTTTCTGGTATCTCACAAAAACCATCCGATTGTCAGCGGCATAAATACATCTTTGGAAAAACCAGTTAACATAGATATCAACTGGTTCAAGGAGCAGCCCTTTATATCTCTCATGCCGGATCAAAACCTTTCCGTGCTGGCTGCCAATCTATTTGGAAAATACGGCTTGAAGCAAAATGTTGTTATGGAAACCTCAAACCTGACCACCGCGCTGAATCTTGTGGCTCAAAACATCGGTTATTTCACTTTTGTGCCGGAGGTCTATGCCCGCCATTCCCTCAATATAGACAAGCTTTCCTTCTTTACCGTCGATACACCGGAGCTTTGCTGGCCTCTCAATATTGTCTACAAAAAGGACAGCTATCTTTCCCGTGCCGCCCTGCATTTTATTGATGTCACAAAGGAATGCTTTCACGACTGACAAAAAAGCTCATGCCATTTCCGGACAAGTCTATAGGACTCAAAGCAACCATCCTATTGCAAAATAACTCCCGCTTGGCATATCCTTTTGGCTTTGCAGCCTTAATTATTACAGTCAGCCTGTTTTTTCAAAATCACTCAAAATCCCGCACCATAGCAATCTGCACAATTTTATCAGATTATATATAGTAAAAACAGTGAAAAATACAAGTTTTTGAAAATAGGGATTTGATATTAAGTGATAATAGCCTATAATAAAAGAATAGGATATTATAAACTTGTAGATATGGAAGGACGGGATGAGGACATGGATTACAGCAATAATGTAAACTACATGACAAGCACGCTGGCAACTGTGCAAAACGGTATAATGAAAGATACCATAGGAGATATTCCTAAAAGCGGAAGAACCATCCTCAAGGGCGGCCGTGTCATCGACCCGAAAAACGGGATTGACGATGTCCGCGATATCGTTCTCCAGGGCGATTCCGTAGTGGAGGTAGGCGTTGACATTGCCATTGAAAAGGGCGACGTATGGCTGAACTGCGAGGGAATGATTGTTGCCCCGGGTCTTTTGGATATGCACGTACATCTGGGCGATTTGTTTGAGGTTTCCACCGAGCCCATTCAGTGTGCCGTCCGAAATGGTGTCGCAATCGGTTTATCACCCGGAGCGGGCAATACCAATATGGCCCCATCCCTGCTTGGAGCGGAAATCGACAGAGGACTGCCCATGAGCCTTGGATTATACCTTGGCGGCGCCAACATTATCGGCACAATGATGTCAACCGACGACTTAATCCGTTATTTTAAAGGCGAATGCGATGAAGAAACCGTGTACTCTAAATTTACACGTAATGCCGTAGGCGGTACTACCGCTAATCTGATTATGGGTATTAAAGACCATATGGGACACTTTATCATGTCAGATGAAAATATTGATAAGCTCTTCGAGGTAACCTCAAAAGCAAATCTGGTTTATATGTCACACACACAGGATCCGGAGCACACCATGCGTATGGTAAGACTGTCCAAGGGACGTCCTCTTCATCTGGGGCATGCCAGTGCAGCCGGCTGCGGTTCTCATATGCCCGGAAAAGAGGCTATGGACATTGTTGTGGGACTGATTAAGGACAACGAAAATGTATCCGGCGAATTCGTCACCTCCATGATGCGAGTCTGCCGCGGCCATCATGAGGGACTTCTCATTGAGCCTGAGGCACAGAAGGTCTGCTATGACGCTCTGGAAAAGGGTATTGTTGATATCATGATTTCAGACGGTCAGGGCGACGGCACCATGAAGGGCTTCGGAGATACCCGTGACAATGTTCCCGCTCTCTTTGAGCTGGTGGATTTAGGAGTGCTTGATATGAGCAGGTCAATTGCAACCATGACCTGTAATCCTGCGGCACGAATTGCCAAACTGACCAATAACCCCTGGTGGAGCGAGAAAATAGGCAACCTTGGCGTAGGCGCGCTGGGTAATGTTACAATCATCAATCCTCTCACCAGACTTCCCCTTTACGTTCTGGTAAACGGCGAAATCGTCAGCTTTGAGGGACGTATCGTACGCCGCGGAAACGGTGCCGGAGGCTGGATGAGCAAATTTGGTATGCTGAGAAACACTGGCGTCGGTGATTTATGCCTTCAAAACTATGGCAGATAAATCCTGTTTTAAGACAGTTAAATGTACATAGCAGGTACGTGGAAGAATAAAAAAACGGTAGGATCTGTATTCAGATCTTACCGTTTTTTGTTTAGCTTGAGAAAACTGTATACTTCCTTTATACAGCACCTCTTGGCATGCCTTTGCCACTTATTTCCTGAAACGTTGGGCCGCAGTTTTTTCTTTTGTTTCCTCTAACAGTAAATCAAAGAAACGGATTGACCAAATCGGCCAATCCGTTTCTTAACCCCGCTATATTTAGAAAGCTTAACTGTTCATCTGCGCTTCATCTCTGCGTCTTCTCTTTTCAATCTGTTTTTTCAGATTCATAATCCTGAGCTTCTCCACTATCGCATAGAGAACAGGAATAAATACCAGTGTTACCACTGTGGAAAGCGTCATACCAAAAATAATACTGATTGCCATTGGCTGCTGCATTTCCGTACCCTCTCCCATGGCAAGGGCCATTGGCAGAAGTCCAAGTACGGTTGTAAGTGTTGTCATCAGGATAGGTCTTAAACGTGTAGGACCTGCTTCCAAAAGAGCGTCATTGCAGTCAAAGCCCCTCTCCCTCAGCTGCCTTGTATAGTCAATCAATACAATGGCGTTGTTGACAACAGTACCAACCAGTATGATAAAGCCCATAAAGGCCGTAACCGTTATGGTTTTCCCCGTCACAAACAAGCCGAGTATAGCACCGGTGATAGCAATTGGCACGGAGAACATAACGATAAAGGGATGAATCAGCGATTCAAACTGCGCCGCCATAATCATATAAACCAACAAAAGAGCTACAAGGAATACAAGCCCCAGACTGGAATAAGTCTCCTGCATATCCTCCAGCGTACCTGTAAATTCATAGGAATATCCCTCAGGGAAGATATAGTCATCAATCTTCTCCTGTACATCCTTACTTACAGAGTTAATATCCCTGCCGCTTACCGAAGCGGATACCGTAATATACTGGTGCTGATTTTTTCTCGTGATTGAAGTAGCGCTGTCTTTGATGGTAATATCCGCAACCTCAGACAAGGGCACCGATACACCGCTTGGCGCCGTAATCATTATGTTTTTCAAATCGTTGATAAACTGCACCTGATCCTTCGCCTGTTTAATTCTGATATCGATTTCAGTGCCGTTATACCTGTACTGAGAGGCAACAGATCCTGTTACCGCTGTAGAGATATAGCCGGCAAGAGTACCGGAATTCAGGCCATACTGTGCTGCCTTCTTTCTGTTTACCACTACATTTGCCTCCGGTACGGATTCCTCCGAGGAGCTGGTAATGTCCATGGTACCGGGAACCTCAGCCAAAAGTCTCTTGAAGTCCTCTCCAATATCGCGCAGGGTATCCGTATCATCGCCGTTAAGCTGAATTGTTACGCCTGTACTGCTGTAGGAGCCCATAGCAGAGGAGGATGCGGAAACCGTAATGTCAGCGCCCGGAATATTCTCCAGTCTTTTTCTGATTTCATCACAAATTTCATCGGTGCTCCGCTTTCTTTCCTTTTTATCCACAAAATTGAGCATAACTGTAGCGGAGTCTGTTCCTGAGGACATCATGCCCCCGCCTACCATAACGAAATATTCCTTCGTCTCCTCAATGTCATCAACAGCAGCCAAAACCTCATCCGTTACAGCGGTTGTGGCCTCCAGTATGCTGCCCTTCGGCATATCAATAGTGATTGTCGCTGAGCCCTGATCCATAGAGGGCATAAGGTCAATACCTATAATCGGAACCAAAGCCAGTGTTGCCAGGAAAATGACTAATACCATTGCTACAACTCTCTTTTTGTGCCAGAGAGCCCATGACAGTACCTTTCTGTAAATACCGTCCAGTTTGTCTATCATAGCGCCCCATTTATCCAGGAACAGGGTGACAGGCCCTCTTTTTGACTTTCTCTTGCCGGTTGCTATCTCGTCCGCTTTTCTCTCCCTTGTCATAAGGGTTCTGGAGCAGGCCATAGGTACAAAGGTAAGAGCGACAATGAGGGAAGCGCCCAGAGCAAAGGTGATTGTCAAAGACAAATCCCTGAACATCTGTCCGATGGTTCCCGTTACAAACATCAGCGGCAAAAATACCGCAACGGTTGTAAAGGTGGACGCCGCAATGGAGAGGGATACCTCCTTCGATCCGTTTTCCGCAGCAGTCTTCGGATCCTCTCCTTCCTTCCAATGCCGGAAGATGGTATCCATGACAACAACCGAGTTGTCTACAAGCATACCGATACCAAGGGTAATACCGCCCATGGAGATAATATTCATAGTCATACCGTTTAGATACATCAGTGCAAAGGTTGCTACGACTGATGTCGGTATGGATATACCGATAATGGAGGATGTCTTTGGATCCCTCAAGAATATAAACAGTACGACAACAGCCATGATAGCAGCCTGTACAGCCGTGCTGATAACGTTATTGATAGATGTCTTGATATAATCCGCCGTGTCGGAAACCATGGAGATATGCAAATCAGGATACTTTTCCTGTACCTTCGCAATCTGAACGTTTACCTTGTCGGAAATATCAACCGTATTGGCATTGGACTGCTTTTGAATATAAAGAACAACCGCGTCCCTGCCGTCAATCTGCGCATAGGATTCATTCTCCGCATTGGTGAGTACAACCTCCGCAAAATCACTGACATGCACAATAGCACCTGTGGCCGTAGTAATGGGCATATCCCTGATTTCATCCAGAGATTTAAACTCGCCCTCATTACGTATCTGAAGCTTTACATCTCCCTGGGTTATTTTACCGGTTGGGTAGTTTGTATTTTCGGCCTTCAAAATCTGGGATACCTGGCTTGTTGTTATGCCATACCCCTGCATTTTTTCGGGATTTATGATAATCTGTACTTCCTGGGTATGTCCGCCGATTAACTCAACGGAGGCAACACCCTCAATTCTTTCAATCTGGCCCTTTACATTGTCCTCCAAAAGAGTGTTCAATTCGTCAAGATCGAGATTTTCGCTGGTAACACCGACCATGATAGCGGACATAGAGTTAATATCCATTTTGATAACCATAGGCTCATTGGCGTCATCGGGCAGAGTGCTTTTTACGAGGTCGATTTTCTCCCTCATATCGATTGCCGCCATGTCAATATCCGTACCGTCCACAAACTGTACAATTACCATGGAGGAGTTTGCGGAGGAGGTAGAGGATATGGTATCCACATTGGCAACCGTGCCCATGGATTCCTCAATGGGCTCCGTAATAAGCGTCTCAACCTCTTCGGGACCGGCACCAACATAGGTAGTGCTGATAATGGCAATAGGCACATCAATACTTGGCATTAAGTCAAGGTTTAAGCTGAACATAGACACGATACCGCCAAGCATAACAATAAGCAGTATCATTACGGTTGTTACCGGCCTTTTAATAGATATTTTTGAAAGCATATTTTATTCCTCCTTTGCGTCATCGGCATTAGAGGCAGCTTTTATTTTATCTCCGTCTGACAGATAGGTCTGGCCTTTTATTACAACCTTCATGTTTTCAGAAAGTCCGCTTGTTATCTCGATTTCCTCGCCGTTGTCTATACCTGTTGTAACAGCCACTTTTTTGGCTGAACCGTTATCATCGACAAATACATAAATTTCATCGTTTTTCTCAATAACAGTATTTCTCGGAAGAACGATTGTATTTTCATTTTTCTCTCTTGTGAAATGAACCTCGCCAAACATACCGCTTTTTAAAAGACCGCCTGTATTGTCCATCTCTATTTTTACATCATAAGTTCCTGCCTGGGAAGCTGCGGGGTTTACAGTGCTTATGGTACCTTTTAAATAATCATTCGCCACAGAGGCTACCTTTACATCCACCGTCTGTCCGGGCGCAAGAGAATTGATAATCTGTTCCGACACACTTACATCGATATTAATCTTACTCATATCAATGATGGTAAAGGGTGCCGCTGCTGTCTGTGTCAAAACCGCTCCTGCCTTTACATTACATCCTGTGACAACACCTGAAATCGGGCTGGTCACGTTGGCATCCCTCAGCGTCTTTTCCGCGCTTTCTATCTGAGCCAGTATGGAAGCCTTTGAAGCCTCGGCCACCTCAACTCCTGCCTGCGCCTTTTCCAGATTCTCAGCCGGCATCTGATTTACCATGATGTCATAGGTCTGTTTCGCCTGATTGTAAGCCGTCTCTGCCTGTTTATAGCTCATCTCTATCTGGTCAAAGGCTGTTTTAGAAACAACACCGCTTTCATAGAGTGTCTTATTGTTCTCATAAGTGGTTTTTGCATTGTTGTAAGCCGTTTCAGCGTTGCTGAGTCCCGCCTTAGCAGACTCTATCTGAGACTGCATCTGCGCGCCGTTTACATATTCCAGTGTCGTCCTTGCGGAGGAGATATTCGCCTCTGCCGTCGCAAGAGAAGCCCTCAATACATTGATATTGTTCACAATATCTGCTGTATCCATGCTAAAAAGCACATCTCCCGCCTTTACCGTATCCCCCACGTCAAAGTTTACCGTTGCCACCTTGCCGCTGACTGTGCTCAAAACCGGCACTTCATTGATTGGCTTTACCTTGCCGGAATATACATATTCGCTTTCAATGGTTGTTTTCTTTACTACCATGGTTTCGACTGCGGAAGCCTTCTCGTCGGCACTTACCATCTCTTCTTCCTTCTTTCCGCAGCCCCCCAAAGCCAAAGCGGCGCAAAGAATAAGTGCTGTTGCTATGTACCCCTTTTTCATTTTGATCCTCCTTAAAAAATTGCTGTCAGTTTTTCAATTGCGTCTTTCAGATTTTCCTTCTTCTCTTTGTCCAAGGACTCATAAAATTTCACAAACAGATCAACTACTCTCGTGTCTGCCTCCTCTAACGCCTCGTTCCCCTTCTGGGTGATAAAAATGTAAACCTTTCTGCCGTCATCCTGATTATCCGGATACTGCTTTACCAGATACCCGCCGTCAACAAGCTTGGATATGGTAAGCGATAGACTGCTTTTGCTGATATGTAGAAGCTCCTGCAGCTGAGAAATGGTAGAAACAGGCATGTCTCTCAGAATCATCAAAATGCTGTACTGACGAAGCGTTAAGTCTAAATTCCCCTTGCCGTTTTTGTTAAATTCCTTATCGTAATTATTAAAACTCCAATGGCCGAATTTTAAATTAAACTTCATGAGATTACGTGCAAGTTCTTTTGTATCATACTCTTCCAATTCGACGCCCCTTTCCAATAGTTTTACTATAAAACCAAATATGATTTTATGCTAAAACTATATAATTGTCAACACTTAAGTTACGTATAATGATAAGAAAAAGTTTACTGATAAAACAAAATTTTTTTATTGTCACACAATTTAAAAATATAATTAGGAAACAGATTGACTCAAAACCGTTCAATCCGTCAATATAACCACCTTGCGCCTATTTTTATTGCGTCTGCAAAAAATACGAAATTATGGAAACGGATTGGATAAAATCCATTCAATCCGTAAAAACAGCCACACTGCGGCCATTTTTTAATGTAGTTTTTTTTACTACTTATTGTAAAGTCAATAACTTTATGATATACTTTTTACATTAAAAATAAAATTATCTTTCATTCAATATAAAATCGGAGGTATTTGGCATGGCAATTAAAATGGTTGTGGACAGCGGCTGCGATTTGACAAGTACGCAGGCCGCAGAATTTGGATTGAAGCTGGTGCGGGTTCCTCTTACACTCCAGCTGGGAAACCGTATTTTCGTGGATGAGGAGGACTTTGATGTCCTGCAATATACAAAAGAGATGAACAGCTTTTCTGATATCCCGAAAACGGCTGCCCCATCTCCCGAAAGCTATATGAAGGCATATGAGGGGGAGGAAAGCGTTTTTGTAACCTGTATCTCATCCAAGCTGAGTGGTTCCTATGACAGTGCGGTGCTGGCTAAAACACTTTATCTGGAAGAACATCCCGATAAATTTATTCATGTGTTTGAAAGCTATGGCGCCTCCAGCGGCGAAGCCCTGATTGCCTTAAAGGTAAAGGAATGCTCCGACAAGGGTCTTGCGGATACAGAAATTGTACAGGAAGTGGAAGCCTACATCCGTACCCAGCGAACCTATTTCATTGTGGAAAAGCTGGACAATCTGGCGAAAACAGGCCGAGTCACTCCTGTTGCCGCCAAGCTTTGCTCCCTTTTGCATATTCGCCCCATTATGGGCAATGACAGGGACGGCACACTGCGCCTGATAGATAAGGCAAGAGGCACCAAACGCACCATTGAAAAGCTCCTTGCTATTATGAAAAAAGAAGGCATGGCTCCCGAGGGACGGACATTATGCATTACCCACTGCAATAATTTAAAGAAAACCGAGGAGCTGCGTGATGCCATACTGAAGGAAATGAATTTTAAAGATTCCCTTCTGCTTGAGGCCAGCGGACTGGTCACAAACTACGCGCAGGAATTTGGTATTATTTTGACCTTTTAACTGTTAAAGTTCATACGAAAATAAATAAAAAAGTGATAAACCGCTGTGTGAAAGCAGGTTTATCACTTTTTATGTATAGGATTTTAATCAAAAATTCTATACTAAAACATTTCTATATACTTTTCTTCTAAAAAAAGTACCAAAAGAACTGGGAACTGGCGCAAGGCCCCCAGACCCTGGCAGCGGAAAGTATGAATCGGCAGAAAAGAGCCGAACGCCATAGGCGGCTTTGCGTTAGCAAAGTTCTGACCATTCCGCCGAGCGAAGCAAGCTTTGCGACTGAAGGCGCAAATGTACTGACTATGAATCCCGAAGATAGACGGGACGGTCATAGACCGCTTTTTCTGAAAGGAAAAGTTCTGACTATGCGCCCGGGCCTCTCGCGGTTATTCTAACCGCTGGCGGTACCAAACCTCTCGCGGTTATTCTAA
>JAHZDZ010000016.1:43815-56815 GCA_019422105.1 Bacillota bacterium | reverse complement strand
GTGTACCTTAATGGGAAAGACGAGCTTGCTGAAAGCAGAGAAGACCGTATTTTCATGAGAGTAATAGCAGGAGGAAAATTTGTCTGAATAAAAGGGCGGCGTGAAACAGAGCGTTTTAAAGATGTGTAGAAAAGGGGACACAGGATATGGAATTGCTTGATTATATGGCATGCAAAATGAAGTGTAATATCTCAGATATGCGTTATGGGCAATTTATGTGGATCAATATATATGACATTGAAGAAATTGAGGATTCCCTGTATTCTGTTGAGGAATGGAAATATGCGGCGGAATATATTACCGGAAGAAGTGAAAATTATAATTCGGTAGAGGAAATCAAAAGAGACATTATCCATACGGTGACGGAAAGAAGACCAAAATGAAAAAAGGCAAACCATAGGCGGCGGTCGCAGCATTAACCGCTTAAGAGCCATAGGGTTGCCTTTTTAACCGATAAGGGATAAACACTCATCAATTACTTCCTGTGAAATTGTATCGTTCAAATACTCATCTCCTTTCTTTTACCATTTATCATACTACCATAGATCGGTTAACAAAAGATGGTCAACAGGTTATTTTGCTGTTAAACCTTTCTAACGATTATATGCACCTGTGGGGGCAATTTAGACCAAAGGAAAATAAATTAAATCGGTGAAAATCATCCGCTGTACACTATATTCTATGACGCAGTTATAAAATGGTGATAATATGGAACAAAAAAACTGGGGAGTTCAACCCCAGTTTCGTTTTGATAATAAAAATGCTTATTCAAATATATCACATAGACCTCGTTTGTCTTTATCAAAAACTACTAAGTAAAACCTTAGTTTGGTAATTATATCATTTTAAACATGATTTGTCAAGCACTATTTTCATTTTTTTATGAAAGCTTATATTACCTTCACTTCAACGGCGAGGGGATTGGTTTGAAATCAGTCAATCCCTAAACCCTGTCTTGCTGCGGAAATGGATTAGCCTAAAAAAATCCATTAAACCCAGCTGTTGCATACATCAACCCAACGCTCAGCACGGGAAACGCGGAATAAATCGTCTATTGTAATTTCAATCATGGAGTTGCTGCTGCCGCAGGCGGGGAAAACAATTTCATAGCGGCCCAGAGACTTGTCCAAATAGATAGGAATATCCTCGGGAATTCCAAAGGGACATACACCGCCTACCGCATACCCTGTCAGACGCAGGGCGTCCTCCGGTTTGAGCATTTTACATCCAAAGCCCATATCCGCTTTAAATTTTTTATTATCAATTCTGGCGTCTCCTGCTGCGACAATCAAAACGCAGCTGTCGCCTCTCTTAAAGGACAATGTTTTTGCGATACGTCCGGGCACAACCTGAAGGGCGGCTGCCGCCAAATCAACAGTTGCGCTGGAGGTACTAAGCTCCACAACCCTGTCATCCATTCCGAACTGCTTTAAATAATTTTTTGCATTTTCTATAGACATGATTTCACCTCAGATAGTAATATTTTATTTTATATCATATCGCAAAAAGTGCTTGTTTGCAATGTATTGTAAAGTGTTATACAAAATTGTGCATATAATGGTATACTGTATACAAAAATGTTCCGATTTTATGCATTATAGTGTTTGTCAACAGATATTTGTTTTCTTTTATATGAAATTTTTACTAGGAAAGGCTTTTAATTGTCGCAATTTCTGTTGACTTTTGGCAACAATGGTGTTAATCTAACAGTGAGATGTGCGTCATAAAGCATTAAAAAATGTCATTACGCGCAATATAACGTTTTCAAAGGGTTTAGTAAATGGAAAAGGAGAATGGGATATGAAGGATTTTGTTGAGAGTATCAGTAAGTTTATTGACAGTAAGAGAGATGAGATTATTTCCGTTTGGAGAGATGTGATTAATATTGAGAGCTATTATGATGATTTGGAGGGCTTAAAGAATGTAGCGGCACGCTTTAAAGAGGAATTTGAAAAGGAAGGCTTTGCGTGCAAGCTTATTCCCGTGGGAGAGACGAGAGGCGACGTATTATGCGGAACTCTTGGCGCTGACAGGCCGGGCAAGCCCATTATTTTCGGCGGACATATGGACACTGTTTTCCCAAGAGGCAAATTTGGAGAAAACCCATTCAGAATTGAGGATGGCAAGGCTTACGGCCCCGGCGTATTGGATATGAAGGGCGGTATTGTAATTGCTCTTTACGCGGTAAAGGCATTGAATGAGATTGGATATAAAGAAAGGCCAATCAAGATCTTATTTGCGGGAGACGAGGAAACCTTACATAAAGATGCCATTACGGCGCAGGTTTTTGAAGAGGAGTCCAAGGGCGGAGAATGTGCCTTCAATATGGAAACCGGCCTTCTTGACGGAAGCATCTGTATTGCAAGAAAAGGCAAAACAGAGGTTCAGATTTTTGTGGAGGGTGTTTCCGCTCATGCCGGAAATGATTTCACCTCCGGCAGAAACGCTATTGTTGAGATGTGCAAGAAATTAGACTTGATACAGGCTCTCACAAACTTTGAGGTAGGCACAACGGTAAACGTCGGAACAATCCACGGCGGCACAATGTCAGGCGCTGTTCCCGCACACTGTGAAGCGGCTATTGATTTGAGGGCAACCAAGGTTTCCGAGATGGAAAAGGTGAAAAAACAGGTTGAGGAAATCTGCGGAAAGACATTTATTGAGGGAACGACAACAACATTTAAATATACATTAGAAATGCTTCCCTATGAGACAACTGACGATGTTATCAAGCTTTACAACTTCGTCCATGATGTAGCGCTTCAAAACGGCTTTGGCGATTTTGGCTGCAAAAAGCTGGGAGGCAGCTCAGACGCGGCATATATGACAATTGCGGGAACCCCTGCTGTATGCTCCTGTGGCGTGCGCGGCGAATGGAATCATACGGACAAAGAATATGCGGTTGTTGAGAGTATGTATGAAAGAGCAAAGCTGTGGGCTACTGTTATTGCAAGTATTCAGTAAAAAAATATTCACGGACAGGAGAAATCCTGTCCGTTTTTTATTGGATGACAGGGAATTTTCCACTGCTGCCTTTTTCTTAAGAATTGCATCTGCACCTTTTATTGACAAGTTCCCACAAAACCGATATGATTTTTAAGGTAAGGACAAATCTGAGAGAAGAGTAATCTTCATAGGAAGAAAGCCGGCAAAATAACGTATGGGATAAAGAGAATCAGGCTATACGGAAATAGAAGAAGGAGAAAGAATTCGTCATAAGAATTCACCAGTTTGTCAAATAATAAAATCCCTGGGGATGCTGTGCCAGAAATTTGGCAGGGATTTCGCTCTTGAATTTATAGAAATCATGTATTTATGCGGTTTCCTGTAAGTCTTGTTTTTTTTGATATGGCCAATGGATTAGGGCAAGCAGGAATAGGTTTATTGACAGACTGAAAGGATTCTTTATGAAAATTCTCATAATATTTTATGGATAATCGTAAAAAAAGAAAACTGTTTTGGATTGCCGCAGTTGCCTGGATGGGGCTTATTTTTTGGTTTTCAGGACAGAACGCCACCCAGTCCACCCATTTGAGCGACAGCGTGCTGGACGCTATACTGCGTTTATTCTGGCCGGATTTTGACCTTACCGGCATGACGTACCAAATATTATCTTTTTTAAAGGTGTTGGTGCGAAAGGGCGCTCATCTGTCGGTATATTTTGTTTTGGGTATGCTGACATACGCCGCGCTGCGTACGTATGATATAACAGGGGTCAGGCAGAGGGGATATGCTCTGGCTATCTGCCTTTGCTATGCGGCGAGTGATGAGTTCCATCAGTATTTTGTGCCGGGCAGGAGCTGCCAGCTTACGGATGTAATGATAGATTTCTGCGGGGCCTTGGGGGGCGTCATACTGCTGTCGTTATGTTACTTTATTTGGGAAAAGAGGAGGGGAAAAAGGGAAAATGGAGCGTAAAGAGGATAGCAGGCTTAGTGAGCTACTGCCTTTTGTAGACAAAAGAATCGGGACCATATTAAAATATGCGCCTGTAACCTTTGACAGGCAGGAGGGCTATTTCATATGGGAGCATGGAATACTGCATGAAGTGACCTTTATTAACGAGACAACAAGAGACTTTATATCACTGTTTGCCTCTGCCAATGAATCAGAGGCGGCAGAGTGTTATCATTCTCTGCTAAAAAGATATTCCAAAAAAAGAGGCTAAAAAGCTTGCCAAAAAAAGAGAGAAGCGCGTTACTTGCGCTTCTCTTTTTTTTGGCGGAAAAGAATTGTTTTATTTTATCTGGAGGAGGCCGGAGGAAATGATTTGGTGTGAGAAACAAAAAGGACAAAATATTATAAAACGCATAATGAAATCAAATTATAAATTTAATACATTATAAAAACAATTTTAAAAGGCGAATAAAAATTATACTGCTCATATATACAAATAATATCGGCATTTATTATTCAATATTCTGTATTGTCATAAAGCGAGCAAAATAAAAATACAAAAAATATACAAAATAAAAAAATATTTTTCTATTTGTTGTAATGTGCGATATGCGATATACTGAATATGTAAGCTGATAAACAGTGAGTAGAAAGGATGAGGGGTATGAACAAAAAGAGTAAAGTAAAAATGCTGTGGGGGCTGTTTGTTTTGGGCTCCTGCTGGTCGCTGGTTTATTTGATACCATTTATACAATGGGTGTTTTACGATCCGTTTCTTGAAATGCTTGGCTGCAGCAATGCGCAGATGGGTATGCTTATGACAATCTACGGCCTGGGAAATATATACGGCTCTCCTCTTGGAGGGTATCTGGCAGACCGGTTCAACTATAAAATTATTTATGTACTGTCCGTCGTGTTAAACGGAGTATTCGGCCTTTTATTTGTATTGGTTCCTACCTTCAAGGCCAGTCTTATCTGGTGGGTGGGCTTTTCTGTGGCCAGCCTTATCTTTAATTATCCGGCCCACATAAAAATTATCCGCAATATGTTCAGTGACGACGATCAGGGAAAGGCCTTTGGCATCAGCGATATGACCATCGGCGTGGGCAATATTGTTTTTTCGGCCGTCATGCTTTGGCTGTTTAATATGTTTCATGAGGGACTGCCGGGATTCAAGGCGGCCTGCATGGGCGTTGTGGTCTTATCCTTTCTTTTTGCCGTCCTGGCATGGTTTGTCATTGAGGATCCAAAAAAGGTGCAGGTAAATACAGAGAATGGAGAAGTCAGGGAGGTGCCTCAGGAAAAACTGACAGGGAGGGACTATATCAAAATTTTGAAGCACCCTGCGACATGGCTGAGCGGGCTGAGTATTTTTGCCATCTATTCTACCTCTACCACCCTGTCCTATTTTACCCCCTATTTTACGGAGGTTTTGGGAGTAGCGGTCATATTCTCAGGGATTGCCGCCGTTTTGAGAACCTATGGACTTCAGTTTGTCGGCGCGCCCTTTGGAGGATGGGTGACGGATAAGCTTCATTCCCCCTCTAAGGTATTGATTGCGGTGAACGCTATTGGGTTTTTCATTATGTTCTATATTATGCGGCTTGATAAGGGCGCAACAATGACCGTTCTGATACTGCTGACGCTGGCTATGTCATTTTTGACCTGTACGGGACGAGGTGCTTACTATGTGGTAATGACAGAATTGAATGTGCCTAAAAAATATACTGCGTCCATGATAGGTATTGCCGCTGCCATTGGTTTTTCACCGGACTTTTTCCAGTATGTTATTTTTGGCCACTGGCTGGATACATACGGCGGTAAGGGCTATGATTATATGTTTACCTACCAGCTTGGCGTTTTTCTCGTCGGCATTGCGGCGGGCGTCATTGTATTGCTTTTGAAGAAAAAATATAAAAAGACAGAAACTGCTGAGGCTGAATAGGAGAAGAGGCTTTGACTATCTGAAAAGGAGGACAGCGGCATGGGCAAAATTGTAACAGCGGACTGGTTTTTCTATAATGGGCTGGTACTGACCATGGATGAAAAGAGGGAGAGGGCTGAGTGCGTTCTTGTCAAGGACAATAAAATACTATATGTCGGAGACAGGACAGAGGCGGAGAATTACCTGGGAGAGTCCACAAAAAGAGTGGACTTGAGGGGAAGAACGCTTCTTCCGGGCTTTATAGATTCCCATCTGCATTTGGGAGACTCGGTGGCGGGGGATATTACCTTTGAATTTGGAAAAGAAGAAATCCACAGCATTGAAAAAATGAAGGAGGTCATTCGGCGGATAGAGGGAAGCTGTACGCCCGGCACCAGAATAGTGGGTATGGGCATGTATGAACATCTGCTGGAGGAAAAACGGCTGCCTGACCGCTTCGATTTGGATGAGGCGTCTGAAAAGTGTCCCGTTGTGATTGTGAGAGGTTGCTGGCATATGGCCTGCACCAACTCCAGAGGCCTGGATATGATGGGGATTGATGATAGGACGCCTGACAGGGCGGACGGCTATATTGAGAGAAGTGAGGGGAAAGCCACAGGAAGACTGTATGAGAACTGCTTTGATATTAAGGCCATTGTGCCCTCGGCGGAAAATATATGCAAGTCCCTTGAAGAGCTCAATGGTATGCTCGTAGAAAATGGCATTACCTCCATCCACGATGCGGGAGGCTATGGAGAGACTTCCATGGAAGGATTCCGACTGGCAAAGGAGCGGGGCGTGTTTTTGCCCCGTGTGTACGCTCTTATTTTTTCAACCTTTGACAATACGGAATACGCCAGAGAGCATATTGCCAGGGGGCCGGAGAAGGAAAAAAACTGTAATTTCAGAAAGGGAAGTCTGAAAATAGGACTTATCGACGGTTCTTCCAGTCAGGCAACGGCGGCAGTCAGCGAGGAGTATTTGACCGGCGGTAAGGGAAGCCTCTTGATGCAGCAGGAGGAGATAGAGGAGCTTGTCATTGCGGGACACAAAAAGGGGTTTCAGGTGACGGCCCATGTGCTGGGCGACAGGGCGTTGGAAATCATGCTTGACGCCTTTGAGAAGGCTTACAGGGAAATGCCGCGCAGTGACTGCCGTCACAGAATTGAACACGGCTTCATCAGCCGTCCGGATTTGGTGGAGCGTATGAAGAAAATGGAGATAAGTCCTGTCTGCAATCCTGTTTTTTTCTATGAAATGGGGGAGATTTACCAAAAGCATTATACCAAAAACCAGCTGAACCATATGGCAGCCCTTGGAGACTATACAAAGGGTGGTCTTATCTGTGCTCTTGGCACAGACTGGTCCGTATGTGATATAAACCCCCTTCTGGGGATTTATGCTTCAGTGACAAGAAAAACGGCCCAGGGAGATACCATAGGAGAAGAGCAGGCCGTGTCTTTGATGGACGCATTGAAAATGTATACCATTAACGGCGCTTACCTCAGCTTTGAGGAGGATATCAAGGGCAGTATAGAGGAGGGAAAGCTTGCCGATTTGACTATTCTTTCGGAAAATATTTTGGAAGCGGAAACGGAAGAGCTTCCGCGTATAAAGGTGGACTTTACCATGATAAACGGACAAATGGCTTACCGGAGGAAATAGAACTGACAGGTGTATTCTTTGGCCTGTATCCACATTTGGCTGAGGTGTTTTTGGCGGGCTTGCGGTTGAGGGAGGAATGGATACTTACTGTAAACTGTAGGCGTTGCTGATTAGATAACCCTTTCACATCTCCTGATACAGCTCAGCCAATTAAAATAACCCTGCGGCATTGCCGCAGGGCCTTATTATTTGGAAATAGGGTTTCAGTTTTTACATGCATAAGATATCTGTCTGTCAAAGGGTTTGTCTTTATCAGCAAAAAGTCCGTTTACAAAAAATATGGAGGAAGATTAGACATGCTCCTGTTTATTGAATTTGTCTAGGGCAGCGCGCCGAGCTTCTATGGATTTTTTGTGTTCTTCCTCTGTGATGGAGGGATCGCGCATATCCTCAATCAGTTTGCAGATAAATTCGCTGCATTGTCCGCAGTTATGTACCTTATGCTTCACAGCGCAGCTATTGAGTGGACAGGTTTCGCCGCTGGCAGAGGAGGCCCACCATACCTGGCCTTTTATCCGAGGGCAGCCCCCCTGACAGCGCCCTGTGAATTCCTCGCACTCGTCACAGTATAAGCCACAAGAGCTCATTACCTTTTCCATAAACAAGCCTCCTTCAAAAAACGATACTGTTTTATTTTGATAAGCAGGGAATCCAGAATGAACAAGCTTTCCTTGGTTAATGCTTTCCCCTTGAGCCGAGCAATAGAACTACTGTTTTAATGTGTACTCTCCTGTGAATGTACCTTTGCTGTCAGACAGGGTTAAGGTATTGCCGCTCATTTCAAAACGGATGACTGTCCCGTTTCCATCGTCATATTTTGCGCTGTCTCCGTCTATCCTTGCAACACCAAAAAGCTCGTTCTCCTTGCAGGAGGCTGTAAACTCAAAGGAGGAATCATCGCTCTGACTCAATGAAACAGTGGAGGCGGCATCATTTTTTTTCTCATAAACGCCGTTCCAGCTTACCTTGATAAAGCTATCCGGATTTTGGCTGTAGCGATTGTCATAGGGTTCCAGTGTACCGTCCTCATAATAGCTGAAAAGCTCTCCGCTTTCTTTGTTAACCGCGACAGAAGGCTCAAAGGCAATTGTATCCTCACTGACGGAAAAAAGATAATAGCTCTGTTCCTTTTCCTCTAAATTCTCATTGGTTAATTCTACCTTATATTTTTCAAAATCTACCCGCTCGCTGATGAGCTGGAGAGCATCGCTTTCCTTAATTTTTACCTCCGGCGCTTCCGGTTCCTCCTGTGGTTGGTTCTGGTTTATTTCCGGCGGGGTCGGTTTCTGTTCCGTTTTTTTTCTACAGGATACGGCGGCTGCGCCAAGTATGAATACAAGTACCGCCACAATTATATATTTTAATTTTTTCATCTGAATTCCTCCTCGTTTGCGAAGCAGGGTTTTGTTTTGCTGCCGCTTAACTGCTTCATTACCACTCTATTTTAATGCTTTTGAGGAAGAATGTCTATTTAATTGGTTTATCTTAAAAGATTTGTAAAAATATCTTTCTTATGAACAGGAAGAAAAAAGGAAAACTTTTCCTTAAAAACTCGTAAAAATAGAATCCTTATAAATTTTCAGGCCCATACTGAGGTGTATTTCCGAAAACGGGAGCACAGCGGAAAGGGACAGTTCTAATACCATGAACGGGAAGATATGAAGTGGAGCCTGGGTTTTTATGGAGGCGGGGACGTTCAGGCTTATCTACCATACATCATGTGATTTTCGCTAACGGTTCCGTTTGTCTGAAAAAAGAAGAATGTGCAGGAAGGCTTGACACGTAGGAGATTTATATTTAGAGTGAAGAAAGGTATGAGATACGCCTGTATGAGGGAAGAAGAGGACGGGAAGGAATGATTTCGAATGGCTTTTGATTTTAAGAAAGAATTTAAAGAATTTTATATGCCTAAAAATAAACCTGTGATTGTAACGGTGCCGAAAGCGAATTATATTGCCGTTCGCGGCAAGGGAGATCCAAACGAGGAGGATGGCGATTATAAGCGTGCAATCGGCATTTTATATGCAGTGGCATACACATTGAAAATGAGCTATAAAAGCGATTACAAAATAGAGGGCTTTTTTGAATATGTTGTGCCGCCGCTGGAGGGATTTTGGTGGCAGGATGCTATAGATGGCGTTCACTACAGTGATAAATCTTCATTTCGCTGGATTTCTGTTATTCGGCTTCCTGATTTTGTAACGGAGAAGGATTTTGACTGGGCGGTATCGGCAGCGGCAAAAAAGAAAAAAATGGACTGTTCCGCCGCGGAATTTCTGACAATTGACGAGGGGCTTTGTGTGCAGATGATGCATTTGGGGCCCTTTGAGAGTGAAGTGGAATCGGTTGCCCTGATGGATGCCTATTTAAAGGAAAATGGCTATGTCAATGATATAAATGATGTGCGCCGCCACCATGAAATTTATATGTCCGACCCCAGAAAGGTTGCGCCTGAAAAGAGGAAAACGGTCATCCGGCACCCCATTAAAAAGGCGTAAAAGTCTTTTGCAAGCGTTGGAGGAAGAAGCGGCAGGGAAGCGGATTTGAGGCCATAAATAGGAGAATTCTATTTCTTTGCGCATGTCAGAAAAGTGAAACCATGTATTTTTATCATATCTGGGTCCTAAAAAAATCTTTCTGTTTATAGGGAGACGGGCTTTTCTGACACTATTTTGTGTCCTTTTTTAAAAGGGACAGGTTTTGGCGGCGCCTCAATTTATAACAGCTTTTTAACAGTAGAGAGAGATTATAGACTGTATTCTATCGTACAGCCGGCCTCCAGGCTTCTTTTCACATCAATCAGGCGCTGGTTTCTGCTGCCGCGGAAGGGGACCTCCAAAGAGCGTTCCGCTATCAGAAACCTGCCGTCTATGAGCACGTCTGTTTCCCGCAGAAGGGTTAAAAAATCCTCTCTGCCACCGTCCGTCAGTTCTTCATAGGTATATCCCGTGTAGGTCCAGACGTTTAGGCCCAGGCTGTGCGCCCTTTGTGCCAGAAAGGCACAGGCGGCGCTTTGTAAAAAGGGCTCTCCGCCGGATAGGGTCAATCCGTCCAAAAGCGGGTTCTCCGCCATAGGGACAATTATTTCATCCGCATCTATTTCTCTCCCGCCCTTGGGATCGTGGGTCTGGGGGTTGTGGCATCCCACACAGCTGTGGGGACATCCCTGGGTAAAAACGGTCAGGCGAAGCCCTGGCCCATCAACGATAGAGTCACTGATATAATCTGAGATTCTCAGCTTCATAAAAAACACCTCTCATTCATAACAACACAGGCAGGCCGAAAGGGATGCTATGCCCTCCTTAGACTGTCAAAAGGGTCAAAATTATCTGAACTGTGGACACATGTCTGTACTTGCAAGCCTTTTTAAAGCTTGCGTTTTACAAGGAAATCGAAGTTCTCCCATCAAAATTTACCCGCTTTTGAAAAGCGGATGTGTCTGAGCAAAGCACGGGGTTTATAATGGATTTTTCAATCATGTTGAAAGGGACGGTATAAGGCGGCTTGACTTAAGAAAACAATGCAATGATTCTGATAAGCAAAGAAGGCTCGGTTAATCAAGCTTACTTTGCTTCCGTGTTTTCTTATGGCATCGGCCATTGCCGTCCCTTTTTTATCTGTGTTATTTCGTGCTGTCTTTTTCAACTGCCGTATGCTTTACCCTGTCCTTTTCCTCCGCGCGCTTTGCATCGTTAAAGCGGTCAAGAGTGCCTACCAGATAGCCTGTAATACGGCGGATTCTCTGGAAATGGGGGCCTTCCTCCTCTGACCTTCCGCAGTTGGGGCAGGTGTCGCCGATAATGCCGTTGTAACCGCATACGCTGTCCCTGTCTACAGGATGATTGATGGAGCCATAGCCAATACCTTGCTCCTTCATATAGCGTATTATTTTTTCAAAGGCCGTCAGGTTCTGGGTTGGGTCGCCGTCCAGCTCCACATAGGTGATGTGGCCCGCGTTTGTCAGGGCATGATAAGGCGCCTCCAGCTGTATCTTCTTAAAAGCGCTGATGGGATAGTATACAGGGATATGGAAGCTGTTGGTATAATATTCCCTGTCTGTAATTCCCTCTATGACGCCGAATTTTTCGCGGTCTATGCGGACAAATCTGCCCGAAAGCCCCTCCGCAGGCGTTGCCAGAAGGGAGAAATTCAGATGTGTTTTGTCCGATATATCATCCATCCGTTTGCGCATATGGGAGATAATGTCAAGGCCGAGATTCTGTGCGGTTTCGCTTTCACCGTGATGAACGCCTATCAGCGCCTTAAGGGTTTCCGCAAGGCCGATAAATCCTACGGAAAGCGTTCCGTGCTTGAGTATCTCCCGCACCTCGTCGTTGTATCCCAGTTTGTCGGAGTCAATCCAAACGCCCTCACCCATAAGGAAGGGATAGTTATTGACCTTCTTTTTCGCCTGTACCTCAAAGCGTTCCAAAAGCTGCTCAATTACCATATCAATTTTCCTGTCCAGCTCCTGATAAAACCAGTCTATGTTTTTATTGGCAAGAATGGCGATGCGGGGCAGGTTGATAGTGGTAAAGCTCAGATTGCCGCGGCCGTTTGAGATTTCTCTCTCAGGGTCGTACACGTTTGCCATAACCCTTGTGCGGCAGCCCATGTAGGCGATCTCTGTCTCAGGCGTCCCCTTATAGTATTTCAGGTTATAGGGCGCGTCCTGGAAGGAGAAATTGGGAAACAGCCTTTTTGCGCTGACCTTGCAGCTTAGCTGGAACAAATCATAGTTTGCATCCCCGGGATTAAAATTTATGCCTTCCTTTACACGGAATATCTGTATGGGAAAGATAGGTGTTTCCCCGTGACCAAGTCCTGCGTCTGTGACCAGCAGCATATTTTTTACCACCATGCGGCCCTCGGTGGAGGTGTCCATGCCGTAGTTGATGGAGGAAAAGGGAGTCTGTGCTCCGGCTCTGGAGTGCATGGTGTTCAGGTTATGGATTAAAGCTTCCATGGCCTGATAGGTTGCCCTGTCTGTTTCCTCAAGGGCCCTGTTTTTGGCAAACTCCTGTGCCCTTTCAATGACCTCCTCCTTTATACCCGCTGCAAGCAGAAGCTCTTTTTCGCCGCTTTGGTATGCTTCGCTGCCGTCTAGGGTTGGTATAAGTCCTTTTTCCTCCAGGGTCAGAAAGACAGCGCCGGTTTTTTCCGCTTTTTCTTTGTCCTCCAACAGTTCAATAGTATTATAAATGGCGTTGCGGTATCTTTTTTTATAGGTCTTTTTGACGCCGGGCGCAAGGCCGTAATCGAAGTTGACGATGGACTGTCCGCCGTGCTGATCATTCTGATTGGATTGTATGGCGATACAGGCAAGAGCGGAGTAGCTGGCAATATCGTTCGGCTCCCGCAGCACGCCGTGACCTGTGGAGAAGCCGCCTTTGAAAAGCTTTAAAATATCAATCTGGCAGCAGGTAGTGGTCAGGGTATAAAAATCCAGATCATGAATATGAATATCGCCGTTTTTATGGGCTTCGGAATGCTCCGGCTTCAGCACATACATTT
>JAHZDZ010000016.1:0-43715 GCA_019422105.1 Bacillota bacterium | reverse complement strand
TATGGGCTTCGGAATGCTCCGGCTTCAGCACATACATTTCATTGAAATGCTTTGCGCCCTCCGAGCCGTATTTCAGCATTGCACCCATAGCGGTATTGCCGTCAATATTGGCGTTTTCCCGCTTAATATCGCTGTCTGTGGGATCTGAGTAGGTGATATCCTCAAAGGTTTTCATCAGACGGGTATTCATATCCCTGACGCGGGTGCGCTCTGCACGGTAGAGGATGTATGCCTTTGCGGTTTTGACAAAGCCGTGGTCAATCAGAACCTTTTCCACCATGTCCTGTGTCTGCTCTACGGTGGGGACGCCCGTTTGGTCCCTTTCCAGATTTTTGAGAGTTTCCTCAGCCAGAGCGGTACAGACAGAATAGTCCTTCGCACCTGTTGTTGCGTCAAAGGCTTTGCTGATAGCGTCCGCTATTTTGGCCGGCTCAAAGGCAACCGTCCTTCCGTCCCTCTTCTTGATTTCACTTATCATTGGTTTCTCTCCTTTTTTATGAATTCCCATGACTTATTGCATGGTAAGCTTTCTTGTTTACATAACCACAATATATAGATTTTACTGTTAAAACAACGCATATATATTGTAGTACAATGGCTTATTAGCGTCAATACGGCCTGATGCAAAATAATACACAAAAATAGGGGCGGGGAATACGGAGGGGCTTTGTGCATAAAATGATAATGACAAAGTTTTGTTGGAGGGGCTTTATGATAGAGCGGTTTTGTGATTTAAAGCAAAAGGAGGTTATCAACGTATGCGATGGCTTCCGGCTTGGTTTTATCTGCGATTTGGAGATTGACTTGAAAAACGGAAGAATACTGAAAATAATTATTCCTGCGCCGGGAAAGCTTTTCGGCCTTTTCTGCCGTGAAAAGGAATACCGTATTCCCTGGGGATGCATTAAGAAGATAGGCAGTGATATTATATTGGTTGAAATCAATCCTGACGATATTTTGGAGGACTGCGATTAGAAGGGGATTTTTTAGGATACCTGTTTTAAAAAGCGGAAACAGGGCGTTTTTATACGAAATCTGTATGGTTTTTGTTGACCTTCCATTATTTGTGAATTATACTAAAATGTATACAAATAACCGTACGGACAGGGAGGTCTCCATCTTGAAATGCCCTTTTTGCAATTATGAAGATACGAAGGTAATTGATTCCAGATCACAGGATGACAATTCCACAATCAGGCGCAGGCGACTGTGTGAAAACTGCGGCAAGCGTTTTACGACCTATGAGCGGATAGACACAATTCCCATGACAGTCATCAAACGAAACGGCAACAGGGAAATGTTTGATAAGGCGAAGCTTTTGGGCGGCATCATGAAAAGCTGCAATAAACGGCCCATTACTGTGAAGCAGATGGAGGAGATTGTGGATGATATTGAAAACGCTATCATGTCCTCCATGGAAAAGGAAATTGCCAGCGAGGAAATAGGCACAATGGTCATGGACAGGCTGAAGGAGATAGACGAGGTGGCTTATGTCCGCTTTGCTTCCGTGTACAGGCAGTTCAAGGATATTAATACCTTTATGGAGGAATTGGGAAAGCTTTTGCAGGAAAAAAAATAAGAGAGAAAAGGGGAAGCCGCAAGGCTTCCCCTTTATTAAAAAAGCTTATCATGACAAATACGGAGATTGGTAATAACGAAGAAATTGGGCAGCCTAATCCTGAAATACGATTTTGCCGTCATTTATGGACTCAATTACAGCAAGGGACTCTACCCGTATACCCTGGCTTCGCAGAAGTTTTGAGCCGGGCTGAAAGCCCTTTTCAATGACAATACCGGCGCCCACAAGACAAGCGCCCGCCTGCTTTACAATATCGCTTAAGGCGAGGACGGCCTTGCCGTTTGCAAGAAAATCGTCCAGTATCAAAATTTTGTCCTCAGGATTGATATATTTTTTTGATACCAAAATGGGATAGGATTTTTGCTTTGTAAAAGAATAAACTTCACTGTGGTATTTATCCTCGTCTAGGTTTCTGGATTCTGTTTTTTTGGCGAAAACCACAGGGATATTGTCAAAATATTGGGCGGCGACGGCAGCTATGGCAATGCCGCTGGATTCTATGGTCAAGATTTTTGTGACTTCCGCGTCGGAAAATACGCGCCTGAATTCCCTGCCGATTTCATTTAAAAATGCAACGTCTATCTGATGGTTGATAAAGCTGTCCACCTTTACGATTTCAGTGCCGGATACGTCACCGTCTGATACGATACGTTTTTTCAATAAGTCCATAAATACGCTCCTTTTATTTGTGTAAAATGACAATTCCAATTTATTTATTCAACATTATACTACAAAAAATGCAATTGACAAATAGAATAAGTAACTATATAATAAATCATCATGCTTTATTATGGTAGAGCGATAAAGCGGAACGGAGGTTTGGTTAACATTATGAGAGATAACAGGCTTCATACGCCGGTGGGCGTGAGAGATTTACTGCCGGAGGAATGTGCGGTAAAGGAAGAAGTGTCAGAAAGAATCAGGAAGATATTTCACTGCTATGGCTACAAAGAGGTACAAAGTCCTCTTCTTGAATATATTGAGGTCTTCTCTGATGAGAAGAGAGGTTCCACGAATCCAAAGCAAATGTACCGTTTTTTTGACAGGGACGGCTCCGTTCTGGGCTTAAGAAGCGACATGACGCCGCCGATTGCCCGTATTGCGGCGACAGCCTATGCGGGGGAGAGGGACCCCCTGCGTTTTTTCTATTTTGGCAATGTGTTTAAGTACAATGAGGAATACCAGGGAAAATCCCGTGAAATGTATCAGGCCGGCATAGAGCTTATGGGAGCGGATTCCGTGGAGGCGGATGCGGAGGTTTTATCCGTTGCCGTCAACAGTCTCCTCTCCACGGGAATTACCGATTTTAAAATTACCATAGGACAGGTTTTGTTTTTTAAGGGGATATTGGAGGAGACAGGCTTAGACGAGGAAACCTGCCGGAAATTGCAGGATACCATAGCGCAGAGAGACTACGTGGCGGCGGAGGAAATCATCAGCCAAAATGAGATGCCTGAAAACAGCAGGACGCTTTTTATAGAGCTTCCGAACCTGGTTGGCTCTTTGAATGTTTTGGCCTATGCCAAAAGGCTGACAAAAAACCGGGAGGCGAAGAGGGCTTTGTCGCGTTTGCAGGATTTATACCAGATACTCCGGCAGTATAATATTGAGGATTATGTGTCATTTGATTTGGGAATGGTGAATAAGCTGAACTATTATACCGGAATTATTTTCAGGGGCTATACCTATGGGACAGGCTACACCATTGTGGACGGCGGACGCTATGACAATCTGGTGGAGCAGTACGGTATGAGGACGCCGGCGGTGGGCTTTGGACTAAAATTGAACGAAATATTTTCTGCCCTTGACAGGCAGAAAATAGAGATACCCGTACCCTGCGCCAAAACCCTTGTTGCCTATAGTCAACAGGGTATGCGCCAGGCTATTACATGCGCCAATATCTACAGGCGAAGCGGCATGCAGGTAGAGCTGAGTTTGATTGGAGACAGCGTGGAGGAAAATATGGATTATGCCAAAAGGCATGCCATGAGCCATGTTTTGTATTTTATGGACGATATTAATCTGAAGGTCATAAGTCTTGCCGATGAAATGGGAGGCTTTACGGTGGATATTACAGTGGACGAGTTGATACTGCCCGGGGAGGAAGAAAAATGAGGTATTTGACATTTGCCCTGGCCAAGGGCAGGCTGGCAGACCAGACAATGGAGCTTTTTGAGCGTATTGGTATGCCTTGCGAGGAAATGAAGGAAAAGTCCAGAAAACTAATTTTTGCCAATGAAGAGCTGAAGCTGAAATTTTTCCTCTCCAAGGCAAGCGATGTTCCAACCTATGTGGAGCATGGCGCTGCCGATGTAGGTATCGTGGGAAAGGATACCATACTGGAGGAGGGCCGGAATCTCTATGAGATGCTTGATTTGGGCCTTGGAAGATGCCGTATGGCGGTAGCCGGCCCGCCTGAAATGAGAGAGAGACTTGACAGCTCTTACAATTTAAGGGTGGCAACCAAATATCCCAAAATTGCCATGGATTACTTTTACCACGAAAAGCACCAGACGGTAGAAATTATAAAGCTGAACGGCTCGGTGGAGCTGGCGCCCATTGTGGGGCTGTCGGATGTGATTGTGGATATTGTGGAGACAGGATCTACTTTAAAGGAAAACGGCCTTGAGGTACTGCGGGAGATTTGCCCTCTGTCCGCCAGAATCATTGTAAACCGCGTCAGCATGAAAATGGAGCATGAGAGGATTATGAATATTATCAGCCAGGTAAGGACGCTGACGAAGGGGGAAGAAAAATGATACCGGTTATAAAAATGGGCACAGAGGAAGGAAAAAAGCTGATGGATCAGGTTTTGGGCCGCTCTCAGCTGGAATACGGCAATGTGCAGGAGACAGTCAACAAGATACTGGCCGATGTCAGAAAGAGGAAGGACGAGGCTGTATTTGAATACACGAAAAAGTTTGATGGGGCGGAAATAAATGCCGCTGATATAAGAGTCAGCAGGGAGGAAATAGAATATGCCTATAGCCAGGTGGATGGGGATTTGATACGGGTCATCAAGCGATCGGCTCAGAGGATTCGGGCGTTTCATCAAAGGCAGAAGCTTAACAGCTGGCTGGAGCCAAGCCCTGATGGAGAGATGCTGGGGCAGCTTATAAGGCCGCTGGAAAACGTGGGCGTTTATGTGCCGGGCGGGAAGGCTGCTTATCCGTCAAGCGTTTTGATGAACGTGATTCCCGCCCAGGTGGCCGGAGTAAAAAATATTGTCATGACAACGCCTGCCGGAAAGGATGGCAGGGTAAACCCCACAACAGTTGTGGCGGCTGTGGAGGCGGGGGTACATACGATTTTTAAGGTCGGCGGCGCTCAGGCCATTGCGGCGCTTGCCTATGGGACCGAATCCGTGCCGAAGGTGGATAAAATATGCGGCCCCGGAAATATTTATGTGGCTTTAGCCAAGAGGACGGTTTACGGCTACGTCAATATTGATTCCGTGGCAGGCCCCAGCGAAATACTGGTAATTGCAGACGATTCCTCCAATCCCCGGTATGTAGCGGCGGATATGCTCTCCCAGGCGGAGCATGATGAGATGGCTTCTGCTATACTCATTACAACCAGTGAGGCTCTTGCGGAGGAAGTGAAAAGAGAGCTTGCAGTACAGACGGCCGCTCTTGAGAGAAGAGACATTATTGAAAAGTCACTCAACGATTTCGGCGCGATTATCACCGTGAGGGACGAAAGAGAAGCCTGTGCCCTGGCCAATTCGGTTGCGCCGGAGCATTTGGAGATATGCACCAGAAATCCCTTTGAGCTTTTGCCCCTCATTCAAAATGCGGGCGCTGTCTTTTTGGGCAATTATTCTCCCGAGCCTTTGGGGGACTATATGGCGGGGCCAAATCATGTGCTTCCCACCGGGGGAACGGCAAGGTTTTTTTCACCTCTGTCCATAGATGATTTCATTAAGAAATCGAGCATTATCTCCTTCAGCAAGGAGGCATTGTCGGCGCTTCGGGAGGATATTATTTCCTTTGCGGAGGCGGAAGGGCTGACGGCCCACGCCAACGCGGTCAGAATCAGGGAACTTGAGTAAGAAATGGGTTAGGCTGTCAGCATTGCCGGCAGCCTTTTTCAAATAGACACATTCTGTTATTTGTTTAACATGCATAAAGAAAAGTGTATTTTTATGGTGAATTTAACCCTTAATTCACAGAAATTGTTGATTTTATTACCAGTATAAGATAAAATACTTAGATGGAGTACACAATGAAAACAGAGAGGTGATTGTGGTATGCGCCGTGCGCTGATGGAAAGAAATACCTTTGAAACAAAAATTAAAATGGAACTTGCTCTGGACGGAACCGGAAAAAATGAGATACATACCGGCATAGGCTTTTTTGACCATATGCTCACCCATATCTCAAAGCACGGCTTTATGGATATACGCCTGGAGGCGGATGGTGATTTGGAGGTGGACTGCCACCATACCATTGAGGATGTGGGAATTGTTTTTGGCAAATGCCTGCGGGAGGCGTTGGGGGACAAAAAAGGGATACGCCGTTACGGAAATTTTGTAGTTCCCATGGATGAGGCTTTGGTGCTCTGCGCCCTTGATATTTCAGGACGAAGCTATCTTGGCTTTGACGCTTCCTTTACAAGCGAAAGAATCGGCGGCATGGACACGGAGATGGTGGAGGAGTTTTTCAGGGCAGTATGTGACAATGCCGGCTTGAATCTTCATTTCAGGCTTTTAGCTGGAAAAAATAACCACCACATTGCGGAGGCGCTCTTTAAGTCCTTTGGAAAGGCATTGGATATGGCCGTGGGCTATGACAGCCGTATAGAGGGTGTTTTGTCGACCAAAGGCATGCTGGAGGTGTAGGTATGATTGCAATTATTGACTACGGCATGGGAAATTTGAGAAGTGTACAGAAAGCCTTTGAGTTTTTGGGCTTTGAAGCTGTCGTAACAGATGACACAGATGTGATAAGAAAAGCCGACAAGGTTGTACTGCCGGGTGTCGGCGCTTTCTGCGACGCGATTCATACCATACGGGAAAAGAAAATAGATAAGGAAATAGAGCGTATTGCAAGGGAGAATAAGCCCTTTTTGGGTATCTGCCTGGGGATGCAGCTTTTATTTGACAAAAGCTATGAAAACGGGGAGCACGAGGGTCTTGGCATACTGCCTGGAGTCATAAAAAGACTGCCGGATACACAGAAGATTCCGCAGATAGGGTGGAATTCTCTGGATATTACAAAGAGGGGGCCTCTTTTCAGCGGCCTGCCGGATAACCCTTACGTTTATTTTGTTCATTCCTATCATTTGGAAACGGAGGCGCCCATTGTAAGCGCTACCTGTTTTTATGGGAAGGATATACAGGTTGGCGTGCAGAAGGGCAATATATATGCCCTGCAATTCCATCCTGAAAAAAGCGGTGAGGTTGGTCTAAAAATATTAAAGAATTTTGGAGGGCTGTAAAAATGCAAATTTATCCCGCAATTGATATTAAAAACGGACAGTGCGTCAGACTCAGACAGGGACGCTTTGACAATATGACGGTTTACGGCGATGATCCTATGAAGGTGGCGGAGAAATGGGTAAAAAGCGGCGCAACCTATCTGCACATTGTGGATTTGGACGGAGCGCGCCTGGGCACCTCCTACAACCATGAAATAATCAGACAGATAGCCGAGCACTTTCATGTGCCTGTACAGACAGGCGGCGGTGTGAGAAACATGAGGGATATTGAGGATAAGCTTTCTCTGGGTGTTTCGCGGGTTATCCTTGGCACTGTGGCGGTAAAAAATCCCGAGCTTGTACGTGACGCCGTCAAGGTATACGGCAATAAAATAGCCGTGGGCATTGACGCGGTGAACGGCAGAGTGGCCATCAAGGGCTGGGAGGAGGTCAGTCAGGTTTCCGCTATTGACCTTTGCAGGAAAATGCGGGATTACGGCGTAAAGACTATTGTTTATACGGATATTTCAAAGGACGGCATGATGTCAGGACCCAATATTGAGGCGACAAGGGAGATTATAAATGCCACAGGAGTCAATATCATTGCCTCCGGCGGAATTACAACCATGATGGATTTGGAGAGTGTGGAGGCCATAGGAGCTCACGGCACTATCATCGGCAAAGCGCTTTACCAGGGAGAGCTGAAGCTCTCCAATGTGATACAGCGCTTTGAGAAAAGATAATCCTTTCAAAAGAGGGTGGAAAAATGCATACGAAGAGAATAATACCATGTTTGGATGTAAACGAGGGCAGGGTTGTGAAGGGCGTCAATTTTGTGAATCTGAAGGACGCAGGCGATCCTGTGGAGATTGCGGCTTTTTACAACGAGTCCATGGCGGATGAACTGGTGTTTTTGGATATTACGGCGTCCTCAGACGCCAGAGGAATTATGCTTGACGTGGTCAGGAGAACGGCGGAAAAGATATTTATTCCGCTGACGGTCGGCGGCGGTATCCGCACCATAGAGGATTTCAGAATGATTTTGAGTGCGGGGGCGGATAAAATATCCGTCAATTCGGCGGCTTTAAAAAGGCCGGAGCTCATCACGGAGGCTGCGGAGAAATTCGGCAGCCAGTGTGTTGTGGTGGCAATAGATGCCAAAAGGCGTCCCGGCGGCGGCTTTGACGTCTATCTAAACGGCGGACGGGTCAATACGGGACGGGATGCTGTGGAATGGGCGAAGGAGGCTGAGAGGCTGGGTGCGGGAGAAATCCTTTTGACCAGTATGGACTGCGACGGTGTAAAGGACGGCTATGATATCGGACTGACAAAGGCTGTCGCATCCTCCGTGCGCATTCCCGTTATCGCCTCCGGCGGCGCGGGCAATAAGGAGCACTTTTATGACGCTTTGACTACGGGAGAGGCGGACGCCGCTCTGGCGGCTTCCCTGTTTCATTTCAGAGAGCTGGAAATCAGAGATTTAAAGGAATATCTGAGAGACAGAAAAGTTCCTGTCAGGCTGTAATTCCATGTTCAGATTTTCAGTTTTTCTCATATAGATAGGAGGGTATTATGAGTTTTATCGAGGAATTAAAATTCGATGAAAAGGGATTGATTCCGGTTATTACCCAGGATTACAAAAACGGGCAGGTGCTGATGCTTGCTTATGCCAATAAAGAGGCTATGGAGCTTACGCTCAGGGAGGGCACCGTTTATTATTACAGCAGGAGCCGACAGGAGCTGTGGCATAAGGGGGACACCAGCGGACATTTTCAGCATGTGAAGGAAATATTGTATGACTGTGACGGCGATGCGGTTTTAATTAAAATTGATCAGATAGGGGCCGCGTGTCATACAGGGAAGAGATCCTGCTTCTACAGAAATCAAAAGGGCGAGGAGATTATTTGATATGGAAAATGAAAAGGTGCTTTATGAGGTTTATAGGGTGATAATGGACAGAAAAGAGAACCCGAAGGAGGGTTCCTACACCAACTACCTCTTTGACAAGGGCTTAGACAAGATTTTGAAAAAGGTCGGTGAGGAAGCCACAGAAACCATTATCGCAGCAAAAAATGAGGATAGCAGGGAAACGGTTTATGAAATTTCCGATTTGCTTTATCATCTTTCAGTTCTGATGGCGCAAAAGGGAATAGATTGGGATGATATTTTCGAGGAGCTGGCCGCAAGGGAATTAAAAGAAGGAAACCTGAAAACAAAAAACCATCCTGAGGAAATAACGGAGTATTAGGAGGCGGCAAAATGGATGGTTTTTTATTATACGCCTCGGCCCCTACAGGTATAGCCTACTTGCAATTGTTTTCATAATTGGATTTGCTGTATCCTTTTTCTCGAAAAAATAAATTTTTAAGACAGGCAAGAATTTACAAAATACCTCATAAGATAGAATTACAACAATATTTTTTCTATCTCAAGGAGGTAATTTTTTATGGGTAATTTTGGTGGTTGTGACAGCTGGATTTGGATTATTATTTTGCTTTGCTGCTGTGGTGGAAATGGATTTGGAAACAGCTGTGGAAATGGTGTTGGAGGAGCAGGCGATAGCTGGATTTGGATTATCTTACTGCTTTGCTGCTGTGGCGGCGGATGCGGCGGAAACGTCTGTGTTGACAAACCAATGCCTATCAACAATGGCTGCTGCTGCTAATTTTTGACGAAGAGGAAAAGGCCGCCCTTGGGCGGCCTTTTAACGTGTCAAAAAAAGAAAGTATTGGATACTGTCCATGTCGAAAGCCTTTGAAAAGGGCTTGACGAAATCTTTCTTAAAATCGGGCAAAGCCGGGTTATGCAAGAAAAACGAGGTTTTACGAAAAAGCTTTTTGTTCTGTCTTTTTTCTGTAACGTGAGTGGGTATGGACAAAATCCATATAAATGTTTTTGTTTTGGAAACGGCATAGCCTGCAGGCTATGCCGTTTTACTGTTTTTGAAAGAGATGCTGTTTTTTGACCGTTTCAATCATGCTGCCAGGGAAGAACGTTATAAATGACCCCGTCCCTGATATTCACTGTGTATAATCTCATCCATCTCCTCCGGCGTTTCCCGGCATCCACCTGCAAGCCACATTTTGACAATGGCATTGAAGCCGCATTTAAAAAACTCTATATGGTAAGCGATATGCTTATTGTCAAAATGGCGCTGTGCCTGATGTACGTCGTAATATTTGATTTTATACTGGTTGTCGTAGCCGAGCTTGAAATAGGTGCGGTAAAATAGCTGGTTCTCCTGTATGTGGCGGAACAGCCGCAGATAATCGTTGCTGTTGAATTTTTGCGTCATTTCCGCCTCATAAAGGCCGTTTACTTCTTCTTCCAGATGGACTCTGGTTTTATCGGCAAGCGCGTAGATGTCAGCATAGTTTGCGTAAAAGGTGCTTCGGTTTAACCCGCATTCCTTGCAAATATCTGAAACCGTGATTTCATGCAGCTCTTTTGTCTGTAACAGTCTGATAAAGGTTTTCTCGATACGCTCTATAGATTCCCGTCGCCGACGGTTATTTTTTGTATTCATACTGTCCTCTTTTCATTATTCCAACATATATCGGTAAATTGATGATTGTTTCTGTGTCTTTGAAAGCATTATACTTGAAATATATTAAAACAACAACAGTTGGTTTTATGAATGATATGGAGGTGTTTTCAATGAAAAAAAGCAATTTTGCCGCAATGCTTATGGTACGGCAAGCGGAATGCTGTTTGCGTTAGGCTTGTGTATGGCGCTTATCCGTGAATGGGGCATGTTTCAGCCGGGGGTTATGCTGGGCCTGGCAGGTCTTCTTCTTGGATTCATTACACTGTTTATGTGGCGGAGAATGGAAAACAAAGCGCCTGTATGTATCACAGGCAAAACTGCCGCGGCGGTTATAGTAGGTATTTGCGGTGCGCTGGCTCTTGGTGCCGGCATGTGCTTTAGCATGGTGTGGGGGAGGATGGTGGAAGGAATCATCATAGGCTTTGCAGGCATTGTTATTTTACTGTGCCTTTTTCCTATGACAAAGGGCTTGCGGGAGTGAATACAAAGCAAGATAACATTGACGGGGCGGCGGCAGCGTTTTAGGACAGTTTGGCCGTGTCGGTTTTCTTGGCAGTCTTTTGTATTTATCATGGCACGCTTTTGGATAAAAGAGAAAGGATGAAAACATTTTGGCAAAGTCAAAGCTTGCAGAGGCAAACAAAAGAATAGAAAAGAAAGTTACATGCGCATTTGAAAAAATAGAAGGCGCAGTCATAAGTGGCTATACCAAAATTGAGGATGCCTTTGTAGACCGTTATCTGATACGGGACGGCGAATCGGTGGAGGAAGCCAAAAGGAGGTTAAGAAGCGAAAAAGAGAAAGAGGTAAAATAATTCTGTTAAATACAGACGCCCATGCCCCGGTTACTGAGCATGGGCATTTTTCAGCAATAATTCTATTTTATGGAAACAATGGACCAAAGCCCGTTTTAAGAGGAATTCTGTAGATTTATGGGACATGAAAAATTTGAAGGAGCCGCCTGATTATTATACACTGTTGATAAAACAATTGGAGGTGCTTCTATGCTTTTGACACTGGATACAATTTATACGAAAAAAAGCGACATAGTCAAAAAATATATTGAAGACGAAAAATACCGCTTTTTAGAGCAGGTATATAAGCTGGAGAATCCCTTCTTTCTCGCGTTTTATGAGCAGTCAATAGAATGTGCAGTTGCGGACGCCTATGAATTCTTTGTGGAGCTGAATTGTGAAAATAATTTCTTTCAGGATAACCTGAAACTGATGGATTATGAAAGGGGTCACCGCTTTATAAAAATGGTAGGCCTTTTCCATACCATTAAAATACTGAGGAAAAAAAGAAGGGAGATAAGCGCGGAGGAAATGGGAAGTGCTCTCTATGGGGTGTATGCCTTTGACGACAGAGAAAAAAAGCTTTTTGAGCTGTTGTATAAATGCGCCTGCCGCTACGAGGGCCAGTTCCAGGACTTATTCAATAAGGCGCTGGCAAAGTATATTTTCGGCAAGAATGTTTCCAATCCTTTTACATTGGCTTTTATACAAAATTTTTGCTATAATTCATATTATAATTTTCTGAGTTCGTTTACGAAATATATTTCTCTGAACAGGAGGCTGAAACTGGCGGCCAACTGATTGAGAAGGTGCGGAAAGGTGTATGGATTATGGCAAACAGATGGACAAAGGAGCAGTGGGCGGCGATTACAACCAGAGGCTGCGATATTTTAGTGGCGGCGGCGGCCGGAAGCGGCAAAACGGCGGTTTTGGTGGAGCGAATTATTATGATGGTGACGGAGGGGCCAAATCCCATTGATATTGACAGGCTTCTGGTTGTAACCTTTACCAATGCGGCAGCCTCGGAGATGCGCCAGCGTATTGGTGAGGCGATACAGCAGAAAATGGAAGAAAATCCTCTGGACAGTCATTTGCAGAGGCAGAGCATACTGCTCAACCGCGCGAAAATTACAACAATACATGCCTTTTGTCTGGAAGTCATACGGGAGAACTACATGGACGTGGATATTGACCCGTCCTTCCGTATTGCCGATGAGGCGGAAACGGCCCTGATGAAATCCGAGCTCATAGAGGAGCTTTTTGAGGAAAAATATGCAAGCGAGGATAATGCGGGTTTTTTGGCCCTTGTGGAAAGTTATGGGGAAAATACCAGGGATACAAGGCTTAGGGATTTGGTGTTTACTGTTCACAGCTTCGTGCAGTCCAGTCCCTTCCCGGACAGATGGATAGATGAAATGTGCGGCAGGTTTTATATTGGGGCGGAGAAGCCTCTGGAGGAAACTCTTTGGGGCACAATGCTGACAGAGGAAACGGCCTTTGAGCTCAACGGTCTTCTGTCCCTTTCCAAAAGGGCGCTTGCGGTAATAGATGAACCTGACGGCCCCTTGGAGTACAGGGAAGCCGTTGTCAGCGACATTGCTCTTTTGAGCGGTCTGTCAGATATCCTGCAAAAAGGTCTGGAGGACTTTCACCAGGCCCTTTTTTCCGTTGGTTTTGCAAAGCTTGGCAGAAAGAAAAAGGACAGCAGTGAGGAAAAGATTGAACGGGTAAAGGCTCTGCGGGAGGAAGTGAAGGACGGCTTAAAGGGGATAAAGGAAAAGCTGTTTTTTAAAACTCCGGAAAAGCTGAAGGAGGACATTCTCCATTTGATGCCGGTTATCACGTCCCTTGGCAGTCTCATAAAGGAGTTCGGCGCCCGCTACCAGAGTGCGAAAAGGGATAAAATGCTGGTGGATTTTAACGATTTGGAGCATTACTGTTTGCAGATACTATTGGCGGAGGGCAGCACGGAAAAGAATCCTATACCCTCTAAAGCGGCCCTGACCCTTCAGGAGAGGTTTGAGGAAATACTGACGGATGAGTATCAGGACAGCAATCTGGTGCAGGAAATGATTCTCTCTGTGATATCACGGGGAAGCAGGGAGCGGCACAACCGTTTTATGGTTGGGGATGTGAAACAGAGTATTTACCGTTTCCGCTTGGCAAGGCCTGAAATTTTCATGGAAAAATATGAAACCTATCCCTTAACAAAGAATGGCGCCTCTGTGAGAATTGACCTGTTTCAGAATTTCAGAAGCCGAGCGGAGGTGCTTAATGGAATCAATTTCCTTTTTCGGCAGCTGATGACAAAGGATCTGGGTGAGGTTACATATGATGAAAACGCGTCCCTCCATCCCGGCGCCTCCTTTCCGGAAATACAGGAGGGTATGGAGGCAGGCGGCGCAACGGAAGTCTGTCTGATTGATACAAGGAAGGAGGAAAGGGATGAGGAATCCTCCGTGTCTGAGGATGGAGAGGAAATAGAGGACATCAGCGCTATGGAGCTGGAGGTGCTTTATATTGGCGGAAGAATACGGGAATTTATAGACAGCGGGTTCCAGGTGGCAGACAGGGAAACTGGCGGATACCGGCGTGTGACCTACAGGGACATTGTTGTGCTATTGAGAGCTTCCAATACATGGGCCGACTTGTTTGTTGACAAGTTTATGGATATGGGAATACCCGCTTTTGCGGAGAGTGTTTCGGGTTATTTTGATACTGCCGAGGTCATGACGGTGCTAAATCTTCTCTATGTGATTGACAACCCTGTCAATGATATTCCTCTGATTGCTTCCCTGCGTTCGCCAATTTACCGTCTGGGCAGCGAGGAGCTGGCAAAAATAAGGCTGAAGAGGGCGGAGGGCAGCTTTTATGACTGTGTGCTAAGCTACAGGGCAGAGGAAGAGGACAGCACGGCGGATAAGCTTATGAAATTCCTGGAGGATTTAGAGCTTTGGCGCACTTTGGCCGTTACCTTGCCTGTAGATGAGCTGATATGGGATATTTATAACAGGACAGGCTACTTTGACTATGTGGGGGTAACGCCGGCGGGGAATATTCGTCAGGCGAATCTGCGCTTTCTTTTGGACAAAGCGGTAAAGTACGAGACAACAAGCTTTAAGGGCCTTTTTCACTTTATCAAATACATAGAAAAAGTGCAGCAAAACAAGACGGATATTGGGTCTGCAAAGGTATTGAGCGAGAATGAGAATCTTGTGCGCATTATGAGCATTCATAAGAGTAAGGGATTGGAATTTCCCGTTGTTTTTGTGTCGGGCTTGGGAAAGAGATTTAATAAAAGGGATATGACAAAGCCGGTTCTTTTACATCCCGATTTGGGGTTTGGCCCTGTCTATGTGGATTATGAAATGAGGGTTACCTATCAGACCATTGCCAAAAGCCTTATTGCCAGAAGGATTCAGAAGGAAAATCTTTCGGAGGAAATGCGAATCCTTTATGTGGCGCTGACACGGGCAAAGGAAAAGCTGGTGCTGACAGGCGCGGTACGGAATATGGATAATGCCCTGTCAAAATGGGCAATGTACGCCGGGGACAGCAAAACGGAGCTACCGTATTACGATATGTGCCAGGGCAATTCTTTTTTTGACTGGATTATGCCGGCTCTTGCAAGACACAGGGATGGGAAAGTTTTGAGAGGCGATGGGGAGACGGCAGGTACAGGCAGTGCCGCCCTTTATAGCGATGCTTCCCGATGGGATATAAAGAGGATTTCCGTGGAGGATATTGCCTCTCATCTGCAAAACGAGAGAAAAAAAGAAGAAGCGGCGAAAAACAGCATAGAGGATTTACAGGCGGACAGGGATTACAGCGGACACAGGGAGGAAATCAGAAAAAAGCTAAGCTTTGTTTACCCTTATGAGACGGAGACGACGTTTCCCGCCAATATTTCTATCTCTGAAATAAAAAGGCTGTTTTACGAGGAGCGGGAGCTCCCCTCCCGTGAAACACAGAATAAAAGGGCTGAGGAGACAATACGCTTTCAACAGCCGGCTTTTTTGGAGGAAAAAAAGGGATTATCCGGCGCACGGAAGGGCACGGCAGTGCATACGGTGCTGGAGAGACTTGATTTTAAGAAAAATTATGCCTATGAGGATATCAAAAACGAAATCGCGGGCCTGGTGGCGGGTAACATTCTTTCCGAGGAGGAGGGCAAAAGCGTGCCCATCAGGAAGGTACTGCGTTTTTTTAACTCGGATTTGGGAAAACGGCTCTACGAGGCGGATAGAATCTATAAGGAAACGCCCTTTGTCCTGGCTATGAGTCCATGGGAGATTTATAAAAGGGAGGAATTCAGACAGAGCGGGGAGAAAATTCTGGTGCACGGCATCGTAGACTGCTTTTTTTATGAAAACGATAGAATCATACTGCTGGATTATAAGACTGATTACGTGGAGGAGGGGCAGGAGGATAAAATCAAGGACAGGTATGGGATACAGCTTTCCATTTATAAAAAGGCTCTGGAGGAGATACTGGAAACGGAGGTATCGGAGAGCTATATTTACCTTTTTGGCCTGGATGAGGCAGTGAGGATATAAAAAGGCGGTGAGGAAAAAGGCTTGACTGTGAGGCTTAAGCTTTGAGTTTAGCTAATTTACTCTCTTTTTAAAGAAAGCGGGGTAAAAATTTTTAACAAACTGCGTAATTAAGCGTTTTCTACGGGAACGAGGGTGAACTCCCGTACGGAGTCCCCGAGAGCTTGATTTTTTGACACGCTGGGAAGTCCCTTTCAGGGGCTTCCTTTTATTTTTATTTGATTTATAACAGGTGATTCTTTATAATGGGATTAGCGGTCAAGGGAAGACAGGCCGTCTGTTTTGCGCCGGTAATTCGACAAACTTTGTAAGAAATACTTAAGAGAACCATTTACAGATTTTTAAAGGAATGCTGTTAAAATAAAACCAAATAATACAAAATATTATTTTATGAGCGGGGGCATACAAATGAGCAAATTTAATATTCTGGTATGTGATGATGAGAAGTCTATTGTTGACGCAATTGAAATCTACTTAAAGCAGGAGGATTACAATATTATCAAGGCCTATAACGGGGAGGAGGCCCTTAAGGCTCTGGAGGAAAATGAGATACACCTCATTCTTCTGGATGTCATGATGCCAAAGCTTGACGGACTGAATACGACAATCAAAATCAGGGAAAAGCTGAATGTTCCGATTATCATTCTCTCCGCTAAGAGCGAGGATACGGACAAGATATTAGGGCTTAATTTTGGTGCGGATGATTATATCACAAAGCCCTTTAACCCACTTGAGCTTTTGGCAAGGGTAAAAAGCCAGATGAGACGTTATACCTCCCTTGGCTCCATAGCGGAAAAGAGTAATATCATAAAAATAGGCTCTCTGGAATTGGATAAGGATTCCAAGGAGGTGAGAGTGGACGGCGAGAATGTGAAGCTGACGGCCACGGAGTACGGTATTTTGCAGCTTCTGATGGAAAACGCGGGTAAGGTGTTTTCTATAGAGCAGATCTATGAAAACGTGTGGAACGAGCTGTCCTTTGCGCCTGAAAACACGGTGTCGGTGCATATCAGAAGAATCAGGGAAAAAATTGAAATAAATCCGAAGGAGCCCAAATATTTAAAGGTGGTGTGGGGTATTGGATATAAAATTGAAAAAATCTAACGAAGAGAGCAGCCCATTCTCTAAGGAAACCGCAAAAATGTCCAGAAAAGAAAAAAAGGCCGAAAAACAGGCGGAGAAGGAAAGGGCACAGGCAGAAAAGCAGTCGTTAAAAAAGGCGCAGAAATCGAAATTATATCATAAAAATACAAAAATTGCGGCTTTTTTGGCAATGCTTGTGTGTGTTGTTGTCTCCTTTAACACAGTTTTAATGGTTTTTGACAGGACTGCGGCGGGGGAGGGCTCGCCGTTGATTTATGACAGCTATTTTGACACAGAAGCGTTCAATAACCAGTATAGCCAGCTGGTGAGGGATGTTGTCAATGTCAATTTGGCCTACAAGAATGAAAAATATGTTTCAAGCGGGAATGCGCTCAACGAGGATCTGCTCTTAAAAAGCTTTGCGGAGGAATATGGAATCGATTTAAGCTATATGGATATTCTCCGTTTTATTAACAGTACACAGGATGCGGTATACGATACCTCGTCCCTTGACAATATGAATGCATACAACGAGTGCAAGAAGCTGTATGACACCTATTATCCACGCTACAAAAAGCGGGCTGTTTCAGACCAGGTGGCGGATTACCGTTCTTCTTTGAAGGAAGTGGAAAGCTTCCGCAATTTCGGATATTATCTGGTAAACGAGAAAACGGGCAAGGTTATCAGCAATATGGATTTGGACGTCATAAACGGCCAGAAAATAAAGACAGTAATTGATGGGCCCTATATAGACGGGCGGTATGTATCAAGCTCCAATTACTATTATTATTATGATGACGAGACAAGGCAGACCCATTCCTATTACTATAACAACTATCAGGATTCCATTGAGAAAATATTGCAGGACAACAATTATGTGCTCTATGCTGCCGTCATGGATAATCTGGAACCGGGCGATATTTTCTACAGCCAGTATTCGGCGTTTCAGACAAAACAGGAGATGCTCCCCGTTGCCGTTGCGGTGATAGGCGCCAGTACATTTTTAGCGGTCATGCTGCTCTTTTATCTTTTGGGTGTGGCGGGACGCAGTGAGAGAAACGGCAAGGTAGCTCTTTTAGGTATTGATAAAATCTATACGGATGTGCAGACCGGCGTGGTTATGCTGTTATGCGTCATATCCCTTCTGTTGTTTTCGGGACTGTGGAGCCAGCTTTATTATATCAGCCCCGATAATACGAACCTGAAATTCATTTTGGAGTTTTCCGCAAACATACTATTGGTGTCCGATGTGATACTGGTATCTGCCTATCTTACCAGTATGGCAAGACAAATTAAGGCTAAGCGGCTTCTGCACAATTCTATGGTGGCGACCGTGATCCGCAGGATAGGATCCCTGTTCAGCGGCAAGACCTTCAAGGGCTGGATTGTGCTTTGTATGTTTATCTATGCTGTGGTGAATATGTTTTTGGCAGGACTTCTCTTTACGGTGTATTCTTCCATAAGCCTTTTGATTGTTATTGCCATTATTGTCGGCTTTAATCTGATGTCGGCCTTTATGTTTACAAGGGCACTGTCGTCTCTGACTAGAATTATGGTGGCAGTAAAGGAGACGTCAAAGGGCAATCTGAACTACAAGGTGGATATGAGTAAAATTTCGCCGTCCTTTATCAATTTCGCCAATGATGTGTCGGGGCTTCAAAGCGGACTGAAAAATGCCGTTGAGGAGGCGGTCAAGGGAGAGAGGATGAAGGCGGATTTGATTACCAATGTATCCCATGACCTGAAAACACCTCTGACCTCCATTATCACCTATGTGGATTTGCTGAAAAAGGAAGAGGTCAATAATCCTGTGGCACAGGGCTATGTGGATATTCTGGATGAGAAATCAAGCAGGCTGAAGCAGCTGATTGAGGATTTGATTGAGGCCAGCAAGGCAAGCAGCGGAAATCTGCCGGTGAATTTCGGCAAGGTGGACTTGAGGCAACTGGTGATGCAGGCCTGCGGTGAATTTGAGGAGAAAATAAACAAGGCGGGGCTTAATTTCAGAATCAATTCTGTGGAGGAAACCTTTGTACGGGCGGATGGAAAGCATATGTGGCGGATTGTGGAGAATCTGCTGTCAAACGCCATAAAATATTCCATGTCGAATACCAGAGTTTATATAGACATTATACGGACGGAATCCATGGGAACCATGATTATCAAAAACATTTCCGCCCAGCCCATTGACGTGACGCCTGATCAGCTGACGGAGCGTTTTGTGCGGGGGGATGAATCAAGAACGACGGAGGGAAGCGGCTTGGGCCTTTCCATTGCCAAGAGCCTTGTGGCCTTGCAGGAGGGCGCTATAGAAATCAGTATTGACGGGGATTTGTTCAAGGTTTGTGTGAAGCTTCCTCTGTGGAAGGAAGAGCCTTTGGAGGAATCTGACAGTATAGAATAAGGAAGCGGTTTTATCAACAGACCGGCCTGTATAGGCCGGCCTGTTTTTTAATTCTGTGTGGGAACAACCGCCTATTTTTCAGATATGCAAAAAAATCGGTGCAAAGAGAAAGCTTGATTTATCAAGCTTTCAGACTGTCATTAAATCTATTTAACCAATAAGTAAATGGGGTTCGGGGGTACTGCACCCCGAGTGGAATTTGCAAAACGGGCTTTGCCCATTTGACGGTTGCCCATAAATGAAATTTGCGGGGCCCCTGACAGTTTCCCACGAATGATATTTGTGGGAGATACTTAAGAAAAAGCCCTGATTTCAAGGCGGCAGCACGTATGATACCGTGCCGGGCGCAGCGAGACTTGCAAAGCAAGATGCTGACCATGACGATAGTCAATTCCTGTGCAAAAAAACAGGGCTTATGTTTCTGTTTCATTCAAAAAGCCTGATTAATCAAGCTTTCCCATGGCAGAATAAACGAAAGAAACCGCGTTGCGGTTTTTGTAAGACGAAGGGTATAACCCCTGCAAGCATTGAAGGACAGAACTCCTGAGAATTGACACGCTGAAAGTCTGATAATCATAGCGTTTCAGACAGTTCATTTTCTTATGATATCATTCAGCAAGGACGTTTAAGGTTCTCTTGTCCTTATATTACAGATTCCTCCGTGGCCTTATTACCGATTTAACAGCTTGATTGCCTCCTGAAGCTGATTATCCTCATCCTGGGGGATAACCGCTTTAGTTTTCAGCTCGTCCTTCAGGGATACCTCTATATCCGGCTCTATCCCCTTATGGTGGAGATCATTTCCCTTTGGCGTGAAGTAATGTGCTACTGTCAGCTTAACGGCTGTGCCGTCGGAAAAAGGAATTAAACTCTGTACAATTCCCTTGCCGAAGGTGGTTTCTCCCATAACAACAGCCCGACCGTAATCCTTCATAGTGCCCGTAAATACCTCAGAGGCGCTGGCGGAATCCTTGTTTACTAAGATAACCATTGGTATATTCAACTCATGGCTGTCTGAGCCGATTACTTCTCTAACCGCACCCTCATAATAGGGCTTCTCCTCCTCATAGATGCTGCCGTCCTGAGAATAGTAACGGAAGCCTCTGCCATTTTTATCCTCTGTATACAAAAAGTCGCAGTCCGGCAGGACATAGGCCAGCATTTCAATAGCGGCGTTGAGCACGCCCCCGGGGTTGCTTCTCAAATCGATCACCAGCTTTTTCATGCCCTGAAAGCTCAAATCGTTTACAGCGTGCCTAAACTGGTTCCCTGTTATGTTGTCAAAGGAGGATACCTGGATATAGCCTATGGAGCCGTCAAGCATGGTATACTCAACACTTGGAATCTCTATGGATTTGCGCATGACGGTGATTTCTGTTTCCGTGTTGATACCGGGGCGGAATACGGTTAGTTTGACGGAGGTATTTTCAGGTCCGCGGACATATTGGCTGACGATGAAATCCAGATCCATTTGAGATACGTCAACATCTTCTACCTTGGAGAGAATATCGCCGGGCAGAAGGCCGGCTTCATAGGCAGGACTGTCTTTAAAGACCTTAATGACAGAGGACAGTCCTGTCTGTCCGTTTTGGCTCACAATGGCGCCTATACCGCAGTAATTGCCTGATGTATCCTCTGTCAGCTTGATAAAATCCTCTTTATTGTAATAGACGGAATATTCATCTCCAAGACCTGACATAAAGCCCTGGTAGATGCCGTCCTCCATGCTCTCCATATTTTCGTCAAAGAGATAATAGTCATCTATAATTGACTGCAATACATCTATTTTATTGACGATTCTATCGTAGTTCAGGCTGTTTTTTTCTTCGGCGGCCTGTACGTTACAGGTTAAGCCGGTTTGCAGCATCAAGGCTGCTGCAATAAGGGCAAATTTTTTCTTTTGTTTTATCAGATGCATGGAAGTCCTCCTTATGGGTAAACGGTTGGATATACGAAATAGGCACATTGCTTCTTCTTCGGCTTCTCTCCGCTCTTGGGCGTATACATAAATTGACGCGGAGAACCTCGTAAAACAAAAGTTTTACTTGGTCGTTTCACTCCACGAATCCTTTAAAGAAGCAATTTCTGCCTGCAAGCAGGCACATTGCTTCTTCTTCGGCTTCTCTCCGCTCTTTACGGACATTATATCATTTTTGGGGGAATTTAGAAATGGAATTTACCGATTAAAATCGGGTTTTGTCGTTGACTGCCGCAGTTTAATCCTTTTGAGAGGACAAAAAGCCATGGGAAAGCAGCCATATATTCGTCAATTGTGCTATGGTTTCAATATTAAAAAAGACAAATGTCTTTATGATGTGGTATATTTGTATATTTTTATTGCCTGCAATATCCATAATAACTAAAAATGAAAAAACAATCATAGATGAAATTTATAGAATAGTGCTTAAAATCTGTTGATATTTTCTACCGTTTTGTGATAAAATTGGCACTATCATGATTTTATATTACAATACGGGGAGGATTTAAAGATGAAAGGTATTATAACTGTATTAGGAAAAGACAGCGTAGGCATTATCGCAAGGGTCTGTACCTGCCTTGCAGAGAACGGCGTTAACATACTGGATATATCCCAGACAATTGTAAAGGGCTACTTCAATATGATGATGATTGTGGAATTTATGGAGGGCAGCACGGATTTTGATACGGTTGCGGACAAGCTGGATAAAGTAGGCGAGGCTGTGGGCGTGAAAATTACCATGCAGCACGAGGATATCTTTAACAGCATGCACAGAATTTAATTTGGCAGAGAGCGGGGGAGAAAAAGTATGCTTTCCAGAATGGAAATTGTAGAGACCAACAAAATGATTCAGGAGTCCAACTTGGATGTAAGAACCATTACAATGGGTATCAGCCTCATTGACTGTGCTGATCCGGATATTGATAAATTTAATGAGAAGATTTACAACAAAATTACGACGCTGGCAAAGGACTTGGTCAAGGTAGGCGACGACCTTGCAAGACAGTACGGTGTACCTGTTGTCAATAAAAGAATTTCCGTAACCCCTATCGCTATTGCGGCGGCGGGCTGTAAAACGGATTCCTACGTTTCCATTGCCCATACCCTTGACAGGGCGGCGAAGGATGTGGGCGTAAACTTCATCGGCGGCTTTTCCGCGCTGGTACAAAAGGGCTGTACAAAAAGCGACGAAACACTGATTAACTCCATTCCCCAGGCTTTGGCGGAAACAGAGCGGGTTTGCTCCTCCATTAATATCGGAACCTCCAGAAACGGACTGAATATGAACGCGGTGAAAAAAATGGGCGAGATTATTCTGGAGACAGCAGAGAGGACGAAGGACAACCAGTGCCTTGGCTGTGCAAAGTTTGTTGTGTTTTGTAACGCCGTGGAGGACAATCCCTTTATGGCGGGCGCTTTTCATGGCGTTGGGGAGAAGGACGCCGTTATCAATGTAGGCGTCAGCGGCCCCGGCGTTGTTAAGAGGGCTCTTGAGGAGGCCAGAGGCGCTGATTTTGAGACGCTGTGTGAAACCATTAAAAAGACGGCATTCAAAATTACAAGGGTAGGCCAGCTCATTGCGGTGGAGGCGGCAAAGAGATTAAATGTGCCCTTTGGCATCATTGATTTATCCCTTGCGCCGACGCCTGCCATCGGCGACAGCATTGCGGAAATATTTCAGGAAATGGGTCTTGAGGAGGCAGGTGCGCCGGGAACGACAGCGGCTCTTGCCATTTTAAATGATCAGGTGAAAAAGGGCGGCGTTATGGCTTCCTCTTATGTAGGGGGCTTGAGCGGCGCGTTTATCCCTGTCAGTGAGGATCACGGCATGATCGAGGCTGCGGAAAAGGGCGCCTTAACTCTTGAAAAGCTGGAGGCCATGACCTGTGTCTGCTCAGTGGGTCTTGATATGATTGCTATTCCGGGAGACACGCCTGCTACCACTATTTCCGGCATTATAGCGGATGAGGCAGCAATCGGCATGATTAACAACAAGACCACAGCGGTGCGTATTATCCCCGCAATCGGCAGGAAATTCGGTGATATACTGGAATTTGGCGGTCTTCTGGGCTATGCGCCTATTATGCCGGTGAACAAATACAGCTGCGCGGATTTTATTAACCGCGGCGGCAGGATTCCCGCACCGATTCACAGCTTTAAAAACTGACGTCAGCGCGGTTAAAAAAAATTTGTCTGGCTTTTCTCAAAAAGTCGGCAGGTGTGGGCGGCGCCCATGGGTTAAAGTGATTTATAAAACACTATGGCATTGTAAAATTTACAATGCCTCAGACCGTAGACAAAGTCTTTTTTATACTGCGGAAGGGTTGGGGAATGGTCAGCACTTTGCTTACGCAAAGCCGTCTTCGGGGTGCATGAAAGCGTTTCCCGAGTGCAATCCGCAGGGCGGGCTTTGCCCGACCGAGGAAAACAGCGGGTTTCAAGGCATTTATGCCGCCGGAACACGTCTGTTTATTCCTTAATATAAATTCATCGAAAACCTGTTTTCGATGAAGGGTGTCGACAAAGTCGACACCCTCAGGCATTGTAAAATTTACAATGCCTTTTTCTTTTAAATAAGAAATAATTTGACAATACTAAAAAGGGACATTATGATTTGTATAGAAAAAAGGAAATGGGAATAAATAACAACAGCAGGGAGGAATGGTTATGCCGCATTTAGATAAACTGGAACCGGTAAGCGTATTTCGATATTTTGAGGCAATCAGCGAAATTCCAAGAGGGAGCGGCCATGAAAAAAGCATCAGCGACAGCATTGTCAATTTCGCAAAAAAGAAGGGACTGCGTTACAGCCAGGATGAGGCGTATAATGTGGTGGTCTATAAGGACGGTACCCCGGGCTATGAGCATCTTCCGGCGGTAATTATACAGGGACATATGGATATGGTCTGTGAAAAAAACAGGGATACAGAGCATGATTTTTTGACGGAGGGCCTAAAGCTTCAGGTTGACGGGGATTTCCTGAGCGCTGAGGGCACAACCCTCGGCGCCGACAATGGAATAGCCGTCGCCTATGCTCTGGCGCTATTGGATGCGGAGGATATTCCCCATCCCCCGATAGAAGCTTTATTTACGACAGACGAGGAGGTCGGCATGAAGGGCGCCAATGTTTTTGACGCGGACAAACTTCAGGGGAAATATCTCGTAAATATAGACACAGAAGAGGAGGGGACATTTGTTGTCAGCTGCTGCGGCGGGCTCAAGGCAACTGTTGAGCTTCCAGTAAGAAGGCAGCCCGCTCCATCCGGCTATGAAGCCTTTCTTTTGAAAATAAAGGGATTAAAGGGCGGCCACAGCGGCACTGAAATCCATCTGCAAAGACCGAACGCAAACAAGCTTATGGGAAGGCTTTTAGGGGCGATCAATGAAAAATTTGATATTTATGCCGCATCCTTAAACGGCGGGCTTATGGATAACGCCATATCAAGGGAGGCGGAGGCCGTGATTCTTGTTGAGAAAAAGGATTTAGAGGCCGTTAAAGGCAAAGCTGCGCAGATGGAGGCTGTATTTTTAAATGAATACAGGGGAAGCGACAGGGGCATACAAATTATATTGGAGCCCTTAGCGGAAAAGGTGGAAAAGGTGTTTGACAAAGAAACGCTGAAAAAAGCCATCGCTGTGCTTTTGCTGATTCCCTATGGAGTTGTGACGGTAAGCCTTGAAATACAGAATCTTGTGGAGAGCAGCAGCAATATCGGCATTGTGAAGACGGGTGAGAACGGGATTTCCTTTACAAGCGCCGTCAGAAGCAGTGTGGAGTGCAGAAAGCAGTCGATTTTCCGCCAGATAGCACAGATAGCGGAATTGACAGGCGCAGCCGTTGACGTCAGAGGGGAATACCCTTCCTGGGAATTTAATCCTGACAGCGGACTCCTTGTTTTGTGCAGGGATGTGTATGAGGAGATGTTCGGGAAAGAGGCAAAGGCGGAGTCTATTCACGCCGGTTTGGAGTGCGGTATTTTCTCCGGCAAGAAAAAGGATCTGGATATTATATCCTTTGGCCCTGATATTTTTGACGCCCATACACCGGATGAGAGGCTAAGCATTTCCTCCACGGCGAGAATGTGGGATTTTTTGAAGGAACTGCTTAAGAGAATGAAATAAAAGAGAGGTTAAAAGATGAAGCTGCCCTGGGATAAGGAATACTTAAAAATTTCGTTTCATGTCATTGTGACCATACTGGCTATTTTTATCATTGGAATGGTGATTGCCAATATGGGGCTTGTGGTTTCCAATATCGCGTCCTTTTTTGACGCCTTTGTGGTGGTTATGGGGCCTGTGCTGGTAGCGCTTGTATTTTCCTATATTGCCAATCCTGCGGTAGAATTTTTCCAGAATAAAACAGAGGGATTGCTTCCGGCAAAAAACAGCGGAAATGGAAATGAACGGTATAAAAAAAGAACAAGGGGTACTGCCATTACCTACATCATTTTGCTGATACTCCTTTTTTGGGGCGTCAAGCTGGCGGTAAACAAAATAGGCTCCACCGATATCAATGAGCTTGCCAATTCCATCAATGACTCCATACAGGGCTTCAGCGATATGCTGGTGCTTCTTGAGGTAAAGCTTGCCGACATTGGCGTACTTGAGAATGCGGAGGGCTTTATCACAAGCGCCACCAATTTTTTCAAGGATTCCATATTAAGCTTTGCAAACTCTGTCTCCAGGGCGGGAGGCTGGGCCGTGAACCTGGGCATTGGGCTGGCGGCCGCTTTTTACCTGCTGGCTGAGAAGGAAAGAATATTGTATTATACCAATGACATCGTTGATGTGTTCTTTAACCGAAAATGGGCGGGAAGAATAAAGGGCGTCGCCCATGATTTCAATGCTGTTTTCAGCGGTTATATCGGAGGGCAGATCACAGACGCTTTTATCATGGCGGTGTTGATCAGTGTGACATTTTCCATTTTAGGCGTGCCGTATCCTATTATTATCGGTGTTATTTCGGGCTTTTCAAACTTGATTCCCTATGTGGGCGCCATTGTAGCATTTATTCTTTCTGTTGCGGTTGCGCTTTTGAGCGGAACACCCATCAAGGCTTTGTATGCCGCTATTGCGGTATTGGTTTTACAGCAGATTGACGGCATGTTTATTGTGCCTAAGGTAGTGGGAAAAAGTGTTGAGCTTCATCCTGTACTGGTGCTTTTGTCACTGTCCGTTTTTGGAAGCATGTTCGGCATACTGGGCATGATTGTGGCTGTACCCTGTACCGCTTTAATCAAGCTGATGTTAAGCCGCCTCTATCACAGAAAAAAGGAAGAGGCTGAAAACGGTCTTTAAATAAAATTCTGTCATCCTTGCACAGCGTTATGGGAAATCGTCTTCCGCGGGAAGAGGGCAGAAAAAATGAAATCAGAGTAAAAAGTGTGATGGAAGCGTGTCTTTGGTATGCTTCCATCACTTTTTTATTTGTCTGTTTTGGGCGGAGGATGGGGATAGGCTTTCTTGGACAAAAGAACGTTTTTTCATTTGCGGCAGACTTTTTTCTGTTTTCTGCGGTATATGGTTATGATGAAGAGCAAAACAGTATTGGGAGGAGAAAGATGAAATCCAAAAAAGTTCAGTTCCTGATAGGCTGCATTCTATTATGTATTGGTATTTTATCCCTGTTTACGCAGAAGCTTCAAATAGATTTTCAGGTGTTTTTTATATTGTTTCTGGGAGTCTCCTTTCTTTTTCTCTATGCGGATAAGAGAAAGATATGGGCCTTAATACTGGGCCTTGTCACAATTGTGTACGCCTGCTCCAGCTATTTTTGCAAAATACCCTATATCGGTGAGAGTCTGGTGACGGCTCTTTTGTTTATGATACCCGGTGTGATTTGCATTCTGGAATACAAAAAGGGCAGAAGCAATAAATATTTGCTTCCGGGGGTATTTGCCTTTTTTATCGGCATTTATATTCTGTTAATGCCCCTTCCCGTTTTCCGTGCGATAGCCGGCGCCCTGCTGTTTCTGGTATTATCGGCATGTTTTTTGACGATATATTTCTTGGGCCGCAAAAATATGGGCCAATGGACATTATTTATCGGACTTTTTAATCTGGTACTTGGGTTGTTCCTTCTGATTGGCTGTCCTCTTTTTTCAGACAGGTTTAACATCATGGCGACTGCGGGTTCTGTATTTTTGATTGCAGTCAGTATACTGCTGATAATAAGAAGTCTGAAAAAAAAGAGCTGAGACTTGAATTTCCGTATCATACGGTTTATAATAAGCCCATAGGTTCTCTTCCGGGTGCGAGCTTAGGGATTTGTTTTTAACCAACATAGTTTAAACGGGATTTGTTCTCTTTAGAAGGATTGGAAGCCTGATGCTGTCAGGAACCATGAGGGATAAAGGACTTCAACCACCTGCCTGGCAGGTTTTAAACCTCCTGTTATATGTTCGGCTCGGCAGAGTCTTTTTAACGCTGTCACAGGCAGCGCAGTGAAAACGCGGAAGGGCCGCCGGTGTGTGAATAACCGCCTTGCGGCTGTTTTTTATTTTCGGACGGGAGAATATGGACATGGACAACAGGTTTATCAGAACCCGCATGCTTTTGGGGGACGAGGGCATGGAAAAACTGAAAAGAAGCAAGGTCATTTTGTTTGGCGTGGGAGGCGTTGGAAGCTATGCGGCGGAGGCGCTGGCAAGATGCGGCATAGGCCGTTTTGTGCTGGTGGACCATGACGAGATTTCCACTTCAAACATCAACCGCCAGATACACGCCCTCACAGAAACTGTGGGCAGGCCGAAGGTTGAGGTAATGAAGGAGAGAATGCTCTCCATTCATCCCGAGGCGGAAATCAGAACATGCACAAATTTTTTTCTGCCGGGGCAGGAGAATTTGATTGAAGATGACTGTGACTATATTGTGGACGCTATCGATACGGTAACGGCGAAGATAGAGCTTGTCATGCAGGCTGAAAAAAAGGGGATACCGATTATATCGTCTATGGGAACCGGCAACAAGCTGGACCCTACAAGGCTTGAGGTGAGCGATATTTATGACACCTCTGTCTGCCAGCTGGCAAAGGTAATGCGCAAGGAGCTGAAAAAAAGAGGCGTAAAGAAGCTGAAATGCGTCTATTCCAAGGAGATTCCGATTGTGCCGAGGGTGACGGAGGAAGAAATCAAACAGACAGGTGAAGTGTCAAATAAAAGGAGAACGGTGGGAAGTATATCCTTCGTTCCGTCTGCCGCGGGCTTGATTATTGCAAGCCAGGTGGTCAGAGATATTTTGGAGGGATGTTAAATGGCAGAGGTAGGACAGGTAGTGGAAATTAAAAATAATCTTGCGGTTGTGAGACTGACAAGGACGGAGGCCTGCGCGAAATGCCGCGCCTGTATAGCGGGTATGAGCGAAAAGGATATGTTTATTGAGGCGGAAAACGAATGCAAGGCAGCGGTAGATGACTGGGTAGAGCTGATATTGAAGGACAACGGTTTTTACAGTGCTGTGCTTATCATGTATGGGATTCCCTGCATTGCGCTGATAGTGGGACTGCTTTTGGGATACTTTGTTCTGGGTGGGCTTATCGGTTCTGTGGCGCCTGAAATTGTCGGCTGCGTGACGGGTATTTTGTTTACGGTTCTGGCCTTTTTGTGGATACACAGCAAGGAAAGCAGATGGGAGAGCAAAAAATACAGGCCGATTGCCACAAGAATTGCAGACGAAAGCGAGAAAAATACTTAATATAAAGAGGGAAGTTTCCGCATCTTATTACTGAGGACGGAGATTTCCTTTTTTTGCTTTAAAATCACACGATAATACGGCGCCCCCCGTAGCTTTTGTGAATAGGAGAAGCTGAGGGCATATCTATTATTTGGGAGTCAAATAAAGCTTTGGATTGTAAAATCAAAATATGCTTTTTCCCTACTCCTTCTTTTCTATGGAATTTATTGCGGCCAGTCACATTTCCCCCTTTTTTCTATAAGATAAAGAGAGGGGGTGAAATAAAATGAGACAAGCGGCGGTATACTACCACAGCTGTGGCTATAACTGTTCCCAGTGTATCTTGAAGGCGGCGGAAAACAGGTTTGGCATTGTCGTATCACCACAGTGCATGAATTCTCTGGGGGCCGTCTGCAACGGCTTTGGTGTACAGTCCATGTGCAGCGTCCTTGTGGCAGGCATGATGGTATTTGGCATACTTTTCGGGGATGAAACGGCCAAAAGGCTCAGAATGAAGCTTTTAGACAGATTCCATGAGAAGTATAACGGTATAAACTGCGGGCATATTGTACGGTTAAGAGATAACAGCAACAGCTGCGACGACGTGATAGGAGATGTTGCTGAGATGATAGAGCAGATTGTTCTGGAGGAGGGCTACAGGGGTTAGTGCCTTTGTCTTCCTTCTTTCTGTTTTGAAATATAGCCTGCAATGTCTGATCTGCCTGATACCGTAGTGTCAGGCAGATTTTTTATTGCTCTGCAATAAAAAAGGTATTAAGGAAACGGATTGAATACAAGCCATTCAATCCGTAAAAATAGCCACGCTGCGGCTATTCTTTATTACTCTGCAATAAGAGCGGCATATAGGGGGCAGTAGCCCTGATATGGGTCTATCGGCGGCAAATATCCGTGAACTTTGCCTGCGGCTATTTTTTATTTCCAACGCAATAAAAAGGGAATTCGGGGGACGGATACTATATAAAACCATTCAATCCGTAAAAATAATTGTACGCGGCTGTTAATTAAAAAAGTGAACCTCTTTTTGAACTGTTACAATAGATAAGTGAAAGGGAATTTTAGAAAGGAGGTTTTTCAGATGGGGAGGGGATGGCATCTATGACCGCAGATGAATTCAAAAGTGTGGCAGAGCAGGAAAGCGGCGCCATTTACAGCTTTTGCCGCAGAATATGCGGCAGCAAAGGGGAGGCTGACGATCTGTACCAGGAAGCGTTTTTGAAGGCCGCGGAGCGGATGGACAAAATTGATGCAGGCAGTAATCCCAAAAGCTTTATTATCTCTCTTGCTGTCGGCCTGTGGCGGAACAAATGCCGTAAAAGCTTTCTCAGGCAGAAAATTGCGCCGCAGACGGTATTTGACGGCAGCGAGGAAAATACCATCCCCGTCAGTGAGATGACAGAGGATATTATACTGCGCAGGGAAAGACAGCGTGAGGTTCAAAAAGCGGCGAATCAACTGCCCGACAGATACCGCATACCCCTGTATCTGTATTATACGGCTCAGTTATCCATAGAAGAGACGGCAGACGTGCTATCTATACCGGAGGGTACTGTGAAAAGCAGGCTGCATAAGGCGCGGTTAAAAATGAAAGAGAGATTGGAGGGTGTCATATGAAAGAATCAAAAGACTTTGAAGAATTGCTGAAAGAATCCCTTTCTCCTCAATATGCTCCCGACGACCGATTGAAGATGAGAATAGAAGAGAAATGGAAGGAGTCGGATAACAGTATGGCTGTACATAAAAAGAAAATGACAATGATATTTGCGGCGGCATTGTTTGCGGTGGCAATGTCTGTGTCGGCATTTGCGGCATGGAAATTGCTGGGCGCAAAGCAGGTGGCGGAAAAGGTGGGAAGTAAAGCTCTGGCCGCGGCCTTTGAGGAGGACAACGCGGTAAAAATAAACGAATCGGCAGTGTCGGGCGATTACCGCTTCACACTGCTTGGCATAGTATCGGGAAAGGGCTTAAGTGAGTTTGAAAGCTCCGCCCCCTATGTGAATCCCGAGAGAACCTATGCGGTTATGTCCATAGAAAAGAAGGAGGGCGGCGGCATGCCGGACAGCCAGAGCGATAACTATGGTGAGGTACCCTTCTTTGTCTCACCGCTGATTAAAGGGCAGAAGCCATGGCAGGTCAATATTGCCTCCATGAACGGCGGCTACGGCGAATTTGTGGAAAACGGCGTCATGTACAGGCTCATAGAGTGTGACGATATTCAGATGTTTGCCGACAGGGGCATCTATCTGTGCGCCTCTACCACTAACTTTTATGACATCAATGCCTACAGCTATGACGAAGTTACCGGTGAAATTGCGCCAAAGGATGACTTTGAAGGCTCCAACGCCCTCTTTACGCTTCCACTGGATGCAGGAAAAGCAAACCATGAAAAGGCGGATAAATATTTGGATGAGCTGTTAGGAGAGCATGAGGAAGAGCCTGTGGAGGATGAGGTGCAGGATACCGGCAGTGAGGAAGTGAAAGAAATACAAATATTGCAGAAGGATTTGCCCGGGTCAGAGGGACAGGCATCAGGAAATTAAGCTTAAAGGTGAGAAAGAATTGGCAGGGAGACTGCTTTCATGGATTGACTGTTTTTTAGTTGGATTCCCTCTGCAATTTATAGTCTGTAGTTTCATGTACCAGAAGGATATATCCAAAAACGAAAAAAAGGCAGATTTTTTCTGCGAACGCGTCAATACGCGAATTCCATAAGGTCAGGGGAAAAATCCCCGATTTTTATTGACACACTGATGACGAGCTTTGTTTCTCCTTATTTTAAAAGGGCCCAAAGGATTTTCAATATTCCTATGGGCCCTTTTGTTATGTTTCAAATGAAATGTGCTTTTTGGGACTGGTTAATTTCAATACAATATGATTTGAAATGTACAGAAAGCTTGAGAAATGAAGTTTTCTGGTTGTCATTGGACTTATTTGAATTTTGGGACTTGGCCAACTCCACCCGCTTTTTGTGAAGCGGGACGAAAATTTTTCAAAAACTGTGTAAATATGAGGCTGCCATAGAGTCGGAAGCCCTGAGATTTTGACTTTTTGACAAGCCGGAAAGCCTGACAAAGAAAGTTTTTTAATTTCATTGTCTTCTTTTGGTACTGCTATGATGCAGCATTTTATTCTTCTGTTAGTGTATCAGTCTCTCTTTTTGGTGAGGTCGGTGTTTCCTTTGGAATATCCGGCAGTATTTTTTCTGTAGTCAGCCGGTTGATTGCGGCTTCCAGGTTGGAATTTGAAGCCTTTAATTCTTCATTTTCTTTCTGCAGCAGCAGGGCCGCCTTCTCCAGAGTCTCGAATTTTTCCTTCAGCAGATTATATTTGGTACGCCACTGTATGTTTAAAAGGGACAGGTCATTGCTTCTGTCTGCCAGCTCCTTTGTCAGCTGCATCATTTGGCTGTTTAAGTCGTGAATATTGCTCTCATAGCTTTCCATGCGATTTTTCATGCGATCCATGGTCAGCACATTATTTTCACTGGCAGCATATAAATCCTTTTTCTGTCCGTCACCGTAGAAGCCGGGGCAGATTTGGGGCGCCAGAAGAATACTGTCGTTATTTAAAAGGTCAATATAAAGCTGAGAGGAGGCGTAGCCGATGTCGCCGTGGTTTATGTATTGGGCCTTGGTAAATCGAGTGCTGAATACGCCCTGATATTTTGACGGCGTGGAAAAGCTGATGCCGCTGTTGTCTGACTTAGAATAATAGAGCTGGCCGTTTGCGCTCCACACGGCCCACAGCATTTTTTCCGACTGAAAAAGAAGACAGCTTTCTATTCTCTGACCCTCATAGAGGAGAGACGGCTGACTGAGCTTTGTCTGATATTTGCTTTTATAGATAAGCTGCGTTGTCATCATATTTTTGACAACAGCCAGCATATGTATTTTTTCTTCTGTGACAAGAAAAGATAAATCGCTGACTGCAAATCTTGTCTGAAAGATGGTGTTGGTATTTCCGATTGTCAGGGGGGATAAAAGCAGCTCCCTGCAATTGACGGAATTTTCCAAGGCGCGGTAAAACAAAATGATGTGGTCCTTTTCCGCCTCTGCCACATAAAAGGGCGTGTCCCTGAAGGGGACAAGGGTATCTATTTTGACAGGAGTTTCCCAGGCACCGTCCTTATAATGCAGATAAAGGAGGGTATGCTTTTTTTCAACAGTGTCCTCTACATTATAGATTAGATGGATACCGCTTTCACTGATGGACACATAAAAATGGGAGTTTTGCCTTTCGCTGAGAGGAATGTTCATAATTTTCCTGGACTCAAAAACGCTCCCGTTTTGCTTGCAGAAATAAATAGAATCCTCGTCAGAACAGAGAATATAGATATTGCCCCCGCCCCCCTCACAGACGGAAAAGGCGGAGATAACATTTTCCTTGACAATAACAGGCTCAGAGGTGAAGTTGCCATCTGTCTTGATATATTCGATATTGCCGTTATGATGGCGGAAGCGGTAAAGCTCGTTGTTCGTATTTTTTAGTATTTTCACGGACTCGGTCTGCATGAAATAACCCCTTTCCATTTCGTTATTACTATTGTATTTTCAAAGGGAACGGTTCAGAACGATAATTGCCGCTTGAAATCACGAAAAGAATGGAGCTGTTTGACATTTCCATGTGCAGATACTAGAATGAAAAAAGCAGTTTATGTTTCTGTTCGCCTCAGGCAGATGACGCGAACACAAGGAGGAACAAGTTATGAATATAGACAGAGTGGATCATTTTGTAATTACTACGAGCAGCCTGGAAAAATGTTTACACTTCTATGTGGATTTTCTCAGTATGGAGCATAAAATTGAAACGGGAGAAAAGAGCCGGCGTTCGCTTCATTTTGGAAATCAGAAGATTAATATTCACACATATGCAGGAGAGTTCCAGCCTGCGGCAAAGCAAAAGAGGCAGGGTGAAAAATGGAATTAAAAAAATTATCGGACAGAGTATATTATTATCCCAATCAGTCTGAGACGGATCGCCCCATGCTGGCTTATCTCAAGGGAGAAAAAATTGCTGCTGCCATAGATGCGGGAGGATCCAAAGCACATGTAGAGGAATTTTACTTGGCACTGGAGGCTGCGGGACTGAGAAGACCCGATTTTACAATCATTACCCACTGGCATTGGGATCACACCTTTGGCATGCACAGCATTCATGGGCTGTCTGTGGCTCATAAAATAACGGATAAATATCTTAACAGGGAGAGGGAAAGACTGAAGGACAGCAGCTACAGCGATTTTTTGAAAAGAGATGATATTTGCCTTGGACGGGAATATGAGAATCAAAAAGAGATTGTTGTGGTACAGGCTGATATAGAGTTTGAAAAGAACGTAACCCTGTGTCTTGGCGGACTGACAGCCAGCGCTTTTCATGCCGTGTCACCGCATTCGGAGGATACGGTGTTGATATACGTTCCGGAGGAGGGAATTCTGTTTTTGGGCGATGCCACAAGCGAGGATTTTTATTGTGATGGGTATATGGATAGGGGAAAGCTCAGAGCACTTATGGACATCATAGAAGGAATTGACTGTCGATATTGTGTCCTAAGCCATACGGAACCGCTGCGCAAAGAGGATTTGCTGGCCTATCTGGATACAATTGTTTGATTGGCTTTTACGTTGCCTGAAGCCGACTGAATACGCGCTGTGCCCCATCGTATATTTCTGAAATAAAGAAAAATTGATTTATCGGCTTTCCACAGCGTGTCAAAAAGTCCCCTTGGAACTTTTTTGAATGAGACAGAAATATAAGGCCCTGTTCCTCGCACAAGGTTTGACCTTTGTCATGGTCAGCACTTTGCCTCACTCGGTGCGGTGTCTTCTGTACTGTTTTTCTGAAACAAAGTTTTTTCTCTAGGGCCTCCGACAAATATCGTTTGTGGAAAACTGTCAGCAGGACAGGGCCCCAGCCTGTCCAGGATTTCCCCTTAGGGGAATCGGCCTTTGGCCGCAGCCTCTTTTTTTGTATCACAGAGGAACGGCTTCGACGCCGGATAACTCTTCCGATTTGCTTTCCCTGCGGATTCCGCTCAGGGCACCGCGTTCTCGAACCCCAGCTTTTTGTGACTAAAAGAGATTTGTTGACAGCCTGACAAATCAGCCTGTCAGTTTGTCTGTCAACATTTAAACGGGACTTTACTCAAAATGATTCACATTAAATAAAAAAACCGCGTATTCACGCGGTTTTTAAAGTGGAGAAACCTTCAAATCTATTTTGTATACTGCCGTGTTGAATTATTTTACAACTTTCTCAAGAATTTTATTGCTGCGCTCTATAAATTTAGTCATCTGTTCGGAGGACAGCGGTTTATAGCTCATAAGAGCCAAATCGTAGAGCTGTTCACAGACCAAAGCAATGTCATCTATTTTGTCAGTATTGTCCTTCAGCTGAATCAGTGACTTTACCAGGCTGTTATTTTTGTTGAGCACCAGAGTTTCGTCCGGCTCTATATTGCCGAAAATTCCGGCGAATTCGTCCCTTCCCTTGTAGGCCTCCATCATCTCCATCATTCTTCTGGATTCCTCGCTCAGAAGCATCATGGCGGAAACAGAATCGGTTTTCAGGCCCTCCGCCTTTACCTTCAGCTTATCGTTGTGAAGAATTTCGCGGAACAGTGTTTCAAGCTGGCTGTCAAGCTCCTCTCCCGCTTTCTTTTCCTCCTCGTTTTCTGTTTTCTCCTCTTTCAGATGCTCGGATATGTCCGCGTCAATGCGCTTAAAGGAAAGCTTTCCCTTTTCGTTGTATTCCAGAAAAGAGACAAAGGGCTTGTCTATGGGAGCGGACAATACCAGGGCTTCCATATCCTGCTCTTTAAACAGGTTGATATATTGTGCCTGCTGGTTTTCGTCTGTGACATAAAAGACGGTAGTGCCCAGCTTTTCCTTGTTTGCCTCTTCATACTCACTCAGTGTTTTGTGTACGCCGTTTGTGGTGTTGTATAAAACAGCGTCCTTAATTTTCTCGTAAAGCTTTTCCTCCTTGATACAGCCGTATTTGATGAATATGCTGATATCGTCAAAGAATTTTTCATACTCCTCTCGCTCGTTTTTGAAGAGCTGATTTAGCTTATCGGCTACTTTCTTTGTGATATAGGTGGACATTTTTGAAGCGTAGCCGTCGTTTTGCAGTGCGCTTCTGGATACGTTAAGGGGCAGGTCAGGACAGTCAATCACACCCTTGAGCAGAAGCAAAAATTCAGGGACTACCTCCTTGATGTTGTCAGCAATGTAAACCTGGTTGGAATAAAGTTTGATTTCTCCGTTTGCCGCGTCCATCTCTGTGACAAGTTTGGGGAAGAACAGTATTCCTTTCAGGCGGAAGGGATAATCCATATTCAAGTGTATCCAGAACAGGGGATCACTGATGTCTGTGAATACCTTGTGGTAAAATGCTTTATATTCCTCGTCGGTACAATCCTTAGGCTGCTTCAGCCAAAGAGGTGTTGTGTCATTGATAGGGGACGGCTCCTCCTTTTCAGCCTTCTCCTCAGGGTCTAAAGCCTGAGACTCCCCCTTTTCGGAAGGGACTTCCTCAGGGGAGAGAGTTTCCTCTTTTGCTTCCTCCTGTTTTACAGTTTCCACATAAATTTCTACAGGCATGAAGGAGCAGTATTTCCGCAGTGCGGCATGCATTGTGCCCTCGGTGAGAAATTCCTCCCCATCCTCTCCGACAAAGAGGGTAATGGTGGTTCCTCTTGTTCCGCGGGTGCCTTCCTCCATTTCGTAGTCAATGCCGCCCTCACAGGACCATTTGGCCGCCTTTGCGCCCACCTGATAGGAGAGGGTGTCAATTTCCACTTTGTCTGATACCATGAAGGCGGAGTAAAAGCCAAGTCCGAAGTGTCCTATAATTTCATTGGAATCGTCTGTTTTTTCCTGGAATTTCGCAAGGAAATCGTTGGCGCCGGAAAAAGCAATCTGGTTGATATATTTTTTGATTTCCTCATCTGTCATGCCGATACCGTTATCGGAAATTTTTATTGTTTTGTTCTCTTTATCCAAAATAACGGTTATTTTAAATGTTTCATCTGCCGGTATATGGTCCGCTTCCCCCATATTCATGAGTTTCTGAAGCTTTGTGACAGCATCGCAGGCATTTGAAACCAATTCCCTGATAAAAATATCCTTGTCTGTGTAGAGCCATTTTTTGATAATAGGTAAGAAATTTTCGCTGTTTATGGATAAATTTCCCTTTTCCTGTGCCATAAAAGTTCCTCCTTTATTTCTGAGTATCACAATTGTGATCGAATTGTTAGTTCTATTTTATCACCGGTGGGACAAATGTCAAGAAAAATTTAGCACTCGATTGAAGTGAGTGCTAACAAAATGAATGCACCTGTGCCCGGCGGCAAAAAAAAGCCTCCCAAAGGGGAGGACACAGCGTTTGTTTAATCCGTATAGACGGCAATATTGTTTTTCTTCAAAAAGCTGCCGACATATTCCTCCCACTGGTAATCCAGGCTTTTATCCAGAGAAAAGCTCTTTTGTGCGGAGCCTGTGACGAGGGAGAGCTGTTTATTTTCATAAATCAGGTTCAGAAAAAGCACGGAGGCGTTTTCCGATATGGCCGCTGTCTCCGCTTCCGGCAGGGAAAAGACGATTTTAATGGATTTTGGCAGCTTGCTTCCCTTTATAAACTGGAAGACAATGGGCTTGACTTCAGACCACAGGCAGTATTTTCTTTGAAGTGCTTCCTGCTCATCCAGTGTAAAAAAGTCCTTCTGCAATTTCCCATCAATGGTATAGGCGATATAGGTGACAACGTCCGCTGTCCTTAACTCAAAGGCGTCAAATACAGTGCTTTTGAAAAGGAGAGACATAAATTCCTTGATTTGGTCTACAGCATATGCGCGCATTTTTTTTCCTTTCCTATGGTTTAAAACCACTTTTTCTTTTTAAAGTAATAGATTGCTCCCAGGGCAATGAGTACACAAACGGCTGTTACAGCAGGGTAGCTGTAAGGGCAGCGGTATTCGGGCATTTGAAGATTCATGCCGTACCAGCCGGCGATGAGAGTCAGAGGGAGAAAAATAATGGTGATAACGGTCAGCAGCTGCATAGTGGAATTCAGGCTGATGTCAACCTCGGACTGGTACGCCTCCCTGACCTCCGTTACGTAATCCAGTAAATTCAAAACCTTGCTGTAGAGGCGGTTTACCCTGCCGGAAAGAATGCGGAAATATTTCAGCTCCCTTTCCTCGTAGAGTTGATTTTTGTTGGCGTCAATGTATTCCAGTATGTCAATGAGCTGTTCATAGTACTGCTTTACGGTGCGCAGATGCTTGCGCAGGGAAATTATTTTTTTGGAATACCTTTTATTCAGCTTTGCCTCCAGAATTTCATTTTCAAGCTTGGCAATGCCGTTTTCCAATTTTTCAAGACGTTCCAGATCCTCCGTGAAGAGACCTTCAAAAAAGGAATAGAGCAGAGAAGCGAAGGTGACGCCGTCTTTTGATATATCCTCAATCCGCTCTCTCACAAGGGAGGGGGCGTCTGTGACAAACTGCATAAAGCGACACTGTAAAAATATGTAGATTTTAGCCGGAGCGTCTGAAAAGGAACTTACGTTTATCATATTGATACAAAAAACGTCTGTGCCGTCATGGCTTTCAAAGCGCGACATTTTGTTTGACAGGGCGCAGTGCAGGACATTTGGCGGGATAGTATCCTTCAGGCAGACTGTCTTTTCACCGTTGAGCTTAAATATTCCAATATATTTGCCTTCTTCCCCCGGCAGATAGGATTCCGCGTCTAAGGAAGAGGGATAAATGGCGTTATCTTTCAATTCATATATCATATTCTTTGCCCTTTCCTGTCATATTAGCTTATTTTAACACTCCTGAAAAAAGGTTTCAAGAGGAAAGAAAAAAGCGGCCGGCCCTGTAAGAAAGCCGACCTGAGAAAAGAAAAAGCTGGAATTTGCTCACATGGCAAATGAAGGAGAAGTGTGTGTATGAAAAGAAAAATAAAAACAGAGGGAGGCAGTTTACACATACTGCCTTTACCCCCTGTTTTAAGGTTTTTCCGTAGAAATTACATGCAAAACCCGCCCATTTTGTAGACAACCGCCTTGTCAGCTTAACGGCACAGTACGACTATTTTTTCCGGCGTTGTCTGGGGAGGAATGCTTCTTGTGGTAGCGCCGTATACAACGACTATATCCCTGTTGATAAAGCTTCCGTTAAAGGGCTGACCGTTTGTCAGCTCTATCTCCGTCGAGGGGGACATGATTAATTTCAAAGAGCGGTCCTGGCTTACCAGGTTTGCACCGAAGCGGCCCACCATGACGTTTTCATCCTCCTCATCGGAGGCTACAACAACGGCATTGAACTGAGGCGGATAAATAAGCGGGACAGGGGCACCGGCATCATAAAAGAAGGTTGCCTCCATGCCGGGATAAATTTTTTCAAAGTCAACAAAGTAGGTCTGGGGAGTTACGATAAAATTTGTGATGGAGCCCATTGCATCCTCCACCTGATACATTTTGCTGGAGCAACCGTCGTCGCTCATATTTGTGATGCTCATTACAGTGCCGGAAACGGAAAGAAAACCGTTGCTGCGGTAAATATTTGGGACAAAATCCTTATTATTCATAGTTATCTGCTCCTTTTTTCTGTTTTCGATGCGGAATAATTTTTTTTGCTGTTGTATCAGGACAGCAGTCCAAGCTGTACAACGGACACAATGCCGTCCGCGTTTCTTGCGGAGGTACCGGAGGGCAGACCGGCCTGAAACTTTATTTCCACAGGCACCGTCACGGGGAATAGATAGGTCAATAAGACATTGATGACCTGATTTGACGGTGTGGGCGCGTATGCCCTGGAGTTGTTGTAAAAGTCAAGTGTGCCGTTTACTACAGGTATCAGAAGCAAGCTGTCCGGTACAATAGAAGAAACGTTGAAGGATATTAAATAAAGAAAGCCTTCCCTCAGCGATATGGTGTTTGCGTCCGCTTGAAGGACAATATCGCTTCCGCCTGTGCTGATTGTTCTCATCAGAAGATAATCGCGGTTTTGCAGGGTACCGTTATGGACAAGGTAGTAGCCGTAGGAGGGGGCGTAAGGGCCGGGCGCGCCGCGTGGTATGGTGAAATTCAGTACAGGGTCGTAGGGTGTGCCGACATTGACAACCATAGCGGGTGTACCCGGCTCCCCGGTTGTTGTTGTGCCTATGGTAATGGCGGGGGCAGAGCCGGTCGGACCTGTTGGCCCTGTGGTACCCGTGGCTGCGGTGCTGTCCGCACAACCTTGTGATTGTCAGGGGCTAACACACTGCTTTTCACGGCAAAATAAAAAGTCTGACGGACCAGCCGTCCAATGTGCGCGTGTGTCAGGCTTTGTTTCTTGCGATTGGTTTTTTCTTCTGCGGCGTAAGAATTATCGGTCAGGGGGTATATTTAAGCTGCACGGCGAATAATCAGACGGATTGCGCTCTATTTTTGTCTTAACCGTCAATATAAAAATTGTGAAATTCGCATCTGCGTGATAGAATAAGACAATATCTGTTGACAAAATTGATAGGTGTGTGATATGGCAGTCAGAAATGAAAAACAGCCGCAGTGTGGCTATTTTTACGGATTGAATGGGTTTTGTTCAAACCGTTACCTTACCTTCATTTATCGGTAAAAAGAGACATGGCAAAAGTACAGCTTCAGCAGAAGGCGGGATTTTCTGCCTGCATCATTACACGGTTGAAACAAAGCGGGTATATCCTGCTTGACGGTGTGGAGCGTATTTGCTGCGTACTGCACTGCGGTGAGGATGATATTTTAGAATTTATTCCAGAGGAAGACGGAGGAACAGAAAATGGTTGACACAAAAAAGGAACAGGAGCGCGATGAACTCCACCGTGCGATCTGGGCAATTGCAGATGAGTTGCGCGGAGCGGTAGACGGATGGGATTTTAAGAACTATGTCCTCGGCACAATGTTCTACCGATATATTTCAGAAAACCTGTGCAGCTACATAAATAACGGTGAGGCCGAAGCCGGTAATCCGGATTTTGATTTTGCCGCCATGCAGGACGCCGAAGCGGAAGAAGCGCGGAGTGGGTTGGTAGAAGAAAAAGGCTTTTTTATACTGCCCAGCGAACTGTTCTGCAATGTCAGAGCCAAGGCGGCCAATGATGAAAATTTGAATGAGACCTTAGAAACGGTGTTCCGACACATTGAGGAATCCGCAAAGGGCAGCGAGGCGGAAAGTGATTTCGCCGGATTGTTTGATGATTATGATGTCAACAGCAATAAGCTGGGCTCTACCGTGACCAAGCGCAATGAAAAGCTGGTTAAACTGCTCAATGGCGTTGCGGATATGAACCTTGGCAGTGTGAAGGACCACTCTATCGATGCATTTGGCGATGCCTACGAATACCTCATGACTATGTATGCCTCCAATGCGGGGAAATCAGGCGGTGAGTTCTTTACACCTGCCGATGTGTCCGAGCTGCTTACACGCCTTGGAACGGTGGGCAAAACGGAAATCAATAAGGTGTATGATCCTGCCTGCGGCAGTGGTTCTCTGCTTTTAAAGGCTGTAAAAGTTCTTGGCAAGGACGCCATCCGCAACGGCTTCTATGGACAGGAAATCAACATTACTACATACAATCTTTGCCGCATCAACATGTTTCTCCATGATGTGGGTTTTGATAAATTCAGCGTTGCCTGCGAGGATACGCTTACAGCGCCTCAGCACTGGGATGACGAACCGTTTGAGCTGATTGTATCCAATCCGCCCTACTCCATCAAATGGGCGGGAGACGAAAATCCTCTGCTTATCAATGATCCCCGTTTTGCTCCTGCCGGCGTTCTGGCGCCGAAGAGCAAGGCGGACATGGCGTTTATTATGCACAGCCTTTCGTGGCTTGCCACGGGCGGCACGGCGGCGATCGTATGCTTCCCCGGTATTATGTACCGCGGCGGCGCGGAGCAGAAAATACGCAAATATCTCGTAGACAATAACTTTGTGGATTGTATCATTCAACTGCCCAGCAATCTGTTTTTCGGCACGTCCATCGCCACCTGTATTATGGTGATGAAGAAAAACAAGAACGATAACAAAACTCTGTTTATCGACGCATCGGGCGAGTGCATCAAGGTGACGAATAACAATAAGCTGACGCCGGAGAATATCGGCCGAATCGTGGACGTGTTTGCAAAGCGGGAAGAAATTCCACACTTTTCTCATTTGGCTGATTATGACGAAATTATCAGAAGCGATTATAATCTTTCCGTTACCACCTATGTGGAGGCGGAGGACACCCGCGAAAAAATTGATATAGTGAAGCTGAACGCGGAGATTGAAGAAATCGTTGCGCGGGAGGACGAGCTGCGGGAAGCTATCCGCAAAATTATCGCAGAGATTGAGGTGGGCGAATGAGCAGGCTGGAGGAATTGATTGCGGAATTGTGCCCGGATGGGGTGGAGTATAGAACGTTAGGAGAAGTATGTGAAACCATTACGGATTATGTTGCGGCTGGGTCTTTTGCGGACTTAAGAAAAAATGTAACATATTTAAGCAAAGCTGATTATGCACAACTTATTCGCACTACAGATTTGAAAAGTAATTTTACAAAAAAAGATTTTGTATATGTAGATAAAGTAGCCTTTTCCTATTTGTGGCGTGTAAACTTGGATAAAGAGTCCATTATACTTCCCAATATTGGGAATTGTGGCGAAATATATTATTTGTTACCGAAAAATTTGCCATATAAAAATAATGTTTTAGGTCCCAATGCGATCTTAGTAAGAAGTAATACCGCTAATAATAGATTTTTAAGTCATCTATTTCAAACTCAATTTTTTCAGGCTAAACTAAAAAGGATAACTTCTCCTACAGGACAAACTAAATTTAATAAAACTGAATTTAAAAAATTAATAATCCCAGTTCCACCTTTGCCAGTACAGCGTGAAATTGTCCGTATACTGGACAATTTCACGGAGCTTACGGCGGAGCTTACGGCGGAGCTTACAGCGAGAAAGAAACAGTATGAGTATTATAGAAGTTCGTTGCTGATATATAGCAACAAAACACAACTAATACCATTAAGCGAATTAGCACAATTCACATATGGTTATACAGATAAGGCGCAAGATACTGGAAATGCTCGCTTTATTCGTATCACTGATATTACTGATGATGGATGTCTTAACCCAAATGACGCAAAATTTATTGAATTAACAGGTGAGAACAGAAAATATCTTCTTCAAAAAGGTGATTTATTGCTGGCACGAACAGGAGCGACATATGGAAAAACCTTATATGTTCCAAACGATATGCCCGCTGTGTATGCTTCATTTTTGATTAAAATAACATTGGATAATAGCAGAATTCTTAGCAGGTATTATTGGCACTTTTCAAAGTCTCAATTATATTGGGAACAGGCAGAAAAGTACGTTTCAAAGGGGGGACAGCAACAATTTAATACAAATGCTGTTAGTCGAGTGGTTGTTCCTGTGCCGCCATTAAATGAGCAACAGCGAATTATAGAAGTTCTGGACAACTTCGAATCCATCTGCTCCGACCTCAACATTGGCCTTCCGGCAGAGATGGAAGCGCGGAAAAAACAATATGAATTTTACCGTGACGCACTCTTGACATTCGCTGAAACAGGCGGCAAAATTTTGACAGACAGACAGACAGACAGACAGACAGACAGACAGACAGACAGACAGACA
>JAHZDZ010000015.1:21189-93905 GCA_019422105.1 Bacillota bacterium | reverse complement strand
AGCAAGCTTGCAGTATTTATTTCTGTGCAGCCTGCTTTCTCCGCTTTTATGGTATAATAACGATAACAGGTAAAATGAAAAATAAAATTTTTGGAAGCAGAGAATAAATTTCGTCTGGATTTTACCGTTTGTAATTGGAATAGTATTCAGAAGTGACAAACAGCATTTTATGCTATGATTTTATTGAAAAAGGTGAAAACATTGGGCAAAATACTTGTTATTGCGGAAAAGCCTTCTGTGGCGAAGGATATTGCCAGGGTTTTAAAGTGTACAAAGAAAGCAGACGGCTATGTCTATGGTGATGATTATATTATTTCCTGGGCCATTGGTCATCTCGTCACGCTGTGTGACCCGGAGGATTATAGTGAAGGTCTGAAAAAGTGGGCCTTTCAGACACTTCCGATTATTCCGGAGGAAATGAAGCTGAAAGCAATCAAAAATACCAGAAGCCAGCTCAAGGTACTGCATAAATTAATGAATGATAGGAATACCGATTCTATTATCTGCGCAACTGACAGCGGGAGAGAGGGTGAATTGATATTCCGCTATATTTATTCGATTACGAACTGTACAAAAAAGGTACAGCGTTTATGGATATCCAGTATGACGGATGCCGCCATATCCGACGGATTTCGAAAGCTCAGGGACAGCAGTGAATATGACCTTCTCTATCTTTCGGCAAAGTGCCGTTCCGAGGCGGATTGGCTTGTGGGAATCAATGCTACCAGGGCTTATACCTTAAAATACAATGCCCTTTTGAGTATCGGACGCGTCCAAACACCGACCCTTGCCATCATTGTTGCAAGGCAGAAGGAAATTGACGCTTTTGAGGCAAAGGACTATTACGAGGTGCAGAACAATTACGGCAGCTTTACGGGCACCTGGTTTTTGAAGGAATACGGAAATACAAGAATTGAGGAAAAAGAAAAAGCCGAAGCCATAGCAAAAAAGGTAAAGGGGAAAACAGGTGTTGTCTCTAAAATAGAAAAGGAAGAGAAAAAACAGTCTGCCCCTTTTCTATACGACCTGACAGAGCTGCAGCGAGACTGCAATAAAAAGTTTGGCTATTCGGCTCAGAAAACATTGGACTTGGCGCAGGCCCTGTATGAGAAAAGGAAACTGATAACATATCCCAGGACGGACAGCAGATACCTGAGTGATGATATGAAGCAGAAGATTGTATCTACCCTCAAAAAGCTTTCCTATGTGGAGGAATATAAGGAGTACGCATCCTATGTTTTAAATTTGGAAAGACTTCCTCTATCGAAGAGAATCATTGATAACAGCAAGGTAACAGATCATCACGCGATTATCCCCACAGATGTCAATATCAGGCTAAGTACTCTTACGAAAGAGGAGTGGAATGTTTATAATCTGATAGCGCTGCGGTTTTTGTGCGTTTTTTATCCTAATTACATCTATTCTGTGACAAAAATAGTCACCCTGGCCGAGGATGAGACATTTTTATCCAAGGGAACCACTGTTTTGCAGGAGGGATGGACTGCGCTGAATAAAAGAACGCCGGAGCAGAAGGAGGACAAGAGGGAAAAGGACAAGAGGGAAAAGGACAATAAGGATGACCAGACACTGCCGGATATGAAAGAAAATGACCCTGTCAATGTTTTGGATTCCAAGGCTTTAAAGAAAAAGACTGCCCCGCCAAAGCCCTATACCGAAGCGACACTGCTGTCCGCTATGGAAAACGCGGGCAGATTTGTGGAGGACGAAGATTTGAAGGAGCAGCTGAAGGAATCAGGCCTTGGAACGCCGGCGACAAGAGCGGCTATCATTGAGAGGCTTCTCACTGTCGGCTATATTGTGAGAAAGGGGAAAACGCTGATTCCAACGCCGAAAGGGCTGAAGCTGATTGAAATTGTACCGCCTCAGCTGAAATCCCCCGAGACAACCGGAAAATGGGAAAAGGGACTGTCCTCCATCTCAAAAGGAAAAATGGACAGTGAGAGGTTTATGGGCAGCATAAAGCGGTATGTGCATTATCTCATAGGCGCCAGCGCAGAGGTGAAAAAGGATATAGTCTTTGAAGAGGAAAAAAAGAGTTTCAAACCAAAGGGAGGCTCTCTTGGAAAATGTCCGCTGTGCGGTACGGGCAGTATTCATGAAAACAGTAAGGCATATTTTTGCAGCAATTGGAAAAAGGGCTGTAAATTTACATTGTGGAAAAATGTTTTGGACAGCTACGGAAATACGCTGGATGCGAACAAGGTAAAAGATTTGCTGAAGAATAAAGAGATTCAGGATATATTTGTTACAATGCCCCAGACACACGAAAAATGCAGGGCAACTCTGATTTTAAAATGTGAAGGACAGGCAAGCGTTGAACTGAAGGCTGTGACAAGGCTAGAAAATTTGACAGAAAAGGGGTAATTTATGATTCCGCAGATTACAGCACAATCGGTGCACATCAGAATGAATTCCATAAACGGCGGTATTTTTCTTTCCGACAATGAGTATGCTTATGCCCTCGGATTGGCCGCGAGAAAATTAAAGCTGCCATTGGACTACAATTTAGAGCAGTTTGGGGAAGCTGTCAGGGAAGTGATTAAAACGGCTGTACCAAAAAGTAAACCGGAAAAATTTCTTTTTGCTATGATCGGGGAATATGAACTGAAAGAAGATTCCAATGAAGAAAATACCAGAAGGATGATGGATATGGGATATGAGTATGGGGCGTCATGAGCCTGTTTTTGCTATGCAAGGACTTTTTCATCATATCGGGCTTGCTTTCTGACTTACGGACAGCATACCAGAAAAAGAGATAGAGGGAAAGCTGCATACAAAAAGGCCGGCTTTTTCATTTACGGCAGTAAAACCTGATAATTTTCGGTTTTACTGCCGTTTTATTTTTTATACTTCATAATACTTTTATGAGGGACCGGATATGTTGGACAAAATATTTGATGAATCTTTACTATTTGTGTAGAGCATTACTTTTGTTGAGGAATCCGCTGCAACCCCCTCTTTGGGAAACTGGTTTATCACAGCATTGCCATGTCCAACGATTTGTGCGGAGATGCCGTTATCCGAAAGGGTTTGAAGGGCGCTTTCCGATGACATATAGGTGAAATCAGGCAGTATAAATGTATTTTGAGGAACAGAATTTCCGCGGCCGTCTGGCTCAAGCTTCAGATATTGTATTATTTCCTCTGCTACCGTGCGGAAAGCAGGTGCGGCAGTTGTAACGCCGTCTGCGTATTCCTCCGGTTTATCTATGACGACCAGTATGGCGATTTGAGGCTCCTCAGCAGGGAAAAAACCGGCGAAGGTAATGGTATATTGCTCTTGCTTACGGTTGCCTTGTTCTCCTGTTCCCGATTTACCAGCGATGGAATAACCCTCAATTTTTGCTTTTTTTCCTGTTCCCCTCTCCACAACTGCTTTCAGGTAAGCGTTGACGATTTCACAGGATTGTGCTGAGACAACCTTTTTTACAATTTCGGGTTTATTTTCAAAGATAACATTTCCGTCACTGTCTACTGCCTGGGATACAACGTAGGGCTTTACCAGATTGCCTCCGTTTGCCAGAACACAAAAAGCGGTGATAGCCTGTATGGGCGTACAGTTAAAGGACTGGCCGAAGGAACTGGTGGCAAGCTCTACCGGTCCCAGAGCTTCACAGGGATATACAAGGGAAGCGGCGCTGACCTCATTGGGGAGGTCTATACCTGTTTTTTGTCCGAATCCAAAATCTGTCTGGTATTGATAGAACAAATCGCGGCCCATTTTATCAGCAATTTCCATCATAGCCACATTGCAGGAATTGGAAATAGCATCCTCCAGAGATTCTGTCCCATGGCCGCTCCGTCTTATACAATGTATTTTCCTGTCCGCAACCTGCTGAAAGCCCTGACAGTAAAATTGTGTTCCAGGGGTAATAATATTTTCATCCAGTGCCGCTGCCACCAGCATGGGTTTGAAGATGGAACCGGGCTCAAAGGTGCTGGAAATATTGAAGTTGTTCCACATTTTGCTCAAATAATCCGACTGTTCTTCCCCTGTCAGTTTTTCAAAGGCTTCTTCCGCTGCACCTGTTGGCAGGGAAGGGAAATTGCAGTCTAAGGAAGCGGAGGAGGCCATACCTAATACCTCTCCTGTATTGGGATTCATCACAATAACGGAAGCTGTTTCGCAGGGAAAGGAATGCATTGCTTCCGAGACACCTTTTTCCGCAATCTGCTGTATGGAAGTGTCCAGAGTGGTTATCAGTGTGCAGCCGTTCTTTGCGGGATAGTACTCATTAACGGCCCGCCCGTTTTGGTACTTTCTGAATTTTCTGCCACTCTGTCCTTTCAGGAGAAAGTCATAGCTGTTTTCGATTCCCCAGGCGGCGTTTCCCCTGAGAAAGCCTATGACATGGGACGCCAGTGTTTTATAAGGATAATACCGCTTTTCCTTTTTTTCAAGCCATGCGCCCTTTAGCTCCTTTTCTTCTATTAGGGCCGCTGTCTCAAAGGAAACCGATTTCGCGATAGGATAATAATAGGTATGATGAAGCAGGACGCCGTTGCTGTCTGTGGCGAGAGCAGTCCACAATTCCTCTTCGGGAAGTGACAGCAGGAGACTGAGCGTTTCAATTGTTTTTTTCTGCTCCTTTTCGGAGAGCTGCGCCAATATTATGGGTTCCAATATGACGTCATAAACCGGCATATTTTCAGCAAGAGGAAGCCCGTTTCTGTCCAGTACCAGCCCTCTGGAGGGGGGAAGGGTTTCATTTAAGGCGCCCAGAGATTGCAGCTTTGCACTGGCCTCGTAAGCAGAACCGTAGCAGAGCTTAATATAGGCGATTCTGGTAATCAGGCAGAAAAGAAGAAACAGGAACAGTAAACGCAGAATATGCAGTTTGTTTTTCATATAAATCACTCCATTAAAAATTACATACGTAATATTAATTAAAATATTACATGTGTAGGATATAAAAGTCAACTATTTATTCAAAAACAGATAGGAAGGCCGAAATGTCTTTGATTTATTTTTTAGAATATGGTATACTTTTTTTATTACATTTGTAGGAGATGGTGAAGCGGTGAAAAAAATACCAAAGATTTCAGAAGCGGAGTATGAAATTATGAAAATCATATGGGACTATGCTCCTATCAGCACCAATGAGGTGATAGAAAGGTTAAAGGGCGCCAATGACTGGAGCCCTAAGACCATACAGACATTACTTTCAAGACTTGTAAAAAAAGGGGCGTTAAGCTATGTGAAAAACAGCAGGGTATTTGTTTACTCGCCATTGGTGGAGGAAAAGGAGTATCTAACAGAGGAGAGCAGCTCTTTTTTGCAGAGGTTCTATCATGGCGCCTTGAATTCCATGGTGCTGAATTTTTTAGAGCAGGATAAGCTTACTGAAAAGGAGATAGAAGAGCTGAAACAAATTCTTGATACAAAACAAAAAGAGGGTGAGGCATAATGGTTGCTATTGCGGCCCGTTTTGGTGCGAGCCTGCTGTTTGTCACAGTGCTGCTTGGTTTTATACTGATGCTCAAAAGAGGCCTTCAAAGACAGCTGTCAGTGGCATGTCAGTATAAACTATGGTACCTGGTTTTTTTGCTTCTGGCCCTTCCGTTTTTTCCCCTGCATTCGGTTTTGGCTCAGACATCCGGCAAGTTTTTCAGGGGGATTTCTCTGACCGCTTTTTCTTCGCCTCAGGGCGAAGCGGCATCAAATATTCCCTGGGAGGCGAGCGGGTGGCAGAATGATTTTACGGTTTCTGTCAATCGCTTTTTGCCGGAGCAGACGGCTGAGCTTCTGATTCTCCTTTGGCTGGCTGGGATTCTGTTTGTGCTTGCCTTTATTATTTACGGCAGTCTGAAATTGTACCGCACAAAAAAAGTGCTATTACCGGCGACAGAGGGTCTGAATGCTATTTTGAGAGAATGCACCGATGAGATGGGCATTTATCAAGAAATAGAGATGAGAAGGGGCAGGAATATCAAATCTCCTGTTATATTCGGCTTATTCCGTCCCTGCATTTTACTGCCCTATGCCATTGAGGAAATGATGCCCCCGCAAGAGATCAAATTTATTGTATGCCATGAATTAAGCCACTACAAAAATAAGGATATATTCATGAATTATGTTGTTTGCCTCTTTACTGCGCTGTACTGGTTTCATCCGCTGGTTTGGTTTGCCTTCCGCCAGTTACGGGAGGAGCGTGAAATATTCTGTGACAGGAGAGTATTGGATACGGCCGCCGGAAATTGTATCAAAGCCTATGGCATGACAATCCTGCACTTCATGGAAAAAAGAAACGCGGGCTTACTTCTGTCCACCGCTGCCGATATGGGAGGCACCAAAAGGCAGATGAAAAAAAGAATTGAAAAGATAGCTGCCTATTCACGGGAGAGCCTGTGGCTGAAGTTCAAAAGCATACTTGTTTTTTTCTCCATTTTTCTGATGATCATTGCCCAGGCTCCTTCTATCTGCGCTGTGGCGGGCAGCCGTGGAGCTGTTTTTGATACGGCACAGACGGTATATGAGAATTTCAGCGCTTTCTTTCAGGGCTTTCAGGGTAGTTTTGTGCTCTATGACAAAAACAATGGCATATACACGGTATATAATGAGAAGGATGCGGAAAACAGAGTATCGCCTGATTCCACTTACAAAATATACAGTGCTTTGATTGCTTTGGAGGAGAAAGTTATTACACCGGAAGCGTCTGTGCTGAAATGGGACAAAACAATATACCCTATTGAGGAATGGAACAGGAATCAAAATCTGGATACGGCAATGCAGTATTCTGCAAACTGGTATTTTCATGCGTTGAATAAGCAGGTTGGTTTTTCCAAAGAGCAGGAATACTTAAGAGACATAGAATACGGAAACTGTGACTTCAGCGGCGGGGAGGACAGATTCTGGCTGGAATCTTCCTTGAAGATTTCACCCCTTGAGCAGGTAATGCTTTTGGACAAATTCCACAGCGGCAGTCTGGGATTTCAGAAGGCCTATACAGACAGTGTAAAACAGGCAATTGCCCTTTCTGATAATGGGGAAGCCGCTCTTTACGGGAAAACAGGCTCAGGAGACATTAACGGGGAAATCCGTAACGGCTGGTTTGTCGGATATGTGGAAAAAGAAGAAAATACCTATTTCTTTGCCTGCCATATTACGGGAGAGGATAACGCAGGAGGAAGCATGGCCTCTCAAATTGCATTGTCCATACTGGCCGAGAAGGATATTTATCACTGAAAGTGCTTGCTATGAACGGGTATCAGCCGCTGAAAGAAAAACTTGTACGCGGGATACGATGGCAATTGCTTTCAGAAAGAGAGTTTTGCCATATAGGAAAAGATGATATCGCACAAAGTCCCCCTTTCTGCTTGAAAACGGCAGGAAGAGGGACTTTTTTTTAATTCAAATACAGTTTTGGGTTTTTCTGTTTTACTTTAAATAGGAGGTGACGTTATCCATCATTTTTTCCAGAAAGGAATTGACAGTTTCAATGTCCTGCTCCTGAAAGCCCTGATACAGTACGGAATGGAGATCCTCTATCATCTGGAACAGCTCATCCCGAAATTCCATTGCAAGGGAGGTGATATAGACATGATTGACTCGTTTGTCCAGAGCATCGGTTTTACGGACGATAAATCCAAGTTTTTCCATCTGCTTAATGCATTTTGCCGTTGTGCCTTTGTCCATGCCTGTGATGGCGGAAATGCCGTCCTGTGTTATGCCGGGATGCCGGTATACCTGCATGAGAAAGGGAATATGGCCCAATTCAACGGGAATATTTTTTTCCCGCAGCTTCTGGGAAAAGAAGCGCTGATTATAGCGGTAAAGTGTCGATATGGTTTTGTTGACAAGAATATGCCCCATTACTTTAAGGCCTCCTTTGGATGGTTACATTCACTTCTCAGCTCTCTCAGGGTGCTTATGCCAAGGGGGATAGCAATGAGAAAGGAGCATATGTCCGCCACAGGCTGGCTAATCTGGACACCCATAATACCAAAAAAGCGGGGCAGTATAAAAATAGCAGGCAGGAAAAACAACCCCTGGCGGGATAGGGAGAGAATAGAAGCCTTCCCGCTTTTTCCGATTGTCTGCAAAAACATATTATTGATGATAATCCAGGAAGCGAGAGGAAAGGTAATACACTGGTAGCGAAGGGCCCAGGTACCAATTTCTATAACCTCCAGATCCTCCTTACGGAATATTGCGATAATCTGGGGGGCAAACATATAACCAAGTATGCCCATAAGAACCAGAACAACTGCCGCCAGCTTTACGCAAAACCAAAAGGCGTCCAGTACACGGCGGTAAAGCCTCGCGCCGTAGTTAAAGCCGCATACGGGCTGGAACCCTTGACCAAAGCCCAGTAGGGCCGAGAGGGCGAACTGAAATACTCTGGTAACAATTGACATTGCGGCAATGGCAGCATCTCCGTAGGGGTGGGCGCTGAAATTAAGGCATATCATGGAAATGCTGGAAAGACTCTGCCTGTAGAAGGAGGGCAGTCCGTTTCTGAGGATTTCCCTGTATATGGACCATTTTGGCGTAAAATCTTTTATGGTAACTTTAATATTGCCGCCGACTGCACAGTTGTGGAGCAGTATAAGAAAGCTGATGAACTGGCTGATAATAGTGGCAAGGGCCGCGCCTGCGGTACCCATATGAAAGGTAAAAATAAAAATTGGGTCAAGGATTATATTCAGAACGCCGCCGGTTCCGATGCCGAGCATTGCGTAAAAGGAGCTTCCCTGAAAACGGAGGATATTGTTCATAACAAAGGCCGCCATCATGTACGGCGTGCCGATGAGTATATAACGGACGTATGCTTTTGCGTAGGGGAATATGGTATCCGTTGCGCCAAGTATTCTGACCAGGGGATTGATGAAAATAAGGCCCAGCACGCCGAGAAACAGACCCACCCCCAAAGCGGTCAGTACGGCGGTGGAGACGATGTTGGAGGCATACTGACGGTTTCTCTGTCCAAGAAGCCGTGAAACGTAATTACCGCTTCCTATGCCCAGTGTAAAGCCCACCGCCTGAATGATTGCCATAAGGGCAAAGGATATGCCTACTGCGCCGGTGGCGGAGGTGCCGATTTTTCCGACAAAGAAGGTATCCGCCATATTGTAAATAGACGAAATCATCATACTGATAATTGTGGGCACTGCCAGAGTGCAGACAAGCTTTTCTACGGGCGTCTGTGTCATTTTTATAAATTTTTCGTTGTCCTTTTGCTCCATGCTTAATTCCTGATTCATTTTGCTGTCACCACATCCTTTGCTTCTGTTTTGCTTTTATAAAAAGTATAGCATTGTTAAAAATAGTTGTCAACACAACTATTTTGGACGGGCAATAAAGAAAACCTTGAGATAGTTCATAGGGCGGGGGTATCTGTTCATTTTTTTACGCTTTGTATCAGATGTACCTTAAATATATTGCCATAGGGGCTATTTCCCATTTAAGGGAATCAGTAATACATTATGTACATGAAAGGGCCCGCAGGCAGGGGCAAAAAAACGGCAATGTTTTTCAATATGGGAAGTATTCTATAGAGCAAAATGGAAAGGAGAATTGTATCATTATTTTTTTATGAATGTATGTAAAGGGTGAAGTGTTTTTTCAGCAGAGATTTTGGGAGCCGATATAAAAAAGGAGTGCCCCGCTTCAGGGATGAAGGCTGAGCACTCCTGCGTAAATTTCTGTTTTGTCTGCGTTTCTGCCATTCAGTAAACAATGAATTCTGCCAGCATTTCCGGCGTAAGACCTTTGATATAGCTGCCGCATTCTGTTTTCTCAAGTATTTTCTGTATAGTCTCTATTCTCAGCTCTGCACCGGATAGTATCTTCTCCAGTTCTGCTATATCGCCGTTTCCAAAAAAATCGCCGTTAAATTGTATACTCTTTATTCTGCCCTTTTCAATATCCATATAGGCAAAGAGCTTGCCCGTTTCAAACTTTTTTTCTTTTTTGACATTATATTTGGGGGATTTACCATAATTCCAATCCCATGTGGCGTATTTTTCGTCGCTCAGCTTCTGAATTTCTTCCAGATCCTTGACACTCAATATGTATTCTTCTAAAGACTGTCCCTCGAACATATATGTAAGCAGAAGCTCCTTAAATCTATCCAGCGTTACTTTATCATCCAGGTATGGGTAAATATTTGTGACGCGGCTTCTCACAGATTTGATGCCTTTGGATTCAATTTTGTCTGCCGATACCTTAAGAGCCTTTTGAATGACGTCAAGGTCGGAGTGAAACAGAAGGGTGCCATGATGCATTGTGCGTCCCTGTTTGTTGTATTGAGAGTTGCCGGAAAACTTTTTCCCATCAATGGTCAAATCATTGCGGCTGGTAAATTCGGCGCTGACGCCAAGCTGCTTTAATGCTTTTACGACAGGCTTTGTAAATATACTGAAATCGAGGCTTTTTGATCCGTGCTGATCTACAATAAACGTGAAATTCAGGTTTCCCATATCCTGATACATGGCGCCGCCGCCGGAGAGCCTTCTGACTATTTTGATAGCGTGCTGGCGCACATAATCCTGGTTGATTTCTTCTACCGTATTCTGGTATTTTCCGACGACAATGGTATTATTGTTTTGCCAAAGCATAAAATATTCCTTATCTCTGGGCATTTTCTCAAAAATATACTCTTCAAAGGCCATATTAAAAAAGGGGTCGTTGCTTTTAGACGCAATGTATATCATGTGATTTCCTCCTGTCAGGGTTTCTATCTCTCTCATAAAGAAGTCGTATGCCAGTACAGCTTGTTCTCACGAAAGTCAGCGGTTATTTTACCTTCGTCAGATAAATAGGAGAGGTAAGATTTTATAGTGCTTCCGACCAGAACGTATTGGTCAAAATCCATAGCCAGACCGTAATAATCGAATATTTCCTTTAAAATATCCTCAAAGGAGAGGGGATTTGCACATATTTTCAGCAGGCGGCCGATTATCTCTTCTATTTTGCCTCTGTTTTTTAAAACTGCGGGACGAATATCCTCTGTGGCCTCCATGTGGGCCGGAATAAAAAGACGGCCCTTTAAGCCTTCTACTTTATTTAAGGTGTCAAGATAAGCCCTGACATCATAGAGAAAGGAAATATGATATTTATCAATGATATTTTCTCCGACCAGACAATCGGCGAGAAAATAGACATCATCAGGGGTTTTTATACCGATCATGTCAAAAAAATGACCGCCCAAAGGGAAATACTCCAATCCGCCGGGGAGCGAAACTGATGATATTTCGGTACAGCGGCTTGGCTGTGCCATCAAAAATTTATGGCGGAGAACACTGGGAGGACAGCCGCCATACAAAAAGGATGGCTCCAAAAGGGGATATTGGGTAAAAGCACCCTCAACACCGGCAGTCAAAACAGGACATTGGTATCTGTCCTGAAGAAACTTATTGCCGCCGATATGGTCGGCGTTGGAATGGGTATTGATAATGAGGCTCAAATTCCAGCCCTTTTCCTCCAGTATTTTTTTTATTTTCCTTCCCGCATCCTTGTCGTTTCCTGTGTCTATCAGACAGACGTCCTTTTCCGTAATGCGGTAAAGGCCAATTTTAGCGGGAGAATTGATATAATAGGTATTTCCGGCGGCTTGTATAAGCTCAAACATAGGCGGTACCTCTTGCATTTTCTGTATTGAAAGGGCCCGGTCAGCCCGGTTATTAAGTTTATATGGGCTTATTTTAACATAAAAGAAAGCAAAATGACAAGGGAGGGCGCCTGCAAAAAAACAGCGGCAAAATCGAATGGAAAGTGATTTCACCGCTGTTATTCTGGTATACAATTGCTTTTTTCTTATTGAGCATAGTGTAAATCAGATACAAAATAGCCTATTGAAAAAATTCAATGCTTTCGGCTCCATCCGTTTTTATGCAATGCTGTTTTTATAGCTCGGCAGTCTGGACATTCAAAATACTATGTATTACCTGCACCATTTTCCGCACTGTTCAATTCTTTTTCCATTATCCCCCTGTTCCTTGTCATAGGCAAACTTCGTTAAAATCTCACATGGAAAATCAGGGCAGAAGCCGCAGTTTTCTAACTTTCTTTCCTCACAGCATTTTTTCAGCGGGCAGCTTTCTCCCCAAAAGGGCTTATCAATATGGGTACAGCCCCTGCAACCGACCTGTTTTTTGTAAACGCATTCCCCACATACAATACCGCATCGTGATTCTATCATTTTTATTCCCCTTTTCTGTTTTTTACTTGCCACCGTAAAGGTAAAGAAAATGCTGTAAGGCTCACTGTGCTGCCTTTAAGCCTCTGCTGCAAAGAAATTGCAGTAAAATGTTTTTCTTCACCTTTGTTATTATTATTTTAAATTAAAATTTGTGGTTTTCATTGTAAAAAACAGACATTTGTTTTAAATACTGTGTTGGAGTAACGTCGACAACCGACTTAAAATCGTGTATAAAATGGGCCTGGTCAAAATACCCCATATCCAGAGCAAGCTTTGTGAAATCGGTCTGTCCGCTATTGACAGACTGCAGCAGTCTGTTGATGCGCAATAGCCTCAGATAGCCCTTTACGTTCATACCGAGTACAGGAGACAAAAGCCTGTTTAAATGGCGCGGCGAATAGGCGGTCACAGAGGATAAGTCTCCTACGGTTGTAGACGCACAGCAGCTTTTTAAACAGGGATAAAGCTTTGTAATGACATCATTTTTTTGCCGCCTTTCCAGCTTTTCCAGCAGAAGCCGGTCAAAATGGTCTATCATATCGCCGGTGCTCTCGGACTGCTCAAAAATAAGCTGTGCCTTTTTTTCAGTTTGAGGGTCGATGTCGGCCAGCGGGAGAATACAATCGGTGAGGGAGCTTAAATCAATCCCAAACAGAAAATAAGAGCCGCCGGGCTGAAACTCCACGAAAAAGCGGAGTGGCACATTATTATTTTTCACCACTGTGGTTTTGGTTGTAGGGCCCCAAAAACGGCAGATTAGACCGCTTTCCGTCATTGTAAACACAAGACAGCCGCTGGCGTCTGGAACCAGGGTAAGGCAGGGAGTATGAATTTCGTTTTGATGCAGGGAGAAGGTATAATGGGCAACATAACTTTGCAGCGCTTTGTGGGGGAGGCAGAAACGATTTTGCAGCTGTTTGATTTGGCTTGATTTTTCATTTAAACTTATTGTCATTTTCTGTCCCTCCAATTTAAGACAGTTTAGCACATTGCAAAGAGGGGCGCAACGGGGCTCTTACTGGAAAATAAACGCAAATGGGATAGATGCTTTTGAGGGCCAAAGAAATTATCGGCTAAGATAGGCAGTAAAATTTCTGCTTTTTCAGGTGCCTTGATTTGAGACAGCAAAATTCCAACTATGATTGAGCGGGAAAACGCCGATGAAGTGGTTCATCAGAATACACAGAAATATGATTTTAATAAGGAAGGGAAGCTTGATAATTCAAGCTTTCCTTCCTTCTCTGTTTTCTCATGGTACCGGCCGTTGTTCCGGCTTTCGGTTTATGGTGTGTTTTTTTTCATTTCCTCAAGCTTCTTTAATAGGGCTTCATAAGCCACTGCAGGGGATTGTATGGAAAGACAGCAGCTTTCCATAGGACACATGCCTGTTTTCGTACGGTTAATGATATAAGGAACCCTTGTGGAAAAGAAATAGGGTATTTTCATATCCTCAAAAAGCTGAATCGCATGTTCGCTGATAATATCGGCATATACCTCTGCAACACCACTGTAGGCCATAAGCATGGCGGCGGCCTTTCCCACCACCCTGTCAGCGACGGAAGCGTCCCTTAAGTTGTCAGGACACTTAGAAATCCAGTCCATCAGTGGGCTGATACCGTTTTTTTCTGAGGTAAGTATGACGTCTTCCTTCACACAAACGCAGACGGCGTCTGTTGCATTTAGAAGCTCCTTAGCCTGCATAGTTGATTTTGTCATAGCCCGCCGCCTTTCTCATCATAACAGCAAGAATCGGTATAAAAACAAGTTGAACAATGATACCGGGTATGCCTGTTGCCAAAGCCGTCACAACGCTCATAACCGGTGGTACCTTGAGATGAAGCAGTGCAGAGGCCAGAAAAAGAATAAGTGCGTTTGCAAGCCTTCCGCTTATTTGTGCCGCAATCAGACTAATGTATATGTTTTTGCCCTTTTGTGCCAGAAACCCGCTGACAAGGCCGTAAACAGACAGCTCAATCACCATAAAGGGAAGCTTGGCAAAGGGCGGCATTCCTGTAAAAAGGAAGCTGAGCAGAGGTGAAAAAAATCCGGTAATGACACCATAAACCGGTCCAAGGATTAACCCGCATAAAAAAACGGGAATATGCATCGGTAATAACAGTCCTCCGCTGGCGGAACCGCCTATCATGTGGAAGCCCTGTGGCAGCAGTATGCCAAGGGCCAGAAACAGGGCACCCAGACATAAGCTTTTTGCTGAAAAATCGGTTGATTTCATTTTTAAACTCCTTTCTTTTGTACTATTTTAATATTCATACCTTAATTTTACGCGGAGAACCTCGCAAAACTTTGTTTCGGATGCAGACTATTTGCGTAGCAAATGTACGAATAAACCGCAGGTTTATGAGTATCTCCGCTGAAATTTATCGTTATTATACCATAAATTTAAGCGGAGTTCCTCCAAAACCTTCGATTTTGTCGGTCGTGTTGCTCCTTGAAGCCTTTAAAGAAGCATTCTTTGACTGTAAAACCGTCAGACTGCTTCTTTTCGGCTTCTCTCCGCTTTTTCGCGGATATTATACCATAAGTGGCGGAATATTACGATAAGGAAAGGGAGAGAGAGAAGCGGGAAAGAGAAAATTTTGCGGTAAGGCAGCAAAGCCGGACTGTTATGGAGGTTATACTATGCAGAATCAAACCCCCCAGGTTATTGTTTTTATATCCTGTGTCGGTTTTGTTATTGCCCTTCCGGGCATATCGTGATAAACTTGTTCGTGATTGAGAATGTTTTTGTCAGTCTGTTAAATAATACAGAGAAAAAATACTGCATTTAAGACGGCCAGGCTCTAGAAATTGTAATAATCTATTACTATAGAATACAATTATTCATTTTTTCTGTTACTGTTTATGCAGTAAAAATGAATTTCAGAAAAGTTTGACAAAAAAGCAGACAATCCGTAACAATCGTTACGATAAGTCATACTGCGGATATTGTCCCTTTTGACACAGACCATTAAAAGGAGTTTTTTATATGGCAATTTTAAAGGCGGAGAATGTGGTTTTCCAATCAATACTCCGATATCCAGATATAGAAATTGAGGAAAATACGGCTACCTTTGTACAGGGACCAAGCGGCTGCGGAAAAAGCACACTTTTGCGGCTTTTTAACGGGACGCTCTCTCCTGACAGCGGAAGGCTTTACTTTGAAGGGCAGGATATCAGTGAGGCGGATACTGTTTTGCTGCGGCAAAGAGTGCTTTTAATTGGCCAGACAGCTTATCTGTTTCGTGGGGATATTGAAACTAATTTCAGACGCTTCTATGAATACCGTGATATGACGCCTCTCGCGCCGAGAGACATGGAGTATTATCTCAATATTTGTTCGGCGCCATTTCCTCTCACCGCTAACTGTGACACTATGTCAGGGGGAGAGAGACAGAGGGTTTACTGTGCCGTCTGCCTTTCTTTAAAGCCGAGGGTACTGATGATGGATGAACCGACCTCTGCTCTTGATAGTAAAACGGCGGATGGAGTGATAGCAAACATAAAAGAGTATTGCGCCGATAAGGGTATTACCTTGCTTGTTGTCAGCCATGACAGTAAGCTTAGGGAGAAGTTTGCGGACAAAACTATTTTTTTGGAAAAGCAGGTGTAATTTATGGAGGGAATCATATCGCTCAATATAGCCCAGTTCAGCCTTGTCTACCTGTTGCTGATTATTGCCCTTGCGGTTATGAAAAAATGCCGTATCAGCCAGACCAAGCTTCTTGTTGTGGCAAGTGTGCGCATGACGGTACAGCTGGTTATTGCGGGGCTGATACTGACTTACATTTTTGAGAATCCACATCCGATTTTTACGGTAATCTATGTCATTTGTATGGTGGCCTTTGCAGTTCACAGGGTTCTTACCAGGAATAAAGGGATTAACCGCCGTTTTAAGCTGTCCATTACTTTTTCATTGGCTGTATGCGGTGTAGCAATCATACTGTTTTTTATTAAGATTGTTGTGGGGCAGAGCATATTCAATCCCCAGTATGTCATTCCGCTGAGCGGTATGATTATGGGCAATGCCATGACGGGTGTTTCGCTGGCGGTCAAAACATTTCGGGAAAGTCTTGAAACGCAGAAGAACCATATTGATACCCTGCTAAATATCGGGGTAACGCCGAAGAAAATACTTTTGCCCTTTGTAAATCAGGCGCTGGAGACGGCTTTGCTTCCCACACTGAATTCAATGCTTGGCATGGGCATCGTTTCTTTGCCGGGAATGATGACAGGGCAGATTTTGTCAGGCACAATGCCGGCTACCGCCATTTTGTACCAGATATCCATTATGATTGCGATTTGTACTGTGGTTTGTATAGCCTGTTTTGGTTCTCTTTATATTGGCTACCGTACACTTTATAATGCAAGAAACCAGATTTTTATTTAAGCCGTGTATCGTTTTTGAAGGAGAAAAGAGCGGGTGAAAGCATGGAAAAGCTGCAATTGAGCAAAAAGGAAGCGAAAACCTACCTGTTATTGAAGCAGGGACTGTTGGGAAAGCGGCGATTCTCCGGCAAGGAGGGGGCATTTGAATTTATACGTCAGGCGGGATGTATCCAGTTTGATCCCATAGATATTTGCGGAAGGAATCCTGAGCTTGTACTGTTTTCCCGTGTGGAGGGTTTTCGGAAGGAGATGCTCTATGAGCTTCTCTACGAGGACAGGCGGCTTATAGATTACTATGATAAAAAGCTGTCTATTTTTTCGGTATCAGATTGGCCCTGCTTTTCCAGAAACAGAAATTATTACAGAGAAAACGGCAGGGCGAAGGACAGGATAGATGAGATGGAAAAGGGAATGCTGGATGCTCTGCGAGTCATGGGGACTGCCACCGCGAAAGAACTTGATAACGGTGAAAATATACTGTGGTATTGGGGCAGCAGCACAAAAATGGCAATTGCGGCGCTGGAAACGCTGTTTGGAAGAGGACAGGTAGTGATACACCATAAAAAGGGCGTGAATAAAGTTTACTGCCTGCCGGAAGCGGTGCTTGACAGGGATATTCTTATTTCACCTGACCCCAATACGGGGGAGGAGGACTATATTCAGTGGCATTTAAAAAGACGAATCGCCTCCGTCGGCCTTTTATGGAACCGGCCCTCTGACGCTCTGATGGATATTATGGGGCTGAACGCGGAAAAAAGAGACAGAGCTTTTCGTTCTCTTCTGGAAAAAGGGGAGCTTATCGCTTTGGAGGTGGAGGGAATAAAGGAAACGCTTTACTGCCTTAGTGAGGATTTGCCGTATCTTTTGGACGCCGAGAGCGGAAAAGCTTTTTTAAAACGGGCGGAGCTTTTGGCGCCGCTTGACAATATGCTGTGGGATAGGAAGCTTGTTCAGGCGTTATTTGATTTTGATTATAAATGGGAAATCTATACGCCCAGAGAAAAAAGAAAGTATGGACACTATACGCTTCCTCTTTTGTATGGAACTGATTTTTTGGGCAGAGCGGAGATTGTACGGGACAGAGAAAGAAATACCCTTATTGTAAAGCGCTTTTGGCCGGAGGATAAAAAGCGTATGACAAAGCAGGGGGAAAAAAGTATTTTATCCCTTCTGAAAAGGTTTTCTTCCTTCCATCAGTGCGGAGAAATAGAAAATTTAATTTTACCGTAAGTTGTCCGTTTTTTACAATATAATATTTTCTGTAGGGGCTATACTGATAAAAAAAACGGGAGGCGAAAGGGATGAAATATTGCAGTCCATTGCTGGTAGTGGAAAATATAGAGACGTCGAGAAAATTTTATGAGGAAGTTTTTGGAGAAAAGGTCATTATGGATTTCGGGGCCAATATTACCATGAGCGGAGGTTACAGTTTTCAAAGCAGGGAAAGCTGGATACAGTTTATCGAAACAGCACCGGAAAATATAGTAAAGTGCAGCAATAGTTTTGAATTGTATTTTGAGGAAGAAAATTTTGATTCCTTTATTGCCTTCCTGAAGGACAGAGAAATCGATTACGTCCATGGTGTAAAAGAATTTCCGTGGGGGCAGCGTGTGATACGTTTTTATGACCCTGACAAGCATATCATAGAGGTTGGAGAAAGCATGGACAGCGTGCTGCTGAAATTTCTGGAAGCGGGTATGAGCGTAGAGGAAATTGTGGAGCGCACCATGTATCCAAAGGAAGTTGTTGAGAATTTTAAAGCAGACAGATGTAAATAAGGAATTACAGATGGACAGCTTTGAATAATGCCATTTGAAGAAATATGGAAAGCGCTTTTTTAGAAACATAAGCGTAAAGGCGCATACAGTGAAAGCAAAAAGAGATGAAACCGGAAAACGGGCTTTATCTCCGTAACACAAATGTTCGTCAGAAGGAAAAGAGAATACAAAACAGCGGATAGGGATTGGGAAAAGGCAAGCGGTATGATAAGTAAATAATGTTTTTTTGCCGAGCATGCTCTCAACACAAAATAAAAAAAGTCCTCAAGTGGGACTTTTTTTATTTGTGAAAAAATCATCATGGCCTGATTAACAGAAGCTGGAGATCGTTTACATTGGTTCCCGTAGGTCCTGTTAAAATCAGGCTGTCAATTGCCTTCAAGGCTTCATAGGAATCGTTTGCTTTCAGTGTGTCGGTAACGGAAATACCCTTTTCCTCCAAAATCCTGTTGGATGTTCCGTCCACAATGCCGCCTGCCGCGTCTGTTGGACCATCAGTGCCGTCGGAGCCTATGGATAAAAATACAGTATTCTCCATACCGCTGATTTCTGCCGCCGCGGCAAGTGCCATTTCCTGATTCCTGCCGCCTTTTCCTTTCCCTGTCACATAAACGATGGTTTCACCGCCGCAGATAACAGCGCAGGGAGGCTTTACGGGTATTTTGTCAGAGTGTATGCTTCTGGCAATGCCGCCGAAAAAAATTCCGGCTTCCCTGGCCTCGCAGCAAAGACTTGTGGTGAGTATGAGGGGCTCATAGCCCAGCAGTGCGGCCTTTCGGGCGGCAGCGCTGCAAAGGGACTCAACGCTGCCGGATATAGCTGACCTGACAGTGGTCAGGCTTTTTGGCGTTTCGATTTCCAGACAATGCCTTATATTTTCACCGACGGCAATGTCATATTTCTTTAATACCGCCACAGCCTCCTCAGAAGTAGAGCTGTCCGCACAGGCGGGGCCGGAAGCGATAGCATCAATACGGTTATCAATGACATCTGACAATATAATAGAGTAAATTTTGGCAGGATAGCAGTATAAGGCAAACCGTCCACCCTTCACCGCCGATAAATGCTTCCGCACCGTATTCATTTCTATGATGTCGGCGCCTTTTTTCAGCAGGGCGTCAGTGACAGAGATAATATCACCAAGGGTGATTCCCTTCATAGGTTTTTCAAAGAGCGCTGAACCGCCGCCTGAGACTAAGAAAATTACGGTGTCCTCCCTGGAGAGTCCTGTGACGGCCTCCAATATCTTTTCTGTGCCCGTTAAGGTATTTTCATCGGGAATAGGGTGGCCCGCCTCCAAAATTTCAAAGCCGGGAATGTATCCCTGCCCATGACCGTACTTTGTAAGTACAATTCCTCTTTTCATTTTTCCGTTCAGCATTTCAGATGCGGCCTTTGCCATATTCCAGGCGGCTTTGCCGATGGAAATAACAGTGACGGGATTGCGGAAGGATTTACCCCACAGTTCTTTTTTTACTGCTTCTTCGGGCAGCATTGCATGAACTGCATATTTGCTGATGTCCAGGGCGTCTTGTTTCATAGAATTCATTTTCATTTACTCCTTATACATACAAATTATGATGATTGCGGCCGATGTGCCCGGGGGCTATGAGAGCCCTCAAGGCTTTCTTAGAGTTCCTGCGTTTTTTCCAATTCGTTTTTCAAATCCACAATTCTTTTTTGCAGAAGGGGGTGAACCAGATAGGGCTCTATTTCCGCCAAAGGGCAGAGGACAAACAATCTGTTTTGAATTTCCGGATGGGGCAGTACCAAATCCTTGTCGGCGGATACATTCTCGCCGTAAAATAAAATGTCCAAATCGATGGTTCTGGGACCCCAGTGAATGTCTCTTTTTCTTTTCAGCTCTCCCTCAATTTTCTGTGTTCTTTTTAAAAGTTCCTTTGGACGGAGAAGGGTTTTTATCTTTACTGCACAGTTTAAAAACATGTCCTGCTCCAGATAACCCACAGGCTTTGTCTCATAGTAGGAGGAAGCCGACAGGACACGGATATCCTCGTTGTCCAAAAGGCGGATTGCCGTATCAAGGTTGTTCTTTTTGTCCCCAAGATTGGAGCCCAGTCCGATATAAGCGGTGTGCCAGCCTCTTTCGTCTTCAACCCCTGCGTAGTCAAGATGGCTTCCGATAGGCGCCCAGGGCTTTTTCAGAAGCACTCTTGCTTTTTCGAGGGAGGGGAAGCGCCGCAGAAGGCCCCTTGCGACGGTATCGGCGCAGGTCTCTATAAGCTTAAACTGATTTTCTGTTATAAGGGATTCCACAAATTTGCATACCTCTGCATAGTTGACGGATTTTTCAATATCGTCTTTTTGTGCCGCCTCGGAAAAATCTGTACTTAATTCCAGCGTAAACAGAAATTTTTGCCCCAGCCTGTTCTCCTCCGGATTCACGCCGTGGTAAGCATAAATCTCCAAATCCTTTATGTGTATTTTATCCATGCCGCATATCGCCTCCCTGTTTTCTGACAATAGCGTCCGCCATAAGGCAGGCTTTTTTGTTTTCTCCGACGTCGTGAACACGAACAAAATCACAGCCCTTCATAATACCGACTGCCGTTGTCGTTATGGTGCCAGCAAGCCTTTCCTTTGCAGGGATATCCCCCAGGGCTTTGCCAATCATGGATTTTCGGGAAGTGCCGAGAAGCACAGGGTAGGGCAGCCGTTTTTTCATTTCGTCCAGGTGATTCATAATAAAAAGGTTTTGCTCATAGGTTTTTCCAAAGCCGATTCCCGGGTCAAGTATAATTTGTTTATCCTGAACGCCGCAGCTTTTTGCTATGGAAATGCTTTTGCTCAAGTCCTCTGTAAATTCCCTCAGAATATCTCTGTAATCTGTATTGTTCCTGTTGTGCATCAGACAGACCGGCAATTTATATTCGGCGCTTAATTCCGCCATTTTTTTGTCATATTTAAACCCCCAGATGTCATTGATAAGATCAGCACCTGCCTCAAGAGCCTCTTTGCATACGGCGCTTTTGTAAGTATCAATGGAGACAGGAACATCGGGAAATCTTTCCTTCAGGGCAAGGATTACAGGAACAACACGGCTGATTTCCTCCAAGTCCGTAATCCTTTCATGGCCAGGACGAGTGGATTCGCCGCCGACGTCAATGATATCGGCTCCTTCTTCTATCATTTCTTCAGCGTGCAGGACTGCTTTTTCGATGGTGGTATAATTTCCGCCGTCGGAGAAGGAATCCGGCGTAACATTTAAAATACCCATTATGTAGGTACGTTTTCCTATTTCAAAGTCTTTATTTCCAATTTTCATGTGCTATCACCGTCAAATCTCTATTGTAATGTTTTTCGTTTCATCCGCCCATTTGCATTTATCATTCATTTTGCAGTCAAAGCAGCGTCTTGATTTTTTATCCGCTCTGTAAAGAAGGTGGGAGAAGCTTCGTTTATCCGCCGTATCCCTCCGGTGGTCGGCGATTGCCTTTAGAATCAATTCTGTTTCCCGGTCGGAAAATCCGCACTCCTTTAATATAGGCCCGGAAAGTATGGCGCTTGATTCATTATGGGGGATGCCGCATTCATACTGCTGCCATTTTCCAATATCATGAAGAAGGGCGGCGGCGTAGAGCAATTCCTTTTCAAAGCCCAGGTTTTCATCCAGATTGTAAAGATGGGCGATACGGGCCACATCCAGAAAATGGCCCATATTGTGTTTGCAAAATTTGCGGCCCTTTTCCCACTGCCTGTTTTTTTGCAGATATTCTCTGTACTCTGAATTTTTCAATATTGCGTTTACTCTTTCCATCAGTCTCGTCCGTCCCCCCTTAAAAGGGACAGGGCCTCCGCCCGTTTCTGTGGATCGTCCCTGAAAACGCCTCTCGTGGAAAAGGTAACGGTTTTTGATCCTGGTTTTTTGATACCGCGCATGGTCATACACAGATGCTCCGCTTCAACCTTAACGCAGACACCCAAAGGATGAAGGGCCTCTACCATAACATCTGCAACCTCGCCGCTCAGCTTTTCCTGAAGCTGGGGCTTTTTGGCTATGGTATCCACTATGCGGGCCACCTTGCTCAAACCCAGAATTTCTCCGCTTTCATTGGGAATATAGATGACATGGGCACGGCCCATAAAGGGAAGCAGGTGATGCTCACACATGGAATAAAACTGAATATCCCTGACTATCACCATATCCTCTGTATAATCCGAATGGAATACCTTTACATCATCGTGAGGGTTACGGCTCAGGCCGGCAAATATTTCCTCATACATGTTGGCGACTCTCTGAGGTGTTTCCAAAAGTCCTTCTCTGTCGGGATTCTCACCGATTCCAATCAGGATTTCCCTCACGGCGTTTTCTATCCTTTTTTTATCAATCATGGCGCTACCTCTTATCTATCAGCAAATTAATATACTACTCTATTATAAATTTGATCGGCTGAAAAAGCAAAAAATATTGCCCTTTGCAGGCGGGAAAATACTAACAAACAAATGTTAATTTTGCAAAAAAATTTATGAAGTATTTTGACGCATTTTTGCAGGGTGCACCTTGACAAAGAACCGCGAAAATGATAAAATTTTTGACAATGTAAATGGCAGTCAGCAAAAACTGCCATATTTCATGAAAAGAGAAACAGGAAAGGGAGGAAGAGAGATGTTGTTTTATATGGATACTCTGCTGTCAAAGACAGTGTTTCGAAGCATTACTTTTCCCTTTTATAAAAAACACGAAGGATTGTTCGTGTTTCAAAACAATTTTATTATTCCGGCAATGAAAAGTTAAATTTTTTCTTTTTATTGCCTTTATTTTTGCCCAAAATCAGAAACACTATTAGGAGCGTAAAAAACAATAAAGAAGGAGATGTCTGAATGCTTAACAAGAAGGATATTCTGGGACTGAGGGATATGGAAAAGGATGAGATATTAACTATCCTTGACTGCGCAGCGCTGATGAAGAAAAAAATAGACGATAAAGCCCTCAGGGACGACACTTTAAAAAACAACAGCGTGGTGACGCTTTTTTACGAGAACAGCACCCGGACAAAAACATCTTTTTCTCTGGCCGGAAAATATCTGGGCGCTGAGGTACAGGATTTAGGCGTTGGCACCAGCAGCGTATCCAAGGGGGAGAGCCTTGTGGATACGGGAAGAACCCTTGACCAGATGGGTGTTGGCGTTATGGTTATACGCCATTCCATGACAGGGGCGCCCCATGTACTGGCAAAAAACGTAAAAGCGCATGTCATAAACGCCGGTGACGGCGCCAATGAGCATCCCACACAGGCTCTTCTTGACTTATTTACCATAAGAGAACACAAAAAAAGCTTTGAGGGACTAAAGGTTGCGATAATAGGAGATATTACCCATAGCAGGGTGGCAAGGAGTAATGTATTTGGCTTAACGAAGCTTGGCGCTGACGTAACGCTGGCCGGCCCCTCAACACTTTTGGGCGGCATGGCCGCTCTTGGCGTAAAGTCGACGACGGACATCAGGGAAGCGGTTTCAGGGGCGGATGTTGTGATGGGGCTTAGAATACAGTTTGAAAGACTGAAAACCATGTCCTTCCCCGGTCTCAATGAGTACAGGCAGCTTTTCAGCGTAGATGACGAGATATTAAAATACGCGAAGGAGGATGTTCTTGTCATGCATCCCGGCCCTGTAAACCGGGGAATTGAGCTGAGTACAGACGTAATAGACGGGAAACATTCCGTTATCAATATACAGGTGAAAAATGGCGTTGCCGTCAGAATGGCATTGTTAAAGCTTCTGATTGAAGGAGGAGACAAATAAATGAGACTGTTAATCAAAGACGGACGGATACTGAATCCGGCCACTAATCTGGATGAGGTTATGGATGTTTTGGTATCCGAGGGAAAGATTGAGAGGATTGCAAAAAATATAGAGGCTGCGGCCGACAGGGTAATTGACGCTAAGGATTGCTGGGTGACTCCCGGGCTTATTGACGTTCATGTGCATTTGAGGGATCCCGGCTTCGAGTACAAGGAAACCATTGCAACCGGCACAAGAAGTGCGGCAATGGGAGGCTTTACCACTATCTGCTGTATGCCGAACACCGAACCTGTCATTGACAATGAGATACTTGTGGAATATATCAAAATGAAGGCAAAAAGGGACGGCGTAATTGAGGTTCTCCCAATCGGTGCCATCACAAAGGGACAAAAGGGAGAGGAGCTTTCCAATATCGGACAGATGGCAAAGGCGGGCGCCTGCGCATTGAGCGAGGACGGCAAAAGCGTTTTGAGCGCCGGACTTTTGAAAACAGCCATGAACTATGCTAAAATGTTCCATATACCGGTGCTCTCCCACTGTGAGGACAAATCCCTTGTGGGGGGCGGCGTTATGAATGCGGGACTGCGCGCCCAGTATCTGGGCCTTAAGGGGATCTCAAACGATTCCGAATCCGTTATCGTCGCAAGGGATATTATACTGGCGGCAAGCACGAAATCAAGGCTTCATCTTTGCCATATGAGCACAAAGGAGAGTATTTCTCTTATCCGCGAGGCGCAAAATAGAGGAGAGGATGTGACGGCGGAGGCATGCCCTCACCATTTTACGCTTTGCGATGAGGATATTGTTGATTATGACGGCAATACAAAAATGAATCCGCCGCTTAGAAGCAGGGAGGACATGGAGGCCATCCGAGAGGCTTTAAGGGACGGCACCATCTCTATTATCGCCACTGACCACGCGCCCCACAGCTCTGACGAGAAAAACTGCGAATATGACAAGGCAGCCTTTGGTATCGTCGGTATGGAAACAGCCCTGCCGCTGGGCATTACAGAGCTTGTGGAAAAAGGCTATCTGAGTCCTATGGGGCTGATTGAGAAAATGACGGTAAATCCCGCAAAAATGCTTGGAATTGACAAAGGCTCACTGGAGGAGGGAAAGCAGGCGGATATTGCTGTTATCGACCCCGGGGCGGAATACGAGATTGATATTCGGAAATTTGCCTCCAAGAGCAAAAATTCACCTTTCCATGGCAGAAGGGTGAAGGGAAAAGTACTGTATACCATATACGGGGGAAATATTGTTATGGAAAAGGGAAAAATAGCGGAATAAGTAAAAAGGGGGATGGAAGTATGATTATTGATAAGCTGATAGATAAAATTGTGGATATGCAAAACCCGACGGTTGTGGGATTAGATCCAAGGCTTGACTATGTGCCGGCTCATATTCGGAATGATTATCTCATTGACTATGGCAAAACAACCAGGGCGGCGGCAGAGAGCCTTACCTTTTTCAATAAGCAGATTATAGACGCTGTATGCGATTTGGTGCCGGCGGTTAAAATACAGGTGGCAATGTATGAGATGTATGGCGCGGAGGGCATGAAGAGCTTCATTGATACGGCTGCCTACGCCAAGGAAAAGGGACTTATTGTAATCGGCGACATCAAAAGAAGCGACATTGCCTCCACAGCGGAAGCTTATTCCGACGGGCATATCGGCAGAGTGGACATTGACGGTGAAAAGAGAAGCGTCTATGAGGAGGACTTTATTACCCTCAATCCTTACCTGGGTGTGGATTCCATTGAGCCTTATATGGACAACTGCAAAAAATACGAAAAAGGGCTTTTCATACTGGCGAAAACTTCAAATCCCAACAGCGGACAGATACAGAATCTGGAGATAGAGGGCAGAAAGCTTTATGAAAAAATCGGTCTTCTCATAGAGGAGTGGGGCCAGCCTCTCAGGGGCAAATACGGCTATTCCTCAGTCGGCGCCGTTGTGGGCGCTACCCATCCTCAGGAGGCTGCGGATTTGAGGGCGCTTCTGCCCCATACCTTTTTCTTGGTGCCTGGCTACGGCGCCCAGGGCGGAAAGGCCGAGGATTTGGCGGCGTGCTTTGACAAGGATGGCGTTGGCGCCATTATCAATTCCTCAAGAGGAATTATCGCCGCATACAAAAAGAGGCCCTATCTTGAAAAATTTACGGAGCACGGCTTTGCGGATGCCGCAAGACAGGCTGTGCTTGATATGAAAGCTGATTTGAGGAGATGTATATAATGACTGGAAAAACAGTAAGGGCGCAATTGATACTGGAAAACGGCATAACCTTTACCGGCAAGGCATTTGGATATATCAAGGAATCCGTGGGTGAGGTTGTTTTTAATACGGCAATGACAGGCTATGAGGAGCTTTTGACCGACCCTTCCTATGCGGGGCAGTTTGTTGTAATGACCTATCCTCTGATTGGCAATTACGGCATTAATCTGGACGATATGGAATCCGAGGGACCAAGGTTAAAAGGCTTTATTGTTAGGGAAAAATGCGACTATCCGAGCAATTGGCGCTGTGAGCTTGATTTGGATGGGTATTTGAAGCAAAACAAAATTATGGGCCTTGAGGATGTGGATACCAGGGCTCTGACAAAAATACTGAGGGATCACGGCACCATGAAGGGGATTATCACCACAAGGGTGAATGACTTGACGCCCAGCCAGATTGCGCAGAAATTCAATGCAATGAATAATAAAAATGTCATCAGGGAATGCACCTGTAAGGAAAGATATGAAATACCCGGTGACGGCGCACATATTGCTTTTGTGGATATGGGTGCGAAAAGGGGCATGCTCCGCGATTTTATAAGCCGCGGCTGCCGCCTTACGGTTTTCCCCGCTTTTTCCTCCGCAGAGGAAATACTTTCCGTCAATCCGGACGCGGTATTTTTATCAAACGGCCCCGGCGACCCTAAGGATGTGCCTGAAATTGTTGAGACAGTAAAACAGCTTGTAGGTAAAAAACCGATTTTAGGCGTATGTATGGGCAATCAGCTCATTAATCTTGCCCTGGGCGGAAACACCATGAAAATGAAATTCGGCCATCACGGCGGCAACCATCCTGTCAGGGATGAAAAGACAGGAAGGGTCTATATCACCTCCCAGAACCATGAGTATGTGGTATGCGATCTGCCGGAGGATGTGGAGGCTTCCTTTATCAATATCAATGACGGCACCATAGAGGGCATTATGCATAAAACCCTTCCCATCTACAGTGTGCAGTTTCATCCTGAGGCAAGCCCGGGCCCGCTGGACTCCGGCTTCCTCTTCGACAGATTTCTGGAAATTGTAGAAAGGAGTGGTATCAATGCCTAAGGATAATACCATCAAAAAAGTGCTTGTCATAGGCTCAGGCCCAATTGTCATCGGGCAGGCGGCGGAATTCGATTATTCCGGAACCCAGGCCTGTCAGGCCATCAAGGAGGAGGGCATAGAGGTAGTTCTGGTAAATTCCAACCCCGCCACCATTATGACGGACAGGGACATGGCAACCTATACCTATGTGGAGCCTTTGACGGTTGATATGATAGAAAAGGTTATTGCAAAGGAAAAGCCGGACAGTGTTATCGCCGGCATGGGCGGCCAGACAGGGCTGAACCTTTCCTGTGAGCTGTATGACAGCGGTATTTTGGAAAAATACAATGTGCGTGTCATTGGCACCTCCATTGAGTCCATCAAGGAGGGTGAGGACAGAGACAGCTTTAAAAAGCTGATGGAAAAGACAAAACAGCCTATTGTGGAGAGTGAAATCGTTACCAATATGGAGGATGGCGTATCCTTCGCGGAAAAAATCGGTTATCCTGTGATTATCCGTCCTGCCTACACTTTAGGCGGCACAGGAGGCGGTATTGCCGAGAATGAGGATCAGCTACGTGAAATACTGGCACAGGGACTTCATCTGAGCCGTGTGGGACAGGTTTTGATTGAACGCAGTATCAAGGGCTGGAAGGAAATAGAGTTTGAGGTGATGCGGGACGGCGCCGGAAACTGTATTACAGTGTGCAGTATGGAGAACGTGGACCCGGTAGGGGTACATACAGGGGATTCCATTGTCGTTGCGCCTGCCCAGACGCTTTGCGACAGGGAATACCAGATGCTTCGGAAGGCCGCCATTGACATTATCGACTCCATAGAGATACAGGGCGGCTGCAACGTGCAGTTTGCCCTTGATCCCGCTAGCTTTAACTATGCGGTCATAGAGATCAATCCCCGTGTGAGCCGTTCTTCTGCTCTGGCATCCAAGGCTACAGGCTACCCTATCGCCAAGGTTGCGGCAAAAATCGCTTTGGGCTACCGTCTGGACGAGATTAAAAACGCGGTTACAGGCAAAACCTACGCCTGCTTTGAGCCGGCTATTGACTATGTGGTATGTAAAATACCAAAATGGCCCTTTGATAAGTTTAAAAACGCGAAGCGCAATCTGGGCACAAAAATGATGGCGACAGGTGAGGTTATGTCCATCGGAAACAGCTTTGAGGCGGCTCTTCTCAAGGGTGTCCGTTCTCTGGAAATCGGGCAGTACACGCTGGAGAGGAAATATTCCCAGTCCAGAACCTTTGAGGAGCTGAGAAAAAGAGTTGTTGTGCCGGATGACGAGAGGCTTTTCGATTTGGCTGAGATGCTTCGCCGCGGCTATCTGGTGGAAAAGGTATGCGAGATTACAGGCATGGATAAATTCTTTGTCCATAAGATAAAAAGGATTGTGGACATGGAGGAGGAATTAAAGCAGTATTCCAAAGAGGACATGACGGAGGAATACCTGAGGGATTTAAAAAAAGTCGGTTTCTCCGATAAGGGCATAGCGGATCTTCTTGGCTGTACGCCGCCTGAAATCTATGAGCTGAGAAAGAAATGGAATATTATTCCTGTTTATAAAATGGTTGACACCTGCGCGGGAGAGTTTGAGGCGCTGACGCCTTACTACTATTCCACCTATGACCAGTATGATGAGGTTGTGGTAAGCGACAGGAAAAAGGTAATTGTAATCGGCTCAGGTCCTATCAGAATCGGTCAGGGCATTGAGTTTGACTACTGCTCCGTTCACAGTGTTCTTTCTTTAAAGAGACTTGGCATAGAGACAATTATTGTGAATAACAATCCGGAAACGGTCAGCACGGACTTTGACACCTCCGACAAGCTGTATTTTGAGCCTTTGACAGAGGAGGACGTATTAAATATTGTGGAGAAGGAAAAGCCGGACGGCGTTATATTGCAGTTTGGCGGACAGACTGCCATCAAGCTGGCCAATTTCTTCCGTGAAATGAATATCCCAATTTATGGCACAAAGCCGGAGCAGATTGACGCGGCGGAGGACAGGGAAAAGTTCGACGAGCTTCTGGAATCCCTGGACATCAGGCGCCCCAAGGGAAAAGGCGTCTGGACGGTTGAGGAAGGAATTGCGGAGGCCAATGAACTTGGCTATCCTGTTTTGGTGCGTCCCTCCTATGTACTGGGCGGACAGGGCATGGAAATTACCTATGACGAGCCTCAGCTTGTGAAATATCTGGAGGCGGCTTTTACAAAGGACAGTAAAAATCCTGTTTTGATTGACCGCTACCTTTCCGGCAGGGAGATTGAGGTTGACGCCATCTGCGACGGCACAGACGTGTTAATTCCCGGCATTATGGAGCATTTGGAGAGGGCCGGCGTTCATTCGGGAGATTCTATCTCCATCTATCCGCCGCAGCATATTTCCGATGACATGAAGGCCCAGATTATGGATGTGACAAAGAGGATTTCTCTTGCTTTGAAGGTAATCGGTATGGTAAACATACAGTTTATCGAGTATAAGGGAGAGCTGAATATAATAGAGGTGAATCCCCGCTCCAGCCGTACGGTGCCCTATATCAGCAAGGTGACCGGCGTGCCTATTATTGATATTGCCACGAAAATCATGCTTGGCGATACGTTAAAGGGGCTTGGATATGATACGGGAATTTGTCCAGAGCCGGAATATGTCTGTGTAAAGGTTCCTATTTTCTCCACAGAAAAGCTGCCTGAGGTTGAGGTGAGTCTTGGGCCGGAAATGCGTTCCACAGGTGAAGTTTTGGGTGTTGGACATAATCTTGTGGAGGCTTTGTATAAAGGCTTTATTGCGGCCAATACCATAGTACCCCAAAAGGGCGGCACAGCTTTAGTTACCATCAAACCTTACGACCAGGCGGACTTTATTCTTATTGCGAAGCGTTTTGCGGCATTGGGGTACAAATTTCTGGCGACAGAGGGAACTGCAAATCTTTTGCGGGACAATGGCATTGAGAGTGTAAGCCAGGTCAAGAAAATCGGCGAGGGCGTGCCCAATGTTCTGGATATTGTCAGAAGCGGCATGATAGACATTATTATCAATACGCCAAATAAGGGGAATGTGGCGTCAAGCGACGGCTTTAAAATCAGAAGGGCGGCGGCGGAAAGCTCTGTCAACCTGATGACGTCACTGGATACGGTTAATGCCCTTTTGGACGTAATGGAATCCAATATAGACAGAAAAGACCTTGAAGTGATTGCGCTGGGGGACATTAAATAATGAAAACGGTTTGTATGGCTGAAATATTAAAAAATGAATGTTATATTGACAATATTTACGATATGGTGCTCTTGGCGCCGGAGATTGCAAAAGAGGCAAAGTGCGGACAGTTTGTCAATGTATATACGGGGCAGGCAGATACTCTTCTGCCCCGGCCCATCAGTATCTGTGAAATAGACAAAAGCGAGGGTTCTCTGCGCCTGGTTTATCAGGTGGTGGGAAAAGGCACCAAAACCTTTTCTGTCTTAAAGGCAGGGGATAAAGTAAAGATTCTGGGCCCTCTCGGAAATGGCTTTGCCGTGGATCAATCAAAAAATGATAATGTGGTTGTCGGCGGCGGTATCGGTGCACCTCCCCTTTTGGAGCTTGTGAAGGAGCTTGGGGGAAGAGCCTGTGTCTTTTTGGGCAGCCGTTCCAATCCCATACTGGTAAAGGAATTTGAGGCATTGGGTGCGGAGGTGCATGTAGCCACAGACGACGGAAGCCAGGGCTTTCATGGAAACGTGGTGGAGCTGATGAATAAAATCGGGCCGAAAGCAGAAGCGGTTTATGCCTGCGGCCCCAAAATCATGCTGAAATACGCTGCTGCTTGGGCAAGAGAGAGGGGAGTAAATCCTCAGGTTTCCATGGAGGAGAGAATGGCCTGCGGTATAGGCGCCTGTGTCGGCTGTGCCGTCAAAATCAAAAAGGCGGGGGAAAGTACGTATTCCAATTTGAAGGTATGCAAGGACGGCCCTGTCTTTTTGGGCGAGGAGGTGGTATGGGATGAGTGATGTCAATATGAGGGTCTGTATAGCCGGTGTTGAGATGAAAAATCCCGTTACCACCGCCAGCGGAACCTTTGGAAGCGGCAGGGAATACGGTGAGTTTGTAGATTTGAACAGACTTGGCGCTGTGACGGTAAAGGGGGTTGCGGACAAGCCTTGGCTTGGAAACGATTCTCCCAGAATTGCGGAGGTTTACGGCGGCATGCTGAATTCCGTAGGGCTGCAAAACCCGGGTATGGAGTATTTTATAGAAAAGGAAATTCCCTTTTTGAGAGGTTTCGATACAAAAATCATTGTAAATATTTGCGGTCACAGCATTGAGGAATACTGCAATGTGGCCGAAAGACTTTCGGAGTGTGACGTTGATTTATTTGAGCTGAATATCTCCTGTCCCAATGTGACGGAGGGCGGTATTGCCTTCGGCACAGATACGGCAATGGTGGAAAAGGTTGTTTCCGAGGTGAAAAAGGTTTCTAAAAAGCCATTGATTGTAAAGCTCAGTCCCAATGTGACAGATATTGCGGAGATTGCCAGGGCAGCGGAAAGCGGCGGCGCTGACAGTATCTCCTTAATTAACACATTGCAGGGTATGAAAATTGATATTTACAGAAGAAAGCCGGTTCTGGCCAATAAAATCGGCGGCTTCAGCGGCCCTGCCGTTAAGCCTGTAGCCGTCCGTATGGTATATCAGGTGGCAAAAGCGGTTTCTGTGCCTGTTATTGGCATGGGCGGTATCCAGAACTGGGAGGATGCTGTGGAGTTTATTATGGCGGGAGCCACAGCCGTTGCGGTGGGAACGGCGAACTTTAATAATCCCTTTGCAACTGTTGAGGTTGTGGATGGACTGCGGAAATATATGGCGGATAATCATATTGAAGATATAGGCGAAATCAGGGGAATTATTGATTAAGACAAGGGGGAAATGGGAAATGTTGACACCCGCAAAAATAGAATTCATAGAGTTTATGATGAGCGCTGATGTGCTCCGCTTTGGGGAGTTTAAGACGAAAAGCGGCAGGCTGACGCCCTATTTTGTGAATACAGGAAATTATAAAACAGGAAAACAAATTTCCACATTGGGGAAATTTTATGCTTCCCTGATAAAAGAGACCGTTGGGGATACATTTGATGCCATGTTCGGCCCTGCCTATAAGGGAATCCCTCTGGCGGCGGTGACGGCGGCAACACTTGCAGCAGAGTATGATATGGACAAGCCCTATTTCTTTAACCGCAAGGAGGCAAAGGATCACGGCGAGGGCGGCAATACAGTAGGCTACAAGCCAAAGGACGGAGACAGAATTATTATCATTGAGGATGTTATCACAGCCGGTACGGCAATCAGGGAGACCATGCCCGTTTTAAAAAGCTGTGCAGACGTACAGGTAAGGGATATGTTTATATCCGTAAACCGCTGTGAGATTGGACAAAACAGTGATAAAACCGCCGTTATGGAGGTTGGCGAGGAATTTGGCATCAAAGTGCATTCCATTATAGACGTAAGGGATGTTTATGAATATTTGAAGGAAAAAGGAACCTATGGTGATATATTACCGAAAATGGAAAATTATATGGAGGAGTACTGCAGGTTTTAAAGTGTCCTTAAATATATCTGAAGTCTTATTTATACAGACGCGTAGAAAAAATACTTTTTTGAAAGCAGCTTTAGGGACACGGATAGTGTCCCTCAGACTGTAGGCAAAGTCTTTTTTATACTGCTGAGGCGTTCGGGAAACGATTCGTTTCCCGAGTGCAATCCGCAGGGCGGGCTTTGCCCAACCGAGAAAAACAGCGGGTTTCAAGGCATTATGCCTCCGGAACACGTCTGTTTATTCCTTAATATAAACTTATCGAAAACTTGTTTTCGATGAAGGGTGTCGACTTTGTCGACATCCTCCAGGGACACGGACAGTGTCCCTTTTTTGTATAAGCTGTTTTGCGGTATTCCATTATTCTATTAAAACAGCGTATGATTCGTTAAAAAATTATTAAATATCCTAATAATTTCCAAAATACCCAGTAATTGATTTTACAATTTAATGGTATATGTGGTAAAATTATTAAAAATAATACTCAGGGGGGTTATACAATGAAGAAAAAGGTATGGGCAATGCTTTTGGCGGGCGTTATGGTTACAGGATCCCTGGCAAGCGGCTGCTCTAAGAAGACTGAAGATGCAGGTGCACCGGCGGGAAGCGAATCATCAACTGTGGGAGGGGCGCTTTCCGATTTGGCAAACTCCGTATTTGGAGGAGGGGGCAAGGGAAACGATATTGCGGAAAATCCTTATGAGGATATGAGCGAGGATGAAATACAGAAGCTTGCTGACGAGGGAGATCTGGACGCTACAGTAGAGCTTGGAGATATGTACTATTTTAATTATAAGGTAGAAGGACAGGATTATGATAAGGCGTTCGCGTATTACCAGACGGCAGCGGACGGCGGCAATGCTTATGCGCAGTATTCTCTGGGATATTGCTATGAGATGGGCCAGGGCTGTGTTCAGGATTACGCCAAGGCAATGGAGCTTTATAAGCAGTCCTCTGAGCAGGGAGATAAATTTGCATTGTTCAGTGTTGGTTTTTTCTATGAAATGGGTTATGGCGTAGAGCAAAGCTACGAGGAAGCGGCAGCGTGGTACCAGAAGGCCGCTGACGCAGGCAACACAGATGCGAAAACATTCCTTGCGGATTTTTATTACTTAGGGGACTATGGTGTTGAGCAAAGCTATGAAAAGGCTTTTGAGCTCTATAATTCAGCGGCAGGTGACGGTGACGCCTATGCGAAATACTGGGTAGCACGTATGCTGGAGGAAGGAACTGGCGTTAAGGCAGACAAAAAAGCGGCTATTAAATTCTACAAGGAAGCGGCAGAACTGGGAGACCCCGACGCACAAGCCTATTATGGTTACCTCTGCGATATGGGAGACGGCGTAGAGCAAAGCTACACGGAAGCACTGAAATGGTATATGCTGGCAGCCGATCAGGGAAACGAGGTAGCAATGTATAACATTGGCCTTATGTACGAGGCAGGCGATGGGGTCACACAGGATTCCACAAAAGCAAAAGAGTGGATGCAGAAAGCGGCTGATTTGGATTATGAGGATGCCATTAAATATTTAGAGGAAAATTGATAGTACGGAAAGTAGCCGCAGTATGGCTGATTGCACGGATTGACATTTTTGTCAATCCGTTTTTTTATGATTAATAAATACAATAAGCCGCAGTATGGTCGATTTTTGGGGTGGTGCTTTTCGAATCCGTTTGTTAACTGCGTTTTAGGGGTGCATCCCCATAAGGGGTGAGCAGACTGCGTTTTCATGGAGTAAACAAAAACTGCGGAGGACATAGTTTTGTGCTGTATCTCAATTTGTTTCGGCATGACGAAGGAAAGCCGATTTTACACAAGAAACTGCCTTTATTCGCAAATAGAAAAGATAAAATCGACTGATTTATGTTCGAAAAGCTTCCTTCTTATACATGTTTGAAAAAAAATACATGAAAATGAAAAAATACTTGTATTATCTGTTGAAAAATGTTAGACATCTGGTATAATTAAAAACAATTCATTTGCCTGTATTTTGGGGATTTTATGACAAAATACAGTCTGGAACAAAGACAATCAACAAAAAATGTCTTCGATAGAGGTGGCTTGACACAAAAATACGGATCATAATTGACGGAAAGTCTGTTGATTTCAGAAATTCTTCTTGGTATTTTCCTGTGCTGGCAGCCATGAAAGCAGCAGTTTTTGTAGATGTCTTTAATTTTTATTGCACTAAGGGGGAGTGTACTACATGGAAAAGAAGGAATTTGAAACAAAGGGTTTTATGAAATTTCTTTTGCCCGGCATTATTCTTCAGTCGGTATTGATTGGCGGAGGATATGCCACCGGCAGGGAGATTGTGGAGTATGGCGGTAAATTCGGCTCTATGGGTTGGATATCTGGCTTTGCCACTTTTGTGGCGTTTACGGTAGTTGCAATATTGACCTTTGAACTTGCGCGTATCTACAAGGCTTATGATTATAAGTCCATATTGAAACAGATTGTAGGAAAGGCCTGGTTTATATACGATATATTGTACGTACTGCTGCTGTTTTTAATCATTTCCATTATGGCCTCTGCCACAGGCGAAATACTGCAGACGACAGCGGGTATAAGCCCTATGGTCGGCATTGTCGTTTTGATTGTGGTGGTGGGCGTATTGAACTTTTACGGCAGTTCCTTTATCGCCAAATTTGAGACATGGGGCACCATTGCCCTATATGCGGCGTATATTATTTTTACCATTATGGTTATTACGTCCAGAAGCAGTGAAATCAGCACGGTATTTTCAAATGCTGACACCAGCTTTGTGCAAAGCTCCGGCACAGGGGTTGTGTTATGGACAGGTATTATCTATGCATCCTACAATATTTCTGTTATTCCATCCTGCCTGTTTACGCTGAGAGCACAGAAAAAACGTAGTGAATCTGTCATTTCGGGTATTATAGGCGCCCTGTTGATGACAATACCATGGTTTTTAACCTATTTTGCACTGATGGGGTATTATCCTGACGAGACTGTAATCGGATCCACAGTGCCATGGCTTTCCATGCTCATGAATGTAAGCAGTTCCAAGGTTCCGGTCATCGCCTTTGGTATTGTTGCGGGCTGGACTTTGATTGAGACTGCTACAGGAATGATTCATGCTCTTTTGGATCGTTTGGACAAAGGTATGGAGGAAGCGCATAAGGAGCCTTTGGGCAACAAAAAAAGAGCGGTTATTACAGTCGCCATATTGATTATTGCGTTGCTTTTTGCCAGAATCGGTATCATTGATCTTATCAGCAAAGGCTATTCCGCTTTAGCATACGGCTTTATACTGGTTTATTTGCTGCCGTTGTTTACGGTTGGAACCTATAAGGTAATTAAATATGGGAAAAAGGGCTTAAAAGTCTGATTGACAATTGTTTTCTAAAGAGATAAATGACAAAAAAAGGCGGTAAAATCATACAGGATTTTACTGCCTTTTTTTGGTTTTTGGCCGTTAATCACTTTTTAATGTGACGGGAAGGCTCAATTTATACGAGTATTTTGCCGGATACTGATTTATAGGGATAAAGATAATTTTTTAGAACTTTTTAAAGGGGTTTTTTCATACCCAAAAGGAAGATGATTGTTTGCTGAAAATCAAGAAATCCCAAAGAGACGGCACCTATATTGTTTATAACCCTGATAACTTTACTTTGCACACCCATTGTAAAAGTCTGAGGGTTGCCCTTGTCATACGAAGCAATGTGGAAAAAGGGCGTCTGCCCAAAAGCAACGACTTAAGAATGCTGTACAGCCAGCTGCGGCTGACGAAAAACAGGCAATACAGAAAACTGCTGGAAGCAAAAATTGAGGAAAGTGAAGAGACCCGAACACGTCGTAAAACTGTTCTTTTTTAGTGCCAAAAGGAAGAGACGCGACCTCGTAAAAAAGCGTAGGCGGGAAAGGAGAAAGACATGAAACGGGAGTTTTTGGAGGAATTGGGCTTAGAGAAAGAGGCCATTGACAAAATCATGAGCGCAAACGGAAAGGTATTATATCCAAAGACATATCTCGGCAGGACGGGCGTGCCAAAGGACGGGCGCTGGCTCATTGTTTCTCCTGAGTTTCACAGCACGCTTCTGATGGACGACCACTTTGTGAGGCAGGGGGGATTTGTCACAGAAATTGAAGACAGCGGGAGCGGTGGGACAGATTGCGGGATTTGCGGTATATTGATCCAACAACCTGATGTTTGAAAACACCACCCTGGTATCCGGCAAAAAAGCCACTACGGAATTTATCGCCGGACATCCCAACTGGTGCCACAGGGTCAACGAGTGGGGGGTAGACATCCACTTTATTGGTGCCTCCGCCGTTCAGGGGCGTAAAATTTGGGGCGTGAGGATTTCAAAACCTCAGACAGTTTATATCAAGAGGACAGAGACAGCAAGCGCGTAACAGGGAGATGATTGAGTATGGCTTATGCGGATTATGCCTTCTATAAGAACAGCTATATGGGAAACGCCGTGACGGAAAGGCTTAGCACCTTGAAGGTTTCTGAGCAGTGTAGTATAGTAAAATTATATTATAGGCAAAGGAATGATGATAATGATTTGTCCAAAATGCGGTTATCAGGCGGAGGTTCAGGTTGTATCAGAGATACAGAGAAGAGGCTGTCTGACAGCTGTGCTTTATCTTATATTGATTTGTATACCTGTTATAGGCTGGATTGTGCTGATTGCTCTGATTAGGGGCAGAAAATCGAAAACAAGAGCATATGCCGTCTGTCAGCACTGTGGTCATAAATGGGAAGTATAGATATATGAAGGCATTCCCTTTACTGAATGTTTTTATTCATATTTGGAAAGTTTGGTTGAAATTACACTGTATGTGATGTAATATGATCAAAGGGGTATAAATTTTCTAATATAATAAAAAAAGGGGGAGTATTATCATGAAATTTAAAACGTTTCGAGATGTATCCGTGGGCATTGTAATTGGGGCGCTTATGGTCGGCTCAGTTACCACGGCATTTGGCAAGGTAAGCCAGATGAACATTCCTGTAAGTTACAACAACATCAAAATTGTGGTGGACGGAAAACAACTCTCTACGGATAAGGAGCCGTTTATTTTTGATGGGACAACCTATCTTCCCGTAAGAGCGGTAGGTGAGGCAGTAGGAAAGGTGGTCAGCTGGGACGGCGCCACACAAACGGTAACGCTTTCGGCAAAAACAGAAGCACCAGCAGAAACGAAAAAAGAGGAAACGCCTGCGGCGGCCAGCAGTAAGGTAGTATATGACGCCAATGGAATTAAGATTACGGCACAGGGTATTGGAGAGAGCTATCTTGGCAAAGAGATTAAATTATTGGTGGAAAATACAACAGCAAAGAACTATACGGTTCAGGTAAGAGATTTTTCCATTAACGGCTACATGATTGACCCTGTATTTTCCTGCGATGTTGCAGCGGGCAAAAAAGCCAATGATTCTATAAGTATTCTTTCGCAGTATCTTGAGGACAATGGCATCAGTGAGATTAAAAATGTTGAGTTCAGTTTTCACATATTTGATTCGGCTTCATGGGAAAGTTACATTGATTCAGATGTGATTAAAATAGATTATTGAAATAAAGGACGGCAAACATCAGAAGCGCTTACATACAGTAGGCGCTTTTTCTTTGGGAAATGGAATTACCTCTTGACATCTATATAAATGTACACTATTATGTACATATAGAGATTGAGGAGGTGCTAAAATGACGAACGTGAATATAACCAACTTCAGGAAAAATATTTTTGGTTTCATCAATCAGGCTATCGAATTTAACGACGTTGTAAATATAAACACAAAGAACGGCAATGCGGTAATCATGAGCGAAGAGGATTATAATAATATTATGGAAACATTGTATGTATCCTCAGTTCCCGGGCTTAAGGCCGACATCACCGAGGGTTTGAAAACGCCTGTTTCGGAATGTGTGCTCGAAAGCGAGGTCGAATGGTAAGTGTATTCTATTGTTTATGTGAAAAAGGCCCTCAAGGATATTCCGAAGCTTAAGGCCGCCAAGCTGGACGGTAAGGCAAAAAAGCTGATTGAAATTTTAAAAACCGATCCGTTTCAAAACCCGCCGCCCTATGAAAGCCTGATTGGCGATTTAAAGGGGGCGTATTCACGGAGAATCAATATACAGCACAGGCTTGTATATCAGGTTTTGGAGGAAGAAAAAACTGTGAAAATTATCAGCATATGGTCACTTTATGAGTTTTAATGAAGCGCTCTTCGGGGCGCTTTTTTGATGGAGAAAGGAGGTGGAAAGATGGCAGGATATGACGGCAGTATCAGGATTGATACCAGGGTGGATTCCAGAGGCTTCAACAATGGCATACGAAATATGAGCGCAGGCTTAGCCGGTTTGGGCAGGGCTATTAAGGGAGTGGGTGTTGCCCTTGAAATTGCCTTTACTGTTAAGAAGCTTATTGATTTTGGAAGGGAGGCTGTTTCATTGGCCTCCGATTTGGAGGAGGTTCAAAACGTGGTTGACGTGTCCTTTGGAGATATGGCCTATAAAATGAAGGAATTTGCGGACACGGCAATTGAAACCTTCGGCATGTCAAGGCTGGAGGCGAAAGAGACGGGATCCACCTTTATGGTAATGGCGAGGGGAATGGGAATGGCCAGCGACAAAGCCTCTGACATGTCACTGAATTTAACGGCGCTGTCGGCGGATATGGCGTCCTTCTACAATAAGGATTTTGTGAGACAAAAACCGCCTTGGCTTCTGTATTTACAGGGGAAACGGAAACATTAAAACGCTATGAATCTTTATGACACAGACAAATTTGCAGCAGTTGCCTATACGCAGGGGATTCAAAAGAATATATCCGCTATGACACAGGCGGAGCAGGTACAGCTTCGGTATGCCTACGTCATGCAGCAGACAGCCCTTCTTTCGGCAAGTGGGAGGAGCTGGGAAAAAATATGAAGGACGGCCTTATTATGGGATTCAAGGGAGTAGATACAGTTTGGTGCAGCACTGAATAGAGGCGAGTATGAGGCGCTCTGGGATAAGCTGACGGAGGCCGCGGTTTCATGAGGTAGTTGTACCGGACGAGGCGGGAGACTACAAGTTTATGGCCTATTTCTCCAATGTGGGGGATACCTTAAGACGGCAGATTGGCAGCAAGAATTATTTTAAGGATTTAACGGTCAACTTTACGGCCAAGGCCCCCGCAAGGGCAAAGGAGGCGGCAGTATGACCACGGGAATCAATATCTCCTTTGGGCTGATAGATGTGACGGCCAAACAGGAGACGGTGGCCTCGGCCACAGATAAGCAGCCCTTTAATGAAAACACTGTAATAAAACGAAAAGCCCCGAAAGGGGCTTATTTTTTTAACTCATGCATAAAGGAAAGGGCTTTCTTTTTTTGAGAAGGAGTCAGGCAATGATAAAGATTGAGAAAGCTATTGTCCAATTCTGATAAATCGGCCGGCGCTGTTTTCTGGTCGGATACGCCCAATAAATACTCCATGGTAACGGAAAAGTATGCCGCCAACTGAATCAGGGTGGGAATATCCAGCATGGCGTCTCCTGTTTCATACTTGCTGATGGACGCCTGAGTTGTGTTCAAATCCATGGCCAAGGCGACCTGGCTTTTATGCTTTTCAAGACGCAGCTCCTTTAAACGGTTCATCTCAAGGCCCCTTTCTTTTGTATTCTTAATAGTTGTAATATACTTGTTAATTATATCATAAATAATCCAATTGGAAAAGACAAAATGAAAAAAGCCCCTCATAAGAGAGGCTATGTCTAAATATTATTTCTATTTATTTCTCATTTCGTCATTCAGTTCGGTGGTAAAACGGCATCCGGCTTTGAATCCTTTTTCTTCAACGGAAATTTCCAATTCTGTTATTAATTCATCTGCAATAAAATAATCATTTGCATTCAGCTTAGTTTTAAGAAATTGGTTTATTTTTTCTCTGTTCAGACCCCCTGATATTTCGTCTGACATTTCCATATTCCTTTCCTGCGAAAATAGTTTGTAAAGACCAGATAGTTTGTTCATACTGTTTCCTCCCTTAGATAATTTTAAATTCTGTCGAGTTGTGTCAAAGTTTAATAATCCAAAAAATAAATTACAGAATAGATTGATTTTACAGGTATTATCTCATTTCTCTTTACTTAAAATTTCTTAAAACTTTTTTAAATTTGTCACGAAAGACTAAAATTAAAAGTTTCGTAATACTTTTGTACCTTTTTGGGTGTATAATTTAGCTAACATTTGAAAGAACAGGGGTGGTTGAGTGAGAAGGGCTTTAAAAAAAATTATAATGGTACTGGCACTGCTGATAGTATTTTCCAGCGGAGTTATGGGCTTTACTAATAATAAATGGCTGAATGTGGTAGGTTTTGAGCAAAGGCAAAGTTTCCATGTAGACAGGGGAGAGATGCTGAATTATCTGGTAAGCTTTTACAATGAGGTAGCACCGACGCCTGAATTGCGGGATACTGTCACAAATTATTATAAAAATATATTAAAGGATCCCAAAACAGGTAAATTTGATGCTGCACAGGGATTTACAGCAAAAGAGCTCATGGATGTACTGTATCAGACAATTCAAAGGGTTAATCCGGGTAAAGATTTTACTGTAAAAGAAACTTTGCCCTATGCCAACAGAATTGAGTCTGTGGATGACGCCTCCATGCAGTTTGCGATTTCCAGAGGTATTATCACATGGGATGAAAACGGTGGTATTAACGTAGACAAAAAGCTGACCCTTGGGGAAGCGGTAACGCTGTTGGACATCACGAAAAATTGTGCACCTGACTATGAGATAAAGGCTACAGCTAAGAATTATCAGGACATTCTGGACAAAAAGGAAGCAGAAAAGCGTGCTGCGGAGAAGGCAAAGGAGGAGGCCCTGAGAAAGGAAGAAGAGGAGAATCAAAAAAAGGAGCAGGAGGCAGAGAAAAAGGCAGCCGAAAGCAAAAAAGAAAATAAGGAAGAGAATACTGAGGAAGCAGGAAAAGTTGCTTATTTGACCTTTGACGACAGTGTATCAGAGAATACGGAGAAAATACTTGATATTCTGAAGGAAAACAGTGTTAAGGCAACATTTTTCCTGACGGGTAAAGCAGATCCCGCCATATTAAAGCGTATGTCAGAGGAAGGGCATACCATTGGAAACCATACTATGACGCATGATTATGCCTCTATATATAAGGACAGTGATGGCTTTTGGTCCGATTTTTATGCCGAGGAAGAATACATTGAGAGCGTCATTGGTGAAAAACCGGTTATGATGCGTTTCCCGGGCGGGTCTAACAATACGGTGAGCAATAAATATAATAAAAATATTATGAAACAGCTGATACAGGAAGCAAATGAGAAGGGCTATGCCTATATTGACTGGAATGTAAGCGCGGGGGATGCAACAGGAAAGCCTGCATCCAAGGAGGATATTGTAGGAAATGTAATAAACGGGGCAAAGAATAAAGATAAAATTGTTGTGCTGATGCATCAGACAAAGCCAAAGGCTACAACTGTGGAGGCCCTGCCTGAAATCATACGGCAGCTGAAGGCGCAGGGATATGAGATTCTTCCTCTGACAGAAAGTTCATTCCGTCCTCAGTTTGCAAAATAAAGTAATGCTGAAAGAGAAAAAAGCGGTAAAACCTGTAACGGTTTTCCGCTTTTTTTATTGCCGTATGAGAAAGCGAAATTACAATTTTGCAGCTTGAAGATACCTTTTTTGACGAACAGAAGTGAGGCAGCATTTTGTCAAATAAACTTTGCAATTTGAACCGCAAAATCAATTCCCAATACTAGGGCAGATGACAGAAAAATAATATTTCTGGTACGGCATTGCAGCTTATGTAACAGCTTTTCTATAGGTGGCTGCAAAACATACAATATTAGTATTCCGCCGAGGCCAAAACGGAGAGAGGGGGACAAGGCGATTCTGCCCTGAAAGTTGTATTTGTAGTCTGTATAAGTCTGCCAGGGCCACCCGCCGGTAAACAATTCCATGATATAAGAGGTTGCCAGTTCAATAGCGGTGGCAGCGGCCATGCATGCAAAAAACAGAAGTACAGGCGTCAGATTTATTTTGCCCAGAACTATTTTTTCTTTTTTATACCGGTTCAGGCAAAGCAAAAAAACCAAAGCGCCAAAGCCATAAACAGGACAGTAGGGGCCAAAAAGAAATCCGCGGTTTGTAAATCCCCAACGGTAAACGACAACCTCGAGAAAAACCTCATAGCACCAGCCTAATATGGAATAAAGCAGGAAATAAAAAAAATACTGCTGAACCTTAGCATTCATATTGGGTTCCTTTCTGAAATGATTCTACTAAGCCTATCAAGATTCCTCTTCCACAGCTTTCCGGCAGACAGAACAAAAGCAGGAAGCAAAGCGTATATTGTCCTCCTCTTTTCTTGCGTGGAATCTGCCGCCGCGTTTTCCCTGCCGCCGCATTTCCTTGGAAATATGACGTTCAAACAACAGGCGGTCAATGTTATTCTCGTCATACAGAAAGCCGTTTTGATGGACAACATAGGCGCCCTTTGCAAGAAGCATGGAGGCAAGGCCATAATCCTGTGTCACGGCAATATCCCCTTTGTGGATGCGGTTGGCAATGGCAAAATCAACAGAGTCACTGGCCTTGTCCACGGTAATGACCGTGGAATAGCTGTCAGAGAGTATGTGGCTTGTATCAACAAATAAATATACGGGGATGGAGAATTCCTTTGCTGTTTTAATAATGATGTCCTTTACAGGGCAGGCATCAGCGTCCACAAAAATATTCATAGTTCGCTCCTTTATTTCTATTTTCTAGCTTTTCCGCATTCGCTGCAGACGCCGTCATGAACAGAGATGACGCCGCCGCATATACTGCACCGCCATTTTACAGCTTCTATTTCGAAAAAGGATTTCAGCGTATTTTCTTTTATATACAGGCTGTTTTCTGTCAGACTGACCAAATAGCGTGTGCGATAAGTTTTGTCCAGATTTTTTACTCTCTTGCAGGGAAAATCAGAGCATTGGAAGCAATATTCCAGATTCTTACTCTTTGCGCATTCTTTTATTTTGCAGTCTCTGCAATGTCCCTGTTTGGACGGTGCATCTTCCCGGCAGCCCGGACAGCTGTTTTTATGGCTTAAATGCTTATAACAGATAAAACAGTTCATACCACAGGGGGCAAAAAAGGTATTAGGTATTCTGTCGGGCATGATCAAAAAAACCGCCTCCCCTAAAGTCTAATTTTCTCGTAAATTTAAGCTTTCTAAGCCGTCTTATTCCTCAATGTCTTTTAAAGAATACCATGCAGACAGTTAATACGGCCCTTTTCAGCGTTTTTCCTTTTATGAAAGCTATTATAACATAAAAGCAAATGATGAAAAGCGTTTAGTCGAAATTCGTTTGGTACTTCTGTTTTTTTATGGCTTCTGCTTTGTTTGATTTTTGTTCTTATACCACCATATGAGCGAAAGAGTACCTCATGAAAAACAGGATAACGGCAACTATCCTTTATTTAAGCTCTAAAGCTTGGCATGTCGATAAAAAAATAAGAGCTGTTTGCGATTGCTGTATTTTATTTCTGGAAGCGATATTTGACAGTAAAAAAGCGCCTGTACAGGCGCCTTAATAGGTTTTTAATATTCGGGAGAGACAGAGGCATATAAATTTTCCGTTGGTCTGAGCTTTTTTATCTGCCTGAGATAAAGAATAACGGACAAAAGTATGGAAAGAATATCGGCGGCAGGCTGTGCGTATACAATGCCGGATAATCCTGCCAGACTGTTCAGCACAGCAAGAAGCGGCAGAAAAATAAGCCCTTGCCTGCTGATAGATAGGATTAAGGACGGCACTGCCGCTCCCAGAGCCTGAAGAGCATTGGTGAAGAGAAAGAGTATGCCGATAACCGGCCCTGATAGTATCAGAGCTCTGACGAAGGAAACGCCGTAGGAGTAGACTTCTTCATTATCGATGAAGGCGCGGACAATGTTTCCCGATTGAAGATAGCAAAAAGCAGTGGTGTAGACCCCCAATAGTATGGCGCAAAGGAAAGAAAAAACCATGACGGCATGGGCCCGCTTATAATTTCCGGCGCCGTAATTGAAGCCGAGAAGAGGCTGGACGCCCTGTCCCAAGCCCACTTGCAGTAGTACGACTATCATCACTACCTTCATGGCAACACCCATAGCTGCCACCTCAATATCGCCGTAGGTGGCGAGAAAATTATTCATAACAATATTGGAGGCGCTCATAAGGACGTTATTCAGGCATGCGGGGATGCCAATCGCAAGAACGCCCGTCATAATTTTGTTCTTGATACAGAAATCACGCGGAGAGATGGACAGGGAGGATTTATTCCGCAGAAAATAAATGATGTAGTAAAGCGCTCCTGCGATATTTCCGATAACTGTGGCGAGGGCGGCGCCAAAAACGCCCATATGCATTCCGGTTATCATAATGGGGTCCAGTATAATATTTACAACTGTGCCAACCATAACACCGCACATGGCCTCATTAGATTTTCCTTCCGCCCGCACAATATTGCTGAAGGCATTTGAGACAATAACAAAGGGGGCGCTGAGGGTAACGCAGTTCAGATAGGATCTGGCATAGTCCATAGTATCACTGCTGCAACCAATCCATTTCAATACAGTGTCCATACCACACCAAAAAAGCAGCATAAACAGTATCCCGGTCAGTATTGAGGCATAAAAACAGAAGGAAGACGCTTTTTTGGCGTAATCAGCTTTTTTTTCTCCCAGGGCTCTTGAAATGACGGAGGTACCGCCAATACCAAAAAGGTTTCCTGTGGCCATAAAAAACAAAAACACCGGTGTTGTCAGAGAAACTGCTGCTACCTGAAGAGCGTCTCCGGTTTGTCCCACGAAGAAGGTATCGGCAATATTGTAGATAAGCACGACAACCATGCTGATAATTGCCGGGACGGCATTTTTTGCCACGGCCTTTGGCACGGGCATGTTTTCAAATACGTATGAATTTTGTTCCATATTCAATCACTCCTTTATTTGTGTAGCATGCTACATATTTACTGAAAAAAGAAGGAGCTGACGCTCCTGTCCTTTACTGCAAATTTTCATATACCATATTTAAAAGTATTTTTATCTGCTTTGCCTCTTCCTCCTGAAAATGATTCATCAGCTTTTTTTCCATCTCTGTTTGCATGGCCCGCATTGTCTGAAAAAAGGAAGCCTCTTTTTCTGTCAGATAAATATTTTTCATTGTACGGTTTTCCGGATTCACTTCGCTGCGGATAAGCTCTTTTTCCTCAAGACGTTTCAAAATACCAACTATGGTAGGGTGGGAAACACCAAAGTAGGTTTCCAGCTCCTTTTGGGTAACTGTTTTCTGACAATCATGCAGATAAGTTAAAATTCTGCCCTGAGAAATCGTCAGGCCGTATTGTCTGAGCTGTCTATTGGCTTCCCTGTCGATATATTCTGATATAGATTTAATTAAAAATCCGACGTCCTGACGTTTATCCATGGTATCCCTCCGAAATGTAGCATGCTACAATTTTACGGCAGAACGTGCTGATTGTCAAGACCTTTCTGCTTTTTAGACAGTAATTTTGAAAACTAACTGCCGCTGTGCCGCAGCATTTGGCCATTTAGATACTGATATGTAAAAAGGGCTGCTTTTGAAGCAGCCCTGCGGCACTTTTTGTTAGCTGCCAGATCTATGTGAACAGGGAAGGCCCTGGAGTTTTGCACATAGAACCTTATTTTACAGTTTCCATTGCTTTTTTTGCAAAGTCTGTATTCACAAAGCCGTCATAAGGTACTCTTTTGTCAAGTTCTCCACCCATTTCCATAATGTCTTGTATTAAAGTGAGGCCTTCCTCTTCAAATACAGGATTGTCTTTCCAGGTATCCTGTACCTTATATCTGTCTATAATTTTCTCCAGTGTATCAATATCATTTTCCGGGAAGTAAGGCAGTATGACTTCCGCAATTTCCCTTGAGGAATGATCCCTTACCCAAAGCTGCCCCTTGTAAATTGCATTTGTAAATTTCTGTACAATTTCGGGATTCTGTTCCATATATTCTTTTGTTGCCATGTAGACTGTATAGGGAACATAACCGGAATCGGTGCCCAGGGAAGCGACAACATAACCATTTCCCTGATTTTCAATGACAGTCGCCGTCGGCTCAAACTCAACTGTGTAATCTCCCACATCTCCCACAAATGCGCCGGATATGGTCTGGAGAAAAACACAGGGCTTATTCAATAGCCAGTCACGGACTGATGTATAGTGTGGTTGCGGTATATGCAGCAAAAAAGCAGAAAACCCGTTAAATAGCGGATACTTGGTATTTTTCTAAGAAAGCAACAGCTATTTAGAAACGGGTTTTTTGCCATAAATCGGGCACTGTTTAGCGTATTGATAAGATTAAAAGGTTTAAAAATCTGGGTATGCCGCTCAATGAGCTGAAAATAGCTTTTGACACGCAAAGAATCGAAGAGCTGGAAAAATTCCTTCAGGAGCATATCCATTATCTGAATGAGGAAGAAAAACGACTTAAACAAATAAGAAGCAATGTAAATTGGCTCATTGACTTTTACGGCTATGCAAAAAAACTGAACGGGAAAAGAGATATCTATTTCAGGTCAATGGAGGATAGGGCGGTTGTTTTTACGAACTGTGAAAGAAATGAGCATGTATACTATCTTGATATGCAGTTTAGAAGAATTTTGGCACAGGAGGAATTGAGAGACTGCAAAATTACCACGCTTTACGGTTACATATTAAACTATGAGTCGCTGATGCAAAATGATTTTTGCCCGGAAAAGGCCACCATTTTTGTGGAGCTTCCGCCGGACTGCCAGTCCGAAAATGTGATAAGAATACCTAAAGCTGAGTTTTTATGCTATCAGGTAAAGCTTTTGGATGACAAACCGGATTTCACAAAAATAATCAATTACCTGGGCGGCATTAAGCGCAGGCCCAAGCTTATTTTGGCAAATGAGTATCAGATTAAGCTGCATGATTTGCGCAGCTCACCCTTTGAGCTGCAAATATTGTTTTGAACAGAAATAAATACAGAAAATCACAGTTTACTTAGCGCTCTGTTTTTCTGTTCCTATGTGCATACAAAAAAGGGAATCGTTCTGTGAAAAAAGGCAAACTGGTAAATGTAAATGCCAGCAATCGCGCAGCGTATCCTTTAAACGGCATAAAGAAAGAGAACACAGCATGTTCTCTTATAAATATTTTATCATGACTTTTTCACCGTGTATATCTGTTTCCCCATTATAGAGGAACCCAAATTTTTTGTACAGCTTTTCCGCAGTGCGATTGCCCTCCGTAACACTCAAATAAATTTTCTTTTCCTTTGGGTAAACACAGCAAAGATGATGAAGCAGGCCGCTTAACGCCGCTTTTCCATATCCCTTGCCTTGAAAACGGGCGTCTATGATAAGACGGTCAAGCCACAGACGACCAAAGGGAAAATACTCCAGAAAAAAATAACCATACATGGCAAAGCCTATTAAGGTTTCCCCATGGTATATACCTACAGGGTGCCAGTTCCGTTTTTTATCGGCTTCCTCAAGACACTGCGCAACAGTTTCAACGAAGTTCTCCTGGCCGCTGGCCACACGAAGTTTTATGGCTTCCTGCCGGTTTTTTTGTGATATGTGTTTAAAATATAGCTTCATACTGTCATCTTCCCCATTGCCTTTATTCTCTCCATTGGACGACTTCTTCCAGTGCTTTTCTCGGGCGCTTTGCAGGTTTTTCATCCCCATACCCCAAGGCGATAGCGGCAACCATTTCACCCGATTCCCCCAAGTATTGGTTCAATTCATCATAGGCAAAGCAGATGTCACAAATCCACAGGGTGTTAAGTCCTATGTTTTCTGCTTCCAAAAGCATATTTTGAATTGCGGCGCCGATAGACTGTATGTTGGCGCGGTCATAAATAATCTCCTCCGCTGTCAAGCTGACAGCCAGAGAACTGCCCAGCTCATTCAGTACAAATAAAATAACGGGAGCCTGTTCCATAGCCTTCACTGTGTATTTCGCCCCGCCTATATGCTGCCTGCTGTTTTTTAAAAAGCCCTGGCCGCATTCTTCCTTTGCAATGCCTTTTTTCATGGCCTCCAGCATTTTGTCCTTTTCACTGCCGCTTATGACAATAAATTTCCAGGGCTGGCGGTTTTTCGCCGATGGAGCGTTAATGCCTGCTTCTATCACCTGCTCTACCATTTTTCTTGGGACAGGAATTTCTTTGAATTTCCTTACGCTTCTTCTGTTGTATATTTCACCTATCAATTTTTATCATCCCCCGATGCTTTTTGAATAGTGTAATGAGAAAAGACAGTTTTGTCAAATATTTTGTTTCCCCTGAGTTGATGCATGTTAAATTATTTATGAAACGAATTAGTCTGGAAAACGTCTGTAAAAATAGTCATACCCAGGCTATTTTTCGAAGCGATGTATTGGATTGGGAGAGGACTTCTATGAAGCAATACAAATTTATCACGATTAAGGGAGATTATTTGACTGGGGCGGTCTTTATTGAGCACAGAGAGTTAATACAAGAGTACACAAAAAAAGGGTATCGGTATGTTGGTTTTGTTCCGGTAGAGATAACGGATTTAGGCAAGCTTAAGAAAATTGATTTGACTTTTAAAACAGAAGAATAAACAGGCATACAGGAAAATGAGAAGCCGTCTTTTTTAAGGCGGCTTTTTCGCTGTATGTATGGAAGAGGATTTTTATTTCCGAGGGTAGGAGGTTTTGATGCCTCCTTATTTCGTAACTGCCGGATAGGATACCTGAAAACAACTGCCTTCCCCCGGTTTAGAAGTAACTGTAATTTTACCGCCGCTTTTTTCCACCAGATCTTTGACGATACTTAGGCCAAGTCCGGCACCTCCTGCTTTTCTGTTTCTTGACTTGTCTACACGGTAAAAGGGATCGAATATAAAGGGGATCTCCTCTTGCAAAATGCCTATGCCGGTATCAGTGACACTGACTGCGGTACAGCCGTTTTCAGAAGTAATATCAATAGAGACGCTTCCGTTTTCGGGAGTGTATTTGATACTGTTTTCAATCAGATTGTAAAAAATACGGTAGGCAGCATTTAAGCTGCAGTTCAGTACTGCATTACCGTTAATATGAACAGATATATTTTTCTCGTCAGTCAGTACATATAATTCACGGAGAATATCCTCCATGAGGCAGGAGAGGGATATATCGGTATTGTCTTTAAAGGAGCGGTTCATATCCAACAGCTCTTCCGATAATGCCATTAGCCTGTCTGTATTTCTTTTAATTATTTCAAGAGTATTTTGGTATTCCTCTATTGTTGGTGTTTCCTCCAATTGAAGGATGTCGATATTGGTGCTGATACAGCATAACGGTGTTTTCAGTTCATGAGCCGCTGCCGCTGCAAATGACTTCTGCGTCTGGAAGGCAATTTCAAGCCTCTCCAGCATATGATTGAAGGAATCCGTCATGCTTTTTATTTCGGGACTCATATTGGCGCTTTCTATTCGTGTAAAGAGGCTGTTCTCATCAATATCTTTCATTTTAGTACTCAGGTTTCCAACAGGGCTCAGCGTTTTTCCGGTAATGAAATAGGCCGCCGCCGCACCTATGATGATTAAAATGCCCATAAAGATGAAATTGACGGAGCGGAACTGTCCGTTTGCCGCGGTAATGACTCGAAGTGGCACAGCTTCCGCCAATACCTCCTCCCCCTTTAGCTCGCTGGACAAGGGCTTTTCCGCCAAGGTTGTGTTCTCCGTTGCTTTTCGGGAGACGACATTTGAATCTATGTCCAGATTTCCCTTCAATTGTGCAGTTAATCCGGCAGGTGCGTCTTCCGGTATAGTTAACGTAATTTTAGTCATGGCTGCCACATTTTCAGCTTTTGACACAAAAAGCACGTTAGCGCTGTGCAAGGACATATACGTAAAAAGAAGCACTGCTGCTGCTGTGACGGCTGTGGAGAGAAGTGCCAGCTTTAGGCGAAGCGGTATTTTTTGAATGGTTTTCATGACATATCCTCCGTTTCAATTCGGTATCCTACACCGCGTATGGTTTTGATGGTACAGCTTTTTATTTTCTTGCGGAGGGAATGGATATGTACTGTGACGGAATTAGAGAAAATATCCGTTTCGCTGTCATAAACGTGTTCCATTATTTTTTCAGCACTGACTGTTTTATATTGATTGAGAAGAAGATATTCCAATATCAAAAGCTCTGTTCTGGTTAATTCAATTTTTTCGCCGTATTCAGTTACACTGCGTCCCGCACAATCTAATTCCAAAGCGCCCAATGTATGAATGCTGCCGCTGTCGACAAAAAACCGTCTTAAAAGTGCCCGTATTCTTGCTTCCAGTTCACTGAAATGGAATGGCTTTACCAGGTAATCGTTGGCACCCGCGTTAAGCCCTGAAATTCTTTCCTCCACTTCACCTCTTGCCGATAAAATCAGTATCTTTAAGTCATGATCCTTTTTTCTGATTTCTCTGAGTACCTCCAGCCCATCCAGTATAGGAAGATTCAGGTCAAGCACCAGAAGATCGTATTCATTGATTTCCCATAGTTCCAGCCCCTCTGTCCCGTTCTCGGCAGTATCCACAGCAAAGCCTTTCTTTTCAAGACCCTTTTTCAGTGCATATAACAAATCCTGTTCATCCTCAATTACAAGCAGCTTCATTTTTTCCTCCCGCAAAAGCCGCAGTAAATAACTGCGGCGCATAAATCCTTTATTCGTAAATCTTGAATTTTAAACGATACTATATGATAGAAACGGATTGAACTGAAAAGTATTCAATCTCCATTATACTATTTCATAGATAGATTTCCATATGAAATAAATGACTTTTTCTGTTATTTCGCTTTTAGAGAGATAGTGATAACCTCATTTCCGCTTTCCAATTCTTTACTTTCAAAGGAAAAGGTTTTGTTCTGCAATTCTTCTATTGTTGTTTTGTTGAGTTGTAATGTTTGAGGCTTGCCGTCCTTGTCTTTTGCCGTAATACTTAAAAGAATGCTGTTAGATGCATTGGACTCATCTTTTTCTTTTACTTCTGTGAGCGGTACAATTTCAGCGGACACGATTTTTGCAGAATCCGATTTCCTGACGGATGCATCTTTCGGTGCCGCAAATGTCTGATAGGACATAGAGCCCGCAACCACCATACATGTCATTGCTGATACCATTGCTTTTTTGTTCATAATAATTCCTCCTAAAGTGTAGTTTATTTGTTTACATCCTTACTTTAACAAAAGAATCATTAAGAGAACGTTAAGATAGATGAAAAATACGGTTCCCTATCATTTTTTTTATACGAAGGTATTTGATAAGCGTATATATCGAAGGTTCTCCGATATTTGAGCCATTTTTCCAAAACCATACCGGAGCAGTAATATCGGACATGCTAACAAAAATAGGATAGAGCAGAATACTATTTTGAGGAGCAGTTTTAAATGTCCGGAGAAAAAAGAAAACTCATTTTTGACTACAATCTATCCAGTATATCCGCCTCTGTCAAAGCTTCTGTCATTGAAAAAATTGTTGATTTCAGGGTTCGCAGTATTTATGAAAAGGTACAAAACGGCGGCAAAGGAGGAGATGCGTGTGGAAAAAATTAAAATAGCATGTTATTGCAGGGTGTCTACAAAAAACGAAAACCAACAGTCCTCCATAGAAAACCAGCAGGCTTTTTTTACAGAGTTTGTGGAAAGAAATCCACAGTATGAACTGTACAATATATATGCCGATGAAGGAATTTCGGGGAAAAGCATTAAGAGGCGGGCGGCCTTTCAGCAAATGATTCAGGATGCGAAGACAGGCTGCTTTCAAAAAATATTGGTAAAGGATATATCCAGACTGGCAAGAAATGTGGTCGATCTTTTGGAGACAGTCAGAGAACTGAGAAAATATAATGTTGCTGTAGATTTTGTGACATATAATATGGAGACAATGGGTAACTCTGAATTTGTTTTGACAATTCTTGCGGCCATTGCCCAGGAGGAGTCTCATAATACATCTATAAAGGTAAAATTCGGAAAAAAGCAGTCCGCAAAAAAAGGGGAGGTGCCGTCCTGTGTATATGGTTATGACAGTATTGGGAATAAGAGCTACAGCTTAAAAATAAATATGCAGGAAGCTAAGACAGTGAAGGATATCTTTTATATGTTCTCGGAGAAACAGTATGGGGTGCTTAAGATCGCCAATGTTTTAAATGAGAGAAAAATCCCGACAAAGCTTTGTTCGCAGAATGGCTGGACAGGTACAACGATAAGAAGAATTTTAAACAATCCCCTTTATTTGGGCCGAGTGTGCAATGGAAAGACGGAGACAAAGGACTTTCTTACCGGCTCTTTTTTGGAGAGGGACGAAAAGGATTGGATTATTGTCAGCAAACCGGAATTAAGAATTATTTCAGATGAAATGTTTCAAAAGGCCAGAGAAATTAGAACACACCGCTGTGCACTTATGAAAAGCAGGGAGAAGATCTGTCCAAGCACGAAGCATCCCCTTTCCAATTTGCTTTATTGCTCCTGTGGCAGTTCATACAGAAGAAAAATAAAAAAAAATACAAATACTGCTTATTGGTGCTGTACAAGGCGGGACAAATACACGGTAAAGGCGTGCAGCAACAAAACATTTGTGGATGAGGAACAGATGCATAATGCAATAAAACAGTTCTTGAGGGACATAACAGGTGATGGTGCGCTTTGCAAACCTCTGTTTTTAAAAAAATTCAGACAAACGCTGAAAGACGAGCTTCTTCGGGAGGGTGAAAGAACCATTTTGGAGACAGAGAAAAATGCTTTGATAAAGCGGAGGAAAAAAATTATGGCGCTGTATCTGGAGGATAGACTGGAAAAGGAATATTTGGAGGCGGAAGCGGAACCAATTGAGGCGCGGCTTCGGGAAATTACAGGCAGATTGTCTGCTTACAGCGGAAAAGACTATGTGGAGGATCAAATAAATACGGCATTTGAGCTGCTGCTTCAGGAGATTGAAAACAACAGCAGCGATTTATTGAACAATATTCTGTTAAAAAGTATATTTCACAAATTTATCGTCTATTCTGACGGAAGAATAACAGCTATACTGGAGGAAACGGATAACAATAAGGCGGATGAAATTCCCTTTGCTTTTATTTGAGGGAATATTTATTTTGCCCGAAGGGCTCCCGAGTATATCATGGGCGAATGCGCCTGAGGTGGAAGTAAAGGCGATATTATTGATTATTTCCATGTCTTTTCCGGGCTCAATGCCTCTGGATTTTAAAACATACTCCAAAACCAGTTCGGGCATACCGCCGACCCGGCCGCCGATTACAGATTTTCCTTTGATATCTTCCCAGTCAAAATCCGGTTCATCTACTCTGGATACCAGAAAATTGCCGGCTCTCTGAGTTAGTTGCGCAAAAGGCATAGCGTAGTTATCCTTGCCTTCGTTATAAACATAGATGCCTGCCTCTGTCCCCAGAAGAGCAATGTCAGCGGATTTGGAAATCAGGGCTGTCATGGATTTATCCGCCCCCTGACCTGCTGTCAATTCGATGTCCAGTCCTTCATCTGCAAAGAAGCCTTCCTCCAAAGCAACATACTGAGGTGCATAAAATACAGAGTGTACCACCTCATTTAATCTGACTGTTGTTTTTGTTTCCTCCTTTGTGCATCCGGCAAAGGCAGATAGGGTAAGTAATGCTACGGCAAGTACGGCAATGAAGCTTTTGGTTTTTTTCATACGATATACCTCCAAAAAATTTATAATATACTATATTCCAGGGTACTGCAAAAAGTGAGTTGTCAACAGAATATTTTCATAAATTGATTGGGGTCAGGATTTATGCTATAATATTTGCAACAAGCGGAGAAAGGCTGAAAAGGAGTAATTCAGTATTTGCCGTAATAAGGTTTTTGTTTATTACAGACTATGTACAGTGAAAGCATATGGGAACGAAATATATCGGATATGTACATAAGATTAGAAGCAAATAGGGGGAAATGTGCATGAAGAAGTGGAAAATATTGTGGCTGACTCTGGTTCTGTCTGTTATGACCGTGACAACGGCATATGGACAATATACTGTATCGGAAAAGCATTTTGATATAACCTGCGGTGAATTTATGCAGCAATGGAGGATAAAATCGGAAGATAAGGGAATACCATCTCCGATCAGATCAGAGAAGGGATATATCAGTATTGTAAACCCATACATTTCCGTTGGTATCCAATGTGAAGATGAGGAAGATTTTATAAATAGCGCGTCTATCATTATGACGGGAAGAGCCGGACTGTCTGAGGAGGCATTCAGCGGATATAAAAAGCAATTTGATTTGCTCTGTGCCTATCTCACCTCTGATTTTGCTTCTGAAATACCTTTTGACATTGTAATCAGTGACAATATTGAACTTTCCAATTCGACTGAAAGCAGAAAGAATTCTTTTATCAGTCACGGTATGAAATTTACGTATGATGTGGGAGAGGATACGCTGATTTATACAATATCGGCGTTTGAGGATACCAATGAGAATGAAGAGGATGCAAAAATATATTTGAACGGAAAACAACTGTTTTTTGACACTGCGCCGAAAATGTGCGCGGGGAGGATAATGGTTCCGGCAGGGGAGATGGTGGATAAGCTGGACGGCAGCTATACCTGGTATGACGGAAGCAGGCAAGTTGAAATAAAAAAAGGAGAGGCATCCATGGTATTTCGCCTTGACTATGATAAGGCGTCATTGAGTGGGGAAGGGATTGATTTGGGCGTGAATACTTATTCCGTTAAAGGAAGACTTATGGTTCCTGTGAGGACTCTCTGCGAGGGAGCGGGTGCAGATGTGTTTTGGTCCGAAAAAGACAATGCAGTTATCATTCATATGCCGCAGTAAAAAACAGGACAGGATTCCCTGTCCTTTTATATTTCTGTAAAAAATGTTTATGATACATCATCCGCAGGGCGGCAGGGGAATCGGTGCGTATTATTTGCCGCTGTTTTATTGCAGCAGCAAGTTATCTTCCTCTGCATTAAAAAATTGCGATATGATTTCAGAAATTGTTTCCTGTTTGTTTCGAAAAAAGAATAGTATAATTATGATTTTCTTAATGTAGTTTGCATGAATTTAGTGTATAATATCCGTTATAGAGCGGTAAAGGATTATAAGCCTTTAGCGATTGCCTGACAGAAAGCTTTGGCATCAGAACGCTTTATGGCAGCGGGCATTGCGTTTTGCCTGCGTAAATTTAATATCCTTACAGGAGGATTTGGAATGCAAAAAATTATGTTAATAGATGGAAACAGTATTGCTAACAGGGCCTATTATGGCGTGCCTCTTTTATCCAATGCAGAGGGAAGATACACCAATGCTGTTTACGGTTTTTTAAATATTATGTTTAAGCTGATGGATGAGGAAAAACCCGATTATTTATGTGTCGCCTTTGATTTGCACACGCCTACATTCCGCCATATAAAATTTGAGGAATATAAGGGAACGAGAAAGGGAATGCCTGAAGAGCTCAGAGAGCAGATGCCGCTTTTGAAGGAAGTGCTTACCTCCATGCATATCAGACAGTATGAGGCAGAAGGCTTTGAGGCGGATGATATTTTGGGCACTCTTTCCCAAAAGGCGGAAGAGGAAGGAATGAATGTAGTAGTTGTATCAGGAGACAGAGATTTACTACAGCTGGCAAGTGAGACACTGAAAATAAAAATTCCCAAAACCTACCGGGGCCAGACGACAGTAGAGGATTATTATGCGGCGGACGTTGTCGAAAAATACGGTGTAACGCCTCTGGAATTTATAGATTTAAAGGCCCTTATGGGGGATGCAAGTGATAATATACCGGGCGTGCCGGGGATTGGTGAGAAAACCGCCACAAAAATCATTCAGGAGTTTCATAATATTGAAACGGCAATACAAAACGCGGATAAAATAACGCCGAAAAAGGCGGCGAACAATATCATAGAATTTGAGGAAAAAGCCCATATGAGCAAATTCCTCGCAACCATTGAAAGAAATATGCCCCTGGAATTGAGACCCGAGGAATTGACTGTCACGGATATGTTTAATACCAAGTCCTATGAGTTGTTTAAGAGGCTTGAATTTAAAAGCCTTTTGACCAGATTTGATTTGAAAGGGGATACAGGTGCGGATGACCGTCGGGACGAATACCGTTATTTGAAGGACAAGGAGGAAATCAGCCGGTTTTTGCTTTCTGTAAAGCCATGTGAGATTTCTTATGTGCTTTTGTCCGAGAATTCAGTTTTGGCGGGCATGGCGGTTTATTGCGACCAAACAGGCGGAGTTTGGCTTGAAACAGGCGAGGGCTGTTCCGACGGAGAATTGGCGGAGGCGGCAAGGCGCATTTTAGAGGAAGATAGTTTTCAGAAAATTGGGCATGATGTAAAAAAGGATATCCATCTTTTGAAAAAATACGGCATTCATCCGGGCAGGGTTTGTTTTGATACGGCAATTGCCGCCTATCTGTTGAATCCGACCAATGATACCTATGCGTATAATGATATTGCCGGGGAATTTCTAAACAGGGTTCTGCTCTCCGAGGAAGAACTTCTGGGAAAAGGAAAAAGCAAAAAATCTCTTTGGGAGATGGAGGAAAAGGCAAGATGCCGTTTTGCGGCACAGCAGGCGCAAACCGCTTTTCAGGCGAAGGGAATAATGGAGGAAAAACTCAGGGAATACGGACAGGAAGTCCTTTATTATGACATAGAACTTCCCTTACTGTATGTGCTGGCGGATATGGAATTTGAGGGAATGAAGGTAGACAGGGCAAAGCTTTTGGAATATCAAAGAGAGCTTGAGGTTCATCTGGATTATCTGACAAAGGAAATTTATCATATGGCCGGTGAGGAATTCAATATTAATTCTCCAAAGCAGCTTGGTGTCATTCTATTTGAAAAGCTGGGCATGAAGGGCGGCAAAAAAACAAAAACAGGCAGTTACTCTACCGGAGCGGATATATTGGAAAAGCTGCGTTTAGAGCATCCAATTGTGGAGGCGATTTTACTGTACCGCCAAATCGCCAAGTTAAAGAGCACCTATGCCGACGGCCTTCTAAATGTGCTGGACGAGAAGACAGATAAGATTTACTCAACCTTTAACCAGACGATTACAGCTACAGGAAGAATCAGCTCCACAGAACCAAACCTGCAAAATATTCCAATCCGTCTGGAACTTGGCAGAAGCCTCAGAAAGGTGTTTGTACCGACAAGTGAGGATTATGTATTTTTGGATGGGGACTATTCCCAGATTGAATTGAGGGTTTTGGCACATATGGCAAATGATGAAACGCTTATTGATGCCTTTATAAACGGTCAGGACATACACAGGCTGACGGCCTCTCAGGTATTCAATATACCCTTTGACGAGGTTACCGCAGCGCAGCGCAGCAATGCCAAGGCTGTCAACTTTGGCATTGTCTATGGAATTGGCGCCTTCAGTCTCAGCCAGGATTTGGGTATTACCAGAAAGGAAGCCGAAAGCTATATTAACAGCTATTTTGTAAAATATCCCAATATTCGCAAATATATGGATAAAACCATTGCGGACGCAAAGGAAAACGGTTATGTGACAACCTTATTCAGCCGCAGAAGGTATATGCCGGAGCTGAACTCAAATAATTTCAATATGCGCTCCTTTGGCGAAAGGGTTGCAATGAATATGCCGATACAGGGAAGCGCCGCTGATATTATTAAAATTGCAATGGTCAAGGTATCAAAAGCGCTGAGGGAGGGCGGCTACCGCTCTCGGCTGATTTTGCAGGTACATGACGAGCTTTTGATTGAGGCGCACAAAGAGGAAGCGGAAGCAGTCGCAGGGCTGTTAAAGGAAAATATGGAGCACGCGGTGGAATTGAGTGTGCCATTGGAAGTGGATGTTCACAGGGGAAGCACATGGTTTGAATGCAAATAGGAGAATGAATATGATAGTGATTGGACTGACAGGCGGAACAGGCAGCGGTAAAGGTGTAGTGAGCGCGTACCTGGAAAAAAAGAACGCCTATATTATAGACTGCGACAGTATTGCCCATGACATCATAATGCCTGGAAAGGAGGCATATGATGAAATTATAGCTTTCTACGGAGAAGAAATACTGGACAGGGACAAAAAAATCATACGGAAAAAGCTGGGAGATATTGTTTTTTCAGATAAGGATAAGCTGGCTTTTTTAAATGAATGCACTCACAAATATATATGCCGGGAAATTTTCAGCAGGATACAGGAAGCTGAAAAGGGAGGCTTTTTCATCTGTGTATTGGACGCTCCTTTGCTCATTGAAGCCGGCCTTGTAGATATATGCGACAGGGTTTGGGCTGTTTTATCTGAGGAAGAGACACAGATAAAGCGCATTATGGACAGAGACGGCATTACAAGGGAGCAGGCAAAAAAGAGGATACAGTGCCAAAAAAGCAAAGAGGAATATAAAAGGGCGGCTGACGAAATAATAGACAACAACGGCGACCTTTGCTATGTGGAAGAGCAGATAGATGTTTTGCTGGATAAATTGAAAATAAGTATAAAGGAGAAAATATAATGCCTTATATTTTCAATTCAGATAGGGTGAAAAGGGCTGCCTCGCTTTTTCTTGCGTTTGCAGCAATTATTTTGATACTGCGGTTTGTGATTATACCAAAGTATATTTTTCCGCAGAAATATGCGGAGCAGGTGGAGGCTTATGCACAAAAATACGGCTTGGAGCCGTCCCTTGTTTACGCTGTGATAAAAGCGGAAAGTAATTTTGACACCAATGCAGTTTCCAATAAAAATGCAAAGGGACTGATGCAGATTTCAGAGGCAACGGCTATATGGGGTGCGTCAGAAATAGGTATAGAGAATTTTTATATAGAAATGCTTTATGAACCCGAAATAAATATAGAAATCGGCTGCTGGTATATAGATAAGCTTCTTTTACAGTACAGCGGATATGAGGACACGGCTTTGGCCGCATACAATGCGGGCAGCGGCAATGTGTCCAGGTGGCTTTCAGATGGGGAGCTGAGCCAAGACGGTTACAGACTGGATAAAATTCCCTATAACGAAACACTGAAATATGTGAAAAAGGTTGATTTTATAAAGAAGGTCTATGAAATACTGTATTGATATTTCAGCTTCATTTAATTTTGACAGAGAGGCCCGCAGGAGATACCGGAGGAAAAAATGAAGAATAAATATTTGGCTTTGGCGTTATGCTGTTTTTTGCTCTTTAGCGGCTGCCGCAAAGCAGAAGAAAATACACAAGATAAAAACCAATTACAGGAGGAAGCCTCTGCGGCGGATAATGCGGAGAGTGAAGAAGAGGAAGAGGCCTTGCCCGTGGTGGCACCGGTCAGCGGCGGCACACTCAAGCTGTCCATGAGGACAACACAGACTTTAAATCCTATTATCAACGAGGATGCATCTGTTGACAAAATACTGCACTTGATTTTTGAGCCGCTTTTAAAGATTGATGAAAATCACAGGGCCGTGCCCTCTATTGCTAAGAGCTGGTATTTTTCGGAGGACGGGCTTAATCTTACCATGAATTTAGATGACAACCATTACTGGCACGATGGAAAAAGGGTAACCGCGGAGGATGTTGTGTTTACCATCAACGCAATTAAAAATGCCGGTGATAATACAGTCTATAAAAAGTGTGCGGAAAATATAGCGTCAGCCTCCGCATCGGGAAGCAATACTGTCAACATCACCTTTGCCTCCGTTTTCAGCGGCAACATCTACTATTTGACTTTTCCGGTTATCCCCGCACACTGCTACAGCGGGAATATGGCCGAGAGTGAATATAATATGAAGCCTGTGGGCAGTGGTCCCTATAAATTTGACAGCTTTGTCATAGCCAAGGAGCTTAATCTTTTAAAAGCTGACATCTCCTGCTATATTGACGCCGTCAAGGTGTTGATTACACCGGATAAGGACAGCGATCTTTATTCCTTTGACCAGGGCGTTATAGACTGTATTTCAGCAGATGAAACGGATATGGGGCGCTATGACAATTCAGAAACCATCAAGCGCTATGAATACACGACAAGCTACTATGATTTTATAGGATTTAATTTTAACAGCGTTATATTAAGCGATTTGAATATAAGGAAGGCCATTGCTTTCGCCCTTCCCAAGGAAGCGGTCATAGAGGGCGTATATCTGAATCATGCTGTTGCCGCCGATACGCCTGTTTCTCCAAAGGCCTGGTATTATGAGCCTGAAACCGCACAGTATGAATATAACCTTGCCACAGCAAAGACGCTGCTTAACAGTTCAGGCTGGACGGACGCAAATCAGGATAATATATTGGAAAAGTCCATAGATGGGCAGAGCCAGGATCTAAATTTGCGCATCATGGTGAATACGGAGAATGAGGAGCGCAAGCAAGTGGCAAAAAGGCTTTCGGAAGAGCTCAGGGCGATTGGCATCAATACATCAATAGATGAGGTTCCTTTTGCCGACTATGTCAAGAGACTGGAAGAGGGCAATTTTGATCTGTTTATCGGGGGATGGCAACTATCCTCCGTACCGGATATGACCTTTATGTTTGGTTCAAATGGTTATGGCAATTATACCGGATATAACAGGGAGACGATGGACACTCTCCTGGCGGCGGCATATGGCGCTGTGGGGGAGGAAGCGGTAAAGACAAGCTACAGTGCGCTGCAAAAATATATTGCGGAGGATTTGCCCTATATCAGTCTTGTTTTCAGAAATTCCGCTGTTTTTACGGATGAAAGTGTTTACGGGGAGATTAAACCGATGGAGGATAACATTTTTGACTCCATAGCCTCCTGGTTTATAAAAAGCGGCAGCGTGGCTCCTTAACAGATTGATCATATTTCGGGCCAAGACGTTTCCGCAGATTTGTATTTATTGAGAAAACAAATCTCTTTGGGATTGAGACTATAAAAGATGGGATGTGTTTACTTGTCAGAACTAAGGCAGGATTTATTAACTGGAGAGTGGGTTATATTTGCCGCAAATCGTAAGGACAGGCCGTATGATTTTGTTAAAAAAAGCATACCCAAGCAAAGCCCTGACTGCAAATGCCAGTTTTGTCCGGAGAATGAGGACCTGACGCCTGAAAGCGTTTATCAGGATGATATAGACGGAAAGTGGAATATCCGTGTGTTTCCAAACATGTTCCCTGCGCTCTCCAGGGAGGATTATTCCGTGAACAGAGACAGCTTTTACTGCGGCAAGGAGGGAATAGGGCTGCATGAGGTTTTGGTTGATACGCCGGAGCACATGGGCAAATTACAGGACTTTTCCAAGGATCATATTACGGAAATCCTGTCTGTACTGCAAAAAAGATATAATAAAATGCGCCAAACAGACGGCATTTTGTATGTGCAGATATTTAAAAACAACGGCCCTGAGGCGGGTGCCTCTATCGTACATTCGCATTGGCAGATGATAGGAATTGGCGTGATCCCGAAGGAGCAGACAGATATGATCTCCTCCTGTAAACAGTATTACGAGGAGAAAAAACGCTGTCTTTACTGTGACATTTTAAAGCATGAGCTGGAGGAAAAAATACGTGTGATTGAGGAAAACGCATATTTTGTGGCATTTGCACCCTATGCGTCCAAATTCTGTTATGAAATCAGTATTGCGCCGAAAATGCATATATCTCATTATTCTGAGCTTGACGGCATTCATCTTCAAAAGCTGTCGGAAATTTTGAAAAATATGCTGTATCGGGTGAAAAAAGTAAACACGGATATTTGCTACAATATTTGCTTTGAGGACTCCCCCTTTGCGGAAGAAACAGAGCCGTATTCCCACTGGTTTTTGCGTATAGTTCCCAGGATGGGGAATTTTGCCGGGTTTGAGTTTGCCACCAGAAGCTATATCAACTCCATACTGCCGGAGGATGCGGCAGCGTTTTACAGGGATATTGCTTTAGAGGAAGAAACCCGCAGATAATACGTTGTTTGAAGTGAGTTATGAATCGGTTATAAAAGAATGCTATTGCAGTATAGATATGTTGGCAGGACAGCGGTTAGACTGTCCTGTTTTTTTATTATGAATGATTATTGGTAAATTCTTCTCTCGCATAAATGAAAACAAGAAATTTATTTGCTGTTTGCACAAAAAAATCCTTTTTTACTGGTGATTTGTTACTGAAATGTTACCTTAACCCAGTATACTGAAAGAAAGTAAGAAAAATTGAATAAAACATTTATTGAATATTTTATTCTTTTGATGAAAAAACAGTGATGAGAGGGGTTGTGTTTATGTTGAGGCAGAAAGGAAAGTTCAGAAAATTTATCAGTGTTATGATGTTTATGATTATGGTATTTTCTCTGACACCAACAAGTGCTTTTGCCGGCACGCCGGGTGAGGGGTCAGATGAAGTTATCAGCAGTGAAACTACAGATGATAACGAAAATACCGGCGGTAATGAGAATATCGGTGGTAATGAGAATATAGGCGGTAACGAAAATATCGGTGGTAATGAAAATATAGGCGGCAGCGAAAATATCGGTGGCAATGAGAATATAGGCGGTAACGAGAATATAGGTGGTAATGAAAATATTGGTGGTAATGAGAATATCGGTGGTAATGAAAATATTGGTGGCAATGAGAATATAGGCGGTAACGAGAATATAGGTGGTAATGAAAATATAGGTGGTAATGAAAATATCGGTGGTAATGAGAATATCGGTGGTAATGAAAATATAGGTGGTAATGAAAATATAGGCGGCAGCGAAAATATAGACGGTGAAAATCTTGAAAACAATGAAAGTTCAAATGTGAATGGTATAATCGGCGGTATTGCGCCGCTGGGCATCGGATTGGGTGACAATGGAAAATTTAATTATGAACTCCTGATCAATGTTTCCGGTCTTACAGCGGAGTATTACAGTGCACTCCCCTCAGATTTGAAAGAGGAAGTAAGAGAGGCAATGGGCGTAAGCAGCGACAGAGAGGTATATGAGAATCTGAAACCGGTTGCAGAGGGCAAGGTATCTGTAACGGTAGAGAATAAGAGGGGACACATCATAAAGCTTCTCAGCGAGGAGACAGTAGAAGGAACATTAAGCGTAAAGGAAATACCGGAAGGCGCAACTGTAACCGTAAAAGCTATTGGCGACAGTTTTCTGGCGTGGGGCACAAATAATGGACAAAACGGTTCCTTTGTGATTGTCTCTGATGGCGATGAGTTTACCTTTACCATTAAGAATAATTCCGGCTATACGGGAAAAACAACGGGTAAGCCCGCTCTACAGGCCAACCATCAGCGCCAGTTTAACTTAAGCGAGATTTACCTTGCCTTTACAGAGCCGACTCCAGCCGAAAACACAACCCTTTATGTGACACTGTCGGGTCAGGGCAGATATTTGGATGACAAGGATATTGTACTTGTACCCGGGGACAACAAAAACCATGCTTACAGAGGAACTGTAAATTACAGCTATACCTACAATGAACAAAATTATTCAGGGTCGGCTGTTGTCTATGAGGACGCCGCTTTCCTTGACGAATTGGTATACCAGATAGACATACCCGCAGATTTGAAGGAAATTACTTTGACAGCGGCCGGTTCCACAGAAGACCCTGAAACAAGCTTTGTACTTTGGGGCAAACCGGGAGTGACGCCGACAAAATACACGGACGCGGCAGCGGCGCATACCTTTAAACTCAGCGAAATGGTATATAACAGAGATAATAAACCAAGTATAGAAGTGGTATTTGCACCAAAGAAGATGGCTCCTCCGGCAGCAACCTATAATTTGACGGTGAAAAAGGATTACGCCGGCGGCGGAACCCTTGAGATGAACAATGCTAACGTTGCGGCACAAGGACAGCAGACAGTCACAGGTATTTCTGAAAACGGTGATATTTCCCTGAAGGCAACGGCCAATGAGGGCTATGTATTTACCGGATGGATGGTCGACAACTATACAATTAGTGATGTTGACGGCAATCCTGCGGACTTGGGCAGCACGACAAATCCCCTTGAATTTAAAATGCCTGCAAAAAACAACGTAATTATTACCGCTTGTTTTGAGAAACGGTATGATGTGGAATACTGGATACCAGAGTTTGGAAAGGTATACAGTGAATTCTGTGTAACAGATTATGTCAGCGGAGCGGGAACAGAAAAAATAAATGCAGTTACATTAAACGATGCATTTATCAGAAAAATAAATACATCTTATGGTTCAGATGTACTTGATGCAGGTAAACAATATGAATACCATATCATAATAGACGGAGTGGAAACGCCTGGTTCCCTGTATGAAGCCACAGTTACTTCGGACAGGAAGATTTTGTTCCGCGGTGCAGAGCAGTATGTGTTCAAATTTGTTATTATCGAAAAGCCAAAGGCAACTGTGAACTTCCATTTATCTCCGTTAGCGGATGTGGACGGAAAGGAAAAGCATGGAAAATTTGCAACCCAGGCTGATATTGATAATGCGGTAACGACTGACTATATCAGTTTTGACGCAGAGGTTCCTCAGGTTACGGCGGACGCTGGCTGGATTTTTAACGGCTGGAAGCTGGTAAGCTATGATTCCGAAGCAGAACCTGGTATTGACCAGAAAATCATTCCGGCAGAAACAACAATTTACAACGTGAAGGCTGACAGAGACTATGTGGCGCAATATGTGTTCGCTCCGGAGAAAGCTGTTATCAATGTGAACTATCACATTTTGGGTGATGATGGAAGCGATTTGGCCAGCGGCGCCTATGATCCGATTGAAATTGCAATAGATAAAACGGCATATGAAGTAAAACTGGCTGAGGAAAGACTGCTTTATCCGGCGCTTGATGCAGCGCTTCTTGAAAAGATTCCTTATAACAACAGGTATTATGCATTGAGAGAGCCTGTTCCTGCAACAGTCAGGTTAGTGGAAAACGGAGAAAAAACCGAAAAATCAGCTACAATTGACCTCTATTATGTAGAAGGCGAACCGATTATGACGGAAGGCTGGCTTACGGTTGAATATGTAAACAGGGCAAACGGCGCGGTATTGGATCAGACAGAGCGTATGCCAATTAGCTTTGCTTTAATGGACTTGACAGATGAAGGCAAACTGGCGCTTAGCGCCATTGACGCGGGAACTGTCGATATCAACGGATTGATGCATAATTCCATTACCCTTGGAGACACCAGATACAACTTGAATACAGTGCCTGCAGACGCTTTGCACCAGGGGGATTATGTATTTACGGCAACAGCCCTTTATGACAGATATGTTCCTGAAGACGGGGGCACAATTGAAGGTCCTTCTGATGACGGTCCTACTTATTCCGGAACTGATATTACAGGTCGTACCCCTTCTGACAACACAGTAACGACCATTCCTGACGCACCGGTACCAATGGCTGACGCGCCAATCGTAAGCATTCCAGACGCAGTCATACCAATGGCCCCTGTTCCCGTTACCATAATAGAGGATGGGGAAGTTCCTATGGCAGCGGCACCCGGAATCAGAAGTGAAAATCCAAAGACCGGCAAGGGTTTCGATGCAACAATTGCCTGGGCAGGATTATTGCTGGCAGCCGGAGCGCTTTTAACAGAGCTGAAGAGGAAAAAAACCAGCTGACGGGAAGGTAAAGATAAGAATGTTTTATTTAACCGATAGCCCTTTATGGGCTATCGGTTTTTTACAATCTCTGGGAAGATTCTTGTCCGGGAGCTTAAAGGTGAGTTGATTCAGAAAAGAATTTTATTTTGGCGGACGAATTGGTAAGTAAATATAAAAGCAAATAAAGTCTGATTTATCAGACTTTATTTGCTTTACAGATAACGTTTGTTTTATTAATCGGTTTTACCAACAGCGTCTGTCTAAGCAAACTGCGAGAAGAAATTTTTTAGAAAGGCACACGTAAAAAGTTAGATACGGTTCAGTTTTCAGATTCATTTATTTCCCCCTTTAAAACGGAATGTACTGCCAATCTGGCTCCGTCAAAATCATAAACACAGGTGGAGAGGGTCAAGATTTTATCCTCACCGGTTATCTCCGCATTGCTTTTGATAAGAGAACGCTCTCGGATTCGGTCTATAAAATCCTGAAAATCTTTTTGATAAATATAATTTACGGTACGGTAGTCATAATCCGGCTGAGTGACATAGACGGAAAAGATTTGAAATTCTAAAATCTTATCATCCAGTTTCACAGTAAAGGTATTGTGTTCATCCGTAAACTCCTGCTGCCGGAACAGGGACAGATCGTAGAACATTCCAGGCTTATTGGTATTGTGTCCGTAAATGACGGTATTTTGATCGCTGAAGTCAGGTTGATTCAGATAATCCATAAATACTGCGCCTCTGTAATCCTTCTCATTTTCAAAGCTGTAATTCAGATAATAATCATTGTTGTCCGTTTGCAGTACAGGATAGGAGATGTCAGTGCCTGGAATCTCAAGATATGCTACGGTATCCGGATTTATTTCCTTATATTTTTGAAGAAGGGATATCTTTTCGACTTCCTCTTTTTCCAAAGCCTCTTCCTCCTGTTTTTTTTGATTCTCTATTTCAAGCTGCAGAGCCTTTTGTCTCGCCTCATTTTCCCGTGTCAGCTCATAATTGTCATAATAATTTTTACCTAAAGCAAGGCCGCAGATAATAAGCAGTGAGGCAAATAATGCAATACGAAATTTTTTATTCATGTTATCACTCCCTTCTATTTTAAAATACCACAAATAAATAAAACTGGCTACAGTTTTACAAAGGGAGGATTGCTTTCAATTACAAAATATGGGATAATGAAAAATAGCCGCAGCGTGGCTATTTTTACGGATAGGCCCTGAAGGCCAATCCGTTACCGCAATAAAGTTTTATTGCAGCAGCAATAACTTGATATAGAAACAGGAGGAATATGACAATGAAAAATCCTATAGCAACTTTTTTTATGGAAAACGGCAAAAAAATAGTGATAGAGCTTTCTCCTGAGGAAGCGCCCAATACGGTGAACAGTTTTATTTTTTTGGCACAAAGGGGCTGTTACGATAATCATGCCATTGAGCGTATAGTACCCGGCTATGTGGTGGATTTCAGCTACAGTGCTTTTCACAGGGAGGAATGCAAGTATCTCATAGCGAATGAGTCTTTGTCACATGGATTTCCCAACCATATGAAGATGGCACCCGGTGTTATTGCCATGGGAGGCTATGACAACGGTATCGCAGGAGGTGAAATTTTCTTCCCTCTGGCTGTCAGTGAAAAGCTGACAGGGAACTATCCTGCCTTCGGAAAGGTATTGGAGGGAATGGAGGAAATCAGGCGCTGGGAAAATGCGGATTTAGTTCCCGTACCGTTTCCTGTACCCGGCATAGAGGTAAATGAGCCCAAGACACCTATCATAGTAGAAAGGGTCACTGTGGAAACCTTCGGCGAAATCTATCCTGAGCCAATAAAGCTTACGGGAGAAAGACTGCCGGAAAACTGGCGATAGACTGTATATTTAGTAAGTCGTTTCTGATAAAAATACTTTATAAAGCGGATTTTTATGGGAACATGATAAAAAAGCGGAACAGTGAATTGATTAATATCGGAAAGAATGATATAATAATCTATTATTTGGACAATTTTGCAATTTGCATTGGTAAAGTGATAAAGTTTGAAATGGAGAATATCAATGGAAAAGCTTTTAGAGGTAGAGAATTTATCCGTCAGTTTTCGGAATCAAAATAAAAAAGTAACCGTTATAGAGGGGCTGAGCTTTTTTCTCAGAAAAGGGGAAACCCTTGGTATTGTTGGAGAAAGCGGCAGCGGTAAAAGCGTGACAAGTCTTGCCGTTATGGATCTCCTGCCTCAGAATACGGCAGAAGTTTCCGGCAGCATTCTTTTTGAGGGGACGGACTTGACAAAGCTGTCGGAGAAAGAGATGCAGCAGGTCAGAGGCAATAAAATTGCCATGATTTTTCAGGAGCCCATGACGTCACTGAATCCCGTGCAGTCCTGCGGAAAGCAGATCATGGAGCCCTTGTTTCTTCACACAAAAATATCAAAGGATGAGGCGAAAAAAAAAGCGGTTGAGCTTCTGACTCTGTGCGGTATCCCGGCGCCTGAGCAGCGCTTTCATGAATACCCACACCAGTTGAGCGGTGGCATGCGCCAGAGGATCATGATAGCCATTGCTTTGGCTTGCAGGCCGAAGTTATTGATTGCCGATGAGCCGACAACTGCTCTGGATGTGACGATACAGGCACAGATACTGGAATTGATGAAAAAACTGAAAGAAAAAATAGATATGAGTATCATGATGATTACCCATGATTTGGGTATTGTGGCGGAATCCTGCGACAGGGTTGTCATTATGTATGCCGGACAAATTATGGAAAGCGGCACTGTAGAGGAAATTTTCAAAAATCCTCTTCATCCCTATACCAGAGGGCTTATGAACGCTATACCAAAAATGGGTCAGAGGGTTGAAAGACTTGAGGCTATTGACGGCATGGTACCGGACGCAGGTGAAATGCCGGAGGGATGCCGTTTCCATCCCCGCTGTAAAAATGCCTGTGTGCGCTGTAAAAAGGAACTGCCTTCCTTAAGGAGAATCGGCGAGGAGAGATACGTGCGCTGTTTTCTCTATGATGACATGTCAAAGGAGAAAACCAATGATAATGAATGAGACGAATAAAGAGGAGAATGCCGTTTTAGTTGAGGCCTCTCACATAAAGCAGTATTTTGATGTGAAAGATAATCAGGGAAAAAAAGCCAAGCTGAAGGCAGTGGACGATGTCTCCTTCCAAATTAAGAAAGGGGAAACCTTTGGACTGGTAGGCGAAAGTGGCTGTGGAAAGAGCACTCTGGGAAAAACACTGCTGAAGCTGTATCCTTTGACAGAAGGAAAAATTATATTTGACGGGGAGGATATTTCAACCCTTAAGGGCAGGGAGCTGAAAAATTTCAGAAGTCAGTCCCAGATGATATTTCAGGACCCTTCCTCCTGTCTGAATCCCAGAAGAAAAATAGAACAGATTATGATGGAGCCTTTTGAAATACATAAGCTGTATACGCCGGAGGAGCGCAGGAAAAAGGTACTGAGTCTGTGTGATATGGTTGGCTTATCTCCCAATTTTTTAGGGCGGTATCCCCATGAAATGAGCGGCGGACAGAAGCAGCGGGTCGGCATAGCCAGGGCGCTTGCGCTGAGGCCGAAGTTTATTGTATGTGATGAACCTGTTTCCGCTTTGGATGTTTCCATTCAGGCGCAGGTTATCAATCTGCTGGAGGATTTGCAAAAATCCCTAGATTTGACCTATCTGTTTATTTCTCACAATCTAAGCGTTGTAAAGCATTGCTGTCAGAGGATAGGTGTAATGTATCTGGGCGGCATGGTGGAGCTGGCACCCAGGGATTATATTTATGAAAATCCGCTTCATCCCTACACCAAGGCTCTTTTATCGGCGATTCCGGTGGCTGAGGTTGGCAAAAAGGGGCAGCGTGAAATTCTTTCCGGTGAGCTGCCAAGCCCTGTGTCACCGCCTGCGGGATGTCCCTTCCATACCAGGTGTCCGAGGGCTATGGATATTTGCAGGAAGATAAAACCGCCCTTAAAGGAGATGGAGAAGGAGCATTTTGTTGCGTGCCATCTATATGACAGGGAATCAGAAGGGCAAATGCAGTATGACGGCGAAAAACAGAGGCTTTTTTAGAGATGAATTAAAATAAAATCAGGTTTGCGGATAGTGATATACGGACAATTGAAATTAAATTGTTTTGTTTCGGTATCTGGTGCCTGTTCTTTTATATATTTTCCCAAAGGGGAAAAGGAATGCATTAATATGATGATATAAGGGGGATTACACATGAAGAGAAAAGTATTCAGCCTGCTTTTGGCGGCGGCTTTGGCGGTGACAGCACTGACCGGCTGCGGCGGCAGCAAGGACCAGGCAGGAGCGCCTCAAGACGGCGGACAGAATGCGGCAAGCGGTGACAAGACGGTTGTTGTCGGTATCGCAACAGACCTGAAAACTCTTGACCCGGGCCAGATGTATGAGGTGTTCGGCAATATGGTAACATATGCATCCTATGATATGTTATTCAGGATTGAGGGCAATGACATGGCAAATCCAAAGCCGTCTCTGGCAAAGGATGACTGGACATTGGATGAAACGGGAACTGTTTATACCTTCCATCTGAGAGACGATGTTGTGTTTACAAGCGGCAATCCATTGACAAGTAAAGATGTTGCATGGTCTGTAAACCGTGTCAGAAATCTGAAATCCAATACGGTTGCCCATGTTCAGGGGATTGAATCCATTGAGACTCCTGACGACTACACAGTTATTTTCAAGCTGAAGGAGCCAGACGCTTCCTTCTTAACCAAACTTGCTTCCAATGCCTTTTGTATACTTGACAGTGAGCTGGTAAAGCAAAACGGCGGAACGGATGCGGAGGATGCGGCTTCCACAGACAGCGCAAGAGAATTTTTAGATAAAAACTCTGCCGGCAGCGGCCCCTATAAGCTTGTAAGCTGGACGCCAAACGTTGAGCTTGTGCTGGAGAAAAATGCTGATTACTGGGGTGAAACAGGCAATGTAGAGCGTTACATAATAAAAGAAATCCCAGATACAAACACACAGATACAGATGCTTGAAAAGGGCGAAATTGATGTGGCGTTTACACTGAATTCCGACAATATCGGTCAGCTTGAGGGCAAAGACGGCATTACAGTAATGCGCGGACAGTCCTCTGTATGTACTTTCCTTTTGATGAATGAGGATGAGGCCATCGGCGGACCGATCTCTAATCCTGATGTGCAGCAGGCGGTAAGGCTTGCTATTGACTACAAGGGCCTTCTGACACTGTGCGGAGAGGGTGCATCCCTGCCGCTGTCCATCGTACCTCAGGGCTTTATCGGTGCTGAGACTAGAAGTGAGGATTATCAGGATATTGAAAAGGCAAAAGAGCTTATGATAAACGCCGGCTACGCAGATGGCTTTGAGATTACTCTGACAGCAGCTAACTTCGACACAGAGGGGCTTTCCTGGACGACGCTGGCTCAGAAAATACAGAGTGACCTTGCCGCTATCAATATCAAGGTGAACGTTGAGACATCTGAAATAGGTGTAGTTATCGACCAGTACAGAGAGGGAAAATGCCCATTCCTTTTGATGCACTGGAGCCCCGATTACTATGACATCAATAACCAGCTTGCTTTCCTTCCGGGAGACACCGTAGGTGAAAGGGCAAACTGGCCTGCAGACGCTGCGCCTGAAATGGTAGAGCTTGGAAAGAAGATTGCAGGGGAGGGCGATACGGCTGTCCGTGAGGGCTACTCTGTAGAGCTTCAGAACATGATGGCTGAAAACAGTCCATATGCATTCCTTCTTCAGCATCCAAAGAATTTCGCTGTTTCCAGCAGACTGGACAATGTTGTTTATAACGATCTGTGTAAGCTGCAGCTTGTTGAAATGTCCGTAAAGGAATAATGCGGCGGGCTTGTTCAGGATATTTTTGCTGGCCTTTTGGCGGATAAATCAGCAAATGAAGCATAAAAGACGGGGCTCTTTGCAGTCCCGTTTTTTATGAATAAGCTTTGCGGTTTGTTTTCCCCGGCCCGACATAAATACTGATGGAGGAAAAAAACTGTAATCAATATTTATGTCAGGTCTGGAAGAATTTTACGGCATTTTGAGGTTCGCTAACGATAAATTTCAGCGGGGATACTTGGTATATTGCTACGCATGCCAGCAAGAAAACTTGCACAGTGCGCATCTTAAGCACCTTTTTCTTCGCTTTATATGTTCGAGAATAAAATTTCGCGAAGAGACCTCAAAACCTGCGGTTTTTCGGTACATTTGCTGCGCAAATGGCTGCTTATATT